>CAWBEU010000008.1:0-317804 GCA_963787975.1 uncultured Thermoplasmata archaeon
TAGGTATATCTGGGGGAGAGCTCCATCGCTGCCCGCTACGGGAGGGTGTCGATGCCTCAAGTGAAACTCGACGGAATGCTCCGTCAGTTCGTTCCTCGCCTCTCCGTCGAAGCGCGGGCGGAGTCGGTCGGCGGACTGCTCGACGAGCTCGAGGGAGAGTTCCCGAAGCTCCGACGACGACTCCGTGATGAATCCGGCGCGGTGCGCCCTTTCGTCCGGGTGTTCGTGAACGGAGAGGACATGCGCGGTCTGGACGGGCTCCAAACTCGCCTCGGCGCGAAGGACCAAGTCGATATTCTCCATTCGATTCAGGGAGGTTAGAAAGAAATGGCAGATCGGGGAGTCCGTCTATTCGTTGGAACGCGGAAGGGGGCCTATGTCCTCGACGGGGACGTTGCCCGCAAGAAATGGAAAGTCCGAGGACCCTACCACGAGGGCGGCGAGACCTACATGGTCCGCGCCGATCCGCGGGAGCCGGGCACCGTCTACGCCGCCGTGAATAGCACGTTCTTCGGCCCGACGCTGTTCCGGTCCACCGACTGGGGACGGAAGTGGAAGGAGAATCTCTGCTCCGCAGATGCCGCGGACGAAGGACCGCAAGGTGAGCTTCGATGCACCGCCCCCCAAGTGGCCCATCGTGAACATCTGGCAGATCGTGCCCGGCCGGGAGAACGAACCCGGTCGCCTATGGCTCGGGGCCGACCCCGCCTCGCTCTGGCGCTCGGACGACCGGGGCGACAGCTGGGAGCCCATCCCCGGCATCAACGAGCACGAGACGCGCTCCAAGTGGAACCCCGGGGCCGGGGGGATGTGCCTCCACACGTTCATACAGGACCCGACGAACCCGAGCCGGATGTATGTCGGGATCTCCGCCGCCGGCGTGTTCCGGACGGAAGACGGCGGCGAGCACTGGACCCCCCGTAATCAAGGGGTCCGGGTGAGCTTCCTGCCCGAGAAGGCCCCACCGTTCGGCCAGTGCGTACACAAGATCATTCTCGACCCCGCCACTCCGAGCACCATCTACCGCCAGGACCACGATGGGATCTTCGTCAGCCGCAACCGCGGGGACCACTGGAGCCGGATCGGGCGTTCCCTCGACCACGACTTTGGCTTCGTGGTCGGGGCTCCCTCCGCCCGTCCGGGCGAGGCGTACTTTGTGCCGCTGAACCCGACGCCCCGGCTCACCTTGGGGAGCCAGCTCCAGGTATACCGCTGGTCCGAGAAGGGCCGCTCGTGGTCTCCGCTGATCGCGAAGGGGCAGTTCCCCGGAGGCTTCGGCAATCACCGCGACGCGCTGGCCACCGACGACTTCGACCCCCCGGGGATCTACTTCGGGACCAACAACGGCAGTCTGTTCTGGAGCGCGAACGGCGGCCAGAAATGGGCGGCCGTTCCCTACCAGTTCCCCGGAATCCATTCGGTGACCGTATCGGCCCCCCCCTCGGCGCGATAGGAACGTTGTAGCGGCGTCGCGCGCGTCATTGGGCGCCGGCGTTCGCTCGCGTTCAGATGGGGAGAGGGGGTCCGTCGGTCGTCCATGAAGGCCCAGGAGTACGTCCTCCTGTTCGTCCTCGGAGCGATCTGGGGCCTCTCCTACGTCTTCATCCGGGTCGCCTCGCCGTTGTTCGGCCCGGCGCTCCTCATGGGACTGCGGGTCGCCATCGCCTCCGGCGTGACGCTCGTGTACATCGCGGTGACGGGGCAATGGAAGACCGCGCTCCCGTCGTTCCGCACCCGGGGCCGCCAATACCTCGTGATGGGCCTCGTCAACGCCGCGATCCCGTTCACGCTGATCGCGGCCTCCGAGCTCGTGATCAACGCTTCCTACGCCGCGATCCTGAACGCCACGACCCCGGTGTTCTCGGCGCTCGTGGCGATGACCTGGGGGGGACGCCCGGTCACGGCTCGTGTGGCCGGAGGAATTGCCATCGGGATCGCCGGGGTAACGATCGCAGTGGGGGCCGCGCCCTTCTCTCTGACCCCCCTCGTGTTGGGCGCGATCGCCCTTTCGATCGGTGGGGCACTTTCGTACGGCGTGGGGGCCTTCTATGCCCACCGGCACACGGCCGATGTGGCTCCTGTGACCGCCTCGTTGGGACAGACCCTGGCCGCTACCCTGATCCTGTTCCCGTTCGCCCTCGTGGAGGCACCGACCGCCCACTGGACCGTTCCCGGAGACGTTTCCCTGCTCGGGCTGGCGGTCCTCTGCACGTTCTTCGCCTACCTGCTCTACTTCCGGATCCTGCAGAAATCCGGTCCGACGGAAACGCTCACCGTCACCTTCCTCATCCCCATCTTCGGAGTCCTGTGGGGGCATCTGCTCCTGGGAGAGTCGATCGGCCTCGGAACGCTGGTCGGACTGGCGGTCGTCCTGGTCGGAATCTCGCTCGTGACCGGATACCGGCCACGACTCTTCTTCTCCCCGAGACCGGTCACCCAGCCGCCTTCGGGGGCGCTGCAGGGTGCCCCAATCGTCCCCGAAGCACCGACCGACCGGAAGACATAACTCCGCGAACGACGCCGCCCTGGGCCGGAGACCATCGTGGCCACTTCCGCCGACACCGTCCTCCTGCTGATCCTGCTCTCCGCCGTTCTCAGTTTCTTCGCGTTCTGGGCGTGGCGGCTCGGCAAGGGCATTCGCGTCCGCCTGTGGTGGGTGGCACTCTTTGCCCTGTTCTACGAGCTCCTGTTCCTCCTTGTCCTTGAGGAGGTCCTCCGGCTACCGTTCGGCCGGATCGCTATCGGCGCCGCCCTCCTGAGTACTCGTCCTCTTCGCCATTGGCGTCGTTCCGGGTTCCGGTACACGCTGCGCACGACCACGTTCGGGCGCAACGCCTCGGGCAAGTGGGTGTACCGAGGTCGAATCGCCATCCCGGCGGCGTGGCTTGCTCTCTTCCTGTTCCGGTACGCCGTGGAATTGGCCCTTCTGGGCCGTGTGTACCTGTTCACGCCGACCTATTCGCAGACGGTCGCGATTCCGACCTTCGCGGTCGCCCTGATCGCCGTGGACGCCCTCTTCGCGGCCAGCACCGGCCTCGTGATGGGTGAGACGGTGGCGATCTGGTGGGCCTACCACGTACAGAAGGCTCGAGCCACGGTGCCCCGTGGAGCGCTCGAGTCCGCGGAACCGACGGCGCCCTCCGCCCCGCCCACCGCCGGGGAGAACACGCGCTGAACGGAGGGACGGCCTTTTATGGACGGCCGTGTCCGAGAGGTTGCGTGTGAACGTCCAGGCGTACTACCTCGACCTGAAGGTTGACTACCGGACGCTCGCTTTTCGGGGCCATCTCCGGATCGATTGCACTCCGGACGGCGGCGAGCTCCACCTCAATTCCGTCGGCCTCCACGTCCTTGGCGCGTGGGCCGGAACGACCGAGCTGACGGTCCGTTCGGATCCGGACCACCAGGAGGTCGTGTTGTCCGGCCTTCCGGCGAGCACCTCGAGCGTCGAACTCGATTACGAGGGCACGGTGCTGACCGACAAGCTGGTCGGCTTCTACCGGTCCCGCTACGGCGACGGCTACCTCTTGACCACGCAGTTCGCGGCGAGCGAGGCGCGTCGGATGCTGCCCTGCATCGATCGTCCCGACCGGAAGGCCGTGTTCCATGTGTCGGTGACGGTTTCCCAGGACCTGCAAGTGATCTTCAACACCCCGGCGCGATCGAGCACCGAGGCGGATGGGACCCGGACCACGTACTTCGACCCGACGCCGCGAATGGCGACGTATCTCCTCTACCTCGGGATCGGGCATTTCGACAGCGTCCGAAGTCATGCCGGCGCGGTCGGACTGGCAACTTACACCCCGCCGGGCCGGGGAGCCTCGGGAGCGTACGCCCTCAGCGTCGCCGAGAAGTTGCTACCGGAATACGAGCGATATTACGGGATCCCCTACCCCTTGCCGAAGCTCGACCTCGTCGCCGTCCCCGAGTTCTGGGCCGGCGCGATGGAGAACTGGGGAGCCATTGCCTTCTCCGAAATGGCGCTCCTCGCCGACTCCAGCACGAGCACGCTCCGACGTCGGGGCATCGCCGAGACCACGGCCCACGAGATGGCCCACATGTGGTTCGGCAACCTGGTGACCATGAACTGGTGGAGTGACATCTGGCTCAACGAGTCCTTCGCGACGTTCATGAGTTACCGGATCCTCGACAGGGCCTACCCAGATTTCGAGAGCTGGAGCGATTTCCTCCCGCGGTGGTGCGCCTCCGCCTTCCGCGAAGATTCCCTCCAGAGCACGCACCCGATCTTCCAGTCGGTCGAGAACGCGGACGAGATCAACCAGATCTTCGACGAGATCAGCTACGGCAAGGGAGCCAGTGTGCTCCGGATGATCGAGCGCTACCTCGGCGAAGAGACGTTCCGGAAGGGAATCAACGCCTACCTCGAGCGATTCCAGTACGCCAACGCCTCCCACGACGACCTCTGGACCGCCCTCGAGGAAGTCTCCCAGAGCCCGGTTCGGCGGATCATGAACGAATGGATCTCCCGGCCCGGACTCCCACATGCTAGTCGCGCGGGTGATCGGGCGCCGGCTCACGATCGACCAGCGTCGATTCTTCTATAGCGGCCAGCACACCGCCGAATCCTGGCCGGTCCCGGTCGTGGCCCGGATCGATGGCGTCGAACGCCGGCTGCTGCTCGAAGAACCCCACACCGAGATCGAACTTACGACCGATGAGCCTCCGTTCCTGAACGTCGACGCGAGCGGGTTCTACCGGGTGCTCTATGACATGCACACCCTCGACCAGCTCCGAGAGCGCTTCTCCACGCTCTCCAAGCTCGACCAGTGGTCCGTGGTGCACGACCTGGCGCCCCTCGTGGAGGCCGGCGACCTCGACCTCAACCAGTACCTCGAGTTCCTGCGCGTCGGGGAGTCCGCGACCCACTTCGCGGCCGTCGTACAGTTCGGCCGCAGCGGCGCGACGCTCCATACACTGATCTACGACCATCCGGCCTTCCTGGAGGGCTACCGCAGTTTCCTCCGGGCCCAGACCGACCGCCTCGGCGTGGAGCCGGTCCTGGGCGAGCCGGCGACTGAACGGCGCCTTGCGCGAGGGACTGCTCGCCCAGCGGGTCTGGGTCGATTCGGACTTCGCCCGGTGTCTCGCGACGCGCTACGACGAGTACGATCGCGTGAACCCGGAGGCACGCGACGCGATCGCCACCGCCTTCGTTCGCACCGGAGGGGCGGCCGAGTTCGAGATTGTTCTGCAGCGGTTCCGTTCGGCTCCCTCCGAAGGAGAGATGTTCCGACTGTTGGGCGCTCTGACCGCCTCCCCCGACCCCTCCTTGGTGGAGCGGGTTCTATCGATGGCCGAGCACCGAGAGATACTGCTCTCCCTCGTACCGGCGGCGGTCACCGGAGCCTCGCGGAACCTCGAAGCACGCGCGGTGACGTGGGCGTGGCTGCAGCGGAACCTCGACGCGGTCGCAGAAAGTTACCGAGGCACCGGCCGGACGAGCGACCTCCTGGAGGTGGCCCTTCAGCGGCTGGGGCTCGGTCGCGAGACGGAGGTGCGAGAGTTCTTCCGGAACCGGACCGTTACGGAAGGAAGCCAGGGAATCGCCAAAGGGTTGGAACTCCTCGCCGCCGGGTCGGCCTTCCGGAGGCGGCTGCGGTTGGAGTCTCCCCAGCGGCAGACGTAATATGGGCCGAGGGTCCGCGGGGGCCATCACCCGGAGATTCTCCCCCGCTGCACTATGTCCGACCTGTCGATCGAGACCTCGCATCTGACCAAGAATTTCGGCGACTTCACCGCGGTCAATGACCTGACCCTCGACGTACACGGAACGAAGTGCGTCGGTTTCCTGGGCCCCAATGGCGCGGGGAAGACGACCACGCTCAAGATCCTCACCGCGATGGTCCACCCGACGTCCGGGACCGCCCTCATCAACGGAGTGGACGTCCAAGCCGAAAAGCGAAAGGCCCTCTACCCCTGCGGCGCGCTCATCGAGTCTCCGGAGATTTATCCGGCGCTCACGCCCCGGGAGGCACTATCCTATCTCGCCGAGCTGCGGGGCATACCCGCGTCAGAACGGACCGGACGGATCAAGGCCGTCCTCGAACAGGTCCGGATGAGCGACTGGATCGACAAGCGCACGGGGAAGTTTTCGAAGGGAATGAAGCAGCGCGTGAACATCGCCGCGGCGCTTCTTCCCGACCCAGATATCCTGATTCTGGACGAACCCTCTACCGGACTCGACCCGCGCGGAATGGCCGAGGTCCGGGACATTGTCCTTGACCTCAAGAAGCAACAGAAGCTGATTTTCATGAGCTCGCATCTGCTGAGCGAGGTGGCCGACTTCTGCGACGAAGTCGCCATGATCGACCAGGGCAAGCTCCTGATCTACGACACGCTCGAGCGCGTCATCCAGCGGGTGAGTGGACAGGGAGCCGCCGTCGAGGTCGATCTCGCGCCCGGGGACCTTACGGGTATCCAGGACAAGATTCGGGCGATGCCGGGCGTGGACCACGTCGAGCTGGTCGATAGCCGAACGTTCCTTATCCGATTCAGTGGAGGACTGCCGACCCAGGAGCGACTGCTCACTGAACTCGTCGGGGCCCACATCGGTATCGTGAGTTTCAAGCCCTCCTCCGGGACGGCGCGACTCGAGGACGCCTACCTCAACCTGATCAAGGGAGGATACTGACGACATGGCCGGCGCCACTCCCACCGCCGGCGCGACCTCCCTGGCAGGGGAGGCTCGACCCCCCCTTCCGACCGATTTCACCCAGATGAACCGTGTCGTGCAGTACGAGCTTCTCAATTACATTCGGGGGCGTCGCTTCATCGTCCTCCTCATCCTCGCGCTGATCATCGTTACCATCTTTTCCGGGGTCACTGCGTACTATCGCCCCGCCGCCCTGCTCGTGTCGGGACTCGCGTTCTACGGCACGTGGTGGGCGGTGATCACCCCGCTCATCGCGCTCTGTGCCGCGCTCTTCGGTGGGGACGCGATCGCGGGCGAGTTCCAGAACAAGACGGGATACTTCCTCTTCGCGCACCCGGTCCGGCGGTCCTCGGTCTTCCTCGGAAAAATGATCGCCGCGTTCCTCGCCTCGGCGGCCATCATCACGATTTATGCGGCGGTCACGGTCGGGAACGGCTGGTACTACACCGGTGCTCCACCGATCCAGTTCTGGGAGTCCTTCGCCTTCACGCTGGTCTATCTCATCGGCGTGCTCGGATTCACGTTCCTGTTCAGCTCGCTGTTCAAGAGCGGCGCGATGCCGATCATCGTGACCCTTGTCCTGCTGCTCTTCGGGTTCACCCTCATCTCGGACCTGATAGTGGACGTCGCCCACGTGGAACCGTGGTTCATCATCACCTACGGCGGCGGGATAGTCGCGGATGTGCTCACGGTGCCGTACCCGGCTCGACTTCTCCTCGACGACCGTACGTATGGGCCGGTTCATGGTGACCCTGACATCGTACCACGCCTCGATTCCCGAGGGGATCGTCATCATCCTGATCTACGCCGTTCTCGGCACTATCGGCGGGTACCTTCTGTTCCGTCGAGAAGATTTCACCTAAGTCGCCGCGACCCGTCTCAGCTCGGGAAGAGATGGACGTGGAGCCACGCACGGCCCAAGTTCGCCAGGACCCCGAAGGGAATCTGGAAGGCGAGCGGGACGAGGTACCCCAGCACGTAGTGGAACCACCGCGGGGTGATGGCGCCCCGGTGGGTGGGAAGAGAATAGGCCGGCAGGTAGACCATCAGTCCGTAGACAAAGAACCAGAACCCCCCGATGAGCGCGGAGGGATTCAGTGATGCTTCCCCGGTCGTGCCGAGTAGTCCGAACAATAGGAAGACCTCGAGCGGCGTGAAATCGTACCGTCGCAGGAGAATACCCCACCCGATGAAGGCCGGCGCGATCACCACCACACTGCTGAACCCAATGACGAGAAGGTAGTTCGTCGAGGCCGTGATGTACGCCACGCCGCTCTGAGAGCCGAACTCGGGCGCGAGGTTCGTCATCGTCGTCGTGATGGCCTCTTCGATGAGCACGAGGGCGGTGGCCCACAGCACGAACTTGAGGGGACCGCTGCCCGGCTGTCGCAACATCCAGGCCCGGACCCGGTTGCGGAAGCGCCAGGTCAGGAGCCCTCCGAGAACGACCCAGAGGAGAATCAGGCCCATGGCCATGAGGAAGATCGCGTGTTCCTTGGAGTTGGTCGGGCCGATGGTCTGACTGACGGCGAACAGTGTGAGGAAGCCGGCGGAATAGATCGCAAGACCCCATAGGATCCAGCGGGGGATCCGCTCCCGCCATGAGCCCGGAGGGGCGGACGGCGGACCGTCGACGGCGGGCGACGGTGCGGGCCCGCTCGCCATCTCAGCGGGAACTTACGCGCCGGACAGGATCTGAGCGAAGGTCTGGGCCATCGCCTGGTAGAGCTCGTGGAGATCGCTGACGACGTCCCTTGCTTCGGGCGTGTCGAGGCCGTCCAATGTTTCCAGCGACTCGAGGCTGAAAGCGCGGAGGCACCTCACGGAGCAGAAGCTCCGATCCCGGAACAATTCTGCCGCGGACTCGGGTAGGCTCTCGACTCGGACCATTGCTCCTCCGGCAGGGATTCGAGTCCCGCACCGGCACACCAGAGGCCCGGGGCTGGGGGACTCTTGGACGCGAGGACCGGACAGTCTCTCCGGTGGGTCTTGCAAGTGGCCGAGGACCGCATCCAAGACGAGTGGCACCCGCCTCGTTAGACGGCGGAACCCCTATTTGAGGCTGGGCAGTAATCTTGACCTCTGGAGCAAATCTCCGCTGGCGTGATTCTTCCGAACACGTTCGGATATCGGATGGGGATGGGCCCGGGCGGATTTGAACCGCCGACCGACCGGTTATGAGCCGGTCGCTCTGAGCCGGGCTAAGCTACGGGCCCACCGGGGACCGGAGGCGCCGCCGAGCGGATTTCCAGTCCGGGCGCGTCGACGCCCGGACGTTTGAACCGCTGACCTTTCGGTTAACAGCCGATCGCTCTGCCGCTGAGCTACGGCGGCACCGGCGGCGCCGACCGAAGAACCGTCTAATAGCCTTTCGGACCGACAGGCGCCTTTCCCTGGTGCGCACTCGCCTTCTGCTTCAGTTGCTGGACGAGCGTGGACATCCGGTCCAGCGCTTCGTCGAGCTGGGTCCAGAACTGGCGGGCCTTGTCGGTCAACATGGCCCCCTCGGCCGACGGCTGTATCACCCCCTCCCGCTCCAGCAGATGCAACGAATAACGCACCTTGTGGATCGGGAGGCGCAACGCTTCGCTCAACCGGATGATCCCGAGAGGATTCTTGTCGCCCAATCGTTCCAAGATCTCGACGTTCCGGGACAGCAGGTCGAGCTCGCTAGCGATCCGGTCGACGAGCTGGGTGCCCTCGGCGAACGGGGCACCGTCGAACTCCGGAGTGCGGGGGGCGGACTTACCGAATGGCATGCGACACCGGCTCATGCACCGGTCGGGGTTACTTGAAACTTGAGGGTCGCGCCTGTGGCCGTGCGTCTTTTCCCTCAGGTGTGCTGCGGCCACGATGGCCGAGACCGACCGGGGCTACCTCGACCTGTTCCGGAACCGTCGCTTCGCCCTCGGGATCACGTCCTCGGGACTCGCTTGGGGCGGGTACGCCGTCTACGAGATCTCCGTCCTGCTCCTCTCGTACCGGATCTCCCACAGCCTCGCAATCGCTGGGCTCGTCATCCTGGTCGAGTTCGGCGCCTACTCGATCACGTTCATTGCGGGACCCACGGTCGACCGCGCCCGGAACCTTCGAACCGTCCTCCTGGTCGGGTACGGCCTGCAGGCCGTGTTCGCCTTCGCCATCGGATTGGCGCTCGAAAGCGGGCACCTCACCGTTCCGGTCCTCCTCTCGCTCGTAGCCGGAATCTCCCTCGTGTGGGACTTCACATGGACCGCCGACACGGCGTTGATCCCCCGCCTGGTCTCTGAGTCGGAGCTGTTCCGGGCCAACGCCCTTTTCAACACGATCTCCGGAGGCAACACCGTCGCGGGCTTCGGTATCGGCGGCGCGCTCCTCCTGTTTGTGGGTCCCGGCGGGGGGATGTTCGTCTACGCCCTGCTCAACCTCGCGGCCCTCCTCATCGTGATCCCTCTGTCCCTCCCATCGACAAGAACCGTCGTGACGGGATTCTTGGAGGACTTCTGGGACGGGTGGAAGGAACTTGGTCGGGGCGTGGGGAAACCTCTCCTCCAGCTCGCGGTCTTCTCGAGCGCCCAAGGATTCTTCACGGCAGCGGGGCCGCTGCTGATCACGCTGTTGACCCAGCGGGAGTTCGTGGATCCGACCTTCAGCTACGCTCTGTTGTTCACCGCGTTCACGGTGGGCGGCATCGTGGGTGGGTTGATCCTCGGCTACCTGAACCCCCGCAAATGGGTCTCGTTGGTGATGTTCGGCAGCACCGCCGCCGAGGGCGTCCTGATCGTCGCCTCGGTGTATGCCGCGCCCTCTATCGGTCCGAGCCTCATCCTATGGTTCCTGACCGGGATCTTCGCGGCGGGGTTCTATCAAGCGTACATGACTTACTTGCAAGGCAAGGTGCCGCAGGACCGCTTCGGCCGGGTCCTGACGAACCTCTACCTGTTCCGCGGCATACCCACGGCGCTCGGTGCCGTAACTGTCGGAGTCCTAGCGACCCTTTGGGGCGCTCCCACGCTCGCTTGGGTCATCTTGCTGACCTATGTCCTGTGCGCGGTTTTGGGACCGGTCCTTCTCCCCAGCATTCGCCGACTTACCTTCTAGGGCCGGACGGTCCTACGCGGGGAGAACCGTAGGCGCAGTCCACGGGACTCGGGCCCACTCGAAACTAAGTGTGTACGTAGCCATTATCAGGCACCAGCCCACTCGTTGCGCGCTTCTATGGCCGAGCACCGGGCGAGACCCGGAATCTGGGCGCTGCTCTCCCTCCGCCACTCCCGTGCCCTGGTCCGACGACCGCGCTTTTTCGTACTCGCAACCGTCATCGCGGCGGCCTACGCCCTCATCGCGATGGTCGTCGGCGCCATGCTGCAGATCTTCTGGCCGCCCGCCCACCTTTCCTCGTTCTGGGTGATCCTCACGTCCGGCACCCCGTCGTGGGATTATCCGGCCCTGCTCACCGTGAACCCGTACCTGGTACTCGGGCTCCCGTTCCTGCCGACGCTGTTCATGGTGTTCACCTCCGCCGGGGTCGGACTCGGGATGACGGTCGCGGTAATCCTCAGCGCCAGTCTTCTCCGGCGCCGAAAGACCTCCTCGGCGCGACCCGCGGCGGTCGGGACCGCGGCCGGCCTGACCCCGGCCCTCATCGCGCTGGTTACCCTCGGCGCCTGTTGCTCGACGACGGCCGCCGCCACCGCCGGGATCGGCCTCACCGCGCAGGCGACCGGGACGAGCACCGGCGCACTCCTGCTGAACAACTGGTACCTCGGAGTATTCCAGCTCGTGATCCTGTACGTCGCCCTGCTGGCCCAGGAACAGTTGCTCACCGTCTACGGAGCGCTGGTGCCGTCATCGGGGGGCACCGCGTCTCCGACGGCGGTCCCGCCACCTCTCGACCGGCGATTCGCCGCGGGAGCGATTCTGCGTGTCGCCCTCTTGGCGGCCGGCGTCACCTGGAGCCTCGCGATGGTCGCCGAATGGCTCACCGTGAACCCGAGCACCGCGTCGCCCGGCACATGGGCGGGATGGATCCTGCAGCACCAACTGATCGGGTTCGCCGCGATTCTCAGCGCGCTCGTTCCCGTCCCAACCTACCGCTCGCTCCTTCGGCTGATGTCGGCGTGGTCCGGTGTCGTACTCCGCATCCTCCTGGTGATCGCCGGCGTTTCGCTCGCGGTCGGGGTGCCCCCGCCGTTGACCGCCATGGGTTGGCACGGGTTCGTCAACGAGCTCATGGGCGCGGCCGGGGTCTCCGCGATGTGGGGAGGGGTGTCTCCCGGGCTTCCCGTGGGCGTGGCTCTCGTCGTTCGTTGGGCCGCCCAGTACCTTCTCCTCGGAGGATTTGCCGTCGCGCTGGGCCTTCGCCCGCTGGCCGCCCTTCGCCCGATCCTTTGGACTGTGACGGGAGCCCGAGAAGCACCCGTCCCTCCGAGCGGTATCGCCGCGATCCCGGCCCCTTCTCCGTCCGTGTCCGAGGGGCGCCTCACCCTCGCACCTGAGACCCAGCGGTGACCGGGACAGGCGGCACCGGAGGGGCGTAGGACTGATCATGCTGGCCGTCGAACTTGTCCTGGCGATCTTCGCCGCCCTGATGGCGGTGTTCACCGCCCTGGTGATCCGCTGGGCCGTGGAAGCGAAATTCTCCCTGCAGGCGGCCGGCGTCGTCTTCCTCCTGTTGATGATGGCGGCCATGTTCGGCGGGGCCGTTGTCTACTACCTGAACCCCGGAACCACGGGCCTGGTCGAGGGGCTCTGGCTCGCCGCCGGACTCATGTCGTTAGGCGCCTTCATTCCGTTCTTCGCGTTCATTCGGACGGCACAGGGTCAGCTGGATCCGGAGGAACAGGCCGTACCGGCGTCCCCCACGCCGCTCCACAAGGGGGCGCTCTACGCCGCGATGATCGCCAGCCTAGTTCTCGCCAACGAGTTCCTGATGGGATGGGCCTTCAGCCTCGCTTCCGGGGTACGCTTCGCCGGTCTCGCGGGGGGCGCCGGAGCACTGGCCGGCGACCTCGCCGCGGTGATCGACTCTCCCTGGTTCCTTTTCACGATGGCCGGCGAGATGGCGCTCACGGTCTTCTTGCTCCGTTCCCGCCTCGACCGGGGGTTCGTCCTCGTGGTCGGCTTCCAGGCAGCGCTCATGTTCCTGTCCCCTCCCGCCCTCGCGTCCTCGGCCTGGCGAGAGGTCACGGTCCTGCTCGGAAGCGGGCTCATGATCGTTCTTTTCGTCTACCTGATGGAGCACATCTACCGTCAGAAGGAACTCAACGCCGCCTACGCCACCTACCTCGTCCGCATTCTCGCCGTCTATGCGGTGATGATGGCGGGCCTGTTCCTGTGGGCCCTCTACGCTCAGCCGCTCCTCTTCGCCGTGGCCATCGTGCTCGAGATGCTGGTCTACCTCGACGCCGTCGTGCGGCCGGACCGGTTTGCCGCGGGCGACCGGATGGCGTGGCAACTGAACGCTCGCTGGGCGTTCCAGCTGTTGGCGTTCATCTTCGTGGCGGAGCTGTTCATGGGAGCGCTCCTCGACCTGCAGATCGAGCCGGCGGTATTTGCCGGTGCCTTCCCCGCCCTTGCGCTGAGCGGCGCGCCCATGGTGGTCCTCGGGAACGCCGTCTCGAACGGGTTCTGGTTCTTCGCCCTCGTGGCGGGCTCGACCTGGTTCCTTGCCATGATGGGCGCCGAGATGGGCGCCCTCGTAGTCTTCAAGTTCAAGGAGGTCCGCCAGCGCGAGACGAGGGTGCGACTCGCGCTCATGATGGCCTGCTACGGCCTCTTCGTCGTGTTCTTCCCGAGCGTCTACTACTCCGCGGTCTTTCCGAACTGGGCCTCGGGCGTCCAGGTCCCCGTGCTCGGCTGGTCGATGGGGCTGGGCTCGGCGCCGATCGTTCCGTCGCTGTTCGCGGTCATCCTGGTGACCTACGCAGCCACGGGGATCCTATCGGCCCTGTTCGGCCGACGCGTGATCTGCTCCGTGTTCTGCTCGGCCGCGGTGATGTTCCAGGGAACGACGATCGACGCGATGAAGACCTTCAACCGGAGCTCGCCCGTGGCCCGGAAATACCTCAGCAGTCGGTTCTCCAGCCTCTACTCCACGACGACCGGCGTCGTGTTGGTCGCCCTCGTGGGCACATCGTTCCTCTCCTACTTCGACCAGATCGGCCGGCTCCACGTGACCATCGGCGGCGCCGACCCGAGCATCTTCCTGTTCACCTTCTCCTTCAACGTGCTCTGGTACGTAATGTTCGTCACCATCCCGTACACCGGCAACTACAACTGCGTCACGATGGGCTGGTGCTACACGGGCACGATTGCGCAGGCCTTCCAACGAATCGGCTTCTTCAAGCTCAAGGTGAAGGACCGGGAGGTCTGCCGGGACTGCACGACCTTGGACTGCGCGAAGACCTGCCCCATCGGCCTTGTCGATATGCCGGGTCACTTCCGGACCAAGGGGGAGTTCCGGAGCAGCAAGTGCTGCGGCGTCGGAAACTGCGTCGGGGCCTGCCCCTATGGCAACCTCTACATCCACGACATTCGCCACTGGCTCCGAAGCCGGCTCCCGCGCCCCGCGTCGCCGTCGGCGGACACCGTGCTTCCCGTAATCCAGGCGAGCCCCCGCCGGACGGGCTCCTCCACCACGTCGACGTCGGGGACCTCCGCCCGGAGCGGCGCCGTGAAGGCGGGTTCCCCATGAGCGATCGGACCGAGGCATCGCCATGATCCCGGCGCTCCCGACGGTGGGCCCGTGGCTCCCACTCTTCGGGTTCCTCGCCGCCCTCATGGTGGGAGGCAATCTGTTCGTCGTCCTGCGGCTCTTCCCGCGGGACGGGGCGCGGCCGACGCTGGCGACCGCGATCCTGCTGCTCGGCATTCTCCTCATGTCGACGGGTCTCTGGCTCTCCGGCATCTACGCCGTTCTCAGCCCGGGCCAGGCCTCGAGTGTCTCGGTCTTCATCGCGGTCAACAGCATGATGGCGGTTGGCGGACTCTGGGCGATCAGCCTCGTGTTCCGGGCCGGCATCATGCATCTCCCGGCCCACGGCTTCCTATGGCCCCTCGCGTTCGCCCTGCTCCTCGTCGGCAACGAGCTGCTCATGGGCCTGACGTTCGTGCTGGCGCAGGTCGGGCCGGCGCCCTACGCGGCGCAGGGCTGGCCCGGGTTGGCCGCCGCAGTCGGAGACGCCGCCCAGTCGGCCTGGTTCTTCTGGCCCATGCTCGTGACGATGGCCTTCCTGGTCACGTGGCTCCCCTTCTCCCGGCCGGAGCGGATGCTCCTGTACGGATTCGCCGCGACGGCCGCGATCGGCCCCTGGGTCGTCCCGGACCCGGTCGTCGGCGCCGTGGGCATGGCCGCGGTCATGGGCACCACGTTCGCCTTCTTGGCTCGCGAGCTCTGGAGAAGGCCCGCACCGACCCCACGGTACCTCTGGGTCGGGCTGGGCGTCACCGCGGGCTTCCTCGCCATGGTGGGTGGAGAGGCGGTGGCCTACCTCCTTCGGGGCTCCGCGTGGGCGTCGGTCCCCTTCGGGCTCGCATCGTTCGTCGTCATGACGGTCGAAGTGTTCGTGCTCGCCCGGTGGGCGATGGCCGGCGGACCCACCCCGGCGGCCACGGTGGTCCCGGCCGTGGCCCGGACCGAGGCGTCGGCCTCCTCGTCCACGCTACCGCCCTAGGCGGGTGCCGGTACTCGAGAGGCCTTCCAGTCGATGGGCGGCAGCGGATACGGGGACTGAAAGTCCTCGGGCCCGAGCAGGAGGTCCGTGTAGGGAAGTGCCGCGACGAGGCCGGCGGTCTCCGGCGGAACCCCGGACCGCGGGCATAGGGGCTGACCCAGACCACCAGGTGACCCCGACGGTGGATCCGCCGAAGCTCTTCCCCGACCGCCGCCGACCCTGCCCGGTCCCACCCATCGCTCACCACGACCACCGTGACCCGGTCGCCGACCGCCGTCGGATATTGGTCGGTGAACTGTCGAAGACACGGCCCGATCTGCGTGCCGCCCTCGGCTCGAGCAATGCGCGTCGCCACGATCGAGGTGGCCTGACGGTACCCATGACGCCGGATCTCCTCGGTGATCTCCGCGACCCGGGTGCTGAAGGCGAATACGCGGGAGGAGCGGGAGACTCGTTCGAGGGCGTAGACGAGCCCGAAGAGCAGGGCGTCGTGCTCGCGCATCGACCCGCTTACGTCCCACAACACCACCAGGTCTGTCCGTCGCTTCCGGGGCGTGCGCCGAGAGAGCTCGATCCCCTCGCCGGCCCACCCGGTACCTGCGACGCAGGGTCTCCGGGAAGTCCACCTCCCCGCGCCGGGAGCGGACGAAGCGCCGGCCCGGGAGCGTCGCCGTGCGACGACGGAATCGACGCGCCCCCCGACGGAGCGAGAGCATCTCTCGCGAGCTGAGGGGACCCAACTCGTGTCCCGCGCCCGGCGCCTGGGCGCTGTACATCCCGAAATTCGTTACCCCGACCGGTGGTCCGGAAGCCGACTCGAGCGGCACCGGCCCTATCCTTCCGGCCGGGACTCCCAGCGGCCGGGGGGCGATCGACTGTCCGGGGGAGGGAACTCCGCGCCGATTGAATGCCGGTGAGAAGAACACGTCGAAGGCCCGCTCCACCGCCACGAGTTCCTCGGGGGACTTCGCGAGAATGGCCCGGCAGGCTTCGCGAACGCTCTCGCGGTCCAGGATGG
This sequence comes from uncultured Thermoplasmata archaeon, assembly GCA_963787975.1. GTDB lineage: Archaea > Thermoplasmatota > Thermoplasmata > Lutacidiplasmatales > UBA184 > JAKIWV01. The sequence continues at coordinate 16,346 of CAWBEU010000008.1, forward strand.
GAAGGGCGGGGAGCGCCTGACCCAGCTCGACCTCGGCGCCGATCCCGACGCGCACCCCTCGCTCCCGCAGGAAGCCCACGAACTCCGCGAGCCGCCGGTGGACGTGATCCGGGGAGAGCGGGGAGGTCGACATCGATGGCGATGAACTAGGCGCGGAGAAGGCGCTCGAGGCCACGGTCGTGGGCCAGTTGCACGTCCTGCGCGTCTTTGAGGAGGCAGCCGAGGGTATCATCGACCACCTCCGGATCCAGTGCGTCGCGGTGAAGCGCCAGCAGCGCCGCCGCCCAATCGAGGGTCTCGGCCACTCCCGGCCGCTTCACGAGGTCCTTCTCGGTGCGGATCCGCTGGACGAAGGTGACGATCTCGCGGCCCAGGTGCTCCCCCAAGCGCGGGACCCGGGCCCGGAGGATCTCGGACTCCCGTTCGAAGCTGGGGTAATCGACGAAGGCGTAGAGGCACCGTCGTTTGAGCGCGTCGCTCAGCTCCCGGGTCCGGTTCGATGTGATGATCACCATCGGGGGTCGGCGGGCCTTGATGGTTCCCAGCTCGGGGATCGTGATCTGAAAATCCGAGAGGACCTCGAGGAGGAGGCCCTCGAATTCTTCGTCCGCCCGGTCGATCTCATCGATGAGGAGCACGGGTCGATGCGGCCCGTTCTCTTCGAGGGCACGCAATAATGGTCGCCGGAGCAGGAATCGTTCGGTGAAGATCTCCTTCTCCACCGCCGTCGGGGATTCGTCCCTCTCGTGAAGACGGATGGTGAGCATCTGCTTGGGGTAGTTCCAGTCGTAGAGCGCGGAGCGGGCGTCGAGCCCTTCGAAGCATTGGAGCCGGATCAGCTCCGTGCCCGTGGCGGAGGCGAGCGCCTTCGCGAGTTCGGTCTTCCCGCACCCCGGCTCCCCTTCCAGCAGGAGAGGCTTACCGAGACGAGCGCTCAGGTACGTGGACATCGAGAGCGAGCGGTCGGCGATGTAGTTCTGTCGGGCCAGTACCTCGGTGACCTCGGTCGGGGACGACCACGAATCCAGATCCGCCATGGAGTGCGCGGGGGCTCGCTGCGCGGCGGGTCGAGACCGCCTGTCCGCCATCAGCCTTTCCATCCCGCCGAGCGGCCCTCAGGGGAGGTCCGGGCGACCCCCGCTGGCTTCGGAGGCGAAGCCTTTAGACGGGCCGCCCATGAACTACTGCCCCATGCTGGTTGACGCCTTCGGGCGCGAAGTCACCGACATTCGCATCAGCGTCACGAAACGGTGCAACTTCGGCTGCATCTATTGCCACGACGAAGGGCTGGGCCCCATCCTCAAACCGGGGACCTCGCACCCAGACGAGATGTCCGTCGACGAGGTCGATCGGATCGTCCGGATCGGCCGCGAGTTCGGCATCCGCTCCGTCAAGTACACGGGCGGGGAGCCCCTGGTCCGGTCCGATTTCGAGGAGATCGTCGCGCGCACGGTCCATCACCTGCCCGACGTGTCGGTGACGACCAACGGATCCCTGCTCGCGAAGCGGGCCGAGGGACTCCGCAATGCGGGCCTCAAGCGGATCAACGTGTCCGTGGACTCCCTCGACCCGGCGGCCTTCCGGGAGATCCGGCACGGCGAGCTCGCGCCCGTCCTCCGAGGAATCGAGGCCGCGATCCACGTCGGCCTCACGCCGGTCAAGCTCAACCTGGTCGTCTTTCGGCGCACCCTGCCGTACATCCCCGACCTGATCTCGTTCATCCGCGGCCGGGAGGGGCTCCGGTTGCAACTGATTCAATTTATGCCCGAGCTGGTGGGGCCCCATGACTGGGCCGTCGACATCGACGGGGTCAAGCGCTGGCTCGATAGCCAGGCGGACCAGGTGCTGATCCGGGAGATGCACCATCGCCGGGTCTACCTATTCGACGGCGCCGAAGTCGAGGTCGTCGACCCCGTGGCGAATCCGGAGTTCTGCATGAACTGCCACCGGATCCGGGTCACGCACAAGGGCGAGCTCAAGGGCTGCCTCAACCGGAATGACGACCTGATCCCGACCCATGGCCTGGACGATGATGGGCTACGCATCGCCTTCCGGAACGTTGTCGCACGGCGGGTGCCCTACTATGGAGCGTACGTCAAGGACTACCCGCGCCGGAACCCCGCCCAGGCTCCGCTCATCCAGCTCGTACCGCCGCCCCGCTGAACCGAACGTCAACCGGCGGGCGCCGGATGGTCGGTGTGCTTGCCGTACTTGGTCGAGATCACATCGGAAAGGATCGCGACGGCTAATTCCTCCGGAGTCCGGGCCCCGATATCGAGGCCAATCGGGGCGTGGAGGGAACGCAGGAACGCCGGGTCTACGCCGTGCCGCTCCAGCTCGATCAAGTTCTGCTTCAATCGGTGACGGCTCGCTAGGAGCCCTACAAACTTCACCCCGCTGTGCGAGAGGGCTTCGAGGATCGCCACGTCTCGCTCGCCCTTCGTCAGCACGACGACGTAGTCGTGCTTGCCCAGCTCGGCGGGATCGACCTGGGACGATTCGATGATCTTGTGAGGCGCCTCCGGCAGCACCGGAAGCGGGTCGATCACGACGACCTCGAACCCCAGCAGCTTCCCCAGGTGGACGAGCGCCGCCTCGATCTCATCCTTCCCGCCCTGACCGACAAGCACGAGCCGCTGGGAGGGCAGCATGGGCTCGATGTACACCTCGAGCGTTCCGCCACAGTTCGTCTGGACCCAGATCTCGTCCGGGTTGGTTTCCCGGACCAATCCCTCGACCGCGCGATCGGTATCGACCAGATGGACCCGGACCACGCGGGGTTCACCGGTCTTCATGGTTTCCTGCGCCACGGCCACGATCGGCCCCTCTGGGCAACCTCCGCCGAGCGTTCCGCCGGCGACGGTGCCCTCGTGAGTAATCAGGATCTTGAACCCCGGTTTCGCGAGAGTGGATCCCTCGGTCCGGATCACGCTCGCAATGGCGAAGGGTTCCCGCTTGGACGCGAGTTCGGAGAGCTGATGCGAGAAATGCGTGACGTGCACGGTCGATGCAGCGCGATAGGGGATTTCACTGTTCGCTGGCGGCACCGTCCGCGGTTGACTCGGCGGGACTCGGAAAACGCTTAGAGCGCACCGCGACTCGTAGACGAGGCCATGGGGAGCGCAGGCAAGCGCCGGCGCGGGGCTCCTTCCGGGCCAGTGGACGTGACGGCGCTGGTTCTAGCGGCGGGGGCGTCTTCCCGGATGGGTCGGCCGAAGCCGCTCGTCTCCCTCCTGGGAAAACCGTTGCTGGCCCGCATCCTGGAGACCGTTCGGACGATACATCCGGCCGAGACCGTCGTCGTGCTGGGGGCCGCGGCGGACGAGGTCCGGAGCGGCGTCGACCTGCGAGGCACCACCGTCGTGGTGAATCCAGAGTTTACCGAGGGAATGGGCAGCTCTCTTCGGCAGGGCGCCGCCGCGGCGACGTCGACGGGACCTCTGCTCATCGTCCTGGGGGATCAGCCGTTCGTCAACGCCGCCACGCTCCGGGCGCTCCTCCAGCGGTACGCTTCCGGCGGCGCCAAGATCCTCGTCCCGACATTCCAAGGCGTACGGGGCAATCCCATTCTCCTCGATCATGCCCTGCTCCCGGAGCTCGACTCCCTCCGCGGTGACATCGGCTGTCGGGCAATCTTCCCGGGCCACACTACCGATCTCGTCGAGGTGCCCGTGTCCGACCCCGGAATCTTGATCGACGTGGACACCCCCGCCGAGCTGGCTCGCTTGGAGCACGCGCTCCAAGGCCTCGCCTCCCCGACAGCGGATGCGCTGCTGCCCTTCGTCGCCGACCGCGTCGCTCTGCATCGCGCGGGCCCGGTTCGTGGCCTTTCCCGGGTGCGAATTCTCCCCGACGTGCTCCCCCTTGCCGCCGAGCTCGAACGCGCCCGGGAACCGTTCGCTCTCGCCACCGTTGTCAGCGTCCGGCCGCCAACCTCCGGAAAGCCGGGATTCAAGGCCATCATCCGTCCGAGCGGGGAAGTGACCGGTTGGGTCGGCGGAAGCTGCACGGGACGGGTACTGCTGGCGGAGGCCCTTCAATCGATGAAGGACGGCCTGCCGAGGCTCATCCGTCTTTCCCCCGATGCCGAGGACGGAGGGATGCCGACCCCGGGCGTCGTGACGCGTCGCCTCGAATGTGAAAGTGGAGGAACGATGGAGATCTACGTGGAGCCGCACCTGCCCGAACCCGAGCTCGTGGTCGTCGGCGAGGCGCCCGTCGCGAAAGCCGTGGCCGCCCTGGGAGGATTCCTGGGCTACCGCGTCACGGTCGTGGCACCGGGCGCCCGCGCCTCCGATTTCCCGGATGGGATCCAATGGGAGCCCGACCTCGAACGCCTTTCGAAACTCGTCGCCCCCGGGACGTTCGTCGTGGTCGCCTCGACGGGGATGTATGATGAGACGGCCCTGAAGGCGATCCTGCCGCGGTCCCCGCAGTATGTGGGGCTGGTCTCCAGCCACCGACGCGGGAACGCGGTCCTGGATTCACTGAAGGCCGACGGCTTTCGCACCGATCAATTGAGCCAGATCCGCAACCCGGCGGGAGTGGACATCGCCGCCCGGGATCCGGAGGAGATCGCCTTGAGCATCCTGTCGGAGATCACGAAGGTTCGCCGGACCGCACCGATGCCGACCCCCGAGGAGAATGCGGCGCCCGCGTCGACCGCGCCCGCCTCAATCGACCCGGTCTGCGGGATGGAGGTCGAAGCCTCGAGCCCGCTCCACACCAGCTACCAAGGCGCGGTCTACCGATTCTGCTCCGAGGGCTGCCTCGCGAAGTTCCGCCGCGCTCCGGCGCGCTACGTGTCGGCCTAGGCGGGCGGCGGCGCCGCTTCGAGCTTCTGGCGGGCCTTCTCGAACAGGGCCGAGGCCTTCTTCTGGATCGTCGAGCGAATCAGCCGCTCGCCGAGCGACGCGGCCGGCCCGGTCAGAACGATGTCGGCCTTCCACGCGACGGTCGTCCCCGTGCCGGCCGGGGTGAAGCCGGCGCTGAGGGTGGCGTCGACGGCACTGCCGAGGCCCGACCCCCGGATCTTCGTCACGATGCGCTGGCCCGGCGTCCGCTCGGTGTACTGCCCGTCGAACCGGAACTTCCCGCGGATGAACGCGACCCCGGTCGTGATCGTGCCCGAGAACTGGTCCCCCTGGACCGCGTCGACCGTGTGCGGGTCATCGAGGCAGTCGAGGAGCTGCCGGACATCGGAGAAGAACGCGGAGACCTGGGCGGGTCCCGCCCGCACCTGGAACTGGCCCTCGACCAGCATCGGTCTTCCGGGGCGTCCTGGTGCGCTACGTCACTCCCTTGTCGTGGAGGATCTGCCAGACCTTCCACGGGTAGACCGGAATGTCGATGCTCGTGACCCCCAGCGGCGACAGCGCGTCCACGATAGCGTTCACGATCGCGGCCGGAGCGCCGACCGTCGGCGACTCGCCGACTCCCTTCGCCCCGATCGGGTGGTGGGGCGAGGGCGTGATAGTCTTGCCGGTCTCCCAGTGGGGAGTCTCCACCGCCGTCGGGACGAGATAGTCCAGGAAGGAGCTCCCGTGGATGTTCCCGCCATCGTCGTAGGTGATCTGCTCGTACATCGCCGGCGCGAGGCCCATGGTGAGCCCGCCGTGGATCTGGCCCTCGACGATCATCGGGTTGATGATCGTCCCGCAGTCGTCCACGGCGACGAATCGCCGGACGTGGACCTCCCCCGTGCCCTTGTCGATGTCGACGACGCAGATGTAGCTCCCGAACGGGAAGGTCATGTTGGGTGGGTCGTAGTAGTCGACCGCCTCGAGGCCGGCCTCGGTGCCGGGCGCCGGGTTCGTGTACGCCGCGAAGGCCACGTCGGCCATCGTCTTCGACTTCTCGGGAACCCCCTTCACCTGGAACTTGTAGTCCTTCCACTCCAGGTCCTCGGGACTGACCTCGAGGAGGTGCGCCGCGATCTTCTGGGCCTTGTCGCGAATCTTCCGGGCGGCGACCACGGCGGCGGCGCCTGCGGTCGGGGTGCTACGGCTCGCGTAGGTGCCAAGGCCGTAGGGCGCCGTATCCGTGTCCCCCTCCTCGATCGAGATGCTCTCGGCCGGGAGGCCCAGCTCGGTGGCGAGGATCTGCGCGTAGGTCGTCTCATGCCCCTGGCCTTGGGACTTGGTGCCGAACCGGGCCATCACCTTGCCCGTCGGATGGATCCGGATCTCGCACGACTCGAACATTTTGAGGCCCAGGATGTCGAACTGGGCGGAGGGGCCGGCGCCGACGATCTCCGTGAAGCTCGAGATGCCGATGCCCATGAACTCGCCCTTCTTCCGCTTCTCCGCCTGTTCGCGACGGAGCCCGGCGTAGTCGATCATCTTCATCGCGAGATTGAGCGCGCCGCCGTAGTTTCCGCTGTCGTAGGTCCACCCCAGGGCGGAGTGGTAGGGGAAGGCCTCCGGCGGAATGAAGTTCTTGAGGCGGAGCTCCGCCGGGTCCATCCCGATCTTGTGGGCAACCTGGTCGACGAGGCGCTCGATGGTGTAGGCAGCCTCGGTCACCCGGAACGAGCACCGGTAGGCGATCCCTCCCGGCGGCTTGTTGGTGTAGACGCCATCGACCTCGACGAACGCTTTCTCGAAGGGATAGGAGCCCGTGATGATGTGGAACAGGCCCGCGGGAAACTTCGACGGATTGGCCGCTGCGTCGGCGTATCCGTGGTCGGCGATGGTCTTGACCTTGAGGCCGGTCAGTTTCCCATCCTTCGTAGCGCCGATGTCGGCGGTGATGTGGTAGTCGCGAGCGAAGGAGCTCGACATGAGGTTGTTCATTCGGGTCTCGACCCATTTCACCGGGTGGCCGGTCTTCAGCGCGGCGACGATCGCCACGACGTATCCGGGATAGACGGGGACTTTTCCGCCGAAGCCGCCGCCGAGGTCCGGCGAGATGACCCGGATGCTCTGCTCCGGCAGGCCGGAGACGAGGGCGAAGACGGTTCGGATGGCGTGCGGCGCCTGGGTGGTCATGTACATGGTCAGGCGACCCATCGCGTCGAACGAGGCGACGCAGCCGCACGTCTCGATGGAGGAAACGTTGAGCCGCGGAATGTAGAAGTCCTGGTGCACGACGACGTCCGACTTGGCGAGGAGGGCATCCGTCCCGGCCTTGTCGCCCACTTCCCAGTGCCAGATGTGGTTCGATTTCTTCGGCTTGTCGGGGCGGACGAGCGGAGAGTCGGGGAGGAGCGCCTTGAACGGGTCGATGACGACCGGTAACGGCTCGTAGTCGATCTCCATGGCGGCCGCGCCGTCGGCGGCGGCGTACCGGTTCCCCGCCACGATCGCGACGACCTCCTGCCCTTGGAACTTCACCGTGTCGATCGGGAGCACCATCTGCGTGTCCGACATCAGCGTCGGCATCCAGGCGAGCTTCGCCGCGTCGAGGTCCTTTCCGGTGATGACGGCCAGCACTCCGGGGACCTTCAGCGCGTTCTCGGAGCGAATGGCGGTGATCTTCGCATGGGCGTACGGGCTGCGCGTGAAATCGATGTAGAGCATCCCCGGGAGCTGGATGTCGTCGACGTAGTTTCCCTTCCCGCGAATGAATCGGGCGTCCTCCTTGCGGGGGAGGCTCTGGCCGATCCCGCCGTGGATCGTCATTGGCCGCCTCCCGAAGCCTTCGCCGCATGCTGGATTGCCTTGACGATGTTCATGTAGCCGGTGCACCGGCACAGGTTCCCCGAGATGGCGTGACGGATCTCGTCCTCGGAGGGGTTCGGGTTCTTCGCCAGGAGCGCCACCGAGGTCATCATCATGCCCGGAGTGCAGTACCCGCACTGGAGCCCGTGCTCCGCCGCGAACCCCTCCTGGACAGGGTTCAGCTTGCCTCCCACCTCCAGGCCCTCGACGGTCCGGACCTTCCGGCCGTCGACCTGCACCGCGAGCACGGTGCACGACTTGACCGGTCGGTCGTCGAGCAGCACCGTGCAGGCCCCACAGTGCGTCGTATCGCACCCGATGTGGGTTCCGGTCATGCCGAGGGCATCGCGGAGAAAGTGGACCAGCAGGGTGCGGTCCTCGACGGCGAACTCGAACGGAACGTCGTTGATGGTCACGTGGATCGTGTGCGTAGCGCCGCGGATTGGAAGGGGAGAGGTGAGCCGTGGAATCGCTGTGCTCGCCATCAGCGCTTCCCTCCAGCGCGTTCCCAGGCCTGCCTCACGGCCCGTTGGGTGAGTGTCTGAACGATCCCGCGCTTGAAATCGACGGGACCGCGCATGTCGGCGCTCGGCTGGGCGGCCTCGGCGGCGAGCTTACCGACGGCCAGCAGGTCCGCGTCCGTCGGTTTCTTCTTCACGAGGTAAGCCGCCGCCTGGGGGGCAAGGATGGCGGTCGGACCCACATTCGTCAGCGCGATGCCGGCCTGCGTGACGGTTCCGTGGGAGTCAAGGCGCAGTTGAACGGCTACCGCGGCGATGGCGAAATCTCCCACCTTGCGGTGCATTTTCAGGTAAGCGCCCCCGTCGCCTGGTTGAGCCTTCGGAACCTGGACCTCGGTAAGGATCTCAGAGGGGTCGAGGGCTGTTACGTAGCTGTCCTTGTAAAAGTCCTGAGCGGCGATCGTCCGGTTACCCTTCGGGCCGCGGACGACATACTTTGCTCCGGACGCCAGCATGCAGGCCGGAAGGTCGTTCCCGGGGTCCCCGTGGCAAACGTTTCCGCCGACGGTCCCCATGTTCCGAACCAAGGGGTCGGCGATGTGGACGCCGGCGTCGGCCAGCAGCGGGTACCGGGTACGGATAAGGTCGGAATCGTTGAGGTCGTTGATCCTCGTCGTGGCGCCGAGACAGAGACAGTCCGCGCTCTCGGTTACGTACGAGAGCTTCGGGATACGGGTGATGTCGACGAGCGTTTTCGGTCCCGCGAGACGGAGCTTCATCAACGGCAGAAGACTCTGACCTCCGGCAAGCACCTTCGCGTCGCCGGGGGTGCTCTGCAGAAGACCGATCGCCTCATCTACCGTGCCGGGCGCGTGGTACTCAAACTCTGGAGGAATCACTTCCGTCACTTCTGGGCCCTGCTAGGCCGTGGCAGGGCGAGGGGTCGGAGTCGTATGAAGGTTGTGAAAGCGTGCGCCGCGCAGCAGGGGTCTTTTCGATCGAGGCCCCGGTAACCGGCGGTCCGAAACCACCGCTCGGGTCGCCCGGAAGTCACTCGGTCGGCGAGCACAACTATAACCCGGGGTTCGCTCTCGGGGATACTGACCGATGGCGACCCCCTCTTCGCCCTCCCTACGAGTGGCCCAGCTCGCGCGCATACCGATACTATCGTCTCTGACCCAGGGCCAGCTGGAGAAGCTCGCGGACGCCGGGGACGAGCGAACGTTCCACGTGGGCGAGACCATCGTCCGACAGGGTGAGAAGGGGTTGGGGCTCTACCTCATGCTGAACGGTACGGCCGACGTCCGGCGATCCGGACAAAAGGTCGCCTCGTTGTCCGCCGGCCAGTCCTTCGGAGAGGCGGCGCTCTTGGTCGACGAGCCCCGAACCGCGGACGTGTTCGCGACCACCGAGGTCAGCTGCTTCGTCCTGAACCGTTGGGACTTCTGGGGAGCAGTGGGAATCGACCCCCAGGTCGACCGGGCGCTCTATGACGAGACCGTGCAGCGGCTGAAAGCCTTCCAGTCTCAGCTAATCGAATAGGTTTCGCCGCCGCGGCTCTTCCTACCGACCTACACGCCGCCCCGGAAAATCTTCTCCGTTCGCTACGTCAAAGCTTGATGTCGATCCCCCTCGACAAACGCTCTCTAGGTGGCCGGCCTCTCACCGGCCACCCTCTGCCTGTCCGGCGCTCGTCGCGGTTACCGCTGGAGCCGCGCTCCAAGCCGGACCGCCTCGCGGACGCCCCAGCTCCACCCGCCGAGCCGTACTCCCAGTCGCTCGGCAAGTCTCGCCGCGTCCAATTGGGCGAGCCGGCAATATTCGGCCGCAAGTCGGATCGCCATTTCGGCATCTCGGATTGCACAGACCGCCAGTCGCGCCGCGTCTACTCCCAGCTCCATCATTTTTCAGTTCCCCTCTTGGTGTTTCCACCGAGAGAGAGATAGGGTCGGACGGAGTCATTCCTGCCGCAAGCGCCTGGGCCAAAACCGGACCACGGATGCCCCCGGAGAACCTATTTCTGCCGCGATTTCGCGGAAATCAGTACTCGTGGGCTGCGGGCTGACTATCCCTCGGGGGACGACTTTTCCGCCCTTGCAAGGATCGCTTCGATGACCTCGGACTTCGCGTCCGCGTAATTCTGTGCGTACTTCCATTTCCGGCCCGCCAGACTCCGCTTAGCCTGGGCGTACACGCCCCGGTCACCTGCGTTCGCTCGCAGTCTCTCCCTCAGACGGACCATCCTCGCAATCTCTTCGGATCCTAACGAGAAGACGTGCAGGTTGACGTTGGTGTCGGGACCTTTGAACATACGATGCTGATGCCGGCCGGGCTCTCGATTCCGGAGAATATACCCCGCCGCTTCGAGCCCCGGGACATACGAAACCTCGTCGGCCGAGTCCGCGACGACCAGGACGATGTCTATAATCGGCTTGGCGACGAGTCCGGGCACCGCCGTGGAGCCAGTGTGCTCGATCCGAAGTGCTCGATTGCCGAGAGCGGCCTTGATCCGGGCCGCCTCGCGAGCGAACTTCTCGGGCCAGACCGGGTCGTACTCCACGAGCAGCACCGGACCGTCGAGACGGATGGGCTCACCGATCGTAGCCTGCCGGATCTGTTCATCGGTCGCCGGGACCGACGGTCTGTGAGAATCTGTCAATCCGGGGCCGCCTTTCCTCCGGCGCCCTCGCGCCCGGTTGGAGTTGGCACTTTTCTTGATCTCCCTCTGAAGTCTAATTCGTCTCAAGTTAATTCTTGCTCGTTCCGCGTCCGCTTTGAAGTTCGCGCGTCGGGGAGGCAGACCCGGCACACGATGAGTGAGAGTGCCTAGGACCGTGGGTAGCGATCCAGCGTTCCCCGAAGCGCTCCCGAGGGAGGGATAGCAGCTCACGCCTCGCGCGAGGCCTTCGGGCCAATCATTCAACCCGAGCCGGTCGAGTGCGATTCGCGCTCGCGCTCTGAAGCGGGGCGAGCAGGAATTACGGGCCCGCCGGGATTCGAACCCGGGTTCGAGGCTCCGGAGGCCTCTGTGATGTCCAAGCTATACTACGGGCCCACTACGGATATCACGAACCCAACTACGGGCCTGTATTGATGTTTCGGCCGACGAGAGGAGCCCGTGAAGCGAGGAAGACCCGCGGTTTCGCGGTCAATCCCAGCTACCGGTAAAGACTCGTCTCCTCTGTGTACATCACGGGGCGAAGGTTTGTGCGAGGGATTCCTGAAACATGTGACTTCACCTTCACGCCTGTCACTTCGGCCCCCTTGATGATGGCCTTTCCGGTGTCCTCGGTCAACCAGACACCACGCATGCCGACTCGGGTCATCGAGAATGGACCAGTCGAATGGAAGTCCTTGTCGGTCCGAATCTGTTCCCGCCAATCCAGAAGCACGAACCACCATTTGGAGTTCTTCCAAAGAAACGTGCGAGTCTTTGCTGGACCGTAGTCCAGGTGGAGACCTTCTGTGTCAATCATCGCCGAGGTCGGTGCGGTTAGGAGCGACCGAAGGGTTAGCCCAAGCACGGTGCAAATCGCGGCCGGCACTAGAAAGAAGATTATCAGAAAGAACCGCAATGCTGTAGGAGACGAAAGGCTCAACGATGGCAGGTAGCTGATCAAAGCTGCGAACGCGAAAACTCCGGCTGAGGAAGAACAGAAACCGTCTCAACCGACGGCGATCCCGTTCGAGAGCGGGCTGAAGGGAGCTGAGATCGTACAAGTCGAGTCAAATCGCTCCCAGCGCGTATGAAGTTTGGTAGAGTCAGAAGCGCGGAGGAAGCGATCAGGGATGGCCCCACACTTTGTCCATCAGAGAGCGACCCCAGTAGCCACCGCGGGGAGTAGTGTCTCGCGAGCCCACCGTTACGATCCTGGTTGAGGTGCTATGGAGCGAATTAGCACGTCCCACACTATACTAAGGACCGGCTTTGGATATGACGGGCCGACTCTGGGCGTGTATTGGCCTTTCGCCGCTGAAAAATGGCTCGAGCGCAAACAATCCCGGATTCCGAAAGGCCTGCTCGGTGCTACTGGGCCACGGGGACGAGTCGTGACAGGCGACGATCGAAGGTAGCTAGCCGCTCGATCCGGAGCTCCTGCATGGTCACGATGAGCCCCGCATCGGTGAAACTCAACCCTTGATCCCGGTACCGACGGAAGACCTCCCAGGCCGGGGCGATGAGGCTTGTCCCCAAGGAGACCATCGACAGCCCGCGCAGCAGAGGGGTCGGAAGGGGGAGGAACTTCCTCGCTGCCTCCTCGAGCTGTGAGGACCCTGTCCGGGCTCTAATCAATACGAAGAGCTCGTCCACTGCATGATCGTTGATCAACGGCGCCCCGAACTCCCGGCGCGCGATGCGCGTCATCAGCTGCACGGCTTCGCTGTGTCGAGCATCGTCGGCGTTCAGAAATGCGAAGACGACCCCCGTATCGAGCAGGACGGTCACTTTGCTTCCCGCGCGACGGTCGCGTCGATGTCCTCCTCGTCGGTGCGCGATCCTGTCTTAACGGCGAGATGCCGCAGGGCAGCGATCTCTCGGGAGGTCATCGGTCGCAAAGCGTCGCGCGAGTACCGAGCCTTCTCGGCCTCTCCGAGATCGAGGAGCCAAGACAAGAGATCCTGCTGGGCGACCTTTCGGCCTTGACGGGTCGTGAGCTCGCCTTGCAGCCGGTCCAAGCGCTGCTTGTCGTGTTCTGCCAATTTGACCGAAGTCGCCACGGAGGGAGGTAGACTATTCTACCAAATAGAGTTTTCTACCTGTTTCATCACCCCCCGCCACCTTTGTCGAGGATTCGTGCTGCTACTTGGCCGAATCTCGGTACTGGCGCCGGCGGTGGAGTAGCCGAAATGCGGCACTTGGGCCGTGATTAGACAGCCCATACTATACTACGGGCCCGCTACGGATATCACGGGGCCAGCGGCGAACGGGTATGGACTTTTCGGCCGATGGCACCGGTGTGCGCGATATCCGAAGCCCCGCGGGCTCTAGCCCAAGGCGCCGCCCCGCCGAACGGTAACGGGCCGTCTGTGCGACCGACGCCCTTATGGGTCCGAGCGGTCTGCCGATGGTCAGGGTACACGAAGTTCACGGTCCCCCATCCATGTCCGAGGAAAGCCGGCAATTCGTGGTAGCTCTCGAGAGCCTGATGGAGCGATTCCAGCAGGAACAACGGGGGCTATTCCGGGACTGGAAATTGACCCCAGTGCAATTCTTCGTGCTTCGATGGCTCTCGAAAGACGATGGAGCCAACATGTCGACCCTGGCAGGGATGTTGGGGGTCCGTCCGCAGACTGTAACGCCGATCGTGGATTCGCTCGAGAGGGCGGGGTGGGTTCGAAGGGTCCGCTCGATAGAGGACCGGCGGGAATCACTCCTTCGGTTGACCCCGAAGGGCTCCCATCTCCTCGAATCCCTTCGTGCCTCCTTCATCGAGAAGCTGGGCCGGGCCCTCGATGAGGCCCCAGCGACCTCGCTTAGGGCCGCTACGGAAGCCCTCAGGATTGCCACGACAGGTCTCGACCGGGACCTTGCCCCGTCCCGGAGTTCACCCCTGAAGCCCGGATGACCACAGCACTCCCGACTCCGACGGCGTACGCTAAATATGTGCTTCGTGCCTCCTGACTATCAGGTCAGGCGCACATGCCCCCTCCATCGATCGAAACGGACGGGCTGACCAAGCGCTTCGGCGACTTTACGGCGCTCGACAAGCTGGACCTCAAGCTCGAGGGAGGCAAATGCGTGGGCTTCCTGGGCCCCAATGGGGCCGGAAAGACGACCACGCTGAAGCTGCTGACGAATATGCTCTTCCCGTCCGAAGGAGAGTGCTTCGTTAACGGGATTTCGGTCCAGCGGGAACGAAAACGCGCCTTGGAAGTTGCGGGGGTTCTCATCGAGTCGCCCGAAATCTACCCTTCCCTGACACCCACCCAGGCTCTCGAGATGGTCGGGGACCTCCGCAACATGTCTCGGGCGGAGTGTAACGAGCGGATTCCGGTCGTTCTCGCCGAGGTCAAGATGACCGAATGGGCCCACAAACGGGTGGGCAAGTTCTCGAAGGGGATGAAGCAGCGGATCAACATCGCCGCCGCCCTGGTCCACGACCCGGAGATTCTCATGCTCGACGAACCGGCTACCGGTCTCGACCCGCGCGGGATGGCGGAGGTCCGTTCCATCGTCCGCGACCTGAAGAAGCATGACCGGCTGATCTTCATGAGCAGCCATATCTTGGCCGAGGTCACCGACGTCTGCGACGAGGTTGCCCTCATCAATCATGGAAAGCTGCTTTTCTACGACACCCTCGACAACATCACGAGCAAGTTCTATCATGGAGAGTCTTCGGTCGACGCGAACTTCGCCCGACCCGTATCCGACGATGACCTCAGCCGTCAGATCGAGACGCTCCCCGACGTGGTAAAGTGCGAACGCCTTGACCCCCACCGCGTTCGTCTCTTCCTCAAGGGAGACCTCGCGGGCCAGGCGCGCCTGTTGCGCCAGTTGGCTGCACTCGACCTCGACCTGGTGAGCTACCAGGAATCGAGGAGCGCCTTGGAGGAGATCTACCTGAGCCAGATTGAGAAGGGGGACTGAGCACCCTGGCGGCCAACGCGTCGATGGAAGGGAATCCGGCGACGGGAGGGGTACGCCACCGGCGGCCTGTTCTCCGGAGCTGGGAGCAAGTCCTGAAACTTACCGGCTATCAGCTCCGCGATTACGTGTTCTCTCGCCGGTTCATCCTGATGATCGGCCTGGTGGCAATCATCGGGGCCATCCTCACCTTCGTGTTCGGGTACTACCGCCCCGCGATGTTCCTCTCCAGCTCCGGTGCGTTCTATGCCATCGTGTGGGGGGGTGGCGCCACGATCGTCATCATCTTCGCCGGGGTCATCTTCGGAGGCGACGCCATCGCCGGGGAGTTCCAGAACAAGACGGGCTACTTCTTGATGGGGCTCCCACTCCGACGGGCGACGGTCTACCTGGGGAAGTACATCGCCGCGTTCGTCGCCGCTCTCGCCGCTGTTGTGTTCTACGCGCTCCTGGTGCTGGCGAACAGCGCGTACTACTTCGGCGGGGGCGCCCTCACATGGAGCTTTGGGGAGTCCTTTGTCTTGGCCATCGTCTATCTGTTGGCGTTGCTCGGCGCCACGTTCCTTTTCAGCTCGCTCTTCAAAACGAGCACCTACGCTACCCTCGTGGTCGCCGTGCTCTTCCTCTTCGGCTTCATGTTGCTGCAGGATCTGATCTCGGGGCTGGTTCACATCACTCCGTGGTTCATCCTGACGTACGCGGATACGGTCATCGGAGGCGTCTTCAACACTTCGTGCATGAGCAGCCCGGGTACCCACACCTGCCCAAGTTCCTTCCCAGGCGGCTCCCCGATGACGGTGACCAACGCGACCATCCTGCAAGGGGTCGCGATCATGCTCGCCTACTTCGTGATCACCGCGGTCGTCGGATTGCTCCTCTTCGAGCGCGAAGAGTTCACGTGACTCCGAAAGGCGGATCGATGAGTGAAGGACAGGTTCCGATCCCTGGCACTTCTCCCATCATCGAAGTTCACGACCTGGTGAAGATCTACGGAGGGGGTCGCGGCCCGACGGGCCAGGAGGTGGTCCGGGCCGTCGATGGGATCAGTTTTTCCATTGGCGACGGGGAGTTCTTCGGATTCCTCGGCCCCAACGGGGCGGGGAAAACTACGACCATCAAGATCATCACGACCCTGCTAGGAAAAACGAGCGGCCAGGTCAGTGTCGCGGGGCATGACCTCGACCGGGAAGGAGAGGCGATCCGCAAGATCATTGGATACGCAGGGCAGTCCGCCGGGGTGGACGGCGAGTTGACCGGCCGGGAGAACCTCATGCTCATGGGCCGGTTCTATCACCTTCCCACCCAGATTATCACCGACCGTGTCGAGCAACTGCTCGATATCCTGCAACTCAAGGATGCGGCGGACCGGCCCGCCTTCACCTACTCTGGCGGCATGCGGAAGCGCCTCGATCTCGGTTCGGGTCTTGTCCATCGGCCTCAGATCCTATTCCTCGACGAGCCTACCACGGGTCTCGACCCGCAGACGCGCAACGCAGTCTGGGAGTATATTCGGAAACTCCATCGGGAGGAGGGAACGACCATCTTCCTCACGACTCAGTACATGGAGGAGGCGGATCAGCTGTGCGAGCGGCTGGCCATCATCGACGGGGGCAAGATCGTCACGTCGGGAACCCCCCGGGAACTCAAAGCCGCCATCGGCGACGATGTGGTCACCCTTCGACTCCCCCAAGACGAACATTTCGAAACGGCGCGAGTGCAAGCGCTCGCATTGGTCCAAGGGGTCCCCGGTGTTCAGAGCGCCAGTCCCTTCGATCAGGGGGTAACCGCCCGGACCCGAAATGGAGGCGCAACGCTCCTAGAGATCGTGCGCCGCCTGGAGTCCGAGCGCATCGCCGTAAATGAGGTGGCCATCGCTCACCCCACGCTCGATCAGGTTTTCCTCCAACATACCGGCCGCGCGATGAGAGTGGAGGAGGTCAAACCCAGCTCTCGCAGCGGATACGGCCCGAGGGGAATGAGGCGGAGATGACCGCAGCACGCTACGTCCACTCCCACGGATACGTTACCGACGTCGAAACCGGCGCCGGGATGCGACTCTCCGAGATTTGGTGGGTCTGTTACCGGAGTTTGAAGAAGCTCAGCCGGAGCCCCGTGGTCCTTCTGTTCACCCTTCTGATGCCCGTGATCTGGCTCGGGCTCTTCAGCCAGGTCTTCGGCACCATCTTTTCCGCGGGCGCCGCCGGCCTGACGGGAGCCAAACTCCCGTACGACTACGTCGCCGTTCTTCTTCCCGGGATCGCGATCATGACCGCGATCACGAGCTCCTCCCAGACGGGGTTCTCGATGGTGATGGACATCGACTCGGGGTTCATGGACAAGTTCTTCGTGGCTCCCATGCAGCGAAGCTCGGTCCTGATCGGGAAGCTTTTGGCGGATGGCATGCGAATGGGGGGGCAGGCCGGGCTGGTCCTCGCCATCGCTTATGCCTTCAAGCTCGGTCTCGGGTGGCGGATCCCCTTCGCCAGTGGACTGCCCGGGGATCTCATGATCATGTTCCTCGCCGCGACCTTCGGGCTCGCCTTCTCCGGTCTTTCGAACACGGTCGCCCTTCGGACAAAGAACACCGAATCCACCCAATTGGTGAGTTTCACCTTGACGTTCCCGCTCCTGTTTCTATCGACCGCGTTGCTCCCCAAGGCGCTCCTCCCCGGCTGGGTCCAGACGTTCTCCAGTTTCAACCCTGTGAGCTACACCGCGACCGCGTGCCGCGACCTCATCCTGACCGGGTTCAACTGGCCGGACATCGGGAACGCTGTCCTGTCGATCGCCATCCTCGGATTCATCCTGAACGGACTGGCCGTGCTCTCGTTCCGAGCCTTGGGTCGGTGAATCCTGCGCGCCCCGTACGCGGGCGGCGAGCTCTTCGGATTCCGGCGGTTCGAACGATCTTGGGCCGGCATCAAGCGCTGACCTAACCCGGAGTCCCCCGACGTACCCCGCCCAGAGAACGGGGCTGTGTCGGGTGTGCTGAGAAAGGTTTGGGCTTGCGTTTTCTGGATTTCGGACGTATCTAAACGTCCTCAACTATACTACGGGCCCGCGCGTCGCGTTCGAGGCCGGAGCTTGTTTAGATACTTCCTCGGAGGTCCCGGCCGATGAAATCGATCTTGGACATTTTTCTATGTGGGATCGAGCGGGTGGAGTGGACGGTGACACCCGTGCTGACGCTGCGAGCGATGGCGGAGATGGGCCTGCTGATGGGAGCCGCGGTAGCGCTGCTCGTTCTGGTCGCGGTCGTGCTGTGAGGCCCTCGCCCTGAGGCACCGTACCCCCCGCGCAACCCCTTGGGTCGGGTGCTCCTGTTACCGGGGTGGGGGATACGGGGCCGACCTACGAGTGAGGAACGCGAAGTAGGTCGAAGGCTCCCCCTCCGCTCCGCCGGGCTGGAAGCCCGTCCGGACGAACAAGAATCGCGATTCGAGGAGCGCGGTCACCTCCGAAAGGGACGGACGATGCCGCGGACCCATGACGCCCGTGTGCTCTCGGGCCACCCACGCAAGTACGAAGCTCCCGCCTCGTCGGAGGACTCGGTGGACCTCTGTAGCGTAGTCTTCCCGGCGCGAGAGGGGGAGTGTGTGGAAGCACCCATGATCCACCAACCCGTCGAGGCTTCCGTCGGTGAACGGGAGCGCCAGGGCATCCCCTTCCTGAACGTCCACGGTGAGATGAGCACGGGTGGCCCGGGTCCGGGCGGCCGCCACGGCGCCGGGCGAGAGGTCGATGCCATACGCACGGTATCCGTTCTCGGCAAGGAACAGCACGTTCGACCCGGCCCCGCATCCGATGTCGAGTACGGCGCCGCCCTTCGGTAGAAAGCCCTCCTCGGAGGCCAGCTTGATGGGGGGACTCGGCCCGGGGTCGAACCACGGGAGCTGGTCGTAGGGCGTTTCCTCGTACGTCAATCGCCATTGGGCGCGCTCACTCGGGGAGGTTCCCCTCCGCCGGGCGGCCGCACTCTTCGGTTTACGTTCTACCATGTGGTGGGCTCCTCTTCTTGGGTTTCGTGGAAGTCCGAGTCAGTTCCGAAGGCCCCGATCCGCGCCCGTGTCGCCCAGTCCGGGATCGACGTGCGATCGTTCCGGGAGGACAGCGATCCTTGGGCAAGAGGCGAGCCAGAGAACTTCCGACGACCTTCAGATCCCGGTTGCTCCAATCCCCGAACGCGCGGACCAACTCATCCACCATGACCCGAACCATTTCCTGGAACTCGGCCCGCCCTTTGGCGGTCACGTCCACGTACACCACGCGACGGTCCTTCGTGCTCCGGGTCCGGGTGACGAGCCCTTCCGCTTCCAGCTTGTCCAGGAGGCCGGGGATGTTGCCTGTCGTTACCCCCATCGCGTCGGCGAGTTCCCTCGAGGTCGCCCGGCCCCCCATGACCAGCGTCCGCAGGAGGACCTTCCGGCCCAGCGAGATGCCTCGGCGCGCGTCGTCCGCTCGGATCCGGCCCATGAGCGTGCGAAAGGCGAGCCGCAGCGTGTGCCACGTCTCCTCGACCAGCTCGCGCCGGGGACTCTCCTTCGCCACGGGACTCCCAAGTGCGACCCGCATAAGAAGTTGACCAATGGTACAGTGTTAAGTAACTTAGAACTAAGTCATTATATGGGCCTCGGGATGATGGGGTCGGCGGAGGACAAGGGAGCGGTGCAGCCGAACAGAGCCCCCAAAGGACGCCGAGGCTCATCCGCGCCCGAAACCGCGGGAGACGCGGAGGTTCCCCTGCTAGGCCCGCCCCTCCGTCTTCCGATCCCGCGGAGGTACGAGTTCCCGTTCTTGGACCGTCGCCAAGAAACCCCGACGGCCATCACGGTCCGCTTCTCCACGGAGGGAACGGAGTTCCAGTACCTCTCGAACCAGGCCATCCGTCTGGTGCTCCCCGAGGTCAGCGATCCGTACGGGCCAGCGCGCACGTTCTCGCTGTCATCCAGTCCGTCCGAGCCCGGAGCCATCGCGGTGACGACCAAGATGACGGGCTCGCCATACAAGGAGGCGTTGAACCGACTGAGACCGGGCGACCGGGTCACCGTCCTGGGTCCCGTCGGGGATCTGCTCTTCAACCCCCGTCGGCCGGCCGTCTTCGTGGCGGGGGGAATCGGTGTGACCCCCTTCCGGGGGATGCTCCGGTTCGCCGTCGACACGGGCGCGACCCAGCCGATCCGAATGTTCTACTCGGCCCGGGTGCCCGAGGAGTTTGCGTTCCGGAAGGAACTGGACGCCCTCGCCAGGGCTCACAGACAGGCCCGCATCCAGTACACCGTGACCCGGCCCACCGAATCCCCGCAGCCTTGGCCCGGGCGGACGGGCCGCATCGATATCCCGTGGATCCGTGAGGTCAGCGAACGGCTCGATCGGCCGAAGTTCTACGTTGCCGGCCTCCCCGAGATGGCGAGCGAAACGGTCCAGCGGCTGAAGAGCGAACTGGGAATTCCCGAAGAAGACCTCGAGTACCAGTACTTCGGGGGATACTAGGCGATCTCCCGGCGGGAGCCGCGATGCTTCCGACCGCGGGTCCGGATTACTTTCCCTTCGGCTTGCCCTTGGGGGTCGCGGTCTTCGATTCGCTGTACCCGCAACGGCCGCAGGACCGCCGGTTGTCGTGCTCCGCCAGGAATACGCCGGCGCCGCACTTCGGGCAGGACTTGTGGGTCCGCGTGAGCGTGTCGCCCTGGACCTCGTAGAGACCGATCCGCGCCTTGTTCATGGATCAGTCCTCCTTCTTGGGCTCGTGGGCCGGCTTCGCCTTGCCCTCGTGCTTGGGGCCCTTCTCGGATTTCTCCGCCTTCTCGGCGTGTTCGGCCTTCTCGCCCTTGTGCCCCTCACCCTTGTGGGCTTCTTTGGGGGCCTCTGGCTTGTGCTCCTCCGCCTTGCCGTGCTCCGCCTTCGGGTGCTCCGGCTTGGGGTGTTCCGGTTTGGGATGCTCCGGTTCGGCGTGCTCCTTCGGAGCCTCTTCCTTCGCGGGCTCGGCCTTGGGGGGCGCCGCCTTCGGTTCTTCTTTTGGAGCGGCTGGCGCCGGCACTTCGCCGCCCGGGGCGGGAGTGGCCGGTGCGGCCTTTTCGCGGAGGCCGTTCCGGATGAGAATATGCTCGCGGACCGTCACGTCGACGGCTTCCTTGGTGGCGTAGGCCATCGCTTCGCCTCGGGTCTTGGCGGTGCCGAAGCGTGCGTTCATCCGCTCGATGACGAGCCGGTCCGCTGGCACCTGGACCAGCTTGGCCAGCTCCTTGCGGACGTCGGCCCGGGTGGCGTCGCCGCGCCGGCGTGGTCCACTTCGAAGGTGTACTCCTTTCGATGCAGGAGCGGGTTCGGCCGCTCTTCGAGGATCTTAACGTCCAAGGGGCACCTTCTGGTATTCCATCTGTGCAATCAGCGCGCGTGCGTTATCCTTCGTCCGGGCGTTGACCGGAACGAAAGAGACCCCCGCACCCGGAATTCCGTATATAACGGTCGCTCCCGAAGGAAGCGCTTCCACGAGGGCCAGCGAGCCCAGGTCCTCTTCCCCATCGACCACGACGAGTCCCCCGCCCTCGAACACGAGGTCGTGGATCGCGGTCCGCAGGGCCTCGGTCAGCATTCCCGGCGGATTGTGTACCTTCCGAACCCGGACCTGGGCCAGCGACGAGAATGCCGTAGGGTCCACGGGCTCCTGGCGCTTGGTCTTGTAGTCAACGACCGCCACGAGCGGCGTCTTGCCCAGGCGCAGCGCCTGCGCCGTGACCATGTCGCCGCAGGAGCCGAAGACCTTCAGGTCCCGGATGTGATGGTCCGCCTCGGCGCCGGAATAGACCGGCCCGTACCGCTCGGCCAACCGGGGGCGGAGGGCTGCGGGGACGACCCAGACCCCTTCCTCGTCACTTGACACGGAGCGCGTACCGGCCGCCGGCGTGAATGCCCATCTTGCGGGCGATCTCGGACTTCTCGGGGTCCACGACGAGAAGGTACCCCTGCCACTCGCGGCTGGTCTCCCCGCCGCATCGAGGGCATTTCGCTCCCTCGGAGATGAACATACAGTTCTTGCACGCCTTGAGCTGAAGCATGGTTTACGCCTTCGGAGGAGCGGCCGCCGGTGTGGCCTGCTTCTTGACGGCTACCGCAGGGGCGGCGACCTTCTTGATGACCGCCTTACCCGCGAGTTCCCTCTTGCCGCCCTTCTTCGCGCCCTTGTCCTCGGTCTTCTTGTGGGCGTCGGCGATCCACTCGAGCCGGCCCAGGCCCGGCTGCCGCATCGTGAGGCCGATCCGGCTATCGCGGGGAGAGATCTCGGACAACGAGAGCGAGACGATCCGGGACCGGGTCTTGTACCCGACCTTGAGGTCCTTCTTGGTCTCGACCCCGACGAGCCGTTGGTTATGCTCGTCTACGTTGACCCGGTCGTCCATGATCTGCGAGACATGCAGCAGGCCGTCTAACGGACCGAACCGGACGAACGCACCGAACTTTCGGATCTCGACGACGGCCCCCTCGACGACCTCTTGGATCTCCGGCTTGAACAGCAGTGCCTGGTACTCGACTTCTTGGTAGACGCCGCCGTCGCCGTGGATGATGTGACCCTCGCCGACGGGCTTGACGTCCTTCACGATGACGGCGAGGCTCTGACCGTCGACCAGCTTGCCCTCGAACTGCTGCTGGGCGAGCTCGGTCAGCACCGTCTCCAGCTTCGGCCCCAGACGATGGGGGGGAACCCGGACGACATCGTGCCGATAATCGAGGTAGTACATGTGAGGCCGCGCGAGCCGGGTCGCGTATTAGACGTTGTCAGGAAACCCCAGGGTCGCCCTCCCCCATCTCAGCTGGATGTCCGTTCAGATTCTCCTCAGGACCCGCTTTAAGCCTCACAGTTCAGCGTTCACCGCTTGGGTCGATTTCTTCCTCCTTTTCCGGCTCCTTCTGTGATTCACCGTGGAAGCATGCCTCTCCGGGTCCATACGCACAGTAGTGGTACAACACGCTCTCGAATTCGACCTCCTGCGAACACTCTTTGACGTCCGCTCGGCCGTTAACCGGCTCCTTCCCGACTGGCGCGCCCGTCCTGAGGAGTCCAGATTTGGGGCAACAATGCGTTCTTACCCCTTTCTGCGGATCCGATACCGTCACCTCGCTGCTGCCTGGTGCTTGACCGTTGCAAACGAGACCTCGGCAGTCCTCCGCGCGTGGGACCGCTCGGCGCGCCGGGCCCGGCGGATGGACCGGGGCCGACTCGAACGAATGCAAGCCGCGACCCCTCGTCGCCGACGCCTCAAGGCGAGCCTTCATCCCAATCTTTTCCGATGGGACCGAAGCCTCGCCCACCTCACCATTAGGGTCCGCCCCGGGGTCCGAGTTGGCATTGATCTTTCTTCGGTGGCAAATCCCCTTTTCTACAAGTATGGGGAGGCCTCCGGCTGGCGATTTGGGCTCAGCCTGACCCCGCATGCCCTACTCTTTCACTTCCGAACTCCCCGTCGCAGCCAGAATTCTGATAGCGAGGCAGGCGTCGATCTCAACCTCCACTCGGCCGACATCGCTACTTCCGACGGGGTCCTGACCCGGGTCGACCTCCGCCCCATCGCTCGAATCCAAGAGCGGATGACAACCAAACGCCAGTCGATCCAACGCGAAATCTCAAAGGACTTACGCCATCAACGAGCCGTCTTGCGACGATACCACCGGAGAGAGGCACATCGGGTAACGCCGCTCCTTCACCGAGCTTCCAACGAACTCCTCGAGAAAGTCGGGAAGCGTACCCTCGTCTTCGAGGATCTTTCGAACACGACAGAGTCAGTGCTTCGGCGAGGATGGGGTCGCGAGGGCCCCATCTTGCGACGACGTCTCTCTGCGTGGGCCCACGGGCGCCTCGCGGAGATCGTGAGCTACAAGGCCCATACACCGATCGTCTGGGTGAATCCGGAGGGGACCTCCTCGGAGTGTCCCCGCTGCGGAGGGCAACTGGCTCTCCCGTCCGGAGGAAGGGACCGGTCCAAAGGACCGATGACCCGACAGACCGTCTGTGGGAAATGTGGAGGCGCCTGGCATCGGGATGCGGCGGCGGCGATCGTCATCCTGACCCGTGGCCGACGCATCCTACGGGGAGCGGCTGTTCCCCCGAGCGCGCGCAACGCGCTTCTGGAGGCGGCGACGTGGCGTCCGAGGGAGGGAAGCGGCGCAAGCCGCGCCCCATCCTCGGGCCTCCCGGTCGAGCCGATGAAGGAAGACGACGCGAAGTCGGGGAAGCTGGATCAAACCTAGGCTTCCGGACAAGCAGCTACCTAGACTATCAAACGAAGCACCGCCCGGCCCCGCTCGCTCTGCGAAGGGCCAAGCTATTTCGGGAGTCGCCGAGTCGTCCCGGCATGCACCTCCGGTACTCGGGCGTGCGGGTCACCGACCTCGACCGCTCGCTCCGTTTTTACACGAAGGCCCTGGGGCTCCGGGAGGTCACGAGGGGAGACCTGAGCCAGTTCGGACGCGGCACGTGGGTGCTGCTCCAGGACCCGGCGACTCGCCAGCGCCTCGAGCTGAACTGGTATCCGAAAGGGTCCCAGTTCGACGTCCCCTTCATCATCGGGGAAGGTCTCGACCACATCGGATTCTTCCTCGGACCCGCACCGGCGTCCACGTTGAACCGGATCTACCAGCGGCTCTTGCGACAGGGCGCGGGACCGACCAACGTCACCCCGGCCACGACCGACGGGTGGGTCGGCTACGTCACGGACCCGGACGGAAACTGGATCGAGATATTCCGCGAACAAACCGCCGCCGAGAAACGCCGGGCCAAAGCGCACGCGGCGGCGGAGAAGCGCCGGAAACGGCGGTCCTAGGTTAGCTGCGAAGACCCAGCGTCATATCGGTCACGGCGATCGACGACTCGCCGTCCGGCGCCAGGTTGAACATCGCCCGGATCGCGTCGATGTTCTCGGGCACCACGATCGATTCCTGGTGGATCGCCTGGAAGAAGCGCAGGTCCGCGCCGTCGAGGTGCACGCCGTTCTCCCAGAGCACGTTCTTCATCATGTCTCCCCGCGGCGTCAACTGATCGCGGGCGAACTCGAGCACCTGGGGCGTGCCCTCCACGCGCTCCCAGCTCCGGAAGATGTGGAATCGAGGCGTTTCCTGGAAGGCGGCGATCACGTCAGAGACGCTGGCGGGAGGCCGGCGTAGCCGGACGTGGTTGACATGGAGGTGCATGAGCGTCGTCGGGACCACCACCGCCGTCGTCGTGATGGGCAGGTCCGGGAAGATCGTCTGGGCATCCGGCGCGTGATGCGACGGGACCTGGAACGTAGGTAGAATCCCGTTGACCGGCCCCTTCCGGGTCTCCGCGGGGTCCGCGGCCCGGCGGATCAGAGTGACCTCCCATCGCTCGACGCCGTAGCGCGCGCGAAGAACCGACGCGGCGCGGGCGATGCCGGTCGTGTTGCAGGAGACCACCCGAACCCGGCTCTTCCCCAGGGCCGCCGGGTAGTTCGCCAACGCGCTGAACGAGACCTCCGCGACTTCCGGCTTCTCCCCGCCCTGGTAGATCGCCTTCAGATGGGCCGTCTCGTACTTCGGGGCCTGCTCCTTTCCCATCTTGTCCGGAGTGGCGTCGACGACCACGTCCGCCCGCTTGAACATCTCGTCGGTCGTTCCTTCGACCGTGATACCGGCCGCGCGAAAGTCTTCGAGCCGGCCGTCGCCGCCCACGAAGAGCGGATAGCCCCTCTCCATCGCGATCCGCGCCTCGAAACTGGGCCGGGTCTTGGCGACCCCGACGAGCACCATGTCGGGCTGTTTCGAGACGGCATCCGCCACTCGCTTCCCGATCGTACCGAACCCGTTGACGGCTACTCGCACCGGCATGCAACGCTCGCGCGAGCGAGTCGGACCACGCATAAAGGATTGGGGGACGGGCCCGGTGAGACGGGAACGCTTTATCGACCGGTCGGCGTGGCGCACCGGTTGCCCATGGAATTCGCGCTCAGCGAAGAGGAAGTGGCCTTCCAGGACGCCGTCCGCAAATTCGGCGACAAGGTACTGCGGCCCCACGAACGGCAGATCGATTCCGAGGGGCGCATCCCCGACGTCGTGCTGCAGGAGATGGCCCGTCTCGGCCTGCTGTCCCCGCTCGTGTCTCCGGAGTACGGCGGCCTCGGGGCCTCCGCCGTCCTCACCGAACTCGCCGCGGAGGAGATCGGCCGAGGGGACTTCTCGATGGCGACGGCCGTGTTCTACCTGCTCGAGGCCGGCTGGGGCTGGACCCTTGCCAAGCACGGCACCGAGGACGCGAAGCGGGAGATCCTGCCGGCGGTCACCTCGGGGAAGGCGTTCCTCGGCATCGCGACGACGGAACCCGGTGGGGGCAGCGACCTCGGCAATATGAAGACCGAATCGCGCCGGGGTGGCGACGGCTACATTCTCCGCGGCGAGAAGGCGTTCCTCTCGGGCGTCGAAGAGGCGAAGCGACTCGGGGGAGGCCATCTGACCCTCAGCCACAACCGGAACGGCTCCGGATTCAATTTCATCTACGTGCCCACGAATTCGCCCGGGATCGCGTCCCAGAAGTTCGAGAACATGGGGCGGATGGGGATCTCGACCGGCGGGCTTACCTACGCCGACGTTGCCCTGCCCGCGCGCTATCTGATCGGTGAGGAAGGAAAGGGATTCCAGTACGCCATGGAAGGATTCCAGGTCGCCCGAACGTTCGTCTCCGCCGCCTGCGTCGGAGCGGCCGAACGAGCGCTCGAGACCGGTATCGGGTGGATCAAGGAACGCCAGGTCTTCGGACAACCGTTGGGAAAATTCGAGGGGATCCAGTTCGAGATGGCGGACCTCTACACGCAGATCGAGGCGGTCAAGTGGCAGTGCCGCCGGGCGGCGTGGCTCATCGACCGCTACGTGATGAAGGGCGACGCGTCCCACCGATCGGAGATCGACAAGGTCGTGGCGAGCGTCAAGCTCACCGCTCCGCAGATCGCCTTCGATACCGTCCGGCGAGTCATGATGTGGTTCGGCGCAGCGGGCTACACGAAGGACGTGGGCCTCGAGCTGGGGTTCCGCGGCATCATGTCCTACATGGTCGGGGCCGAAGGCGGCCTCAACATCATGCGCATCATTCTCGGCCGCGAGCTTCTGGGCAAGGAGTTCCTGCCGTACAAGTAGGCGCATGCCGACAACGCGAGCCCGGCGGCGCCCCCCCGCCCTCGCCGAACGGGAATTCCATCGCTGGGTCCGTACGCATCTGCCCGCCGGCCGGAAGGGTCCACTGCCGCTCGGCGACTATG
This sequence comes from uncultured Thermoplasmata archaeon, assembly GCA_963787975.1. Taxonomy (GTDB): domain Archaea; phylum Thermoplasmatota; class Thermoplasmata; order Lutacidiplasmatales; family UBA184; genus JAKIWV01. Next base: position 43,311 of record CAWBEU010000008.1, read on the forward strand.
CGGCGGCCCTGCCGGTCGGGCGAAACCGGCTCGTGCTCCTCTCTTCGGATGCGCTGATCGAGAACGTTCATTTTCGACGGTCGACCCCGCCGCTGCTGATCGGGGAGGCCGCGACCGCGGTGAACCTGAGCGACATCGCCGCCAAGGGTGGTCGTCCGGCAGCGATGCTGATCGATCTGCTGGCGCCTCCCGGCACGCCCGCGCAATGGGCCCGATCGGTCCTGCAAGGAGCGGAGCGAATGGCGGCGCGATTCGGCTGCCATGTTGTGGGCGGTGACACCAAACCGAGCCCCACCCGGGCCGTCGTCGGCGTCTCCGTGGGATGGAGCGGTCGCGGACCGATCCCGACGAGAAGTGGAGCACGGCCGGGGGATCGGGTCGTGACGACCGGTGTCGTGGGATTCGGAGGAGCTTACCGGTCCGACATCGCGGGGTCCTTACGGATCGTCCCGCGGATCCCCGAAGGACAGGTCCTCGGGGCCGTCGCCCACGCCATGACCGATACCTCGGACGGGGTCGCGGATGCGACGCACCTGGTCACCGAGGCCAGCCGCTGCAGGATCGTTCTGCGAGCGGAGCAACTTCCCCTCCATCCCCGGCTCCGGCGCCGCGGCCGGTCGTTCTCTCAACAGCTCCGGATGGCCTTCTATGGCGGGGACTACGAGCTCTTCGCGACGGTGGAACCTTCCCGAGTGTCCCCGGTCCGCGCCGCGCTGCGTCGGCTCGGGTGCCGGCTGACCGTGATCGGCCGTGTCGAGAAGGGACGCGGCGCTTGGCTCGAGCGCAACGGGCGCTTGGCGCCTCTGCCACTCGCCGGGTGGCGCCACTTCGACGGCTCCTGACGAAATTTCGACGACCTTATCCTCGGAATACGCTCGGCGACCGCATGGACGGGCTCGTCGCGCGGTCGTTGTCCAAAACGTACCGGGGAACGAGCGGACTTGTCCGCGCCCTCGACAACGTCGACATGACCATTGCGAAGGGCCGCCTCTTCGCGTTCCTCGGACGGAACGGCGCGGGAAAGACCACGTTCCTCAAGATCGCCTCGGCGCTCCTACTCCCTACCGCCGGGACCGTGCACCTGTTCGGGATCGACGTCGTCGAACACGCGCGCGAGGTTCGCGAGCAGATCGCGATCGTCCCGCAAGAAGGCAAGCCGTTCTACCACCTCACGCCACGGGAGCATGTCGAGGAATACCTCCGGGTACGCGGCGCTACCCGCGAGACGGCCAAGAGCCGCGCCGACGAGGTGCTGGAGGGGATGGGCCTGCTCTCCTACCAACACATCCCCGCGATGGTGCTCTCGGGCGGCCTTCAGCAACGCACGCTGGTCGCGATGGTGCTCGCCACGGAGGCGCGCTTCCTGTTCCTCGACGAACCCACCCTTGGCATGGATCCCTTCGCACGGCGCCAGGTCTGGGAAGTGATCCGCCGCGCGGCGCGGAAGGGCTCGACGGTGCTCCTCACCACCCATTACCTCGACGAGGCGGAGCAGCTCTCGGAGGAACTGGCCGTCATCGAGGGCGGTCACGTACTCTACCAGGGAACTCCCGAGGCGCTCAAATCGAAGGTGCGGCAGGAGATCCGGCTACACTTCGAGGGGGGCTTCACCCGCGAGGAGCTCTCGAGCTACGGTGAGGTCTTCGCGGAACGAGGTGGGTTCACCCTCCTCACGACGCGGGACCGGATCGAAGAGCTCACCCGTCGGGCGCTGGAACGGAAGGTGGCGATCACCGTCGGCCCGGTGACGCTCGAGGAAGCGTTCCTCACGCTCGTCGGCCGCGCCATAGAGGAAGAAGACGCCGAGGCGCTCGCATGACCTGGAAGACCCAGGCCAACGCCATCTTCCGGATCTGTTACTTCTACGGCTTCCTGGCATTGCGCCGGCAACCGGTATTCTTCGTCGCGATATTCCTCACGCCGCTCAGTTTCCTATTCTTCCTCTATGTCGTCGCGCCGCACTCGGTCCTGCCCTACGGAGTCGTCGGCGGCGTGATGTTCACGGCCCTGTTCACGGGGAACGGGATGATGACCGACTGCGCGTACCTCCGTCTGGAACGGCAGCTGCAGCAGATTTTCATCACGAGCCCCCTGCGTCCGATGTCGTGGATCCTCGGGATGGCCTTGGGGGAACTCGCGTGGACGATTCCGGCGATCGCACTGTTCATCGTCGTGCTGGCGCTCGTCGTGCCGATTGGGGTGCTCTCGGTCCTCGGCCTGGTCGGGGTGATCCTCCTGACCTGGCTGCTGTCGACGAGCCTCGGATTCCTGCTCTCCACGTTCTTCCGGCAGCTCCGGGAGATATGGCCGATCGGGATGGTCGTCTTCACGTCGCTCTCGGTGTTGCCGCCCATCTTCTATCCCATCGCCGCGATCCCGGCGAACTACCGGTGGGTCGCCTTTCTCTCTCCCTCGACGTTTGCCAGCCAGCTCGCCGACCACGCGGCGGGGTTGACCGTGCCGACGATCTCCGTCGCCCCGGCGCTCTCGTCGATTCCGGTGGAGGTCACCGGGATGGTGCTGCTTACCCTCCTGTTCGCACTGATGGCGATGCGCCTGGCGCGGTGGCGCGAGCCGTAGACGGTCCCGGAACGGCCGGCGTGCGCCGCCGTCACAGAGTGCGAGGTGGCCTCAAATACGCCCCGCACCTCGCGCGGCGCGCAGGTGGCCAAGAATGCCCCAAAGCGCCGCAACCATCAACCCGTTCGAGACCGCCAAGCGCCAAGTCGATATTGTCGCGGACCTTCTCAAGATCGACAACGGCACCCGAGAGGTGCTCAAACACCCGAAGCGAGAGCTGACGGTCAACTTCCCCGTGCGGATGGAAGACGGCAGCTACCGCGTCTACACCGGCTACCGGGTCCAATACAGCATGGCCCGAGGCCCATGCAAGGGCGGCATCCGATACCATCCCCAGGTGACCCTGGACGAGGTCCGTGCGCTCGCCGCCTGGATGACGTGGAAGTGCGCCGTGGTCAACCTCCCGTACGGCGGGGCCAAGGGCGGCATCATCTGCGACCCGAAGCACATGAGTCAGGGGGAACTCGAGCGGATGACCCGCCGGTTCGCCAGCGAACTCATTCCCATCATCGGCCCGGAGATGGATATCCCGGCGCCGGACGTCTACACCGACTCGCAAACGATGGCATGGATCATGGATACCTACTCGCAGGAGAAGGGGTACTCGGTGCCCGGCGTCGTGACCGGCAAGCCGATCGCCATCGGCGGGAGCGAAGGTCGGGGCGAGGCGACCGGACGCGGCTGTGCCTATGTCATCCGCGAAGCGGCGCCGCACGTCGGACTCAAGCTCAAGGGGGCTTCGGTCGCTGTCCAGGGATTCGGTAACGCGGGGAGCGTCGCCGCGAACATCCTCCACGACGAGTTCGGGACGAACATCATCGCCGTCAGCGACTCCAAGGGCGGGATCTACAAGACCGACGGGTTGAACCTCCATGCCGTCGAGGAACACAAGAAGAAGACCGGATCCGTCGTCGGATTCCTGGGGTCGAAGCCCGTATCCAACGACGAGCTGCTCGAGCTCAAGACCGATATCCTGGTCCCCGCGGCTCTCGAGAACCAGCTCACGAGCAAGAACGCCAGCAAGGTACAGGCCAAGATCATCGCCGAGGCCGCGAACGGCCCGACGGTGCCCGAAGCGGACAAAGTGTTCTTCGAGAAGAAGATCACTGTCCTGCCGGACATTCTGGCGAACGCCGGCGGCGTCACGGTGAGCTACTTCGAGTGGGCACAGAACATCCAGGGCTACTCCTGGTCGCTCGCCGAGGTCAACGACCGGCTCAACAAGGTCATGACCGAGTCCTACGCCCGCGTTCACGCGGTCGCGGAGGAACGGAAGATCGACAACCGGACGGCCGCGTACATCGTCGCGATCCAGCGGGTCGTGGACGCGCTGCGGTGGCGCGGGTTCTTCCCGTAAAGGGGCCCGGGCCCCTCCGGCGAGCCGTGACCGACCTTCCGACGTGCCGGCTCGCCACCTGGGCGGACCTCGACGCCTGGACCGGCGCGCTCGCCGCAAAGGTTCATGCCGCGGGCCGGGCCCCTCAGGTCATCGTCGGGCTCACCCGGGGCGGCTGGATACCGGCCCGCCTCGTGGCCGATTACTTGGGGGTGAAGCGGCTCCTGGCGCTCCAGACGGCCCACTGGGGCGTAACCGCCACGAAGGACGGGCACGCGGCCCTCACGGAGCGGCTCTCGGGGTCCGTCGAGGGCGCTACGGTCCTCCTCGTCGACGACATCACCGACACCGGGGAGAGCCTCACGCTCGCGGCGGACCACCTCCGGACCGCGGGGCGACCGTCCCGTCTCGAGACCGCCACCTGCCTCCACATCACCCATTCGAAGTTCGTCCCCGACTACTTCGCCGAGGAGGTGCCGGCCGACCATTGGGTCTGGGTCGTCTTCCCGTGGACCTACTGGGAGGACCTGCGGGCCCTCTCGGCGAAGGCGCTGCCCGAGGGGAAGGACGCGGCCGGCGTCGCGCAGCTGCTCCGAGAAAAGTGCCACCTACTGGTTCCGCCCGTCGATGTGGAGCGGGCGCTGCGCGAGACCGCCGCCTCGACGGCGCGGTAAGGCGGCCTTAGGTCTCGACGGCGGCGCCGGAAGGCGCCGCGGTCCGGTTCTTGAGGTATTGCGTCAGGAACCCGGCGAAGACGAGCATCGCGAGCCCTCCGCCGATCGAGGCGAGGATGAGCACCAGTGTCGGTCCCGCCAGCAGGCCCTCGATGTACCCGACGAGGTAGGTGATCCCGTAGGCCACGAACCCGAGCGAGATGATCGAGAGCACGGCGATCGGATAGGACCGAGGGATGTGCCCCTTCGCCACGTACCGGCGAATGGCCCGCCCGGTTTCCCAGATCATTCCGCCGACGAGCCACCAGACCATGGCGGCGAGGAAGAACGAAAGCAGCTTGTCGAGGTTGTTCGCGGCGGTGGGCAGGTACGCGTTGTACCCTTCGAGGAAGCCGGCGCCAATGACGCCGATGGCAAACAGGCCGAATCCGAAAGCGATGGCACCCTGGCGTATATCCGCCGAGGCGGAGGTGACCGAGTCGATGATCGCCTCGTCGATGTCGAAGGTCCAGAAGATCAGATAGATCCCGATCAGGAGCAGGAGTCCGATGAATCCCCAGACCAGCTGCCCGGCCGCCGCGGCCAGTCCCAACACGATGAGGACCAGCGCGAATGGCAGCACGGTCTTGGCGCGTAGCTTCGGATCCTTGAGCGCCCGGACCACCGTGTAGTAGGTCGACTCGATCCCGGGGGCCTGTCGGACCACGACCCGGCGCACCCCATCGATGCGGATGCGGGACGAGAGAATCGGCAGAAGATACTCGTCCTCGGCGCCGTCGGAGACGAAATAGGCCGCCTCGGCGGGATGGTCCTTGAGCACCTGGTCGAGTTGCTCCGCGATGAGCCGGTCCGAGACCACGCCCACTTTGGCCGACCCGGTCAGGGCGACGACCTCGACCTCTTCCTCCTCCTCCTTGAGCTCGTCGTAGAGCCGAAGTCCCCCGAACAGCGCGTTCGTGTCGGTGTCCTCGGGGTCGGCGGTCCCGAGCTTCCCCGCCGCCTCGAGAACCGCCGAGCGGCCGATGATGGGCCCGTGAAGGCCGGTCTTGCGACCGATATCATCGTCTCGGTCGACACAGACGACGAGGCGCATAGTACCATTGAACAGGCCGGCAGGGCACTATTAGGCCATTGGTTCAATCGCACTCACGACACCTGACGACACGCGTGGGAAACCCCTGAATCGGCCGCGTTGAAGGCCTACTTATACGGCAGGAACGTCCCCCGCCGACAGTCACCGATGGCCGAGCTTCCGGACAAGGCCGAGCACTTCATCGAGTGGTACCTCGAGGCCGTCGAAGTCGCCGGACTCACCGACAAACGGTACCCCGTGAAGGGAATGAACGTCTGGACGCCGTACGGCTTCCAGGCGCGTCGACTCCTCGACGGGCTGATGGTCCGAGGAATCGAGGCGACGGGGTCCCAGGCCGTCGAATTTCCCGCCCTGATCCCCCAGACCGAGTTTCAGAAGGAGAAGGAGCACGTCAAGGGATTCGACACGCAGGTCTACTGGGTCACCAGGGGCGGGACCACGGAGCTCGACATACCGCTCGTGCTGCGACCCACCAGCGAGACCGCGATGTATCCGATGTTCGCGATATGGATACGTTCCCACAAGGACCTGCCGCTCAACGTCTACCAGATCGTAAACACGTTCCGTTACGAGACGAAGACCACACGCCCGTTCCTACGGATACGCGAGATCCATTTCTTCGAGGAGCACACCTGCCAGCTCACGGACGAGGCGGCGGCCGCCCGCTGCCAGTCGAACCTGGCCACGTTCCAGGACATCGCCGACGGTCTGGCACTGCCGTTCGTCGCCAGCCGGCGGCCAGAGTGGGACAAGTTCCCGGGGGCGTACTACTCGATCGCGCTCGACCTCCCGGTCGGAGGGGCTCGCACGCTCCAGGTGGGGACCATCCATCACTACCGCGAAAATTTCTCGCGGCCGTACGAGATCCGGTTCGAGGACCTTTCCGGCGAACTGAAGTACGTCCACCAGACGACGTTCGGTCTCTCGGAGCGCCTCTTGGGCGCCACCGTCGCCTTCCACGGGGACCGACGCGGGGTCGTCTTCCCCACCTCGATCGCTCCGTTCCAGGTCGTGATCGTGCCGATCATGTCCCAGAACAGCGGACCGATCGCGGTGGACGCCGCCCGGACCCTGGCCGACCGCCTGCGAGTTCGGGGCCTCCGCGTTCACGTCGACGACTCGGAGAATCGCCCCGGCGCGAAGTACTACCTGTGGGAGTCGCGCGGCGTCCCGCTACGGATCGAGGTGGGTCCCCGCGAGGCCGCGGCCGGCACCGTAACCGCCGTCACCCGGCTGGGCGAGAAGAAGACCCTCGGACCCGGACCGCTCGAGGAACCGATTCTCCAGGCGCTGGTCGACTTCGACCTGGCCTTGGCCGCACAGGCCCGCGCGACCTTCCAGAAGTCGTTCTCGGTCGCCTACCGCCTGGAGGAGCTCAAGGATTCGACCACGGTCCGGCTCGTCTCCTGGTGCGGAACCGAGGAATGCGGCCACCAGATCGAGCAGGCGATTGAGGGTGCCGTGCTGGGGGTGCCCGAGGGCGCCCTTCCCATCGATCCCGGGCCACTGACCGAGTGCATCGCGTGCGGGAAGCTGCACGGAACTCGCTGGACCCTCGCGGGTCGCCCGCTCTGAGCGGGACGCCACGCCGCCTTACGCGGGGGGTGGACTCGCGGCCAGCGGCTCGGGCCAGAAGAGCCAGAGTCCGGCGACCCCGAAGAGGAGCAACGTGATTACGACGGCGTACACGCCGTTGTCCACCCAAACCCCATACGACAAGCCCCACCAAAGGTAGAACACCACGGCGAGCACGACGAGCGCCCCGAACCCCCAGAGACCAAGCGTCTGGACGGTGGGTAACTCGGATCGGTGAGTCGTTGCAGAGGAGCCGGACACGGAAGCGGCCGCTGACCTGCGGTGCTCCCATTAAGCGTTTGGGGGGCGCGCCGCGCACTGTGCACCGGTCTCCCCCGCCGGTGGCCGTGGTGGGACCACCGACTTATAGCGGGGGACGGGGATAGTCTATCCGAGGTCCGGGATGGCGACGCGATCGACGACTTCCGGCCGGGCCAAGCCGTTGTTCGGCCGCGCGGAGATCCGGGAGGGCCTCCTCCGACACCTCGATGCGGCGAAGGGCGGCGCCGGCAGTTGCGTGCTGATGGTCGGGGAGGGAGGTGTGGGCAAGACGACCCTGCTCCGGACCGTCACGGCCGATGCCCGGGAGCGCGGTTTCCAGGTCCTCGAGGGCGTCGCATTGCCCGCGGACCCTCCTCAGCCTTTCGCGGTCATTCAGGACCTCGTTCGGTCGCTTCGGAACGCGCCTCCGACGCTCGAAACCCCGGACCCCGCCACAACGAGCCTGCCTCTGCTGTTGGCTCCGGTGAAGCAGGACCGGTCGGACGTCCCACGGCCCGTCGGCCTCTTCGAGGCCCGGGTACGGTGGGGAGTCCGAAGACCACCTCCTCGCGCTCTTGGCCGGACCGGCGGAGCGCGTCGATGAGAGCCGGATGGAACTCCACGACCGGGTCTCCTCCTTTCTGAGCGACCTCGCCACGCGCGCCCCTCTTCTCCTGACGATCGACGACCTCCAGTTCGCCGACGATTCCAGCCTCCAGTTCCTTCGGGAGTTCGTTCGCCTTCTCCCCGAACGGCGCATCGTCGTGCTCGCTACGAGCATGCCCGAGAGCGAGGCGCCCACCCGGACAGCCTCCTTTCTGAGCGCGCTCGCCGAGACTCCGGGCGTGGTCCGGATCCCGGTCCGAGCGCTCGCCGAGAACGAACTACCGGACTACGTCCGCTGGCTCATGGGAGGCCACGAACCGAGCCGGGACGCGGTCGTCCGATGGTTCACTCAGACGGAAGGAAACCCCCTCTTCGTCGAGCAGCTCGTTCGCGGTTCGATGGGCTTTGGCCCGGCCCCCTCCACCCCCCGGGGGGATGCCGGCATCCGCGACCTCGAGGAGGTGCTCCGGGAACGGGTCCGCTCGCTCAGCGAGACCGACCGGCGGGTACTGGTCTACGGCGCGGTCTTGGGAAAGGAGTTCGACTTCCCTACCCTCCTGGCCGCCGCCGGCATTGACGAGGAGCAGCTCGCGGAAGCCCTCGACCGGCTCGTTCGCGGAGGACTCTTGCGGGAGAACGGGGGCGAGGTCTACGAGTTCGTGCGCGAGGCGGTCCGGGCCGAGGCGTACGCCGGTCTCACCGAGACGCGGCGGCGCATTCTGCATCGCAAGGCCGCGCTGGCCATCGAGCAGGGCTCTCGGGACCCGGAGGGCTCGATCTTCGAACTCGCGCGCCAGTTCTACCTGGCCCACGACGAGACGAAAGCGTTGGACTACAATCGCCGGGCCGCCCAGTTGGCGACCGCGGCGTACGCCTATGACGCGGCGATCGTGCACCTGCAGCGGGCGCTGGAATGCGCCCGACGGCTTCCGCATCGGGACCCCGCCACCGAACTGAGACTGATGATCGAGCTCGGCCGGATCCTCGATGAGTTCGGCGACCTCCACCGATCGGAGGAGGTCCTTCGGGACGCGGTGAACCGGGCACGGACGGATCCGTCTCGAGAACCCGACCTGGGGCTCGCCCTGCTCTGGCTGGCGAGGGATTTACAGAACCAGGGCTTGAACGCCCAGGCCCGGGCGCTAGCGCAAGAGGCGTTCGCGATCTTCGAGCGTCGGGGTAACCAGCGAGGCATCCTCGTCTCCCACCGCGTGCTCGGGGCCGCCAGCATGCGTCTCGGGGAGTTCGACGACGCCGAACGCCACAATCGGGAGGAGGTGGCGATCGCGGAGAAGGAGGGGGATAGCTGGGAGCGTGGCCACTCCCTCATCGACCTCGCCAACACGATGATCTCCCGAGGCCCGGAAAAGACCGACGAGGCGCTGCGCCTCTACGACGCCGCCGGAGAACTGTTCGCGCAATCGAAGGATTACGCGGCGCTCGCCCGGGTCCACATGAACCGGTCCCTTGTGTTCCACAACGTGCGGCGGATGGACGAGGCGATCCGCGATATCACCCTCGCCGGCGAGGCGGCGGAACGGTCGGGCTCGCGGATTTGGATGGGCTACTGCGCGCTCAACGAGGCCCAGCTTCGCGCCGAGGTCGGTCAGGTCGACCGCGGCCGGGCCGCCATCGCTCGGGCCCGCCATTTGCTCGGACCCTTGGGCGATCAACTCGCCGAGGAACAGATCACGATGATCGAGGGGATCATCGCGCACACCGCCCGGAAGTTCGACGAGGCGCGCGAGCGGTACGAGGCGGCTCTCCAGAAGGCCCGGGACCTGAAACTGAAACCCGATACCGCGGAGATGCAGCTTCGGCTCGCCATCCTGGCCATGGACCGGGGCGATGCCGACGAGGCCCGAACCTTCCTCCAGGCCTCTCTCGACGACGACGTCGTCACGCTCCGGGCCGACCTCGCACCGATGCTGGAGAAGCTCCAGCGGTCGCTCGCTCACTGACGCGGTCGTCGTCGAGCCGGACCATGACCGCGAGCGATGTACCCGGCGCCCCCGCGGGCCTCGAAACCCACCGGGCCCCCGACGGGTCTCCGCTCCCCGATCGGGCCTCGCCGACCTTCGAGCGGGACGTCCAGGCGATGTTCACCCACATCGTCCGCCGGTACGATTGGTTCGACCACGCGGCCTCGATGGGCAATGACTACCTGTGGCGCCCCCGCGCCCTGTGGGACCTGTCCCGATTCCGTGCCGGGGAGCCGACGATCCAGCGCGTGCTCGACATCGGGTGCGGCACCGGCGACCTCACGCGCCTCGCCGCCCGCTACTTCCCTTCTGCCCAGGTCGTGGGGGCCGACTTCACGGAGGCCATGCTGCATATCGCCGACGCGAGAACCCGGCCCGAGTCGACGGCGTCGCGCGTGGGGTACCTGCGGGCGAACGCCCGACGGCTGCCGGTCCCGTCGGGATCGTTCGACGTAATCATGTCCGCGTTTGTCGCGCGGAATCTGGTGGACCTGCCCGGCGTGTTCCGAGAGTTCCGACGGGTGCTGCGTCCGCATGGCACCGTCCTAACCCTCGAGATTACAGAACCCTCTTCGCCGCTCATCGGCCGCCTGTTCCACGCCTATTTCGACCACGTCGTTCCCTGGCTCGGCGCCGCTGTGAAGAGCGCGGGTCCCTACCGATACCTTCCGAACTCTCTCCGATCTCTTCCGCTGCGAGAGGGAATGATCCGCCTGATGCAGGACGCGGGGTTTCCCCGGGTCGAGCCGCGTCCCCAATCGATGGGGATCGTCACTACCTATCTCGCGGGCAGCGAGCGAGAGGCCCGGGGCGCCACCGGCCCGCAGGGATTAATGAGCGGTTAGGTTCGGGGAAGCGGGGTTCTCCGTTGACCGAGCCGCCGTTTGATCCGTTCCTCTATGCCCATGAGCATCGGAAGGAAGTCGCCTGGCTTTGCCAGAACACGAACCACCTGGTCCCACCCGAGGTCGTCCAGCCCGCGCTGATCGCCGCGATACGCGACCGGTTGTACGAGGGGTACCCGCTGGCCTCGGGTCAGCCGGGTCTCAAGGAACTCGTCCTCGCCGACCTGGGCCTTCCGTCCAGCACGGCCACGATCATCTCCGCGGGCGCGACCGAGGCGCTCTACATGAGCACCCGAGCGCTGCTCCACTCCGGCGACGTCGTTCTCGCGTCGGACCCCAGCTATCTCATCATCCACAAGTTCATCCAGCTCGCCGGAGCCTCAGTCCGAGCGCTCGGCATCTACGTCCCACCGTACAGACTGACCGCGGAGCGCCTCAGCGAGGCCGTGACTCCCCAGACCCGAATGATCCTGCTCATCGATCCCCTGAACCCGCTCGGCTCTGGATACTCGAAGGACGAGGTCCGGGCGATCGCGGAGGTCGCACACGACCATCGACTGCTTCTCCTCAACGACGTGACGTATCGCGACTTCGCGGACAGCCACACGCTCGCCCAGGGCTTCTACCCAGAACGGACGCTCACCGCCTGGTCCGTCTCAAAGAACTGCGGGCTCGCCGGCCTCCGTCTCGGAGGCATGGTCGGGCCGGACGACCTGATCAAGGAGGCGCTACGGTACAACACCAACGACCTGGGTGTGAACGTCCTCGCGCAAGTGGCGGCGGCGGCCGGCCTGTCCACGAAGTCCCAGTGGTTCCCCGCGGTCCGTGCGACGACCCGGGCCAACCAGGAACGGATCCGTGACCTTGTCTCCGGTCTCCCGGACATCACGCTCCCGGTCTTCCCGTCGCAGGCGAACATGTTCGTTATCGACATCTCGGCGACCGGCGTGGCCCCGCCGGACCTTCAACGAGAGCTCCTACTGAGCCACGGCGTGTTCGTTCGTGCCGGCAACTATCTGTCGGCGGCGCACGGGACAAGATTCATCCGAGTCTCCTTCTCGAATCCGCCGGCCGACATCGACCGGTTCCTCCAGGCCTTCCCGGCCGCCCTGAAGAAACTGCGAAAGAACGTGGGCATGGCCCCGTCCTCCGCTTCGGCGGCCGCGGGCCCGGCCAGCCAGGTCCCCCGGGCCCGCCGATACTGCGCTCCGCTCTGGGCCCCCCGAATGGCTGGCCTCCTAGGGTCGCGCGTTGGTCGTCGGCCCTTTGTCGCGGTTCTTGGCGAGGTTGGACGGCCTCTCTTCGGGAGGGAGGAATGTGAAGAGCCTAACATCCGGCCGGAAGGGCTTGGGGGAACCCGTGAGGCGATGAGCACCCACCGACTTCATCGACCCGGCAATCGTAACGAACGACAATTCGGTGAATCCCGCTTCGACGAACCAGTCCCGGATCTTCGGCGTGAGGTCGGGTTCGAATCGCCCCCGCGTCCAGATCACCGTCGCATGCTTCGCGCAGAGCTCGGGGAGATGTTGGATCGCCCCACGAACGTCGAGGTCGCTGATGTTGCTGAATACCCCGCAGAGCAGCACGATGTCCGCCGGAACCGCACCGGCGTACGCATTGGAGAGGGCGGCATCTCCCAGCTTGAACTCCACTCCGACCAGCCCCGCTCGGGAAGCCCGCTCGCGTCCCGCCTCGAGGAGTTCGGGTGTAATCTCGACCAAGCGGGCCACCACGTCACGGACGCGAGGGTGGCCGATGAGGGTCGCGAGCAGGTCCCGGCCATCGCCCGCGCAGGCGCTGATGACGCGGACGAGACCCGGTGGGCGACGGTCGAGGGCCTCACGGATTCGGTCCTGGACCACCCGCAGGCGCTCGGCCATGGACGGATCTTCATCGTAGCTCCGGTGCCACTCCAACCATTCACCCGTCATCGGTCGAACGGAGACACCCACACAAGTCGGTCCTTAATCGGTTGACCAGCCCCGGCCGCGGTCCGGCGTTAGATCCCGAACGCGTTCTTCTGCAGGTTTAGACTCCTGGGCGGTCAAGTCCCCTCGGGCCCGGCCTCGCGGTCAGATCCACTGCGACGTGTTGCCGCCCGGGACCATACGCCTTGACCACCCGGGAGGCGACCGTTACGATGGATGCATCCACCCGTTCGGCCGCGTGCGCCACCTCGGCTTCTGCGGCCGCCACCCCGTCGTGGCTGCCCACTATTAGGTGCACGTGTATCGTTCCGCCGGTGGGCTTCAACAGCGTCAGTGCCCGGGGCACCCACGGCACCGAGCTGGGCAGGTAGCCGAGGAAGATCCGGTCGAAGGCGCCGAGCGGCAGGTCCACCTCGCGATTGTCCCCCCGCAGGCATTCGACCCGGTCGACCACGCGATTCCGCCGGACGTTTTCGAGCAGGAACTCGAACGAGGCCGGATTCTTCTCCACGGCCCACACGCGTCCCGCATGTCCGGTCGCCGCCGCCGGGATGCTGAAGTACCCGATGCCCGCGAAAAGATCCGCGACGACCTCGCCGGGTCGCGTCGCCGTGCCCGCTCGATGCCGTTCTGCCCGGTTGCCCCGGGCGAACAGCATCTGCTGCGCATCCAGCCGATATCGGATTCCGTACTCGACCACTTCCGTCCGGGCATCGTCGCCGGCGATCAATTCGAAATGGGGGATCCGGAGCTCGCCGCGGGTCTCCCCGGCGCGACGCAGCACGCCGCCTACTCCCAGCTCGGCACACCAGGTCTCTCCGATCGCGTGGAAATGTGGACGGAGCGCCTCGGGTAACCGGATCACCACCACCCGGCCGAGCCGCTGGTAGCCCGCGGGTAGTCGCTCGGCGACCGGAGCGCCGAGGGTCGCGGCGATTCGCCGCCGGACCCGCTCGGCCGGTGGCACCTCCGAACGCCCCATCGCGGACGGTGCCGGGCGCCTACGGTTTCGTCTCAGGGCCTCGGTCGAGAATGATCTCCAGGAACTGCTGGAGATGGGCCGTCAGGATCGGATTGTCGGTGAAGCCGGCCGCGTCGAGGTTGGGCCCCGCCAGCAGCGCGTGCTGGTTATCGGCCAGCACCTCGGTCGCGAGGAGGTTGTTCCGCGGAATCACTCGGACCCCCTCCGGGATCTTCTGGAGCGGCGCGGTCACGAACGTCACCTCGACGCCGCGCTTGACGGCGTGAGCGAATTTCTTTCCGAGCTCGTCCCGCAGGTCGGCCACCTGGGGCGTCGTGAGGATGAACGATTTCGTGGATTGGTCGAGCAGGTCGGCGATCTTGCCGATGACCTTCTCGCGCCCGTTGAGCAGGTAGACCAGCTGGGGCTCCCCGTGCTCGGCCGCGATATCGTGGAGCGCCTCGAGCTTCTCGAAGACCTCCTGGATCGACCCCTTGAGCGATTCGGCAACCTCGAGCGGTCGCCGGGGCTTGAACAGGAGCGGCTTTCCACCCGCCGGCGCGGCGTAGTTTTTCTGCGCAAGGGACTCGAGGACCTTGTAGGCGGAGGTCCGGGGATCCCCGCCGATTGGGCGATGGCGGCTGCGTCTCCGATGCCTCGGGCGACGAGGGCGATGTAGGCCCGGGCCTCGTAGTCCGTTAGTCCCACCTGGCCCAGGACCGAGACGGCCCGGCGGTACTCCTGGCTGAACTCCGCGCCGAGCGAGACCGCCATCTCCTCGACCGTTGCCATGAGGAGCCTGCCACGGAGGCGGGGGCTCTTTAACCTTCGCGGACCGCGAGCTACTCAACCGGTTCGGCGAGCTTTGCGAGGGCCGCGGGACTGAGGAGCGCGTCGGCCTCGGCCGGCGTGGCAAGGTGATGGGCGACGAGGAGTTCTTTCATCGACCGGCCCGTCCGGGCCGATTCGTGGACCAGCTCGGCGACCTTGAGATACCCGAACTGGGGCGTCAGGATCGTCAGCAGCGCCGACGAGGATTCCAGGTAGCGTCGGAGCTTCTCCGGATTCGTCGTGATGCCCTCGATGCACGTTCGCGTGAAGACCGGCAGATACTTCGCCACGATGCTGCACGAGAACAGCACCTCGTAGGCGGCGAGCGGCATCATCACGTTGATCTCGAGCTGCCCGGCTTGAACCGCGAGCGAGACCGCGAGCTCTGAAGCCACGACCCGGAACGCCACCTGGTTCAGGCATTCCGCCGCCGACGGGTTCACCTTGCCAGGCATGATCGACGAGCCCGGCTGGATCTCCGGCACCCGGATCTCGTCCAGCCCGGTCGCCGGACCGCTCGAGAGCAGGCGAATGTCGTTCGCGATACGGATGAGCTCGAGCGCCAGAGTCTTGAGCCAAGCCGCGGCGGCCCCGAGGGGCCAACGGCTTTGCATCGTCTCGAAGGGATCTCGCGCCACGCGGAGCGGCAGTTTGCAATGCTCGGCGTACCGCCGCACCGCTTCGCTCCGGAAACCGGGGCGCGTGTTCACGCCGGTGCCCACGGCGTTGCCGCCGAGAGGGAGTTCCGCCAGGACGCCTTCGACCGTCGGCAGCGTTTCGAGGATCCGGTCCAGGACCGTGGCGTAGGCGCGGAACTCCGCACCAAGGGTGACCGGCATAGCATCCTTGAGGTGAGTACGGCCCGATTTGGCGCTCGTGCGGAATTCCTCGCCCTTCCGGCGGAGGCCAGCGCTCAAGATTCGAACGGCGGCTCGAACCTCTGCGAGGGCGAAGAGCGTCGCGACCTGCGCCGCCGTGGGGAAGGTGTCGTTGGTGGATTGCCCGAAGTTGACATGGTCGTTCGGGCTCAGCGCCGAGTAGTCCCCCCGAGGTTTCCCGAGTAGCTCGAGGCCGCGGTTGGCGAGCACCTCGTTGACATTCATATGGAAGGAGGTTCCGGCACCGGCCTGGAAGACGTCCACAACGAATTGGTCACGGAACTTTCCCTCGGCTACCTCGCGGGCGGCCTGCTCGATGACGCGGCCGCGCTCCGCATCGAGGGCGCCGAGACTGACGTTGACCTCCGCGCAGGCCCACTTGAGCAGGGCGTAGGCACGGATCAGGTGCGGAGACGCGTGGAGTCCGCTGACCGGGAAGTTCTCGACCGCGCGTAGGGTTTGGATGCCGTAGTAGGCCTCCGCGGGAACCTCCCGCCTCCCCAGCGAGTCCTCTTCGGTCCGCACCGAGCTCATTGGCGTTGGGACGGGGGACTGGGACAAAACCTTAACCCGGTCCCGGCGTAGTCTCACTCCAACCGGTGGGCCTGCCCCGTCGGCTCGTATAGGACGACGGGAGATGGTGGACCCCTGGGTCTTGACCAACGACACGATTGCCGGGATTGGCAGCGTGGTCCTCACCCCCTTGCTATGGATCGGGCTCTTCGTCTGGGCCTGGATGCGGCCCGCCGATGCGCGGGCGAGCGGATTCGGCCGAATGGCGTTCTGGCTGCTGCTGCCGGGCGCATTCCTGAGTTCGTTGGCGGATGTCCCGTTCCTCCCGTGGGCAGGGGATGTCCTGGCCATCAACATCGGTGGTGCGCTGATCCCGATCGTCCTGACGCTCGTGCTGCTACATCGGGAGCTATCAACACCGGGATGGTACCTGACCGGTACGGTCATTCTGATCGTTGCTGCAGAGACTGCGACGCAATTCGTGATCGTCGTCCTCACGTCGTCGTTCTGGACAGAGCTGCTCGTGCTAGTGACCGCCGCCGGAACGGTGGCCTTCGCCATCGGGGCATTGCCACGCTGGACGACGCGTCCGGCGGCGCTTCGCGCAGTGACGTTCGTCTCCCTCGTGTCGGTGGCGATCTCGCTGACCTTCTTCAGTTCCCAAGCGGTTCCCGGGGTGGGAATCGTGTCGGAATTCCCATACTACCTAGTCGGCCCCGTCTTGGTGGGAGTAGTCGGCGCATGGGTCGCGTCGGCGGTGTGGGGCGTTTCCGCCTTCCGTGGCCTCGGAGTGGCGTACGGCAGCGGAACCTTGGGCACGCTGATCGGAGCAGACGTCCTACGCCAGCCGCCACTCTACACAGGGGCCGGTGGCGAGCTGCTGGCCATCGGCGGGGCCGGTGTCCAGGACCTCGTCTACCTCTCCGGCCTGATGGCCGTTGGGGTCGGCCTACTGGTCATCTTCCTTCGCTTCCGGGGGGCTCCCGCCGATTCCTCTGTTTCCGCCCCCGCGCCACCCTCGCCGTATCAAGCCCTGCGCTCCGCGGCGGGACGCCTTGCGAAGGGCGACCCCGCGGGGGTCATGCAAGACTCGGTCACGGCGAGCCAAGGAGCCACCGATCGGGTGCGGTCGATTTACCGGCTGCCCGCCCCGGAACAACTGGCCGCCGCCTGGGATGGGCTCCCGGTCGCGCCCTATGTGGTCCACGACTATCGGAATCTCATCGCGTCCAAGGACGAACCCAACCCCACTCCCCGGGAGGCGTATCGAAGTCTAGCCATGGCGACCCAGTTCGTCCGCTTGGGACGGGACCTCTCTCGGCTCCGGTTCGCCGCCGCCGGCCGTAGAGGATGGGCCGCCGTGGTGGATCTGCTCCTGGTCACCGCGCCCGCCGTGGTCTTGTGGACCCTCCTCGCTTTCACGCAGCCCGGGGGGCTCGAAGCGATCCTCAACGGGCTCCCGTTCAACCTCGCGGTCATCGGGTACGTCGGGTACGGCGTGCTCTACTACGTCGTCTGCGACGCCCTGTTCGGCACCACGGTCGGAAAGTTCCTTTTCCATCTAACGGTCACCGACCGCGCGTGGGCCCGCCCGACGACGCTCCAGTCCTTCCTCCGGGAAGCCCCGAAGGCGGTGCCCATCTTCGTGATTGGCGAACTCGGCGCGCCAGCGCTCCTGTTCCTCCTTCTGTCCGGTAGGTCCTCCTTCAACGTGTCCGGGATCGACCTCGCGCTGAACGGCGCGCTCCTACTGGGGATCGTCATCGTGACCGTGGCGCTCGCCCTCGCCCTGGGAGGACTCCAGGTCGCGCGGGACTCCGAGCGCCAACGGTTAGGAGACCGCTGGGCCTCCACCTGGGTCGTGGACCGCCGGGTCGTCACTCCGGCATGGGGAGCGACGCGGTCGCCGTCGGCCGTTCCGCCGGGCGCGTGCCCACCAGGCTGAGCGGGATCGATATCGCCGAGACGTTGGCTTCGCGTCCCTCTCGGTTCGTGAGCCGCTCGGTGCCGGTCTCGATGCGACCGACGTCGACCTGGCCCTCCAGGAACCGGTGCCGAACCACCTCGACGACGTCGACGGCCTTCGCGATGGCGTTCCCGCGGGCCCGGACCACCACGGGCTCGGCCCCGGAATTGAGCTGCGCCACGACCTGGAAGACGTAGGTCATCGTGGGCTTGAGCCCGATATACACCGTAGCCGGTCCGGGGACGCCGGAGGGCTCCGCCGGCCGCTTGGCGGACATTGCCGACGGCGAACGGGCGCCAGTAGAAGGGTTTTGTCTTTGGAGAATCTCTATCTAGGGAGGGGGGACGAGGCCCACCCTGTTTCCGGGCACAAAGGCTATGGCAGGAGAGCCGTACGCGCCGCGGGGCCCGCAGGGGTGGCCCAGCTTGGTCAAAGGCGCCAGGTTGAGGTCCTGGTCTCGTAGGAGTTCGTGAGTTCAAATCTCACCCCCTGCATTCCCTTTCCGAGGTGCGCCCATGGCTGACGAAGACCTTCGCTGTCCATCCTGCCACGAGCGGATCCTCGCGTCCGACGCCCGTTGCCCGCACTGCGGGGCGGCCCTCGACGCACTCCCCGAACGCCCGGCGCCGTCCGCGGTTCGGGTAGAACCCTCCTCGGGCGCCCGCAGCGTCCCGGCAACGAAGGAGCCGGCGGTGGCGCCGGACCTGGCCCGTCGGTTCTCGAAGCTCCAGCAGTGGGCGGAGCTGGTCGAGCCGCTCGGAATCACCCTCCCGGTCCTCCCCCGATGGGCCGAGGAGGCCGCACGTCGCTCCTCCGACCATGACCGGTGGGCCGACGTCCTGACCGGCGTGGAGCGGCTCGCACAGAACCAGATCCTCTCCGCGCTCGAGGAGTGGCAGCGTGACGTCAGGACCCGGCTCACCCGCCTCGAGGCGTACGCGGTGGACAGCCGGCTCGAGCGGGATCAGATGGAGGACGCGCTCCACTTCGCCAAGACCGGCGACATCAGTCGGGCCTTGACGGCCTACCAACAGATGGACCGGGTGATCACGCTCAAGGAACGCCATCTCGACACCGCGCGCGAGGACCTCGAGTCCGTGATCTCCCTGCTCCGCGACATGGCCGGCGTGGGCCTACGGGTGCCCAGCGACCCTAACGAGCTGGGCCAGGAACTGGAGCGTGAGCTCCGGAGCGGCCGGCTCGCCTCGTTGAAACAGCAACTCCGCGTCCTCCGCGCCCAGGCCATGGAGGAGGTCCAGCGAGAATTGCCCGGGTTCGTCTCGCGGTACGGAGACTTCCTGCAGGACGAGCGGATGCAGGGAACGCCCGTGGAGGTCGAGATCGCCGAGCTCGGCCGCGGTGCGCGTCTCTTCGCGCAGGGCCACAGCGAGGAGGCCCTCCATCGGATGCGACGGTTGCTCCAGCTGCACGGCTCCACTACGTTCCGTCCCTCGCACACGCCCGCGGCGCGCGGCGCGCCATAACCGGCTCAGGGGAACGTCTCGAAGAACCGTACGTCCTCGTTCCATCGGTGCCGGTGCAACACACCGGCTTCCTTGAAGCCCAGATGGTGAAAGAGCGCCTTCGCCTCGGTGAACCGGTCCGGAGCGTCAACCCAGACCGCGTTGGCGTGATTCTTCCCGGCCCAGTCCACGGCGGTGTGCACGAGCGCCGTCGCGATCCCCTTCCGTCGGGCATCCACGTCGACGGCCAGGTCCACGAGACGACAATTTCCTTCGGAGAACGCGCACCCGACGATCCCCAGGAGGCGTTTCCCCTCGCGCGCGACGAAGTAGGTCACCCCCTCCATGCGGCTGGTGAACTCGAGCGGAGTCGGCACCGCGGACTTGAGGAACTCGGCGGGGATTCCCTCGTGAGGGGACTCCCAGACCCGTTTGTAGAGCGCGCAGATCTCTGGAATGTCCTCGTGAGAGACCCGGTCGATCACCACCCCGGGCGGGGTCGGGATCGGCGCGGGCCTCCGGCGCGGGTTCGGCAGAGCTGGGAGGTGTCACGAACGCAGCCTCAGAAGGTCCACTACGACCGGACAATGGGTCCCCATCTCTTAGGATTTCCTCCGGCGTACAGGCCCGTCACGGGGTGTGGCGTGCCGGTGTCCGCGGAAACGGCGTCGTGTCCCGGATATGCTCGCGCCGGGTGATCCACCGCAGGACCCGCTCGATCCCGGTTCCGAATCCCGCATGCGGAATGCTCCCGTGGCGGCGGAGGTCGAGGTACCAATCGTAGTCCGCGAGGTTCGCGCCGACGGCCCGGATCCGCTCGGTCAGCCGGTCGATGTCGACCTCCCGGCAGCTCGCCCCGACGATCTCGCCGTACCCCTCGGGGGCGAGCAGGTCGGCGGCTTCCACGGTCGTGGGGTCCCCCGGCGTACGGAGCATGTAGAACGCCTTGAGCTCCACGGGGAAGCGCGTCAGCCAGATCGGCGAGTTCCGTTCGAGCGTCAGCGCCCGCTCCTCGGCGGTGCCCAGGTCGCTTCCCCATTTCACGGGCAAGCCTTGGGCGCTCAACTTTTCGATAGCGTCCTTGTAGGACATCCGGTCGAAGGGAGCCGTAAGACGGGAGAGCTCGGCCGGGTCTCGGCCGAGCGCCTTCAGCTCGCCGGGGCATCGCTCGGCGAGGCGATGGAACACGGTGACGAACATCCGTTCGGTGAAATCAAGCAGCCCCTCGAGGTCGCACCAGGCGAGCTCCACTTCGAGGTGGGTATACTCGGTCAAGTGCCGCGGCGTTCGGGACTTCTCGGCGCGGAACGAGGGCGTGATCGCGTAGACTCGCTCGTGGGGGAACAGCAACGCCTCGAGGTAGAGTTGCGCCGTCTGCCCGAGGTACCCGGGCTTGCCAAAGTACTCGAACTCGAAGGCCTCGGAACCGCCTTCGGCCGCGTTGCCGGTGATGATCGGGGGCGTGACCTCGAGCACATCCTCCTCGGCGAGGAACTCCCGTAAGGCGCCCAGGAAGGCCGCCTTCAGCCGAAACATCTGGACGAACTCCTGACTCCGAATCGCGAGGTGCCGCTTGTCCAGCAGGAACTCCTCGGTCTGGTCCTTGAAGATCGGAAACGGCTCGCCGGCGTGAATGACTTCGATCTGATCGGCGCGAACTTCCCGGCCCCCGGGGGCTCGGGGATCTTCGGCCACCACGCCGCTGACACTGACGGCGCCCTCGAGCTGAACATGTTCCGCCGACTGGAAGCGTTCCGCGCCCACAGCGTCCTTACGGATCGTGACCGGGACGGTACCCGTCCGGTCCCTCAAGGTGAGGAACAGGAGCCCGCCCGACGATCGCGAGCGGTGGACCCATCCGCGCAAACGAACGCGCTGGCCCACGGCATCCTTTGCCCGAACCCGCTCGATCGGATCGAACGCTACTGGTACTCCCGCCATTTGTGCCCGCACTTCGTGCACTCAAAGATCCGCGTCTCGGGTTCATCGGCGCCCCGGGTCTGACGGAGCACGTAGTAGGCCTTGGTGTTTCCGCACTTCGGGCAGAGCTCGTCGGCGGAAGGAAGCGTCCCCGACGTCTTTTCCTCCACGACCTCGACGGTCCGCGCCTGCGGAGCCGAGCGGCCTACCTCGGCGCCCTTGCCGAGCGGGACCTTCGTCCCGCAGGCGGCGCATACCCATACCCCCGCGGCCTTATCGGGCCGCATCAGGCGCTTACACTTCGGGCAGAACACGAGAGCCCGTCGAGGTCCCCACGCTATTAGACTTTTTACGAACCTGAGGGCGACCGATTCCCCGCCGAGACCAGGGCGCGTTCCCCCGACAGCAGGTATTTATCGACGAAGCCGACGCGGCGCGCATGGACTTCGTAGTGATCGCCGACCACGTACCCGACGAATGCCCGAGCTCGAACGCGAAGGTGCGAAAGATGATGGGCGAAGCCGCCGGCAAGCTTCCGGCGCTCGCGAAGTCTCTCGGGGTGGAGCCGGTCTTTATGGGGGCGCCCATGGTGGATCACAAGCTCTTTTTCGTGCTCCGGGCCGCAAGCTACGAAGCGGTGCGGAACCTTCTGATCAAATCCGGGATGTTCCAGACTCAGACCTCCCACATCTATCCCACGGTCTCCATCGAGGATGCGCTGAAGATGGCCGCCGAGCTAACGCCGACCCATTGAGGCGGACCAAACGGAGAGCCCCCCTCCGTGATGGAGGGCAGCGATTACCCCCTGGGCCCGGCCCCGGCGATGACCGACCCTACTCCGTGAGGATCTGAGTGGCCGTGCCGTGACTCTCCGGCGCCGCATCCGCGGCGGCCACCGACAGCGGTAGCGGCGACGGTTTCGCGTTCGGAGAGAATAGTTTCCGCATGTGGTCGACCTTGGCCGCGATGTCCTCCTTGCTCCCGAGCTCGTGCCGGACGTAGTACGAGCCCTTCACGAAGGGGAACGCCGACTCGACCCGCCGGTGCGCTTCATGGATCGCGCTCGCGTCGCCGACGAGCGCGACGCCCCGTGAGGAGGTCAGCTTCACGCGACCCGCCCCGGCCGCCTCGACGGACCCGAAGTAGAGACGGACCCCCACATCCTCGATGGACGGCTCGTCAAGCTCTAGGATCGCTCCGGCCTGGGGCTGGCTGCCGTAGCCGACGGGAACTACATACTTCGCCACGGTCGCGCGGAGCCGGAACCGAACGTAGTCCGGATCCACTCGGCCGGTCGCGACGCCGAGCATCAGCTCGGCAAAGTCGCCGGGCTCGTAGAGCGAGAGCACATTCAAGGCCTCGGGATCGCCGAATCGAGCGTTGAACTCGAGGAGCTTGGGGCCTTCCGTTGTGAGCATGAAGCCGCCGTACAGAATCCCCCGGTAAGCGAGTCCCTCGGCACGCAGCGCCGCTACGGCCTGCCGCAGGATGTCGAGTGCCCGGTCCCGCTGGGCGGCCGAAAGGAACGGGAGTAAGTGGTCGCGCTGGGAGTACGAACCCATCCCTCCGGTGTTCCCGCCCTTGTTGCCCTCCAGGGCCCGCTTGTAATCCTGGACCGCCGGCATCGGGTAGATGCCGGAATCTGTGACGAAGGCCATCTGGCTGAACTCCTCCCCCTCGAGCTTCTCCTCGATGAGGAGCCCGTCTTGGCCGGATGGCGAGGCCAGCAGTCCCTCGGCGTACGCCTCGCCTTCGACGGCGGTCTGGAAGTCTGACCCTTGCACCCAGACTCCCTTTCCGGCCGTGAGGCCGGACGGTTTGACAACAAAGGGACCGGTAAAACTCGCGACCGCGCTCTTGAGTTCGGAGAGGTCCGTCACCGATCGGAACTTCGGGTTCCCTGGCACTCCCCGCTTCGCGAGAAGCTCCCGGCAAAACCGCTTGGACCACTCGATCCGGGCCGCCGCCCGATCTGGGCCGACGACGGGAATGCCAGCGGCCCGAAGCGCGTCCGCCAGGCCGTTGGCCAAAGGCGCTTCCGGACCGATCACGGCGAGCTGGACCTGCTGTCGGAGCGCGAACGCGACGATGGGACTGGTGTCGAGGAGGTCGGTTCGAAGGGTTGCCGGTGATAGCCGTTCGATGCCCGGGTTCGCGTTCGGGGTCGCGGCGACCACCTCGGCCTCGGCTCGATGGAGTTCGAGCGCAATCGCGTGCTCCCGGCCTCCTCCCCCGACCACCAGGGCTCGCACCAGGAATACCTCGGTCGGGCCGGGACCGAATCCGGCATATACGCTTGCCGTCGGGGACGTGATGCTAGAGCGTCCGGTTCTCGCCGGGGAACCTACTTCCCCGCCACGCTTAAGAACCGGACGCCTGTGGTCGCGTCCGGTTCAGTCGATGGAGATCAAGGTCGTCGAGAAGGAGCACGACACGCTCCGGATCGAGCTCCCGAAAGGGGAGGAGACGCTCCTGATCCCGCTCGTCGAAGCCCTCCAAGCCGAGGAGAAGGTCGTCGAGGCGCGCTACTTCCTGGGCCACCCGATCCTCGACAAGCCCACGCTCTATCTCAAGACCAAGGGCGAGAAGCCCCAGCAGGTTCTCAAGCGCGTCCTCAAAGAGCTCGCCGACGGCTACGGCGACACCCTCACGGCCTTCGAGAAGAAGGCCGACAAGATCAAGGCCTGATCCCCTCCCGTTCACCCATGCTCAAGGAGTGCGAACAGCACGGCTACTTCCGGGGCGATACCTGCCCCGTCTGCGGCCAGTCGGGTCGGTTCCTCATGGACGATCGCGAGCTCGACCATCTGGGCCGGGTGGTCACGGGCGTCCTTCGCCACTTCCCCGAGAAGTACGGCCTTCAGATGGACCCCCACGGATGGATCGCCCTGCCGCAACTGGTCCGGAACATCTCGAACCAGCACCGGGGGTACCGGTGGCTCCGCGTCCACCACATCGTCGCGATCGCCGAGACCGATGCCAAGGGACGGTACGAGGTCAAGGATGACCGCATCCGGGCCACGTACGGGCACACCCTCGACGTCGACCTCGACCTCCCGACAGACCACATCCCAGAACAGCTGTTCTTCCCGGTGACCGCCGAGGAAGCCGCCATCGTGCTCGAGGTCGGGCTGAAGCCCTCGGACCGGAAGAAGGTCCACCTATCGAAGACGGCCGAGGACGCCCGGTCGGCCGGTACCGTCCGCACCCCGAACCCGGTTCTCCTCGCCGTGGACACGAAAAAGGCCCAGGACGGCGGCGTGGTCATCAAGCGGGCCGGAAAGACGGTCTTCCTTGTGGACGCGGTGCCGGCGGAGTTCCTCTCGCGGCTCCCCGACGTGCCGGCCGCCGAATAACGCCGCTCGGGACCTACCCGAGCACGACGTTCGTCTCGTACGTCGTGGAAACGTAGATCCTCTCGGTGAGGTTCGTGCCGGGCGCATACGGATTCTCGAAGACGAAATAGAACTCGTCCGTGTACGGCGCCGCGAAAACGATGCGGGCCGAGCTCACGTTCGTGTACGGCGGCGCCGCGGCCTGGGCCGCCTGGTGGGAGTAGAACGCCGCGAACTCGGTCGAGTTGTAGATGAACACCATGGCCTCCGCGGCGACGGGCGTCTCGACGCTGAAGTTGCCCGTGACGTAGTCTTCCCCAGTGATGTTCCCGGCGAGGATGTGCCACCCCCCGGGCGCCACGGCAAAGGTCCAGGAACCGGTCAGTGGGTCCGCGTACGTGGTGGGTCCGGAGATCTCGGCCGAGACGATCGCCCATCCGATCGTGCCGACGATCCCTACTACCACTAGAACGCGGAGCCACCGAAGCAGCACGGCTCGCCGGTGTGCCGGCCGGGTGCGGGCCTCTGCCGCCCGGTAGGCCGGCGTTCCCTGTTCCTTCCCGCACGTGGGGCAGATCTTGGCGTCGGGCGGCACGGCGTCGCCGCAGAACCCGCAGCTTCCCCAGCGGCCATCCGGCACAGAGGTCGCCATTGTGGACCGGGCAGGGACCGGGCCCCCGCCCTTTTTCCCCACTTCGTTCGGACCGGGGTCTGTGCGTGGCCGGGCAACCTACGGAGCCGAGCGCCCGCCGTGTCTACTTCTTCGCCTTGCCGGCGCCGAGGTTCACGATGACGTTCTTCCGGCGGGTGTAGACGAGCGGAGCGTCCCGGCCCTGCTCGAAGCCAACGCCGCTCTCTTTGTACCCTCCGAACGGAGTCTGCGGGAAGGTCATGGGGGGTTCGTTGATCGTCACGATTCCGGCCTCGAGCTGGCGAGCGACCCCGTGGGCCGTGGCCAGGTCGCGTGTCCAGATCGAGGCGAACAACCCGTACCTCGTTTGGTTCGCGAGCCGGAGCGCCTCCTCGGCATTTCCGAAGCGCTGGACGGCCAACACGGGACCGAAGATCTCCTCGCGGACCATTCGAGCCTCCGGGTCCACTTCGGTGACGACGGTCGGCTCGACAAAATTCCCCTCTTGGAGTTCCGGGGACGACGGCCGGCCGCCGCCCAAGAAGATCCGAGCGCCGCCCTCTCGTGCCTCGGTGACGAATCCCAAGACCCGTTCCATCTGGTCCTTCGAAACCAGTGGCCCCATGGTCACACCGGGCTCCACGCCCGCGCCTAGTTTCAGTCCATGGGCGACCGCCGTGAGTTTCTCTAGAAGGGGAGCCTCCACACCGGCCTCGACGACGAGGCGAGAGCCGGCCCAGCACATCTGCCCCGAGTTCTGGAATATCCCGGTGGCGATCGCCCGCGCCGCTCGTTCGAGGTCGGCATCGGGAAACACGACCACGGGACTCTTCCCGCCGAGTTCCAGGACGGTAGGAATCAGCCGGGGGGCGGCCAGTTCCGCGATCCGCCGACCCACGTCGCTGCTGCCGGTGAACGACACCGACGCCGCGCGGGCGTCGGTGACGAGCGCCTCTCCGACTTCGCGACCGTTCCCCACCACGACGTTCAGGATCCCGTCCGGTACCCCGGCCTCGTGTGCCAGCCGGGCGAACCGCAGTGCGGTGAGCGGCGTCAAGCTCGCCGGCTTCAGCACCACGGCATTACCGGCCGCGAGCGCCGGCGCCATCGACCGGACAGCGAGCAGCAGGGGATAGTTCCACGGCGCGATGTGGACCGTAACCCCGAGGGGCTCCCGTACCGTGTAGTCGAAGCGAGCGCCGGGGATCGGGATCGTCTCGCCCTCGATCTTGTCGGCCAGCCCGGCCATGTACTCGAGCGTCCGTACGACGAAATCGATGTCCCCCTTCGACTCCCGAAGGGGCTTGCCCATGTTCAGGGTCTCGAGTTCCGCGAAGACTGCGGCCTGTTCCTCGAGGAGCCGGGCCAGCCGGAAGAGCGTCTTCGTGCGCGGAGCGCCGTCTCCGCCGGCCCAGCTGGACTCCCGGAAAGCCCTCTCGGCTACCTCGAGGGCGTGACGCGCGTCGGCCACGCCTCCGACCGAGGTAACGGCGAGCGGCTTGTTGGTCGCCGGATTCAGTAGCGTGACCCGCTGACCGTCGCTCGCGGGGATCTCCTGCCCGCCGATGAACAACCCGAACGGAGTGTCGATAGCCGCCGACATGAGAAGCGAGTTGTTAGAGGGTCGGCAGGTTTAATCATTGCCCGTCTGGGATAGGGTCAGTTTCCCAGCCGGTAGGACCGGCCCTTCCACTGGACGGGGCGGCCACGGAGGCCTCGACCGAGCGCCACTAACACCAACACAAGATAGTACCCGGCCGCGACCGGAAAAAGAAGCCCGTAGGCGGCCGACGCTTTGGCGGCTCGGTTGAACGCCACGTGCTTCCCGAACAGAGCGACCCAGAGGAACGACCCGAACGCAGTCACCCAGATGGAGCCGGTCTGGAGCCCCATCGGAAGGAGGGTCAACGGGAGCCAGTAGAACCCCACCAGGGCCACGGCGAAGCCCACCTGCCGGGCCGCGGAAAAGCGGACCCCGGAGACGGTCTTCAGAATCCCCTCGTACATGTCCCGAGGCGTACGGTACATTCTCGTGGTGACGAGCTCCGGCGTCCACGCCACCCGGAGGACCTTCCCCGCGGCGCGGAACCGCTGGGCGAGCGCCACGTCCTCGAGGATGCGATCGTGGATCGCTCGGTGCCCGCCGACTTCCTCGTAGGCGCTCTTGCGAACCAGAAGGAATTGGCCGTTGGCCATCGCCGCCTTTGAATCCGCTCGGTTCACGCGGGGGGTTCGGAAGTAGGTCAGCACCATCTGGATGTAGAACGGCAAAACGATCTTTTCCCAGACCCCCACCATCTCGATCCGGCTCCCGAAGGTGACGAGATCGGCCCGGTCACGTTGGGCCCATTCCACGGCCGTCCAGACCGCCTCCGGACTCGGACGCACGTCCGCATCGGTGAACAGCAGGAACTCGCCTCGGGCTCGTTCGGCTCCGTTCCAACAGGCCCAGCTTTTTCCGACCCATCCTTCCGGAAGGGGAGGTTCGTCGATCAGGGTGACGCGAGGTTCCCGGGCTTGCGCCACCTTGCGGGTTCCATCTGTCGAGCCGCCATCGACGACCAGGACCTCAAGCGAGGGGTAGGTCTGGAAAAGGAGGCCGTCCAGACACGCGCCGAGGTCGTCCTCCTCATTCCGCGCAGGAACGATCACGGACACGAAGGGAGTGGGAGCGGCCGGGGCCGGTCCACGGGGCCCCAGCAGGTGGGGCATCTGGACGGCCAGGTAGAGGGGAACGCCTTGAACGACGAGGACGAGCACCGCGTACGTGACGAGCAGCACCGTCCACACGACCGAGAGCATCCCCTCGCCGAGGCCGCCGTCTAATTAAGCGGCGGCCGCTCGGTCGACGAGTAGGTCCGACGCGATGCCGACCGTCTCGCATCCTCGAATCCGGCCTGACGTGCTGGAGGAGAGGGCATATCAGGCCTCCATCGCCGACGCGGCAATCCGGGCGAATACGCTCGTGGTGCTCCCAACCGGACTCGGAAAGACGGCGATCGCACTCCGCGTAGCGGCGGAGTACCTCCTGAGAGATCCCACCCGGTCGATCCTCCTGATGGCCCCGACCAAGCCGCTGGTCGCGCAGCATGCGCGGAGCGTCGCCCAGACTCTGTTCTGTCCCCCGCCCCTCGTGCTCACGGGCGAGATCTCGCCGGAACGGCGCCAGACTCTGCTCTCCCCTCCTCAGGTCGTCGTGGCGACTCCCCAGGTGATCGCCAACGACTTGGCCCAGGGCAGCTTCCCGCTCTCGACGTTCTCTCTCGTCATTTTCGACGAGGCCCATCGGGCGGTCGGCGACTACCCGTACGTTGCGATCGGCCAGGCCCTCCGGGACGCCGACGCTCGCGTGCTCGCCATGACCGCGTCGCCTGGCTCCAAGCTCGACCGGGTCCAAGCCGTCTGGGCGAACCTGGGGATCGAGCACTTCGAACTTCGGAGCGCGACCGATGCCGACGTCGCGCCCTATATTTTCGGGACCCAGGTGGAGACGGTCGAAGTCCCTCTCCCGGCCGAGGTGCGCCAGCTCACCGTGCTCCTGCGAAGCGTGGTCCAACGACAGACCGAGATCCTGCACCGGATGGGATACTTTCCGAGCCAGGACGCCGGGCGACGGGAACTGCTTGCGGTGGGCTTCACCCTCCGACGGGAAATCTCGGCGACCCGCAAGCGGGGGGAAACACCGGACGGTCGGGTCTGGCAAGCGGTCACCGCCCAGGCGGTCGCAATGAAGGCCCTGCACGGTCTCATCCTCGCGGAGACGCAAGGCGTCGAGGCGCTCCGAAAGTACCTGGGTGGACGCGGCGAGAAAAAGAACGGCCGGGTGCGACCCTCCGACCGTACGTTCCTGAGCGATCCGGACATTGTCGAGCTACAACGCAAGCTCGGCAGCCTCGATGTGGAACATCCCAAGCTCGCGATGGCGGTGGACATCGTGACGAAGGAGATCGAGCGCAACCCGTCGGCCCGGGTGATCCTCTTCGCGCACTACCGACAGACCGCCGATACCCTGGTAGAGCAGTTCGGACACCAACCGAACAGTCCGGTCCGGGCGGCTCGCTTTGTCGGCCAGGCCTCCCACGGGACCGACACCGGGCTGTCCCAGAAACAGCAGGTCGACCTCCTGGATCGATTCCGCAGCGGGGAGATTAACTGCCTCGTGGCCACGTCCGTCGGGGAGGAGGGGCTGGACATCCCCTCCACCGACCTGGTGGTCTTCTACGAACCGGTGGCCGACGAGGTCCGGACCATCCAGCGCCGGGGAAGAACCGGCCGATTCCGGGCGGGTCGGGTGATCGTCCTCATCACCGCGGGCACGCGGGACGTCGGAACCTTCCTATCGGCCCGCCGCAAAGAGCAGCGGATGCACGAGATGCTCGAAAAGGTGGAAGCCCAGTCCCGCAAAGGCCCCCTCGCGCCCCCTCCTCGACCGACCGTTCAGTCGACGCTGGACGAACTCCCGTCCCCCTGAGCGGGAAACTCCTACCCCGTCCGCGAGGGACGATTAGCGGCCGGTGCTTCCGAACCCACCCTTCCGGTCGGTGTTCGGCCGGACCGTTCCTGTCTCGAAGCGGGTCGGATACTCCTTCGCGACGCGGACCTGTCCGATACGGTCGCCGCTCTGGATCTGATACTCCCCGGGGAAAAGGAAGGTCAGCGGGACCTTCACCTCCCCCGCGTAGTCGCGATCGATCGTGCCGGGCGCGTTGACCATCAGAACCCCGCGGCTGCTGAGACCGCTCCGCGGTCTCACCTCCAGGAAGGTACCGGGCGGGGCGCGCAAGCGGAGACCGGTCCGGACGAGCGTGACCGAGCCGAACTTCAGCGTCACCGGTTCCGCGGCATGGAGGTCGAAACAGGCCGAACCGAGGGTGGCCTTCGAGGGGAGCGGTGGAGGTGCGATGCCCGCGACGGGCTCTGCGAGGACGGCGTGGATTGGGACCCGGCGCGTCGCGGCAGCGCGTCGACGGGGAGCAACTTTCGGTTTCGGCGGTCGGGGCATGACGCGACGGAACGGAGCGGCAAGATAACGGCGCGGGGACGGGGCCCTGCGTTTGGGAGCCTCTTGGAGGAGCCCTGCCTAAACCGGGCGCAGGCAGGATCTCCGAGAGACCAGATCCGGCAGAGTCCCATACCGGGTAACCGAGCTGCCTCGGAGGGCTCGCCAGCCGGTAACGAGTCGTGATATCGTTAGGTGCGTTAAGCCCAAATACATGAATCGGAATTCCGATATCGGAAAAACGAGCCATGTGGGGTCGAAAGAAACGAGGGCTTCGGAACTGGGTCGTACTCATCCTCCGGCGGCAGCCGAGGAACGGCGCCGAGATCACGGAGGACATGGAGGTCATGACCCACGGATGGTGGCGGCCCTCGCCCGGGTCGGTCTACCCGCTGCTCGAAGAGATGGTCAAGGACGGCACGATCCGTAAGCGCCCCGACAGCCGCTACGAGTTGGTGAGCACCGCCGACTCGGAGGTACTGGCCCTGGGGGTGGAGGATGGGAGGCGGCCCGAGGACCCCGCAGGAGATCCTTCAGGAGCTTTCGGGACTCACCGCGTACCTTGAAGACCTCCGACGCTCGCAGCCGAACGCGACGGACCCGATTCAGGCGGACCTCGATGCGGTCGCCGAACGACTTCGAAAACTGAGGAACTAGGAGACAATCCATGCAGACAACGCAAGCGATTCAGGCCGAGAACCTGGTCAAGGTCTACAACGGAACGGTGCGCGCGGTCGACGGCGTCTCCTTCCAGGTGAACCGCGGGGAGATCTTTGGATTTCTAGGGCCCAACGGGGCGGGCAAGACCACGACGGTCTCGATGCTGTCGGCCGGCCTTCGGCCTACCTCGGGGAGCGCGGTCGTGGACGGCCTCGAGGTCAGCCACGACCCGGAGGCGGTCAAGCGACGGATCGGGGTGATCTTCCAAGAATCCACAGCGGATGGCGACCTCACCGGCCGGGAGAACATCGAGGTGGCCGCCGGGTGCTACGGCATACCGGCCGCGGAAGGACGACGACGAGCCGAGGCGCTGCTGGAGCAGATGCAAATCGCCGATGCGGCGGATCGGTATGCGAAGAACTACTCAGGCGGGATGCGCCGACGGCTCGAACTGGCCGTCGGCCTGGTCCACGACCCGAAGATCCTGTTCCTAGACGAACCGACGCTCGGGCTTGACCCGCAGGGCCGGAACGGCTTCTGGGGATTCATCCAGAAACTCCGGAAGGAGGAGGGTCTCACGGTGTTCGTCACCACTCATTACTTGGACGAAGCCGACACGATGTGCGACCGGCTCGCGATCATCGACCACGGCAAGATCGTCGCGACGGGCTCTCCGAGCGAGCTCAAGGACCGTCTCGGCGGTGACATCGTCACGATCAAGACGGCGCCCGGGGCCCCCGACATGACCGAGGTTCTCCGTCCGTTGATCGGCGTGCATAGCGTGCAGAATCAGGACGGGACGTACCGGGTCAAATGCGCCAGCGGGGAACCGTTCGTGCCGGTGGCCGTGGAAGCCTGCGACCGTGCGGGCGCTGGCGTCACGGGTGTGACGGTCAAGCGGCCCAGCCTCGACGAGGTGTTCCTTGAATTCACCGGTCGCGAATTCCGAGAGGAGGAAGGGCCTACCGCCACGGACCGGGCCGTGATGGTCCAACGGGTGCAGAACCGCTTCGGGGGCGACGCTGATGCTGCGCGAGCTGGGCGCCTTGACCCGCCGCGAGTTCATCAAACTCGCCCGGAACCCCCAGGCGATCTTCACATCGCTCCTGCTCCCGCTCCTCTACCTCCTCCTGTTCGGACAAGGATTCAACATCAACCCGACGCAGTTCCTGGCCCCGGGGACGCCGGAGTCGGTCAAGCTCGCGATCCTCGCGGCGTACTTCCGCGGGGCACCGAACTACTACTCGTACTTCGCCGCCGGGATGGTGGGCTTCGTTGCCGTCACCGCGACTTTGTTCAGCGGAGCGAATGTGATCTTCGACAAGTTGTTCGGGATCTTCAAGCGGGTCCGGGGCACCCCCGCGCCGTCCACGGCTGTCTTCGGATCGCGCCTGCTCGCCGCGTCGGCCCAGCCGATCGCCCTCGCCTTCTTCGTGCTCGGCCTCGCTATCCTGTTCAAGCACGTGCCCGGCCTCACGGGACTCACGGTCACCGCCTCGGTGGGGGTCCTCGGAGCCCTCGGGATCGTCGCCGCAATCGTCCTTCTCTCGCTGATGTTCGCGACGCTCTTCCTGACCTTCGGCATCCTGATTGAGAACCCGCAGATGTACTTCGCCGCCGTGAACCTCCTCAACCTGCCGGTCCTGCTCACCTCCGATGCCCTGTACCCGTGGGGCGCGATGCCCCATTGGCTCCAGAACGTCTCGCAGTACAACCCCGTCTCTCTGGCCGTGAACGTGCTTCGAGAGGTCCTGTTCGGATCCTCTGCCTACCCCTATACGCCGGGAATCTACCTTCTCGGCCTGCTGGGTTGGGCGGCCGTGCTCGTGGGGATCGCGCTCCTGCTCGTCCGTCGGGCCCTGCGGCCCCTCAACTGAGGGAGATCCGTCGGGGCCCTCAGGCACCGAGGGCGGAGCCGGGCTGCATTGCTCTCGGCGCCTCGCTCGAGGCGAGGAACCGGGCGACGAGGCGACCCTCGGCTCGCCGGAGCATCTTACTCAGCGCGGGCGGGCTCTGTCCCGTAAGTCGGGCGAGCCGGGTCAGCGAGATCCGACGCGGGACCCCGTAGTACCCGAGCGCCCACGCCCGGGAGACGATGCTGCGCTGCCGATCCGTCAGGTCCTCCGTGCCGGCCGGGCCCCAGTAGGGACGGCCCGAGGTCCGGAGCACCTGGAACGGCATGCCGTCGCGAGTGAGGCGCGCGACCACACGACGGAGGGCCACGTCCTCCCCGTAGAACGACGCCACCGTGTGGCTCGGGTCCGCGTGGAAGGGAGCGACGGGAGTGATCTCTCCGCCGGCGACCGTCAAGAGACGAGCGATCTCCGCCGGGTTCCGTTGGCGGACGAGCAGGATGTAGTCCCGAGTCCTCGGGCGCCGTTCCACCAGCTCGAAGCTCTCGAGTCCGTACAGCCGACGGATGCGCTGGGACTCGCGCGCCAGCTCGGAGGCCGTCCGCAAGGGTCCCCTCCGCCGGACCCGAAGCAATTGGAGCCGCCATCCGCGTTCCAGTCGAAGCGTCTCGAGGAGCTCGACCTCCTCATACCGCGAGAAGAACCCGCGGGGGATCAGACCGATCGCTTCGAGATCCTCCGTTTTGAACTCGAAAGAAATCGTCTTCATGGAACGGCCGGGCAATGGCCTGGGTTCTCATATGAACCCTCCTTCCGCCGGGCTCGCCGACCGTCTCTTAAATAACGAGTCGCGCTGAGCGAAGGTCGATGGCCTTCCGTGCGCTGGGAGACTTCCTCACCGACCTCGAATCGCGAGGGGATCTCCTTCGCATCCGCGAACCGGTCAGCCGAGATCTCGAGATCACCGAAATCACGCAACGGGTGATCCGGAAGGACGGCCCCGCGCTGCTGTTCGAGAACGTGACCGGAAGTTCCATGCCCGTCGCCATGAACATTTTGGGCTCTCCCCGCCGGATCGCGCGGGCCCTGGGCGCCGATTCGCTGGACGTTCCCATGGATCGAATCGCCCGCCTCGTACGACTCCGGCCGCCAGCCGGTGTGATGGGGGCGCTCAAGGACCTCGGCGGCACGCTCCAGATACTGGACACCCTCCGCTCCCTGGCCCCTAAGCGGGTCAATACCGCGCCCTGTCAAGAAGTTGAAACGGACCAGGTGTTCCTGGACTCGCTCCCGATCCTCCGGTGCTGGCCCGGCGATGGTGGCCGGACGATCACGTTCCCCGTCGTCGTCACGAAAGACCCGGAGACCGGCGAGAGCCATACCGGGATCTACCGCCTGCAGCAGTACGGTCCAGACACGCTCGGCATGCATTTCCAGATCCACCGCGTCGGGGCCAACAACTACCGGAAATGGTGCGCCCGGGGGGAGCCCATGCCGGTGGCCGCTGTCCTCGGGGCCGACCCCGCCACCGTCCTCGCGGGCCTCGCCCCGGTTCCGGAGGGGATTTCGAACTTTGTGTTCGCAGGGTTCCTGCGCGAAGAACCCCTCGAGCTCGTCCCGTGCCGGACCATCCCTCTCGAGGTTCCCGCCCAGGCGGAGATCGTCCTGGAAGGTTACGTGGACCCCTCGGAGCGCCACGTCGAGGGACCGTTCGGAGATCATACGGGCTACTACTCCGCCGCGGAACCGTTTCCGGTGTTCCACGTGACCCACGTCACGCATCGCCGGCGCCCGGTCTACTTGGGCACCGTGACCGGCAAACCACCGACCGAGGATTCGGTCCTTGGCAAGGCCGTGGAGCGATTGTTCCTTCCCATTGTCCGACTCGTCCTTCCGGAACTGGTGGACATGAACCTCCCGTCCGAGGGCTTGTTCATCAACGTCGCGATCGTCTCGATCCGGAAGGCCTACCCGTACCACGCGCGCAAGGTGATGCACGCGCTCTGGGGCCTCGGCCAGATGATGTTCACGCGGTACGTGATCGTGGTCGACGAGGACGTCAACGTCCACGACCTCTCCGAGGTGCTCTACCGAGTCGGGCTGCAGGCGGACCCGGAGCGAGACCTGGAACTGGTCCACGGACCGGTCGACCAGCTCTCGATCTCGAACCCTGTCCCGAACCTGGGCGGCAAGATCGGGATCGATGCCACCCGGAAGCGGCCGGACGAGAACTTCCCGCGTCCGTGGCCCAACGAGATCCGGATGGACCCGAGCGTGGTGGCCCGGATCGACCAACTCGTCGCTCGGGTGCCGGCGCTGTCGTTCCTTCGCGACGCTCGAACCCCGTGAGCGCCTCGCCTCCATCGCCGTCCGGCTGGGCGCGCGAGCTCGGACGATTCCTCGAGATCCAGAATGTCGGCCTCAACCTGCCGTTCGGGCTAGCGTTCCTGCTGGCGGCGGCCCACGGCCTACCCCGCTGGCAGACCATTGTGCTCGTGGTGGTCGCGCTGTTGGCGGCCCGCACCACCGGACACGCCTTCAACCGGTGGACGGACCGGAGGCTGGACGCGCTCAACCCGCGGACCCAGGACCGAGCCCTCGTGACCGGGCGACTCTCGCCCGGATTCGCTCTCGCCGTGACGGTCGGGAGCGCCGCGGTCCTCGTCGTGTGCGCGGCCCTTCTCAACCGCCTGTCCGTCGAGCTCGCTCCGGTGGCCCT
Source organism: uncultured Thermoplasmata archaeon (assembly GCA_963787975.1). Lineage (GTDB taxonomy): Archaea > Thermoplasmatota > Thermoplasmata > Lutacidiplasmatales > UBA184 > JAKIWV01. The sequence continues at coordinate 78,923 of CAWBEU010000008.1, forward strand.
TCTGCTCGTGTTCGGGTACAGCTACACGAAACGGTATACGTCGTTCACCACTGTGTTTTTGGGTCTCGTGCAGACCCTCGTCCCCGCCGGGGTGTTCATTGCCGTAACCGGGACCCTGCCGGTCGTGGCCGTGGTGGCAGTATTTGCCATCCTGGCCTGGGGAACTGCGTTCGAAACGATCCATAGTCTCGGCGACCTCTCCACGGACCAGAACCTCGGGCTCTACTCGCTTCCCCGTAGCGTGGGTGCACGCGCCAGCCTCGGCCTCGTCGCCGCGCTCCACGCCGTAGCCTTGTTGCTGTTCGGACTGTTCGGTGAACTGGAGCACTACGGCCTTCCGTTCTGGGTGGCCTTGGCCGGGATGGTGGGACTCGTCGCGTACTCCGACCTCACGCTCTCTCGGTATCTGGATCGAGTACGCGTTCCCTTCGAACGCCACTTCGTGCTCGCGCTGATGTTCCTGGCGGGGGTCGCCATGAGCCTGGCGGTTCCGGGCCTCCGGTTCTAGATATTTCGTTACTCCCTATTTGTTCCGTGGCTCGGAATGATACAATTCAGTGGTCCGGTCCGTGGATTCAGGAAATAACCACTTATCCCGGGGAGCGCTCGCATCTCGTCATGCCGCAGGTAATGATCGGCCTCTCGGCGCGGGACTACAAGACCACCAACGAGGTCTGGCGACTGGCGAAGCGCCACCTGAACCCGATCGTTCGACGGCGAATCGGCTGGCGGGGGCGCTCTAGCTTCTTGCGCCAACTGATTCTCTACGGGTTCGAGCGAGCGAGTGAGAATCCCGCAGCGTTTCTCCATGAGGTCCGGGAGACCCACGACCCGCTCATCGGGAAACGAGGCCGCTCCGAGGCCGGTGCGGAACGACGTGAGGCGATGATCGCGGCCTGGAGCGCCTTCTTCCCGTCCGACGCGACCCCGGGCCGACGAACCCGAAAGATCGCGCCGGGACGGAGCGGCGACTGAGCCGTTCAGGGGCCGCGTGCCGCGTTCTGCCGGACCTTCTCCACACGGCGGAGGTTCCGTGACCCGATCCACGACCGTCGGAGCCGGGGCGCTGCTCCTCGGTTCCGGCCAGATAGGCCCCCTCCACTTCGACACGCCCGAGATCCTCTGGAGCCGGACGGAGCCGTCGGTACGCGAAGGATCCGGCCCTAGATCCCGAGTGGAACTCCTTCGGGGCGCGGACCTTCCCATCGGCCATCGGGAACTGACGCTGCGACGCGGCGAGGGCGAACTTTCCTTGCGGTTCCCTGTCCCGATGCCGGAGATCTCGGGCACGCCAGGACTATGGGAGACGGTACATCCCGGCGTGGCGTACCTTCACTGGCCACTCTCCGATTCCGAGTGGACCGCGCTCCGCGGTGACCGCCCCGAGCTGGTCGTGCTCGGCAATGCGCGGGCGCTCTGGCAGGACGGAGAATCGTTCATTCGGGCCCTCACCGACATTCGAACCCGGCTCGGGGGTTTCCCTTTGCTGTGGACCCCTCGCGTTGCGTTGCCCCATCGCCTGAGCCTTCTCGCATGGCTCAGCGTCGACCTCGTCGACACGACCGAGGGACTGTGGCTCGCAGCGCAGGGCACGTACTTCGACCCGGCGCTCGGGTCGGTCCAGGCCGACATCGCCCGAGCTGAACACGCCTGCACATGCCCAAGCTGCCAGGCCGACCCGGCAGGCTCTCTCGCGGACCATACGGAGGCTACCTTCGCACGAGAGATGGCGGAGGTCCGGATGGCGGTGCGGGACGGGCGCCTCCGTGAACTCGTGGAGGCGCGATTGACCGCGGAACCTGCCCTGTCCGAGATGCTCCGGTATGCCGATCGCCTCATGGCCCCCTTGCTGGCGGGGAGGACCCCGGTCGTCTCTCAGTCGAAGCGGACGTACGTGCTCCGCGAGTCCCGCCGTCGCCCGGAGGTGGCGCGCTTCCTCTCCCGGGTCCTCGAGCGCTACCGCCCACCCCCGTCGAAACGCGTCCTACTCCTCGTGCCCTGTTCCCGGACGAAACCGTATCGTACTTCCCGAAGCCACCGCCGGTTCGCGCGGGCGTGGGAAACGTGGCCGCATGCCCCGCTCCTGCACGTCGTCTCGGTCTCGTCGCCGTTGGGGCTGGTTCCCCGGGAACTCGAAGATGTCTACCCGGCTCGTCACTATGACATTCCGGTCACGGGAGAGTGGGACGAGGACGAGCGCCTCGCCGTACTACGTGCTCTCGAGGTCTTCCTCGCGAAGGGCGCGTACACGCAGGTGATCGCGCATCTTGATCCCGCGGAGTATCATTTCCTCGCGGACGCGTTGCCGGAGCGACTCCATCCCCGCTGGACCCTCACGGACGATCACACGACGAGTGCGGCCGCCCTGCAGGCTCTGAAGACGGCTCTCGACGAGAGCGACGTGGGCGCCGCCCCTCCCTCTATCGGACCACTCTCGGCGGCGAAGGAGGGGCTCGAGGCGCTCGCCCGGGTCCAATTCAGATCGCCGGCCGGTGAGTTGCTGTTCGCTCCGCCGACCCGCTTGGAGGGCCGGCCCTGGAGCCAGCGGCTGACCGATGGCCGGGGAAAGGACCTGGCCACCTGGGCGGAGGATCGGGGGCTGTTCCAGCTGACCGTCGCGGGCGGAGCCCGGATACTTCCGGCCTCCGCGCTCTGGGTCGAGGTTGACCCCGGCGTCGCCCTGACCGGGGACCTGTTCACCCCCGGAGTCCGCTCCGCGGATCCCACGATCGCGCCGGGGGACGCCGTCGTGCTGGTTCGCTCCGGCGCTCTCCTGGGCGTCGGGGAGGCCGCCGTCTCCGGGTCGCTGATGATCGAGTTGCCCCGCGGCTTGGCGGTGAAAGTGCGCCACCGGGTTCATTCATCCGGGACCACTTCCGGCGCCGGACCGGCCTAGCCGCGGCTGCGCCTACCTCGCCCGCATCCGGTTGCTCTTGGGGAGGTGCTCGACCTCGGCGAGGCCGAGGGCCTCCATCACCGGAGGCACGTAGTTACCGAATCGCCCGCGCAGTCCCTTCTTCATTCCGTACCAGCCGCCGATGGGATTGTCGGGCGACCGGGCCCAGGCCTCGACGGTTCCCGCCGCGGCGGGTTTTTGTTCGTCCGCGCTCCCGAGCGGCATCCAATCTCCATGCTTCTTCAGCATCGCGTGGAGATCGCCTAGACATCGCAACTGATACTGCAGGGTAGTGCTCCCGACCGTCACGACGAGCGCCGGCGGTTTCGATGTCTCGTCCTTGTACGCCTGGAACGCCGACAGTCCGGTCGGAGTCTTCAACTGCCACGGCTTTTCCTTCGTCCCCGCTGCCGGTGCTGGCATGGTCGCCCTCCTCCCTTCCGGAGCGCTCAATCTACATCAAATGCGATGTTAGAGGTTTAACCTGCTGCGAACGCCGGCCGGATTTCGACATCTCTGGCTCCGTGCGGAGAGGGTCGGCCCTGGCCGGCACGCCCGGCGGGGGGTTGTCACGAGGGGAAAGGCCAACCCAAATCTCCATGATGGGGACCTCGTCTGGTCGTCGAGGGCCGGTAGTCTAGCGGTGATGACGTCGCGCTTACAACGCGGAGATCGGCGGTTCGAATCCGTCCCGGCCCATTTGGTATTCGAACCGCCGGAGCGGCGCGGCTTCGCCCCGCCACGGTCGACGGTAGTCGCTCCGCGCCCCCTGGAGGAGCAAGTCTAACCCCTGCGCCGAGGTCGGGAGTACGTATCATACGTTGCGAGCGTTTGCGGGATTTCGGTGGCCGAAGAGCCCCACCGCAAGAGGAGAGAGATCATGGAGGGCAAGATTTCGCAGATCACGCTCGTAGTGACTAATCAGACGCGGTCGCTCGAGTTCTTCACCGAGAAGGTGGGATTCGAGAAGAAGACCGATGTTACCCCGCCTGGGGGGTATCGCTGGGTCACCGTGGGCCCCAAGGGACAGGATCTGGAGATGGCCCTCTGGGAGGTCGGGTCCGCAACCGATCCGGCCCAGAAGGAGGGGTCAAAGAACTGGTCGCCGGCGAAGGCCCCACCCATCGTCCTCCGCGTTACGGATTGCCGGAAGACGCACAAGGAGCTGAGCTCGCGAGGCGTCGAGTTTCCTCAACCCCCCGTCGACTACCCGTGGGGGACGGCTGCGACATTCAAGGACCCGGACGGGAACCTCTTCTCAATCAGTCAACCACCTGGAGCCTGGCCCAAGAAATAGGTGGGCTGCCCGAAGGCACCTCTTGCAGGTTTCAAGTTCACCTGCATGTCCTCTAGCCCCGGTTGATACGGGATTCGAACTGCCGGGCGGTGTGAATCCGTCCCGGCCCACTCGGAATCAGGGACCGTCCCCCCCGCTGGGATCCGGAGCGGAGCTAGTGCCTCTCGGCGGTCGCGGATGGAGCGTATTCGCGGCTCCATATCTCAGACAGCTCGTCTCGGCGGGGTTTGTACACGTCGTGGAAGAAGTGCTGCCGGGATTCCAGCGTCGCGCGGTCGTAGCTCTTCACGACCCGCACGGCCTCGTCCCAGGCGGCGCGGAAATTCCCCTTGGTCTCGAAGCGGGAGGCGATCTGTTTTTGGAAGTCCGCGCCGGTCTGGTCCTTGTCTCCGATCGTAAAGAGCAGTGTCTCGGACTTGGGGTCCCGGTACGCCTCTTCATCGCCGAGGTAATAGGGCTCCCGAGTTGCTCGCGGTGGCAGCGGCTGCCCTTCTCCCTTCGGCGCCCCCTCCAGCGTGGAGGGAGTTCCCCGGAACCCGCGTTTCGCCGCGGCGTAGAAGATGGCCCGGTTCAGTCCCCACGAATACGCAGACTCTTGCTTCAGACCGAGGGTCTGTGCTCGTGCCGCCTGGAGCATCGCCATCACGACAAACCGCGTGACCGCCCCTCGCCCCCGTGGCATGATCTCCTCCCGACTCCGTTCAGCGCTGCGCGAATAGCACCCGATCCTCGATGTTCTGCCAGACGACAGCGACCGTCCGGAATCCGCCCCGGCGGAGCGCTCGGACCTGGGCGTTCAACGGCAGGGCCGCTTCCTTCGGGTGCTGGGCTTGACGCCGTCGATGTTCCGCGAAGCTGGGAGCCAGCTCCGGAACCCGGGCCGCCTCCTTCCACCACCGGCGCCAAACCCCCCAGTCGGGGCGCCGCTCCATCCTCCTCACCCGAACCTTACGGACCCGCCCGGCGAGGCGTTGGAGGCGCGGCTCCTCGGGTCCCCATGGCAACCGGTCTCCATTGAGGACGACCCCGTTGGACCGAATCAGTGCGCCAAGATCCCGGTACACGCGCCGCAAGCTCCCCGGCGGCAACCAATGAAGGGCCGTTGTGCTCACCGCGGCGTCGTACCTGCCGGCGGGCAATTGGTCGACCCAATCGGGACTCCCGATCTTGGTATCCACCCAGGTCAGCCGGCCGCCGTACGATCCCAAGGCCCCCTGTCCGATCCGGAGCACCACGGGATCGTAATCGACCGCGACGACGCGGACGCGAGGAAAGCGCTGCAGCACCCGCAGGCTCAGAGAACCCGGCCCACATCCGAGGTCGAGAATGCGGCCGGAGCGCCCGACCGTCGCCTCGAGCACGTCGAGCATGGCGCGGAACCGCCATTCCCGGTTGGGGAGGTACGTTTGCTGCTGCTCGTCCCAGCGACGTAGCCACTCCTTCCAGTTGGGACCGGGCGCACGTCGCGACATCCAGCGGACGAAGCCCCTAGAACTGATGAAGGCTCGGACGGAATCCCCCGGAGCGCCCGGGGTAGCGGGCGGGATCCGACGCCGACCTTAGCCCCGGATCTTCTTCGCGAGGGCGACCAGGTCCGCGTCCGACGGAGTGAAGACCTTGGTGGCCCACCAATCGTTCCAGTGCAGGTCGTCGCCCGTCGTGCGCGGGATGATGTGAACGTGGAGGTGAGGGACGCTCTGCTCCGAGCCCGGCCCACTCGCGACGAACAGGTTCTCCCCGGTCGTTCCCAATCTTCGTCGAAGAATGTTCAGCACCCGAGCGGACAGTCCGGCTACTGCCGTCCAATCTGCGTCGGTGATGCTGGCGAGGTCGACGGCGTGAGACTTGGGTATCACGAGACAGTGTCCGGTTCGGATCGGGTGGATGTCGAGGAACGCCAAGGCCCGCTCCGACTCGGCAATCCAATGCGGCACCATCGACCGATCCTGGGCCATCTGACAGAAGATGCAGTCCTCGGCCATCGAGGTCGGCAGCGTTCCCGGGGCCTAAATCTTCTCCCGAGGGGCCCTGTCGAGCTGCGGCATGCGACAGTCCCGCAGCACCCCATAACGGCTTTCCATGGGTTCCCGGTTCCTCGAGTGTGGTGACCGCTTCCCGCTCGCGGATGTTCTTCGATGCGAGCTGCGGGCCCTGCACGTTCTGGGCCCGGCTCACCGCTGGACTCTCTCGCTCCGGTCTCGAGGTGTACGCCCTCGACGGCCCCGAAGCGGACCGCACGTTTCCCACGATGGCTCCCGAACGACGGTACAGCTACTTTCACATCGTTGAGTCCGGTCAAACCTGGACCGGCCCCGAGGCCATGCCGGCATGGGTCGGGCTGGTCGGAGGGAAGGGGGCTCGGACCGTGGCCGAGAGAGCTCCCCCTGTGAACCGATTGCTCCGGCATGCCTACAACCGCTTCTGGGAGTATCGACGGACCCGTGGATGCGCTGCCGAGGGAGTCTCCCACACGTAGGAACCGCACCCTCCTCGGGGGTTTGTTCGGAGGCATCCTCGGCACTTCGGGTATGATCCTCCTGGGAATCGTGGCGGAAGGGGGAGCTGGCGTGTCCCTCTCTCGGCTCGTACCGGAGTTGGAACTCGGGTTCGGGGGCCCCTTGGCCGGCGCGGGGGTCCTCGGACCCGACTTCTCGCTTCCAGTCCACTATCTCCACGGGGTCGTCTTGGGCCTCCTGTTTGCCGGGATCATCCTCCTGGGGGAGCACTTCCGAGTCGCGCCCCGGGTCCCCCTCTGGTCCAGCGGTCTGGTCTTCGGCGCCGTCGTCTCGGGAATCGTCCTGGTCCTGCTGGCGGTGACTACGAGCGTCGCCCTGAGCCCCGGGCTCATCGGGCTCGTGTCCCTCTTGCACCTCACATTTGGAGGATTGGCCGGGTCCCTCCTTCCGCGGGTGCGTGCCGGTTCTATTCCGGCGAGCGTGGTATCGGTCTCGACGTAGGAGCCGGACTCGTCGGGATCCTACGATCCCGGCGCTCTGGCCATCCGATTCAGAACGTAGGGGAGGATTCCGCCGGCCCGATAGTACGCCATCTCGGGCTCGGAGTCGATCCGGCAGCGGGCCCGAAACCGGCGTTCCGCCGCGGCATCGTCCGTCGCGACCACCTCGATCTCTGTACGGGGGCCGAACGTGGTCCCTTTGGGAATCCGGAGAGCGAACCGTTCGCGACCGGTCAGATGTAGCGACTTTGCGCTCTCCCCGGGGAGGAACTCGAGGGGCAGCACGCCCATGCCGACGAGATTGCTCCGGTGGATCCGCTCGTAGCTCTGGGCGATGACGGCCTCTACGCCCAGCAGGCGCGGCCCCTTCGCGGCCCAATCGCGGGAGCTTCCCTGTCCATAGCTGGCGCCGGCGAGCACTACCTAGCGGGACCTTCTCGGTCCGGTACCGTTCGGCCGCGTCGTACACCGAAAGGAGGTCGCCCGACGGGAGATGGCGGGTCCAGCCGCCCTCCTTCGGCGCGGCGAGGGCGTTCTGGATCCGCACATTGGCGAAGGTCCCCCGGATCATGACCTCGTGGTTTCCCCGGCGCGTCCCAAAGGTGTTGAACTCGGCGGGCAGCACGCCATGGTCCTGGAGGTATCGTCCGGCGGGGCCGTCGGCCGGGATCTTCCGGCTGGTGAGATGTGATCCGTGGAGACCCGGTCGCCGAGCACGACGAGGGCGCGGGCTCCCTCGAGCAGCCGGTCTCCCTGCGGGAGGAGCGGTGGGGGCAGGTCGAAGTAGGGCGGGTCGCGGAGGTAGGTCGACGCCGGGTCCCACGGATAGACGGCCCCCTCGATGTCCGGCAGCGCTTCCCAGTGCGGGTCGCCGACCGTGATCTTCCGGTACTCGTCCACGTACATGCCGGCGTTGAGGCTCTTTTCGACCAGCGCCTGGATCTCCTGGGGCGGGGGCCAGAGGTCCCGCAGGAAGACCGGTCGGCCCTCGCGGTCCTTCCCGAGCGGCTCCGTGGTCAGGTCGATGTCCATGCGGCCGGCGAGCGCGTAGGCGACGACCAACATCGGCGACATGAGGTAGTTCGCCCGCACGAGGTTGTGGATGCGGGCCTCGAAGTTCCGGTTCCCACTGAGGACCGCCGCGACGTACAGGTCGCCGTCCCGAACCGCCGTTTCGACCGCTGGGGGGAGGGGCCCCGCGTTGCCGATGCAGGTCGTGCAACCGTAGCCCACGAGATTGAAGCCGAGGGCGTTGAGGGACGGCGTCAGCCCCGCCCGGTCCAGGTAGTCGGTCACGACCTTGGAGCCGGGCGCCAGGGAGGTCTTCACGTAGGGCGGCGGGTGGAGGCCCTTCGCGTGAGCTTTCTGGGCGATCAATCCCGCGCCGACCATAACGGAAGGATTGGAGGTGTTGGTGCAACTCGTGATGGCGGCGATCACCACCGTCCCGTCGTGGACCCGCCCGTTCGCTGGAGCGGTCGACGGACTCTCGTCGATCGGGCCGGCTTGGAGCGGGTCATCGGCCGGGTAGTCGAGCTGCGCCTCCGCGGGCGCCGGGTGGGTCGACCGATAGGACGCGAGCCCGGCGCGGAAGGAGGACGGGGCCTGGGCGAGCGGAACGCTTTCCTCGGGATTCCGGGGCCGGAAACCGTGGACACGATTGACCCGAGGTCCAGCTCGAGCCGTTCGTCGAACTCGAGGTCTACCTTGTGGGGCGCGTTCCATAGGCCTTGTCGTCGCGCGTACGCCTCGACCCGCGCGATCAGGCGCGCCGGCCGACCGGTGCCGCGGAGGTAGGATAGCGTCGCGTCGTCGATGGGAAAGAGGGCAGAGGTCGCCCCGTACTCGGGACACATATTGGAGATCGTGGCGCGGTCGGGCACCGTGAGGTGGCGGAGCCCCGGCCCGTAGAATTCGACAAACTTGTCGACGACGCCGTGTTCCCTCAGCTTCCGGGCGATGGTCAGCACGAGGTCCGTTGCGGTCGCCCCCGACGGCAGCTCGCCCGACAAACGGACTCCCACCACGGTGGGGAGCGAGAGGAAGTACGGCTCCCCGAGCATCGCGGCTTCGGCCTCGATGCCGCCGACGCCCCAACCCAGTACGCCGAGACCGTTCACCATCGTGGTGTGGGAATCCGTACCAATCAGGGTGTCCGGGAAGACCTCCGCGACGCCGTTTCGCTCGCGACGGGCCACGACGGAAGCGATGTACTCGAGGTTGACCTGGTGAACGATACCGTTGCCGGGAGGCACCACGCGGAATTCTCGAAAGGCCGTCCGCGCCCAACGTAGGAGTCCGTATCGCTCGGAGTTCCGTTGGTACTCGTGGTCGAGGTTTATCAGCAGAGAACCGGATTTTCCATAGCTATCGACCTGGACCGAGTGGTCCACCACGAGGTCGACCGGAACATTCGGATTCACCCGGGCCGGGTCGACGTGGCCGCGGAGAGCCGCGGACCGCAGACCCGTCAGGTCCACCAGGACCGGAACCCCGGTAAAGTCCTGGAGCAAGATCCGCTCGGGCCGGAACGGGACCTCCGACGCCGGTCCTGTTCTATCCCCACTGGCGAGGCGGCGCAGAAGCGACGCGTCCTCCGCCGATCCGGTCGAGTGCCGAAGGAGGTTCTCCAGCAAGATCCGAACGGTCTTCGGTCGACGTGCTAGCTTCGCCGGGTCGACTCCGGGGATCTTGTCAAGGGCGTAGAGAACGGAAGCCTCTCCGTCGACCTCGAAGGCTTCGGCAACTCCCCATGGACCCGCAGCCTTCGCCATAGTCCCCTTCCCCCAGATACGACCGGGTGGGCCAGACTCCGGGCTCTTATTCGGTTTCGTCCGGCCGCGCGCTGCGGTACGCTGGCACGCGGCAGCGAGGCCGGACTAACGGCGGGCGGCCTCCTACCGGGGCCCCGCGAGGGTGAGTTCCGGTTTACTCCAGCCTTATGGGGCCGGCCCCCCGACTCTTCCGCACGAGCTTTCCGCATGTGGAACGTGCCTCGCTTCGTGGGTACTATCATTGACCCTGAGCGGCCAATGGGCGTCGCGGTGCTGGACCGCCAGGGCCGCCTCAGGTCCGCCAACGCAGCCATGCTCGAACTCCTCGGGGGTGGACCGGGCCTGCTGAGCACGAGCCTGCTCGAGCTCACCGAGTTCGCGGATGCAGGCCTCCAACCGGCTCTCGAGAGGGCGCTGAGGGAAAGTCAGGCCAGCTCCATCCGCGCCACGCGGTTCAAGAACCGCGCCGGAAGGGAGCTCCTGCTCGACGCGGAATTCCATCCCATCTTCGCGGCCGACGGGGATGTCCAAGAAGTGATCCTGCTCTTCAGCGATGTCACAGCCGGCCCGTATCAGGCCGGCCGGGCCGCGATGTTCTACCAGGCGTTCCTCCACAGCAGCAACGCGATCGAGATCACCGACCGCGACGGAGTGTATGTCGACGTGAACCCCGCATTCGAGCGGATCTACGGCTATCGGCGGGAGGAGATCGTCGGCCAGCGCCCCCGGTTGATCTCGAGTCCCAAGACTCCGCGTCATGTCTTCACCGAAATGTGGGCGGCGATCAGCGACCCCGTGCGCGGCGAGTGGGCGGGAGAGATCATCAACGTGGACCGGAACGGGCGGGAACACCCCGTCGTCCTCGAGGTGAGCGGCCTGCGCAACGCCCAAGGGGAATTGACCTATTTCGTGGGGGTGGCTACCGACCTCAGCGAGCTCAAGCTGCTCCAGCTGCAGAGCATCCGGGCCGAGCGTCTCGCGTCCCTCGGACAGCTCGCCGCCGGGGTCGCGCACGAGCTCAACACGCCTCTCGCGAACATCATGCTCATCGCGGAGTCGCTGCAGCGACGCGCCCCGTCGGACTGGGTCGCGTCCCGGGCGCAGAGCGTCATCAGCCAGGTGGACGTGGCGTCCCGGGTCGTCGCGGGTCTGCTCGATTTCGGACGGTATCATTCCCCGGTCACCGAACAGGCCGAGTTGACCCCGCTCATCGGGGAGGCAATCCAGTTCGTTCGGGGTAAGCGGGCGCCCGATGTCAAGGTCGTGGCCGCCCTGGATACCCCGGGGCTGCACATCCCGGTCAACCGGGTCCAGATCCTCCAGGTCTTCGTGAACATCCTCAGCAACGCCTACGATGCCATGGACGACCGTGGGCAGATCCGGATCGAGAGTCGGGTCGCCGGGGAATGGGTCGAGGTCACCATCACCGACAGCGGACCCGGCATCCCCGATGCCGTGCTGCCTCACATCTTCGAACCGTTCTTCACCACCAAGACGGATGGCAAGGGCACCGGGCTTGGGCTCGCGATATGCCATGGCATCGTGACGAGCCACGGGGGAACGCTCTCGGTGCAGACCGTCCTGGGAAAGGGGACCACCTTCACCATCCGTCTTCCGCTGGTCTCGCCGAAGGCTGGGGCCCGGCCGTCGGCGGCGCCGCCCTCCAGTCCCGCTGTGAACCGACCGCCCAGAGTTAAAACAAGAACCGCTTCCCCCCGCGATGCGCATCCTCGTGGTCGACGACGACCCGCTGTTCCGTGAGGAGCTGACCACCCTCCTCGCCGATGAGGGACACACCACCTTCGCGGCCCCTTCGGTCCGGCGGGCCCTCGAGCTCCTGGAAAGCGAGAGCGTCGATGTCCTGTTCACCGACCTCAAGATGCCGCGCCAGAGCGGCCTCGAGCTCCTCGCCGAGGTCCGACGGCGCTGGCCCGGTATCTTTACGGTAATGGTCACCGGCTTCGCGACCGTCCCGACCGCCGTCGAGGCGATGAAGGAGGGAGCGTTCGACTACATCGCCAAGCCCTTCCGGAGCACCCAGCTCCAACAGGTCGTGCACCTGATTGAGGAGCAGCGGAGCTTTCAGGACGCGCACCTCCCAACGGGCACCGCCGCGGAACTGGCACGGGACCTGACCCGACGCTGGAAGGTCCCGATACTGTACGCGGACGTTCCGCCCGCCCCCCGAGGCGAGGACCTCGAGTTCCTCGCCTTTGACGGAACATCGCCCTCGGACCTGCCCCACGCCCTCGACGACTTCCTGCTCCACCATCCCGGTGGAGGGCTCGTCATCGCTCGGGTAGACCGCATGCTGGAGAACCACCGGCTCGACGACATCGTCGCAATTCTTCATCAGCTTCGACAGCGGCTGGAGGGCCGGGGCCCGTTCGCGATCAGCCTGGACCCCTCCCGGATCTCCCAGACCCAGGCGGAGGCGCTGCGCACCACCGTGACCGCCCCGGCCGTGCAGACGGCGATTGAAGCGCTCTCCAGCCCGATCCGGCGGCGGGTACTGTTCCGGTTGACCAAAGGGCCGGCGAGCTTCAGCGAGGCCATGCATGCGGCCGAGCTGGACGATTCCCCCAAGCTGGCGTTTCACATGCACCGGCTGATCGACGAAGGCCTGATCGTCCATCTGCACGAGCAGTATCGGCTGACACCGAAGGGCCAGAGCGCCGTGACGATTCTCCACGAAATGGAGAACGTGGCCGCGGGGAAGGGGGCCCGAACCTTCGTCTACCAGACGCCCTCTCCTGCACCCCCGTCGCCCCCCCCGAAGAGTGCCGGCGGGCGACGGGTCAAGGATCATTGACCCCGCTCGCTAATAACGGCGAAAGAAATCCTCTGCTTCGAGACGGACATGGTCGAATTCGTACGCAAGCGGGAGGTGGAGCAGAGCTGGCTGGTCCAGCATTCTGAGTCCCTCAAGACCGCCTTCCGCGTAATTCTCGGTCTCGTCTGGCTCATCGACGGCGGTCTGAAGTTTTCCCCGGGACTCGTGGGGAAGTTTTCTGGCCTGGTGACTACCGCCGGGCAAGGCCAGCCGGCGTGGCTGCACCCGTGGTTCTCCTTCTGGGCCAGCCAGGCCGCCGCTCAGCCGGCGTTCTGGGTCTACACTACGGGCACCCTGGAGCTCGCCCTCGCGTTCTGCCTGATCTTCGGATTCCTCCGAAAGATTGCCTACCTCGGGGGGATCCTGATGAGCCTGCTGATCTGGGCCGTGCCCGAAGGTTTCGGGGGACCGTACGGCCCGGGGTCGACCGACATCGGTACCGGGGTGGTCTACGCGCTCATGTTTGTCGCGCTGATCCTGTTCAACGCGGGCTATGGACCCAGCCGCTGGAGCCTCGACTACTACATCGAGCTGAGGTGGCCACGGTGGGGCGTGGTGGCGGAGTTCCAGAAGCTCGTCCCACCCGAGGACCTGGATTCCCTCCCGGTGGAACAAGAACCGCATGGAACGTAGGGGCCGCCGTCCCTGCGTCAAGCGCGCTTGATGGGACCTATTTGTTCCCGGGCCCGGAATCGGGGGTGTCGGGTCATCGACCGCCCTGCTGTCGCAGCCGGTAGGTCGGGAGGAGGCCCGGCACCGAGGGCCGGGACGAAATTCCGTGTATAGACTCCCTAAAGGAGCCTCAAAGAAGGCCTATTACCCGGCCCTCGGACGTCAGGTCGATCTGCTCCGCCAGCGGTCGCCGGGGCAGACCCGGCATCGTCTGGATCTCTCCCAAGTAGGCCACCGTGAAGCCGGCCCCGGCCGACCGGGTGAACCGGTGCACCGTGGGGATGAAGCCGGTCGGCCGACCGCGGACGGTCGGATCGTCCGAGAGCGACAACGGGGTCTTGGCGACGCAGACGGGACCGCCCGTCTCGCCGATCCGTCGAAGCGTTGCCAGGGTTTCGGTCGCCTCGGCGGATAGAGAGACCCCCGCGCCCCCGTAGATCTGTCGAACGATCCGGTCGAGGGTTTCCTCGATCGGAGTCTCGGGCGCGTAGAGCGGTTTGCTGTGCCCCCCTCGGGCGCACACCTCCACGACCCGGGTCGCCAGCTCCTGCGCACCGGCGGCTCCATCCACGAAGGCCGTCGATTCTGCGAACGCCAGATCTCGCTCCTGGCAGAACTGCTTCAGCAAGGTGAGTTCCCCGTCGGTGTCTCCCGGGAACCGATTCGCCACGACCACGGGCTCGATGCCTAGGGTTCGAAGGTTCCCCACGTGCTGTTCGAGGTTCGCCAAGCCCCGGCTGACGGCCGCCGGGTCCGGCGAACCGAGCTGCTCGTCGGGAACCCCACCGTGCCATCGGAGGCCCCGGAGTGTCGCGACGAGGACGGCTCCGGCCACGTCGAGCCCGGTGAGCGGACCGACGATGTCCACGAACTTCTCGGCGCCGAGGTCGGTGGCGAACCCGGCTTCGACGACGCAGTAGTCCGAGGTGGCCTGACCCAGCTCGATCGACAGTCGGCTGCAGGTTCCGTGAGCGATGTTGGCGAACGGCCCGCCATGGATCAGCGCCGGAGTACCGTCCCGGGCCTGGAGCAGGTTGGGCTCGAGCGCAAACCGCAAGAGCGCACAGGCGGACCCCGTCGCCTTGAGGTCACTGACCCGCACGGGCTCCCCGGTCTTTCGGAACCCGAGGAGAATTCGGCCGATCCGATCCCGGAGGTCGGCATAGTCCTTCGCCAGCCCGAGGATGGCGCTGATTTCGGATGCGGCCGTGATAACGAAACTTCCCTTCTGGGGAGGCTCCCGGGGACCGCCCTGGGCGCTCGTCACGACCTGTCGGAGCGCCCGGTCCTCGACGTCCAAGGTCCGTGGCCAGAGCCGGATCGCTCCGTCAATCCCGAGCGGGTTGCCCTGGAACAGGTGGTTCTCGAACATGGCCGCGATCAGATTGTGGGCCGCCGCGATGGCGTCCAGGTCCCCCGTGAGGCCGAGGTTGATCGTCTCCTCGGGTTCGACGGTGGCCTGACCTCCTCCCGCGGCCCCACCCTTGATGCCGAAGACCGGACCGAGAGATGGCTGTCTCAGGCACACCACCGCCCGGTGCCCGGCCCGTCGCAAGGCCATCGCGACCGCGATCGAGGTGACGGTCTTTCCCTCTCCGTACTTCGTCGGGGTCATCGCGGTCACGAGCACGATCTTGCCACGCGACGGTCGTTGAGCGAGGGATCGGACCAACGCCACAGGTACTTTCAGCGCCTCTCCTCGATAGGGTCGGAGATCGCCGGAAGGGAGCCCGAGTTCGGCCGCCACGTCAGCGATGGGCTGCATCTTCCTCACCTCCTCGCATGGACATGGCGGCGGGACCGGTCGAGGGTGCGTCTCCCTCTCAACTCGGGTCCTGAATTACGCGCGAGGCCGTGTCGAGGATGGCGTGGGATGCCGCGACGGTGTCGTCTTCAATCCAGGACTGCACGATGAAGTACCAACCGAGCACCAGCAGAAGGAGCAGGTTCGGGTCGGCTCGTCCGGCGGGGCTCACTCCTACGAGGCCACCGTCCAGTCGCGACCCCTCCCGGACCGGCTCGAAGTCCACGAGCTCGTTGCCGCCCGCGTCCTGGAACTCCCATGCGGGGATCCAGAACCCGGTGCGGGTCCACCGGTAAGCGGCTCCGCCGGCAACCTGCAGAAGGCTGTTTCGGAGATGGACGTGTAGCAAGGCGAGGTCCGTGCCGGTCGTGATGTCCCGGACCGTGACCATGGGGGAGACGAATCCGCTCCGCTTCAGGGTCCAGTGCGCCCCTTCGGCCTCGGCGGTGGCATGGGTCTCCACCGGCTTCTCCCAGTGGAGGGTCGCGACGGGATCCGGTACCGGACTTCAACTGATAGGAATGAGGCTCGCCGGTCCGGGTCCATCGGAGGCCATCCATGTCGGCCTCGGTGAGTTTCTGCATCGTGGTCGCGCGGCCACGGTCCGGGCGGGGAAAAGGCCCACGGTGGTCCGCCGCGGAGCGGGTCGCTCGGAATTCCGTGCCCGCGGAAGGACAAAGAGCGGCGGGGAAGGCCGCCACACCCCTCCATAGACTCTGCGTGAGAAAGCTTGACAACCGGAGGTCAATATATTCGACTATATTCTATGCTCATCCTCTACATATATTCTGGTCGCGTTCGTTGGCCCAGATGGATGGCACGAGCAGCACGCGGACAAGGGGGACCGGCCTGTGGACCCCCTCTTCGCTCGCCGAGGACGACGACCGAACGAGCCTTGCCCGGCGACTCCAGCGCATGGGCACCGTGACGATCGGCGTTTCACTCCCCCGGGAGTGGGTCGGCACCCGGAATCTGGTCGTCGGCAGCACCGTGTTCCTCCGGGCTCTCGCCGATGGGTCGCTGCTCATCCAAGACCGCGACCCCACGACGGCCCACGCCTCGGTCGAGGTCTTCGTGCAGCCGGACCGATCACGGGAACACATCTTCCGTGACCTAGTGGCCGCGTATCTGGCGGGTGCCCGCGAGTTCGTGGTCCACGAGAAGGGCGGCATCAGCCCGGAAACCGTTGCCGTCGCCAAGACGTTCGCTCGCCGAACGCTCCAGCCCGAAATCGTGTCAGAGGATCGGGAGGTGCTGATCCTTCGGGACGTCTCACGAGGAGCCGATCTCGATATCGGAGCGCTGCTCCGCCGGATGTTCCAGATTGTCCTCGCATTGCAACAGGAAGCCGCGCGCACTTGGTCCGAGCCGGATCGCTGGCGCGGAGTTCGATGGGAGCACCGCGACGATGAGGTGGACCGCCACGCGTGGCTTATCGAACGAATCCTTGCCCTCCGCCTGGCCGGGGCTATCCCCGGAACCGAGAGCGAAATCCCCATCGACCGACCTCTTCAGACGCTCGTGCTCGTCCGCTCTCTCGAGCGGATAGGGGACCACGCCGTCCAGATCGCGGAACAAGGCCTTCGATGGGCGGAGACCTCCCCCACGGAGCGCCTCGTCCGCCCTCTCTCTGAGTTCCATGGTCAGGTTCTCGATCAACTGCGGGCGGCCTTCCGCGTCGCATCCGAGGAACGGGACGCGGGCCATGCCAACGATGTCATTGACGTCGGGGAGGCGCTCCACGCCACCTACACTACTCTGACCGAGAGCCTTTTCGCCCGAGGCCCCGCGAGCGGGCTATCCGCCCTGGCGGCCGTGCCGCTCGGCTTGATTCTCCAATCGATTGACCGAACGGTGTCGTACGCACAGGACATCGCCGAGGTGGGACTCGACCGTAGCACGGTCGTCTCGCTCACCGAGGCGCCGCCGGCGCGGCCCGTGACGGCCGGATTGTCCGTGGGACGGATCCCTCGCCCGAGGACGCCGCGAGCGAGCTCGCGCGGAACCGTGCGGATGGGACCCCCCCTTGACTCGCCACCGAATCGAAGGAGCAAACAGGAGAAGGAACAAGAATGAGCGCACCAAACCAACCGAGCGAGACAATCCAGACCAAGGCACCCAGCCGTACGGGACTCTACGCTGCCATCGCGGTCATTGTGGTAATCGTGGTGATCGTAGCCGGGCTCTACGCCGCCGGGTACCTGACCCCGAAGAGCACGAAGACCACCGCGAACGCATGCGTTTCGGCGGATCTCCTCGGAGCCGGGTCCACTCTGGTCGCACCGCTGATGGATGTCTGGGAGATTGCCTACAAGACCAGCAGCGTCAACTACGAGTCCGTGGGGAGCAGCGCGGGGATCAGCCAGATCACCGCCAAGACGGTCGACTTCGGAGCGAGCGACGCCCCGTTGAACTCGACGCAACGGGCCGCCATTCCCGGCGTCCTGGAGATACCCGAATCGGCTGGGGCGGTAGCGATCATCTATCACATCCCGGGCATCACCCAGACCATCAACTTCACGGGTACGATTCTCGCCGGAATCTATCTTGGGCTGCTAACGAACTGGAATACCAGCGGACTGCAGGCGATCAATCCGGGGATTACCTTCCCTAACCAACCGATCAGCGTGGTGCACCGGTCCGATGGCAGCGGGACCAGCTTCGCCTTCACCGACTTCCTGTCCCATGACAACGCAACGTGGGCGACGAAGTACGGAAAGACCACTCTACCGACATGGCCGGTAGGAACGGGCGGCAAAGGGAATTCGGGAGTCGCGGGCGACGTCGAGGACATCAGCTATTCCATCGGCTATGTCGACTTGGTGTACGCCTTGAACGCGGGCATCACCATCGGAGCGGTCGAGAACCCGATGGCGCACTTCGTTAAGGCGTCCCTAGCCGCGGCTACGACCGCCTTGGCCGACGCCGCGCCCACGGCGAACGCCGGGAACCCGCTCCCTGCGGGATCTCAGAGCTGGTACAACGTGTCTCTGGTCAACGCGAACGGTGCGGGTGACTACCCGATTGTCACCTTCACCTACGTAATGGTGTACACCGCGCTCGACACGGCGTACGCCGGATCCGGGAACCCGTATACCCTCCAGAAGGCGGAGGATCTCGTCAATTGGTTGCATTGGATGGTGAACGCCACCGAGGGACAAACCTACTCCCCGGCGGTGGACTACGTCGTGCTCCCGGCGAGCGTCCTGACACTCGATGAGACGACCATCGCCGCGATTACGTACGGAGGGTCCGCAGTACCCACGTGCAGTTGAGCTGAAAAGGGCTGGGCTCTCGGTGGCGACGATGACCAGCGGCCGAGAGCCTGCCCGACGCCGGACGAGTCGACTCATCGATAACCTCTTCCACTCTCTTACAGCCTTCGTCGCAATCGGCATTCTTGCCCTGCTTGCGACCTTCATCGTGGTGCTCTTCGAAGCGTCGAAGCTCTCGCTCGCCCGGTTCGGCTGGGGATTCATCGTCGGAAGTCGGTGGGACCCTACCCACCAGATCTTCGGTGCGTTGCCGTTCATCTACGGCACCTTAGTCACTTCGGCCATCGGCCTCCTCATCGCGGTGCCGATCAGCCTCTTCATCGCGATATTTCTCTCCGAACTCGCACCCCACTGGCTCGCTACTCCCCTCGGATACGTGGTCGAGTTGCTCGCAGCCGTTCCTTCCGTCGTGTTCGGACTGTGGGGCATCGCCGTCCTCGTTCCGTTCATGGCGGGGACCGTCGACCCGGCGCTGGCCCCAGTGAACGCGCTCATTCCGATCTTCTCCGGCCCGCACAACGGAATCGACGTTCTCACCTCCGGGGTCATTCTCGCGATCATGATCATCCCGACGATCTCGGCGATCTCTCGAGAGGCTCTGCGGGCGGTGCCCTCAAACCAGAGGGAGGCGGCTCTCAGTCTCGGGGCGACCCGTTGGGAAACGACCCGCATCTCGGTACTCTCGTACTCACGGGTCGGAATCGTAGCGGCCATCATTTTGGGACTCGGCCGAGCCGTCGGAGAGACGATGGCAGTCACCATGACCATAGGCAACCGGGATGCCATCCCCACCTCGCTTTTCTCCCAGGGACAGTCCATCGCGAGCCTCATTGCAAACGAGTTCTTCTCGGCGTCCCCCGCCTCGCTCGAAATCGACTCTATTATCGAGGCCGCGTTGGTGCTGCTACTGATCACGCTCATCATCAATGTCTTCGCGCAGGCCCTGGTTTCCCGCCTCCTACGGGGGACCGGGGGGCGGGTTGAATGAAATTCGACCGCGACGCCCGTCGCCGATGGGTCAACCGAATCATGAGCGGGGTGGCGCTGGCCTGCGTTATCGTAGCGCTCATCCCCCTGGGGAGCATTTTGTACACCGCAGCTAATCTCGGCGGCCGCGTCCTAAGCCTCGCATTCCTGACGGGTCCGGAGACAGTCCCATGCGATTTCAAGCTGGACCCCAGCTGCACGTACGGGGGCGTTTGGCCTGCGATCTCGGGTTCGCTGGTCCTCATCGGCCTATCTTCGCTCATCGCGATGCCCGTCGGGATCCTTGCGGGAATCTACCTGTCCGAGTATGGCGCGCGGGACAGACTGAGGGTCGGACGGCCGGTCAGCTTCTTCTCCGACGTGATGACCGGGTTTCCCTCGATCGTGGTCGGGGTGTTCGTTTACTCATTATTCTACTTGTTCGCGCCCGGCATCGTGTTCAGTGCCCTGACAGGATCGGTGGCCCTCGCAATCATCATGATCCCGGTCGTCACGCGCACGACCGAGGAGGCGCTGCGGCTAGTTCCGACGAGCCTCCGAGAGGCCGCCTACGCGCTAGGAATCCCCCGGTACCGAGCTACCCTACATGTGGTCCTGAGCACCGGACGCTCGGCTTTGATCACCGGGGCGATTCTCGCGGTCATGCGGTCCGCCGGGGAAACCGCGCCGCTCCTCATCACGGCTTTCGGGAACCCACACGGGTTTCAGGGTTTCACGCACCCCACGGAAGCGCTGGGGCCGCTCATCTTCTACTACGGCACCAGCCCGTGGCCGAACCAAATCGGGGCCGCGTGGGGGATGTCCCTTGTGCTTATCTTCATGATGTTGGCGATTAGCATCGGAGCCCGCCTTGCGCTCCGAAGGAAGTTCGGGTAAGCCATGGTCGTCGATGGAGGTACTGTAGAGATCTCGATCCCGGACGAGTCGCCCAAGATGCGCGTGGAGAAACTCAACGCCTGGTATGGCTCCAAACAGGCGTTATCCGACGTCTCCCTGGCCGTATCCGCACACTCGGTCACAGCGATCATCGGCCCATCGGGCTGCGGCAAGTCAACTCTCATCCGCTGCCTGAACCGCATGCATGAGGTGACCCCCGGGAGTCGGGTTGAGGGGCGGGTGCTGCTGGATGGGCAAGACATCTACTCGCAAGACCCCGTCTCGGTCCGGCGCCGCATCGGCATGGTTTTTCAGAAACCGAACCCCTTCCCGACCATGTCGATCTATGACAACGTGGCCGCCGGTCTGCGCCTGAACGGAGTCCGCAAGCGCGCGGTCCTCGACGCCGCTGTCACCCGAAGCCTGAAGCAGGCCGCCCTCTGGGACGAGGTCAAGGATGATCCGTATGGCCCGGGCATCCGGCTCTCGGGAGGTCAACAGCAGCGGCTCTGCATCGCACGGGCCCTTGCCATTGAACCGGAGGTCCTGCTCATGGACGAGCCTTGCTCGGCGCTCGACCCGATCGCAACCGCGAAGATCGAGGACCTAATCTTCGACCTCAGGAAGAGCTACACCCTCGTGATCGTCACGCACAATATGCAGCAGGCGGCGCGCGTCGCCGAATATACGGCGTTCATGTACCTTGGCGAGCTGATCGAGTACGACCGTACACAGAAACTCTTCGAACAGCCGGCCCAGAAGCTGACCGAGAACTACATTACAGGAAGGTTTGGATAATGCCGACCGCTGTGGAACGCAAAGCGCTGTCGGGGGCCCTCGGGCACCTCAACGAGAACATGCGGACGATGGCCGAGCTGGCCGTCCTCGCGATCCGCAAGGCCGCCCGGTCGCTCGAGAAGGGCCACCGGCGCGACACCGAGGAGGTCTTCACCCTCGACCAAGAAATCTACGGCCTCAAGCAGAAGGTCGAACAATCGTGCATCGAGCTGATTGCACTCTACGCCCCCGTCGCGAGCGATTTGCGGACGATCACCGCGTCCCTGGAGATCACGACCGACCTCGACCGGATTGGTCGGTACTCGAAGGACATCGCCGAAGCCGCGGAGAGCCTCCGGGGCATGAGCCGGGAGAGCCTGGGCAAGATTGGGAACCTGACCCGGATGGCCGACATGACGATCCAGATGATCGAGACCTCCGTAAACGCCTTCGCGCAGCGGCAAGCGGACCCCGTCCGGGACATCGTGCGAACCGACGATGCCATCGATGCGCTCCACGACGAGGTGTTCCAGGAGCTCGTCGAGAAGATGACCGACCAATCCGTGTCGCCGCGGGTCGGGGCCGAGTTAATCCTGATCAATCGGTACTTCGAGCGGCTCGCGGACCACGCGGTTAACATCGGACTCGACGTGATCTACATGATTACCGCGCAGCGACCCGCCAAGGTGAAGCGGCAGAACGGGGAGGCACGTCCCCCTTCCACCCCCGCGTCACCCACGCCGGCCCCTCCTCCCTCCTAGTCCCGGGCGGAAACGGACGGGTCCGATGGCCGCATCGGTTCCCGTCGCCCTTCGCCGCGCGTTAGTCGAGACCGGGCCGATTGGCTCGACTACCCGGCAGCTCTCTTCTCGACTCTCCCAACCGGAGCCGGAACTCGCAGCCCTCCTCGAACGGCTGGCCGAACACGGGCAGGTCATCCGGATCGGACGTGGACTCTGGCTCCTCGCCGACTATGCCGAGCTCGACCTACGGAAGGATTTTCGGGATCCGGAGGAGTATGTCGAGCGATTCTCCCGCGAACACGGAGTCGCCCTGGGGGCCTACCCCGGCCGCATCACGTTCTCCGATAACACGGACCTGCCCGTTCACCGGTGGTGGCCCTACGTCCAGGGCTACTCCGCCGAATTCGTGGCCGACGTCATCGGGCGGGAAGGGGGGCTCGCGCTCGGCTCGACCGTCCTGGACCCGTTCGCCGGAAGCGGGACGACACTCGTGGAGGCGCGACGCGCCGGACACCGGGCCCTCGGCTTCGAGCTCATGCCTCCGGCCGCACTCGCCGCCCGAGTCAAGATCCGGTTCGAGACGGACCCGGCACGGCTGACCGCGCTAGGCGACCGAATCCTGCAGGAGGCCCGGAGCCGGCGCCCGGACCCGCTCCCTTCCTTCGGGAGACCTCTCGCCAGTTCCTTCCGGCCGTCCTCGCGCGCCTGACCCGGCTGCGGGACGCCCTCCCTCTGGGGGACACCGCGATCATAGAGGCCGCACGGGTGGCCTTCGGCCGGACCCTGATCCCCGTCAGCCGACTCCGACGGTCCCCCTGCCTCGGGTACGGCCGGCCCGATGCCGATGAGTTCCGGGACCCGTGGACCGAGTTCGCGCGCGCGATCTCCGATATCTCGGCGGACCTCCGTACGCTCCACGAGAGTCGCTCCAACTGGGGTCCGCCGGGTCAGGTTTGGCAGCGCGACGCCCGGACGCTGGACCTGCCTCCCGGCTCCGTCGACCTCGCCGTCACGAGCCCGCCCTATGTGAACGGAATGGACTACGTCAACAATTACAAGCTCGACCTGGCGTGGCTCGGCTACGCGCGCAGTTACGCGGACCTGCGCCGGCTCCGGGAAGCGATGGTGGCGTGCGATAACCTCGGCCGGGAAGCGATCCGACCCCACCTTGCTACAGACGATGTCGACGATGCTTGGTTGCGCGAAATCCTCCAACAAATCCGGAGCAATGTGGGCCGGAAACGAAGCTACCGTAGGGACGACGCCCATGGCGTGGTGAAGCGGTACTTCTTGGACTTGCGGCCGGTGCTCGCGGCGGTGTATCGCGCACTTCGCCCGGGGGGACGCTTCCATCTGGTCGTGGGAGACTCCCTGCTCGCGGGCACGTACGTTCCCGGGGACCTCTTGACTGCGCGCCTCGGCGCTGAGGTGGGGTTCCGCATCGCGTCGGTGGATTTCGCCCGCCGGCGGTGGTCCGGACAGCGTCGGAGCTTCCCCCTCCGTGAGACGATCGTGACCCTCGAGCACCCGCGCTCCGCGCGGTGAAGGAGAGCCTGCGCATGCCCCACTCCAAGCCGACCGCCCGAGAGGCAACGGCGCTCCGGGCGGAGATCGCACGCAGCGCGCGGAGCGCCGAAAGCGGTCTCCGGGCCTGCGCGTACCGGAGCGCGCCGGACCCTGAAACGTTGCACCGGCTCCATCGGGACCTGCGAGAGCTCCGGGTCACCCATCGATTGCTGGTACCGCTCCCGAAGACCGCCGCGGCGGAGGATCCGACAGATCGCCGGCTCCAACGGCTCGCCAATTTGGTGGGGGAAGTGCGGGACCGCGATGTCGCTATCGATATCCTCCTTCGTTCGCGCGGAGACGCGGGTGGAAAGCTCGGTCGGAGCCTCCAGACCCGCCTCCGGCACGAAGGGCAGGTCGGGCGGGAACTGCTCCGAGCCGATTCGCGCGCCGAGCTGGACCAGCATCTCCTCCAGACAGTGATCCGGGACGTCTCGAGCGCCGCGGTTCCCGGGCCGGCGCAGCTTCGCCATGATATGGAAACCGCACTGAGCCAGCGCCACGCGACGGTCGTTCGCGCCTTCCGTCGGGGCCTGCGGAAGCCCTCCACCCGACGAATGCATCGCCTCCGCATCGCCTTGCGGAATGCCCGGGCGGTACCGCATCCTTGTCGGGCGCGTCACCGGCCACCCGGCGAATAACGTCCCCGCCGACCTCGACAAGCTTCAGAAAGCCTTGGGCCAACTCCACGACATGGACATGGTCGCCGAGCGGATCGCTTCCCTGCCGTCCAGCGAGAATCTCGACCGCTGGGAGCGGCAGTGGCGGAAGGCGCGCAAGACCGAACGGATCCGCGTGCTTGCCCGGATGCAGCGCAAGCGGACGCGAAAGGCCCTCAGCTGGCTCACCCTCGGTCCGGAGAGGAAGGAGCGGACATGAGGGGGAGCGGTTCGAACTCGTCCGCGAGGCTCTTAGCTAAAGGGAGAGTGCGAGCGGGGAACGTCCACATGTCCGTGACGCCTCCTCTTGTCACCACGGACATCCGCCCGGGGGAGGTCAGTCAGCTCGCGGTCATCGACCTAGGGTCCAACACCGCCCGGTTGGCCATCTTCGAGGTCACCGGCGAAGGCGGCCTCCGGACCCTCTACGAAGTGGGGGAGGTCCCTCGTCTCGGTAAGGGCGTTCGAGACGACCTGTCCCTCTCGCCCGCCGCGATGGCGCGGGGCCTCGCGACGCTCACGCGATTCTCTCGGCACCTGACGGTCATGGGAAATCCTCCGACCATCGCCGTCGCCACGAGCGCGGTGCGCGACGCGCCGAACGGGCCGGCGTTCGTCGAACGGATCGCCCGTCGAACGGGCATCCTGATGCGGATCATCAGCGGCGAGGAAGAGGCCCGGCTCGGCTACCTGGGCGTGGCCTCGGCCTGGGAGCTCGAGCGGGACCTGATCGCAGACCTGGGGGGCGGATCGATCCAGGTCGCATCGACCCGGGACGGCCATCTCGATCGCTCGACCACCCTGCCCCTCGGGGCCCTTCGGCTCACCCAGGCGTTTCTAGAACATGACCCCCCCAAGCGCCGGGAACTCGAAGCCGTGGAAGAGTATGTTCGGGAGCGCTTTGAGGCCACGTCCCTGCCCCGATCCTCGGAACGGCTCCGCATCTTCGGCGTCGGCGGAACGATTCGCTGCCTCGCGCGCGTGGCCATGGAGCTCCGGGAGTATCCGGTCCAGCGCGTCCACGGGTATCGACTGAATAGGCGGGACCTCGAGGTCCTCGAGGGAATCCTGTTCGAGATGTCGGCGTCCCAACGCCGGGAGATTCCCGGTATCAGCGCGACGCGCGCCGACGTCATCGTTGCCGGACTGATCGTCGTCGACGGCCTCCTCCGTCGGACCGACAAGGACGAGCTGGTCGTCACGGGCCACGGCATCCGCGAGGGCGCCGCGGTCGATCGGCTCGCCATTCCGGTTCCGGCCTCGCAAGAAGTGCTCGCGTTTCGTTCCGTCACCGCGGCGGCTCGGGCCATGGGGTTCTCCCTGATCCATGGAGAGCAGGTCCGTCGATTGGCCCTCGCACTCTTCGACCGGCTCCAGCCGCGGTACGGATGGACGGACGACGACCGGCTCGTGCTGTCCGTGGCCTCCTGGATGCACGACGCGGGAGCGGTCATCGACCCGTGGCACCACTCTCAGCACTCCGCCTACCTGATCCGGAACCTCGCCAACCTCTGCCTGACCGACCGAGACGCGGTGCTCGCCTCCCTAGTGGCGTATCTTCATGAGGGGGATGAGATGCCCGAGGGATGGGCCAAGACATGGCGTGCGATCCTCACCCCGGACGACCTCCAGGTAGCCCGCCAGCTCGGTACGATGGCGTACTTCGCCGAGACCCTCGAGGGCGCCCGGCTCAACCTATCGCTTCCGCGCGGCTCGCAGCGTCTACGGCTCGAACCCCACCGCAACGGAGGCGGGTCGGTTCCGCCCCGCGCCGTGGAGCGACTCCGCAAGCCGATCGAGCGGGTCTTCGAGCTCGAGTTGGTGGCCCCCGATGAGTGAGCTCGTGGGGCCCGCTCCGGGAAACCACGGCGTCCGAGGGCGCCTGCTCGTCGTGGAAGGGCTTGACGGGAGTGGCAAGTCCACGCAGGCCCGGCTCCTCGTGAAATGGCTCCAGTCCCGGGGGTATCGGGTGTTCTTCACGGAGTGGAACTCCTCCGACCTGGTATCGAATGTGATCCGCCGTGGGAAGAAGAAGGGCCTCCTGACGCCGACGACCTTCGCCCTCCTCCACGCCACCGACTTCGCGGACCGGCTGGAACGGCAGATCCTGCCCCCGCTCCGCGCCGGCTACTTCGTGGTCTGCGACCGGTACTGCTACACGGCCTACGTCCGGGACGCCGCCCGCGGCTGCGACCCCGATTGGGTACGAAGCATGTACTCGTTCGCGCCGCCCCCGGACAAGGTGCTCTACTTCCGGGTCCCCGTCCAGGTGTCACTCGACCGCAAGCTGGCCTCGCGCGAGCCGATCTCGGTACTACGAGGCGGGCATGGACCTCCACCTCTCGGACGACCTCCTCGAGAGCTACCAACGCTTCCAATCCGCCCTCCGGCGGGGCTACGAGAAGCTCGTGACGACCGACCACCTCGTGCCGATCGACGCGGCGAAGCCGGTCGAGCAGGTGCTCGCCCGGGTCCGTGGCGAGGTGAAGCCGCTCCTCGCCGGATTCCCCAAGGTGGAGACGCTCGTCCATGGTTAGGACCTACGGGACCCGGATACCGAACCTCCCCAAGCGGGACCTTCCGGGCCACCTCATCGTTGTCGAAGGGGCCGACGGGTCGGGTCGGACGACCGAGGTCGAACTGCTGCGCGAATGGCTCGAGATCCAGGGGCATCCGGTCGTCGACACCGGCCTCCGGCGCTCCACGCTCGTGAGCAAGCAGATCGACCGCGCGAAGCGGGGGCACACCCTCGGCGCCACGACGATGGCGCTGTTCTACGCCGCGGACTTCGCCGACCAGCTCGAGAACAAGATCCTTCCGGCGCTCGCAGCGGGGAGCACGGTCCTCGCGGACCGGTACACCTACACGCTCATGGCGCGGGCCATCGTTCGCGGCGCAACCCGGGAATACGCGCAGGAGCTCTATGCCTTCGCCTTCGAGCCCGACCTGATCGTCTTTCTCGACGCGCGGACAGAGATCCTCCTCCATCGCGCCATCGCGAAGTACGGGTCCCTCGATTACTGGGAGAGCGGAATGGACCTCTCTCTCTCGCGGGACCGCTTCGAGAGCTTCTTCGCGTACCAGGCCCTGCTCAAGAAGGAGTTCGACTGGATGGCGCGTACCTACGGCTTCCAGCGCGTGGACGCCAACCGGACGCCCTTCCAGGTCCACCGCGACGTGAAGGCGCTGGTCGCCGCGCTCTTCGGCAAGCGAGTACGGATCGAGATCGGGGGCGAGGCGTCCCCGCGACTCACCTCGGAGCCCGAGGTCTCGGGCCTCGGGTCGGTGGCGAACGGGGACGCCTAGGCCAGCCGTTCCAGCTGCTTCCGCGTCAAGACCCAATCGATCTCGGCCGCGCCCGGCCGGGGCTCCTCGGGAAACGTGATCTGGGCGGCGCCCGCCTTGGAGAATCGAGCGATCGGAACGGACTCGCCCGTCACCGAAAGTCCGAGCAGCTCCCCCAGGGTCGGCTCGTGACCCACCAAGACGATTCCCTGCCTCCGGGACAGCCGCTGGAGCCGCTCCAGCACAGGACCGGGCGCTCCGTCGGGCTCGAGTTCCGCCCAGCTCTCCAGCTCCGCTTTCACTTGCAACACTACTCGGAAGATCTTCGCCGTGGCGTACGCTCGGGCCGCCGGACTGGTGATGATCTTGTCGACCGTCGGGTGGAGACTGGCGAGGCCCTTCGCGGCCCGGCGCGTGGACCGGATGCCGTCGGGCGTCAGCGGGCGCAACTCGTCATCGGGCCATCGGGACGGGTCGCGGTCGGCGGCCGGCCCATGCCGGACCATGACGATATCCATCGAGGGTAGCTCCGCCGCCGGCGGCGACCCTCGAGGCCCTATAAGGCCCTCGCTTTCGGATGGACCCAAATGCTTAGGTTGGGGGGCGCCGGGTTCCCCCTGCAGGTAGACTACCATGACCGTCTCTGTCCGACCCCCCTCGTTCACCGAACCCGCGCTCGGCATCGTGTTCGACCTCGATGGAACCCTCGTTGACAGTCAGCACGATTTTCCCCGATTGCGAAAGACCGTCGTTCGACTGGCAGAAAAGTACGGCGTACCTCCGGGACGGCTCTCGATCACGGAGACCGTGAATCGACTCCTGCGGGACGCGACCGCCATCCTCCACCAAGAGAACCTGCCCGAGGGTCAGATCTTCCGATTCGAGAACGAGGTCAACGAAGCGATCGACGATATCGAGATGGAGGCACTCCCCCGGACCAAAGCGACGCCGAATGCCCGGTCCGGTCCTGAAGGGCCTCACCGAGAAGGGGTTCCGGCTCGGCCTACTTACCCGGAGCTCGGACCACTTCGCCCGCGCGGCCCTGCTCAAGACCGGTTTGGCGCCGTGCTTCCCCTTCCTCCGAAGCCGTAGCTCCCCCGGCCCGGTCAAGCCCTCCCCCGAAGCGTTGCGCCTCCTGCTGGAGACCATGGGCATCCCGCCCGACCGGGCGGTGCTCGTCGGTGATCAGCTCCTCGATTGCGAATGCGCCATCGCCGCCCGGGTGAAGTTCTACGGAGTAATGCTCCCCCCGAAGGACCCCCTCTTCGTGGACATCGACCGCTTCAAGGCCGGCCGCGCCACGGCGGTAGCCCGGGACCTCACCGAACTGGCGAGTTTCTTCGGCGTTACCGTAGCCCCGCCGCCTGCCGTCCACGCGCCCTCTCGGGCGCCCGCGGGAGCCCCCGGCGCGCGCTAGACCGACTGCGCGAACACGTCGATCACGGCGCGTTCCGCCGTCGCCCAGGCTTCCGGGATCTGGTTCCACCCCGAGCGAAGGTCTCCGACACAGTAGAGTCCCGGAATCGGCTGCCCACTCTCTTTCGAGAGTACCCGGCAGTCCTCGTCGGTCTGGACGTACCCCTCGGCATCGAACGCGGCCCCGAGCGCCTGCGGGAGATGGCCGTGCATGTCGTACCACCCCAGCCCGGAGAAACCGCGGTCGAAGGTCCGCGTCGTTCCGTCGGCGAACTTGACCGTGAAATTCTTCTCTCGAATCCCATCGAAGCCGACCATCACGCCTTCGAACCAGGGGATGCCGGCGGTCCGCAACTGCCCCTCGAGCTCAGCCCGTTCGGAGGGCGAGAGTTCGCCCAGGAAGGGCTCGCCGTGACTAAGAATCTCGAGAGATGCAGGTCCGAAATGGCGTAGCTCGAGGGCGAGGTGCGCCGCGTAGGGGGTGGCTCCGAGAACCGCCACGGTCTTTCCGGGCAGTTCGTGGCCGTCGCAGAATTCGCAGAAGTAGACGAGTCCTTGATTGGCCCAGGGAAAGATCGGGTCGATCTTCCCCTCAACGGCCGGGATTCGATCTACCACGCCGGGCGCCAAGATCAGCGATGTACCTCGCACTTTGCGCCGCTGCTTCAGCCATTCGAAGTCGACCTCGAAGCCCGTCTCCGTCTTCCGTGCCGCCGTGACATGTGCGGGCGTCACGTAGGTCACGCGGTCCTCGTGCTGGCGGAGCGCCGTGATCTGCCGGTCGAGGAGTGCGTGCCCGGAGATTCCTTCCGGAAATCCGGGAATGTTGTCCATCCGCGGGGAATAGTAGGAGCGGCTATACTTTGGACCTCGGTCGATCACGATCGCCGACAGGTGGAGCAGGGCGGCCTTTAGGCCGGCCTGGAGCCCGGCGTGTCCGCCCCCGACGATGACGATGTCGTAGGACTCCTGGACACGCGGGAAACCGGGCATCGACCCGCTCTAGAGCGCGGCGGGGATTTGACGGGGGAGGGTCGCTGCGGAAAGTTCTCTCGGGCTCCTCTAGGGGTCCGTCGCGATGGGGCACGGGCCAGATTTCGGCGCGGTCCCAGCAAGACTTATCACGGCCCCCCTTGTGGTTCAACTTTGGGTCACCACGCGCGCGAGGTCGACGGCCAAATCGCCTCGCCGGCGGGGGACGTTATTTCTCGAGGACGGGACCCGGTTCGATGGCGCCGGCTTTGGCGCTTCGACCTCCGTCGTCGGCGAGGTCGTGTTCACGACCGGCATGGTCGGGTACCCGGAATCCCTGACCGACCCGTCGTTCCGCGGACAGATTCTGACCTTCACCTACCCGCTCATCGGGAATTACGGTGTCCCCTCGACCACCGCGCGCGATGAGTGGGGACTGCCTCGCTACCTCGAATCGAATGAGCTGCAGATCCGCGGCATGGTCGTTCGGGGTCTCACGGCCCCGAGCCACTGGCAATCTCGACGTCGTGTGGAGGAGTGGTTGCAGGATTCGGGCATCCCCGGGTCGCCGGGGTCGATACCCGGCGACTGACCGAACATCTTCGATCCCAAGGCGTCGTGCGAGGCGCCCTCCATGTGGGTCCGTCGACGCTCTCGGACGAGGAACTCGTCGAGCGGATTCACCGGGCCCCGGGCTACGCCGACGAGGATTACATGACCCAGGTATCGGTGCGCCACCCGACGGTGCTGGGGGATCCCTCCGCACCGCTCGTCGCCGTCCTGGATTGTGGCGTCAAGGCCAGCATCGTTCGGGCGTTGCTCCGGCGCGAGCTGAGCGTCCTTCGTCTTCCGCACGACGCGACGGTGCCGGAGCAGTGGGACGGACATCGGGTAGACGGGCTGGTCGTTGGGAACGGACCCGGCGACCCTGGGCGACTCACAGGCACGATCTCCGAGATTGGCCGCGTCGCGAGGTCCGACCTCCCGGTCCTCGGCATCTGTCTCGGTAACCAGCTGCTGGCTCTCGCCCGGGGCGGACGCACGTTCAAGCTCAAGTACGGACACCGGGGGCAGAACAAGACGGTCTGCTTCCCCGATGGTCGGGCGATCATCATGAGCGAGAATCACGGGTACGCGGTGGAGCCCGGCTCGCTGCGCGGGACCGGTCTGCTTCCGTGGGCGACCAACCCGGACGACGGGACGTTGGAGGGATTGCGGGACCGGACCGGCCGGATCCTCGCGCTCCAGGGGCACCCCGAAGGGCACCCGGGGCCGCAGGAGGCGGGATTCGTCTTCGATCGATTCACGGAGCGGGTCAAGCGGAGAAAGCGATGAGTCGCCGCCGGTTCGAGAAGGTCATCGTCCTCGGGTCCGGGGCCCTCAAGATCGGCGAGGCGGGGGAATTCGACTACTCCGGAAGCCAGTGTCTCCGGGCCCTCGAAGAGGAACAGATCTACGCCGTCGTAGTCAACCCCAACATCGCCACCCTCCAAACCGACCCCCCGAAGCTCGGCGCGGTCTACCTGCAGCCGGTTCTCCCGGAGTTCGTGGAGCCGATCCTCGAGGCCGAGCGACCCGACGGCATGATGCTCAGCTTTGGCGGACAAACGGCGCTCGACTGCGGCATCCGGCTCGCCGACCGCGGGGCGTACCGTCGGATGGGAGTCCGTGTGCTCGGAACCCCGCTCAGGGGCATCCGGGACACGGAAGACCGCGCGCGGTTCGTCACGACGATGGGCCGGGCGAAGGTACCGGTCCTGCCTCAGCCGGGCGGTCTACTCCGTCGAGGAGGCGGTCGAAGCCGCCGACATGCTGGGCCTCCCCGTCATGATCCGGGTGGCGTACACTCTCGGCGGGAAAGGCGGCGGGGTCGCGATGGACCGAGCCGGCGTGCGGGGGATCGCCGAGCGGGGCCTTCGACTCAGCCCGGTCGGCCAGATCCTCCTCGAACGATACGTCGGGGACTTCAAGCAGATCGAGTACGAAATCGTCCGCGACCGGAAGGGGAACACCCTCACGGTGTGCAATATGGAGAACGTGCTCGCCATGCGCGTGCACACCGGCGACAACATCGTCGTCGCGCCCTCGCAGACGCTCAACGACGCGGAGTACCAACTCCTGCGCCAGGCCGCCCTTCGGGCCGCTACGGAGGTCGGCATCGTGGGCGAGTGCAACATCCAGTTCGCCCTCGACCCGAAGAGCGAGGAATATTACGCGATCGAGATCAACGCGCGGCTCTCCCGGTCCAGTGCGCTCGCGAGCAAGGCAACCGGCTATCCGCTCGCATACGTCGCGGCCAAGCTCGCCCTCGGGTACACCTTGCCGGAGCTCAAGAACCGGGTCACGGGTGTCACGACGGCCTGCTTCGAACCCGCTCTCGACTACCTCGTCGTGAAGCTCCCCCGGTGGGACCTCGACAAGTTCGCCCGCGCCGACCGGCGCCTCGGGCCCTCGATGAAGTCCGTGGGGGAGGTCATGGGGGTCGGCGCCAGCTTCCCCGAGGCCGTCCAGAAGGCCGTCCGGATGAGCGACCCGAATGCCGACCTCGTGCCGCCCGATACGGCGAGGCCCCTGTCGGAGATCGATCCCGAGCTTCGGCAGTCCGGGCCGGAGATCCTCTTCCGCGTGCTGGAGGCGCTGCAGGCCGGTGCGTCCACCGAGCACATCGCCCGACTCTCCGCCATCGATCCGTGGTTCGTGGACGAACTCGCGGAAATTGTTCGTGCTAGCACGAACCTGCGCCGTGTCCAGGGTCATCCTCTCCCGGGTCCGTTGCTCCAGCAGACCAAAGAGCTCGGATTTTCGGATCGCGCGATCGGCCGAGCGACGCATCATTCGGAGGCGGCCGTCCGGGCACGTCGGATCCATCTCGGAATCCGGCCTCACGTCCGAATGATCGACACGCTGGCCGGAGAGTGGCCGGCGCGGACGAACTACCTGTACGTCACGTATCGGGCCGATGCCGACGACGTGACACCCTCACCCCCGGGCAGCGTGCTGGTGCTCGGCGCCGGGCCCTATCGTATCGGCTCGAGCGTCGAGTTCGATTGGTCGACCACGAACCTGGTCGCCGGCCTGAAGGCCGCCGGGATTCCGTCGGTGACGATCCTCAACTCGAACCCGGAGACGGTCTCGACCGACTACGACCGGTCGGACCGGCTGTACTTCGAGGAGATCACCCTGGAGCGCGTCCAGGACCTGTTCGACCTCGAGCACTTCCGCGGCGTCGTTACGTGCGTGGGAAGTCAACTGGCCCAGAACCTGACGCCGGGGCTCAAGCGAACAGGCCTCCCCGTCCTCGGCACCTCGCCCGAGGCGATCGAGAACGCCGAGGACCGTTCCCAATTCGCCCGGCTGCTCGAGCGGCTCGGGATTCCCCAGCCCGCG
This sequence comes from uncultured Thermoplasmata archaeon, assembly GCA_963787975.1. Taxonomy (GTDB): domain Archaea; phylum Thermoplasmatota; class Thermoplasmata; order Lutacidiplasmatales; family UBA184; genus JAKIWV01. Next base: position 112,098 of record CAWBEU010000008.1, read on the forward strand.
TGGAGAGCCTTCACCACCCTGGAAGAGGCCTCCGCCTTCGCCGACGACGTCGGCTATCCGGTCCTCGTCCGCCCGTCGTTCGTGCTGAGCGGCGAAGCGATGCGTGTCATCTGGGGCCGTCCGGACCTGGCTCGTTTCCTCGCCGAAGCGCTCCGGATCTCTCGCGAGCATCCGGTCGTCGTGACGAAGTTCGTCCAGGGCGCCGACGAGCTCGAGCTCGATGCGATCGCGGACGGAGAGCACATCCTCGTGGGAGGAGTGCTGGAGCATGTCGAGCGAGCCGGCGTTCACTCGGGCGACGCGATCTTCTCGATCCCCCCGCGGCGCACTCCGGTCGCGGTCCAGGAGGAGCTCGTCCGCGCGGCCGAGCAGATCGCCCGCGCGCTCCGGATCCGGGGGCCCTTCAATATCCAATACCTCGTGAAGGACGGCCAGTTCCAGATCATCGAGCTCAACCTTCGGGCCAGCCGGTCCCTCCCTTTCTTGTCGAAATTCACCGGCCTCCCGCTCCTCGATGAAGCGGCGCGGGCCCTCCTCGGAGGACGCCTCCAGCAGACGGGGTGGTCGCCACCCCCACCGGACCGGTGGGGCGTGAAGGTGCCGCAGTTCTCGTTCCTGCAGTTGGTGGGCGCGGACCCGCTTCTCGGGGTCGAGATGCAATCGACCGGGGAGGTCGCCTGCTTCGGCTCGAATTTCCCGGACGCGTTGATGCGCGGTCTGTTCGCCGCCGGCTGGGCACCGCCCCGGACCGGTGGGCGGGCGTTCGTGTCCGTGGGAGGCCCCGTCCTGAAGGCCGAGATGCTCCCCTCGGTGGAGCGATTGGCCGCGCTCGGATTCGGCCTCGCCGCCACCGAAGACACGGGGGCGTACCTCTCGCAGGCCGGATTCGCCGACGTGAAGGTCCTCTACAAGGTCAGCGAACCGGACCGCCATCCGAACATCCTGGAGGCGCTGACGGACCACCAGGTCTCGATCGTGCTGAACGTGCCGCTCTCGCTGTCCCAAGAGAAGCTCGAACGGATGCTCGAGGACGAGTACGTCCTCCGGCGCCGGGCGGTCGAGCTCGGAGTGCCGCTATTCACCAGCCTCGAGGTCTTCCAGGCGTACGTCGAAGGGCTGGCGTGGATGAAGGACCACGCCTTGACGGTCCAACCGGCCTACGGCCCTGGAGGCGCGCCCCCCGTCCATGCTCCGACGGCGACCCTGGGCGTTCGGCTGCCGATCACGGCGCCGGGCCGATCCGGCTAGAACGCCCGGTCAACCGGATTCGGGAGTCGCGGGCGGCCGCGCCGGCTGGATCGGGAACTTCGTGACCGAGTACTCGGGCACCAGCGTGCTGGTGTCGACGACCTCCGGGAGCCCCCGGATCTTCTCGGTGACGAATTGGAGGACCTGGCGCTTTCGCGTACCCGCCTCTTTGAACTCGAGCACGACGAACACGTCCCAGTCGCCGGTGAGCAGGTGAAGTTCCCGGACCTCGGGGTAGGCGAGGACGATGTCCTTGATCCGGTCCAGGTCGCCGCCCCGGACCTTGACGTAGGTGAACGCGCGAAGCCGGAACATCTCGGTCGGCATCATGTCACACAGCCGCTCGTCGGTGAAGGATGGGACCCCCTCGAGTCGTTGGCCCGTGGGGCCGACCAAGACCGGGAGCTGCTCGACTCCGCGGAGGTACTCCGCGACGAGCTTGGTGAACATGCCGGCCTTCCCCACGTCGACGACCCGGATCCGGTACCCCGACGGGCCGCGGTCTCCTCCGCCATCGCGAGACAGTGGGCCTGGTCGTCGGAGAGGAAGTACGCCTCCTCGGCGGCGCCGGCGCCCTCGTCGCCCCCCACGTTCGCCGGGCTAAGGTCGCCGGTCTCGGGGTTCACGGCCATCCGGGCCGCGGAGGGGCGGTAGAAACTGGTAACGGCCTTCTTGCTCTTGACGAACAGCGTGAGCTGACGGCTCTTATCGTCGACCATGGAAACCGAGGGGTGCACTGGGGAGACTTATTTAAGAGAGTGTCGGGGAAAAAAGTCGAAAGGGGTTTCGGGTCTGCCGTGAGGCAGACCCGGGGGGAAGTCAGCGCAGCGCTGACCTGGTACCGCTTGTAGCTCTCGGACCGCTCGCGGCCGCCACCGCCGCCGCCACCACCGCTGCCGCCGCCCTCGCCGCCCCCGTACCGGGAGCTGCCGCCGTAGCCGCCGCCACCGCCACCGGAGCCCCGGTCACGGAAGCCGCCGCCACCGCCATAGGACCGACGCTCGGTCTCGAATTCCTGCTGGCTCATGTCCAGCTGGGAGTTGACCGACGCGATCTCTTCGTTGGACTTGGAGAGCGCTCCATACCGGCCCACGTTGAGGCGCATGTGGCCTCGGACCAGGGAGACGTACCCGTTGTCGATGAGGATGTTCTCATCCTTCGCAATCGAGCCGATCTGTTCGTTCCATAGGGAGAGCGTGATGACCGCCGTGTCATCGCCGATGACGGCTTCGGCCACCTTTCGGGGGTCGCCGTACTTTCCCATTACCTGCTTGGCTTCGCCGACGTTGACCACTTTCGCGTGGACGTTGACTTGCTTCGAGCTCGGTGTCAGGTCTCGCACTTTTGTCAGGGGTTTGTCTGCCATTTCTCTGTCGCCTTCTTTTCGCGTTTCGCGTTTTTCTTTGTCGTGAGGACCCCGATCCCCTGATCTCACTTGGCTGTCGGGCGTCAACATCCCACGAAAAGTAGGCAGTCTGACGGCGGCGGCTTAATGGGTAGGGTCTCGAGCTCTTCGACCCGATGGACTCGGCGGAGCTATTTAAAGAGCCCGGAGGCGCGAGAGGATGTCGCACGCCCCACGGCGTGGCAGGGTCCGGCGTCAATTCTGCTCGAACACTAGCTTTTTCTCCCCGCGGCGGCGAGATGTCATCGGAGGGATTCGTGACGCGCGAATTCGACGTCGGGCTCGAGCTGTTCGCTCGAAAGGAATACGTCCGCGCTTCGAAGGCGTTCGAGGAGGTCCTCTTGGGCGACCCGCACCACGCCCGCGCCTGGTCCTACCTGGGGATCTCTCTGGCTCACATAGGCCGTGCGCCCGAGGCCGAGCAAGCCCTCCAACGTGCCATCCAGATCGCCCCGACGAACGGCGAGTGCTGGTTCCATCTCGGCGTCGCGCAGGGTCTCGAGGCGGATTGGCCTCGGGCTGCGGAGACGTTGCGACACGCGGCGGCGCTCATGCCCGGCGACATGGCGGCGTGGCACCGGCTCGGGGTCGCACTGGCCGAGTCCGGAGATACGGAAGGCAGTGCCGCTGCCTTCGAGCGAGCCCTCATTCTATCCAGAGAAACGGGTTCCCCAGAACGCGTGGTCCGTCGCCCTCATGGTTCCGGTGACGACCATCTCGCCGAACCGGGCGAGCGCGAAGGACCGAAGGAGGCCGAAAGCTGGCTCTCACTGGCCCTGTCGCTGCTGACCCTGGGGGACGTGGAAGAGGCCGTCGCCGCCTACGAGCGGGGCTACAGCGTGGACCCCGACCGGGCGCGCCACTCGATGTTCCGCCCCATGCTCAAACTGCTGTCCGCCACCTCCGGCGGACCCGGGGAGGACCTTCCCGGGGGCCGTTCCTTCGAGGACGCGCCTGCGTCGCCGATCCGACCCCCGCAACGGCCTGCGCCGGCCGACCCGAACGGTCCGCTCAGCGGCGTCGGCTGACCCGACCGCCTTCGCGGATTCCGGTCACGGCAGCGGAACTTCGCCGCGGACGACTGGTCCCGAGGCGTCAGAGCGTTCGCCTCCTTCGAGGATCAGCGACTCCGCAGTCCCGCGGACCGCCTCCTTCCGCTTGGCGTGGTCCGCCAGGAACTCCTGGACCCGGACCACGAGGTGCGCCTTGCAGTCGCCGCAGAGCAAGGCCCCGGACCGGCAGTCGCGGGTGATCTGGTCGAACTCGAAATCGTCCTTCGCGAACTTCGACCGCCACTGCGCCCACACCGAGCATATCTCGGGGACCGCGCCGAGCCGCCGTTGCTCCTCGACGGTCGCCCGTCCGCCGGTGAGCGCGTTCTTGATCTTGCGTTCGACGTCCTTTGGTTTGTCGTCGAGGAAGATCGCGTTATCCTTCGTGTCCCCCGTCGTGGACATGACCTTCTCGCCGAGGAGCCCGGGCAGCATGATCGAGTGGAGCAACGCGGGCTTCGGGTAGCCGAGGCTTTCCGCAAGGTCCCGTGTCACCCGGAAGTGGGGGTCCTGGTCGATGCCACAGGGGATCAAGCACGGGATGGAGCGGCCGGCGTACCATGAGGGCCAGAAGCACGGTACACTCTGGAGCGCGGTGTAGAAGATCGCCCCGATGTTCTGGCTGGCGGAGAAGCCGAAGACGGCCTTCACCGTGGAGAAATTGACCTTCTTTGCCACATCCACGGCGATCGGGTACATCGCCCCGATCGACCGGGTATCGAAGAAGACCCGGGTCCGCTTCGGGTCGAATCCGAGCGCCAGGATGTCGGCGAGGTTGTCGAGTCCCCATCGGTAGGTCTCCTCCCGAGAGAGCCCGTTGCGGACCCAGAACTTCTCGTCGTCCGTGATCTGGATATACATCGGGGCGTCGAATTTCTTTTGAAACCACCGGCAGAGCTCGAACGGCATCAGGTGGGAGGTGTGGAGCGGCCCGGACGGTCCCCGTCCGGAGTAGAGGAAAAACCGCTGTCCCTGGGCGGCCTTCTGGAGCGTCTCCCCGAGGTCCCGGTGCGAGAAGTATATCCCGCGGGCCAGGAGCGGGTGCAGCTCCCCGCCGGCCCGGGCCCGGATCTGGTCGAGGAGATCGGGCGTGATGTCCTGGGTGCCGAACAGCTCCTTGAGCCGCTGATAGTCGATCCGGCCCTTGACCTCGTACGGAGTGACGACGAACTCTTCCTTCGTCGGCACCGTACCGCCCCCCGTCCGGGCCTACCCTTCCGGGAACGATATCTTGCCTAAGATGACTTCCCGCTCGTGCATGGGCACGCCCATCGACGCGAGGGCGGCGCCGACGCAGATTCGCTCGTGGGTGTGGTGCATCGTGTTGCCGCACGTGGGGCAGGTCGTAGACCCCTGGATCAAGCGACGAAGACTTTCCCGGCCCTCAGAGGAGTCCCGCCGAGCGAACCGGTCAATTAGCACCGACGCTCCGGTGGAGGCCTCTAACTCCGAGAGGGGGACCCGAACCGGGGTGTTACAGACCAAGCAGCGGGGCACCCGACGGCAAGTGCATGTCATGCGACCCCAGAGCTAGGACCCTCCCGCCTTAACGCTTCCCGCGCCCGAGAGCGGTCTCGGGACAAGACTCGAGGGGAAATCGTGCGTCCGACGAGGCCGTCGAAATGCCGACGGCTTCAAGTAGGGGAACTCGGAGTATTTTGAGACACGCAAGCGACGGACGGACGCCAAGACCCGATTCGAGCCACACTCCTCGCGGTCCTTCGGCAGCTCAACCAGTCCGAAGCCCATCACGAGGGGAATGAACAGGACCAGGCCTTGGAACTCGCAGAACTCGAGACGCGGCTGTCGGATTTCTGGGCCGTCAAGCAAGGGAAGATCAAGATCCCCCTCGCTGTCGGGCTCCTACTCCGGAACAAGATGGTCGAGACACGGGCGGACGCCAAGGAGTCCTGGCAGCGCCAGCGCAGTGTCCATCAGCGCTACCAGATCACGGTCGAAGGGAAGCGGTTCCTGACCGAAGCGCTGACCTCCGAGTCGCGCATCAAGTGACCCATCAGCTCTCTCGCCGAGAGCTGCGCTCGCCAAGCGTTTAATACGCATCCCTTTCTCGTTCGCGCGTGTCGCGAATCCACTCGGGCCGGAAGGGTCGTTCCGGCTCCGACCGGCCGTACCCGGCCCTTCCTCCCACCTGGCCGCTCCCCGAGCCATCGGAGGTCACGGACCAAGCCGTCCAACTCGCCAAGGGGGGCCTCTCGGCCGCCCAGGTGGGGACCGTCCTACGCGACACGTACGGGGTTCCTTCGGTCCGTATCGCCACGGGCGAGCGGCTCGTTCCGTTGCTAGCGAAGCGCGGCGTGACCCCCGAGCTGCCCGAAGACCTGGCGGCATTGCTCCGCCGGGTCGTGACCCTCCAGCGTCACCTCAAAGGGCATCCCAAGGACAACTCGAACCGCCGGGGCTTGGCGCTCATCGAGTCTCGTATCCGGCGTCTCGCCCGGTACTACCGGGACCGAAAGCTGCTGCCCGAGACCTGGCGGTACTCAGCCTCTGAGGCGGTCCTCCAGGTGGAGTGATGCCCTCGGGGCCCGAGAGCTTCGTAGCCCACCCGCTGTACCACCAGGAGTTCACCCGGGCACGCGAGCTGTTGCTCGCCACTCCGGCGCGCTGGCGAGTGATCTACCACTACGACGGCGACGGCATCGGGGCGGCATCGGCCCTTGTCCGAGCGCTCCGCCGGCTGGGGTACGGGTTTCAGACGACGGCGCTCAAGGGCGTGGAACGCACCCGGATCGAGGAGTTGCTCCATGCCACCCCCGGCCCCGTGATCGTGACCGATACGGGGGCGAGTTGGCCGGAGTCATACGCGGCGCATCCGTTCCCGGTGATCGTGCTCGACCATCACACCTACCCCGGTCATCCCATTCCTCCCACCGTCCCGGCCCACGTCGCGTTCGTCAACCCCCTCGACTGGGGCGTGGACGGCATGAACGAGATGTGCGCCTCGACCCTCTCGTGGCTCTTCACCATCTTTCTGGACCCCAAGAACTGGGACAATGTGCCCTGGGCCCTGTCGGGGGCGATCCACGACCGCCAACACGTGGGAGGCTTCCGGGGCCTCAACGAAACTCTCGTACGGGAAGCGATTCACCGCCAGCTGCTCACGGAGCGGAAGGAGCTCGTCCTGCGGGGCTCAACCGTCGCGGCCGGCCTCGCCGCCAGCATCGACCCGTATTTCGTCGGCCTGTCCGGACGGTCCGAAGCCGCCAGCGAGTTCGTTCGGCGTCTGGGCATCTCGCCCGACCGAACGCTCGACGCCCAGAGACGGCCGAACGGGAGCGACTCGCCGCGGCGCTCACGGCCCGGCTGGCTCAGCAAGGCGCCCGACCGGAGTTCTGCGAGCGAGTCATGACCGAACGCTGGAGCTTTCCGGGAGAGACCGTTGACGCGGAGGAGCTCTCCCAACTTCAGAACGCGGCCGGCCGGGCGGAGGAGCCGGGCGTCGGCGTCGAGCTCGCTTTCGGCGACCCGGAAGCGGGTCGCCGCTGCCGCGGTTTTTGGCAGACCTGGCAGAGCGGTGTCCTGCGCGGGTTGCGCCGTCTGGAGGACGAAGGCCCCCACCAGCTCTCGGCGATCCAATGGTTCCAGAGTCCCGAATTGACCCTCGCCGGCACCCAGGCCGGGCTGGCGATCACGTACTTCCTGGACCCCTTCAAGCCCGTCTTCGTGCTGTCCCGGAGTGAGGGTTCTACAAACGTGTCGTCGCGGGGCACGACCTGGCTGGTCGGTCGCGGGCTCGACCTCGCGACCGCCTGCCGGGAGGCGGCGGCCAAGGTCGGAGGCGAGGGCGGCGGGCATCGGGTCGCGAGCGGCGCAACGGTCCCTACGGATCGGGAGGAAGAGTTCCTTCAAGAGGCCGATCGAATCATCGTTAAGCAGTTACCGGCCCCTCTGGAGAACACTCGATGAGCGCCCCAGCTAGGAAGCTCCCTCCGGTCGACCCCACGACCGTGGTCGACCACATCAAGGACCACTCGGTCGAGGCGGAACTGCACAAGTCGTACCTCGACTACGCGATGAGCGTCATCGTGGGCCGGGCCCTTCCCGACGGCCGCGACGGGCTCAAGCCGGTCCACCGCCGGATCCTCTGGTCGATGTGGGATGGCGGCGTCACCCACGAGAAGGCGTACCGGAAATCCGCACGCATCGTGGGCGACGTGCTCGGCAAGTACCATCCCCACGGCGACATGGCCGTCTATGACGCGCTGGTGAGGATGGCCCAGCCCTTCTCGCTCCGGTACCTCCTCATCGACGGACAGGGGAACTTCGGCTCCGTGGACGGCGACATGCCCGCCGCGATGCGGTACACGGAGGTGCGACTCTCCGCTCTCGCCGGCGAGCTCCTCCTCGATATTGAAAAGGACACCGTCGCATGGGCGGACAATTTCGATGGCTCACTCAAGGAGCCCTTGGTCCTCCCCTCGAAGGTTCCGAATCTCCTGGTCAACGGGTCGGCCGGGATCGCCGTGGGCATGGCGACCAACATGCCCCCGCACAATCTCGCGGAGATCGCCGACGCGTTGCTCCTGCTCCTCAGGCATCCCGAGGCCACCCTCGACGACCTGATGCGCCACGTGCCCGGTCCGGACTTCCCGACCGGGGGCCTCCTCGCGGGCGACACCGGCATCCGGGACGCCTACGAGACCGGCCGCGGACTCCTCCGGCTCCGAGGCAAGGCCGAGGTGCGGGAGCGGGACGGCAAGGACGAGATCGTCATCACCGAGATCCCGTACGAGGTCAACAAGTCCCAGCTGCTCCAGTTGATGGCCGACCTGGTGCGCGACAAGCGCATCGACGGCGTCTCCGACCTCCGCGACGAGTCCGACCGGAACGGAATGTCGATCGTCGTGGAGCTCAAGCGCGATGTGCCGGCCGAGATCGTTCTCAACCGGATCTACGAGCACACGCCGCTCGAGACCACCTTCGGCGTGATCAATCTCTGCCTGGTGGGTGGCCGCCCGAAGGTCCTCGGGCTCAAGCAGCTGCTCGAGATCCACCTCGAGCACCGGCGGAACATCCTCACTCGGCGGACCACCTACGACCTGGCCCGGACCCTGGAGCGGCTCCACCTGCTCGAGGGATTCCTGATTGCCATCGACCACATCGACGAGGTGATCCGGATCATCCGGCGGTCGAAGGACGTCGAGGCGGCCTCGACGTCGCTGATGGGCAAGTTCCTGCTCTCGGCGGAGCAGGCGAAAGCGATCCTCGACATGCGACTCGCCCGGTTGACCCAGCTCGAACGCGAGTCCGTCGAGAAAGAGACCAAGGAGAAGGAGGCGCTCGTCACCCGCCTCAAGGCGATCCTCGCCTCGTCCCAGGAGCTCGATGGGCTCGTCGCCGACGAGCTGGCGGACCTCAAGCACCGGTTCGGCGACGCCCGTCGCACGACCATCGTGCCGGGGTTCACCGAGCGAACGCTCGAGGACCTGATCCCCGACACCGACGTCGTCGTGCTCGTCACCCATGACGGCTACATCAAGCGCCTGCCGCTCGACAGCTACCGCCGCCAGCGCCGGGGCGGCAAGGGCCTCATCCAGATGGAGACGAAGGAGGAGGACTTCGTCACGCGCACCTTCGTCGGCCGCACCCACGATAACATCCTGTTCTTCACGACCCTCGGCCGCGTCTACCGGCTCAAGGCCTACGAGATCCCCGAGGGAGGCCGCCACTCGAAGGGAAAGGCGATCATCAACCTCCTTCCCAAGCTCAAGGACGGCGAAAAGATCCAGACGCTGCTCCTGGTCCGGGACCTCGAGCAGACCGGCGACCTCGTGTTCGCGACCCGGGCGGGACTCGTGAAACGGACGGGCCTGGACCAGTTCCAGAACATCCGGACCAACGGGATCCAGGCCATCCTCCTCGAGGAGACGGACGCGCTCGTGGACGTCCAGCTGATCGCGGACGAATCCGTCGAGATCTTGCTCGCCACCCGCGCCGGTCAGCTCGTGCGGTTCCCGTTGGGCGAGATGCGACGGATGGGCCGGGCGACGTACGGGGTCATCGGGGCCCGACTGTCCGACGAGAAGGACGACCAGGTGGTCTCCATGACCGTCGCGAGCGCGGCCTTCCCGTTCCTTCTCTCTCTCACGTCGACCGGATTCGGAAAGCGGAGCGAGACCCAGGAGTATCGGCGCACCCATCGGGGCGCGAAGGGCGTGATCACGATCCAGACCGGCGGCCGCAACGGGCACGTCGTCGCCGTTCTCCCGACCCGGGATGACCAGGAGCTCCTCGTCACGACCCAGCGCGGCGTGACCATCCGAGCACCCGTCGAAGGGATCCGGACCCAGGGCCGGAACACCCTCGGCGTTCGCGTCATCCGACTCGACGAGGGAGACATGGTCAAGGACGCGGTCGTGCTCGTCCCGCCCGGCGAGACGCCCGAAGTCGCGGAGCCGGGCGCGTCCCCTCCGGACGCCGGACCCTCCACGCCGACGGTCGAGGAGACATCTCCCGAGGAGCCGGACGACGACACGGAACCGGACGCCGGGTCGGAGGACGACAACGATGCGTCGCCGGAGTCGGGGTAAGATCGTCCGCCGCTGCCCCCATTGCCGGTCGACCCGGCTCGTGTTTGAGGGCGGCCTGATCCTAGGGCAGATATTCCATTGTCTCGATTGCGATTACGTGGGCCCCTTGGTCATCGAGGAAGAGGAACCCGTAGCGTCCCCTCCCCGGTCGGCGTGACGGTCGATGAACCGGCCGCTCCGCACCGCGTCGGCGATGGTGAGCGCGCGGACCGTAGGAGCCACATCGTGGGCGCGGACGACCGCAGCGCCGCCGAGCGCGGCGATGACCGCGGCCGCGAGGCTGGCCTCGAGCCGAACCTCCGTCGGTGCGCCGCCCAATGCATGGCCGAGGAACGATTTGCGCGACGCCCCAATGACCACCGGGCAGCCCAAGCTGCGGAACTCCGATACGTGGTGCAACAGGTCGAGGTTCTGTTCGGCCGATTTGCCGAACCCGAGACCGGGGTCGATGAGCAGTTGTTCCGCGGCAATCCCGTCCCCGACGGCGGTCGCGACGGCATGGGCCAGCGCTCCGTACACCTCGGTCCGGAGGTCCGCGTACTCCAGATTCTTCTGCATCGTCTCGGGGGTGCCCCGCATGTGAACGATCACGGCCGGGGCGCCCGAGCGGGCGATGATTCGCCGCATCTCCGGGTCCCGGAGGCCCGTCACGTCGTTGATCAGGTCTGCGCCGAGGTCGAGGGCCACCCGGGCCACCTCCGGCTTCTGGGTGTCCACCGAGATGGGGATCTTCAACCGGTCGTGAAGGGCCGGGAGTACCCCCGGAGGCGTTCGAGCTCCCGGTCGACGGAGGTCGGGGTCGCCCCGGGTCGGCTTGACTCAGCCCCTACGTCCAAGATCTGCGCTCCCTCGGCCTCGATCTCCAGCCCTCGGGCGATGGCCACCTCGGGCTGGTCGAACAGCCCTCCATCGCTGAACGAATCCGGCGTGATGTTCAGGATCCCCATCACGGCCGTAGAGTTCCTAAGCGTCAACGACCGATGGAGCCCCTCGAGCAGCCGCGGGGCCGTGTGGGCGTAATTCCCCAGGACGGCCTCCAGAGCCTCGGCGACGGCCTTGAGCTGGAACGGCTGCCGACGCAGCTTCGGGAGAAGGTGGGCGTACTGGGCCGGCGTCCCCAGCAGCACGACGGCGGTCTGCTCCACGGACAGGTCGGCCACCCCCTTCGCATGCGCCGAATCGGCCCCCAAGGCCAGCATCTCCTGCTTGAGCAGGGGAGCCGCCTTGAGGGGGATTCCGTCGAGACGAATCAGCAATGTCCGGCCCTTCCGGGTCATGATCCCGACACCCTCCGGGTCCGAGTCGGTTCGCTCGACCTCCCGGGCGATGTCGGCCGGGGTGGTTGCGTCGAGGACCCGTACGCCGTATCGGGCGATCAGTTCGGCCACGGGGCGGGAGGGCGGGCGCGGCACGAGCTCGGGGGACGCAGGCAGCCCCCAAAAGGCTGGCCCCGGCAAGTGAGGGGGGCCGAGGTCTGAAACCGCCGGCCAACGTTAAGCCCGAGCGGCGGTCCTCTGGCCCTTCCCGATGAAGCCGCTCGACCTCCTCCAGCAGAGCCTCCACAAGCCGGTGCTCGTCGAGCTCCGGGGAGGCCGTCGGATCCGGGGGACCTTGGAGTCGTTCGACCAGCACCTGAACCTCGTGCTCTCGTCCGCCGAGGAACACGACGCGAAGGGGGAGAACCCGACCCCCCGTCCGGGGGTGACGCTAGTCCGGGGCGATAGCGTCATCTTCATCTCCCCGTAGGCTCCGCCCCACGACCCGGAGAGACCCATGAGTAAGGGCACACCGTCCAGTGCGGGCGGCAAGATCGTTCACTTCCGCTGCCGCCGATGCGGTCGCCATTCTTTCCATCGCCAGAAGCGGGTCTGCTCGTCCTGCGGCTTCGGCGACACCGCCCACCTCCGTCGCTTCGACTGGGCGAAGCGCCACTAGGCCGCGCGAGCCCGGCTTACCTCCACCCCTCGCGGGGGCGAGGATAGGAGACCCAACGGTTCCCTTTCAATGCGAACCGCAGTCGTCGGGTTCGGGCCCACCGGATTCCCACCCGGGGGCCGGACACGATGGGCTCGCGCACCGACGGCCCGGGCACCACCCGCACGCGGGGGCCTCCGATCGCGCTGCTTCCGTCGTCCGCTCGCGTGAGGCCGAACGCTCCGCACAGCCGACCCGGACCCCGCGGGTCGCCGAGGTTCTCTGTCAGCGGTTCGACGGCCCGCAGCAGGACGGCTTGGCCGGGTTGCGTCGTCAGATTCGCGCAGTGGACCTGATGGATCCGGTACACGTACCAGGTTCCCGGCACGGCGAACATCGAGCGATTGCGGGCGGTCGGGCCCCGGAACGCGTGGCTGGCGGGGTCGTTCGCGACGTAGGCCTCCGTCTCGACAATCCGACCCGCCCGCCATCCGTCCGGCGTCCGACCGACCAGCCAGTCTCCGAGGAGCGCCCGGGCCACCGCGGTCGTTGGACGGTCGTACCAGGACCGGGGTCGAGGGTGCCGGAAGACCCGCGCCCAGTCCACGCGCGGGGAAGGGCCGGAGGTCAGAGGAGCTTTCCCCGATCCACGAGGGGTTTGCCATCCAACGCGACGGTCGCCTCTCCCACGATCAACCATGCCAGAAATGGATTCGAGTTCGTCCCGCCGTACCCCGCGTTTCCGCCGATGCCGATCGCGACCGCGCCGGCCTCCTGGTCCTCGACTTGAGGGACGCCGGGGTCGAGCGCGGGGTTGACGCCGAGGGAGAAGAACGCTCCTCGATTCCATCCCGGCGTCGCTTCCTGAGTCATCCGTTCGAAAATGTCGCCCCCGTCGGTGAAGGAACTGCTGACCATCTGCCCATGGTCGAACTCCCATTGCCCCCCGTCGACACGGCCCGGCCTGGGGAAGCTCGGGCGGTTCGCCACCACGAGACCGTGGGCGCTCTTCTCGTCGATCGCAACGGCCACGTAGCCCGGCGGGGCGGCCGCCACGTTGTTGCCGGCCTTCACGTCGGCCGCGTCCACGATGCCATCGTCGCCGATTGGCTTGCGCCCCCGAAGCTGTAACGTCAGGTCAGTGCCATTCGGCGCCATGACGCGGAGCTCCTTGCCCTTGAAGAGCTTCGCCGAGAGCCGTGCGACGTCGCGCTTGATCGCGGGCAGGTCGGCCTGGATCGAGCCGCGAACGAGTTGCTCCCGCCACGTGGCTCCGTCTACGCGATACCGCGCGGCCGTCTCGTCCGAGGCGTAGCCGAGCATCGAGCGAACGCCACGGAGATGCGCCGCCTTGGCCCGGCGGTACCATTCCTGGTTGTAGGCGATGGCCTGACGGAAGTCCTTGGGATTGGATCGCGCGCGGGCCATGTCGGCGGGGCCCGGGAAGAACACATAGGCCTGAGCTTTCGATAGAGCGGACCATTCGTGACTTCCCACTCGGCCGAGGTCGCGCTTCGAAGCGGCCTCCCAGGTCCGCCAGAAGGTCCGTTCGTCTTCGTAGAACAGGAGTGGGATCGCGCCGCGTCGCCGGGCCTCGGTCACGCAGGCGGTGGCGTACGGGAGCGTGTGGGTCCACGTTTCGATGATCACGTTCTCGCCGCGCTTCACTCCGAGAGCGGAACCGAGGAGCACCCGGGCCAGCGCCTCGACACCGGAGCCGTTGGTTGCCATGGGGGCCGGAAAGCGCTCGCTCCGTTTAAAGCCGCAACCGCACGCCCCGCGAGGACGCCCTCCATCGGCTTACGAGGCTCGACGACAAGTCCAAGGAGCGAGCCCATTCGGTCGCCCACCGGTCGATGAGCGGACCCGCGTCGGCCCACACGGCGGGGTAGTCGACCGCCGCCGAGCGAGCTGGGAACCCCGCCGACCAGCGCGGGTCACCGACCGCGGTACGAACGATCCGCGACACGCGCCGCAGTCGGGAAAAGTCGGCGAGGTCGTGTCGAAGCGAGGGGGAGACCCGGTGGCGCCGCCAGACCTCGAGGAGCGCATCGATCTTCTCCGGACGGTGCCTTCGCGTCCGGGCTCCTCGGTTCATGACGCCGTTGAAGTAGAGGAACGGCCCCCCCGCGGTGAGGGCCTCGAGCAGGGTCCGGCTACCGGTGACTAGTCGCAGCTCCGCGGCGCGGAATCTTCGAGCCCAGTCCTCTGGCGAGGTCGGCTCCACCCATCCCCAGCGGACTCCCGGAGCAGGCGGGAGTTCGAACAGCCGAGGGCCTCGTACCTCAATCTCGACCGGAGCAGCTCCGGGTATTGGAGGAGGTACGCTCTCGGCCAGTTTCGACGCGAGTCGGTCGGAGGTGGACGGACTGGCATACCAGATCCACCGGCGCCGGACGGGCCGACGGCGAGCGCTGACAAACGATTCGGGCCACAACGGACCGGTTTGGACGGCCTCGGGAAACTCTCGGCCGAAGGCGCGGGAGGGTCGGAACCCCGTGAACAGGTGGAGGACGTTGGACCGGTCGAAGGCGCGCCACTTCCGGTACGCGTCGTGGAAGGCCCGAACCTCCCTGGTGGCGGCACGGCCCTTCAGTCGCCGCGAGATTGCCCGCACAGCAGCGCCCCCTTCCCGCCACCGTTCGCGGGTCTGCTGCCGGCTCGTGAGGGTGCGAGCAAACTCCTCGAGGCTGAGATGGACCACGCGGCCGGGCCCGTAGACGTCCTCGATGTCGCCGGTCTCGAGGCTCCATGGTCCGGGCGGTCCCGTCCGCTGGGGGTCGGGCGCGGCGGAGACGCCCCACCACGGCGTCACGGTGAGCGCGTGGCGGGACCGGGGGACGAGGCGGCGGACCCGACGCACCGAAGGCCAGCCCCAGGGGCCTTCGACCGAGGGAGGAAGCGGCCGGCCCGACTTCCGATAGAGGAAGGGCCTCCCCCCGAGGCGTTCGAGCCGTCGGCCGACGGCGAGGACCTCCTCGATGTCCCCGAGGCCTCCGCCAACGACCGCCGGCTGCAAGTAAATGTCGAGCGCCCCGAGGGCGTCGCGGGCCCCGGTCATGCCCCGAGGCGGTGCACCAGTGTGTGCAAACGGAACTGCTCGACGAACCCCAGCGAGTCGAGCAGCGGACGCATTCTCCATTGATGCTCGGGAACCTCGGTCAGCACCCGGGGGGCCTTCTGCGATTCCGCCCACCGAAGGGCGGTGAGCAGTAGGTCCCGCGCGACCGGCGCGGGGACATCTCCTCCGAACAATGGGGAGGAGAGATTGGCGGCTTGCATGAGGCGACTCACGGTGGACCGGAGGAAGCCGACCGGTCGACCGTTGATCTCCGCGACCCACGCTTCCATGTCAGACTCCAGGTTGCGACGGACGGTCCGGGGCACGTGGAAGTCTCCCCGATGGCGCGGCAGGATCTTCCGGACCTCGGGGGGCATGAGGGCATTGTCCAGCTCCGCCAGCCGCGGCCCGTCGTTCGTGGTGAAGGGGCGGACGCGCGTGGTGTCGCCGGGGGCGGGGAGCGGAGCCTCGGGGCCCAGCGTTCGGGCGAGCCATACCTGGTCCCGCAGCGGCTGGTACCCCCATCGCTTGTACAAGCGTATCGCGGGGTCGTTCTGAGAGAGGACGTCCAGGACCACGTACGGGCGGTGATATTTCCGGCACAGGTCGTCGCAGGCACGGAGCATCGCCTGGGCGTGCCCCTGCCGTCGTACGGAGGTATCCACAACGACCTGGCTCACATACGCGGTCTCCGGGGTGAAGTTGAGGAGGGTCGTGCCCATCACCTGACCTCCGACGTCCGCGACGAGCACGATGAAGATCGGCCGGCCGAATAGACGAGCGAGGCCGAGCGCGAACCGGACGCCGAGGCCCTCCGTTTTGCGGAGCACGCCGCCCATGGCATCGGGATCCAGGCCCAGGAGGGGCATCTCTTTCAGAGGATTGCGCTGCCACAGCGCAGCGACGCCGACCCAGTCCCCCCTCCGGTACTCCCGGACGGTCATTCGGTGGCCTTCGCACGGGTGGGCGACATGCCCGGGAATAGGTCGCCAAGCGTGGGGGCGATCCGGACGCCGCGGGTTTCCGGGGCCGGCAAACGGGCGGGTCGGTGGAGCTCGTCGACCGGGAGCCGTTGCCGGGCGGAAGTCAACGCGTGTTCGATGGCCCGGTCCGGATATCGCTGGTGGAGGCGGCCGAGGGCCTGGACCACCGCGTCGAAGATCCGGTCCTTGGCATCGCTCTGGAGCATCACCGCGCCGTCGCCCTGGGCGAACGTGGCCGGGCCTCCGGGCGGCGCCAACGGATCCTCCAGCAGGGTGAGGAGCAGGTCCCGGCTTTCTCGGTCCCCGAGATGCCCGACGGCCCACACGGCCGCGAGCCGCACCTCGGGGTCGGGATCTCGGAGGCGCTCTCGGATCTGCGGCGCCGCATCGACCAGTCCGAGACGGCCGAGGGCGTAGACCGCCCCGCGCCGCGGCCACATCTCCTTATCGTTCAGCAGTGCCAGCAACCGGTCCCGGTCCTCGGGCGCCCCGACCTCGCCGAGGCATTCGGCCGCGGCGCCCCGGACCGACCAGACAGGGTCCTGAAGGTGCTCACGTGCCGGGGCCGCGGCCTCGGGCGCGGAGAGGTCCCCCAGTGCGTGGAAGGCGCAGACCCGCGACCAACTGGTCTTGTGGGAGGCGAATCCGAGGAGCGTGGGGATCGCCGCTCGGTCCCCGATGCGGCCCAGCGCCACCAGTATCGCCGGAAGCACCCGAATATCCGGCTCCACGCGGAGCCGTTCCAGGAGCATCGGAACCGCCGCCCGGTCCTCCCGCTCTCCCAGTCCGACCGCCGCTCCGATACGGACTCGCAGGGCCGGGTCGGCGAGGAACGGCCGGAGCAATTCCCCTACGTTCGGAGGATTCAGATGGGCTAACGCGAGGAGCGCCTCGCGCCGGACGCGGTCGTTCGGGTCGCCCCGGGCGAGGGTGAGCGCGGCGATCGCTCCGGGCCCACCCGCTCGGCCGAGCGCCACCGCGGCGCTCCACCGGACCCCCGGATGCTCGTCGTCCAGCCGCGCGATGAGCGCCGGTGCGGACCGAGGATCGGCGATCGCCCACAGTGCCCAGGCCGTCTGTTCACGGACCCGGGCGCTCGAGTCCAGAAGGGCGTGCTCCAGCGCGGGACGGCTCTGCGGATTGCCCAAGGCTCCGAGCGACCCGGCCGCCTGTGCCCGCACGGCCGGCTCCGGGTCCTTGAGCGCCCGTTCGAGCGCCCGTCGGCTCTGATGCACCTTCAGGTGACCCAGCCCCCAGGCCGCCGCCTGGCGCAACACCGTCTCGGTGTCGTCGAGCCGTTCGGCGAGCGCCTCCGGGTCCGTGTCTCCGCCCCGGTCGATCCAGTCGCGGATCTCCCGGAGGCGCTCGGCCACCGGCCGGTCCGCGCCGGTCCCCGGCCCGGCCGATCGCTTTCGGGACGAAGGCTTCCGCCGAGCGGGGGGCATCGTCGTCCACACTCGACCGTCATTAATGAGGTCGCTCGGTGCCCACCGCCTGCACCTACGCGATCCCTTCGACCCGGTCGTCCAGCCGTCGCTGGTCCAGCGACTCGGAGGAGCGGTACCGGCCCAGTTCCTTCTCCGAGGAGAGCCCCCAGCGGGCGAGGAGCGCCTCGCGACGCACCCCCATCGGCGCGAGCAGCGTTTCCGCCGACCGGGCCAGGAGCTCCAGGTACGCCACGGGGTCGTACGGCTCGTCGCCCTTCAGCGCCTCGGCGACCACCACCCGGTCCCGCCACGACCGGGCGGTGCGATCCGCCACGAGATACCGTATCGTCTCGCCCGGCGCACGCGCGATCCCGTGATGGGCCAGCTGCCGGAGCGCGGCGACCGAATCGCTGAACGTCACGTAGGCGCCGAGCTCCTGGACGATCCGCCGGGCGATCAGGAGCTCCTCGCGCGGCCAGGTGCCGTCCCGGATCCGCTCGGCGAACGCGTCGGCGCGGGCCAGCGCCCGCGGAACCGACGCGCGGAACTCGTCGGCCGTCCGGGCTTGGCCGAACAGCTGGAGGAGTTCCCCTTCGAACCGGCGGAGCAGGACCGGCGTGTCGTGGCGTCGGGACCCGATGCCCCGGAGCTTGAACTCGCCCGTGGAGTAGAGCCCGTAGTACCGGTTCGGCACGCCGAGGCCGTGCGTCACCGCCGGCAGAAAAACAATCCACCGGTACCGGCCCTCGTAGCCGAGCGGCAGGTCGAACTCCCGGCTCATCGTCTCGGCGAACCGCTCGGGGTCCGGCGGATGGGCCGGGTCGAGGGGCCGGACCCAGAGCGAGTCGACGATGCCATGGATGACCTGATATCCGCTCCGCTCGGCCCGGTGCAAGAGACCGGCCAGGAGCTCGCGTGCGTAGGCGTTGATCGACTCGTGGCACTCGATCCGGCCGAACCGCGCGTTCCGGTAGCCTTGGTAGCCGAAGGCGGTGACCAGGATCCACTTGAGCATCTTCACCCGGCGTTGGAGGATCTCTCGTTCGGCCGGGGAGAGTCCCGGTTGCCGGAGACGCGCCTTGTAGGCCAGCCGGCGGACCAGGAGCGGCTCCAAGGTCCGGGGAATGAGCCCGACCCGCCGGTCGCACGACCGGTAGCCGAGCCCGGGCGCCCGGCGACGGGGGTGGGGACAGCACCGGCAATCGAGCGTCTCGGCCGAGAGGTTCTGCCGAACCATGATGTGCGGGTAGAGGCTCGCGAAATCGAACTCGTCGATGTGATCGTGCACGCCGACGGGTGGTTGGAAGATCGACCCCGCCCCGGTCCCCCTCGAGGAGTTTCCGGCCGGATTTCCACGCCTCCGGCCGGTTCTTCTTCCACGGGATGTGAACCCCTTCTTCCCGGGCATGTGCCATCTCCATCGCCGTGAAGCAGGTCCCCGGCGATTGACGCGCGACGGTCTGGAGCGAGAGTCGGGAGAGCCGGGCCGCCTCGATGAGCCCGGGCACCGCCGCATCGCCCCAGAGGAACGAGTTCCCGCTGTCGACGTGGAACCGGCCGGGCAAGACGAACGCCGCTTCCCGATGCTCGATCTTTCCGTAACTCTGATACGAGAAGGCGGCCCGGGCCGGCTGGAATCTCGCCGGCTCGCGGCCAAGGAAGAAAGAGGCCTCGGTGAATCCGACGGCCTGCGCCCGCCGGTACAGCCAGGGAATGTCGCCGCCGTCTCCCCCGTCGGTGAGGAGCAGGTCCGGGTCCTGCCGGACCACCTCCTCTCGGAGCGCGGCGAGGAGCGCCTCTTCCGGCCCCTCGAGGGTGACATCCCCCAACCGGACGGCCGAGATCGGCTCCGTACCGCGGACGAAGCCGTCCCGGCGACAGCCCTGGAGTTCCACCTCGAGCCCCGCCCCGGTCAGCGGAGGAAGGGCGTAGTCAATCGTCTCCGCCGGTTCGAGCGCGACGACGGTGTCGGCGTCCCACCGTACGGGAGCGAACGGGTAGAGCTGGTGCTCGAGATGGTAGAGATGCGGCGGGGTCAGGTCCACGTCGTAGAGCTGGAACCGGGTGTACCCGCCCCGGGCATCGATCGTCGTGGCGACCCCGCGACGATCCGGGTTCCGGCGCGTGGTGACCGATAGGACCCGACGCGGCCGCCGGTCGTAGAGCGATGGCCGGAGGACCTGGAATTTAACCTCGGCGACCCGGAAATCCTTCTCTAGCTCCCGGGCAAGCTCCGCGAGGTCGGTCCGGGCTCCGTCGACCCAGAACGGCGGAAGGAACGGCTCGGCACGCCGGGTGATCGTCCCCCGGGCGCCGTCCTTCAGCCAGAGGACGACCGAGGTTCCGTCGCGCCCTTCGGTGACATCGAGGATCCAGCCCTCCGCCATCGGCGCGTCCTCCGGGTCGGTCGACCGCTCGGCGCGACCGGACGACGAGGAGGGGCGGGCGGCGACGCCTCAGTGCCCTGTCGCGTGCGGAGGTCGAGGAGAATCGAGAGGAAGATCGTCTCGGTGAGGTCCGGTGTGCCGCCGTACGTCGACTGCGGAATGTACCGTCGCACGGAGGTGCGGAGTTCCTCGAGCGCGGTGCGTTCCTCCGGCGTGGGCAGAAGGGCGGCGAAGCGATCCCACCGCTTCAGCCGTTCCTCGAGTGCCTGCCGATAAGTGGGAGCGGTGCGGCCCATGGGTTCACCTCCTGCGTCGCGTCGGGCGGCGTGAATTCTTCCAGACCCCGTTGACCGGGTGCCCGGTGAACCATCAGTAGACGGCGACCTTCCCGGGCCGACCCGAGCTCGACGCCCGCGGGTCGCGGAATCAATCGCACGAGGTCGGAGAACCGGGGACCCAATTCGGCCAATCCGGGAAACGCGGCGAATCCCCCCGACACCGTGAGGAGTAGAGGAAGTCCGGTCCCTTCGACCAGTTCCGCGAGTTGTTTCGCCACGTAGCGGAGCAACGGCTCACGCTCCTCGGCCGGAAGTTCCTCCGGATTGTCGAACAACGCCGGTAGCTCGTGGCCGATGAGGAGCGTGGGCCGACGGCGACGGGCCTCGACCGACCATCCATCGACGAGCGCGACCAACTGGTAGGCCGTGAAGGCCCGGGCCAGGTGAATTCCTTCGAGGACCGGGTCGGGCTCGAGTCCGAGCGCCTGCCCCTGTTCGGCGATGCGATAGGGATTGAACCGGTTGGCACCTTCGAGGAGCGAGATCCGGCCTTTGGCGAGCGCGCTGCCGGCGTAGAGCAGCTCGAGCAACCGATCGATCGCGGAGGAAGCGCCGGTCCAGACCGCTGCTTCGCCGGGAGCGAAGCGTTTCCCGAGCCAGCCGAAGAGTGCGGGAGCGTCCGGGAGCACCCGCCGGGCCGGCAATCGGCGACGGATCCGTACCGGAACTCGCGGGGCCGGTCCGGCCGGACCGGTCGGGATCGATACCGGCCCCGACGCCGGTACCAGGTCGGGTATGGCCCACGTCGAGTGGGATGAGACGAGCGCCGTCGCCATTCCTCGAGACACGATAAAGCCTCGAACGATACGAGCGGTTCGATCGCATCTTAAGCCGCTGCACGGGGGACCTGAAACGGTCCGAGACACCAGCGTTTCAGCGGATGCGTCGTCTCGACCCCCGATGTGCCGCGGCCTGACGGGGGACCTACCAGACCATCCGGCCATGTCGGGCGAGGGAGATCTCGCGTACGGTACGGCGCCGCGTGAGCCGCCACCCCACAAAAGCTGCCCAGACGCGGCCCTTCGCATCCCGTTCGAAGCGCATGTAGCCCTTTCGGCCGCGCCGGCCCTCGATGAACTCGTCGTGCCCGTTCGGGGTCACGCGAACGTTTCGCTGCGTGAACTCGATGCCGATGAAGTCGAGGCGGAGACCGGTCCGGATCGGCCGGGTCCGGAACCAGATCCCCTCCCCCGAGCAATAGTAACCGGCGTACTCTCCGAACGTCGAGGGCTTCGGAAGATGCGGCGGAATGTCGACCAACGGCTGAGCCAGTGGCCGGTGCACGAGGAAGTTGATTCCCGCTTGGACCGCGAGCCTCGATTCAGCTCCGCCCAGATTGGCCAACGCAATTGAGGTGATCCCCCGTTTCGGAAGCACCGCCACCAGCGACGAGACGCCCTTGAGACCTCCGGAGTGAGAGACCAGGGGCCCGCCCGGGAAGTCGGGCTGGACGGCAAGCCCGTACCCGTAGAAAACGCCCGGCGAGACGGGCACGTGGGGGCGCGTCATCGCCCGGACGCTCGCCGGGCTCACGATCGCGGTCCGACCCACGCGGCCCCCGGTCCGGTAGATCTCGAGATACCGCGCGAGGTCGTCCAAGTTGGTACGGAGGGCTCCGGCCCCGCGTAAGCACGTGTCCTCCCACCAGTCCTGCGAGGCAACCCAGCCCTTCTTCCGAGGAGGAAGGGGCGGTGAGTAGAGCGTCGTGACCTCCGGAGAGCGCAGCATGATGCCGGTGTCGAACGTGGTCGAGCACATCCCGGCGGGGCGCAAGATCTGCTCTTCGAGGAAGCTCTCATAATGGCGGCCGCTGACGCGCTCGATTACGGCGCCGAGCAGACCGAACCCCTCGTTGGAGTAGCTGAAGTATTTCCCCGGCGGGCCCAACAGCTCGTATCGCGTCGTACGGAGGTACTCCATCAGTTGCTCGTAAGTGTCGATCGGCGCATGGTCGGGGTCGATCCCGACCTTTCGAGAGACCCGAGGGTCGTTGACAGGGCTCCGCGCCAGGCTTCGGCCCGAGGTGTAGTAGATGGAAGGAAGTGGCGGGAGCCCGGACGAATGGGTGAGAAAGTGGTGCAGCTGAATCCGTCGCGTCCATCGGGGATTGGGTGTGCCGAATTCGGGAAGGTGACGGACCACCGGGTCGCTGACCCGCAGCCGGCCCTCCTCCTGGAGGCGAAGGATCCCGAGGGCCGTGAACGACTTGGTGACCGAGGCGATGCCGAACATTGTCTGGGGCGTCACCGGAAGGCCCTCGGCCACGTCGCGGTACCCGTACCCCTTCGCGACGATTCGCCGACCGTTCTGGGCGAGCAGGAACGCGAGCCCCGGGATCCGATGCCGGCGAACGGCCTTTCGGATGAACGTGTCGAGAGGCCGAAGGTTGGGAGGCATCGGTTAGGCTCGCCGGAGGAGTTCGGCGGCCAAAAGGACCTCGGTCCCCGCCAGTCCCTCGGACAGGAAGAGCGTGCGCTGCGAGGGTGCGGTCCGGCCCTTCGTTCGCGCCGCCACGATGTCCGCGAGGTCGATCACGCGATCCCACGCGGCCGTTCCTTGCAGAATGTGGGGTTCTGCGTACGCCGACAATTGCGCCGGCGAGTCACTGGCGATGACGTCCGCTTGTTCGGCGACCGGCGCCCCGATTTCGTGCTCGCTCGTCGTCTTGCTTCCCATCGTCGTGACGTGGGTGCCGGGATGAATCCAGTCCGCCTCGATCACGGGCCGGGCGCTGACCGTGGAACAGATCACCACGTCGGACGACTCCACGACCTCGCGGGCCGACGCACCGGCGTCGGCCACCAGGTCATACTTTTGGGCCGCCCGCCGAGCGAATTCCTCTCGGTGGGTACGCGTCGGGCTGAACACGCGGAGGCTCTTGAGCGGCAGAACGGCGGCCGCCGCCTCGAGCTGCGCCCTCGCTTGAAGTCCGGAGCCGATGAAGCCGATGCGCTCGGCGGTGGGATTTGCGAGGTACTTCAACGCCGTCCCGCCGATAGCCGAGGTCCGCAGCACGCCCAAGCGTGCACCGAGAACCGTTCCCTGGAGTGCCCCGTTGCGCGCGTCGAAGACCATCGTGACCTGCGTCCGATCCGGGTGGACGCCGCCATCCTCCGTGGCTCCGGGGAACGTGTTGTACATCCGGAACCCTACCGCCGAAGCTCCGACGTCATCTCCTCCCACGGTGAAGACCAGAGAGCCGTGGTGGAATGGAACGTAATGCCGAGGCGGGGAGACCAGGTGACCTTCGCTCTTCGCACGGAAGGCGTCCTCCATCACGCGGATGGCCTCCTTCATCGGAAGGAGCCGGTCGACATCCGCGTCGTTCAGGGTCTTCACAGGGCGTCGCCGGCCCCGAGGCGGGCCGGGCGATTTCAGCCTTGCGCGAGCGGGGGAGACCAAATACTATCCGGTGGCTCGTAATCTTTCGTGGGACGAGGATGAAGGTTCTCGGGCTGGACTGGATCGGAACTCGAACGGACCACTTCCGGGAAACGGTAGCCTTCTTCGAGCAGATCCTGGGACTGCCGGTCGGAGTGCGACGGGACGAGTTCGTCCGGCTCGACCTGCCGGACTCATCGTGCCTCGAGGTGTTTGGACCGGGCGATACGGACCATCTCTACTTCACCACGGGCCCGGCGGTGGGATTCTTGGTCGAGGACATCGATACGGCTCGCCACGACCTCTGGAGGCACGGGGTCGAGCTCCTCGGGTCGACGGGCGGAGAAGCCGGCGCCGCGCGATGGCAACACTTCCGCGCACCGGACAATTGCGTCTACGAGGTCGTGGAGAATCCGGGACGACATCCTCGGGGTCCGCCCGCCGGCCCGCTCGGGATCACCCGCCTGGCGTGGATGGGAACGCGAACCGTTCGGTACGAGGCGACCCTCGCCTTCTTCGGCGACGTGATGGGGCTCAAGGTGGTGGAAGACCTACCGGAGCTGACCGAGTACCGTCTCCCGGATGGAGCATCGGTGGAGGTGTTCCTCGCGGGTAGCCCTCTCGACCATCCGCACTTCTCGACCGGCCCGGTGCCCGGGTTCGGCGTGCAGGATATCGACACCGCCGTGGCGTTGCTCCGGTCAAAGAAGGTCCCCTTGCTTCAGTCGAAGCGGAGCGAGCAGGGCGGCTGGGCCCATTTCCGCGCCCCCGATGGCTGCGTGTACGAAGTGACGGGCTCCCGACCCGCGTGAGCGCGCTCGGGGCGCAGACGGTCACTCGTACGATACGTCCGACCGGAGGTACGCCTGCGTGGCGAGGACCAGCACGACCACCGTTTCTGCGACGAGCACGAGCACCTGGTACCCGTCCATCGTCGTCAGGGTCCCGGAGTAGGCCCCGCGCACCGCGTCGGCCACGTAGGTGAGGGGATTCACCTCGAAGAGGACTTTGAGAACCAGAGGGAGGCTTTGACTCAACGGATAGAATACCGTGCTAGCGAAGTTGACGACAAAGAGGAGCAGAATTTGGATGCTGTTGTAGGCAGTGTTCGACTTGACGAGAGCGCCTATGAGCAACATCAGCGCGCCGAAAAATATCGACCCGAGTATAATCGCCCCGAAGATCACGCCGAGCGCGACGGGCTGCGTGGGGATCGTACCCACTAGGCTGAAGGCGACCCCCAGCATGACCACGGCCCCGCCGAGGCCGAACAGCATCGACGTGGACATGATGCCGAGCAGGTACTGAAGGCGAGTGAACGGACCGACGAGTAGCTGGGATAACATCCCCCACCGTCGATCGGCCCAGAGCATGCTCCCTCCCACGGTGCCGGCCATCACCACCTGGAACGACATGATTCCCGGCGTCAGGAAGGTGAGGTAATCCTTACTGGTCCCCGCCGACGAGGCGAGCGAGCCGAACCCGAATCCGAAAAAGACGAGGTACATTCCGGGGAGCCCGATGAGAATGACCAGACTCCCGGGGTCGGTATTGACCCGGATATTCCGGTAGATCAGCCGGAGGAGGTTAGGGAGCGGCAACCGGCTCGCCTCCGTGACTGACTTGCCGGAGGAACACGTCCTCGAGCGTGTTCTGCCGCACGTTGAGCCATTCGAGTTGCACGCCCACCGTCTGGGAGAGTTCCGCGACCAGGGAGAGGACTTCCTTGGGGTCCTCCGCGAGAATCGCCGCGGAACCGCCGTTCACGGTGACCTGCGCGCGGGCGCCGAGGCGATGGGTCAACTCTCCGTAGAATCGCGTTGTGTCTCCCCCGCCGACGGTGAGGTCGACGGTCTTCTTGCCCCCGTAGAGCCGCTTCAGGTTCTCGATCGAATCGAGGACAAGGATTCGTCCCTCGTCGATGACCGCAGCCCGGTCGCACAGGTAGTCGGCTTCCTCGAGGTTATGGGTGGTGAAGACCACGGTGAGGCCCTTCCGCACCTCCGCACGAATCGAGTCGAGCAGCGTGTGCCGCATGATCACGTCGAGTCCGACGGTCGGTTCGTCCAGGAACAGCACCTCCATGTCGTGCATGAATTCCCGCGCGACCTGCACCCGGCGTTTCTGCCCACCCGAGAGGTCGAAGGCCCGTCGCTTCCGCACGTCGCCGATTCCGAAACGAGCGATCAGCTCCTCCCGACGACGCGTTCGTTCGGCCTTGGGAATTCCCCACAGCACCCCGTAGACGTCGAAGTTTCCTTGGACGGTCGTGAAGTCGAACGACTCTGCTTGTTGGACCACCCCGATCCGTTCGCGGATCTTCTGGCCATCGCGCGCCGGGTCCATACCGAGGACCCGCAGCGTCCCCGAGGTCGGCTGGATCAACGTGGTCATCGCCTTGATGAGCGTCGATTTTCCCGCGCCGTTCCGCCCGAGGAGGCCGAACACTTCCCCTCGACGGACGGTGAAGCTCACCCCGTCCAACGCGAAGTGCTTCCGGTCGTATGTGTGCCGAAGGTTCTCGGCGTAGACCACCGCGTCGGTGGGAGTTGATCCCGATAAGGGCGGCGTCGTGTCGTCGATCCCCATGGGTACGGAGTTCGTGGGAAGACGGTGCTAAAGGGTTTGGGTGGCGGAACTCCGTCCGCCCTCCTCGCGGTCGGGGCATGGGCGTTGCGCGCCTTTCCACAAGCTCGCGTGGGGATTTCAGAGCAATGCGATGACTCCGCAGAACACGATGGAAAACAGGCTGACCCAGTACGCCGCTCTCCAGAATCCGTGGGAAGCGTCCTTCCCCATGAGGCGCTTGTCCGACGCCAGAAGTCCGACGAGAACTCCCGGGCCGATCAGGATGAACACGAGCAATACCATCAGCAGAAGCACCAACGAGAGTGGATGCGGGAACAGGAATGGGATGATCACGGCGGGAACGCTCTCCGCCGTGTAAATCCAGAACGCTCGTCCGCGAGGAAGGCCGAGAGCTTCGACCACTCCCCACGCGCTCCCCAACGAGATCACCACGAGAGCAAGAAACGCCGCCGCCACGAGTCCGATTCCGAATGCGTAGGGGAGCAACCAACCCCCGACGGCCGCGAGGGCCGCCACCAAACCGGAGGTACTGAACAGGTCCGCGGTCGACGGCATTCCCGCTCCAAGCATCAGGAACGCGACCATCAGGAGCTCGCTCACCATGGCGCCGACGAGGGTCTCTCGACGGACGCTGCGAACGGTCGATCCCACCTTCTCCGCCGTCGCCGACGATTGGTAGAACAGCATGAACGGCATGACCACCGCGCCGGCGTTGGCCGCCAAGAGGAAGACGAAGGAGGGACTGGCCGAGAGATACACCGGGCTGGCCGGTAGGATGCCTCGCACCATCAGGGCCGACCCGATGGTCACGATGAAGACGGCCGAAACGGCGAGCAGGATCCGCTCTACCCACACGTACCTCCCGCGAGCGACGAGGCCGATGTGGACGACGAACGCAGAGGGGAGCGAGAGGTAGAAGGGAACGCCGAAGATCCCGAGGGCAAGCGCAATGGCGGCGTACTCGGCCACGTAGCTCGCGACATCGGCGGCCGCGACGGGCACCGCGATGGCCAGGCTCGCTCGACGGGAACGGGTCTCTCGAACGAGTTCCCCCAGGCCCTTCCCGGTGACGGCTCCGATGCGCCCGGCGGCTTCTTGGACGAAGAAGAGCGGCACGATAAGGAGCAGGAGAAACCAGACCAGGTCGTACCGATACGCGACTCCCGACTCGAGGCCCGTCAAGATGCTCGCGGCGTCCACGTCAGCGATCATCACGAGCCAGGCGGGTCCCCAAGCGTAGAACCAGCGCCGGGACGCCCGCGGCTCGAGCGGCTTCAAGGGAACCTCGAGCGGGGTCGCCGCCCCTAGCGATGAGTCGGCGGCGAGCACGTCTGGAGCCCCGGTTTGAGCACCTGGAAGTGAATATTTAGTTATTACGTGTGTGACCACAATAGAATTAAGTTCACAGTATGAATATGCGCACTGAGGGGGTGCGCTCACACTTCGACCATGGCACGCAAACGCACGGCCGCGACCTCGTGGGTCCAGGTGTTCCAGGCGTTGGCCGCCCGGGAAGGGGTGGAACATCTCGGATTGTCGTCTCGCCGGATGGCCGAACTCCTCGGGCTCGCCCCGTCGGCGGTCTCCCAGTACCTTTCGGGAAAGCGGTTGGACCGAGGGTTCCCACAGTTCGCCGCCGATGAGCGGGCCCAGGCGATCATTCGTCCCGCCGTAGAGCGTCTAATCGCGGCCCACGGAGAAGGGCGGGGACCTACCCGGATCGTGCTGGAGAGCGCCGCCTCGCTCTCGGAGCTCTCCCAGTCCCCGGAGCGGGCCCCGCGGGCGAGCTTCCCTCGTGACGAGACCGCGCTTCCGATTCGACAACTCACCAAGCAATTGCGCCTCCGAGTAAAGGCCGAGCAGGTAGCGGTGACTCAGTGCATGCGCTTGGCTCAGCGGGCCGGCGACGAACTCACCCGGACGATCTTGAGACAGATCGCTTCGGACAGCCTGCGGCATGCCGAGATCGTCGCGTCGCTGGGTCCGTACATCGAGCGGGGAGTCTCTGGGGCTTTTGTGGCCGGTATCACTCCCAAGGAGATTCAAGCGCTCATCGAGGGGGAGCGGCGGGCCGAGGCGCAAGCCGACATGGAACTGGGCCGCCACCTGAAGGGGACGATGGCGATCTTGGTCGCCAGCATGGAGGCGGACGAGCGGAAGCACGCGGACCTGCTCCAGGGGCTGCTGACGTCGGGCTTTCGACCGGAGTCCGGCGGGCGCGGTCCGCCCGGGGAAACACGCCGGCGATCGGCCCACGACGGCCGCTGAACTCCCGGGTCGCCGGCTAGGGCACGAGCTTGCCGGCCGCCCACGGAGGCGGCGGCAGGTCGAGGAGCTCCGAGAGCGACCGGGCGTTCACGGCCGCGTCGCCCCGGAAGTGGTTGTTGAAGAACCCATAGACCGCCTCGGTCCGTTCCCGCAGTTGGGCGAGCCGAGGGGCCCAGGCGCGGAGCTCCTCCGGCTGGTACGTGTAGTCGTACCAGATCTGCTTCCCGTGGCCGTGCCACCGCACGTAGCTGAACGGGGCGGTGACCGTGAGGTCGACCGGCAGCAGGGGCTCGTCGACGACCACGTAGGCGAATCCGAACTCTCGGAGGAGCGCCTTCGATTCGGGTGTTACCCAGGACCGTTCCCGCGGCTCCACCGCGACGGGAATCCCGGCGGGGATGCTTTCGTAGAACCGGCGTACTGTCGCCGGCTCGAACGGAAGCGACGGCGGCAGCTGCAGGAGCGCGGCGGAGAGCTTGCCGGCCTCCTGGAGGGGTTTCAGAAATCGGGCGAACTCGTCGATCTCCGGCTCGGCGCCCAGGAGTTTCTTGTCGTGGGTGATCGTCTGGGGGAACTTGAGTGCGAAGCGGAATTCCTTCGGCGTCCGGCGAACCCAGGACTCGGCGACGGAGACCGGCGGGAGCCGGTAGAACGTCGAGTTGACCTCGACGATCGGAAAGAATCCGGTGTAGAAGCGGAGCCAGTCGCTGGCGCCTCGCTTGGGATAGAACCGGCCCACCCACTCCGGATAATCCCACCCGCTCGTGCCGATGTAAACCGCTCCCACGGATCGCCACCAGGCCCAGTCCGCTCGGGGGGAAATAGGGGTAGGGAAGGTCGCGAAACAGACGTGCGCCCGGGACCTCTTCCTCGGTCCGGCAAAGGCCAAATAGGCCGGCCGGGGTGAGTGCCTCGGCCAAGCCCCGAAGGTAACGAAAATGGTTCAAGTCGACGTAGAGCTCGGTAAGTGCACCGGCTGCGCCCACTGTCGGGACGTGTGCCCGGTCAATGTCTTCGAGATGAAGCCCCGCGACCAGTTCCCGGAAGTGGTGGATGACCCGGGCATCGCTGCCAAGTTCCAATTCCGGGGGGAGAAATCCGCCGTGATCAACGGGCCGGAATGCATCGTTTGCGAGGCCTGCCTTTTCGAGTGCGAAGGGGAATGCATCACGATTACCGACGACGAGGGCAACCTCCACCACTCCACCTACAAGTGATTCGACCGGAAAGCGCCGGCCCGTGCGTTTCCAACGCAAGCGGAGCTCGCCCTCAGGCAACGGCTAAATAGAGCGGCTCCCCGGCGGAGACGCCGTGGACGAATCGGGAGCGGGCATCGGCCAAACCGCGGTCATTGGCGAACGCGAACTCGCCATCGGTTTCCGACTGATCGGCCTTCAGAACGTGGTCGAAGTCACGCCGGCAACGGCCTCCGCGGAGTTCCAGCGGCTTATGACCCGCGACGACATCAATCTCGTCGTCGCGAGCGAAGGGGTCCGTCGGCGGCTCTCCGAGAACCAGCGCATCCACGCCGAGGGATCTCTCCAGCCCCTCGTGGTGTTCGTGCCCTTCCCCGACAGGGGAATACGAGGTGGAAAGCCTCGCCGCGCTCGCGAAGCGCGTGCTCGGAATCTCTCTCCAGGTCTGAAGACATCCAGAAGGTTAGCATGGCAATAGTCACACGCGTCTCGGGTCCGGTCGTCGCGGCTGAAGGCCTCGCGGGCGCCAAGATGTTCGACATCGTCCGGGTCGGGGACCTGGGCTTGATTGGGGAGATCATCCGTCTCGTCGGGGACACGGCCTCCGATCCAGGTCTACGAGGACACTACGGGCGTCCGACCCGGCGACAAGGTGGAGAACACCGGCCAAGCGCTTTCGGTCGAGCTGGGCCCGGGTCTTGCTCACCTCCATCTACGACGGCATCCAGAGGCCCCTGGATGTGCTCAAGAAGAACCTCGGTGATTTCATCACGCGAGGTTCGGTCGCGGCGCCACTCGACGAGAAAAAGCGTTGGGAGTTCACCGCGACCGCGAAGGTCGGAGAGGAGGTCCAGCCCGGCACAATTCTCGGGACGGTTCCCGAGACGCCGCTCATCACGCACAAGGTCCTCGTCCCGAACGGCGTCACCGGCACACTGAGCCGACTATCGAGCGGCACGTTCACGATCCGCAACCAGATCGGCGAGGTCAAGACGCGCGGCGGCACCGTGCCGCTCGGTCTCAGCCAGAAGTGGGTTGTCCGGGTACCGAGACCAGTCCAGGAGAAGCTGCCTCCGGATATCCCTCTGCTAACAGGGCAACGAGTCATCGACACGTTCTACCCGGTCGCTAAAGGCGGCGCGGCGTGCATTCCGGGGCCGTTCGGATCCGGAAAGTGCGTCGCGGGGGACACCCCGATCCTGCTCGGAGACGGCCGGGTAGTTCGCATTGAGGAGATTCATTCGGCCGCCCTGCGCGAGGGAGAGGTAACGGTCGATGGGTCCGATGAGTGGATCAAGCTGAAAACTGGAATCGATCTCTACTCGCTGGTCGGGAACAAACTGGTCAAGAGCCAGTCCCGGACTGTCTACAAGGGACAGAGCGACTCGCTGATACGAGTGAAGACACGGAGTGGTCGGAGCGTCCGGATCACCCCAATCCATCGCCTTTTCACGATCCGCCCGGACGGCGCCTTGCGAGAGACCATGGCGCGCGACCTCAAACCGGGAGATTACGTCGCATCAGTCCGCAAGCTGCCGGCCCCCCGGGGGGACCAAAAGGTATCCTTCGACCTCCCCAAACTCCAACGTCGGGGCAAGTCCATCCGGGTCCCGCCGGTCATGTCGCCCGACTTCTCCGAGTTTCTCGGCCTTTTTGTGGCGGAGGGGTACATACGAGGGCCAGGGGCCGTCGTTTTCACCAACTCCGAGGATCGACTCCTTCAACGGTTCCTTCTTCTGACGAAGGAGCTTTTCGGCATCGAGGGACAAATCGAGCTCCAAGAGGGCAAGACGCCGAACGCGATCATCTTCAGCAAGTCTCTAGTCGACCTGATGGACCGACTGGGAACCGGGCGGGGGTCGTCCCACAAGCACATCCCGCCACTTGTCCTCGCATCGAGCAACAGGACACTGGGGGCGTTCCTTCTAGGATACTACCTTGGGGATGGCGGCATTTCCGGCGGCGATATCGAGTTCTGCACCGCGAGCCAAGAACTCCAGACCGAACTGGCCTACGCGCTTTCCCGGTTCGGAATCACTTCCTCCCTCGGTCGCCGGGTCGTCAATGGAACCGACTACTTCCGGATCTTCGTCCGCGGGGTGGCGAATCTCTCGAGGATGCAGAGTCTCCTCGGGTCCGACCATCCGAAGGTGGTCACGATTGGACGCTACGTGGACTCGAAGCGAACCACGTACACCGCGACCGACGTGGTACCGTTGTCGCCCGAGGTCCTCGAGCGAATCTACCGGGGGCACCACACCTACCAGGGGTTGTTGGCCGACGGAATTGAGATCCACAACTACATCGGCAACCGCGAGAGGATGGGCGCCGCTACCTTCCTGCGTTTCATGGGGTCTCGCGGCTGGGACGACTCAGGGGTTTTTCCCGAGCGGGATGCCACGAGGCTGTCGGAACTCCTGGACTGTCTGTACTGCGATGAGGTGGTCGAGACGCAAGAGGAGACGGACGGACCGTTCGACGTGTACGACGTTTCGCTCCCTGACATTCCGCTCCATCGGGACAGCGTGTGTCGACACTTCGTCGGCGGCGAAGGCGGGCGCGGCATGCATCCCAGGACCATCGGGGTGGAAAACCGTTCTACAGCAACAGCTCGCGAAATGGTCCGATGCCGATGTCGTCGTCTACGTCGGGTGCGGGGAGCGCGGCAACGAGATGACCGAGGTGCTGGCCACCTTCCCCAAGCTCGTTGATCCCGAAGTCCAAGCGTCCGTTGATGGAGCGGACGATCCTCATCGCCAACACCTCCAACATGCCAGTCGCCGCCCGAGAGGCAAGCGTGTACACGGGCATCACCCTCGCCGAGTACTATCGGGACATGGGCTACGACGTGGCCCTCATGGCCGACTCGACCTCTCGATGGGCGGAGGCGATGCGGGAGATTTCCGGTCGGCTCGAGGAGATGCCCGGTGAAGAGGGATATCCGGCGTACCTCGGTCGACGGGTGGCCGAATTCTACGAACGATCTGGCCGGGTCGTCACCCTATCACCCGAGGGCCGTCAGGGATCCGTCTCGGTCATCGGCGCCGTGTCGCCGCCGGGCGGAGACATCTCGGAACCGGTCTCTCAGAACACTCTGCGGGTCGTGCGCGTCTTCTGGGCGTTGGACGCCGCGCTTGCCAACCGCCGACATTTCCCCTCGATCAACTGGCTCCAGAGCTACTCGCTCTACGCCGGCGAGCTCGAGCCGTGGTTCCGGAGCCATATCGCACCGGATTGGGGGACGCTGCGGCAGCGGGCCATCCAGACGCTGCAACAGGAATCCGAGCTCCAGGAGCTCGTTCAGCTCGTCGGCGTCGATGCCCTCCCTGAACGGGAGAAGGTCGTCCTGGACGTGGCGCGCATGATCCGGGAAGATTTCCTTCAGCAGAGCGCCTACGACGAGATCGACACCTACACCTCGATCCAGAAGCAGTACCGGATGCTTCGGACCATCCTGCGGTTCGGCGATCAGGAGCTGGAGGCCGTCCAGAAGGGCGCCACCCTCGCGCAGATTGCGAAGCTCCCCGTCCGTTCCCGGGTCTCACGGATGAAGTGGACGAAGGAGGCCGACCTCGACGCCACGTTCGACCAGCTCGAACTCGATATCTCGGCGGCCGTCGCCGGGGTCCTCCAGGCCGCCGGGGCGCCCGGCACGCCCGAGATGGCGGTGACGACGGGGGTGAGCTAGATGGCGCAGGCCAAGGCCAAAGTCGTGGCCGCCGCGGACACTTCGGCCCGAGTCCCGGTCGAATACCGTACCATCGACCGCATCGCCGGGCCTCTTCTCTTCGTACAGGACGTCGCCAACGCCGCCTACGGCGAGCTGGTCGAGATCGGTTTGCCGGACGGGACCCGTCGGCAGGGCCAGGTGCTCGATGCCCGGCGCGGTCTCGCGATCGTGCAAGCGTTCGGTCCCACGATGGGCATGAACCTGCGCGACACGTCCGTCAAGTTCCTCGGCGAGACGGCGCGGCTGCCGGTCTCCGAAGAGATGCTCGGTCGAGTCTTCGACGGGCTCGGGCAGCCCCGGGACGGGGGGCCGCGCATCGTCTCCAAGAACCCACTCGAGATCGTGGGCAACGCGATCAACCCGTACTCGCGAGAGGAGCCGTCCGAGTTCATCCAGACGGGGATCTCCGCCATCGACGGCATGAACACCCTCGTTCGGGGACAGAAGCTCCCGATCTTCTCGGCCGCCGGACTTCCGCACAATCAGATCGCCGCCCAGATCGTGCGACAGTCGAAACTTCGCGATTCGTCCGAGGGGTTCGCCGTCGTTTTCTGCGCGATGGGGATCACCAGCGAGGAGGCGAATTTCTTCCTCCGCGAGTTCGAGAGCACGGGAGCCCTCGAACGCGCCGTCGTGTTCCTCAACCTGTCGAGCGACCCGTCGATGGAGCGCATCGTGACGCCGCGAATGGCGCTCACGACAGCGGAGTATCTCGCCTACGAGAAGGACCTCCACATCCTGGTCGTGCTCACGGACATGACGAACTACTGCGAGGCGCTCCGAGAGGTCGCGGCCGCCCGGGACGAAGTGCCTGGCCGGCGGGGCTACCCGGGGTACATGTACACCGACCTCGCGACGATCTACGAGCGAGCCGGGAAGATCCACGGACGCAAGGGCTCGATCACGCAGCTCCCGATCCTCACGATGCCGGCCGACGACATCACGCACCCCATCGCCGACCTGACCGGCTACATCACGGAAGGACAGACCGTCGCCAGCCGGGAGCTCCAACGGCGGGGCGTCTATCCCCCGATCGATGTCGCCCTGTCGTTGTCCCGTCTCATGAACCAGGGCATTGGTCCGGGCCAGACCCGCGAGGACCACCGGGGGCTGTCCGACCAGCTGTTCGCCTCCTACGCCATCGGCCGGGATCAGCGGGCCCTGTCGGCGATCGTCGGCGAGGAATCTCTCTCGGTGACGGACCGGCTCTACCTCAAGTTCGCCGACCGGTTCGAACAGGAGTTCGTGAACCAGCGGCCCGACGAGGACCGCACGATCGACGAGACGCTCGACCTCGGCTGGAAGATTCTGTCGGACTTCCCGGACAGCGAGCTCAAGCGGATCAAGCCGGAGTTCATCGCGAAGTATCGGAAGAGCGCCCCCGCGGCCTAGCCCCGAGGGATCGGGTCAGGCGCAGCAGATGGCGATCGAGAATGTGCGGCCGACTCGCATCGAGCTGTTACGCACCCGCCGCCGGATCCTGGTGGCGCGACGCGGGCTCAAGCTGCTCAAGCTGAAGCGCACCGCGCTGATCCAGGAGTTCTTCGCCATCTCCCGGGAGGCCCGGGAGCTGCGCGGAGACCTCCAGCGGAAGGTCGCGCGCGGCTACGGGTCGATCCGGATGGCCGAGATGCTCGAGGGACCGGTCCGGCTCGAGAACGTCTCGACCCTCCTGCCGCAAATCCACCCGATCCGGGTCGCGACCAAGAACGTGATGGGCGTCCGTACGCCGCGCGTCGACGGAAGCGTGTACGTGCCCCTCGAGGCGCCCCAGCTCCTCGACCTCCCGACCTCGATCGACGAATCGATCCGGCACTTCCAGGGGATTTACGTGGTCGTGCTCAACATCGCCGAGAAGGAGAACGCGATGCGGCGGCTCCTCAAGGAGATCGAGAAGACGAAGCGCCGGGCCAACGCCATCGAGAACGTGCTCGTGCCGCGCCTCGAGAACACGGTGCGCTTCATCAAGTTCCGATTCGACGAGCTGGAGCGGGACGCCTTCAGCATGCTCAAGTCCGTCAAGCGGAAGATCGAACGCGAGGCCGACGCAGCCACGGGGGGCCCGGTTGCCGCGTAACGTGGCCGTGTTCGCCCGGGCACAGATGGGCCTCAGCACGCTGCGCGTGGCCGCCGTCGTCGTGGCACTCGTGGCGCTCAAACTAGCAGGAGTGATCTGATTCGATGGCCGCTACCTCAGAGGGCGGGACCGGGAGCCCGGACAGTCTGGCGTCGTTGGAACGACTGAAGCAGGTCGAGACCGACGGGGACGGGCGTCTCCGGATGGTCCGGGAGAAGATCGACCAGACCCTCTCCCAGCTGCGCAACGATGGCGAAGTCCAGATCCATGCTGCCCGGGAGCAGGCCGAGCTGGAGGCCGCCACGATGCTCGAGGGCGCCCAGTTGGACGCCGACGCGGAGGCGGCCCGAATCATCGCCGACGCGAAGGCCACGCTCGCCCAGCGCGCCGAGGCCGGCCCCGCGGACCTGACGAACGCGTGGCCCGACATCTTGCGGGTCCTGTTCGGCGAGTTCGACTGAGCACTGTCCACTCACAGCGGAGAGACGATGGGATTCCTGCGACCGGTTCTGATGACCAAGGTCGGCGTGGTCGGTCTCAAGACCGACCGCGAGACCATTCTCTCGGTCCTCCACGACCAGGGCGTCATCCAGGTCGAGCCGCTCAGCAAGCCGACCCTCGCGATCTTCCCCGCCGAAGGCACCCCCGACATGCAACGCCAAGTGGCCGACCAGCTGCTCCGGATCCGGGGCATCAAGAGCGCCCTGCCGCCGACGGGATCCGTCGTGGCCCAGGCGTTCCCGACTATGGACGGGCTGCTCGCGGCGGCCCGCGCGATCCCGATCGAGGTCACCGTGACCGCCCTGAAGCGGGAGGAGGAAAAACTCCAGACAGAACGCAAGTCCGTCGCGGACCTCCTCGCCCTACTGGACCGTTTCTCGTTCTACAACGGTCCGCTTGAGTACCTTCACCTGGAGCACCTGCTCAGCTTCTTCGGAGAGGCTCGGACGGAGAACTACGCGCCGCTCCGGGGCCAGATCTCGGCGATGGCCGACGTGGTCTTCCTGGAGTCGCCGGGCCCCGACACCGTTCGGTTCGTCCTCGCCGTGAACTCCGACCAGGCGGAGGCCGTGAGTCGACTGGCGCAGCAACGGGGCGTGGTCCTCACCTCGGTGCCCCCGCTGAATGGCACGATCTCCCAGAAGAAGCCCGAGCTCGAACGACGGCGGGCGACGCTGGACGCCCGGCTCGCGGAGATCCGGGGCCAGCTCGGCGAACTCGCGAAGGAGTGGTACGCCCCGGTGGCGTCGATCGAGGAAGCGCTTACGATCGAGGCCCGCAAGCTCGAGGTCTACGGCCGGATCGGCGCGGGAGAAACGGTCTTCGCGCTCGAGGGATGGGTCCCGCTGCGCTCCCGGCCGAAGCTCGAAGCGGCCCTGTCAGCGGCGACGCAGGACCGGACGGCGTTCTACCCCGTTCCGACGACCGAGGAAGCCCCTACGCTCCTCGACAATCCGAAGTGGGTCCGGCGCTTCGAGTTCTTCATCCGGTTCTACGCGCTCCCCCAGTCGGACGAGTGGGACCCGACCTGGCTCTTCGCCCTCGCGTTCCCGCTCTTCTTCGGTTTCATGCTCTCGGACATCGGCTACGGGCTCGTGATCCTGGGGTTCTCGGTGTGGATGGTCGCGGGATTCCCCGGCCGCCAGTACGTGCCGGGTTTCCTCAAGGGGTTCCTCAAGCGAATCATGTCACCCCAGGCGATGCAGTCCCTGGCGTGGACGCTGATCCCCGCCTCGCTCATGGCGATCCTGTTCGGATGGTTCTCGAACGAGGTCTTCGGCCCGATCGTCTCCCTTCCCGGGCCGCACTGGGACGTTCGGAGCAATCTGGGGGACCTGTTCCTCGTCGCCGGCTTCATCGGCCTCACGATGGTCGTGCTGGGATTCGTTCTAGGCGCACTGAAGGCGTACTATCACCACCACCCCAAGGAGATGATCGCCCGGCTGGCCGGCATCGCGATCGCCTTCGGGCTCACCTTCCTAGGCCTCCAGCTGGTCAGCAAGACGTTCAAGCGGCTCCTCGGACCACTCACTTTGACGGCGCCGACCCCCGCCACCGTCGTTGAGCTCGCGCTCCTCGTCGTGGGCATCGGGGCGATCTTCTATGCCGAAGGCGGCCAAGGCATCCTCGCCCTCACCGAGATCCTGAGCCATATCCTGTCGTTCCTCCGGCTCGTCGGCATCCTGCTCTCGTCCGTCGTCGTGGCGATCCTCGTGAACCACATCGCGGGTGGGATGTACCATTCGGGGATTGCCGGAAGTCTGATTCTCGGCGCGATCTTCGGCGCGATCATCCTCGTCGGGGGACAGATCTTCAACCTCGTCCTCGCCGTCTTCGCGCCCGGCATCCAAGGGGCCCGGTTGATCTTCGTCGAGACCTTCTCGAAGTTCTACACCGGGAACGGCAGGCCGTTCCGACCCTTCGGCAGCCGACGGGTCCACACGGTACCCACGACGATCGGTTTCGCCACCGCGGGGGCCCCCCCACCGCCCCCGTAGGGCTGCGACCGTCTCGCCGTCAGAGCGACGGCGAGACCAGGAGCGGCTCGAACTGATCCCGCGGCACGCCGTAGGCCTTCGCGTACACGATCCGCTGGAGGTCGTTGCGCTCGAGCTCCGCGAGTAGCAGGAAGGCGAAGATCACCGAGAGTGAGAGCGGGTACGAACGGAGCTGCTTCAGCTGGTCGATGGCTCGCTGGCGGGTCAGGGCGGCCTCGAACCCGACCAGGCTGCGGTCGGTACGATACCGCTCAAGGCCATCGACTAACCGAGGGGCACGGGTCTCGAGCGCCTGGACGAGGTCCGGGACGTCACGCGCCGTCGAGTAGAGGTCCTGCGCGGCGGCCTTCCCCCAGTCGCCGCCCTCGAGGAACCTCGGGAAAACGACCTCGGGGGCGAAGCTCGCGTCCCGACCCTTGAGGAGCAGCAGGACGTTCCGTACGTCGATCTCGGTCTGGATGAACCGGCGGACGGTCCACTCGTCCCCCTGAAAGAACCTCGTCGCTTCCAAGAGCTGGGCGTAGTAGTACCGGTCCAGGGCGGACAGCAGCGGGAAAATATCCTTCGTCCGCTGGAAGTTCTCGACCAGCGGCAGGAGCACCGCCCCATAGCCGAACTTGACCAGGCCCTGGACCACGGCCTCGACGTTCGGCGCCTGCATCAGCAGGCGGAAGTCATCGAGCACCATCGGACCCGCGAGCAGTCCGGCGGGGAGCTCGCGCGGCGAGACCAGGAAGGTCTCCTCTTCGGTGAGGGCCCGCCCTTGCACCTTCGCGGCCAGGATCGCCCCGACGTTTTGGATGTCCCAGCGCCGCAGGTACGCCTGGACGATCGGCCGGCCGGCGAACGGGGCGACATCGAGGCCCATCCGGTTCCGTTGGACGAAGTACCGGTTCACGGCCACCTCGATCAGGTCCGCGCCGCGGTAGGTGGCCGCGGCCTGTCCGAGGTACGGGCCGTACGGCGTGGGCTCGAGCGACTTCGCGATCTCGCCGACGTCGGGGGCGTTGGCGAGAGTAGCGTACGTGTCCTTGGGGAGGAACGAGGGCAGCTGGGCCTTGATCCGGCCCAACGGGCTCGCGTAGGGGGAACTCGACATCTGGCGCGCCCTCCGCTACGTCGGGAGGATCGACCGGAGCTCGTCCTCGCGGAGGAGGAGAAGCTCGTCGAACGTGAGGTTCAACCGCCGACTGCCATCCGACGTCTCGGCGACGAACCCGCCGGTGACGGGCACCGGGGTGTCGTCGTATCCGGTGCCCGCGATCGACCGCAGCAGCTTCGCGTCCTCCGTCCGGCCACGAACCTTGAGGTCCTTCCCGAGGCGGCCGGTGGCGGCGGCATACATGCGCTTCAGCAGCTTCGGATACTCCGGGCTTGCGGTGTAGGTTGCGAGCTGGGCCTTCACGGTCTCGAGGAGTTCCTGCGTCCGGGTCTCCTGGAACTCGTACCCCAGCTTCTTCGCCTCGAGACGCGCCCCCGCGATGCGGCGGATACGCTCTCGGGCCGCTTCTCGCGTAGCGCGGCGAAGGGTCTCGGACCGTATCGCGTCGATCCGACGCGCCCGGTCGGCCAGAATCTCGGCCTGCTCCTTCTCGAAGCGGGTCTGTTCGCTGGCGATCTGCTGCTGCGCACGGCTCTCTATCTCCGCGACGAGGCGCTCGAGGCTCATCGGCGGGCCGTGTCCCTAGAACACCTGCAAGAGGAGCAGGATTCCGAGCGCCAAGCCGATGATCCACAGCGTTTCGGGAATCACAAAGAAGAACAGCACTTGACCGAACTTCTCCGGCTTCTCGGCGATGATCCCCATGCCGGCCGCCCCGATACCGGACTGGGCCATGCCCGTCCCGATGAGTCCGCCCGCGATCGCAATGCCGGCCGCGAGGGCAAGTATGGCCGATCCCGTATCTACCATGGGTCGATCTCCGGCCGCCGAGTTGGGTGCAGTATATAACGCGAGACCCGTGCGAAATCCGCCCATCTCCTCGCCGGTGGAGGGGAGCCGGAACCGCGCCGCCCGGAGGGGGTGCTCCGGGCGCCGGGTTACTATAACCCGGACTATCCTGGGGTCTCCCGAGGACCATGACCGAGCATCTCAAGGAGATCGCCGCACAGCTGACAAAGGACCTGGACCTGGACATGCCACCGGTGCAGGTCTCCTATCTGGATGCGCCTCCCGCCGGCGTGCCGGAACACCCGGGAGGCGTCCCCTCCGTATGCACCTTCTTCGCCTTGGGTACTGAGAAGACGTTCTACGCCGGCCTCCCCCAGCACGAAGACTGCGAGATTGGGGCGTTCGTACTCGGAATCCCCCCCGAGGGCACCGTAGGGGCTCGTCTCATGGGAACCATCGGCACGATGCAGAAGGAGGGCTACCTCAACCCCGGCGAAGAGGCCCATGTGCCGCACAACGCGAAGGCGCCCAAGTACGTCGCCTACGGCCCGCTCGGGTCGTTGCCGATGGCGCCGACCAGCGTGCTGCTGTTCGCCCGACCGGATTCCGCCATGCTGGCCCTCGAGACGGCAGGGGCCGGCGACGACGCCCCGCCGGTTCCGATGAACGGACGGCCGATGTGCGCCATCATGCCGATCATGAACAACGGCGCCCGAGTGGCGGTCTCGCTGGGCTGCACCGGCTCCGGATCTACACGGAGATGGGGAACGACCGGATGGTGGTGGGCATCCGTGGGGACCACCTGGACCAGTTCGCGAAAAAGCTGTCCAGGATCGCGCACGCGAACGAGTGGGTCAAGGTCGAGGACAGCCGCCGGAAGAGGGAGTCCTCCCACTCGTTCCACCGGGCGGCACGCTGAGCCGGTCGCTTACGCAGTTTCGGTGGACGGCGCCCGCCGCGCCGAGCGCCCGGAGCCGCTCGAGGGCCTCCGGAGCAGGACGGCCGTGACGAGCACGACCGCGTTCGCTAGGTACGAGGCGAAGCAGACCAAGCAAAAGGCGTGGATCACGAACAATTCGATCGCTGTGAAGTACAGCGAGAACGCGAACCCCGCCGCCGAGACCAGCATCAGCGCGTCCAGCCAGCGTCCCCGGCCGAGACGGTAGACCTGGACGTCGAGGAGGAACATGACGGCGAACCCGCCGATCCCCCAGGCGTAATCCGGGATCCCGAGCGTCGTGGTGTAATTGCTCTGGTCTACTTTGCTGCAGGAGAGGAAGGGGGAGACCGAACAGAACCCCCGGAGGGCTGGGTCGAGCGTCTCGACGGCCGAGAACAGCGCGAACGCCAGGCCGGCGACGATCGCGAGCGGAAGGATCGCGTGGAGTGTCTCTGACCGCATGGGAGGTGCCTAGCCGATCTGGTCGTAGTCCGACAGGACGTTCCCGGTAAGGAGCGCCGCCGGTTGACCGCCGTCGACCTTCAGGATAAACGCGGTCAGCCAGTCGGCCGCCGGCGAGACCGCGGTCCATGCCGGGCCGCTCTGGGATTGAATCTGCCCGTTGACCTGGGCGGTCGTCAGCGTGGCGAGGGCCGATGGTTCGACCAGCGTCCCCACGAGGTAGTAGTGGCCTCCGACCACCATGAACGGGATATCCCCCGTCGAGTCGTAGGCCACGAAGTAGGCGTTCTGGTACTCGTTGGCGAACCCGGGAAGCTGGATCGAGGGTGTGTAGGAGCTCTCGGCGACCTGGAGCGAGATGTAGGAGCTCGTGAGCTGCGCGTTCGCTAGA
The DNA here is from genome assembly GCA_963787975.1 of uncultured Thermoplasmata archaeon. Classification (GTDB taxonomy): domain Archaea; phylum Thermoplasmatota; class Thermoplasmata; order Lutacidiplasmatales; family UBA184; genus JAKIWV01. The sequence continues at coordinate 153,887 of CAWBEU010000008.1, forward strand.
AGGATTTCCGGTGTGCTGGGACCCGCGGGATCGGTGGGGCTGGAATACGTGTAGGAGTAACCGGTGAGCGAGCCGAATCGCTCGAGCGCCGAGGCGACCGCCCAGCTGGAGGCGGAGCAGAAGGGGCACGCGGCGGACCCGAAGAAGAAGAACACCGGTTTGCCGTCCGACGTCCACAAGGGATTCCCGCACTGATGGAAATTATCCGCCGAGGAGCTGCACGGGACCAGCGTCGGATACCCCAGCAGGAGCCCGGCGATGCCGAACACGGCAGACAGGAGCAGCCCTAGGATGATACCGATGGCGAGGGCTCCCCGGAACACCGTCGACCATTTCTTCTCGGCGCGGAGGAGGCCGAAGGCCAGGAGGAATGCCGATGCCGCCAGCGCCAGCCCCAGTGTGGGGATCGCGCTGATGAAGACGCCCACCGGCGAGGGAATGAAGTAGGCGATGACGAACCAGATCGCGAAGAGCGGAGTGAGCAGCATCCCAACGCGGGCGATGGTCCACTTGGATTTCTGGCCCGTTCGTTGGGTCGCCTTGGACTCCTCGGCCTTCGGCTCCCGGCTCGCCGCCCGAGCCCGCTTCGCGTAGAGGGAGCGGAGGGCCCGACCCTTGTCCGTGACCCCTCGGGGAGCCTGGTAGGCGACGTCGGGATCCTCGGCGATCCGGTCCCAGTCCCAGCCCTTGTTCCGGAGCTCCTCGGCGCGGTCCCAGTCCACCATATGCGGAGTTTCCTAGCCCCGGGAAGTACAAGTGGATTTCAGGGTCGGAGAAACCGGGCCTCAAACGGGCGGCTCCCCCTCGGCCCCCCGGGACCTAATATCGGTGGCCCCTTCCCCTCGCCGTGCGCATCGTATTCTTGGGCACCGCGGGGTCCTGGCCGACCAAGGAACGGTCCGCGAGCGCGATCGCTCTGGACACGGAGAAGGAGCTCGTTCTCCTGGACTGTGGAGAGGGCACCCAGCGACAATTCTTCCAATCATCGGTCTCGTTCATGCGGGTCCGGCGGATCTTCATCACGCATTTCCACGGAGACCATTTTCTGGGCCTCCCCGGCCTCATCCAGAGCATGTGCCTCAACAACCGGACCGAGCCGCTCGACCTGTACGGCCCGCCCGACGCGAAGGAGATGTTCGAACGAGTGCTGGCTATGGGGTACTTCACGCTCCGGTTCCCGGTCCACCTCCATCCCCTCCGGCCGGACGAGTCGGTCGAGCTGCCCGGCTATTCCGTTCGCACGGCGCACGCGGACCACACGGTCCCGGCGCTGGCCTATCGAGTGGAGGAGGGCCCGAAGCGGGGCCGTTTCGATGCGGCGAAGGCCCACGACCTCGGGATCAAAGGACGGGACTTCGCGCGCCTGGAGGCCGGCGAGACCATCGAGATTGCCGGACGCCCGATCCGCCCAGAGGAGGTCATCGGTCCGCAACGCGTCGGCCTGTCCGTGGTCTACTCGGGGGATGGACGTCCCTCCGAGGACGTAAAGAAACTGGCCCATCGCGCGTCGGCGCTGATCCACGAGGCCACGATGGGGGCGGAGCATGAGGCCGAAGCCAACGCGTGGGGTCATTCCTCGGCTCGACAGGCGGCGGAGATTGCCCGCGAAGCGGAGGTGGGACACCTCTTTCTGACCCACTTCTCCTCCCGGTACAAGGACGCGGAGCCGTTGGCGGTCGAAGCGCGCAGCCGGTTCATGGAGACGGTAGCGGCGCGGGACTTCCTCGAAGAGGTCCTGCGACAGCCGTGACGCGGGCGGACCTGGTCGTCACGGACATCGGCGAGCTCGCCACGATGGCCTCCGGGCCCGTTCCACGGATTGGGCCGGCGATGCGCGAGCTCGGGCGCATCTCTCGAGCCGCGGTCGCGATCGAGGGAGACCGCTTCGTGTTCGTCGGAACCGAAGCGCAGTGCAAGCGCGAGGTTCGCCTCCGCAGCGGAGGGTCCCGCTGGAGTGCCGGCGGGGGAACCGTGGTCCCCGGCTTCGTGGACCCCCACACGCACGTGCTCTTCGCAGGGGATCGGGCCGCCGAGATCGACCTCAAGATCGGCGGCGCGTCGTACGTAGAGATTGCCCGCCGAGGCGGCGGTATATTTCAGACGGTCCGCGCGACCCGCCGCGCGTCGGCCGAGCAACTGCTCCGGTCGACGGAGGCTCGCCTGCGACGGATGGCGGCGATGGGGACGACGACCTGCGAGGTGAAGAGCGGGTACACCCTCACTCCCGCCGGCGAGCTGCGCCTGCTGTCGCTCATACCGGTCCTCGCCCGCCGTACCGGTCTTCGTCTGGTTCCCACCTTCCTCGGGGCCCAGGCGGTCCCGCCCGAGTACGCCGACCGACCGGACGAGTACGTCTCGGTGCTCATCGCGAAGGCGCTGCCCGTCATTGCACGCGACCATCTCGCCGACTTCTGCGATGCTTTCTGCGAACCCGGGTTCTTCAGCGTCGAACAGACGGAACGACTGCTCCACGCCGCGCGGGCCGTCGGCCTGGGTCTGAAGGTGCATGCCGACGAGTTCGTGCGCAGCGGCGGGGCGGCCCTCGCCGCCCGTCTCGGGTGTCGGTCGGCGGAGCATCTCCTGGAAAGTTCCGACGGGGACCGGCGCGTGCTCGCCTCGGCCGGGGTGACGGCGGTCCTGCTTCCCGTGACCCCGTTCGCCTCCTTCGCCCACAGCCGCAGCCCGGGACGCGAGATGGTCGACGCGGGGGTTCCGGTGGCGGTCGGCACAGACCTTTCGCCGAACTCTTGGGTCGAATCGATGCCGGTCGTGCTCTCTCACAGCGTCTACTCGGCTCGCCTCACGCCGGCGGAGGCACTGACCGCCGCGACGGTGAACGCGGCGTATGCGATTGGGCTCTCCGACGAGGCCGGAATGATTGCCGTGGGCCACTCCGCCGATTTCGTTGCCTTCGACGTTCCCTCGGCGGACCACATCCCGTACCGCTTCGGACTCACGCCGGATCGTGTCTACCGGCGAGGAATCCGCGTTCCACCGGCGGGGGACCGGGCAGCCTAGCCCCCATCGCGACCCGTTCCACCGTCAAGGAATTCCGCTTCCTTCGAGGTGAAATGCGCCCGTACATTCAAATAGGGGCCCTTTCCTCTCCGCCGGTGAGGGCGCCCAAAATGGCGGAAAAGGTCGGCAAGGAGCAAATCAAGCGAGAGAAAGGCTACCTGTACTACCTCGGGAAGGACGGTTACCTCTGGAAGACCCCGACGAAGCTCAACAAGTCGGGAAAGAAGGCCCGTGTCGGTACCGAGAAGGTCAACCGGGAGGACGGCTACATGTATTTCCTCGACAAGAAGGGATACATCGCGCGCGCCCGGATGAAGAACGCCTAAACGGGAACGCCTTCGTCCTTCGGCGAGCCCTCCCCGAAAGGGAAGGGCTCCCAACTTCTTCCACTATTGTTGATCCTGGGCGGGTCCGCAACCGAAATGCGTGATGGGCGCTTCCACATGACGTGCGCAACGGCCGCAGACTTCTGCTTGGAAGCATCCCGCTCGCCATCGGCGTGGTCGTGGTGTTCCTTGCCTATGCGTTCCCTCCGCCGCAATGCAACTGCGCCAGGAGCGCCAACGGTACCGTGACCGATTGCCCGCCGTGTGCGCTCGTGATCTACCCGAGCCCCTTCCTCCTGCTGTTGGGGAGCGCCCTTGTCGTCTCAGGAATCTTCTGGTTGGCAGTTACGGTTCAGCGACTTCGATTCCCGACAAGTTGACGCCCGGTACGATGACCGGACATCCGGACCGATGCAGAAAGTTCTCCGTTCTCGCTCCGGGGCTCACTCTGGAACGCGTCTCAGAGAATTTCGCGACCGACGGAACTAATCGAACTTATACAGGGAGACGCTTCGCGGGACTCGGAGAATCCGATTCAGTCGTCGGAGTGACTACGCGTCCACGAGGAGGAGGCCCCTCGGTTCTGAAACGGGTGCACGACCTGACCGTTTCCTCGACCCTCTGCCGCCGAGTAATGAGCCCATGACGCCTCCCTCCGGTGTACGACCCCGTCACTCCGCCTACGGCGGAGCGGACCTTCGTCATCGGAGAGAGATCACATGGCAATAACCAAGAAACGCACTAGCCCCGGCGCCGACGCCACCGAATCCAAGGGGAGCCGACGGGTCACCCAGGCCGAGCCGATCCCCATTCCCCGGCTCGTGCCGCGCGGCAAGACGGCCTTTGACACGGTGGAGTGGAAGCTCCACGATGCGCAGATCAAGAACGCCGACGGGAAGGTCATCTTCGAACAGAAAGGGATCCGCGTCCCCTCGACCTGGTCCGAAACGTCGGTCAATATCGCCGCATCGAAGTACTTCCGAGTGATCGGCGGCCGCCGGGAGAACTCCGTCGAGGGCATGATCCGGCGCGTCTGTCACTGGATCACCGATCGGGGCCTCGAACTCGGCTACCTGGACACCTCCGAAGAGGCGGCACGGCTCGAGGAGTCCCTTTCCTACCTCATGGTGCAGCAGATGGCGGCCTTCAACAGCCCCGTCTGGTTCAACGTCGGCGTCCGCAACCCGCCCCAGTGCTCGGCGTGCTTCATCCAGGCGGTCACCGACGACATGGAATCGATCCTCGCCCTCTCGGCGAGCGAGGGCCGACTGTTCAAGGGCGGCAGCGGCACCGGTACCAATTTCTCGGCCCTTCGCGGAAGCCACGAACGGCTCTCGGGGGGCGGAATCGCCTCCGGACCGGTCTCCTTCATGCGCGCCTTCGACGCGATGGCCGGCGTGATCAAATCCGGCGGAACCACCCGCCGGGCGGCGAAGATGGTGATCCTCAACATGGACCACCCGGACATCGTCGACTACATCGAGTGCAAGGTCAAGGAAGAGGACAAGGCCATCGCGCTCATCCGGGAGGGGTTCTCCTCGAATTTCGACGGGACCAGCCCCGATTCCGCCTACGCCTCGATCGCGTACCAGAACGCCAACCACTCGGTGCGGATCCCGGACTCCTTCATGGAGGCCGTCCACAGCGACAAGGAATGGAGGACCACGAACCGGACCGATGGCTCCGTCGCCAACCAGTATCCGGCGCGCGAGCTCTGGCGGAAGCTCGCCTACGCCGCCTGGCGCTGCGGCGACCCCGGCGTCCAGTTCGATGATATCACCAACGACTGGCACACCTGTCCCACCTCCGGCCGAATCAACGCCTCCAATCCCTGCAGCGAGTATCTGTTCCTCGATGACACGGCATGCAACCTGTCGTCGATCAATCTGATGCGGTTCCTCGACGAGAAAGGGACCTTCGACTACGAACTGTTCCAGCAGGCCGTCCGCACGATGATCGTCGCGATGGAGATCATCGTCGACGCGTCGTCGTACCCGACCGCCACGATCGCTCAGAACTCGCACGACTATCGGCCGCTCGGCCTCGGCTACGCGAACTTGGGCGCTCTCCTCATGCACCACGGATATCCGTATGATTCCGAAGAGGGTCGAACTCTCGCCGCGGCCATCTCGGCCCTCCTTTCCGCCGAGGGGTATCACATGTCGGCCGAGATCGCGAAGCGCGTGGGGACATTCCCCGGATTCGACCGGAACCGGACCCCGATGCTTCGCGTGATGAACAAGCACCTCGCCGCCGCGGAGAAGGTCTCGAAGGACCCGCCCGAACTGCGAGCGCTCGTCAATGCCGCGGCCGAACGCTGGCACGACACGGTCAAGGCCGGTGAGCTGTGGGGGTACCGGAATGCCCAGATCTCGGTCATCGCGCCGACGGGCACCATCGGCCTTCTGATGGGCTGCGACACCCTGGGACTCGAACCGGAGCTCTCGCTCCTCAAGATCAAGAACCTGGTCGGCGGCGGCACGATGCGAATGCTCAATCGCACCGCCAAGACCGCCCTCGCCCGGCTCGGCTACTCCGCCGCGGAGCAGACCGCCATCTCGAAGCAGATCGAGGAGACCGGCACCATCGAGGGCGCGCCCGGGCTCAAGTCCGAGCATCTCGCCGTCTTTGATTGCGCGCTCGCCCCGGCGGCCGGCAACCGCACCATCGCGCCGATGGGCCACCTCAAGATGCTCGGCTCGGTCCAGCCTTTCCTCTCCGGCGGCGCCTCCAAGACGATCAACCTGCCGAACGACGCCACCGTCGAGGACATCGAGAAGATCTACCTCGAGGCCTGGCGCCTCGGCGTCAAGTCCGTCGCGCTCTATCGGGATGGCTGCAAGGCCTCCCAGCCGTACGAGACGAGCAAGCGCGCGGCCACGGGCCCGGTCGGGACCCTCAAGCCCACCCGGGAACGGCTGCCCGACGAACGGGACGCCATCACGCACCACTTCTCCGTCGGCGGCCACGACGGCTACGTCACCGTGGGTCTCTATCCGGACGGACGTCCCGGCGAGCTGTTCTTCCGGGTCACGAAGGAAGGTTCCACCGTCAACGGCCTCATGGACTCGCTCGGCATCTCGATGTCGATGGCGCTCCAGCACGGAGTGCCGCTCAAGGACCTCGTGCGGAAGCTCGCGCACCTCCGGTTCGAGCCGGCGGGCGCGACCAACAACCCGAAGATCCGCTTCGCGAAGTCGATCCCCGATTACGTCGCGCGCTGGCTCGCCATCGAGTTCCTGACCGAGGACGAGCGACGGTCGATCGGCCTCGAGGGTCCGGCGGAAGGGAACGGCCACGGCAACGGGAACGGCGGCTCGGCGAAGGCCGGGTCGACGGCCTCTCCCTCCACGTTCCAGACGAGGCCGCTCGACTCGTTCTCGCCGCCGGTCGAGCTCCACCTGACCGACGAGGACGCGCCCTCGTGCGCCGTCTGCGGGGGCATCATGGTCCGCTCCGGCACCTGCTACGCCTGCACCGTCTGCGGGTCGACGAGCGGCTGCTCGTAGGACCGAGCCCGGTCCGCCGCGCCGCCTACCGCGACGCGTCCGCCGTCGGGACCGGGGCCGAAGTCTCCCCGGCCGGAGGCGCGGACTCGCCCCAGGTCGTGGACGGTTCCCCGTGGCGGGTACCGTCGGCGCGGAACCGGTAGTTCCGGAGCGCGAGGGAGAGTCCGGCCCCGACGGCCCCTATGATCGCCACGAGGGCGAAGACGACCTGGTAGCCGAGGACGTGGTAATTCTGGAAACTGAATCCCGGAAAGTACTCGGTGAAGGCGTAGCTGGCCAGGATCGACGTGACGAGCACCGGCCCGAGGGCGCTCCCGAGGTTCCGGAACGTCTGGTTCATCCCGAGCTGAATCCCCGTCGTCTTGGGGTCGACCGAGAGCACGATGACGTTCACCATCGAGATCAGGACCGCCACGTTCCCGGCCATGAGCGGCACCGCGAAGAACCCGACCTCAAAGGTCGTCCGGTTAAAGGCGAAGAGCCCGACGGCGCCCCCGATGATCAGGAGGAAGCCCAGGACCATGATGGGCTTCGGTCCGAATCGGCTGATCGCCCGGCCGAGGAACGGGCCGGTCACCATCATGCCGATGACCGAGGGGACGAGGATCAGCCCGGCGTGGAGCTCGCTCAAGTGGAAGCCGGGGGACGGATACTCCCCGAGGATGATCAGCACGGTGAACAGGAGGAACATGGTCATCCCGACGATCACTCCATTGACGTTCGAGACCCAGACGTTCCGTTCCTTCAGCGACTGGAACGACACTACGGGGCTCGGTACCCGGGGCTCCCAGTAGAGGAAGAACCCGAAGACCGCCGCGGCGAGAAGGAAGAACTCGGGCACGCCCCACACGAGCCCACGGAACGCAACCGAGGAGAAGTTCGTCCAGCCCCAGTAGGCCCCTTCCGTGATGCCGAGCATCAGGAAAGTGAGGCCGGCACCCAGGCTGACGATGCCCGGAAAGTCGACCGCACGGGCGTGACGGATCGTGGACTCGCGGATGTAGACCGCGGCGAGGATGAGCACCGCGATAGCAATCGGGATCACCGTGTGGTAGGTCAGCTGCCAACCGTACGTCTGTGCGATCCAGCCGCCGCCCACGAGACCCGCCGCCGCTCCGGCGGCGAACATCCCCGAGATGAGTCCTTGGGCCTGGCCGACCCGGGCCGGCGGAAAAACTTCAGGAAGCATCGCGAAGCCGAGCGGGAACATCGCCATCCCGATCCCCTGAATGGCCCGGACTGCGATCAGGCCGTAGATCTGGTCCGGACGGCTGAGCCCGAGCACGGCACCGATCTGGGGGGTGAATCCGGCCACGCTCACCGCGACGGCGTAGACGCCCATCGCGATCAGCAGCATCCGCTTCTTTCCGTAGACGTCGCCGAGCTTGCCGAAAATAGGTGTCACGACGACGCCGACGAGGAGGTACGCCGAGAGGATCCAGGCGATCGTGCTGGCGTCGGTGACGTGGAAGAACGACTCGAAGTTGCTGAACGCCGGCAGCACCATCGTCTCGACGTAGGTGACCATCAGGGCCATTCCCGCCAGAATGAGCAAAACCGTCCAGGCGTACCGCGCGTCGTACGCGGGCGCAGCGGCCGGGGACCTGGCGTTCACAGGTGTCCTCCCGGACCATCGGCCCCGGGCTCGAGTCGCCGTTGTAACTCCTGGAACACCCGAACCGCCGTCGCGACGTCGTTGGGCGGCAGTCCCTCCGCCGCTTCGTTCATGAGTCGTCCGATTCGACCCCAGATCCGAGTTTCGACCTTGCGCCCCTTGGACGTAAGGGCGAGTTCCACGGCGCGGCGGTCGCGGTCGGACCGGTGCCGCGTAACGAGCCCCGCCGCCTCCAGCTGGTCTACGTTCGCGCAGACCGTAGGCGCCGAGACAGAGAGGTGTCGTGCCACGGTGCTCAGGGAGGCCGACCGCAAGCTCGAGACGAGATGCAGGGCCCAGAACTGCCCCGTGGAGATCCCCTCACTCTCGAGCGCCGGCTGGAGGCGATGCACGACGGAGCGCATGACTTCATGCACGCTGTTGACGAGTTGATCGGGGTCCGCGCGCGGAGGGTCCCTCCGAGACAGAGTGGCGGTAGCGACCATGAGGTCTCCTAAGTATTAGGATACCTAATTATTAGAAGATATAACTATTCTGACGCGACGGGCGCGAAACGCAGCGAAGCGCCTCGCGAGGAACGGGCAGGGTTTACACGAGCGCGTATCGTGCCAACTTGATCACGTCGCCGAACGGTAACACATGCTTTCGGGTCCGAGTGTTCGCGTCCCAGCGCGCTTCGATGGCTCCCTCGGGGAACTCCGGCAAGTCGCCCGCGTTCCGCGACTCGAGCGAGGTCGGCAACCCCCGGCGAGCGCATTCGCCGACGAGGACGAGGGCGCCGACGGGTCCGGACGTCACGGTGAGCACGTCCTCGGGCCCCACCGAGCGCTGCTCGATGCGGGCCGTCTCGTCGTGGTAGTACGCGAGACGGGACGCGGTCTCGGTCCGAGCCCTCGCACCGGTCCCCTCCCGATTCCTCCGGGTCTTGACCGGCTTCGGCGGCAGGCCGACGGGCTTCCACTCCACGCCCTGCTCAGCGTCGAGGAACCTCTCGAGGAGTCCCGCATCGATCGGTAGGGGTTCCGATTCCTGCGTTAGGAGGCCCCCCTACGATTCCGCCAGAGTAGGCAGTCCGGCCGCACCACGCAGGGGCCGCACACGCTCAGGTCCCGTTCCTTCGGGCAATCGCCCGAGATACCGGTGTGGCAGAGCACGAAGTCGTACTTGATGGGGTCGACGGGATCGACACGCCGCAGCTGCGCGGTCACCTCCTCGACCGTGGTCCAGTTCCGGGTGCGCCGCTGGGTGAGCCCCAAGTGGTACGCGATCCAGTGGACGTGAAGATCGAGCGGAATGCGGAGTTCGGAGGAGGGAACCCCGGGCCATACCCCGAGGTCGGGAAAGCCGGACCGACTCATCCAACGGACATAGAGCGTGAGGCGCTTGCAGGGGCTGTGGGAACCCTCGATCGGCGTCGGGAACAATGCTCGGTACCCTCGCGGAGCCTTTCCCGCAGAGCCAATCGGCCCGCGAAGCGCCTGCGCGAGTCGATCCAATCCGACCGCGAATCCGCCTTCCTCTAGGCCGCCGCGGAACAGTTCCCCGAGCGACCCATACTCTCGGCGTGCGACCGCGACCTGTCCGGCCAGGAACGCGAGCTGATCCCCTCGGATCCACCGGTGCCGGAATGATTTGAGCGCGGGGCGCGCCCGGGCGGCGCCCCCCCGCTCGACGAGGCCGACGAAATCGTGCCCGATTCGGCTCTCCAGATTCGCGAAGGCGCCCCGAATCGCCGTAACGTTCCCGATAGCCAAGGTGGCGGCGAAGATCCCCGCTACCTCTGCGGACACCGGATCGCCAGCGAGGGGCCGGATGCAGGAAAGCGGGTCCTGGGCGAGAGACCGTTCGAAGGGAAACTGCTGGTACAGCGCCTCGAGGTGAGCGGGAAACTCCGGAGTCGGGTGGTGGGGTGGGCTCACGACGCGGCCGCGAGGCCGCCTATCCCTTTACCGTTGCCCGGACCGAGAAGAAGTGGCTTCGTGCACGGCCGGCCCCCCCGATGCGGTAAGTAGGGCGTGCCCCTGAACGGCGCTGATGCCGGCCGCCGGCGAGACGCTCATCGAAGGAATTGACCGCGCGTGGCTAGGGGCGCAGGCCGAAGCCGATCCGGTCACGCATGCATGGGCCGTGTGGGACCTCGACCATGAACCCGGACGTTTCCGACTCGTCTCTCTGGTTCGCGAGGGACACACGATTGGATACCTCCTCATTTGGTACGCCGGAGGGGTCCCCCGGGTCCATTGGGTCAGTAGCGACCCGGTCGATGGCCTGCTGGCACTCGGGCTCCCTCTGCCCCCGGTCATTGCCATCGTACCCGAACGCGTGGCCACCGCAGTCGGCGAACGGCTTCACTCGACGAAGACGTACCCGCTGGACGTGCTGGTGTGCGCGGGCCGAACGTTGACTCCACCGGACCCGCGCGTCCGCCGGCTCCGTTCTCCCGACACGGCGGCCCTGACCGAGATGATCGCCCGGAACCCGGGGATGGAGACGGCGAGCTATGCGACCGTGAATCTCGAAAGCGCCAGCGTCTGGGGAGCCTTCGAGGCGAATCGTCTCGTCGCGGCGGCGCGGATCGCAGGACAACTCCCCGTCGTGTGGATCATTACCGGCGTCTTCACGGACCCCACGTTCCGGGGCAGAGGACTGGGCCGTGAGGTGACGGCGGCGGTCACGGCGGATGCGCTCGCGGCCGGTGCCCAGGCGGCGCTCTATGTCCGGGCCGACAACGCCGCGGCGCAGACCATCTACCGGGAGGTCGGATTCGAGCGCGTCGACCGACGGATCTGGATCGATGCAGGCGCTGGCGTGGCACCCTAGAACCCCACCGTTTTTGACCCCGCCCAACTTCCCAGAGAGCATCACGATGTCAACGAACACCGAGGTCGCAGAGATCTTCTACGCGATGGCGGATCTGCTCGATCTCCAGGGCACGCGATTCAAACCGGACGCGTACCGGCGAGCGGCTCGGTCCATCGAGTCCCTCGGGGAGGACCTCCGCAAGGTGGCGCAGCGCGGGGCGCTCGACCAGATCCCCGGAGTAGGGGAGCAGCTCCGAGAGAAGATCAACGAGTACCTTCGGACGGGGAAGATCTCCGCCTACGACAAGCTTCGAGCGGCGTTTCCTCCCGGTGTGCTGCAGCTGATGGCGATTCCCGGAATCGGCCCGAAGACCACCGGGCGATTCTACATGGAGCTCCACATCGATAGTCCGGCCGCCCTCGCCGACGCCATCGACCAGGGTCGACTGAACGGCCTCCCAGGGTTCGGTCCTCGCAAAATCGAGAAGCTCCGCGATGCGCTGCGAGCCGTCGCAGCTGCGCCGCCACCGACCCGCATCCCTCTGCTCGCCGCGTGGCGATTGGCCCGGTCGATCCTGCAGGAGCTCTCCCGCCGGACGCCGGTCGACAACATCGAGATTGCCGGCAGCGTGCGCCGGTGCCGCGAGAACTGCGGCGACCTCGACCTTCTGGCCACCTCGGCCCGGCCGCCGGAGACGATCGCGGTCTTCGCGGGCCTGGCCGGCGTCCGCCAGGTGGTCATGCAAGGAGACACCCGAGCCACGGTGATCCACGATCCGGGGATCCAGATCGACCTGCGTGTCGTGGAGCCCGTCAGCTTCGGGGCCGCGTGGCAGTACTTCACCGGCTCGAAGGACCACAACATCCACCTCCGGACCCTCGCGCGCGACAAGGGGCTCAAGATCAACGAGTACGGCGTGTTCCGAGGAGAGAAGCGGATCGCGGGAGCCACCGAAGCGGAGGTCTATGCCGCGATGGAGATGCAGTGGATGCCGCCCGAGATACGGGAGAACCAGGGAGAGATCGAAGCTGCACTACGGAAGCAAATTCCGGCCCTTATCCAGATGGAACAGGTCCGCGGGGAGCTCCATCGGCACGTCCCCGACGCTCCCGACCTGAAGTGGATGAAAGATCTCGTGGCCGACGCTCGCCGTCGGAAGCTCCAGTATCTCGGGTTGGTCGTGTCCGCCGGGGGCAGCGCGGCCTCCCATCGACCGCTCGTCGAGGAGGTGCGGCGGTTGTGGATCGATGCGCAGCCCGAGAACCTCCGGCTCCAGGTGGGATGGGAAGTCGTGCTGGGCAAAATGATGGACCCGCCGGACCCGGAGTCTCTTTTCGATTACGTCATCAGCATTCCCGAGAAGCGGGGGACTGTCATCTCCCCTAAGCCTGCGACGAGCCGGCTGTTGCGGCGACCGGCGTTCGTGGGTCACCTCTCGTTCGCCCCGCCCGGCGGCGAAGCTCCCCGGGAAGCAGCCGAGCCCTGGATCGAGTGGTGCAAAGAGAACGGCGTAGCGCTCGAAGTGACGCCCGCGGGCGCCGAAGACGGCCTGGACGCGGGCGCGGCTCGCTGGGCGCACGAGGCGGGTGTCGCGCTCGTTCTCAGCGCGGGGGCCGGAGACCTTTCCGAACTCGAGCTGTCCGTCTGCCGGGCCCGACGCGGGTGGGTTCCTCCCGAGGCCGTGCTCAACTCACGGGCCGACGGGGCTGGAGCGTCCGTCCCGAAGGGGTCGACACCGAAGAGATCGGCCCCGGCCGCCCGAAAGTAACGGCTGGCGCCAACGGTCGGGGGACCGACCGGTCTTGGAAACAGATGATGCAGAGGTGCGCCTGCGGGCCGGAAGAGATACGCCAGTAGCAGCGCTCACACAACGCCCGTCCGCAGTCAGCGCATGGCTCGAACTGCGGCGGCGAGCCGAGCGGGTCCCCGCAGTCGTTGCATCGGCGAGCGACCGACGTCGTGGAAGGGATCGAGGGGGGAGTTGGTATGCGTGTCAGCCGGAGAAGGAGTTGGGAGGCGAGCGGCGGATGCTCGGTAGGAGGGGCTGGACGGGTGCCCGGGGAGGGGCTCGCCGGCGCGACGCGCTGGAGTGCATCCATTCGATCCACGAGACGGGAGACCGTCTGTCCAGGGATGGGAACCAGCGATGGAGCGATGGCCGCGGGTTCTTCCGCGAAGGGAATCAGGAGCGTAGAACCGTCCGGACTGGCGGCCGCGAGCCCGGCCGGGGCCCTAGCCACAGGGATTGGGGGGAGCGGAGTCACTGCTGCAGGCTCGGAGGGGGGAGAGGGAGCCGGAAGCGCCGAGTCCTCGCCCACTATGGCGGGCAAGGTCATCAGGCTGGGGTCCGAGGAGGAATCGCCGGGTCGGGTCGGGGCGGGAAGGCTCGTGACGGGTTTCCGGCGCTCGAGGGCGAGGGTGACGAGCGAAACGCACAGCACGATGATGCCTGCGCCCACGAACACGAGCTCCAGGAGGGGGTTCCGCAGGACCACAGGAGCCCTGCGCCACTGGAGACCCAGGGCGCCGAGGGCCAGGAGGGCGGCGCCGGCGAAGATCATCCCGCCTAAGCGCGCCGGCTGCCCCGCCTCTGGTCCCCTCATGACTGGCTCGAAGGCCCTTAGGGGGTACCCGACCCCCTTCGAAAGGGTTGTGTTTGTCCTGGAAGGAAGCTGCGGGTGCGAGTCCACGACGAAATTCATGTACCGGAGCCGCGGGCTCGCTGACACGTGTACGTCCGCCCGCGCTATCGCCGCACCGTGCCTTCCGAGGGGGGTGAATCGACCCCTCCGCCGGCCACGGAACAGATCCAGCAGCGGTCCCACATCGCGATCATTCCGGCCCTGATCTTGCTCGCCGTGGGTTGGTACCTCGCCCGCTACTCAATCATCTTCCCCGCGGTCATCGGGTTCTTCCTGCTCAGCGGGGCGCTGGGGCTGCTGGGCTCGCGGCTGAATCCCCTGTCGACCGCGTTCTACCTCACGACGAAACCGTCGTGGACGGCGATCGGGGCGGTGTTCCTGACGGGGGCGGTGCTGCTGTGGATGACCTACGAGTACTACGTTCACGCCTGGGGACCCCTCATCCCCCGGCTCCCGGCCTTCTGACCGCCGAGTCCTAGGCGGCAATCATTCGCTCGAGGGCCTGACGGGCCTTCGCTGCGATGGGCGCCGGCACGTCGATGACATACTGCATCTGGGCGAGCGAGTCCCGGACATCGGTCAGGTCGATCTCCTTCATGTAAGGGCAAATGGCCCCGCGGGAGAGGGGCAGGAACTCCGTGGTTGGGTTGAGCTTCTGCATCCGGTGGAGAATCCCGACCTCGGTCGCGACGATCACCGTCGGCGCTCGTGTTTCCTCGGCGAATCGGACCATTCCGTCCGTCGAAAGCACCCGGTCCACGCTGGCGAGCGCGGCGCTGGCGCATCCGCACTCGGGGTGGGCGATGACGGGCGCCCCGGGATGGGCGAGGCGGGCCCGGTCAATCTCCTCGGGTCGCATCTTGGCGTGCACCGGGCAATCCCCGGCCCAGAGGTGCATCTTGCGGCCGGTCTTCCGGCGCACGTAGTCCCCGAGGAACATGTCCGGCAGGAACAGGATCTCCTGGTCCGGCGGCAGGGCGTTCACGGTCTTGATCGCGTTCGAGCTGGTGCAGATGTAGTCGGACTCGGCCTTGACATCGGCCGACGTATTGATGTAGGACACCACAACGGCGCCCGGGTGGTCCGCCTTCCAGGCCCGGAGCAGGTCCGCCGTGATCGAATCGGCGAGGCCGCACCCGGCCTTCAGGTCGGGCAGCAGGACGGTCTTGGTGGGGTTCAGGATCTTGGCCGTCTCGGCCATGAACTGGACGCCGGCGAACACGATGACCGGACGGTCGGTCTCGGCGGCTTTCCGGGACAGGTAGAGAGAGTCGCCGACGAAGTCGGCGACGTCCTGGACGTCGGGGAGCTGGTAGTTATGGGCGAGCAGGACGGCCTGGCGCTCCTCCTTGAGCCGGCGAATCTCCTCCTCGAGCGACATGTCCCTCCCCGTGGTACGAGGACGACGAGACGGCTCTTAAGGGGGGTGTGACGGGAGCGCTATCCCGGGGAGCCCCGCCGCCGGGTTCCCAGGGTTAGATGGAACGGTAACGCGGGAGCGGAATGGGTCAGGCGCCCCAGGCTGGCCGCGTCGGCGCCCGAACGGGCGTAGGCGGCGATGTTCCTCGGACCTATCCCGCCGGACGCTTCGACCTCGACAGCGGCGCCTCCCCGGGCCCGGCGGATCCCCCGAACGATCCGGGCCACGGTCGCCGGAGATTGGTTATCGATCAAGAGGCGCCGGGCGCCGGCGGCGACGGCCGAGCGGGCCTGCTCCAGTGAATGGACCTCTACCTGGAGGCGGTCGGGGGAACGGAGGCGGGCCCGTGCGCGGCGAACGGCGACGTCCAACGGGACCAGCGCGAGATGGGTGCTCTTGATCGAACCCGGCGCTCGAAAGGTCCCGACGGTGGGGCTCGCCTCCCCCGTGCACGACGGCGGCCTTCTCCAGGTCCCGAAGTCCGGGGAGGGTCTTCCGGGTCGCTCGGATGCGGAATCCCGACCGGCTCCGCCGGGCGGTCCGCACGATGTTCGCCGTCTCGGTGGCGACGCCCGACAGGTGCATCAGGAGGTTGAGGAGCGTGCGTTCGACCGCGAGGATACGGCGAAGGTCGCCGGACAGCTCGAGGACCACCGTTCCCGGACGCACCTCGGAACCCTCGGTGAGGCGGGAGGAGCTTCGGAGGCCTCCGATGCGGGCCAGCTCTTGGGCCGCGGTCAGGCCGGAGAGCACGCCGCGGCGTTGGGCGATCACCTGAGCTCTGCCAGGGAGGCTCCTAGGGAGGACGGCCCGGGTCGTCACGTCGTTCGTCCAACGGTCCTCCTTCAGGGCCCGACGCAGCAGCGCGGTAGTTCCCGGGGGCAATCGGGCCCGGCCGGCCCTACGCGGTGGGGGGCTCACGTTCCCCCTCCCGCTCCACGACCTTCCGTTCCAGACCACGATAATCCTCGAGCAGGTCTGGCCGTAGGCGGGAGAGCGCGCGTCGGTCGAGCTCGCGGATCTTCTCCCGGGCCGCCGCCAGCTCGCCTCGAGCCAGGTCGACCTCGGCGAGGCGCATCACGACCTCCACTTCGTCGCCCGGGAGGCGCTCCTCCCGGAACAGACGGGCGGCTTCCTCGAGTGCCTGGGTCGCGAGCTCGAGCTCGCCGGCGAGAAGATGCAGTTTCCCTTCGTTGAGGTACGTCTGACCGAGGCCGAACCGGTCCCCGATGCCCTCGAGGAGCTCGCGCGCCGTCTGGTTATGCCGTTCGGCCTCGGGTAGCCGCTGCCGGAGCCGTTCCAGGTCCGCGATGTTGAAGTGCGCCCAGCCCAGCCGACGCAGGTCGTGGGCCCGGTCCGCCAGCTCCGCGGCGATGACGAGCTCTTCGAGCCCTTGGTCCACCTCCCCGTGCTGGCTCAGGACCACTCCGTGACACAGGTATGCGTAGGCCGCCTCCGCGTTGTCCCCCAGGTCCCGCAGGGTTTCGCCGGCCTCGTGGTAGAGCGCCAGGGACTCCACTTCGCGGCCCGGCGTCATCGAGAGCACGTTGGCCAGTCGCACCCGCTGGATGGCGACCTCGTGAGGATTGCCGGTCGCCTCCGCCGCCGAAAGCGCCTCCTGCTGATGGGTGAGCGCCTCGCCGTACTCGGCGCGATAGAACAGGATCTCCCCCCGGAGCCGGAGGCCGTAGACCTTGAGCATCGGGTCCGTGGCCGCCTCGATGCTCGGTAGGGTATCCTGCATCGTATGGTCGGCCTCGTCCCACCGGCCTTGGTCGGCCAGGATCCGACCGAGCAGGAGACCGAAGAGGGCGCGCTGGTCGGGAGTGGCGGCGGTGAGGACCGTTGGCCGGGCGAGGGTCTCCCGGAGGAGCTGTTCCGCCCGCTTGAGTTCCCCGACGCGGTCCCGCTCGAGGGCGATCTGGAGCACCAGGTCGAGCTCTCCGGGCAGGTCTTCCGGGAAGGCGCGGCGGTGCGCCTCGAGCGCCTGCTCGTAGTGCACCAGCGCGACGTTCGAGCTATGGGCTCGTCGGGCGAACTCGGCGGCGCGTCGGTTGAAATCGACGGCCTTCGCGTCGACGCGACCCAGGTAGTAGTGCCGCGCGAGGGAGAAGATCGTCGCCAGGTCGGCGGCGCCGATCGCCTCGATCGCCTCGCCGACCCGTCGATGCAGTAGCCGAAGTCGCGGGCCCGTCAGACGGGAGTAGAGCTCGAACCGAACATCCTCGCGCAGAAACTCGAACACCTCGCCCGGCTTCTCACGGAGGATCCCTACCTCGACGAGCCGCTCGACCTCCTCCGCCAGGCTTTCCTCGTCCTGGCCGGTCGCCTTGATCAGCAACGGGAACGAGACGTCACGGCCTGCCACGGCGGCGAGGGTCAACAGCTTCAGCTCCGGCTCCGTTATTTCCTGCAGCAACGCGCGGGGCTCGAGCGACAGTCGCCGCTCATCCTCCGCCCGGCTGGGACCCCGGAAGGCCGCTTCGCGGCCTCGGATGAGTTGCTCGAGCAACACGGGGACGCCTCCGGTGGCCTCGAACCATCCGCTGACCTCCGTGGCATGAACCTCGCGCTTGGGATCCACCCAGCGGACGAACTCGGGAACCTCGCGCTCGGTGAACGGCCGAAGGGTGAGACGCTCGGCCTGGCCGGCCCGGACCCATTCCTCCACCGAGGATTCGAGCTCGGCCGGGAGACGGCCCGACGGAAGCGAGGTCGCGAACAGCCACAAGGGACGTTCGGCGAGCTTGGGGACGAAGAAGCCGAGAAACTCGATGGTCGCCGGGTCGACGAACTGCAGGTCATCGATCGCCAGCAGGACGGGGCCCGACCGCGCCGCGAGGAGGAGCGGCTCCGCGAAGCCTTCGTAGAGCCGCTGACGGTTCGAGCGGACATCCCCCGCCCCTTCGCTCGACGAAAGAAGGTGCGCCGCGAGCGGGGGGAGGTCGGTCCGGCCGCGTTCCGCCTCCGGAAGGAACCCCAACGGCTCTCCCGCCGCACCCGCCGTGCTGGCGAACTGGCCCAGGGAGGGGGGAACCTCGGCCGGGCTCCGCGAGGCCGCCTCCTCGTCGGCCTGAGGCCGCAGGATGGCTTCCTGTAGGACGAGGAACGGGGGCGGGTTCTCGAGGGAGGGAGCCCGTGCGTGGAAGACCCGGAACCCGACGCGCTCGCTCTCTTCGACCAGGGCGGCAAAGAAGGAGGACTTTCCCACCCCGTTCGTGCCCTCGAGAAGGGTGAGGCCTCCCGCGCCGCCACGAGCGCGCTCCCGGCGGCGGAGGATGGCGTTCCAGACCTCCACCCGGCCAATGGGCGGGATCGAAGAGGGCCGGCTCTGCATCTTCCTCACTATCGGCGAAGCCGGCCTATATCACAATAGCCTCTTAGGAAGTCGGCGGCTGCCGGCGCTCCGAGGGCCTGGCTATCCCGGAAGACGGGCCCGGAGCTGCTCCATATCGCGTGTCAGGTCGGGTCGGAGCTCCGACAGTCGACGTCGTTCGAGGTCGGCCAGCTGCTCCCGAACGCGGGACCAGTTCTCGCGGGTGGCCTCGACTTCGCCCAGGCGAAGGAGCACCTCGACGATGTCGGCTTCCATGTTCTGCTCCTCGAAGATCGTGAGGGCCTCTCGCAACGCCTGCTCGGCCCCGTCGGGGTCGTTCCGCGACCGCCGGATCTTGCCCTCGTAGACGTAGGTCTGGGCGAGCCCGAACCGGTCGCCGACGCGTTCGAGCTGCTCCCGGGCCTCGCGGTTGTGGGCCTCCGCCTCGTCGAGACGATTCAGGTCGTGGAGGGTATCGGCGATGTCGAAGAGGGCCCACCCCATGCGCCGGGGGTCGTTGGCCTCCCTCGCGAGGCGAAGGGCTCGTTCGAAGGCGGCGAGGGTGAGCTCGGGCTGGCGGGTCATCCCGAGGGCCACCCCGATGTAGATGTGCGCCTCGGCGGCCTCGGCCTTCTCCCCCATCTGCTCGAGCGAGGCCGCGGCGGCCCGCAATCGGTCGATCGAGGCCTCGAGCTCCCCGGGCCGCATCGAGAGGGACCGCGCGTAGCGCACCTCTTCCAGGAGCGTCTCCCGGACATCGCCCATCTCTTTCGTCGTGGCGAGCCCCTCGGCGTGGTACTTGAGCGCCCCCGGATAATCTCCCCGGAAATAGGCCAACTCGCCGGCGAGGCGCACGGCGACCAGGCGAACCGGCGGCTCCCATTCCTGCTCGCCGCGCAGCCGGATGAGCTCGCTCACCAGATGGTCGGCCTCCTCCCATCGGCCCTGGTCCGAGCGGACCAAGGCGAGGTAGAGCGGCAGCAGGTCCTTCTGCCGGGGCGTCGCGGCGGCCATCATGTCCGACCGGTCGGTGATCTGCCGCACGGCCCGCTCGGCCCGCTCCAGCTCGCCGACGCGACGGAGCTGTCGGACCATCTCCAGCAGGAGGTCGATCTCCTCCGTCAGGTGGTCGGCCCGGCATCGGCGATGCGCTTCGAGCGCCCGCTCGAGATGTATGAGCGCCACGCCGGGCAGGTAGGCATCGGCGGCGAACCGGGCGGCCATGCCATTGTACTCGAGCGACTTCGGGTCGACGCGGCCCAGGTGGAAGTGACGGGCTAGGGCGAACACCGAGTCGACCTCCTTGGGGCCCGCGGCCTCGATCGCCTCGGCGACCCGGCGGTGAAGGATCCGCCGACGCGTTTCGGTGAGGCTAGCATACAGCTCCTCGCGGAGCTCCGTCCGCTGGAACTCAAAGACCTCGTTCTCGGTCTCCCGGAGCAGGCCCTGGTGCACCAGGCGCTCGACCGTCTCGGCGAGCGCCTCTTCGTTCTCGTCGGTGGTCCGGGTGAGGATGGCGAACCGGCTCTTCGGCCCGAGGACGGCGGCGATCGTGAGGATCCGTCGTTCGCTCTCGGAGAGGGAGCGGATCTGGTGGCGGAGGAGCTCCGCCGGGTCGCCGGGCGACACCGGCCCCGTGGGTTCCTGTACCGGCGAGACGTTGATCAATTGCTCGAGGAATAACGGGTTTCCGGCGGTCTGGGCGAACCAGCGGTGCACCTGTTCCGGGGGCGTGATCCGGTCCGGATTCGCCCACCGCACGAAGTCCACGACCTCCCGCTCGTTGAGCGGTCGCACGATGTGCCGACGCGCCCCCGACGCGGCCAGTCGTTCGAAGCTCGCCCGGACGCGGAGTTCCAGACGCTCGAACGGCGGCGTAGTGCCGATCCACCAGAGCCGCTGCGACTCCAGACGGGGGGCGATGAACTCGAGGAAATCGAGCGACCCTTCGTCGGCCCACTGAAGGTCCTCGATCGCGACCAACACCGGGACCTGTTCGGCGAGGGCGAAGAACGGCGTGGCCATCTCCTCCATCAGTTGGAGACGATCTGCCTGGAACGAGTCGCCCAGCGCGACCGAACGGAACAGGGAGGTGACCTCGCCGGATCCCCCAGGCCCCCGCGCCGCGGCCGGTGCCCCGCCCACTCCGAAGGCGATGCTCGTCGTGACCATCGGTTGAGCCACGTACGGGAACGTGAAGGAGGAGTCGGCGGTCGCGCCGAGCGCCGCCGCTTCTCGGTCAACGGCCCGGACCACGGCCCGGATGAGCTGGAAGGGGGCAGGGGCTTGCGGCTCAGAGCGGGCCGACACCACCCGGAAGTCGTGGAGGGCGCTCTCCTGGGCGATGGCGTTCAGAATCGTCGATTTGCCGACGCCGGTGTCGCCTTCCAGGAAGGTGATGCCGCCCTCCCCGCGCAGGACCTCCTCGCGGCGGCGGACCAGGGCCTGGTAGAGATCGGCGCGCCCGATGAGCGGACGATCGGGCCGGGTCGCTTCCATCGATGCAGGATGGGCATCCGGGACTATTTCATCTTGGGCGGGGGGCCGGGTACGAACGGCAACGGGACCACCGTCGCCGCGACGGGTCGTCCCCGGCTGTCAATCGCCATCGAGGTGCCTTCCACCGCCAGGGGCGTGGCGACGTAGCCGAGCGCGATGCCCCGTTGGAGCGTCGGCGAGAATCCTCCGCTCGTGACGGTACCCGCCGGTTGGTCGCCCGCGAGGATAGCCTGCCCGTGCCGGGGGATCGCGGCCGGGTCGGTCAGCATCAGGCCGACCAGTCGGATCGCGACGCCGGTCTCTTTCTGTTTCAGTAACGCCTCCCGACCGACGAACGGGTGATCGAACTCGACGAACCGCTCCTGACCCGCCTCGAGGGGGGTCCGGTCCTCGTGGAAGTCCTGGCCCGACAAGAGATAGCCCTTCTCGAGGCGCAGCGTGTCGCGCGCGCCGAGGCCGCACGGTCGCACGCCGCCGGCCACGAGGCGCTCGGCGATGGCGTCGGCAACCGTTCCCCGGACGAACAGCTCGAAGCCCAGCTCGCCGGTGTACCCGGTCCGGGACACGAGCGCGTGTTCGCCGAGGGGGGCGGGGAACGGATCGTCCAGGAGGCGACCGACGTTCTCCGCCGGCGAAGCCGGGGTCCAGGGAAAGTATCCCGCGTGGAAGGGCGGAAGGCCGCGCAGCGACCATCCGAATAGACGTTCGAGCGTGGCCCGGGATTCGGGGCCCTGCACCGCCAGGATCGCCACCTCGTCGTTGTACCGTTCGACCTCGGTGTCGGGCCGGCGATGCTCGTGGAGAAGGTCTCGGATCTTGCCCGCGCGAGCGGCGTTCGGTACCACGACGAACGCCGGAGGCGCCTCGTCGAGCCCTTGGTCGACGCGGGTGAGGATCAGGTCGTCCGCGATCTCCCCGGTAGCGTCGAGCAGGAACGTGTACCGGCACTGGCCGGGGGAGATCTTGGAGGTGTTCGCGGTCGTCCGGCGGGAGAGCAGCGCCGGCGCGCTGGCCCCCCTCACGGAGAGGATCCCCATATGGGAGACGTCGAAGAGACCCACCGAGGACCGGACCGCCCGATGCTCGTCCACGATGCTCCCGTAGTGGAGCGGCATCTCCCAGCCCGCGAACGGGACCATCTGGGCGTGGTGGCGAAGGTGGAACGCGTAGAGCGGCGTCCGTCGCAGGGCGACCGCCCGGGCGGCGGGCGTCTCCAGCACTCCGGGGGCTTCCGTCATGTGACGATCTCCGGCAGTCGGTCATCGGCTAAAGCGCGGCGTATCTCGATCGCGATGCGCCGGCCGGAGCTCATCGGGGTGCGCCAGAGGGCGTTCCCGTACGGATGCCCGAGCGCGAGGTGGATGTTCGTCCCGCCTCCGATCCGCGCGGCGACGTCGAAGACCGACGCCTTGCCGTCACGGTCGATGCAGGTCTGGAGCGTGAAGGGACCGATGATACCGGGGGACGCGCGCGCTCGGGTGACCTCGACGAACCGCTCCCCGAAATCGAAGATCTCCTCTAACAGGGATTCCCGGACGGTCAGCGTGCTATGGCCCACGACGGTGTAGTGCGGTATGGCGTGCGAACCTCGGATCTCGAGTTGCTGGGCGGCGGGGAGTCGCACGAGACCGTCGAGCGAGCTCTCGCGACGCTCGTCGACTCCCAGGAGCTCGAGTCCGTCCTCTCGGGGGGCGAGCGGCGAGAAGAAGAAATTGAAGTTGAAGACCGGTCCCAGGATGTACTGCTCGATCCGGGCCGCGGCGAGGTCGGCCGGAGTGATCGTTCCGGCCGCGATCAGGGTCTCGCTCTTCCGTTGGAACTCCTCGAAACTGGCCGCGGTGAAGAACCCCCTCTCCAGTCGACGGGTGGCGTGGGGGAGCTTCACGATCGCGAGTCCTTCGATCTCCTGCGGAGTGGGGATTCGCGCCGGTGCGGGGATACCGGCGTCGGCGAGCAGGGCGTAGTAGTTCTCCCGCTCGGTTCGCTCCTCGATCCGGAGCAGGTTCCGCGACCCGACCATCGGGACCCGGAAGGACGACTCGAGGACGTCGAGCGGCACGTAGGAGCTCAGCGCGCGGTTCGGGACGATCAGCACCCCGTGCTCCCGGAGCCGGGCCTGGGCCTCAGGGGTCGCCGCGTCGGCGAACTTCGGAAAGGTCCAGACCTCGTCCACGCAGCCGCGGGTGACATGTCCTTCGGCGTCCCTGTGGGCTCGATAGTATCGGGAGTAGGTCCGGTCCCGGCCCCTCTGCGCCAGCACGAGGGTGTGGAATCCCTCCTCGACCGCCCCGTCGGCGATGTCGAGCGCCGAATGGGAACCGATCGCCCCGATGACCGGCGGCCGGGGATACCCCGGCAGGAGCGCCTGAATTTCCGTCCGAGGAAGGACCATTGTCGGAGGGGACCCTACAGGAGCTTAAGCGCTCGCGCCACGCGCTCCGGCGTCAAGGGCAGCTCGAAGACCCGGGTCCCCGTCGCATCGGCCACGGCATTCGCCACGGCCGCCGGAACCGGGATGATCGGCGGCTCGCCGATCCCCTTCGCCCCGAACGGTCCCGCTCCCGCGAATCCCTCGATCACTTCGACATGGATCGGGGGAACGTCCCGGATCCGGGGAAGTCGATAGTCGAGCAGGCCCGGGTTCGCGAGACGCGCTTCCGGCGTCCACAGCATTTCCTCGGACAGCGCGGTGCCGAGTCCCATCACGACCCCGCCCTCGACCTGGGCGATCACCGCGGGCGGGTCGACGGCCTTGCCCAGATCATGGAACGCCGCGTACCGCACGACGCGAACGTGACCGGTTTCGCGGTCCACCTCGACCTCGGCCAGGTGAACGGCCGCGGTGAAGTCCTGGTACGGATAGACCGTTCCAGCGAGCACGCGGGACAGGTCGATCTTCTGTTCCGGACCGTAGTACTTCCCGAGCGCCTCGATGCCTCCGGCGGCTCGTTCCGCCGGCGTGAGCAGGTCGACGAGTTTCTGCCGCCGGCGACCGGCGACGACCACGACCTGGCTGTTCTTCATCTCGAGCTGGATCGCCTTGACGCCGGCGCGCGTCGCGAGGGTTTTCGCCAACGAGCGGGCCGCTTTCTCGACCGCCTGACCCAGGGCCCCGAGGGTTCGGCTCCCGAACACGCCGGAGTCGAACGGCGCGGTAGCCGTGTCCCCGTACTCGACGCGGATCGCGTCGAGGGGCAGACCCAGCACACGCTCCGCCACGATGGCCAGTCCCTGGACCACGCTGCCGTTCCCGATCTCACGCTCCCCTTCGAGTATCACCAGGCCATCGGCCTGGAGTAGTAGTCGTGCCTCGCCACCGGCGCCCACGCTCGTCGACCAGAACCCGCACGCCACGCCGATGCCGTGGCCCGGCGGGAGGCCGGCACGCCACACACCGGCGGTCCGGGCGGCGGCCTCGAGGCCGGCCTCCAGGCCGAAGGGGCCGACGGGCTGGTCGTACGCGGTCCGGTCCCCCTCGCGCCATGCATGCAACTTTCGGAACTCGATCGGGTCGACGCCCAGCCGGCGAGCCAGGCCGTCGAGGTGCGACTCGAGCGCGAAGACCGACTGCGGGGCGAACGGCGCCCGGTGGGGACCGAAGGGTGGTTTGTTCGTCTGCACGGCGAATCCTTCGATCTCGTACGTTTCGGTCCGGTAGGGACCGAGCAGGAATCCGATGGAATAGCCGACCGCGAAGTCCCGACCCGGCAAGGACGCACCGGTATCGAGCAGGAGGCGGACCCGGCGGCCCACGATGCGGCCTCGGTGGACCGCCGTGTCGAGACGGATGATCGCGGGGAGGGTCGTCCGTCCCAGTTCGAACTCCTCGGCGTAAGTGAGGGACAGCTTGACCGGCCGGCCGCTCGCCACCGCCAGCAGGAGGGCGTACGGCTCGAGGAAAGCGGCCCCTTTTCCACCGAACCCACCCCCGACCCAGGTCCCTTCGACGAGAAGGCGGGACTCCGGAATGCCAAGGATAGAGGCGACGTCCTCGCGAAGGCCGAACGGGGTCTGAGTGGAGGAACGGACACAGAACGTTCCATCGCGGATCTCGGCGAGACAGGCATGCGGTTCGATGGCGACCTGGTGGACTCCCGAGGTACGGTACGTCTCCGAATGGACGAGTTCGGCGCTCCGGAACTTCGCGTCGACGTCGCCGTGCCGGGCGTGGACGTGGCCGACCACGCGGGGGTCCCGGGCGGCGGCCTCGGAGGGCCACTCGGGAAAAACGTCCTCGATCCGCGCATCGACCCGGAGCGACTCGACCTCGGGCGCGACGGCCGCGGCGGCGCGACGGGCCTGTTCTAGGGTCTCGGCCGCCACGGCGGCGATGGGTTCCCCGCGGTACCGGATCTCGTCAAGAGGGAAGACGGGCCGCTCGGCCTCGAGCGCTCCCTTGGGGAGAAGGGTGCGCAAGTCGTCCGGACCGACCACGGCCACGACGCCGGGCATCTTGCGCGCCTTGCTCAGGTCCATGCGGACGATCCGCCCGTGAGCCACCGGCGACCGGACCAGCGCCGCCCAGAGCATGCCGGGCGCCTCGAGATCCGTCCCATACTCGAGGGCGCCGCGCGCCTTCGGTTCGGCGTCGCGGCGGGTCACTTCACTGCCTCGCGGGCCGCTTCCACGGCCTTCTGGATCGCGCAATAGCCCGTGCACCGACACAGATTTCCCTCCAATCCATCGAGCAGAGTGTCGACGCTGGGAGGAGACCCGCCGCCACTGAGTTGAGCGGCGAGCGCGACCACGAACCCCGGGGTACAGTAGCCGCACTGTACCGCGCCGGCCTCCGTGAACGCCTTGATCACCAGGCGGCCCACCTTTCCGGTCGCCACCCCCTCGATAGTCGTGACCTTCTCCTCTGCGACCTCCTGGGACAGGACCAGACACGAGAGCGTCGGCTCTCCGTTGACCAGCACAGTGCAGGCGCCGCAGCCGCCCGTGCGGCATCCCTCCTTCGTTCCCTTGAGGCCGGCCCGCCAGCGCAAGGTGTCGAGCAGTCGCTCGCTGTCGGGAACCTTCTCGAACTGTCGGGACTTGCCGTTGAGCGTGAGGGCTAGGGGTCCGTCGCTCATCGCGCGGCCTTCCGGGGGGTCGAAGCCTTGGGCATCCGGTCGAGCGTCGTCTGGATCGCGCGGCGGACAAGAACGCTGACCAGTCGACGGCGATAGGATTCCGTCGCCCGCTTATCCGAGACGAATTCTGCTCGACGCGCGGCCTCTTGAGCCGCGAGCTCCATCTCGAGATGCGTAGGGCGCGCGGATCGAAGCATCGCTTCCGCCTCGCTCAATCGACGCGCCCGTGGTTGGAGACCGCCCAAGGCGATCCGCCAGTGCGGTCCCTCGGGGAGGAACGCGGCCGCGACACCAACCTGGGAGATGTCGTTGACCGGCTGGACGCGTTGCCACAGATAGGTCGAGGGCGCGGAGGCAGGGAGGATCACCGACTCGATTAATTCCGCGGGCCCGAGGCTGGTGCGCCGCGACTCTTGGAGCACTATGTCGACCGGGTGCTCTCGCACGCCGCTCGGGCCGACGATCCGGACCCGCGCGTCGAGCGCCAGCAAGATCGGAATGAGGTCCGACGCCGGGGAACATCGCCCCAAGTTGCCGCCCAGCGTCGCTCGACTCCGGAGCGCCGGGCTTCCGACATCCCGGATCGCCTCCCAGAGGCCTGGGAGCCGGCTCTGTACGTGAGGATCGAGCTCGAGGGCCCGCAACGGAAGCGTACTCCCGACGACGAGCGAGTTGCCCTCCCAACGGAAGTACCTCCACGGCAGCTTCCGGAGCGAGAGGACCTGCGTCGGGGCGATCCGGGCCTGGTCGAGGTCGAACAAGAGGTCGGTGCCGCCCGCGAGGACCGCGATTTCGCCCACGGCCGAGCGCGAAAGGAGCCGGATGGCTTCCCCCGGAGTCGAGGGCCGGACCAGCTGAAAGCTCACGGCAAGCTCGACGGGACGGCGATTGATAGCCTTTCGGTGCGCGGGCTGCCCCGACGTGCAGTTTTATCCCTACGACCGGCTTCGCTCCCCGTTCGCCATGCCGTTCGAGTTGACCCTTCGCTACACTACACCCCTTACTCCACTTCCCGATGTGGACGAAGTGCTGCAAGAATTCCTCCGGATGATCGGTTACCTGCCCGAGAGTTACGACACCCGGGGGGGAACGGGGCCGGTCGAGAGCCGCGTGGCCTATCGACTGGTCCGGGACTGCCTGATTCGGGCCCCATCCCGTCCCTGGTACATCGACGAGGTCGTCGCGGTGCTGAAAACGTCGAAGCCGACGGTCTATCGTCACATCAACAAACTGAAGTCGCTCGACCTGCTCGAAGAGGTCGGCGGATCCTCCGATGGAAAGGGCCGCAAGGGCTACCGCCTTCGGTACGGTAATCTCGCCCGGGCATGGGACTTCACGGAAGCCAACGCGCAGAACGCGCTCAAGCGATACCGGGAGACGGTGAATCACCTCCAGACGCTGCTCGAGCACGCCGAGAGCCCGGCTCCGGCCCCTGCTAGGGCGACCGCGCGGGCCAAGGGAATCCTTCAATAATCCCGCCGCCCCACCATAGTCAGGAATGACGATGGGCGGGACTCCTTCGACCGGTGCGGCCAAGAAGAACACGATCGCGTTGACCGTCGGCTCGAAGGTTCGTGTCCGTTCGGCGAGCAGCGAGAACGAGTCCCTCGTATCGAACGGAATGTTCCGCGGCCTCGTCTCGATCGGGGGAGACAGCTCCCTCGCCATCGAGCTCGATGGCACGGTCCCGGAAGAGAAGGGACGCACCCGCCTCATCCCGCTGAACGCCCTGCTCGCGCTCGACGTGCTCGAGGCCGCCAAGGCCGAAGAGGAGAAGCGTTCCGACCCGGCGAGCCCCGGCTACTTCGGCTGACCGCGGGTGCCTTCCCGCCCGGCGGGATCGTACGGGCTTGGTGGGAGTTTCGCCGCCCCGTCCACGGCGGCGGGCGGATTCGAACCCACGTCTTCGGCTTCGAAGGCCGAAAGGATAGTCCAGACTACCCTACAAGCCCGCGGCGGGTCGGACGCGCGGCCGCCTATATGGCCATTCCCGGCGAGCGGACGACCGCACGACGTCAGAGTTCGTCCGTCGGTTCCTCGACGGCTGGGGGGCCCTGGAACGATTCCAGGGTGGTCTGGGCCAGGCTGCCAGGGAAGAGGGTCGCCAGCGACGTTTCGAGGAGCAGGATGCGTTGGCGCAAGTACGGGGGAACCCCCGTCGTGGACGCGAGGCGCTGGGACAGTCCGAGGTACTTCCGCACCGACGCTTCGAAGACGGTCGGCTGGAGCGCTCCCTCGCACGGCTTGCCTCCGCGCGGTCGCATCGTACATCGGCCCGACAGCGGTGGCCGGCGATAGGAGGTCCCGCAGACCTTGCACCGGAACTTCTGCGTCGCGTAGCTCTTCAGGTTCCCCATCAGATCCGGAAGGAAGTGGGCATTGAGCACCAGCGACACGGCCTCCCCCACGTCGACGGCGCGGATCTGCGACGCGACCACGAGGGATTGTTCCACGATCCGGTCCATCGAGGGCGCCTCCCGGTACGCCGAGCGGACGGGACCTCCGGCAATGTCGGTGGTATCGTGGGTGAACCCGTAGCCCGACATCGCGCGATCGGTGCCGACCCGCTGGCTGACGGTCTCAATCAGGGGCTGGACCTCCTTGGCGGTCCCGCCCCTCGCCGCCGCCCGATAGAACTCAACCGGATACCGGAACGCAATATCGACGTTGTGGGCCTCGCTGTCGACTTCGGTCGCATTGAGTCGCGTCGTCAGCACGAGCGGCTTGTCCATCAATCCGCCCCGGCTGCTGGGAAGGTACGCGCGGGAAAAGTTGAGCAACGCATCCAAGAGCAGCGTGAGCGAATCCTCGTCCCCGTCGCAGTTCCGTCGCTTGGCGGCGTGGAACACCGGGTGAGCAAAGCACCCCTCCGCCGCGGTGTACCCGATCAGGCGCCCCGCGACGGCGCCCGACGTGTGCGGCGCGAGGGCCGTGACGAGGTGGCCTCGGAGGTCCTCCGGCTTGCTCGCCCGGTAGAACGGGTCGAGGCCATAGAGCCGTACCAGCTCGTCATCCACGAACTGGGCGAGATGGGTCAGATAGACTCCGCACGAGTGAGAGACGATCAGGTCCTGCGGCTGGAGCTCGGCCAGTTGGTCGATCTCCTCGAGCGGAGCGCCGACCCAGTCGCGCGTGTATCCCAGCTCGTGCGCCGTCTCGATCGAGAGACCGATCTCTCGTGGGCGGAAGTGGGTGAGCGGAAGGTCGGTGAGATCGAATCGGGCCGTTCCATCTTGGTAAACCGAAATTCCATGGGAGGCGCGGAGAATCCCCTTCTCGATCGGCTCCGGAACCTTCCCCGCAGAAAGGAGCCCCTTGACGCCTTTGACGTTGGGTGGGGTCCGCCGTAGGTCGAGGCGCTCGACCGCATGGGCCCAGATGGGCGCGATCGATAGCTCCTGCGTCGTCACCTGGCCGGTCGCGCGGGTATGTCCACCGCAGCTGCACTGGGGCCAGACTGTCGTTCGGTGACACTGCGAACACTCCCGCACACCGAGCTGGGTCGGAACGCCGCGCCCGTGACTCTGGCGCGCCGCTTCGGGAAGGGAACGCTGGGCTCCGCCGGCGTCGCCGACCGGAAACAACACATGGACGTTGGGGCTCATCTTTCGCTGGCGGGCCTTCTCGGGGCGACCCACGCGGGCGCCGATTCGGGAAGGGCTTCGCGCGGGAATCGTCACCCCGGCCAAACGAGAGACGTAGGTGAGGGGTTCGATATCGACCGGCTCGGCGGGCGCCACCCGTGCGAGGCCGTGCCGGCCGGGAACCAAACCGAGACCAGCCACGAGCGCCTGGGAGAGTTCCTCCTCGCCCCGGAGAGTTCCCTCGCCCCGGGGGGCGTGGAGGAATCCCAGTCGAACCAGCACCTCGCGAACCTCGGGGTCCCGCGGCAGTTCCAGGGCGTTGGATACCCAGCGCCCCTCGCGCTCGACGAACTCGGAGAGCGCCCGGATCTCTCCGGACGTCAGGTCGTGCCAGAACAATAAGAACCGGGGATGCAGCGGTACACCCCACTCTCGCCCGGTCTCCACGGCCTCGGCGAAACTCGGGTGATACGCCCGATCATCCAGGGGCACACCGGCGGCCCGGAGCTCCTCGAGATGCCACTCGAGCGTGTAGGCACCGGGAACCAGCGGGCGATTGTTCTCCAGGAACTCCCCGAAGGGAACCAGCAAACTACCAAGGTCCACGATGCGCTGGATGTGCGGGAGCAACTGCTCGGCGCGGTCGAGGTCATGGATGACGGTGAGGGTCCCGTCGTCCAAATCGACGATCGGTCCCTCGACGGTGTCGCAGAGCGTCATCGCCGTCGCCTTGCCCGGGTACTCGAGCTTGACCTGGGTCCCGACGGCGACGAAGTTTCGCAAGACCCTCATCGTGGCCGGATTGACCGCACACGAGGCGAGGCCGGTGGTCCGGGCGCGTCCGTAGGTCAACCGGAATCCTCCCGGACGATGCGGATAGGCGAGCACCGGCCGGCCGCCCACCGCCTCGGCGAGATATTTCGGGCCGTGGGCACTTCCGTCCTCTTCCGACGTCGCGTGCCGCCCGAGGCGGTCGAGGAACTCCCACCCGTCGAGCCCCAGTCGCTGGACGATCTTCCGCAGCTTGGGTGCCTTCTGGCACAGGCCCTCGGCAATGACAAGGCAGGCCCCACCGCGGAGGCCATTCGTGGGAACTCGGGGAAGGTTCCGGAACGCGCTCACCTCGAGGTCACCCTCGGTGGACTCTCCCGAGATGCACACGGGCACGTTCTGAACCACGGTGGCGACTTCGTCGGCCGACGGGACGTACTGGAGATGCTGAGAGTGCTTGTAGAGAGGAATCTCTTCCATGTACCGCTCCACCTCTCCGGGGAGCGGGTGGTACGCGCTGAGTCCAAGCTCGCGGCGGGCCACGTCGGCCAACAGAACCGACATCGCTTGGGCCGTTCCGCCGGCGGCCCGGATCGGGCCGGCGTAGAACAGCTCGATATACGAGGAACCTCCGAAGCTGCGCACGTGTACCTCGGCCAGCCCCTCGAGTGGAGCGACGAGGATGCCTTCGGTAAGGATCGCGAGACCGACCCGGAGGGCCGCGTCGAGGCGGGCCTCCATGGAGGACCCGCGCCGGGCATCGTTCACGATCGTCCGGACCATCGCTACCGCGAGCTCGTCGCGGGGGAGGTCGCGCGCCAACGCCCGGATCTCTTCCGCGATCCCCTCGAGAGGCAGATGGCCCAGGAGCTTCTCCACCCGGGAGGCCATGTCCTGGGCCGGCGGGATCTCCGGATGGTCTTCCGGGTCCAACCCCACCGCGCGAGCGGTCCGCGCCACGGCGTAGGCACGCTCGACCGCCTGATCGATCGTTTCGAAATATGTCGCCACGCCGCGCGGCGAGCTACGCGCCGGACCTTAAGCCCTCGCCGCGCCGGACAACCGGAACGCGGCGACGGCGAGAGCGGGCGGCGTCAATCCGGCGCGGCGAGTTCGGACACCGGGATGGTGACCAGTACGGATTGCGGCTGGCCGAGGTAGAGGAGTTCGATCTTGCAGTTGTTCGGCGGATTCAATTGGCCGGTCTGGGCGAAGCACCACGTGGGAATCCCATGGTAGTCATCGGTGTCGCACAGCCCCGTGGTACCCGTGCATCCGGGGTTCCCAGTGTCCTTGGGAGCCGTGGTGGAGTGAATGTACAGCACGATGCTGTCGCCGTCCGTCAGGTACGTCGCGTTGGGAGTGAGCTGCCAGAAGAATCCGAGGCGGCTGAACGGAATGTCGTAGCCAAACACCGCGGCGGGATCGTACTTGCCACAGGTTTGGAGGCAATTGCCCCCCGGCTGTACGCAGTTGAAGTTGGCCGCGTGGTTCGTGGTCGGAATGTAGAGCATGTTCGGCAGGGTCGACTCGAAGTAGACCGTGCCATTGCAGATGAAAATGAACTCGATATCGGCCACCGGCATGACCCCCGGCGACTGGGTGGTGAAGATGAGGTCCACCGCCGGTTGCTGCGAGCAGGTCGAAGGATCGTTGATGTTCGTGCAGTCGGTCAGGTCTCCCCAGGTGGGGGCGGTAGTGCCGGTATCCACCGTATAGTAAATCGAGCTGGTAGCGTTGGGGATCGGCGGTTTGAACGCGAACAGCACGGCCGCCAAGACGACGGTCATGGCCACGAGCAGAATCACGGCAATAATGTTGCTGATGCCCCGACGCCGCCGCGCCCGCCGGGTCCGTATGTACACGTATACCCCCACCTTTACAGCGCAGCCCCTCCCTTTTAGTCTTGCGCTACCGAAGTAACTCCTCCGAGCCCGTTTCGGACCGCCCCGTCGTCTCTCGGCACCTTCGGTCCGGGTCAAGCGCCTATTGGGAGAGAGAGTGTAGGGAGGAGCCGTGAAAGTCGTCATTTTCGGCGCATCCGGCATGGTGGGGCAAGGGGTTCTTCGTGAGTGCCTCCTCGACGCGCGAGTCGACGCCGTCCTCTCCGTTGGGCGTACCTCGACCGGCCACCGGGACGAGAAGCTCCAGGAAATCCTCCTGAAGGACGTCGGCGACCTGACCGGGGTCGAGGATCGGCTACGCGGCTACGATGCCTGCTTCTTCTGTCTAGGGGTCTCCTCGGCAGGCATGTCGGAAGTCGACTACCGACGGGTGACCTACGACCTTACGGTCGAAATCGCGCAGACCCTGATCCGGCTCAACCCCGGGATGACGTTCGTCTACATCACCGGCGCCGGCACCGACAGCACGGAGCACGGGCGGAGCATGTGGGCCCACGTGAAGGGTCAGACCGAGAACGCGCTGCTCCGGATGCCGTTCAAAGCGGCGTATATGTTCCGGCCCGCCGTGATCCAGCCGCTCCACGGGATCCATTCGAAGACGCGGAGCTATCGGATCCTGTACGCGGTGATGTGGCCGTTCATCCCCCTAGTAAAGGCGCTCTCCCCGAACTCCGTGACGACGACCGAGCGGGTGGGACGCGCGATGATCCGAGTTGCGGTCGAGGGCGCCGCGTCCCACGTTCTCGGTACCCGCGAAATCAACGCGCTCGGAAAATAGGCCGTCGTAGTCACAGAGATTCCTCTACACCTGCGGCTGAAAACGGTTCTGTTAAATTTCGCGGGACGGGGTGAGACGCTGGTAGGTCGTTACAAACCGCGGGATAAGGTTACGCGGTCAGTGGGTGTTTATATGAGGGCGATACATCCCGGTTTCGCTCATGAAGCCGGGCGACGGGGGGGGCGGGGCCAAGCCCTGCCCGGCCTCGGGAGATTGAGACGGAGCGAAAGGGCTTGGGTCGGGGTTCTCACCCGAATCCGCCGTTTACTGGACGGCTATCCTAGTTGGACGACCCAAGCCTGAAGTCTCCGATTTCTCCTCCCGAGGACGGACGGAACCCCGTCGCTCGGCTGATGCCTCCCACCGGCAAACCTGCTTATGAGACTTGTCGCAGAGACGTGATTACCTCGCAAACTTTGACTGACATACAGGGGGACAAATTGGACGGCTTACGCGATTCCGGCGACAAGCACCTAGAAGAAGGCGCGCCTCCTCCCGGCGAGGACGCTAGCAGCGAGTCCGACCTAGGACGAACGCGTACTGTCCCGCCGCAGACAGCAATTGTTGGCTCTGACGAAATCGTTCTCTCTCAGCTCTCGGCGGTCCTCGGGAGGCAACTTGATAATTTCGAGATCATCGGAACAAGAACGATTACACTGTTGTCCATACTTGTCGGAACTCTCACGGGAGTAATCGCGCTTCAGAAAGCCTTCGTCAAAAATGTTCCAGCCTGGCCCATCGTTCTTGCGTCTGCCCTGATTCTAATCGCTCTGGCATTTGGTGCTATCACCTTCTTCAGACTTCGGGCAATCTATGCCGGACCCGAGCCTGAGGGTCTCGCAACCTACGTCGACCAACCTCCTCAGGACACTAGGAGGGACCTAATCAGCGAATACGTGGAGGCGATTGGTTTGAACGAAGGGCTTCTCTCCAAACGGCAAGTCTTGTTCCAAATCGCAGCCTACCTACTCTGGTTGGCGGCAGTTGACCTGATCGTGACCACGACGTGGTTATATCTCTCGGGCGCAGTTTGAGAAAGGAATCGAGATGGTAAAGAAAGGCAAACTCAAGAAACTGAAGATTCCTGGTTAGAAGTGACCAGAATCGATTCGGACAACATGCCACGGTGGGCGGAGGTTCTGTAACTCCTCGGGGCGTTCCGGCCAGCGCTATTCATTTGTAATACACCTCGCCTCTCGCCTCCCCTTCGCCCGGCATAGATGAATCAAGACCTTTCGCTATGACTTAAGTCGTGGTCGAAGGGGTACGAATCACCCTCTACGGCCGAGACCGCAGGGCGTTGGACTCTCTCTGTTCGCAAATTCGAGGGTTCTCTAAGGAACGGGGTGTTGCAATGTCGGGCCCCGTTCCCCTGCCCACGAAAAAGCTCAGGGTGCCCGTTAGGAAGGGCCCCGACGGTTGCGGGACGAGTACGATCGACCACTGGGAGATGCGCATTTACCAACGTTTGATTGACGTTGACGCCGACGAGGATGTCATGCATCAAATTATCCGAGCCCACATTCCGGATGGGGTCCACATAGAGGTTCGTCTCCTATGACCCGGACCCGACGGAACCGCTGAAAGGTCTCGATCAGTTAGCGTCCTCATAGTCGTGGACTGCAAAGCGCCGCTCAAGCTCAATCTCTGCCATACGGATGTCGGCGGTCGGTGAATCCAACATGAGTTCGTAGCTGTGCCGGGCCCCGCGGAATCCGTGGCGACGGGCGTGACCCGCGCAATACCGCCATCCGAACGAACACCGGAACACGGCGGGGCCGTCGCATCCTGGAACCCGGCATGGGACATCCGGGCTCAGAGTGCGTTCCGGTCTATCCGCGTCTACGGGTTTGTAGCCCTTGATTGCTTTGAGTAGCGCGGTAAGAATCTCCAGCCCCGTGGGTTCGGCCGTGGGCTCTGCCATGCGCTGTCCCTCATGGCTCGCCGACGTTCCTTAGAACCCACTGCTTCTGATCCACCCATTCATAGTCGCGCCGGCTCCGCATGTTAGGGTCTGGAAAGAGTAGGATGAAACCATCTCGAACAAGGTCCGGCTGGCTTCCGATGCTGTCCTGCCACTCCTTGATCTTCTTCTGCCACTCCCCGCCCACACGCCCCTTCTTCAGGGTGAGGTCCCTGAAAACCTCGAACGGAACAAAATATTCGAGATCCAGGCTCGCCGGCTCCATCCAAGTCTTCTCATCGTCGGTCATGTAGGATTGGATGTCCGCCCAAAACTTGTTCTTCACCCCGTCCCGCCGACAAGGGTAGTGGACGAGGTGCATCACGAATCTTGTCTTTCGAATGTCCACCTTGTCCACGGATTCGGCGACCACGCGGTCTGCCACCATGCTGGAGAATGCTTCCGGCATGAAGAGGTCCAACTCCTGAACCACAGCTTCCTTGAAGGCCTGTTGAACGGCAGCGATGAGTGCCGCCTTGTCCATCGGGCCGTGCCGGACGGAGTTGAAGTCCACGAGCAAGGTCCTGATCCCCTTCTCAGAAATCCGCAGGTACGGGAGAGGAGTAGCTCCCGTCGATTCGAACTGGCCGCTTCGGTCAGCAATCAAGGCAGCAATGGTTCGCTGGTCGAGGGGGTCGAGAACCCGGGTCAACGCCGAGGTTCGAACGTACCCGTACTTCCCTGACCTGGACCGCGGGCATGAGACTCAGAGGAAGTGGTTCCGCTTGAGCCAGTCCTCAACGGCCATCTCGACAACGTCCTCTTCCGAGATTTGGCGGGCCCGCACAGCCTTCAGTATGCCACGACTGATGGTGGTCGAGAACTCGACGGTCACTTCTACACGATTCGGTTCCATGACCTCGTTGACGACTTCTTTGACGGACCGGCCAGTAATCTTGCGTGGCTCCTCTTCGGCCACGGCTCGAAGTCGGCGGACGGTCCGCTCGACCTGCTCCCGCGGCTTGTCCTTGAGTTCCTCGAACAGATCCTCACGCTTTGATGGCTGCTCCTTGTAAACGGCCTCGGCGGCTCGGGCGATGTTCGCCATCTTCGTGATGTCGCGTGGGATGGCGACGGCCTTCGAACCGGGAAGTGCCTCGTGAGACTTTCGGTACTGTGACACGATTTGCTGGGCCTTGAGATGATCCTCGACCCATCTGGTCGACTTGTCGAAGAGCCGAGCGACGTCTCCAACGTCATCATAGATTGCATGTGCCTTCTCGACAACCGCAAGCTCGTCGGCGGGGTCGAGCGTTTCCCTCTGAATGTTTTCGACAGCGCTCTCTACAAAGGCCTCCTCATCGGTGAGTTCTTTGACTATTGCCGGGATAGTCTTGAGCCCCGCCGCGCGAGCTGCCGAAAAACGCCGCGAGCCAATGACAACCGCGAACTTAGAGCCCTTCGCGCGCACGACAATTGGTTCAAGAACTCCATAGTGAGCGATGTTGTCCTCCAGCTCCCCGATTGGGCCGCTACGGCGCCGCACGTTTGCGGGGTCGTTTACAAGATCCTTCACCGGTATGTCGCGTAGCCCGATGGTCTTCGCCAAGATCGTACCTACCAGTCGCGTCGGACGGCCTGCCACTATTAAATCGATTTCAAGGTCTTTGGCTGCGCCCCGAAGACCTCAGGCTGACGAGAGAATCAAGCAGCCATCGTGGGCTACCGCTACGGCCTCAAACCCGTGCCCGAACCTCTTGTAGAGGACGATTATGCGGCCACCGGGACGCGTCCGGCGGGGGCGGCCACGTGCCACACGCACGTCTGCCCGGCAGACTATGCACCTGGCTGACCGAGTCCCATCGCGCGCCATTATTGTATACATTTACGGAGCATGCTCCTGAATAGTATACAATTAACGGCCTCCCCGTAGCAAAGCCCCGATTGAAGGCCGTCCGGGGGATGAGGCACCTCCCCGTCGGTTCTGTTGTAATTCGCTGGGTAGCGTAGTCGGTCGGCTGTACCAAATCGAGGGGCGGAGCTGTTTCCTGGCCCCCTGTTTTCTTTAAATAGGCTCCTTGGGGTATTCCGGTTGGCGGGGAGCGGCCCTTCGGGTGTCCGCTCCCTTCCGTCTATCAACTCACAGTGGGGCCGGTCGCGGAATAACGCATGGCTCCCAGCGCCGTCCTAGCGGGTGCCTCCGCCAAAGTGCGTCGAGTTGGTCGAATCGTCTGTGCTGATTTCGTTCGTAGCGAGCATACGTCGTGTACGCGATTGCGTCGGCAAGCTGGATGCCGGCGGTGTCATGGCTTCTCTGGAACTCGACTGCCGAAATCCGCTCCAGTTTCGATGACTTCACCGCTGTGTATGTGGCACTTGGTATGCGGGTTCCGTGCTCCCTGACCCACGCGACGAGGGCCCGGATCTGCGAGTCGAACCGAAACCCTGCGCTATCAATCACGATCCGGCCCGTATCGTTCCGTGATGCCAAGTGCCGGTTGAAGCGTTCGAGTGTGGCACGCATGCCGTACGTGTGGGGTGAATGCGGAGTTTCATACCTCGTGTGAAGCACTCTCTTGTCCACTACGGAAGCCATCAGGGTCGGCTTGCTATTGATCAGCAGTCTAAACACGCGATCAGCTAGTTGGAGACGTTCCGGACCCGGCATCACGGAATACGCGTCGCGGCGGTTGATCAGGTCGCCGTAGTGAAACTCATCTGGGACCTTCGGGTATCCGCGGAACGCATCTTGGATGATTCGAGGCAGGAGCTGGGCCGCACTCCGGTGATGTTCCTCTGTCAGGATCACTCCTGCGATGACGTAGAAGTTTGAGTAATTCTGGCCCCACGGTTGAGGCCAGGGACGGCCTCCGGACTCGTCAAGAAAGAGAGTGCATGACATTCTGGGTCCTCACATGAACGCCAGGACGCGCCCTGAGTACTTCTTTTATTTGTGGGGCCGGCGTTCGCTCCGCCGTGAGCCAGGAGAAGGTTCAGCAGATTCTGGAAGACCTCGGGGGCCGGGCCACAATCTCCCAGATACGGAAGGAAGCTAAGCGACGGTACCCCGGGACTACCCTCTACACGTACGTCAGCAAGCGATTGGCTGCGCTCGAAAAGTGGGGCGTCGTTGCTGAGAGTGGCGGCTTATGGAAACTCATCGGCGAACCCACCCGACCCCTCAAGGTCAAACGCAAGAGCAAGTCCTGATGTTTCTCGATCCATCGTCACCACCTCCCGGCAGCCCCGTTGGGAGCCGAACGGGCTACCCGCCTGACCGTCAGAGCCCCCTCCGGGCGTAGGTCAATTGCAACGTGATCGCCAGGTTTCAGCCCGAGCTTCTTGACGAACTCGCTAGGTACGGTGATTTCGAGCGATGTGGAACCGGTCCGTCGTCGGACTTTGACGATCTCGACCACACGGGGGCCATGTGGCTTGTTCACATGAACGGCCATTCATCTAGTTGGCATGGGCCGTTACTCTGCTGGGAGCTTAACCCTGGCCGGTGCCAGCCCTCATCGACCGTGACCCCACTCCCGAAGAACTGGTCCGTTTCAACCTCATCATCAGCACCGCAACCGACGGGACGGGGAAGAACCGGAACAACGAAACCGGGGGAACCTATCCTGACTATTCCTTGATTGAGGATGCTACAGCCGAGGCGTTCGGCGGGCGCACCGTCCGAACGAAAGACGTGTACGATGTGCTAATCCCGGACGAGGTAGAGCCGTCCAAGTACTACGGTGTCTCGTGCAAAATGAAGAACAACGATTCCGCTAGGCTCGCTCAAGGGAGAGTGTACGTCGAGTACGCCAACGCGGACTCTGAATTCTTGGGAGCCGTGAGGGACGCGGGATTCACGAAACAGAAACTCATCAACCAGACAGCTTCGGCGAGCAGATGCGGAAGGGCCGTGATCGAAGTGGCTCGACAATGGCACCAACGGACCTACACGGAACACAAGGGACTGCTGGCGGGAGAATCAATCGACCCCACTCGGAGCGTACACCTCGTCCTAAGCTATCGGTGGAGCGATACCGATCCCAAGCTGTTCGATTACGACCTGTACGTATACCCCCACCTCATTCCGCGCGTGGGAATTTGGCGATACCGCAAGATGTCCCTCTGGGGATACGAGTCCCCCGAAATGCTGAGGGCGGACGCACCGCTCTACACGTACAATTTCAACTCGGGGGGGCATCTGAAGTGGTTTCCAAGGGCTGACGCGGCGGCACGGCACTACGGGCCTTTCACTCTGCGCCAAGCTCCACAAATCAGACTTTCAGAACGTGCCGCAATGTACTTCCTTGCCGATTGGCCGAGGTAGGCGGCGTGTCAGTCCGGGAGCGTCCGCTGGCCGCGAGTCGGGTTGACCGTGTAGTTCGTAACCGCGATCTCGCGGTTCCGCCGGCTCCCATCTCCGGCGACCAATCCCGAGGCAAAGTCGATTGGAGTGACTTGGAACTCGTCGTAGAGGCGGCGGACCTCCGGCTTGTCGAAACTCGTTAGGAGCCATCGGCACTCGGCTTGGCGCAACCGATCGACCAGCGCGCGATGCTCCTCGATTGAGCGCATGTTGTGGGCATAGTTGCAGTGGTTGCCAGGGTAGGGCGGGTCAACGTACATGAAAACGCCCTTCCTGTCGTACCGCTCCATGAACTCACGCCAATCCAAGTGCTCAATAATCACGGTCTGTAGTCTCTCATGGACCGGCATAATCTTGGAGCGCAGGTGCTTGATGGCCCCAATGAGACGGTTACCATGTCCCCCGTCACTGATTGCCGTCTGTAGCCGAGGCAGCGCAAGCTCCCCTCCCCACCCTGCCATGATGAGATAGTAGAACCGGTGGGCTCTCTCCAAGTCGGTCATCCGAGAGTGGTCGTCGTAGCGGAAGCCCTCGAAGACCTCCCGACTGACTAGGTCCATCTCGAAGGTCGCCATGAATTCCTCTGGCTTCGTCTTGATGACACGATAGAAGTTCACGAGGTCGCCGTCAATATCGTTCCACACCTCAACGTCAGAGGGCGCCTTGGCGAACAGAATCCATCCGGCTCCTCCGAACGGCTCCGCATAGCAGGTGTGGCGTGGAATCATCCCGACGATTTCCTCTCGCGCTTTCTTCTTCCCCCCGACCCACTTGATCGGAGCGTTCAACATAGGCGAAGCGAGACGCACCGCCGTCCCGTGGCGTTTTGAGTTTCCTTCTACGGCTTGCACGGAGGCGAATCCGTCCGTGGCGATTTCAATCTTGACATGCGGACGAACGATGGAACGTGGGGTCACGGCCTCGCGACCCCCACCCCTTCTTTGCGAGTGGAGCCGGCCAGGGTGACCTGTTTTGCCGACGCGTAGGGTTTGACCTGGACGAGGCCCAACGCCTTCGCTACGTCGACGTACTTACCGGCGGTGGTCAGGGAGACCCCCATCGCCTCCGCGATCTCCCGAACCATGAGCGGACCACCGTCGGCCTTCTTCACGGTCTCGACAAGTCGCTGAAGCAGTTCGTCGTCCGCCACGTTTGCCGGAAGGGTAACCGCACTCCTCATGGATGAAGATGAGGGATGTAGTGAATATACTTTAGACTTCCGATTAACGCTTCATCAAAGAGAAGGCGATTAAGGCAACGCGCATTTCGGTACTTCCCGAGGCCGAATTGGGACCCGGGAAATCGTGCGGCGCTCAGCGCCGCTTGGACGACTTCTTCTTGGGTGCGGAACGCGCAGGTCCGACCTTTACCGGGACCGTCCGATCCACGGAAACCGAGACATTGGTTGAGCCAGGCTCGAAGGTCCAGAGGAGAGTCGCTCCCGGCACCGCACCCAACAATGCAGCGACGGCCTCCGGGACCGTGGACCGGACCGAGTCTGAGCCCTCCATGTTGGAGACGACCTTCGTGCGGAACTCCCCTACGGCCACGGACGACTCACCGATCACCCTACTGTCGGGGAGGGTAAATAATTATGGACTAAACGTGGGTGTGTCCTTTATCCATAGCCTTAAGTATCGGGCGGCCTATATCTATAGACAACGGGATAGACAATCTCGGAGGAGGAAACGGATGTCGGAAGCTGTGGAAAGGGCGACAGATGGGGACCGGTGGAAATTGGTCGCATGGACGGACCAGAGGACCCCGGCCCTTGCCATCGTTGCGCGGGGAGACCAAATTCGGGTGCTCGGTCCTGCAACCTTTTCGGTGCGGTCCCAAACCCATCCGGAACAGGCCCATACCGTCTCTCAGGGCGGGGGCCGGTGGTTATGCGATTGCGGCTTCTACTCGGCAACCAAGCTGCCCTGCGTCCACATCGTCGCGGTCCGGTACAAGGTGGGCTTCGAGGACTCCGCTCCGATTCCGGCCATTCCAAAGGTCACTTGCGAAACCTGCCAATCGGCTTTAGTCGTATCCGACGGCGTCCGGCACAACAAGAGCGGGAATGTGCCGACGTATCTCTGCAAGACGTGCGGACGGAGGTTTGCGGGCCGGCAGGGGTTCCACAACCGCCGGTCCGACCCGGAGAAGATTGCCCTGGCCCTCGACCTATACTTCCGGGGAATGAGCGTTCGAAAGATCGCGGAGCACTTCGAGCAGGTCCACAACTTGCGCATCTCGCACGTGACGGTTTACCGCTGGATCGCCCACTACTCGAAGCTCGCGGCCGAGTGGATGGATGCGCAGGGGGCTCGGACCTCCGACCGGTGGCACATCGACGAGACTGTAATTGGCGTGGATGGGGTCAACAAGTACCTATGGAACGTCCTCGACCACGAGACTCGATTTCTTCTCGCTACGCACGTGAGCAAGGACCGCGGGCTAGAGGATACCCGGGCGCCGCTAGCAAAGGCGAAGGGGGCGACAAGAGACCGACCCATGGACGTTCTCTCGGACGGCATGACGGCCTACCCCGAAGCAGTCAAGCAAGAGTTGGGTCGGCGGGCCAAGCCGATAGATGATCCAAAGCACGTCCGAGCGGGCTGGTTCAACCCTCACAAGCGAGTGCCGAGCATCCGCGCGAAAGAGAGCAACAACCGAATCGAACGATTCCACGGCACGGAAAAGGAGAGGACGAAGGTCATGCGGTCCTTCGACAACGACGAAGGCGCGGCCGGATTGATGGAAGGCTTCCGGGTCCACTACAACCTCGTCAAGACGCACCAGAAGCTCGGTACCACTCCGGGAGAGGCGGCCGGGATTCCGGTCGGCGACGGATTCCGATGGAGGAAGATTCTCCAAGAGGCCACGAAACGATCTAACGAGCTGGGCACCGAATCGAATCAGTAAGGCTAACCGGGGCAGTTCGCACGTTGCGATTCGATTTCAAAGTGATCAGCGGAGATCTGTGCGAGGGTTTCCGCGACCCTGAGACTGCCGAGAATCCACGCGGCCAACGGAGGAAGATGGTCGTCAACTGTCCGCTTCACCGCTGAAACTACGCGCTCCGCATCTGCAGGGAGTTTGGCGTAGTGCATCACGTCGATGTGCACATCGCAGGGTGTCAGTAAGCGCTTGGGCATGATTCGAAATCGCTCGACCTCAACTGGATAATCGCACGAGGCGTACTTATCGGTAAGGTGGTGAGGGTGCCGGCGGACAAGCTACCCCCGTCAAGTAGCATCGTACATTGCACCGCCAGCATCCCGCGA
Organism: uncultured Thermoplasmata archaeon; assembly: GCA_963787975.1. Classification (GTDB taxonomy): domain Archaea; phylum Thermoplasmatota; class Thermoplasmata; order Lutacidiplasmatales; family UBA184; genus JAKIWV01. The sequence continues at coordinate 196,687 of CAWBEU010000008.1, forward strand.
AATGTAACGGAGGACGCGGGAGGTCCGGCGGAGGAATCACATCACGCGAACTCGTAACAGTACCGCTGAAAACCAATGTTTAAGTAGCAAATCTCGGGATTCCTCGCCGAGCGTATGACGCTCGTCCGACAAACGCAACGGAGAATCAAACCATGAAATCGATCATTCAGGAAGCCATTGCCAAGCACCAGGAAAGCCAGCAGCTGGCGGACCAGAAACCCGACGCAACCTCCGGGTACGCGAGCGGGGACGACGCCGAGCTGGCGAAGCTGGCCGAGACGCTGAGAGTCAATATCCGAATCATCGGGTGCGGTGGCGGCGGATCGAACACGATCAACCGCTGCGTCGAGGAAGGCATCCAGGGTGCGGAGATGTGCGCCATCAACACCGACGCGAAGCACCTGTTGACCATCCACTCTCCCCGCAAGATCCTCATCGGCCGCCGGGCTACCAAGGGCCTGGGCGCCGGTGCGCGCCCTGAGGTCGGAGAAGAGGCGGCACGAGAGAACGAGGAGGAGATCCGTAACTTCCTCACGGGCGCCCACATCGCCTTCGTCACCGCCGGCATGGGCGGAGGAACGGGCACGGGCTCGGCGCACCTTGTCGCGCGCATCGCCAAGGAAGCGGGCGCGCTCACGATGGGTGTCGTGACAATCCCCTTCGCCGCGGAAGGCGCCGTCCGTCTGGAGGCCGCGAAGGACGGACTCGAGCGACTTCGCCGGGTCTGCGACACGACCATCGTCATCCAGAACGACAAGCTCCTTGAGCTGGTTCCCCGGATGCCGCTGGATGCAGCATTCAAGCTGGCCGATGCGGTCCTGATGACCGCCATCAAGGGCATCACCGAGATCGTGACGAAGCCCGGACTTGTGAACCTGGACTATGCTGATATCATGACCGTCATGAAGGACGGCGGCGTGGCTCTCATCGGGCTCGGCGAAAGCGAGAGTGCCACCGACCGCGTGACCGAAGCGGTCACCCAGGCCTTGACCTCCCCGCTGCTCGGCAGCGTCGACATGAAGGACGCGACCGGCGCGCTGGTGCGCGTCGTCGGCGGACCGACCATGACGGTGTCCGAGGCCGACAAGGCCGCGGCGCTGGTCGGCGCGAAGATCTCGAAGCGGGCCCGGATCATCTGGGGCTGCTCCGTGGAGAACTCCCCGGAGATGGAGAACACCATCAAGGTGCTCCTCATCATCACTGGAGTAAAGGCCACGAACCTCCTGGGCTCCCGCGGAGGCTACGCCGCCGGTGAGTCCGAAGAGGTCATCGACTTCGTCCGGTAACTCTCTCCCCCGCCCCCGCTACCTCGGGATCGAGGTGGCGGGGGACCCCCCTTTTTCCCCTCGAATCCTCGAGCGGTGGCTCACCGACCGCTTGGCCGCGGGCGGCTCCCCGCCCAGACTGCGGGTCGTCCGGGTAGACGGACGGCGCGCCTTGGTGGACGTACCCCATACGTGGGCCCTCCGTGCGCGGGCCGAATGGACCGGCCGGTGGACCACGACCGACGGGACCGATATCGAGGTACGGACCTACCGCACGTGGGGGACGCTCGTCGGTGGGAAGCGTTGGCTCCGACGCCGGCAGGCGGCCGCGCAGGCCGGCTTTGTGTCTAAAGCACCGGGCGAAGGACACTTCTGAAACGCCAGGGGCGCCCTTTGAAACGAGGGACCCGGCTCTGCGGTTCCCACCTCGTCGCAGGCCAAGTCTAACCCGGCTGGCACCCGAGATTGAACCCTGATAGGTCCCCGAGCGGGCGCTACAGTATAGGCGCCAGGATGCGGTAGGTGTAATTCCACGTTCCATCGACTTGGACGATTTCTGCCTGTGACGACTCCGCTGCGAAGGCGTACTGCGCACAGTATGCTAAGAAATGGAACGAGCCCCCGGCGGTGCCGTTGGACCAATAGATGATCGGTGAATTAGGGGGGGTAAACTGTTCAAGGTTGAAGACCAGGAGCGGGTGTCCGCTCTCAACCCGCCAACTAAAGGACGCTGCGACTGTGCCATTCCAGATCGCATTTGAAGGCGGGCAGAACGTGGGAGCGTGGACTATGATTGCATAGGCTGCGGTGCCATTGGGATCTAGCGTGGCTGCAAAGGGTACGCTCTTGGTTCGTTCGGCCCACACGGCAGGAACTGTCGCAAGCAGAATCAATGTCAGCACTAGTGCCGACGCGCCAATCGCCACAAGAACCAGGAGAACCCGGCGCCGCTCACGGGGCCGGGAAGAGAGGCTAGGGTCGTTCATGTGCTGTCATCCGATTTCGGCGAGCAGGAAGCCGCGGTACTTTCGGCCGGCGTCATCCGCGTTCGGGCGATGCTAGACCCACCCCTTGACTCGGGCCTGTGCCGAAAATTCCCGATCTCATCCATACAGCTGCTACCGGTTTACCCCTTCCCACTAAATCACGGATGGGTCAATTCGAGTTTAGCGGGCGACTATACTGCCGAGATGTGTGGGATTTTGAGACTTCGGAGATGTAACCATGGGCGCCACGCACGTCGTGCGCGTAACGAGACCGGCGGAACTATGGAATCGGCAGAATACCACGGCCCGGCGTCGTAGCAGACGACTTGCGCCGGGCGTGATTGGGCTCTGCCTCGTGATGATCACCGCCGCTTTCTTCGTCACCACAGCTCACTTCGCAAAGACAATAGGGGACGCAACAGGAGGAGCTTCCGGGGGACTCAGCCCTTCGCTCGTTCAGGATTCGTCCACCGCTGGCGCAACGTGTGCCGCCGTCTCTTCGTGTTCAGTAACTGGCCTCGCAGTATCCCCCGAATCCATCATCTTGATCTTCGTGGAAGAGACCTCCGCACAGGCTACTCCTTCGGCGGTAGCCGTCCATGGATATTCGCCCACGCTCTGGGTCTCGGTAGGAAACGGAGCCAATGACAAGACGTTCATCTACGCGCTCCAGAACATGAGCGCGCAGACCGCTAGGGTCTACGTGAACATGTCTACGAGCGAGACATACTTCATCGAAGCGATCGATGTGTTGGGCGTCGAGGGAATCCAGACTGGAAACTGCGGCGGCTCAGCGAGCACCCCCACCACTGCGCTCAGCTGCACTGCCGGGCCTGTGACCAAGGTTGCTAATGAGACCGTTTTCACTGGCTATGCCATGTCTGGTGGCTCGGGCCTTGGGACCGTCAGAGAGGGGACCGGCCAAATTAGAATCAATCTGTTGGAATCCTCCAGTTCGAGCGCCGGTGACACCAACACCAAGAGCGTTCCATTCGTGGGGACATACGCAACTTTCGTGAATACGAGCGGGGCGACAAACTACGCGTCCGGTGGGGCCGCCCTCTACCCAATCCCGACACACTACAACTGGGCGGGATATGCCGGCAACGATGTGATCTACCCGACGTGGGACCACAACGGGACGACTCTACCGTTCCTATCCGCTTCGTCTGTGCAAACCTCCGCTCAAGCCTATGGTAAGATTGCGAACGCCGAAACGCTGCACATGAGCAACGTTTCCAACTTTCAGTCGGAGTACTATACCAGCCCGTCGCCGGACAACTTCTTCACCCTCTACCTGATTTTCTCTGCCACAGGTGGATCCTGGGCGTTCAACCCCGCGGACTTCACTACTTGGTACCAGCAGGTCAAGACATCTGTCACAGGATTGCCGAGCGACACGGACACGCAATGGACCTACTATGACAATACCGGCACTAACGTGACCCTGACAAGCGACAATCCGACCAAGGTCGCAGACGAAATTGCACCTGTCGTTGAGGTAGGGCTTGACGTAGCTGCTCTCGCCTTCCCGGCAATATCTGTGCCAATCGGTATCTGGCAGGTCATGGCCGGTCTCACTGGCGTCATGGGTTTGTGGTCAGATAGCAGCCACGTCGATACGAACGTCTACGACGGGAGTTCTGGGTACATTCAGCAGTGGGCAGCGGTCGATAACGGGACCTACGGGGACTGCGGAGGTTGCGGTTCGAGTTGGACCCCCGGGTACGATGGGTTCAATGTCTTTGGCCAGGGAGTATTTGCCTCGACTCTATTCGCCGCGAGCGACACCAAAACGTTGTCCCAAGGCTCCATAAGTGTTAGCGGCTGTAATCAGCTTGTAGAACTTCAGACTGGAGCCTGCGCTTCGGTCGGTTTCGCCATCGAGCCCGCCATCTCTCTTCACGGAAACGTAAGCCTGTATTCCGGGGGTCCCGAGCTCCCGGGTTGGGAAGGAGGCATGGTCACTTTGCAGCAGGACTATGGGGGGGCCCTGACTGACTTCCAAGTTCCGACCACTAGCACGGGCTACTGGCACTTCTTTGCCATGCCGGGCGCAACGTACACGGCGTATGCCTCGATGTCCGATCAGATGGGAACCTCGGCTGGGCCCGAGACGACGCTTCCATCCTACACGCAGGGCAGTGTCCAGGGAGTACCCACCCTGAGCGCAGATGGTGGATTGATGTATGGACAAGTCACCAATGCGACCTCGGGGGCTGGTATCGCGAACGCTGTCATCGATCTCAACAACAGCGAGGGCATAGACATAGCCTTCAACGAGTTCTATAGCGGTTCCGGGGGTTACTACTCCATTCCGTACCCCGTGGCAGCATCGAGTTGGGACCAGTTTACCGTCGGTGTTGGTGTGCTTGGAGGGGGATATTCCGGCGCGACCTGGCACTTCAGCTCGATGCCTGTGGGCCAGGAAAACTTGGAGAACTTTGCGATGCAACCTTCGCAGGGTCATCGTGGAGGTTGCGTGGTCTCTGGAACTCAACTTCTAACGCCTTCCGGGTACGTGCTAGTTCAGACCCTTGCGCCCGGGAGCAAGATCATGGGGTACAACTTCACTACAGGGGCGTTGCAGACCCTGACTCTGCTGTGGGCAAATAGTAGTACGGAGCAGTCCTACCTCGTCGTAAATCATGGCCTTCTCTCGGTGACCCTGACAGATCAGCCAATCTATGTTCTCAACTCCACTTTCGAGGGTTGGCTGCGGGACCCCCAGAACTTGACGGTAGGAGATTGGCTCTTTGACCCTGTCGCTTCCTCGTGGATCGAGGTCACAAGTCTGGCAGTGGTTCACCATTCCGCTCACGTCTACGATGTCGTTACGAGCGGGCCAAACGACTTCATCGCTGACGGGGTTCTCCTAGACATAAAGCCTTGATGAGACAGCGACTTCGCCTAGGAAGTCCGGTCTGGACGGAAACCCAAATCGCTGCACGCAAACCATTGTACGGAAACTCGTTCTTGGGCAGAGCCGGAATTCCCAACGAAGACATACCCTGTGACATCACCGCCGCCGGCATCCGTGGTTATGACTGAACCCCCGAGGCGACACGCCCCGATAAGCGCAAGTGGGGCGTTTAGCCGTAAGTGCTGAACGGCCGACAGACGGTACGTGCCGGAGGCGCGCCGGGCGGACTTTTGAATCAGCCAGAGGGCTTTCGAAACGCTCTTACCATTCTGACACAAAGCCGCGCAGGCCGGGGCCCTTAAATACGCGGGCCCGCCGTAATTTACCGGGCCGTTCGGTCCACTTATGCGTCGCGGTTGGAGACTACTCCGTCAACACGGGCTCCGCGGTCGCTCGGGTCAGGTCAGCGCGGTCGCGACGGTGCTGGCGCTGATGCTCTTCGTCTCGTTCCTCTCCACATTCGTCCTCGGCCAGCTGGGTGCCCAGATGACCCAGAAGGAGTTCCAGCACCAGCTCCAGGTCGAAGACCAGATGGCGCGTCTCCAAACATCGATCCTGGAGGCGGCCACGGCCGTCACTGGGAACGAGAGCACCTACCTCTCGTCCCCCGTCACGCTCAACTCCGGCGGAGTGCCTCCCTTCGGAGTCCCGTCGTCCGGAGCGCTCCAGGTCGAACCGCCGCAGATCTCGACGAGCGCCGCCTTCGCGATCTCCAACGTCTCGGCCGCTCCCATCGCTTGGAACACCGGCTCGGCATGCTTCGTCGCCGGAAGCGGCACGTGCACGAGCGGCACGGGCCTCGAGGTCTACAACTTCTCGGGGAACGGCATGACCGTCGGCCCCACGGTGGCGGGCTGCACCGTGGCCGGATGCGCCGTCATTTACAACGTGTCCGGAAATTCCAACACGATCACCCTCACGCTCTCCGGAGCCAACATCGGAAAGGTTCTCTTCCAGGTGTCGGGAAACTTGAACGGCCTGACCGTGAAGGACGGGGGAACGTGCAATGTCCGGCAGCTCGTGAGCGTGGTCTTCTCCGGCAACAACGACACCTACACTCTCCAGATGACCGGCTGCACCACCGGCGTGGGAGCCAACCTCAACACGACGTTCGTGGGGTCCGCGGGAAACCTATGTCCGTACGGCAACGCGGCGCAGTCCGACAAGTTCTCGGGCGCGACCTGGGGCGCTTCCGCCACCATCTTCCAGAACTTGACCTGGCGCAACGCCTACGGGATCGTCTCGGCCCCGCACATGATTCCCGCCAATGGCGGGGTCGACCACGTGACGTTCGCGAACACGAGCGGGTACTTCCAGTGCCTCTTCACCACGTCGACCCCGACGGGGCCGTACACGCTCAACTTCGTCTCGGGAGTTAAGGCGGTGCTGAACAACCGGTACATCAACCCGTCCACCGTCGCGTACGACCAGGGCGCCGTAATCCTGGGCGTCGAGAACGGCGGTTCGGTCATGATCAGCCCGCCCACCACCACGTACGTACAGGACCCCTCCGGGATCCAGTTCAGCATCCTTCTGGTCAGCATCACTGGGGCTACCGGAACGGCCACCGGCTACGGCACCGCCGCGGTGATCTCCAACATCCTGTCGGTCCAGGTCTATCATATCAACAATGGCAAGCAGGGACCCAACTATCTCCCGTACTTTTACCTCAATATCACCACGGCCTACCCTCAGGCCTGGGCCACCTTCTGGCAGAAGCAGGGCCCCGTGGACCCCACCGGCACGAGCTGTATCCCCGGCGCCGGCGTCACGTTCGCGAAGTGTCTCACGCCCCCGCTCGGGCGTATGTCAACCATCGTGGTGCCGATCAACGCGAACCAGTTCGTGCTCACGTCCGTCGTCGCGCAAGTCAGCATCTACTGACGTAGGCAGATTCGCGCGACACCCTTATGGCACCCGATTCCTCCCCGTAGGGGAGCGCATCGGTGCCGACGGAGCCCGAAGGTCTCGTCCGCGTCCGGCGGGCTCTTTTCAGCGTGTCGGATTTCCGTGGGCTCGTCCCGTTGGCCCGCCGACTTGGGGCCCTCGAGGTCGAGGTCGTGGCGACGGAGGGCACCCGCCGGCGCCTCGCGGCGGACGGGATCACGGCCCGACCCGCCGAGGAACTGACCGGCATCGGCAACTGGTTCGGCGGCCGGCTCAAGACCCTGCATCCGGGCATCCTCGGCGGGATCCTGTCCCCGCGGACCCCGGAGGGGGACCGGGAGTTGGCGGAACGGCATCTCCTCCCCATCGACCTGGTCGCCGTGAACTTCTATCCGTTCGAGGCCCGCGTCGGGACGAACGCCGCCGCGCCCGACCTGGCCGAGCACATCGACATCGGGGGCGTCACGCTGGCCCGGGCCGCCGCGAAGAACTTCGAGTCGGTGATCGTCGCGAGCGACCCAGAGGACTACCCCGCGCTCGAAAAGGAACTCGAGCAACACCACGGCTCCGTGACCGCGGCGACCCGACGGTCGCTCGCCGCCCGCGCGTTCGCCCGGACCGAGCGGTACGACCGGATCATCGGCACCGCCCTCGCATCGGCCGCGCGGCCCGATATCAGTCCATTCCCGCCGACCCTCGAGTGGCTCCGGTCCGACCTCACGTTGCGCTACGGCGAGAATCCCCACCAGAAGGCCGCCGCCTACGTGCCCCTCTCCTCCACGGCATCGCCCCTCGCGCCGGCGCCGCTCGAGGTGCTGCAGGGCGGGGGGCTCTGGTACACGAACCTGCTGGACCTCGACACCGCCCTCGCCACCGTCGCCGAGTTCGGGGAGCCGGCCGCGGCGGTCGTCAAGCACGCCACTCCGTCCGGCGTCGCGTCGGCCCCGACGCTCCGTGGAGCGATCGCCCAGGCCGTCGCGACCGACCCGATCGCGCGCTACGGTTGTGCGATCGCCGTGAACCGTCCCCTCGACGCGGGGGATTTCACCCCGCTCCACAGCATCTTTGTCGACCTTCTGGCCGCGCCCGACGTGACCGACGCGGGCCGGACGGCGGCCGGACGCCGGACCAAGCTCAAACTCGTGCGGATCCCGGTGCCCGACTTCGACGCCCCCGCCTGGGAGGTCAAGAGCGCCGTGGGCCGGCTCCTCGTGCAGGAGAGCGACCACCGCCGCCTCCGTCCCGAAGAATTCCGTTGTGTGACGTCCCACACGGCCACCCCCGAGGAGCTCGACGCCCTGGCCTTCGCCTGGCGCGTGGTGCGCCACGCCAAGTCGAACGCCATCGTGCTGGCCCAAGGGCATCAGACCGTCGGGATCGGAAGCGGTCAGCCCACCCGGGTAAAGGCCGTAGAGCTCGCGGTCGAGGTCGCCGGCCCGAGGGCCCCGGGCTCGGTCCTCGCTTCGGATGCCTTCTTTCCGTTCGCCGACGGGATCGAGGTCGCCGGCCGCGCCGGGGTCCGGGCGATCCTGCAACCGGGAGGAAGCCTCCGCGACCCCGAAGTCATCGCCGCCGCCGATACGGCCGGCATGGCGATGTACTTCACCGGCTGGAGAGTCTTCCGGCACTAGGCTCGGCCGCCGGCCCCCGGTGGCGGAAGCCGCAGTCGGGGACCGAGGAATGGGTCGAGGGCGCCGAGCATCAGGCGGCTCGCCGCCCACGCGAGCGGTACACGCACGACCGGACGGGGATGATAGAGAAGCCGGACCACGGCTCGGGCCACCACCTCCGGCTCCAGCACCGACCGCGGGTGCTCGCGGGCGCGTCGTTCGAGCGGCGGCTCGGTGTCCGTCGGTCGGCGGCCCAGCTCGGTACGCACGTACACCGGCTCGACCACGGAGACACGCACCCCGCGACGAGCCACCTCCAGGTCGAGGGCGCGGCCGAAGCCCCGGAGCGCGGCCTTCGCGCCCGAGTAGACCGCGAGGCGGGGAAGCGGCCGATCGGCGCTGGCGCTCCCGATGAAGATCACCTGCCCCTTGCCTTGCTGAAGAAGAACGGGCAGCAGCTCGTAGGTGAGACGGAGGGGAGCGAACAGGTCGGTCAGCAGCTCGCGCTCCCACTCCTCGCGCGGCCGACGGTCGAACCGCTGCGCCGTTGCGATGCCGGCGTTGTTCACCAGGAGGTACGGCATACCGAGTCGTGCCAACGCGGCGTGCACCACATTCTCGGCGGCCGCCGGAGCGGTGAGGTCCTGCACGAACGTGGAGGCGGCCCCGCCGCCCGCCCGGATCTCGGCGGACACCTCCGATAGGCGGACTTCGTCGCGGGCGACGAGCAGGAGATGGAGTCCCTCGTGCGCCAGCGCTCGGGCGATGGCGGCACCGATCCCTCGGGACGCGCCGGTCACAATGGCGCCGACGCCCGCGAAGCGCAGACCCGGACCGGGCCGCGCGGACGCATTCACAGCGTCACTCGAAGGAGAAGTGCTTCCGGAGGATCGTACGCAGCTCGCGCGGTCCGACGATCCCTACCTCGCGGCCCTTCTCGCGACCCTCGTCCAGGAACAGGTACGTCGGAATCGTGTGGATCCCAAAGGAGTTCGCGACGGTCGCCGAATCGTTCACGTTCACCTTCGTGAACTTGACCCGGCCGGTCAAGGACTCGGAGAGCGTCTCGAGCGAGAGCTCCGCCGCGCGGGAGGGGACGCTCCAGTCGGCGTAGAAGTCGACGACCACGGGCAACCGCGACCGGATCACCTCGTCCTCGAACGTCTCGTCGGTTACCAGCACAATACCGGTCATCGAGACTTTCCCATCGGACAGGACCGAGATTCGATTTCTACCCCGATTATAGCCTTGTGGTTCTTGTGGCAAGCCGGTGAATACTCGCCCGCGTGCCGCCGGCCCCCGGACAACGGAGGGCGTCGACCCCTGTGTCCGGGCCCTTCTCGCCTGGTTCCCGCGTCACCGCCGGCCGTTGCCGTGGCGTCGCCACCGGACGCCGTACCGGATCTGGGTCGCCGAGGTTCTCCTCCAACAGACCCGAGTCGCCCAGGCGGTACCGTACTTCGAGCGTTTCGTCCGGAGATTTCCCACGGTGCAGTCCCTCGCCCGTGGATCGGAGGAGCAGGTACTGAAGGCCTGGGAGGGCGCCGGCTACTACGCCCGGGCCCGCCACCTGCACCAGGCGGCGCGACAGGTCGTCCGGGAGCGGGACGGACAACTCCCCCACCGCGCAGAGGAACTTCGTGAGCTTCCCGGGGTGGGCCCCTACATCGCGGCGGCGGTGGCGAGTCTCGCGTTCAACGAGCCCGATGTCGCGCTCGACGCCAACGGGCTCCGCGTGCTGGCCCGATGGACGCTGGAGCGTGGAGATCCGCGTCGGGCGACGGTACACCGCCGGCTCTATCGATGGGCCATGGACCGACGACCGCGTGCCCGGTCGGGTGAGTTCAACGAGGCGCTCATGGAGCTCGGCGAGACCGTATGCCTCCCGACCCGCCCCCGTTGCGGGGAGTGCCCCATCGCGCCTCACTGTCGTGCCCGTCAGGAGCTGCCGGACCCCGGCGCGATTCCGGCCCGACGGCCGACCCGCGCCAAACCGCTCGTCGTCGCGTCGGTAGTGGCGCTGACCCGACGGGGACGCTGGCTCGTCCTCCGTCGACCCTCCTCGGGGCTCCTCGGGGGATTGTGGGAATTCCCGGGCGGAAAGCTGCGGCCGGGCGAGCCACCGATCGCGGGGGCGCGCCGGGAACTCCGCGAGGAGACCGGTCTGACCGCAGGGCCGCTAGACGAGCTCGGGCTGTTCCGCCACGAGGTACAGTCACTTCCGTGTCGCCCTGCACCTGTTCCGGTCCCGCTCCGCCCGGGGAGCTCCGGGCCCGGGGGAGACGACACCGCTGGGTGGGGTGGATCGAGCTCCGGCGGCTGCCGTTGCCTCGCGCCACGCTCAGGATGCTCCCGTCCCTGAAACCATCGCGGGCCCCGGATAGACCTTTCCCGGGTTCATGATCCCGTCGGGGTCGCATCGTCGCTTGAACGCCTCGAGGACCGAGACCCCTACCTCGCCGTGCTCGAGGGCGAGGTAGGACGCCTTCAGGGCGCCGACGCCATGTTCGGCGCTGATCGTTCCCCCCAGCCGCTTCGCCAGCAGCACCAGGTCCCTTCGGACGGCCCGAGCGCGATCCGACAACGGGTCGACCACGAATCCCGGATGCAGATTGCCGTCGCCCAGATGTCCGAACAGGCGTACCGGCACGTCATGCCGGGCGGCGAGCGCCCGGGTTCCCTCGATCAGTTCGTCGAGCCGGGACCAGGGCACCGCCACATCCTCGTGAACCCGGACCCCTTCGTCCTCGACCGCCTCGCCGCTGAGCCCCCGCAGGGTCCAGAGCTGGTCGGCGTCGGGGTAGACAACGGGGTCTCCCGCGAATCCGGCATCGATCAGCCGTTTCGCCACGCGCTCGAGGTCCGACTCCTCATCCGTGTCCGAGCTTTCGAGCTCGAGCAGAAGAAGCGCGGTCTCCCCCGGGAGACGTCCCGAGGCAAAACGGCTCAGCGCGGCGGCCGTGGGGCGGTCGAGGTACTCGATGGCGGAGAAGGCCGGCGCCGGCGACGCCAGCAATCGGGGAAGCGTGGTTCGGAACAACAGGTCGTCGGGCACGGGCAGCACGAGGCCGATCCGCCGTTCGGGCGTCGGGGCGAGTGCGAGGCAGATCTCGGTGAAGAAGCCGAGCGTCCCCTCGCTCCCGACGAGGAATCCGAGCAGGTCCGGTCCGGTAGAGGCCTTCCGGGTCCGATGGCCGACCCGCAGGAGCTCCCCGGAGCCCAGCACCACCTCGAGGCCTCGCACCCAGGCTCGCGTGGATCCGTAGCGGAATGACCGAGGGCCCGATGCGTTCGTGGCGGTGTTCCCTCCGATCGTCGACGTCGTCCACGAACCGGGATTCGGCGGAAAGAATAGGCCGTGCGAGGCGAGGGCCTGATGGAGGTCCCGGTTCACCACGCCGGGGCCGACCCGGACTAGCCGGTCCGCGTCGTCGATCTCCACGAGGGCGTTCCATCCGGAGAAGTCCACGACCACGCCCCCCGGCGGGGGCACGGATTCTCCGTCCAGCGAGCTCCCTCCCCCGCGACCGACGAGCGGCACCTTCCATCGTCGCGCCCAGCCCACCAGCTGCTGGACATCGTCCCGGTCGCGAGGCGCTACGGCGGCCGCCGGCAGCTGCACCCAGTGGGAGGCGTCCGTGGCGAATCGGGTCAGCGCGTCGGCGTCCTCGGTAATCGTGCCGACGATCTCGGCCCGCAGGGCGTCGGAGGCATCCCGAGAGAGAGGCACGACCCCCGGGAAGGGGTCGGTAAGATAGGCCTGACGCCCGGGACGTCAGGCGGTGCCCTCGCCCTCCGCGGGGGACGGGGGATCGAGGGGGCCCGGCGGGGTCGGGGGCACGGCGGCCGAGGAGGGACCAACCGCGCTCAGCAGCTCCTGGATAGCGAACGGCCGTCGGACGAGGGCCGCGACCCCCAACGAACGGGCCTGGCTGTCGAGCCGGGCGGACCGACTGGGCGTCAAAAGCACGACACGTGTCGCCGGGTTCGCGCGCCGGCACTCGGGAACGAAGTCGGTCCAGACCGGCTGCTTCGTTTCGACGTCAAGCAGGCAGACCGGGTCGGTCGTTTGGCGGAGCGTCTCGAGCACGGCCGCGCCCTGAAGGCCGGTGCCGACGATGCGATGCTGATGCAATCGAAGCAGTCCCCGGAGGATGAGTTGAGCCTCCTCTGTCCCGCCGACGATCACTACGTTTGCCACTGGCTCACCCGCTGTCGTCCGTGGTCGCTCTCCGTTCGGCCCTCGACCCCAGGACCCTCCCGGAGGGTCCGCGCCAGAGCCCGGCTCCGGCGGCTGTGGGTATCGCTCGTCGCCCCGCCCGGCGGGTCGACGGTCCGTACCCAAATGGATGCCGGGTCGGGGGGATGAATGTTTCGTAAGTATGGAGGGGGCGACCGGCTCACGGGGCGACTCGGTTGCGTCCGACCTCAGAACGGACCGCTCAGGCCCCGGACCCTGATCGTGGTCACTCTCCGGAGGGTCCGGTAACTATATAGTCTCTCGCGGCGTACGTAGCCCGGCCTCGGGTACCGGCGAAAAGCGTCTCTTGGTGGCACCGTCCAAGAGACCGAGAGCCTTTTCGCCGGCGCCCACTTTTGGCCTTCGAGTTCTCCTCGAGCTTCCGCTCGAACGATAGTTTTTCTACCCATGGCAAGCCCACCTCGTTCGGTGCGGCTTCCTTTTTGGTCCCGGCCGGCGCCGGACGAACGACAGCACGCGATCGCGACACTCAAGTCGCTCGGGACCACGTCGGTCCCGGGCCTCGCGGCCGCGCTCTCGTGGTCGGTCCCCCGGACCGAGAAGGTGCTCCGGGAGCTGCTGAGGCACAGACCCTCCGACCTCGTCTACGACGTGCGTACGAAAACGATCCGCTGGGGCGCGCCGGCTACCCCTCCAACCCGATCCCCATCCCCTCCGTCGACTCCGGCTTCAAGTTCCAGCTGGGCTATGTCCGCGGCGCGAGGCCCGGCCCGCGCCGGTCCGGACACCCCTCCCGCCACGTCCTCCTCATCGTTCCGTGCCAGCGACTACCGGCCCACGGTGGTTCCGCCGGCGCCCAGCCCGGCGTCCCGAATCGGTCCGAGCGACCATGCGCTCCGCGAGTGTGCTCGCTGTCATACCCCGCTCGTTCCGACGGGCGACGCCGATGTGTTCGCGTGCCCGATGTGCGGTCGTCGACTCACTAGCGGCGGGACGCTCGTGTCTCCTTCTCCCTCCCGCGCCGGCGCTCCCGGGGGCCCGGATCCCAAGATCCAGCAACTGATCGCGGCATGGGCGACCGGCCAACCCGCCCCGTGTCCCCACTGCCGCCAGCCACTCCGTCACACCGCGGACGGCGCGTTCAGCTGCGGTTCCTGCGGGGCGCGCATCACGTACGGTGCTCCGCCGACGACCCCGGCCCCGTCCCCGGTCTCCGGAGGACCAGTGGTCGGGCCGAGCCGCTAGAACGGCACGGCGGTCCGCACCGCGCGGACCATCGAGCCGTCGGCGAGGCCGGCGGTCACGCGCTCGATGTCTGCCGCCGGTGACCGGTCCTCGGACCAGGCGGCGACGCGCTCCCGGAGGACCCGCAACGCCACCTCGCTCCCGGCGCCCCCCGTGGAGGGTCGGCGGTGCTCCAGTGCCTGTCCCGCGACGATCCACTCGATGGCCACGATGCGCTGGACGTTGAGGAGGAGACGGCGGAGCTTGGCCCCTGCCCAGGCGCCCATGCTCACGAAATCTTCCTGGTCCGCGGAGGTGGGCAGGCTGCTCGCGCTTGCGGGATGGACGAGGGACTGGTTCTCGTTTACCAGCGCGGCGGCGAGGTACTGGGGGATCATGAATCCGGACGAGCGGCCGGGGGTCGGGGCGAGGAACGCGGGCAAGCCCCGGTTCAGCGCGGGATTCACGAGGCGGGCGACCCGGCGTTCGGCGAACGCTCCGAGGTAATGAAGGGCCAACGCGAGGGTGTCGAGCGCGAGGGCGAGCGTCTGGCCATGGAAGTTGCCCCCGCTGACGAACTCATCGTTGTCGAACACGACCGGGTTGTCGGACACGGCGTTCAGTTCGGGCGTAAGGACCCGTTCGGCGTAGTCGAGGCCCTGACGGCTGGCGGCGAGAACCTGGGGGATGCAGCGGAGCGTGTACGGGTCCTGCCCGTGCCACTCCCCGCCGGCGACCGCGAGCTGGCTTCCGTGGATCAGGCGACGCACGGCCTCCGCCACGGCGCGCTGCTCGGGGAGATTTCGGAGCGCCCCGAGCCGGTCGTCGAGGCTCGTGGGGTCTCCGCGCAACGCATCGAAGGAGAGAGCGGCGGCCACCTCGGACGCGGCGAAGAGCTCCCGGCCATCGGCCACCGAGAGCGCGAGGTAGCTGGTCATGAGGGAGGTGCCGTTGATCAGCGCGACGCCCTCCTTCTCGGCGACGTCCAACGGCGTGAGTCCGATGGCCCGATGGACCTCCGCAGAGGCCACCCGGTGGCCCTCGGAGGTGACGAACTCTCCTTCGCCCAGCAGTGTGAGCGCCAGGTGCGCGAGCGGTGCGAGGTCCCCCGACGCGCCGACGGAGCCTTGCTCCGGGACGAACGGAACCAGGTTCCGGTTCAGGAACTCGAGCAGGCGCTCGACCAACTCCACGCGAACGCCCGAATGTCCCCGGCTGAGCGCGTTGGCCCGCAGGAGCAGCATGCCACGGACGACGTCGGACGGCAGCGCGGGGCCGGTCCCGCTCGCATGGCTCCGGAGCAACGAGAGCTGCAGGGCCCGAGTCTCGGCGGCGGGAATCACTTGATGGGACAGGCTGCCGAAGCCGGTGGTGACGCCGTACACCGGGCGGCCGGCCTGGACCACCCGCTCGACGGCGCGACGGCTCGCCTCGATCCGGGACCGGCCGGCTGCCGCCAGAGAGATCGGGCGGCCGCCGCGGGCCACGGCCAGGAACTGCTCGAGCGTTAGGGACCGGCCATCGACCGGCAGGGTCTCCGCCATCGCCAGCTCGGGGTGGGGATTCCGAAGGCAAAAAGGAAACCCCCGGGGATCGATGACCCCGGGGGCCGGGATTCCGGTGACGGCCTCAGGCCGTCGGGTAGACGATCTCGCCGCCGGATTTCTGCATCGAGGGTGCCCGTTGGGTCTTGGCGCCCTTCGTCTTCCAGAAGAGCTCGGCGAAGGCCTGTACGGCCGTCACCAGCGCCTGGGCGTCGGCGAGGGCGGTGCCCTGGCGCGTCTTCGAGGCCTGCTTCATGATCTGCCAGACCATGTCGTGCGCCTGCGGGTTCTGCTTCACGTGGTCGGGGGTGAAGTAGTCGCCCCAGATCACACGGACCTCCTGCTTGACCTTCTCGGAGTGCTGTTCCTTGACGGCGGTGTAGCGCGCGAGCTTGGAGACGTACGCCGCCCGGTCCTCCGGCTTGGCGTCGGCTGCCGGGGCCGGAAGCTCGGCGATGAGCTGATCCATGCGAAGCACCGTGAGCGCCGCGATCTGCGCCTCGTGCGGGTCATAAATACCGCACGGAATGTCGCAGTGGGCGTAGACCGCCCGGGGGGCAACGACGGCGTCCAACAGACGGTTCACGAATCCGGTCGACCACGTGGTAGCGGACATGGTTCCGCGAGCCAGGAGCCTCGGATAAAGATGCCGGAAGCGCCGCCCCCGGGACCTCCGCCGGCCTCTCCGCCCCCGCCGACAGGGTGGCGACGATGGCGCAGCCGGCGAGTCGAGGTCCACGACGAGAGCATGGTTCCCACGCTCCGACCGGGCGACCGGATCCTCGTGGATCCCGGTGCGTACCGCGAGAGACCTCCGGCGGTCGGCGAGCTCGTCGTGCTCGTCGATCCGGAGGCGCCCACACGGTGGCTCATTAAGCGAGTCGCCGGAGTCGGACCCGGCCGGTTTTGGAGAACACCCACCGGCCTCGTCCCCGGGTCGTCCCAGACTCCGGGAGCGGAGCCGGTACCCCCCGCCGATGCGGTCGAGCCGATCACGCTCGCGGAATCGACGGTCTACGTGACCGGGGACGCCCCGGCCGCCCGCGATAGCCGGCGGTTCGGTCCGGTCCGGCTCGACGCCCTCGTGGGCCGGGCCTACCGTTGCTACGCGCCGGCCGACCGGCGCCGGGACCTATGAGCCGGGGACGCGAACGCAAACCTTTAACCGATGTGGCATTCCCACACATCGATGGCGTCCACGGCGGTGATCGTGGTCGTGGTGATTCTTGTCGCAGCCGGTGGGATAGGTCTCGGGTTCGTGGCCGGGTACCAGTACAGAGGCTCCCCCGCGTCCTCGCCGAGCGCCATCACCAACTCTACCCTTTCCATCCTGGGGGCGGGGACGCTCGACACGCTCTTCCCTCAGGCCGCGAGCCAGCTCGTGAATGAAACTCCGAACATCACCGCTCCCGCGGCCGCTCAGACGTACGAGGGGTCGTTGGACATCACGACTGCCATCACCTCCCTGAGCGCCAAGGCCGACGTCGCGGCGGTGGCTGACTTCCGCCTGATCCCTCAGTTGCTCGAGCCGAAGTTCGCCGGCTATGAGGTCGTCTTCGGGTCCACGCCCGAAGTGCTGGTGTACAACCCTTCCCTCGCCGCGTTCGACGGGGTCAATGAGACGAACTGGGCCCAGAAGCTCATCAACGACGTGACCACGCCCGGCAATGCACCGATGGCGGTCTGGAACGCGTCGACCGACCCGAACGGTTACAACGAGATCTTCAGCCTCGAACTGCAGGGCCTGCTCTACAACAACAGTGCCACCAAGTTCTACAGCCAGCTCTACGGCGGAGCGCCGGGCACGCCGGCGATCCCGAACGCCGCCGTAGCGAAGATCGAGCACGAGTCCCAGGCGGCGACCCTCCTCAACACGGGGGTCGTATCGGCGCTCATCACCTACCGTTCCTACGCCGTGGTGAACCACCTCACGTACCTCCCCCTCAACCCGATCGTTGGTCTCTATGCCAACAACTCCACGGCGCTCACCGACTACGCGAAGCTCTCCACGACGATCGTGTCGTCCACCGGTGCGTTCGCGACGGTAGTCCCCGCGCCCATCCTGTTCTCCGTCACGGTGCCATCGAACGCGCCGAACCCGGCCCTCGGGGCCGCGTTCATCCACCTCCTCCTGTCGCCGCAGGGCGCGGCGATCATCTCTGCGGGTGGCGCGTTCACCCCGATCTTCCCCGGCTGGTCGAACGACCTTAGTGCCGTGCCGTCGGTTCTGGCCCCCGACGTGGTGCCCCTCCCCGCGTGGGCGAGTCCCTTCATCACATGAACCGGGACGCGACGAACGCGCCTTCCTCGCCGCCCCGCCGGCGCTGGAGGACCGGCCCGCTCTGGCTCACTCTCCAGCTGGTCCTCTCGGGATCGCTGCTGCTGCTGTTCATCCTGCCCATCGTCGCCCTGTTCACGTATGCGCCAATCTCTCACCTTTTCGAAGCCGCGGGCAGCGCCCAGGTCCGGGCGGCCTTGTGGCTGACCTTCTTCGCCTCCGGGATCGCCGTCCTCGCCGCCGTGGTGTTCGGGATTCCGATGGGGTATCTCCTCGCCCGGCGAGCGTTTCGCGGGCGGACGGTCGTGGAATCGCTCGTCGCTCTACCGGTCGTCGTCCCGCACCTGCTCGTCGGGCTGGGTCTCTTCTTCCTCGTGATCCCCGGCACGCCGCTCTATCGGTTCACCCAATCGATCGGCTTTCCGGTCTACGACACCATTTGGGGCGTCGTGCTGGTGATGGTCTTCGTCAGCGCCCCGTACACGGTGCTGGCGAGCGAGCTCTCGTTCCGGGCGGTCGACGGTCGGGTCCTGGAGGCGGCCCGTTCCCTGGGCGCGGGAAGCGCGACCGTGTTCCTCACGGTCACGTTCCCGCTCGCCTTGCGCGGCGTCGTCGCGGGTCTCATCCTGTCCTGGGCCCGCGCGGTGAGCGAGATCGGCGGCCTGCTCATCCTCGCCTACGCGGTCTACCCCGGCGGGCCGTACAATGGCCCCGTGACCTCGACGATCTCGGTCTACATCTACAACCTGTTCCAGAACGGCAACCTCGCCGATGCCGCGGCGGTCGCCTCGTTGTTCCTGATCATCGCGTTCGCGCTGTTCCTCGTGGTCCGGCTCGGCGAGCGGTCCGGCTGGCTGCCCTGGCGCCGGGGGGAGCTCGCCCCATGAGCCATTGGGTCGTCGAGGGACTCGAGACCGACCTCGACCACTTCCACCTGGGACCGGTCGACCTCGACCTCGTTCCGGGGAGCGCCATCGCCGTGCTCGGCACCTCGGGAGCCGGAAAGACCACCCTCCTGCGGACCCTCGCCGGGTTCTTGCGGACGCGGCGAGGCCGGATCCTCCGCGATGGGGTCGACATCTCCGGCTGGGCCCCCGAGGATCGCGCGCTCGGGTACGTCCCGCAGGGCCTCGGGCTGTTGCCCCATCGGACGGTCGCCGGCAATATTCGTTACCCGATGGAGCTCCGGAACCGGCCGGAAGCGGGGAGGCGGACCCAGGAGCTGCTCGACCGCTTTCGTCTCGGCCCGCTCGCGCACCGGTATCCGGCCCGCCTGAGCGGGGGCGAGCAGCAACGCGTGGCGATCGCCCGGGCGCTTGCCGCCGACCCGGGAATGATCGTGTGGGACGAGCCGTGGCAGGCGCTCGACGTGATCGCGCGCTACGAGCTCGGGCTCGTCCTTCACGAGCTTCGGGAGAAGGACCGGGTCCCCATGGTGGTCGTGACCCACGACCCGTCGCTGGCCTTCTCGATCGCGGACTCGTTCGTCGTCCTGCACGAGGGCCGGGTGCGGAAACAATGCGACGCGGCGACGCTCCTCCGCGCGCCCTCCGACCCGTTCGCGGCCCGGTTCGTCGGGTACGAGAACGTGTACGAACCGGACGCCTTCGCGGGAGGCGCGGTCGGTTCCCTGCGAGCCTGGTTGCGGGAACGGGCGGGGCCGGAGGGTATCGCGTTCACGTGCCCGGGGCTCCCCCCGGGCCGGCGGGGACGCCGCTCTGGGAGGGAACGGTCCGCAGCGCACGCCCGGGTCCTCCCGGCCTCGCGGTCGAGGTCGTTTCCGATGAGCTCTTGGTCACGCTCCGGGTCCCCCCGCCGGTGGCTCCTCCTCTCCCGACACTCGGCGGGCGGATCCGGTTCGGGATCGACGCGTCCACGCTGCAGCCGCTGGGATCGTCGTACCGTCCGGGGGCAGGGACCTGACGGGCCGGCCCCGAGTCGTCACGGACACCGATGTCGCGCTCCTGCGGACGCTCGCGCGCGAACCGTCGGTCGTCGCAGCGAGCCGGCGCGTGGGGATCTCCCGGGACCGGGCGACGTACCGCCTCGCCCGGCTCGAGGAGGCGTTCGGCGGTCCGGTCGTCGAAAGCGTCCGAGGGGGCCGGGACCACGGCGCGACCCGCCTCACCGCTCTCGGGGATCGTATCGTGCGCCAGGGGTTCGACTCCGTCGAGCTCCTCGACGCCCGTCCCCTCACGCCGCCGTCGCGCTCCAATCTCCTGCAGGGCATCTACCATCGCGACCCGGCCCCCGAGGTCACCCTGAGGAAAGGGGTCCGGCTACGCGTCGCGTTCGCGGCAGAGGAGGGAGAGCCGGTCTCGGTCCTGCTCGACCCGGAGTCGATCCTCGTCGCGCGCGGGAAGTTCCCCTCGAGCGCGCGGAACGTGCTCCCGGGAACGGTCGAAGAGGTCCGGCCCGGCCGGGATTCTCTCGGGTGGACCCTCGTCGTCCGGTCCGGGCCGGCGCGTCTCCGCGTGGCGGTCACGGAGGAGCCAGTGCGCCAGCTCGGGCTCGCGCCCGGCGCGCGGGTCTGGTTGTACGTGAAAGCGACCGCCGTGCGACGGGTCGGCCGCGCGCCCGCGGCCCCTACTCGCGGATCCCCTCGCCGGTGAGCGAGAAGACGGCCTCCCCTTCGGGGAGGTTCGGAGAGTCGATCAGCCGGGCGATCCGCTTGGGCGGCTTCGATTTGCGGAGATAGATCCGGTAGGTCGCCGCGTGGGCGACGATGTTCCCTCCGATCGGGCGGGTCGGGTCGCCGAACAGGACGTCGGGCCGCGAGGAGACCTGATTCGTCACCACGATCGCGGCGTTGTACATCGTCCCGAAGCGGAGGAGCTCGTGGAGGTGCCGGTTGAGCTGCTGCTGGCGCGGGGCCAGCTCCCCTCGGCCCATGTACTCGCTGCGGAAGTGTGCGGTCAGGGAGTCGACGACGATGAGGCGAATCGGCCGCTCCCGGGCGAGCTCCTGCGCCTTGGCGACGAGGAGCATCTGGTGGTTGGAATTGAAAGCGCGGGCGATGTGGATCTTACTGAGCGCTTCGGTCGGGTCGAGACCGATGGCCTTCGCCATGTCGACGATCCGTTCGGGTCGGAACGTCGACTCAGTATCGATGTAGACGGTCTCGGAGGCGAGTCCACCGTGTTCGGGGGACTGTTGGATGTTCACGGCGATCTGGTGGGCGAGTTGTGTCTTGCCCGTGCCGAACTCTCCGGAGAACTCCGTGATGGCCTGCGTCTCGACCCCGCCGCCGAGCAGGTCATCGAGCGACTTCGCGCCGGTCGTGACGCGGCCCAACACCCGGCGCCGCTCGAGGAGGGTCACGCCGCTCTCGAACCCGCCGACGTCGGCCTCGCGCCGCGCCTCGGTGATGATCTTCTGGGCCGTCGCAGTGCCGATCTCGGCCGCCTCGGCCACGGCGCTCGGCGAGGCCACGGCGAGCTCCATCAGGTCGGTGAAACCGGCCTCGCGGAGCTTGTCGGCGATGGCTCCGCCGACGCCGGGAAGGTCCTCGAGCGCTACGGCCGGCGGTTCCTTGGGGGCGTCGGGCTCGTCGGTCCCGGCGGTGCGGGGGCGGGCTTTGATGGACACGGGTCTGGCACCGGCGGCGGTGGGATAACCGTTCCTCTGGGCAGTGTCACCTTTCATCGGCCCCTCGGTTGGAAGCCCGGACCGTAGGCTCGGGCGGGGTGGGACTCGCGGCCCCAGAACCGTATTAGGAGGTTCTTCGCGGCATTGACGTCCGCATTGCCAGCGTAGCCACACTTCCGGCGACAGAACTCCTCCCCTTTCCGGTTCCCCCTCTCGGTGTGGCCGCAGACGTGGCACCGTTGACTGGTGTAGGCCGCCGGCACCTGTTCGAAGCGAACACGGTTCACCTCGCAGGCCTGTTCGAGGCGGTTCAACCAGTCACGGTACGCCCACGCACCGAGACTCCGTCGCAAATCTTTGGCGACGCGACGGTGTCGCCTCCTCCCATGAGAGAGGAACGTGAGATCCTCGGCCACAATGAGCCGGGGGTTGAAGGCGGTGACTTCCTTGGCGACCTCAGCGATGCGCTGATGAAGGGCTCGGCGGGCCCGCTGCTGTCCGTTCGACCCATGCTGGCACCGCTTGATCCGCTCCACCAGGGGGGCGATGTCGATCCCGAGACGGGTGCCGTCCGAGAGAGCGGCCAAGGCGTGGATGCCCGTATCCACACCGAACTCCGGGCCGCTCGTCCGGGTCTCCCCTACATCGACCTCGAAGGCCAACTGCACGGAGTCCGCGGTGATGATGTAGGACTTCAGTCGCCGGGCCGCGGGGTCCTTGGCGTAGCGGTGATATTGCCGGTGGAACCGGACGGGGAGATCCAAGCGGATGCTGCGTCCGACGCTCGCAACGTGCAGCCAAGCATCGAACTCCGAGCTCTCCTTCGAGAGAACGAGGGACGCGATAGTGGAGGAGACGTACATGCGCCGGCCCTTGTGAGTGGGCTTGCGCGCCCACTTCCCATTCCTCTCCCGGGCGCCGCGAATCATGTCGATGGCCTCCCGTGCCGCCACCTTGCGAAACCGGGCCGAGAGCCAGGTTTCGGGGACGGCGATGGCGTCCCTCAGCAACTCCTTCTTGAGAGGGGGAGGGCCGCCGCCCCACCATCGGTCGATGAATCGGTTGACCACTCGTCCATACTCGGTCAGGGTACGGACTAGAACGCCCCGCTTAGCCTGGGTGGCTTCAGCCAGGGAACACCGGGCGGATCGAACGACCTTCACGGACTCACCCGGACCACTGGAAGAGCCTGACGGGCACAGGTCATCGCCTCGACGGTGTCGGGCCGACAGGGTTCCTGCCGTGCCCCCACCTCCCGCCAAGCCCGCACGGCGCTCATTGTATGGTGTGTCCGCGGGGGGTGATATTAATGCGCCAGGGAGGTCGCGAACACCCCCCTTGACCGTTGAGGAACCGGCCTATCACACCGTCCGGGACCCGAACTCCCGGAAGAAGCCGACTGGAGGCCAGATTGGAATCGCTCCTGCGTCCAATCGGGCGGTCTTGGCATGCAGAATCCCTGGGCGGAATTAACGGTGAGACCTTGTGTGCGAAGCGCCGCTCTTCAAGGCCTGCTAGGAGACCCTTACTCGCTATAGAATCGTAGAACGGGTACGAATTTCCGACGAGCTTTCGGCGCGCCGGGGCCCGATGGAGGGGTCGTGAAACGCTGGAAGGTACCCCGTCTAGGAGGGTTTCGCGGAGGGGCTCAGCGGCGTGAACGGGACCCCCGTAAGCCGTTGGAAGACGGTCGTGTAGAGCCGGCTCACCTCGTCGACGAGGAGCGGAGGCAGCGGAGGGATCGGGGGCTCCTCGCGCTGCGCGGTCCGGGCCGCCATCAGCTGGTCGTAGTACCCGGTCGTCCGATAGTGCTGGCGCACGAACTCTTTCGAGAAGTCGACGGTCCGGCCGTGCTCGTAGGCGCCCTTGTCCCAGAACCGGTCCTCGTCGGCGGTGCCGAACGTGTCGACGACCATGAGGCGGCCCTCGGCGTCGATGGCGAACTCCTTCTTTCCATCGACGTGGAAGAGTCCGCGGGGCTCGATCTCGGCCGAAATCCCCTGGTCGATCTTGAAGCACATCTCCCGGATCTCGTCCAGCTGGTGACGGTCGATGGCGGCGAGCTCGAGGGCCTCCGGGGTGGTGAGGAGACGGTCGACCGCCTCGAGTTTCGTCGTGAGCTCGAAGAACGGGCTCGGGAGCCTCGCGCCGTACTCGACCGGCTTGGCGCGGGGGAAGCCCAAGTCCTCCGGCCGGACCGTGCCGGCCTTGATCCGGTCCCAGATCGATCCGGCGACATAATACCGGACGATCACCTCGAGGGGGATGAGGTAGTTTTTCGGCCGGGGGCCCAGCGTCCGTGGTTTCGGCACGACCTGGACGCGGCGCACCCGCATCGAGGTGGGCGAGGAGAGTCGAAGGAAGTGGTGGGGCACGCCTTGGCGGGTGCACATCTCGAACCAGAACGCGGCGGTCCGGGCGAGCGTTTCTCCCTTGTACGGGATCTCGCTCGGGATGTGCTTATCGAAGACCGAGATGTCGTCGGTGAACCGGAACTCGAGCTCGGTCGGCGAGATCTCGTAGATCTCCTTGACCTTCCCCCGGCGCAGGTACCGGGGCTCCACGGACGCGGCCGGCGGAGCCGGGTCGTTTCGGGACGCACGCGGCATGACGACGCGTTCGACCCGGCCCGCCTACATAGCTTCGCGGAGGCTACTTCGGAGGAAGAGATTCCGACTCCGGCCCTGCAGGAGAGTTCGGGGGCCGGCGGAGGGCCAGCGGACGATCCGCCGGCGACGCTGGCGGGCCATCGATCGCCGGCCGAAGGCGGAACGGAACTCCCCGCCGGAGCGACGGCATACGCTCCTCGAGGTCGGCCCGGCTGGCTGGGGTGGTCCGCCAGGTCCAGAGCGCCCCTATCGGGGAGATGAGGGTCGTGGCCACGCCCACCAGTGCTACAATCGTGAAGAGCGCCGTACCGAAGACCCGGTCGGCGAGGAGCAGCACCGCCATGGCGAGCTCGACGGCCCCTCGACTGCTGAGGAGGAACCCCGCGGCCACCGAATCCGGGGCCGACATGCCGAGGGCGCGCGCGAGGCCGGCACCGGTACCGAGCTTCGTGGTGATGGCCATCGCGAGCAGGACGACAAAAACGCCGAAGGCGAGGAGACCCCCCAGGTCTCTCAGGTCCATCTCGACGCCGACGAGGGCGAAGAAGAGCGGAACGAAGAACATCCAGGCCATCCCGCTGAAGATGGCATCGAACGTCCGATATCGGTCGGTGGGCCCGGCCGGCTGGGTGATGAGCAACCCGGCCTCGTTGAAGGTCGACACAAACGTCCGGGGCCTTCCGGTGCCGCCGATGGCCTGTGTGATCAGCCGGCCGGCGTAGAAGGCCCCCACTAGGAACGTGAGCCCCAGCGCTTGCGAATAGAGCGCCGCGCCCAGCGCCATGGCCATCAGGATGGCAAAGCCCGCCTCCCGGGAGCGCCAGATGGTGGCCCGCGGTCGGGCTTGGCCCGCCACCAGGCGCTCGCCCGAACGAGCTTGACGACTCGACTGGTCGCGAGCACGGCGACGAGGAACGCCCCGACGGAGAGGATCGCCACGGACACCGCATAGACATCCGAACGGCCCGAGAGCGTCAGCTGGAGGAGGATTGCAAAGACGGTCACCGCCGTCAGCTCGTTGACGAGCGCCGAGCCCATCACGAAGTTCCCGAGCCGCTTCCCCGTGAGCCCGAACTCCGACACCATGATTCCCATCACCGGGAGCGCCGTGATCGACAACGTGAGGGCCATGAACAGGTCCGTCGTCGATGACAGACTGGGCTCCACCCAGGCGACGACGCCGGTGCCCACGCCGAAGGGAATCGCGAAGATCGCCACGCCCACGAGGGCGGTCTTTGCCGGCATCCGGGCGATCTCGTCCGGATCGACGTGGAGCCCGGCCATGAACATGATGAAGAACGTCGCGAGGAACTGGATCCCGACGAGTTCGGGCGGGAGCGTGGTCGACCCGAGACCTATGTACGGGCCGAGGAGCGTCGGCCCGAGGATGATCCCGACGATCAGCTGACCGACGAGCGGCACGAAGCCGAGGCGGCTCGCGATCTCGCCGGCGACGATGGCGGAGGTGAGCAGGAGGAACAGGTCAATGAGGAAATCATCCGAGGGGGGGATGAGAAAGGCCATCTCGCGGAGGAATCACGAAGGAAGGCCTGCTTAAGCTACGCGGCGCGGCGGCAGGGCCCCGGCGCCCACGGGGGCTACACGAAACGCGCGTGGTGGGCCGTGATCGGCCGGAACCCGCACTTGGCGTAGAACCGGCTCGCGATCTCGTTTTGCGCCGGGAACTCGACGGTCACGATGCCGGCGCCGCGCTCCTTCAGTTGTTGGATTGTGTGCTCGACCAGGTACCGGCCGTCGCCGTGTCGCCGATAGAGCGGGAGCAGATAGATGTCGAGGATGACTCCCTCGGCTTCCGGCGTGTAGAAGGTCCGTTCGCGGATCGCGGCCCGGACGACCCCGATGATCTTGTCCTTGTCGGGTCCGGTCCCCTCGGCGGCGATCACGAGCGACTTTGGGTTCTTGATCTCGGCCCGGAGGACCGCCTCGGCCTGCGCGTCGACATCCGGCCGGACCTTCAGCATCGGGTCGAATTCCTCGTTCAGCCGCTTCAGGCGGACGATGAGGGAGGCGAGGGCCGGAATGTCCGCCTCGCGGGCCGGTCGCGCGTGGACCGGGGCGCTGGATTCTCGGCTATCGGGGCGATGCTCGCTTCCGGGGGCGTTCGTACGCTTCATCGGTGTTTCCTGGATGGAATGGGTTCATCGGGCATCGGGTCCACAAGTCCGGCATTCCGCAATGCTTCGGTCAGCGCGGCGGGCCGCGCCATCAGCCGCCGAGCCCGTTCGTAGAACTCCTCGCGCGAGGCCCGGACCCGGGCGATGCCCAGCCGGACGGTGCAGTCGGCCACCGCCGCGGCGACGTGGGGGAAGACCTCGCGTTCGTCCATCGTCGGGAGGAGGTGATGGTCGCTCAGTCCCTTCATCGAGGCGTAATGGGCCAGCTCCTGGGCCGCGGCGATCACGATGTCATCCGGTATCGACTGGGCACGGGCATCGAGGACGCCCCGGAACACGCAGGGGAAGATCAACGAGTTGTTGACCTGGTTGGGGAAGTCGCTCCGCCCCGTCGCCACGACGGCGGCCCCGGCGGCCCGGGCGTCGGCGGGCCAGATCTCGGGTAACGGGTTCGCGAGCGCGAAGACGATCGGATGGGGCGCCATCGACCGGACCCATTCGGGGCGAATCGTGCCGGGCACCGGCGTGGACGCCGCGAGGATTACGTCGGCTCCGGTCATCGCGTCGGCGAGCGTTCCCCTCCGGCCCCCTCCATTGGTCTCGAGGGCGACCCGGTACTTCCACCGGTTCCGGAGCTGCATCTCGTCGAGGTCCTCGCGGTCCGCATGGAGGACCCCGTGGTGGTCCACCACCGTGAGCTGGTGCGGGTCTTGACCCATCCGAATCAGCAGCCGCACCGTCGCCAGGTTCGCGGCACCGGCCCCGAGCATCACGGTCCGGGTGGTCGACAGCTTCCGTCCGGTGAGCTCGAGGGCGTTGATCAGGCCCGCGAGCGTCGCGGCGGCCGTGCCGAGCTGGTCGTCGTGCCAGACCGGAATCGGAAGACGGCGCTGGAGTTCCTCGAGCACCTGGAAGCATTTCGGCGACGCGATGTCCTCGAGGTTAATCCCCCCGAACGCGGGCGCGATCCGGAGCGCGGTCTCGATGAGGGCCTCCGGTGTCGACACGTCGACCGGCAGCGGGACCGCGTCGACCCCGCCGAGATACTTGAACAGCAGGGCCTTGCCCTCCATGACGGGGAGCGCCGCCTGGGGACCGATGTTCCCCAAGCCCAGCACCCGGCTTCCGTCTGTCAGGATGGCGATCGTGTTCCATCGGCCGGTGAGGTCGAAGGCACGGGCGGGATTGTGCTCTATCTCCCGGGACACCGCCGCGATCCCGGGCGTGTACCAGAGAGAAAAGTCGCGGAGACTGCGCACGGGCACCTTGGGAACGGTCTCGATCTTACCACGGTAGAACTCGGCGAGGCGCACCGCCCGCTCGCTCAGGGCCTGGGTCTGGCTGACGTCGGCCTCGGCCGTTTCCTCTTCCGGAGAGGGGGGAGGAGGCGCCGGCCGGCGAGTGCGCGAGCGCGCCGCCTCGACCATGCTAGAGGCCAGCACCCTGGCTCCGCTTTAATCATTTTGTCAAGAACGAACCCTTCTATCGACAAATGCCGACTAGGAGGGAGTCCGGGGGACGCGCCACCGAGGCTAGGCGGCGGTCGTCCGTGATTCCGACGGTCCCCGAGGAGGTTGATTCTCCCGGGGGCGCAAGGCCGCCGGTATCAGCGCCAGGAGGAGCAGGATGGCCGACAGCTCGAAGACGCTGTGCGTGGCGTCGATGAAACGGCCGATCCCGCCCGGACCGAGCGTCGCGTGGGCGGTTCCGAGAAAGATGGCGGTCAGCGAACCGAGCGGGAGCGCCTTGGCCATGACGACGATGGCCAGCCCCAGGCTGAGCGTCGTTCCGCTGTTGACGAGCGTCGTGCCGATGCCACTCGCGACGCCTCGACGAGTCGCGGGTACCGAGCTCATCATCGACGCGCGGTTCGGCGCGGCGAAGAGCCCCATGCCCAGCCCGACGAGGATGAACGGACCCACGAGCCCCAGGAAGCCGGTCGTTGGGCCGATCTGGGTCAGCCACAAGAACCCGGCGGCGGAAACCAATAGGCCGAGGACCGCGAACGGCCGGGAACCGTACCGGTCGGAGAGCGCTCCGCTGATCGGCCCGATCGCCGCTAACGAGGCGGAGACAGGGATGAGGTAGAGTCCAGCGTTCAGCGGGGAGAGGTAGTGAGGGGGGCCCTGAAGGTAGAAGACCATCACGAACGAGAAGGCGCCCCGAGCCAGCGCGTTGAGGAAAATGGCCGTGATCGACGCGGAGAACATCCGGATCTTGAGGAGCGACAGGTCGAACATCGGGTGCCGGACCCGTTGCTCGATCCAGAGGAAGAGAACCAGCAGCGCGACCCCCGTGCCGAGGAGGGCTCCGAACTCCACGGCCGGCAGACTTCCGAGAGCGTACAGCGTGACGGCCAGCAGGATGGACGCGAGGCCCCCGGCGAACGTGAGGTTCCCCACCCAGTCGAGGCGGTGCTCCTTCTGGGGCCGGTGGAGCTCGCGGAGCCCGGCAAAGGACCGCCAGGTGGCGAGGATACCGATGGGGACGTTCACGTAGAAGATCGACCTCCAGCCCAGCAGCGAGGTCAGCACTCCCCCGAGAACGAGACCCGTGACCGCGCCGACAACGATAGAGACCTGATTGATCCCGAGGGCCCGGCCCCGTTCGTTCGGCCCGAAGGCGTCGGTGATGATCGCCGCGGCGTTGGCGAAGAGGAACGCCGCACCCACCGCCTGCACCAGCCGGAACAGCACGAGCTCGGTGCCCGTCTGGGAGAACCCGCAAAGCGCCGAGCCCACGGTGAAGATCGCGAAGCCCAGGGTGTAGAGTCGCACCCGGCCGTACATGTCGCCGAGCCGGCCGAAGTTGAGGAGAACGACCGACGTGAGCAGCGAGTATCCGAGGAGGATCCAGAGCAGGGTGAAGACCGAGGTATCGGGGAGCTGCTTCGCGATCGTCGGAAGCGCGATGAGCACGATATTCGAGTCGAGGGAGGCCATCAGCGTCCCGATGGTCGTGTTCGACAGGACGACCCACTTGTACTGCACTACGGACGCCTCAGGAATCCCTCCCCGGCGGCGGAGGATTGAGCGCGGGGACCCCGTGGAGGTTCAAGTCGTCCCGGTTCCTTCGACCTCCGCCGCTCCTCGCCCCGCGGCTCACGGTAGCGAGGGTTGGAGCCGAGAAATATCGGCCGAGATCTTGTCGACATACGGCTTGAACGCCTGGATCACGTCCTTCGACGTGATCATGCCCACCACTCGTCCCCCGTGGGTCACGACCATGCGCCGGATCCCTTCCCGTGCCATGCGCTCGACGACCTCATCGGTTGGGGTGTCCGCATCGCAGGACGCCACCGGGGCTGTGGCCAGCGACGCCACGGGGGTGGTTGCGGGATCAACGCCGCGGGCAACCACCTTCGCGAGGAAGTCCCATTCGGTCACGATGCCTTCCATTCGTTCGTCCTTCAGGAGAATCGCGTAGCCCTTGTGGGCCTCGGTCATTCGCCGTGCGCAGTCGAGCGCGGTCGTCGCGGGGTCCATGGTCAGGACATCGGCGTGCATGATCTCTCGAGCCTTGACGACCACGCTGTGCGGAAGGGTACCGGGGGTCTAAATCTCTCGCTCGCGACTCACCGGTCCGCGCCAGGGGATACGAACCTTCCTTTGGCCGCAAGCTCCGGCGCCGGGTCGGAGGCATGCCGGCGGACTTCGACCGGATCGTGGACGCAAACCTCCCATGGGCCGGCCGCCGGTTTCCCGGAACGCAACCGATTTTCTCTCGATGCAGAGCCGCCCCGGACGACATAGCTAAAGTGCGCGTCCCGCTCGCGGGAGGTTCCCCCATGCAGACCGTCACGAGCCTTACCGGTGCGTTTCCGCGCTCGGAGGCCCTGGTCGAGGCGACCCGTGATCTCGACCGGGGCCGGACGACCCCCGAGGCGGTTCAGGAGCTCGTTCTCCGTACGGAGGCCGAGGTCGCCCGGTTGGAAGAGCGCCTGGGCCTTGAGCCACCGACCGGCGGCTACCTGCGCTGGCAAGACCTGTTCCGACCGTTCGCGGAGACCTGGGAAGGCTTCACGGTCGGTCCCCTCACGCGATGGTTCGAAACGAACCAGTTCTACCGCCAACCGATCCTCCACGCGCCTCCCGCTCGGGTCGCGGGCGCCATCGCGAGCTGGCTTCCGCCGGCGGGGAAGAGCGGCCCGCATCCACGCAAGGCGATCTTGCCCGGTCCGTACACTTTCTCGGGCCTCGTGGACAACCGCTCGGGCGAGACCTCCGAGGCGCTCACCCATCGACTCGGTCGTCTACTCGGGGAGGAAGTGCACGAGTTGCACTTGGCCGGCTACACGGCGTTCCAGTTCCAAGAGCCGCTCCTCGTGAGTCACCCTCCCGAAGGCGCTCGTGCCGAGGCCGTCGTCGCGGCGTACAAGGCCATCGAGACCGCCGCCGCGGGCGCCACGACCGCCGTGTGGACCTTCTTCGGCGATGCCCAACCGGCGTGGCCTCTCCTCACCCGCCTTCCGGTCTCTCTCGTGGGCGTGGATCTATCGGAGACCGACGCGCTGAAGCTCGCCCCTTCGGCGGAACGACGCGGACTCGGCCTCGGCGTCATCGACCCGCGGACGAGCCTCGTCGAGGACCCGGCGGAAGTCGTCCGCCTCGCGCGCTCCATCGCCGAACGGCACCGGCCGACCACCCTGTGGATCGGCCCGGGCGCGCCCCTCGACCTTCTTCCGTGGGAACCGGCGACACGAAAGCTCCACGGCCTTCCGGCCGTCCGCCAGGGACTCGAATCCTCGGGAGGCGGCTCGTGACGGACCGACTGTTCCCGACCCAGGAGATCGGAAGCCTGATGAAACCCCGGTGGCAGCTCCTCGGCCAGCGCGGCGAGCCGCTCGACACCGCGGCGCAGACCGACTTCGCTCGATGGAACGACCTTCTTCACTTCGTCCCCGGGGACGACCCGATGGTTCGCAAGTTCCTCGGCGACCGCTCCCGCGAGGTCGGAGCCGATACCGTCCGGGACTGGGCCGCGCTGTTCATGCTCCGGTACCTGGAGTCGACGGGGCTCGACCGGGTCTACGACGGCGAAGCCCGCCGGATCGAGATGTACCAGTACCCGGTCCGCCAGATGCGCGGGTTCCAGTTCCTGGGGCATGTCCGGTCGTTCGACAACAAGTACTACCTCAAGGCCGCCGGGACCGGCGAGGTCCGGCTCGACCGGCCGTACCATGTCGAGGAGTTCGAGTTCGTCCGCGACCACGCGAAGGCGACCCCGAAGCTCCCGATCACCGGCCCGTACACGCTGGCCGACTGGTCGTACAACGAGTACTATCTCCGCCGGCACGAGGGATGGAAGGGCCCGGAGGTTCGTCGTAGCGCCCAACGAGACTTCGTGGTCGAGATCGCGAAGCAGGCGATCCGACCCACTCTCGCGGCACTGATCGAGAAGGGCTGTAAGGTCATCCAGATCGACGAGCCCGCCGCGGGGACGCACCCCCGGGAGGCCGAGATCGTGGCCGAGGGCTTCAACGCCGCGACGGAGGGGCTCGACGCGGAGTTCTCGATGCACATCTGCTTCTCCGATTACCGGCCCCTCTTCCCCGCGTTGCTCGAGGCGAAGCGATGCACGCAATGGGCCTGGGAATTCGCCAACCGCGACACCGACGGCCGGGACGGCTACGAGATCCTCAAGATGTTCAACGAGTACGGCGACACCCGCCAGATCGGTCTGGGCGTGCTCGACCCCCATCGCGACGAGGTCGAGTCGCCGGAGCGCGTCAAGGACCGCATCCTTCGGGCCGTGAAGATCCTGGGAGACCCGCGACGAATCTGGGTCAACCCCGACTGCGGACTACGTACCCGTCGGCTCGACATCGCCTACGCGAAGCTCCAGAACATGGACCGGGGCGCGAAGCTCGCTCGCGCCGAGTTCGCTGGCGGCGCCGACTGACCTCGCGCTAGGCCGCGGTCAGGACTTCCGCGCCGGTCGGGCCGACCAGAACGGTGTGCTCCGCTTGGGCAACCCACCCGCGGCCGGTCTCGATGAACACGGGATAGGCTTGGAGGAGCCGTCGGGCGCGCTTGAGCGCGGCCTTCTCCTCGGGGTCGGTGACCCACCGGGTCGTGAACGGAAGGGTTCGGAACCGGGCGAAGGCGC
This sequence comes from uncultured Thermoplasmata archaeon, assembly GCA_963787975.1. GTDB lineage: Archaea > Thermoplasmatota > Thermoplasmata > Lutacidiplasmatales > UBA184 > JAKIWV01. The sequence continues at coordinate 229,045 of CAWBEU010000008.1, forward strand.
GGGCCAGGAACGGGTCTTTCTTTCCCGGGTCGGCCCGGAACCGGACGATGTTCCCGAACGGACCGTCCTCGATGTGGCCCTCTCCGTTGGTGACGAACGGCTCGATGGCGACCACTTCTCCCTCCTCGAGGGAGGCCGTACTGTACCCGCCGACGTTCGGAATCGACTTTCCAGCATGCAACAGGTAGGACTCGATGGTATGCCCGGTCAGGTCGACCACCGGCTTGAACCCCTGGGCATGGATCGCAGCCTCGATCGCCCGGGACACGACGTCAACGGATCCGCCGGGGCGAACCGCCTGGATCCCCGCCCCGAGGGCGTCGCGCACTGCCTTCACGAGGCGGTCGTGCCGGTGCGTGTCTCCGACCTCGACGGTTCCCGCGGTATCCGCGATCGCTCCGCCGATATGCGCCCCGACGTCGACCTTCAGAAGGTCGCCGGGCGCGAGGAGCTCGACGTCGGCTTCAGAGGGAGTATAGTGCGCCGCCTCCCAGTTACGGGAGAGGTTCGTGGGAAAGGCCGGCTCGGCGCCTTGGTCCCGGATGAACGCCTCGATCCGCTCCGCCAGCTCTCGGCGAGCCGTCCCCGGTTGGGCCAGGCGAAGTCCGAGCTCGCGAGCCTGTCCGGCGATTCGGCCGGCTCGGCGCCAGTGATCGAGGTCGGTCGGATACCGAGCCACCCAGCCTCAGCTCCGGCGGACGATGTGCGGGCGAGGGCCAGTGAGCGCTACGAGGGTCGAGGGACGACCCGAGGGCGGATCTCCCCCGGTCAGGTACGCGCCAACGCGCCGGCCGAACGCTCGGCGCGCCGCGACCGCGGTACGACAGGGAGAGTGACCGTGCCGGTTGGCCGATGTGGTCGTCAACGGACCGGTCCGCGCCAAAAGGGCGCGTGCGAAGGGATGGTCGGGAATCCGGACCCCGATGGTCCGGGATTCTCCGAGGACCCCTGGAGCCCACTTGCGCCGCGCCCTGGCGCTCGCGCGCAGGAGAAAGGTGAACGGCCCCGGCAGCCAGCGCCGGATCGTCGCCCTGCTCACGGAGGAAAGATGGACGAACGGCTCCATCTCCTCGTAGGAGGAGAAGGCCACGGACACGGGCATGCCTTCCGGACGTTCCTTCAAGGCATACAGTCGGCGGACCGCTTCCCGATCGTCGGGCCGGACGCCGAGACCCCACAGCGTGTCGGTCGGGTAGAATATCGGTCGACCGCGACGGACCGCTCGGACCGCCGCGGCGAGAGAGTCGGCCATCGACTCAGAAAAACTCCTGATCGGCCCGCGTGTAGTCCTGGTAGTCGTCCGGTTGGAAGAAGAGCCCGAGCTCGCGCTTCGCCGACACGGGCGAATCCGAGGCATGGATCAGGTTCGGCGTCATCGCGATTGCCAGGTCACCGCGCACCGTTCCCGGCGCGGCGGTTTCGGGATTCGTCGCGCCGATCAACAAGCGAACGACCGCGATCGCCGAGCGGCCCTCGACGGCCAGCGCGAGGACGGGCCCGCTCGTGATGTGGCGGACGAGGCCGTCGTAGAACGGCTTCCCCTTGTGCTCGAAGTAGTGTCGTCCCGCGAGCTCGGGCGTCACGCGCATCATGCGGGCCGCCACGATGGTGAGCCCCTTCCGTTCGATCCGCTGCAAGATCTCGCCGGAGAGGCCCCGCTTGACCGCGTCCGGCTTCAGTAGGACCAGGGTCCGCTCCGTCGCGTCTTCCGCCATCGCCGGCGGTAGCGGGTCGGCGACAAAAGCTTTGAGAACCAGGTGGCCGGAGGACCCCATGCCCCTCGAGCCGACTGCCCGGGTTGGATTCCAGCGAGCGGCGGGGCGGTACGAGCGCGGACGTCCGGAGGCTCCCGTGGCGGCTATCGATGCCCTGGTCCGATCCCTAGCGATCTCGAACCGGTCCACCGTGCTCGAGCTCGGGGCCGGAACCGGAAAGCTCTCGCGGCATCTGGCGCCTCGAACGGGCCGCTACGTCGCGCTCGAGCCGGTGTCGGCGATGCGAGACCAGTTTCGACGGGCCCTCCCCGACGTTCAGCTCGTCGCGGGCCTCGCCGAGATGCTGCCGCTCCAAGGGTCGAGTGTCGACGCCGTGGTGGCGGCCCAGGCCTTCCACTGGTTCGACATACCGCGGGCGATGGGCGAGATGCACCGGGTGCTCCGTCCGGGGGGTACCGTGGGACTGCTCTGGAACGTGCGGGACGAATCGGTCGACTTGGTCCACCAAGTAACCGAAATTCTGGACCGGTACGATGCCCGGGGACCGCGGTACCGCCACGGCGCGTGGCGCGAGGCGTGGAACCGAACGCCGGGGTTTGCCCCGCTCGAGGGGCAATCGTTTCCGTTCGTGCAGCGGATGGACCGCGACACGGCGCTCGACCGTTTCACGTCGGTGAGCTTCATCGCGAGCCTGGACGAAACTCGGTTCGCCGAGGCGGAGGCGGCCTTCAAGGGTCTGCTCGACACGCATCCGCAGACCGCCGGGCGAACGGAAATCGAACTGCCGTATCAGTGCGAGATCTACATCTCGCGATGGACCGCGCTGCCGGACTAGACCGCCGCCCGGTCGCACGACCGTCGCCACGCACACCCCGAGCATCGTCCCGGACTCGGAAGTGCGCGACCATCGTAGGGAGCCGCCACCTCGCGGCGCAGGTCGAGAACACGGTGCCGGAGTTCCGAAGTCCAATCGATACGGAACTCGCCTCCGTCTCCGTACCGGAGAAGGCCGTAGGGAGGGGCCCGTCCGGTCGTCTCCTCCACGAGGAGGCAGTACGTGGCGATCTGGATCTGGTGAGAGGCAGGCGGTCCGGCCCGGGGCGTGGCGCGGCTCTTGAGCTCCACGGGCACCCATCGTCCATCCGGCAGCACCCGGAGCTCGTCGGGTCGTCCGGCGATCCGGAAGCGCGGAGAGCGCAACAGCATCCCCGGATGGCTCGGTAGGTCGGCCCGGAGCAGGCGGCCGGCCCGCTGCTGCTGACGCCGCCGGGCCAGTGCCACGACCCCTGCTGCAAAAATGATGCCTCCGGCGGTGAGAGTCACGAGGATCCACGGTGGAGGGATCATAGGACTCCGACCTGAGCGAGCGCGAGCAGGCAGAGGAGCCCACCGGCCACCACGAGAATCCACCACACGATCGACCACCGCTCGCGCCGGTATCGCGTCGTCAGAGTACGCGCATGGAATCGTTCCCCCCCGGCGAGAGCGGCCACGCTCGAAGGCGCGGGACCCTCGGGTGGGGGGTGCGCCCGGTACCAGTGGGCGCGGGGACAGAAGGCGTACTCCGCGAGCTGGCTCGCGGTCACCCATCCGGCGGACGGGTCCTCCGAGGGGCGGACCACGGGGGACGGTCGTGTCCTTCCTCGGCTTCAAACCGAGGGACGGAGTGGAATGCGCTCGACGGCGCCTCGGACACCACGGACTCTGTCGGCGGCTTCGTCGGAGTCAACGCCGAGACCGCACCGGGGTGGGCGCCTACGGACCGGGACCCCTCGCGCAAGATCAGCACCAACAGGAGGAGGAGCAGTAGTCCGAACACTCCCCCGAACCCCTGCGACAGCGTGCAGGCCCCCTGGTTCATGCAGGCCGGGAGCGCGATCGTCGCGTCCGCGAAGCCGATGGCGCCGAGCGCGAAGAGCCACCGGGCATAGACCGGACCGAGAAGGGCGACGGGAAGAAGCCAGATCATGAAGTTCTCCGTGAACCGCTGCGCCACGAGCGCGACCACGACCGTGAGGAGCGCGATCGCGGGAACGGCGGGCCACTTTCGGAGATGGACGAAGGCGAGTGCGCCGAGGAGCGATACTCCCTGGATGGCCTCCAGCACGAGCGCCGGCGGCATCGCTCCGATCGGGATCAGCACACCGAACTCGTTAATCGAGAAGTCCGCTCTCGTGAGCTGCGTGGCGAAGAGGAGGTTGTAGGCGTTGCCGCCCCAGATCGCTATGACGAGGAGGCTCAGACCCGCGAAGACGACCACGGAGAGGACGAACGCTCGCCACCGTTCGGCTCCCACGCCGGAGAGACCGCCCCAGAAGGGGAAGAGCGACGGAAATTTCACCGTCGACAGGAATCCCGCCACGACGCCGGCCGCCGGATTGCGGCGGAGCGCGAGCCAGATGCCGAGCAGGGCCGTGACTGGCACGACCGCGCTGTGGCCTCCCTGGATCGAGCCGACGACGAGCGGCGCGTAGAGCATCGACGTCGCGACGAAGATCGTCGTGTACCATCGCTGGGCCCCGGCGAGAATCCAGATGAGCGGGATCAGCAGGAGCGCCAGCAAGTTCCAGACCAGCCAGATTCCCACGCGACCGCCCAGACTGCCGAGGGCATCGAACAGCACACTCGCCAACCCATAGGGGACCAGGACCCAGTGCCCGCACTGAGACGTTACGAGCGGATTTCCCCCCGATAAGAAATTTCGTGCGGACTGGAGCAGGGCAAGCGTGTCGTCCTCGCCCGCCGAACAGGGGACCGGAGCCGACTGGACGAAGGCGGCGGCCACGAACACCACGCCCAGGACGAGCGCCACGACCCGCCAGTCCCAACGCACCGCGGAGATTCCCCCGAGTCGGCGGACCAGGTTCCGGTCGATCCAGGCCTGGAAGGCGGGGGCGCCCGGCCACCCATACAGGACGACCAGACCACTGACGACGAAGGCCACCAGCTCCGGGGCCGCGGACTCGAGCAGGGAAGTTGTCAACGAGCGCCGAGCGGCCGCTTCAGCAATACGATTTCCGTCCGCGCAGGCCCCCGGTCTTTCCGACCTGAGGGGGCTACGTGGAGGCGGGCGGCGACACGGACTTCTTCGTCCGGGGTTTCTTGGGCGCCGCGTCGGCGCCCTCCGTCGTGGCGGGAACGTCGTCCGCTGGCGGGGCCTTGGGCGGCTTCTTGGAGGCTCCCGGCGTGGCGGACTCCGTGGACGCGGCCTTCGGCTTGCCGCCCTCCGCCTTCGGGGTCGGCGTTTCGGTGGCCGCCGGCTGACGGCGCTGTTCGGCGAGCCGCTTCAGTTCGTGGGCTCGGGTCCAACGGAGGCGGTGGCCGACGCGGCCGAGGCCCATCTGTTGCTTGCGGCACGACGAGGAGCAGAACGAGTACAGCGAGCCGTCGCGCTTGACGAACAGCTGGCCGGTGCCGGGCTCGATCTCCCCGGCGCAGAACGAACAGGTGCGGTGGACGACCATGGACGGGGTGCCCTCAACGCACCGACAGCTTTCGCGCTTCTCGGGCCGTCTCGCGGAGGACGAGCACGTCGCCGACGCGGATCGGTCCCATCACGTTGCGGGCGATGATCTTCCCCGGTCCCGGCCGGCGAGCACCCGGACCTTGACCTGGGTGGCCTCTCCGGCCATCCCGGTCCGTCCGACGAGCTCCACGACCTCTGCCGGGGAACCCTTGTCCTCTTCCGCCATCGTCCACTCCTAGGATCGCCGGGGTCGGTTACTTCTTCAGCGTTGTGTAGGCGCCGGTGAGTTCCTCGAGGATGCTCTTCCCTTCGCCCGCCTCGACGACGGCGACGCTCGCCGCCGACTTGGAAAGGCCGGCCGACTGGCCGAGGCGTTGCTTCTTCGGTACGTAGACGTACGGGATCCGCTTCTCCTCGCAGAGCATGGGGATGTGGGCGAGGATCTCGATCGGGTCGACGTCCTCGGCCATGACCACGAGCTTGGCTTCCGCCCGCTCGCTCGCCTTGGTCACTTCGTTCGTGCCGACGCGCAACTTGCCCGTCTCGCGGGCGATCTGCACGAGCTGCAGCGCCTTGTCGGCAATTTCGGTCGGGGTCTCAAACCGGATGTAAATCGCTCGCGCCATTGTTTCCTCGCGTCAGCGGAAACCCCAGCGGGGTCCCTCGGCTCACGGGTGGACCCGTGGCTACGGACGACGGTATTTAGCCCTACCTGCGCGGGGTCGCGGTCCTTTCGCCCTAACCTAGGCGGAGCCCGCCCTGGCCGCTTGGAGGAAGGGTGGAACGGCTTCCGGATGGCTCTGGAAGAACCGTGTGGCGGGTTCCGTGATCCGGGTGAGGGCCGCCGTTACGGCCGCCTTCAGGTCCTGAGGGTGCAACGACCCGGCCTTCCACGTGGTCAGGAACTCCTCCTCGGTGGCAAGCACGAGCGGACCTCCGTGTTTTGCGGCGCGCTCGACCGAGAGCTTGCCCTCCCAGGGGAAAATCACGAAGCGAACCAGTTCGACCACCGGATTGCCGTCGACCTCCTTCGCGGGGCAGTACGCCGCCTCGATGCGCGATGCGATGACCTCCGGATCCGAAGGAATAGGGATGCCGGCCGTCGGGTCGGACTTCGACATCTTCCGCTCGACGGTCTGGGCCTCCGGGTCCATGCGTCCCCCGCCCTTGAGGGACGAGATGAGCGGAGTATGGACAGCGACCGGCACGGGCCAGTGGTAATGGTGTGCAACTTCGCGCGCCAGCACGTGGGCCCGTCGCTGGTCGATGCCGGCGTAGGCGATCTCGACCGGTAGCTCGAAGATATCGGCCGCCTGCATCGACGGATAGAACAGCTTCGCCGTGTCCATGTTGGCGTCGTCCTCGGCGCGTCCCATGATCGGCAACGCCCGACGCGACCGGGCCAGCGAGGTCGCCTTCGCGACCCGGACGACACGGTCCCAGTATCCTTTCTGAGCCTGGAGGTCCTTAGCCCACCGGAACTCGGTCCGGTCCGGGTCCACCCCGAGCGCGAGGAACCCGCTCTGCATGTACTGCCCGCACTCACGGATCTTCTCGAGCGAGCCGCCGAGCTTGTCGTTGATCCACGCGTGCCAGTCCGCGAGGAACACCGTGACGCGGCAACCGGCGTCGGTCAGGTCGCGTATCTTCCGGGTCGGGATCAGATGACCGACATGGAGCAGACCCGAGGGCTCGAATCCGATGTACGCCCGGGGCGCCGACTCGCGCTCGAAGAGCGGTCGGACCTCTTCGGGCGTCAGGACCTCGGCAGTGTTCCGGGTCACCAGGGCGACGCGTTCCCCGAGGTCCACGCCTGCGCGAGGAACCGCGGCTCTATTTATGCCCCCATGTTCGAAACCCTCGATGGGAGCTGACCTCTCGCCCACGCGCCGACTGCAGCGCTGGCCGCAGGCGACGGAGCTGCTCGGAACCGTCGCACAGGTAGCGGAGGCGTTTCCGGAGTTGTCCGGCCTACGGGTCCGGGTAGACCTTCTTCCGTCGGGTTCGCGGCGCCTCGGCACCGCATCGATCCTCGAACGGCCCCCGCGAGTGGCCTTCCACCCGCGTCTGGCCGGGCGTCCGGGCGAGCTCGCCGCGACGGCGGCCCACGAGTTCATGCACCTGCTGCAGTGGCCGCTCCACCAGGTACCGAACGGCGAGCGGGCCTGCGACCTCTACGTTCTGGCCCGGTTCGGCACCCGATTCCAGGGACCTCCCTACTATCTCGATGTCCCCCGGAAGGCGCGGGACCATTGGGACTCCTGGGCCCTTCTGGCGAGCGACCTGGCCCGGCAGGCTCTCGAAGAACGCCGGCAAGGACGGCGACAGTACCTCCGCTGGTGGGAGGATGAGTTCCGCTCCCGGGTCCCGGGATCGGTCTCTACGGGCTGGGGCCCGGAGATGGCGACGAGCGCCCCCTGACGGGGCCGCCGGCCGCCCACAGGACTTAAGCTCGCTTGCCCCCCTTGTAACAGGGCCCCGATGACGGACTCGACGGACGCTTCGGCCGAGAGAGCCCCTCCCCGGGACGAAGCGACCCCGAACCAACCCAAGGAGCGGAAGCCCGGGTCGGACGCACCGGAACCGACCTCGCCCAGCGGCGAGCGGATCGTCGAGAGGTGGATGGCGTCGGTCAGCAAGGCCGAGCGGCCGAAGCGCCTCAAGATCAGCACCCCCACGAAAGGCTCGGCGGATGTCCTCCGCAAGTGGGTCGAGGGCGACGACTCCGTTCTGGAATCCTGGATCCAATCCTCGGAACCGGCCCCCCCTCGGGCCACCCCGTCGACCACTCTCCCGGAGGAGCTCGGTCTGCCCTCGACCGTCCCCGGAGGCCCGAGCCCGCCTACCCTCCCACCTTCGGATCGTTCGGTGCCCCCCGGCTCGGCCGCCGTCGGGGAGCGAGAAGCCACGCTCGTGCGCTGGCTCACCGACCTCCTGGACCGAGTGAAGTCCGACCAGTTCGAGCCCCACTCGCTGGTGCAGGAGCTACAGGACATCCAACGACAGCTCTACGACGAGCGCCAGAAGCGGAAGCAGATGGAGGAGGAGCTCGAGCACGTCAAGCGGGGCTCGATCGCCGTCATCAAGTACGTCCGGAACCGGGAAGCCAAGGCCCGGGAGCAACTCGTCCAGGAGATGGAGGGCCGGATATCGGAACTCCAGATGGCCCTCGACCGGGCCGGCACCGAGATCGCTCCGGCCGCGGCCGCCCCGGTCGCCCCCGAGCCGAGCGAAGGGATGGCCGGGTCGCCGAACGGGCCCGAGGGCGTGTCCCGGGAGTCCGATGCCCGGGTCCGACTCGAGTTCGCCGAACGGGAGCACGGCTACATCGAGCGAGAGACAGAATTGCGCCGGCGTCAAATCCAGCTCGAGGAAGAGATCCGGAACCTGCGTTCCGAGCTCGAGCTGTCGAAGAAACGATTCGAAACCGTGGGCGCGGACGAGCGTTCCCTTACCGAGGCCCTGCAATCCCGCATGAACACCGCCGACATGCGGGAGCGCGAGCTCGCCCGACGCGAGAACGAGCTGCGGACCAAGTTCGAGGAGATCCGTCTCCAGACGGAAGAAATCGAGCGACGCCGCACGCCGCTCGAGTACAAGGAAAAGGAGCTCCAGGCCTGGGAACAGGAGCTGCGGATCCAGAAGGAATCCGTCGCGCTCCAGATGCGTCGGGTCGAGGAGGCGAAGCTCACCGGCGGGTCGCTCGACTCGGCCGAGAAGAAAAAGCACCTCACCGACCTCCAGATGGAGGTCACCAAGCGGGAGGAGGAGCTCCGGACACGGGAACAATTCCTCAGCCAGCGGATGCAGGAGCTGGAGGGACTCGAGGGCAAGGCCGCCGAGGCCGAGGCCGAGAAGGCGCAGGCCGACGTCGCGGCCACGAGCTCGGCCAAGAAGGTCCGCACGGGGGTACGCCGGTTGGACGACCTCCTGTTCGGCGGCATCCCCATCGGCTCCCAGCTGCTGGTCAACGGACCGGCCCACACGGGCAAGGACGTCGTGGCCCGGGCGTTCATGACGGAGGGGCTCCGGAACGGCGCCGGCGCGATCTGGGTCCTTACGGACAAGACCTACCAGACGGTCCGCGAGGAAGCGACCGGCTTCCTGCCCAACTATCTCGAGCTCGAGCAGAAGGGCCTCGTCAAGTACATCGACCTCTACTCGCGGAGCCTCGGCCTCACCGAGGGAGAGCGGAACGCCGTCCTGTTCTCGATGACCGACAAGGGGGCCATGGAAGGCCTCACGGCCAAGGTCAACGAGTTCGCCCTCGAGTTTCGGCAGAAGGGGATCCCGTACCGGCTCGTCTTCGAATCGGTCTCGACAATCACGGCCTACCTCGACACCGCCGCGACGTTCCGGTTCCTCCAGCCGTTCGTCGGCCGGCGGAAGGTCGACGGGGCCGCCGGCTACTACCTCATCGAGACCGGCATGCACAGCGAGGCCGACATCCGGACCCTCGAGCACATGATGGACGGGTCGATCAACCTCAAGATCGACCAGTTGAAGAATTTCCTGTCGGTGCGGGGCATCACCGACGTGCAATCTCGGGCCTGGGTCGGGTACACGTTCACGAAGCGCGCCTTCTCGCTCGGTTCCTTCTCGCTCGACCACATCCGGTAGGTGGGGGGCGGCCGATGCCGCAGGTTGTGACCTCGCGCATCGAAATGGCCACGCGACCCGGTCGATGGTCGGGTCGCGCGGTGGGCCACTCAGCCCTCGTCGTGGTGGTGGGGCTTCTGCTTTGCACCGTCGGGGAGGCCCACGGGGAGCGCAGCATCGACGGCCTCGCCCGACCCGCGCAGCCGCCGGTGCCTCTTGTCGCGTGGGCCAACGCGACGCCCGGTGGGGCCAGCGTGATTTCGGCTCCCCCCTCGATCTACCAGCCCCCTCTGTTGCTCAACCTGAGCGCGGAGGTAACGGGGGGTTCCCCGCCGTACCACGCACTCTGGATGCCGGGTGACGGAAGCTCGGATGGAGGCCTGACCGTACCGTACGTGTTGATCACCCCGCCGGGGTTCTACCGAGTCGCGCTCACCCTCACCGACTCGGCCACGTGGACGACGATTGCCACGACCGCGCCGTTCGTCGCGGTGCAGAGTCTCATCGAGACCGGTGTCGAGGCCAATGCCAATGTGACGTTCGGTCCGGCACCCCTCGCCGTGGGGTTCACGGGAAGGCCGTACAGCGGCTCCGCAGATCACCCGGCCTGGAATTTCAGTGATGGCGCCCCTGCCATGGCCGGCTGGAATGTGAGCCACACCTACGCCCGGCCGGGCAGCTACGCCGCCGTCCTCAATGCCACGACCCCCGGCGGTTCGCCCGTCACCTACACCACCACCATCCTTGTCGCCGGCACTTCGGAGCCACCGATCGTCGTGGCGAACGCCACCGCCACTTCGGGCGGATGCGGTCCGGGCGACACCCGGTTCTTCAAGGTCAATCTATCCAGCGAGGCCGCAGGCGGGGCAGCGCCCTACCAGTACGAATGGTTCTTTGGCGACGGATTCACCGGAACGGGCGCTACGGTTACTCACCAGTACACCAACGACCTCGCGTCGACGATCGTTCCTCGGGTCCGGGTTGTGGACAGTCAAGGTGCGGTGAGTACGAGCTCCGTCCCGGTCCGGGCGTATGGGCCTGACTGTGGGCATCCTATCGGGTTTCCAATGGATGCTTGGCTGCTGGAACTGAGCCTGGGCTATCTTGGCCTCCTCGGCGCCACCACCATCGCGGTGGGCGTGTGGCTCTGGAGACGATCTCGGCCACCTCGCCCATCGTCGGGAAGTCCCATCCACTCGCCCTAGAGCCGGCGAGCCCCTCGGCGAGAGCGGCGGCGATCCCTTTGCTTTGGTGACAAGTATATATCCCGACGCTCCGTGGATTTCGATGCTAGGCTAGACCGGGGGGTTGGGCGTCCCCTTTTACACCGAAACCGTCCTTAGCGGGGGTGACAGGCAGGAGCGACGCGCACCGAGGGAATCCGTCTCGTTTGTCTTCGTCGACGCTCTGTTCCACTGGGCCGCGGGCACCGCGACGAGCGCTCGGAGGAGCGCCCTAGCGGTTACCCATCACGGGAACCGGGTCAGGTCCTGACGGGAGCAGCCTTACCGTGACCCGACGACGCTGGTGGGGCGACGGGGCTGAGGAGCGAACGGGGTCTCCGGATTCTTTCGATGCGCGGCCACCCTGCTGGCCTAGCACCGTCTCGTCCTCGAATACCATAGAAAAAGAAGAGAAGGAAAGGGTTCGCGGCGTTCCTGACGCTCGGCTCTAGGAGGGCGGCGGTGGGGGAGGCGATTCTCCCACTCCGGGTGGGGCCTCACCCATGGCTCCTGAGGGAGGCGCTCCGGCGGGAGGCGCCCCCGCTTGCCAGGGCTGCGCGGTCGCCGGCTTCTTCCGGCGCCGCATCAACAGGAGAGCGGTGAGGATCGCCAGCACGACGACCACGACGCCGATGATCAGGTAGGTTCCGGTGTTGCCGAGGTTGAGGCCGTTGGACGGCTTCGCGTTCACGGCGATCGTGACGTTCCTCTTGACCGCCACGCCGAGAGAATCGGTAACCGTCAGGTTCACCGTGTAGGTGCCGGCTTTGGCGAAGGTGTGGGCCGGGGGGCCTTGCGCGGTGCTGGTCGTACTGTCCCCGAAGCTCCACGCATAGGTGTACGTCCCGCTGCCGCCCGTCGGGTTCGTCGTGAACGTGACCGCTCCGCCCGCCGTGATGGTCGTCGCCGAGGCGGTAATCGTGGCGACCAGCGCCGGGTTCACCGTCAGGGAGACCGTCGACTTAGCGGAGCTGACGTAGAAGAAGTCCGACCAGGTCGCGTTCGCGGTGAACGTACCGGCGCTGCCGTACGTGTACGGGAAGGCCTTCGTGTACGCGGTGGAGCTGTTCTGTCCTGCGCCGGCGCGCACCACGCTGGAGTGGCCATTGCCGTACGAGAGGTTCCATCCGGCGTACCATCCCGTGCCGGTGCCGGCGACCCAGCCGGCCGTGAACGTAACCGCTGTCCCGAGGTCGATCGGGTGCGGGGTCTCGGTCAGGGTCGCCTGCGGCGGCGTCTCGAAGACCCACTCGTTCTGGGAGCCGTAGTCGGGGCCCGGGGCCCCGGCGTAGAAGCCTCCGACTATGAACACGCCAATGTCCGTGGAGTTCACCGCGAGGGCGCCTCCGATCATCGGGCCGAAGGCGTCCGGAGCGCCGGGAGTGAGCGTGTGCCAGTGTCCACCGAGGAACGTCCAGGTATCGTTGTACACACTATCGAGCGAGTTGTTGAACCCACCGGTCATGAAGACCGCACCGAGCTGAGCGTCCCACGTGATCGAGGGATCGTCGCGCCCGACTGGGGTGCATCCCGGGCTGCAGACCGCATCGTTCGCGCTGATGTTCACCCAGTTGTTCCCGTAGTCCGCGCCGCCCGCGTAGGTATAGGTATAGTTCTGATCGTACCCCGAGTCGTAGTCGTAGCCGCCAAAGAGGACCAGATAGCCATCAACGGGGTCGTACGCCATGTGCGTGGTGCCGAGCCAGGTTAACGAACCGAAGCCGGGCCCATAATCGATCGTTTGCCACCCGGTCGCGGTCAAGAGCCACGTGAGCGACCACGCGTCCAGGCTGCATGCCGAGTCGGAGCATCCGTCGGTGAGAACGAAGCCGTCGAGGGCTGGGTCCCAGGCGCCGGCGCTGCCGCCGATTCCACCGTAGTCCAGGTAAGCTCCCGTGTCGGTGAGCAGGAGCCCGACCGTCGTGGAGATGTTCGTCCAGGTGCCGGTGAACAGCCACGTGTCGTTGAGCCCCAGGCCGTCGGCCTGCCACCCTCCGACGAGGATGACGCCGCCGAAGGTTGGGTCATAATCGAATCCAGAGTACCATCGCACCGAGGGAGCGGTGGTGAGGGTGCTCGTCAGGTCGGTCCACGTCACACCGTTGTAGGTCCAGGTTTCGTTCACGAAGGGGCCGTCGGCGGTGACGGTAGTTCCGGCGAACAGCACGACTTCGCCCAGCAGAGGGTCGAACGCGATTCCGCTACCTTGTCCGACTGCGGGAATCACGCCGCCGGACGCGGTGGTCAGTTGGGTCGTCACGTTGTACCACGTTGGGTCGGGGGAGGTTGGGACGGAGGAATGAGAGGGAACGGTAGGCGCCGATGAGGAGGCCGCGCGCACGGTCGAGGCCGGCGCCACAACGGGGTTCGCGTGGGCGCCGACGTGAGGCCCAGAGAGGGTGGGGGGAATTGATCCGCCACAGGTGGCGGCCGTTGCGGAGGTAACCGAGCACGTCACAGGGGATCCCGAGCGCGGCGTCGCTGCGTTGATGCTCGCCACCGCCTGCTTGAGGAGGGAGGTCCCAGCCGGCGTCACATCGGATGCCGTCGCCGCCGCATGCGCCGGCGCCCTGGCGACGGCGCCAACTCCGCCCGACGCGGTGGACGCGAGCCCGCCTCCGAGGATGGCTACGATTGCAATGGCTACCACGGCGGTCAGGAATACGGCCCGCGACATCCGCTGACGGTGGATGCTCGCGTATTTCAACCTCCCTGTCGAATAGGTTCGGAGCGCCGCGGCGGCTCCGGTCCCGCGACCGGCTTAAATAGCCAGTCCACGCAATCTCGCGAGGGGCGAGTATGCACACATACGTGGACCTCTACTTCTCGCCCGACGGCATCTCCCCGCTGCTCATCGCGGAGCGGCTGCGGGAGCATGCCGGCCTCTCGTTCATCGTCGGCACCCATGACCTCGTGTTCGAGTGGTCCAGCGTGAAACAGTTCCGCGAGCGCCTCCAGAAGCTGCACGACGCTCTCCAGGGGACCGGCGTGACGTACCGGCTCGAGTCGGTGGTCGACGATCCCACGTTCATCGAACCCACTCCCTGGCCTCCGCCGCTCCCGGGCGTTGCGCGCGAGAACCCGGGCTACACGCCGGAAACCTAGTTCCTCGGACCGGCTCGGTGGGCCCCTGGAGACCCCTCCCACCCCCCCTCTGCGAGTGGAGCTATTCTACCAGCCTTCGGCCTTGGGGTCGACCGCGTCCCGCTCCAGCGCCGGGCGCACCGCGTCCGGGATGGGCTTCTTGGATCCCTTCGAGTAATCGTAGGTCACGATTGCGGTGTGTCCTCGGGCCGTGACGAGCCGTTGTCGTTCGTCGGAGAAGCGATAGAGTAGCACAAAGCTCGTGCGTCCGACCGGGCGAGCCGGGGCGACTTCCCCGACGAGCTCGGTCGCGTACTGGACCGGAGCGAGGAACCGGCAGCGAGCTTCGGCGATGATGATGTCGAGACCGGTAGGGTCGGCGGTGTGACGGAGGCTGAGGTAGTACTCGCAGCGGAGGGTTTCCATGAACCGGAAGTAGACGGCGTGGTTGAGATGGTTGAGGACGTCGAGCTCTCCGTACTGAATTTTGAAACGGCGGGAGTGAGGCCAGGGTTGGGTAGGGTAGGAGGGAAGGTGGCGAAGGGAGGAGGAAGGTGGAGAGGAAGGTGAGGGAGGAAGGGTAGGAGAGGAGGTCGGAGACATCTGAGGGGAGAGAGCGGTGGTCCGGATTATATGGTAATGGATGGTGGGACGCCTTCGGGTTGGGGTCGACCTCTTGGGTAGGATCACGGGGGGCTTCCGGGCGGCTCGCGTCGGGGCGCGTGACGCGGTGAGCCCTTCGCGGGGTTCCACTGGAAACAAGGGGGTGGGGGTCTAATGGCCGACGTTCCGGCAGGCAGCCCCTCGGTGGAGACCGACATGGCCCAGACGGTGGAGCGGGTCCGGGACGCGGTTCGGCGGCATACCACCCGGTTCGAGCGCGCAATCCCGTTGATCGCGAGCGAGAACCTGCTCTCGCCGTACGCGAAGGAGCTGTTGATCAGCGATTTTCATTCTCGGTATGCCGAAGGTCTCCCGGGGGAGCGCTACTACGAGGGGAACGAGCAGGTCGATGAGGTGGAGACGCTCTGTCTCGACCTCGCAAAGCGGCTGTTCCGCTGTTCATTCGCCGACGTGCGTCCGATCTCCGGCACGGTAGCGAACTTCGCGGTGCTCAAGGCGATGGCCGAGCCCGGCGACCTCGTCGGCACGTGCCGGCTCGCCGATGGCGCCCACATCTCGAGCGCGTCGTTCGGCGCCTTCGGCGTCCGGGGCGTGAAACCGGTCTACTATGCGTGGGACACCGAGCGGATGACCATCGACGTCGCGCGCACGAAGGAGATCCTGCGCGCCGTGCGCCCCAAGCTTTGCCTGTTCGGCCTCTCGCTGTTCCTCTTCCCGCTGCCCGTCCAGGAGCTCTCCTCCACTCTCCAAGACATCGGCGCGCGTGGATGGTACGACGGCGCACACGTGCTCGGCCTGATCGCGGGCGGCGAGTTCCAGGACCCGCTCCACGAGGGATGTGTGGTGATCTCCGCGTCCACCCACAAGACGCTCCCCGGACCGCAGCACGGAATCCTGCTCGGGAACACCGACGACCCGGAGATCCCGAAGCGGCTCGCGTCGGCCGCGTTCCCCGGCGTCACGAGCAACCATCACCTCCACACGATGGCCGCGTTGGCCGTGAGCCTCGCCGAGCATCTCGCCTTCGGCCGGGCGTATGCGCGGCAGGTGATCGCGAACGCAAAGGCCCTGGGCGCGGCATTGCACGAGCGCGGTTTTGACGTGCTCGGGGAGAATCTCGGCTTCACCGCCTCCCATACCCTGGCCGTTCGGGTCGCCCGGGAAGGGGGTGGGGAGGAGGTGGCCCGGCGGCTGGCCGCGGCGGGGATCATCACGAACAAGAACCTCTTGCCCGGCGACACGAGCTCGAAGCACCCCGGCGGGATCCGGCTGGGCACGCCGGAGGTGACCCGGGTGGGCATGACCGAAAAGGAGATGCTCCGGATCGCGGAGCTGATGGACGACCTTTTGCATCGCGGGAAGGCCCCCGAGTCGGTCGCGGCCGACGTCGCCGCGTTCAAGTCCGGTTTCACCGGCCTACGGTACTGCTTCGGCGCCGGTGAGGCGGCCTACCGGTACTACGACCTCGTCGGTCACCCGCCGCCCTGATGGCCCCGGGGCTCCGTCGTCGGGTCCTCTTCCTCGAGCGGGTCCGGCGTCGCCGGCAGCATCGTCGGGTCGAACTGGATGGTCGGCGCAGATGGGCGGGGCGCCGCGCGACGGTACACCAGACGGCGGTCGGGGGCGCGGCTCGGGATCAGGCTGCCGTCGGCCACCAGGGCGGCGATCCATTCGGCCCATTCCTCGGGCGCCACCGGCGGACCGGTCCAGCCCGCCACGAGCTCGTCGGGTCGACGGGGAGTAACGGGGTCGGCTTGCGCGAGCAGGTGGTCTCGGCCCCGGGCCATGCGCTCGAGCTCGTTCTCCTCGACCCGATCCCCGCGCGTGTCGGTGGCCGGGGTCCTACCCCGCCGTCGAACATCCCACGCGACCAGGAGAACGCCGACGGCGAGTGCGGTCAGGAAGCCGAAGAGGATCCGGCCCGAGGTCCCCGCGAAGACGGAACCGCTCGGGGTTCCCGGGCGGACGGGCGTGGAGGTGACGTTGAGTCGGAACACCACCGTGGTCTCGCTACCGAGGGCGTCCCGCAGCGTCACGGTCAGGTTGGCGGAGCCCGTTGACGAGGGTTGATACGGGCAGGTCACCGGGCCGTCGGAATCGACGTAGTCAGGGCAGGAAAAGACGGCGGACCGGGAGGAGTTCCACCATGCGCTGATCGGCAATGCCCCTCCCGCGACGACCACGGACAGTGCCGCGGTCTCGTTGGCGAAGAGCGTGATCGATGAGCTCCCGTTGACCCGTGCCGTGAGGATCGGCACAACCACTATGGCGGCGGACGACGAGACGTTCTCGCCGAACCGATCGACGACGGAGGCCCGGAGCTCGTACTCGCCCGGCGCAGGAAAGGTCACGTCGAAGATCCACGCCGTTGAGTTCTGGGAGAGGCAAGTTAGGGTCCGGACGCCGTTCACGGTGAGGCAGGCCGGACCGTAGGGGGCGCTCCCGGTTCCGTTAGTCACGTTCAATGCGAGCTCAATCGTTCGGTTCGGGTAGGTAACGGGCGTCGGCGCGGTGAGGGTCACCTGCTCGACGGGATGCACTGACACCGGGCCGAGGGAGAGCTGGCCGTCGGAGTAGCCGTTCGAGATCGAGGCGGTCGGGAGGGCGGTGCCCGCCGCGGGATAGGCTGCCTGGACCTGACAGGTGAGGTTGGCCGTACCGTTCGGGAGGCGGGTGCTGTCGCAGGAGCCGCTCACCGAGCCCGCGCCGAGGCCCGGATCGATCGTGGCCGAGTAGGCGTATCCGGCGGCCCCGGAGCCCATCACGTAAAATGTGACCGGCGCGCCCGGGTCCACCGGCGTGGGCGACGCGGTGGCGGAGAGAACTCTCGTGGAAACGGGTAAGAGGGAGAGCACAGCGGATTGGGCCGACTCCGTCGTCGTACCGTAGGTGGCCGCGACGGTCACCGAGAGGGATCCGGTCCAGCCGCTGTCCGTGCCTACGACCGTGACATTGGGTCCGGTCTGTGACCAGATGCCCCATTGGAGCCCGGCCAGGTTGAAGACGTACGTCAGCGGACCGGGTGCGGGATTGCCCACGGAGTTCCACGCCGTGGCCGATAGATCGACGTGCGCGTTGGTGCTGACGACCTCGGTGCCGGTTACGTTCAGTCTCGCTTCCGAGAGCTCGGCGTACCAGCCGATCGCTCCCGGGCTCGTACCACCCCCTGGATCGCGCTCAAAAAATCCTGCCGGTGCGCCGGAGGTGGCGTAGCCGAGGGGCCCGAAGGGGCCCGAATACAGGGTGCACACGGCCGGAATGCACCGATCGGAAGGGACCGGCAGCGCGATGGAAAAATTCCCACCGGCCGCGGTGGTTCCGTAGGCCACGGTCGGCACGCAGCTCTCGGCCGTCGAGTTGTTAACTTTTTGGACCTCGGTGTAGAAGTAATCGGCCCGGACTGACACGCCGACGACCGAAGGAAGAGGCGTCGAGTTGCCGACGAGGATCAGGGTTCCGGTCGCGGCTGTCGGAACCGCGGCACCGAGACACGCCCCGCTAACGGTGGGTGTGGGGCGCGCGTTCGTCGGGGGCCCGACCGGAACGGCGGCCAGTCCGACGGCCGACAAGAGCAGTGCCAAGGCCGTGGCCACCAGGATCCGGGCGGCCGCGGGCGCGAGGCGGGCCACCGGAAGGGGGGTCGAGCGTCGCATACATCCGCTCCTTGTTCCGGGAGTACCGGAACACGGGAGGAGCGACTCCCCAGAGCGTGAGAGGGGGTCTTAATCCGTCCGGCGCCGGGCCGGAGGTGAGAGAGTCCCCTGACCCACTCGGGCTAGGGTCCCGCCGGCGGCCGGGGGAGTCGTCCGAGCGGCACGCGGTCCCGGACGAGGTGCCGAGCGCCCGTCGGGAGAAGCTCGCTCTCCTTGAGAACGATCTCCGATACCGTCGTCCGAGTCCAGACCCGGGCGGCGTTTTCCGGTTCGGCCAGGAACCGGCTCGCCCATGCGGTGTCTCGTGGGGACCGGGTCCGGGCGAGGGTGAGATGCGGAACGAAAGGTCGGTGTTCCGTGGGAAATCCTCGGGAGGACAGGGCGGCGCGCAACCGGTCCACCAACGAGCGGACCGCCACGGTTCCGTCGCCCACGCCGGCCCAGACCACGCGAGGTCGCTGGGTCGTGGGGAACGCTCCGATCCCGCGGACCTCGAGGTCGAACGGACCGGCTCCACCGGCCACCTCCGCCATCGCCTCGACCACGGCCGGGATCCGGTCGACCGGGAGCTCCTCGAAGAAATGGAGCGTGAGGTGGTCTTCCGGCCGGAGTCCGACCGGGAGTGGTCCGTCGAGCGCGGGCAGGTCGATGGCCACGAACGCTCGCATCGGGGGTCGAACCTCTCCTCAGGCGAGGGGCGGTATCAGGTTACGGAGGGCTCGGGGGCGAGGTCCCGGACCGTCCGGAGTGTCCAGACCGTGGCCCGGGTCCGCGGAACGTTGACCCGGGTCAGGAACCGGCGGACCGACCGGGCCCGGCCGGCGTCGCCCACGAGACAGAGTAGGAACGCCCCGGCGTCGCGGGCCTTGGCCCAATCCCGCTCGATCCGTTCTCGCCGCGTGGCTCCCGAGACCTCCGCCTCGACGTGCACGTCCCGGCCCCCGAAGGCGCGCCACATCCACTCCCCCTGGCGGCGGTCCAGATAGGTGGCGAGGTCCGCGGGCCCCCAGCGCCGGTGGTCCCGGGGCAGCACCGTGACGCGGCCGTCCGGAAGCCGGGTGTCGAACCGACCCTGCCGCAGAATCTCGAGCCGCTCGTGGTGCCGGGCGAAGATGCGCAGGGCCGCTACCAGGAGGGCTCGATGCTCGGCGCTCTCCGGCCGCGCGCCGGTACGGGCGGTCAGCCCGACCCGGTCGGCGCCGGCGGGCGACAGGAGCAGCTCTTCTCCGTTCGCGCGGACCCATCCGCGTCGTCCGAGCGTCTCGAGGGTCTGGAGGCCGATGACGGGGTCGAACGCGTCGCCCTCGTCGAGCCATCGGAAGAGCCGGGGGCGTGTCGTGATCCCTCCCTCAGCCTCGAGGGCCACCAGGCCGAGCAGGAGATCCTCTTCCAGGGAATCGGAGGATAGGGCCGCGGCTCCGTCCCGGTACGGAACCGGAGAACCGTAGCCGGCGGTCGTTCGACGCACCAATTCCTGCCAGCCCAGGAGGTCCGAGGGCGGAGCGAGCGGCATCCCGACGAGTCGACGGTCGGCGCGGGAGCCGGTGGAGCTCACCATCGCCCAGCCCGGTGGAAGGGACGGCAGGATATTTTGCGCGGTGTCGGGACCGAGACCGGCCCACGCGCCGGTCGCCACCGCCGACGCCCACGGTACCCGGAAGAGGTAGACGGTGCCGGCCGCACCGGTGAGAGCGTCCCTCAGCTCCGGCGCCAGCCGAGCCGGGTACTGCGTCGCGACGACGAGTCCGAGGCCGAATTTCCGGCCCTCCGCGACGATCTCGCTCAACAGCCGGGCGGGGAACAGGTGCGCCTCATCCAGGACGAACAGCACCCGGAGGTCGTCGGCCGGCTCCTCCCGCGCGGCGCGCCGGACCTCCTCCAGGTAGATCCGGGTCAAGAGGAGCGTTACGGCGAAAGTGACGCCCTCCGGCCCGAGCTCGCCCATCGGCAACCGCCAGATCACCGATTCCCCCGCGCGGAGACGGGGCCCCAGCTCCACTGACCGTTCGCGCGGGGCGAGGAGGGCGGTAAGCAGGGGCGAGCCCACGACCTTGGCCACCCGAGAGGCCGCCGGCCACAGGAACTCCGGTTGCCGGCGAACTATTCCGTCCAACTCTTCGAGGAACTGTACGATCTCCGGCCGCCCCGTGGTGAGCCGGGCCGCGTCGCGGCGCCGGGGGTCCGTGAGCAGGCTCCACAGGTCGACGAGGTCGCCGCCCTGTTCCTGGACGACGTGGAGAAACGTCTCGAACAGCCGTTCGAGCCGGAATCCCCAGAATGTCTCTCCGTTCTCGGTCGATAGTCGCTTGAAGGCGGCCACGAGGTGCGCGACGAGCGCCTCTCGGTCGGCCAGCGGGACCGGGCCGAAGACCGACAGGCCCGGGATCGCTGCCGGAGTGCCCACGACGTCGATGCCGAGCAATCGGTCCCGGGTCTCGGGGGAAGCCCGGCCACGACCCGGGGGGCCAGGTCGCCGTGCACGTCGAAGAGGACCACCGAGCGGCGCTCCGCGAGCGCCTCCCGAGCCAGGTGGGCGAGGGCGGCGGTCTTGCCGGAACCCGAGGCGCCCAACACCACCGCATGCCGGAGGCGAGGCTCGTCGTGAAGGTCGGGGCCGAGGGGGAACGGAGCCGCCAGGCCCACCAGTTCTCGGCGGAGCCGGTGCGGTCGGGCGCCTCCCCATCGGGGTCGAGCGCCCGAAGTCCATGCGCGTCGTAGGCGGCCCCAAGGGCGAATCTCCCGCACGACGAGTTCGACGCCCGGCTCCGGGTTCGCTACGCGGCGTAGGTGTACCTCGAGCGCTGACTCGAGCGCCCGGAGCGCTTCGGGTGTGGTCGCGGCGATGCGCCCCCGGACGGTCATCCAGACGTTCCCGTCGGAGCCGACGGTCCAGTGCGTCTGGGCACCTACCCAATAAGCAAGGCCCGACGGGAGGAGGTCGCAAGCGGGGGCCAGGAGATCCTTGGGAGGCGCGCGGTCGGCTCGACCCTCGGGTCGGCCCCCCGGGGAACGGGAAGGCGCAGGATCCTCGTTCGCATCGGCCGGGACTTGCGCTCGCGCGTCCAGGTCGATACGAACCCAGGTCTCCACGAGTCCGGGGGGTGGCCCGCAGGCCCGGTCGCAGAGATTCCGCGACCAGTGGAGGGGAATCCCCTCGCGGAGGGTGTCCATCGCAAGCACGAGCGGGTCGGAGAAGGGAAGGAGGCGCACCTCCCCCCGCTGGCCGTCCCACCATTGCTCGATGAGCAACGCGTCCCCGGGGGAGGCCGAACGGAGGTGCTCGGCCACCCGGGACAGAAAAACGCCGAGCCAGTGCGGACCGGTCTGTGGCTCGACTCGGAGGGCCGGAATCGCCGTCGAGGGAGCCGGTGTCACGCGCCGCTCCGGCCCCGTCGGTCCAGTGTCCGCACCCGAGCGGCCACCGCCGGGAGTTGGTTGAGTCGGGCGAACTCGAGCAGGGCAGGGGTAGACGCTACCCGCCGTACCGCCCGATGACGGTCCCAGAGCCGGACGACCCACACGAGACGCAGGTCCGGAAGTCGGTACAGCCGGGCCCATGGACGGTACGGTCCGGCGATCGGCACGCGCAGTCGACCGACGTACTCGACCCGGGGATCCGTGTCGAGCTCCTCAGGAATCGGGTAGGCGGTCTCGTCGAGCCAGCGAAGGGGTTCGGCGGGAACGGGTTGTCTCGATGCCGTTGAGAGGGCCACAGTGGGCTCCATTTTGCACACCTGGACCTCCCTCCGCCGGGCGGACCCACCGGAGAAGGGAGGGGGCGGTGGGTCCGGCGACATCGTCGGACGAGGACGTACCTCGCGCGACGGGAACGGCTCCGAAGGGGATCCGCGGCGGCAACGGGACCGCTGCCACGCCCCTCGATCGCCGGGGCCGGTCGAGAACGACCGGGAAGAGCTGCGCCGCCTCGTCCTCGGAGCGGGGGTCCGCCGGCGCCCGGTCCCGGTAGCCGGTCGGCTCCTCACGCTCCGGCGGTCGAGCCCGCCCAGGGCCTCGAACCGGACGCTAGCGGCGCAGGGTTGGAGCGCGGGTGACGACGGGGATCCGGGACGGGGTTCTCCCCGATCCGGAGGGGCGTCGAGCGACGCTCAATTCTCGGGTGCCGAGACCAGCGAGCATGCGACGGGGCAACGTTCCCAACGAACAGAACGCGGCGGGGTCGATGCGTGGGCGTGGCCAGGGACCGTACATGACGAACGGGAGAGAATCTCGTCGGGGGGTCCCATGGTTTCGGGTCTCGACGGAGGGTGAAGAATGCCTTACTCACGGAGGGGCGCTGAAAAGTACAAGGGTGAAGGTCCCCCCCGCACGCGAGAGACGCGGTGCCGTCTCTCCTTTGCGATGTAGGGCGGGACCCTCGGGGTGGTGTGCAGAAGGAGCATCCGGGCCCGGGCTATTTGAGGCACCGAGGGAGGGGGACTGAAACACCCTCCCGAGAGGGCGTTCCGTCCTAGCGGCGTCGACCGGCGGAGGGAGCGGCGAGCGCCGGGGGAACGGCGGGCGGGCCCGTGGCCGGAGCGGCGCTCGCGGCTTTTCCCTTCAACCGGGGCAGGACCCACCGCTCGCCCCAGGCGCGAAGTTCGCGCGTGGCCGGAGCGAGACCGAGTCCCATCTCGGTCAACGAATAGACGACGCTGAATGGCCGGGTGCTGACGACGGTGCGCTGGACGACGCCCGCGTTCTCGAGATATTTCAGGGTCGCGCTGAGGGTCTTGGCGTTCAAGCGGGCGTTGGAGCGCAAGAGCTCGCTGAATCGCTGCGGTCCATCCAGCAGCCGGTGCGCGATGGCGAGCCGCCATTCGGTACCGATGATCGAGATCGCCGCCATGACAGGGCAGAGTGCCCGTCCTTCGGCGGTGTAGGCTTCCTTGCCGGTGTGACCGTCCCCGGGGTGCGTGCGAGCGCTAGCGGACACCATGTGCGCCGGGCGCAACCAGAGGCTGGCCGAATATATACTCACCCATCTCTATCGAGTAACCAGGTTTTACCTCAGTGCGGACGGACCGCGTAGAGGGCCTCGGGCTACTCAACGCACCTTCCACTCACGCCCGCCCTCGGTCGGAGTACTTTTCTCCCGGACGCTCTCCGGCCCACCGATGGCGCCGCGCCGAAAGGAGTACGAGCTCGCCGTGGAGCAGGAGCTGCCGGCGGCCGCGGACGGCGCACCCCGACGGGCCCGGCTGACGGCCCGGTTTACCGGCGAGTCGGGCGAAGCCGACTTGGACGACGCCGAGCTGGCCCGGTCGCTCCGGGAGCTCGCCGATCGATTGGCGCGTGCGTCGGAGGCCGCCGGCGTGGGGAGGGGTCCCGCTGCCGGGCCCCGTCCGGATCGGGCCCTGGGGGAGCTTCTCGAGACCTATCGGCCTCGGCAGATGGAGCTCGTGGAACTTCTCCATGCCGATGGGGAGTTGACCGACGGGGAGTACGCGGTGCTGCGCGCCCGGGTGACGGAACGTCCCGCCGAGGTCGAGGAGCCGAGGACGCCGGCCGCGCCACCGGTGGCGGCTCCGAGGACCGGGGGCCGATCGGTGGAGGAGCTGCTGCGCACCTATCAGATCGCGTCGTTGCGCCAAGCGGGTGCCGTCCGCGCCCGGCGGCAGATCTCTTTGAGGAGTACATGTCGCTCAAACGGCACTTCGCGGCCTCCGAGCCCGGAACACCCGACCCCGGCCCGACGACCTAGCGGGCGACCCACGGGACAAAGCCGACGAGCATCGTGCCCACGTCGGTGAAGCCGGCCCGCACCGCGAAGGTCTCGATTACTGGCTCGGCCGAGGGGTCGGCCCCTACCCGGCGACCGAGCCAGCTTCCGGCGCCTCCACCGCGACCCGAGATCTCACCCGCGGTCCGCAGCGCGCCGACGTAGGCCTCGCGGCGGACCGACTGCCGGGAGACCGCCCGAAGGAAGGCGCGGATCTCGTCGGCTCGTTCACCTCCCTCGACGCTGTTGAACGTAGCGCTTGCGAAGACGGCGAGGCCCCTCGATTCTGGCCGAGCAGCAGGGGTCGCCGTCGTGGGCATGGGAATGGACGGGAGCGCGGTCTCGGACTCCCGCTCCTCGGCGTCCGTAGCGAGCCGGCGCGGTTCGGCGACCTGCTCGCGTCGGATGGTCTCCATCCCCTCGACGAACTGGGACGCGACCTCGTCCGGCGATCCGGGGAGGTGCAGCGATACCATCCGGCTGATCCAGCCCTGACCGGCCAGCAGATTGCCGGCAGCCTCCACCGCATCGGCGGGGCCGGTCACGACCACGGGGCGCTGAACATTCCGCCCGACGAGCACGCTAGGGTCCCGGGGGCTATCCACGGTCATGGTGTCGGAGACGAGATTCTTCACCACCGACGATTCCTCCGGTCGGAGGGGAACGGTGGGCCCGCCCCCGACCCACTCGGGTCCCTCGCCCCGGTCGACCACCAGCGTCACGACGAGAGGTTCTCTGGCCGCCGCGCCCAAGCGACCCCCGGCCGCGCCCGTGCCGAGCACCCGGGCTACGCGTACGGCGTCGACCGGTCCGGAGCGGGACGCTACCCGCTGCAGCAGGTCCCGCCACCGGCCCGGGTCCCATCCGGTCGGGGGACCGGCCGTGATCGAGAACGCTCCCGGCGACAGCAGGAGTAGCAACAGATCCTGGTCGTGCAGGTCGCTGACCAGCTCGAGCACGCTGGCCAGCGCCGCGGCGGATCCCGAGGAGCCCGGCCACGCGTCCGGCACGGCCATGCTCTGGAACTGGAGCACGTCCGGTGGCGGAACGGCACCGGCGGTCAGTCCCTGGGTGAGCCGCTCGCCCAGCATCTCCTGCGCGGCGAGTGCCATCGCCCCGGCGGCGTTTCCCAGCGCGACGAAGGCGATCTCCCGAAACCGGTCCACGGAGACGAACCGGTTCCCGATACGAAGGATATCGTCGTGCAGCCGGAGGCCGGCCCGGACCGCCCGATAGGCATCCGCGCCCTCGATCGCCGTGCGGAAGGCCGTCTGGAAGGGGGGGCGGGGTTCGAATGCGGGCGCATCCGGCACGAGGAAGACTCCGCCGCTCGGGAGTCGCTCGGGGAGATATCCTTGGGGTGGACCGTCAACCGAGCTGAAGGCGCTCGACAGGCCGCCCCGCCCCGGGCGTCAGGAACCGGTCGATCGAGAACAGTCCGGGGTCCAGGTCGGATTTCTCTCGGAGCACCGCTTGGGCTACGCGCCGGGAAGCGGCGGGGGCGAGCATGAATCCGTGGCCGCCGAAGCCGTTGGCGTGGACGAACCCGCGGAGCCGGGGATCCTCTCCGATCACGGGGAGGCCATCGTGGGTGTCGTCGTAGAAGCCCGACCAGGCGCGCAGGACCCCCAGATGCCGGGTCGAGGGCAGGATGCCCACGAGGGCGCGTGCCATCGCCCGCAGGAAGGCCGGAGAGCTCGGCATGCCCTGCCGCGTTCCGGTGGGATGCGCCAGCGAAAGCCCGCCCACGATCTCGCCGCGCATCGTTTGGCTGAAGTAGAGGCCGTCCCGAAGACGCGTGACCATCGGGTCGAGGAACGGCTTGAGCGGCTCCGTGGCGAGGATCTCGTGACGCGAGGCTCGATTCGGGACCGTAAGTCCGGCGAGGGCCGACAGATTGCTCGACCAACCGCCCGCCGCGTTCACGACCACGGTCGCGGCGAGGGGGCCCGCGGCCGTCGCAAGCCCGGCCACCTGTCCGTTCTCGACCCGGACCCCGGTCACTTCGGTACCCAACTGGAGCTCCACCCCCTGCCGGAGGATCGCCTCCTGGAGGGCCCACAGGGCCGGGAAGGGGTAGAGGGTCCCGTCGGAGTTCAGGTAGCTGCCGCCTACCATACCCTGGGTCTCGAGTCCGGGGGCGTACCGCGAGATCTCCTCCCGGTCGCACAAGCGTCCCGTCGAGGCCCTCGGACCGGACGGTCGAGATGACCTGAGCGAGATGTCGCTGTTCGGCCTCCGTCTCGGCGAGGAAGAGATAGCCTCCCTGCCGGAACCAGATGTTGTAGCCGAAGTCCCGGCCGAACCGGCGGTACGCCTCGACGGATTCACGAGCGAGGCGCACCGTCGCGCGCGTCTCCCATTGTTGACGGACGCCGCCGCCGTTTCGCCCGGAGGCGCCGTTCGAGAGCCAGCCGCGGTCGACGACCGTGATCGGGCCGGCCCCGGCCTGGGCGAGATGATACGCGGTGAACAATCCAAGAATGCCGGCCCCCACGATGACGATCCGGTCCGGGGGCTGGGGGGCGTGGATCATGGTCCCCCCGGCGTGGAAATTTCCGGGAGCGGCTCCGGAAGCTCGGCTAGGGCGGAGAGGGGGGTCGGGATCACCGGCGGACGCTGCCGAATGTATCCGACCTCAGGAGGAGGCCGCCCTTCCAGGATCGACAGGAGGAGCAAGGCATCAGGCAGACAATAGCGGCCCTGGCAGAGCCCGGTGCCCAGCCCCGTGTACCGCTTTACCACCTCAAGGCCGCGGTACCCGCGCCCGACCGCGTCCCGGAGCTCATGGAGTAGCACGTCCTCGCACGCGCACGCGACCTGTTTGCCTCGGCCGGCCGGGAACCGGAGCCACTCCCGATAGTACCCTTCGAGCTCGTGCGGTCCATCCGGAGCGCGGACGGCGGCCGGGGGGACGTCGCGACCCAGGATCGCGTCGGCCGCCGCGAGCGCGCTCGCCTCTGCCGCTACCCCGTCGACGAACCCCGCGACTTCCCCAACGGCGAACAGTCCGGGGACACTGGTTCGACTCCCGGCCCCCAGGACAGGGAAGTAGCTCCCCGCGGTCCCCCGCCATTCCATCTGCGCGCCGGCCTGGAAGAGGAGCTGGGTATGCGGCACGCGGCGATGCGCGAGCACGATGGCGTCCACGGGCACCGAGAACTCGGAGCCCCCGCCGCGAGCGTGGAGTTGTGCCCGCCGCACTCGGCCGCGCCCGGAGGCGGACAACAACAGGGTTCGCGGATACAGGTCGATGGACAGGTCGGCGGCGCGTCGGGTCACCTCCGGGGAGATCGAGCCCGGGGCAACGATCGCCTCGGTACGGACGCCGAACCGATCCAGCATCTCGGCCGCCCGAGGGCCACCCCCGACGATCAGCGCTCGATGGAAAGGAGGTGCGCGGTCGCCGGGAGCCATCGCGACCGCTCCCTCGGCGGTCATCACCCCGGGACGGTCGTTCCCGCTGAACAACAACGACGCGTCATATGCCCCGGAAGCGACCACGACGGCGCGAGACCGGAACAGGCGACCCCGGTCGGGGTCCTCGAGCACGACCGTTTCGAACCCTCGGTCCTGCCCCGGACCGGGAGGAGGCAGGAACACCGCCGTCGCCTGGGGGAACAGGACAACCCCCGGCGGGGGCGCGGGGATGGCTCCCCGATCGAGGAGACCCACCGAGCGGCCGCCTTCGACGAGTCGCTGGCTGGCCTGCCGACCGGCGGGTCCGGCCCCTATCACTAGAACGTCGAGCTCGACAGGAGCGGACTCGGCCGGGGAGTCGGTGACCGCGGTCGAGGCAATCGAACCGTATCCCGCCATCCGGCGAACGACCCGCTGCATCCACGGGGTTGCCCACGCCGGCCAGCGAAAGCCATGGAGCATGTCGAGCCCGCGCGGGAGGAGGAAATCGAGGATTC
The DNA here is from genome assembly GCA_963787975.1 of uncultured Thermoplasmata archaeon. Taxonomy (GTDB): domain Archaea; phylum Thermoplasmatota; class Thermoplasmata; order Lutacidiplasmatales; family UBA184; genus JAKIWV01. The sequence goes on from CAWBEU010000008.1 coordinate 257,045, forward strand.
CCATCAGATCGTGCTGCGGCGAGGGCCAGGCGTTGGAGGTGGTGACCGTATCCCCAGAGCGAGGCACGTAGCGGCAGGCCCGGACGTTCGGCTCTCCGTTCACCCGAACTAGGCAATTCGCACAGTGACCGATGCCGCAGAACGGCGCGCGAGGCCGATGGTAACGGATCGAGCGCTGGAGTATGGGGAGTCCCCTTCGGGCGAGGTGCTGGAGGAGGGTTTCGTCGGCCTCCGCCGACTCCGGCCGCCCGCGGAAAGTGAACGGAGTCGGCGGGGAGGAATCCATGAGAGAGACTAGCGGCGACGATGCGTGGGCCTATTTGAGGCGGCGCTCGGCGTTCCCTCGCCGAAAGTGGAGGGGTGCCCTCTCCTCATGATTTCGAGGAAAAAACCGCTCAAGCCGACGCGCGAACCAGCATCTATATAGACTCAAGGTGGGTCCGACATTCTACCTATGCGTACCGCAGACGGAGGAGAGGCCCGGCGCATCCAGAAGACGGGAGGTTCCACCTTCATCGTCTCGCTGCCGAAGACGTGGGTCGTGAGTCGGGGCCTCGGTTCCGGCGATGTGTTGCTGTTCCATGGCGCCCCCGACGGGTCCTTGATGCTCAGGGCCGAAGGCGGGACACACGGGGAGAACCCTCGGCGCGAGCTGCGGGTGTCGAACGAGATGAATCCGGAGCATCTGTTCCGGCTACTCGTGGCCGAGTACATCGCCGGGGCTCCGCTCCTCGAGATCCGGACCGAAGGACGGATGAATGCCCGGACCCGCGAGGTCGTCCGCGGCTTTGCCCAGCGGATGATTGGGCCCGAGATCCTCGAAGAGACGGCCGATGGGGTCGTCCTGCAGGACGTCATCGGCCCGAACCCTCTGCCGATCGCCTCCGTGATCCGGCGAATGTACCAGATGGTCCGCGCCATGCAGAGCGACGCGATGGCCGCGTTCCACGCCCGGGATTCGTCGATCGCCCGCGACGTCATCGAGCGCGACTGGGAGGTCGACCGGCTGCACTGGTTCATCGGCAAGCAGATCACGTCCGCGTTGCGCGACGGCCGAGTCCTGAGCTCCATCGGACTCACGCTGCCCGAGTGCGCCACGTATCTTCTCGCGTCCCGCGTCCTTGAGCGGATCGCGGACCACGCGGTCCGGATCGCCGAGACGGTTCCTCTCCTCGGAAAGGAACCGATTCCGTCGGCGGTCCTCGCGGAACTCGACCGGCTGGCCCTCGCCGCGGCCGAGGGCCTCACGGGCGCCATCGATAGCTTGGCCAACGAGGACATCGCCAAGGCCAACGAGGTGCTCGACGCGGCGGCCCGGGTGACCCGGGAGCGGGAAACGATCCTGAAGGAGCTCACGAAGAAGCGCGGACGGCTCGCCGTCGGGCTTGCCTACGTGCTCGAGAGCCTCGAACGAAGCGCGTTCTACGCGAGCGACCTGGCGGAGATCGCGATCAATCACACGGTGCAGCGAGCGGCCCAGGCCGCGGCCGCCACCGCCGCCACGTCGACGCCGTCTCCTGTCAAGGTGCCGGCGTAGCACGAATCTCTCGTGGGGCCCGTCGCCCCGCGACCTATAGTCCTCTATAGAGGAGCTTGCCGTCTCTATCCGGACGCCCGCGCGAGGAGGGTGGCCAGCTCTTCCGACGACGGGATCCGAGGATTCGCCCCGAACGATGTGGCGCTCTGCACGTAGGGGAGCCAGTCCGCGATCTGGTCTCGGAGCGCCCGGACGTCGACCCCGGCCGCCGCCAGCGTTGGCGGGACGCCGACCCGGGCGTTGAACTGGCGGAACCACTCCGCGAAGGGCGTCGCGTGCTGGACGGCCGCCGCTCCAAGGATTCCGCCCAGTGATATGTACGCCTCACGCGCGGCGGGGAAATTGAACTCGAGAACCCACGGAAGCAGGATCGCGACAAGGCGCCCGTGGGAGAGACCGGTCCGCGGCCCGAGGGCGTGGACGATGGCATGGACCAATCCGCTCTGCGCGTTCGAGATGGCGAGTCCTGCCATCGTGGCGGCGGAATGGATCGTCCCTCGTAGTTCGAGGTCGTCAGGGTGGTCGAGCGACTCAGGAACCCGTCGCGTCAGCGTGGCCACCGCCTCCCGCGCGAGCCCGTCGGAAAAGGACGTGGCCCACGACGAGGCGAGCGCCTCGAGGGCGTGGGCCAGCGCGTCCATCGCGCTGTCCACGGCCACGGCTGGGGGCATGGTGACCGGGAGCGTCGGGTCGAGCAAGGCCCAGTCTGGGATCAGTTCGCGCGAAGCGATCTCGACCGGTCGACCGTGCGCGTCCCAGAAGTGGGCCATCCAGGTCGCCTCGCTTCCGCTCCCGCTGGTCGTCGGCACGGCCACCAGTCGAGCCCGGTCGCGTAGCCGAAGTTCGGTCAGTGGCGTGAGCGAACTCACCTCGAGTTCCGGCCGCGCGTATCGCACCCAGATTCCTTTCGCGGTGTCGATCGTGCTGCCGCCCCCCACCGCGACGATCCAATCGGGAGAGAATTCGGAGGCTGTGCGGGCCCCCGCCGCCAGGGAGTCGAGCGTCGGGCCGATGTGCACGGAGTGCGAGACCTCGATCTGGGCACCTTCTTTCAGCAATTCCTCTCGGATCCGTCGATCGCCGCCGAGTTTCGCGACGGCGGGATCGACGAGGACCAGCGCCCGGCGCGCGCCCAACGAGCTCAGTAGTTCGATGCTGCCCGGACCGAGGCAGATGCGCGGCGACGTGAAAAACCCCATCATGGGGAGGGACCCGAGTGCACGACGTATCGTCCGACGCCGCCCCGCACAACGGAACGATCGCCGGGGGCTAGCGAGCTTTCTTGCGACATCCGGGGCACGTTCCGGTCAGGGAGAAGGTGACCCCATCGATCTCCCAACCGTCCGGACGCCGGCGGGAGGTCTCCATCAGGAGGTGGCGATCGAGCTCGGTGAGCTCCAGCTCGGCGATGCGGCCGCAGCGACGACAGATGAGGTGACCGTGGGGTGTCTCCGGCGGGGGAGAGGTGAGCGCGACCCCCTCCGGAACGCTGCCAGGGACGACCGGGGCGGGCGCTCGGTGGCGATGAGGATGGGGAGCAGCAGCGGACTTCGAAGCCGGAGTGCTGGTGCGGCCGTCGCGGGACGGGTGGGAGCTTTTCGACGCCATCGGAGAACTCAACGGCGCCGACGCCCTCCGATTATTTACGGAGTGGCCGACCGTCGGGGGCCGGCGCTAAGGGGGTTTCCCGGGGGCCACCCACGGTCTAAATCCTCGGCCTTCCTCCGTGATCCTAATGCCGAAGACGGTCCCGGACTCCCAGCCCTCGCGTCTTACCATCGTACTCGCGGACTGGTGTCCGCATTGCGTCCCACTGTCGGAAGACAAGGTCCGCGAGTTGGGAGAGCGCCTCGGTGTTCCGGTGCGTCGGCTAGACATCGAGGACACGGCGCAGGAACGAGAGGCGGATGCATTGGTCGAGGCCCACGGGGACTGGTCGCCGGATTACCTGATCCCCCAGGTATTCCTTCAATGGACGGACGGGCGCGTCGATCACATTCTGACCGGCTTCCCGGAGGGCGTCTCCCGGACCCGTCGGGCGTGGGACGAGCTGTTCCAGAGCGAATGGGTACGACATCTCGCGTCGGCTCGAGAAGCATGAGCCCCTCCCCGACAGGTCCGGAGCAGTTCGTCCTCGTACCGTCCGGCAGTTGTCTCTACCACTGCTCGGGTCGGACCCGACCTCACGCGATCGCGAACGCGCGGGGACCCATCGGTTGGGTCTACACCTGCCCCGGAGGAACCGTGTCGGCCGTGGCGTTCCTCGGCGGAACTCGCCGTCCTTCGCCCGCCCGGGTTCGCCGGTACCTTCAGTCGCGCACGGACCGGTCCGAACACGTCCGCCCGCGGGACCTGAGGGCGGCCACTCGCCACGGTCCGGAACTAGGACCGGCCGCGGAACGGTGGGTAGCGGGACCCGGGGGTCGCCAGCCGATCTACCTGCTCTACTGGCGACGGTACCCCCGCAAGGTGGGGCGCAGTTACTCCTACCTGTACGCGTGCTTCCGGCACGGCGCCGGAGAGGTCAGATTCTACCCCGCTCCCGGCTCTCGCAAAGCCCGCCAGTGCCCGTTCTGTGTTGCCAAGATTTAACCGAATAAACCCGGTTCCCTCTCAAAGGCCCCACGAGGACGGGGCGTGCCCGTCCACTCTCAGCGATGACGCCCGCGTCCCGGTCGGTCCCCGATGGCCCCGGCGAGTCGAGCGGACCCTCTCGTTGAACAGGCAGGAACCGGCGCCCGCGCGATCCTCAGGGAACGGTTCCGTCGGGAACCAACGGCAGTGAACGCAGACGCTGCCCCGTCGCGTTGTAGATGGCGTTCGCGATGGCCGGGGCGACGGCGATGAGCGGGGTCTCCCCCGCTCCCTGCGACGGAAGGTCCCGCCGGTCCAGCAAGACCACGTCGATCGGGGGCGCGTCGTGGAATCGGGGGACCGGGTACTCCGAGAGCCTCGGATTGAGAATGCGGCCGTTCTCGAAGTGGATGGCTTCGAAGAGCGCGCCCCCGAGGGCCATGACCGTAGCTCCGGCGACCTGGCTCCGGAGGTTAGCCGGATGAACGATGGCGCCGCACTCGAGTCCGGTTACGATGCGAACGATATTCAGACGTCGGTCCGCGCCCACCTGAACCTCGGCGAAGGTAGCGACCCGGCCGCCTTTCTCTAGTCCCACCGCAATTCCTTGGCCGCGCCCTTCGGAGCGGCGCGCGATGGGGCCCGGGCGAGGGACCCACCCGGCCCGTTCGGCGACGGCCTGCAGCACCGCGACGAGTCGGTCGTCTGCCAGGTGACGCAGCCGATACTCTACCGGGTCCGCCTCGACTCGGGCGGCGAGCTCGTCCATGTGCGATTCCCGAGCGAAATTATTCGCCGTCGCCGCCAGGGCCCGGTAGGGGCCCTGAGCCAGCGGCGAGTCGGTAGGTTGGTTGTCGATTTTCTGATTCGCCACCCGGTAAGGGATGCGAGCGGCCGCGGAACCGCCGTTGAGATTGTGAAACTCCCAGGCCGTGAGTCCTCCGTCCTTCTCCGTTCCCGATCGAATGTCGATGACCGACATGGGCCGGAGGTAGGCTTGGGTGAACTCTTCCTCGCGGGAGTACACGATGCGGACCGGGCGGCCGGCGGCCTTGGCGAGGCGGGCGGCTCCCACGGCGAGCTCCCCCGCATGCTTACCCCCGAAACCGGAACCCGTGGGTGGGACGATGACGTGCACGTTGGATTCGTGCATGCCCAACGAATCCGACAGCGTATCCCGGGCGCGAAACGGGGTCTGGCTTCCCATCGCGACCGTGAGCCGATCCCCCTCCCACGTCGCCAGGACAGCGTGGGTCTCCAACGGGACGTGGGCGATGTACGCGGTCGTGTACGTAGCGTGGAGCGAGATTGGAGCGGAGCCTAACGCCGCCGCGACGTCTCCGGCCTCGTGGTGGAGCACATCCCAGAAGTCTTCCCCTTCGGCGGGGTGTTGGCGGAGATAATCGACGATCTCTTTCTCGGAGGGTTGAGGGGTGGTTTCCCAGTCGGCTCGGATTGCCTTCACTGCGGCTTGGGCCGTGGGGAGGTCCGGGGCGGCGACACCGACGAAATCCCCCTCGTGCACCGCCGTGACCCCGGGCAGGGCCTGGGCGCGAGAGAGGTCCACGCGGAGGAGCTTCGACCCGTAGGAAGGGGCGAAGAGCATCTTTCCGTACAGCATGCCCGGGGGATGGAGATCCGAGGTGTACTGGCGTGCGCCCGTGACCACCTCTCGAGAGCCGATGTCCGCCACCGGATGGCCCGCGAGTGACCAGTCCGAGGGAGCGATCGGTTGGGTGGAAGGAGGTACCATCTCCAAGCGGCGGAGGCTCTTCACAAGGTCGCCGTACCCGATCGAGTTCGCCCCTTGCGCCCCCTTTGCCCGCGCCTGTCCGTCTGATAGCTCCACGTCCCCGGGCGCGATGCCGAGCTTGGCGGCGGAGATCTCGACAAGGACTGCTCTCACGGCCGCCCCCGTGATACGGAGGTGCTGCGCCGCATCGGGCATGGAGCGGCTGCCGAACGTTCCCATATCCCAGGGGCACACGTCGGTGTCTCCCATGGTGAGCTCGACCGAAGAGAGCGGCAGGCGGAGCTCCTCCGCAACGAGGAGAGTTAGGGCGGTTCGAGTCCCTTGCCCGACCTCCACCTTGCCGGTGAACGCGCGGGCCCTTCCATCCTGCCCCAAATGGATCCACGCGCCCCCGTGGGGGGGACCGCCCCGGCCCCATTCCGAAGGACCGGGTCGTTGGGCCGGGAGAACCACCACGAGGCCGTTGCCGAACCGCCCGAAGTAATCACGCTCGCTCGGCGGAAGAAGGTCGAAGGGGCGGACGCCCTCCAGCGTGCTCATGGCGTTCCCCCATCCGTTCCACCGGGGACCTGGGCAGCTTGCTGAATCGCTTCGACAATCCGCAGGTAGCCCCCGCAGCGGCAGATGTTACCGTCCATGGCGGCTCGAATCTCCCCGTCATTGGGATGGGGATTCCGGGCCAGCAGAGAGACGGTGGCCAGGATCATACCCGGGGTGCAGAACCCGCATTGGAAGGCGCCCGCGTCGATGAACGCCTGCTGGACAGGGTGCAGGCGGCCTCCCTCGGCGAGTCCCTCGATCGTCGTGATCGATCGACCGACCGCCTCTCCCACGGGCGTAACACAGGAGCGAACGGCGACCCCGTCCACGAGAACCTTGCACGCGCCGCACTCGCCCTCCCCGCAGCCGTACTTCGTGCCGGTGAGCCCTAGCTCATCCCGAAGAACATGCAGCAGGCTTCTATCCCGGTCGAGCGAGATTGGATGATCGATTCCGTTCACCCTAAGCCGGGCGACCGTTCGAGGGGACGTGGTGGATTCTGTGGAGGACATGGAAGATACCGGCCTCGACTCGCGGAGGGTCCCCACACGGCGCCGGCCGCGTTTATGGCTATCTCGGTCTTGGGAGATTCATCAGGAAGGGGAGGGACCGGAAGAAGTGCGAGCGATGGTGCTTGAGGCGGTGGGGTCCCCTCTCAAGGAAGATGAGCGTCGGGAGCTGCCTAAATTGGACCCCCACGACGTCTTGATCCGGGTCGCAGCATGCGGCGTGTGCCGAACCGACCTCCACATCGTGGACGGTGAACTCAGGCATCCGAAGCTCCCGTTGATTCCGGGCCACGAAATCGTAGGAACGGTTGCCGCCGTGGGGTCGGACGTCGCCCGAGCGCGCGAGGGGGACCGGGTAGGTGTCCCGTGGCTAGGCTGGACGTGCGGCGAGTGCACCTTCTGCCGGTCGGACCGCGAGAATCTCTGCGACCGCGCGAAGTTCACAGGGTACGACATCGACGGCGGGTACACGGAGTTCACCGCCGCGGACGAGCGGTTCACATTTCCGATCCCGACTGGTTATGGGGACGCGGAGGCCGCCCCGCTCCTGTGTGCGGGACTGATCGGATTCCGCGCGCTACGAATGGCGGGAGACGTCGAGCGGGTCGGGTTCTACGGTTTCGGCGCCTCCGCTCACATTGCGGTTCAAGTGGCCCGATTCCGGGGGCAGAAGGTCTACGCCTTCACGCGGCCGTCGGACACCCAGGGTCAGAAATTCGCACGAGGTCTGGGGGCGGTTTGGGCGGGTGGCTCCGACGAACCTCCACCGGAACCCCTCGATGCGGCCCTGATCTTTGCCCCAGTCGGCGCGCTCGTTCCGATGGCCCTGGCTGCGGTGGTGAAGGGCGGCTCGGTGGTATGTGCCGGCATCCACATGAGCGACCTCCCGAGCTTTCCCTACGAGATTCTGTGGGGCGAACGCGTCCTTCGGTCCGTGGCTAACCTGACGAGAAAGGACGGGGAGGAATTCTTCGCGATCGCCGAGAAGGCCCGGGTGCGGACCGTAATCACGCGTTTTCCGCTCGGGAAGGCCAACGAGGCACTGGACCAGTTTCGGGCGGGCCGGCTCGAGGGTGCGGCTGTGCTCGTACCGACCGGATAGGCGCGGAGTGGGCGACCCCGTGGGATGGAGGGGTAGCGCTTGTTCGATTCCCCTCGATCCCGAGATCGGAGAGGTCAGTGATCCTTCGGCTTCCAGTGTTCCTCGTAGACTTCCTGGTGGTTCGGGGATTGTTGGAAGTCCCAGCGGGTCCGGAAGTGGAGCGAATGGGTCGGGTCCAGGGCGAGAAGATCGGCGGCTAGCTGACGGTGCAGGGTTTCCGGTGTGGTCCCCTCGATGAACGGGACCACCGCTCGCCATTCGGCCGGGTGCTCGAGGCTCGCATGGCCCGGCACGTTGACGTCCCACTCGACCGGCCACCGGCGGGAGAGAACGGCGCCAATTTTCTCCGAGAGCGCCGCGGGAAGCACTCCGTCGGAATAGACCTCTACGCGCAATTCGAGGGGAGAATCAGACCACACAGGAGGCGGATGCCTCGGACGCATGATAAAGACGCGCCGGGATTCCGAATGGTCGAGGTGCGTACGCCCATCCCCGGGGAGGGTGCGGGGAGAGGACACGGCTGAATTGTTCAAACCTCCCGTATGACGGCCATGGGGGGGACCGGACCCTCCCCTGCGGGAGATCCCCCCATTACACAACCCCGTCGTTAGAAATCGTTCGAAGGATCAACGGTTTGCCCTCTCGTCAGAAAACGAGCCCGTTACGAACAGCGAGCGAGCGGTAGCGGGGCGAATCGAGGGAGTAGCCGGCCGACATTACGGCCCCTTAATATCTCGAAACATTCACCCTCGAGCGGAGCGGTCGCCCATGAGGAAAGTGCTGATTCTGATGTTCATGACCCTTGACGGTGTCGCCGAGTATCCCGACTACGTCGAGGACGCCGATTCGAACTCTGCTGGCGAGGGACCACCGATGTGGGACTCCCTAATGGATTCAATAGATACCCTGCTCCTGGGTCGTCGAACCTACGAAAAGTGGGCGGGGTTCTGGCCTGGAAAGAAGAGCGACTCGTCCGCGACGGCGTGGATGAAGAAGTTCTCCCGCTTCGCCGACGAGGCGGAGAAGGTCGTTTTTTCGAAAACGCTGAAGTCGGCGGATTGGCCAAACTCAAGAATTGTGCGGGGCGACATCGCACAGGAGGTCGCCCGCCTCAAGGCCCAGCCAGGAAAGGACATGACCGTGGGCGGGCCCCGACTTGCTCAGTCGTTCCTCGCCGCGGATCTGGCGGATGAGCTCCTCCTCGATATTTTCCCCAGCATCGTGGGTCGGGGGAAGCCACTCTTCCGGGTCGTCGGTGACCCCGATCACGACGAAGACCTCGTCCCACTTGGGGCCCCGGGCCGGCACGACTTCAAGCTGCTCGAGTGTAAGCCACTCAAGGACGGAACGGCGTTCCTCCACTACCGGCGGAGCAAGTAGATCGGAAAGGGCCGCCGATCCAATTACCGGTTTCGCGAGAAACGCTGCTGGCGGGGTGCAACCCGGGTTGCATCTTGGGCGACGCGGGCGCCGCGGAGGGGCTCTTGATTCCTCAAGACTCGAGACCCGGGGCTTTGTCGACTGTCCCCTCCGAGGATGGGTGGGCAACCTTTGCCAAGGGACCCGATGTGGAGCCCACCGGCACGGGACCGCTCCAAGGTCCGGCAGCCTCAGCTTCCGTCAGGGGTTCCGAGGCGAGAAGGGCGAACCACCGGACCGTAGGTAGGCAACATAGGCGAGGAGCAGTTCCTTCGCCACCTGGGTCATTTGACCCAGTGATGCAGACGCCTGCCTGGCTCGTTCCAACTGGGTGTCGTAGTGAGCCACGTCGTAGTCGTTTCGGACGTCGGTGAGCGGTTGAACCTTCGACTTGTAGTAGTCCGCGCCGAGACCCAGTCGACGTCCGCGCTCATCGGTGGTGTCCCCTTTGGTTCGGTCACCAATGACCGCCGTCGCGGCCTTCCAGTAGTTGAGAAACGACTCGGAGTCGAACAGAACCGCTTGAATGGATTTGGGCGACTCGTCATCCCACGCACGTGAAACCGAGCTGTCCCTGAGGATCGCGCCGTGACGATAGTAGGTCAGCGCCTTCTCGAGTGTAGGATCCCGGAGGTTCGCAAGATCCACGCTCTCTCGGACCTTCTCCGACAGCTCACGGAGGTTGTACGCAGAGACTGTCCCGCCGATCTGCGCCGAACGAAGATGCTTCTGAGCGCCTTCGAGCTGCTGAAGCGATACGAGCTCGAAGTCGACCGGAGTATCGGTAAGCAGCGTCAGAGGTCTGCAAATCGCAATAGTGATGTCCCGCGCGAGATCCCACGGCGAATTCTTCACCGGGTCGTCCGAGTCGAACTCAACCGTCAGGTAGTTGTCCGTTAGGGCCGCACGCGCTCCGCGGACCTGTGATTCGACCTTGACCGCATCCTTGTCTTCCCGGTAGCGAGAAATGGTTCCCCAGCTCGTTTTCTCAAGGGTCGTGCTATCGATCGAAGGGAAGGAGACAGTGGTCTCCCTTCCCGAGGGTTCTGCCGGAAAGACGATGGCGTCCTCGCCGGGAAGACCGAAGAGGTGGGTTGGGTGGAGAAAGAAAACGGCTCTGTACCTCACAGCTTAAGGCAGCTCCAACTAGCCAAGCGGCTCGCGTACTAAACCCATCTCCGCGGAAGGCGCGAAGCGACCTCGGGCGGGCGCGATCCGCCGGCAGCTGAGACGACGTGGCCATCGACCACTTCATGATCGAGAAAAAGAGGACCCGTTCTCAACAGGTGCGAAGATTAGTTTGGAACCGCGGAACGTCGGACCAGGCCCGACCGTCACGTGAAATAGAGCTGCGAGGTATGATGTCGAGGTCGTCGTCGGGGCTCGATGCGTTCCCGGACCTGATTTGTCAATGGGATGGGGCCCAAGACAATCTGGGGGCGGGGAGTGGGTCAAGGAGACTCAGGCTGAGAAGGCCGACGATTACGTCCCTCCCATTCCTGATAACCCGCCCCCGGAGGCGTCGACCGCCGACGTGCACCGGCGCAAGACCCTTTCCATCCGCCTCGTCGTGGTCGTCGCCCTCGTCGCGACCGCGGTTCTCGCAATCCTGCTGCTCGCAGGGATCCTCTGAAACGGACGCGTTTCGGGTGATCAGAAGGGGACCGTTCTGCCTCAGGACCTCGCGTCCCCGGCGACGCGGGCGAGCACGCGGTCGAATAGTTGGTCCCGAGTGCCTTCCGTAGGCAGACCGTTCTCGCCGGATACTTCGACCAGCTCACGGTGGTCAAGGTACTCGACCGCTTCGGCGGGGTCAAAGTTCTCGAGGGCCAGGACCCGCTCGACGAGCTCTGCCTTCGTGCCGCCCGTCGGCTCTTCGTGTTCGTCACACAGCTCCCGGAGCTCTTCCGGGAGCAGGTATCGATCCAGAATATGACGGAGCAGCTTCTCGTCCATGAACCCGGGTAGCCCTCTCACGCCTTTTCGACTATCCTCGTTTCGGTCGGCGGGGCCGTTCCTGGAGGTCTCGGGGCCGGCCTCAAAACCAGCAGTTCAGTCACAACTTGTGGGACGCTTGGGGCCTCACTTCATCCTCCGAGGGGGGAATTGGGTCCCGTCAGAAACGGGCCCATTGATGGAAGGCGCTCGGCCGATGGCGGGACCTCAATTAGCGCAGGGGACCGAAGAGCTTCGGTGTGGTCCTACCTTGTCGGCCTCGGCGCCGATGCTCGATCGACCGCAGCGAACTCCTCTTCGCTGAGGTCCAACGAGAGAGCGCCTGCGTTCTCGCGAACGTGGTCGGGCCTGGTCGCTCCCGGGATCGGGATTACATGATGGTCTCGCTTCAAAAGCCAGGCGAGCGCCACCTGGGCAGTAGTTGCGTTGTGAGCCCCCGCCACCTGTCGTAGCGTGCCAGCAAGGGCCGACCGATCAGAACCTCGGGCCGAGTCAGAGACGACCGCTCCTCCGCCGATCGGCCGGTAGGCGACCAGTGCCACGTCCATCTGGCGGCAGGCGTCGAGGACTCCATCGGTCTCGGGAGTGCGATGCAGGAGGCTATACTGAACCTCGTTGGCCGCGAGCGGTATGCCTTCGCGAGCCAGCGCGTCGGCCGCCTCGCGCATCTGCGCCACGTTGCAGTTGCTGACTCCCACGGCCCGGATCTTCCCGGCCTTGACGGACTTCGCCATCTGCCTCATCCACGTGTCCATACCGAGCATGGAGTAGGGGAAGTGCAGGTAGTACAGGTCGAGCGAGCCGCGGCCCAGTCGCTTCAGCGTCTTCTCCAGCGCCGAGACGAACCGGGCCGGGGTGACGCGATAGGGGAGCGGGGCGAACTTGCTGGCCACGAGGATCGGCCGGCCATCTGCTCGGGCAGCCTGGCCTATGGCTGACTCCGATTGGCCGAAGCCGTAGACCTCGGCGGTGTCGAAGAAGCCTACCCCTGCATCAATCGCCGCAGCCAACGTGTCCCTGAGGCGGGCCTGCTTCGACGCGTCGGTATTCCACCGGTTAGTGCCGACTCCAAGCGCTGGCACCTTGATGCCCGATCTGCCAAGCGGCCGTTCGGTTGCTGATTGGAAGTCTGATGTCTGTTCGCCCATCGTTGATGTCCTCCGCTGTCGGGACCCGATTAAGTGGTCCACTCTCTATGAAAGCTGTAGCTGGTTGTGCTCTTCGGTCCAGGCGCTCGAGCACTCTGCAGGGCGGAGCATGCCAAGGGCACTGTGGAGCCTTGCATAGTTGTACTCGTCTCGCCGGTCCTCAACAAGGACCTTGGCTTCGAGCAGTGAGCCGAACTGACAGATGTTCAATAGCTCGCCCAGGAGCCTGCCGTTAGAGTTTCGTGTTCGTCGCACGCGACCTTGATGCGGAAGCGCGCGGCCGATGACCCGACCGCAATCAGCGTCCGCGATCGGGAACCGCCTATGGGTGGGAAACCCACCCCTTTCCGTACGTCCCGCGGCCTGATTGTCCGCGGTAGGGATTTCCCAAGAAGTTCAGGTGCGGGGAGAGGGATTTGAACCCACGAACTCCTACGAGACCAGACCCTGAATCTGGCGCCTTTGACCAAGCTGGGCGATCCCCGCGCGACCTCCGCGTATCGTTGACGGATATGAAAGCGACGCTAGAGGCGAGCCGTCTTCTTCCCACGGCGAGACGGCACGGGAAGGGCGACTCACATCTCCTTTTCGAAATCCAGTATCGTCGCGAACATTGAGGAGAAGAGATGGTTGGACCCGGGATTAAGCTCGAGCTCCCATACATCCCGGACGGCGAGGATCTTGTGCCGTACATGTCCCATCTCGCGCCCATCGGGGCCCACAATCTCGTACGTTCGTCGAAGGATGCTCCCCTTGGTGGTCATGAGGGGCTGGCCTGCCGGGGCCACCCACGTGGCCGTTAGCCCCCCCATGAGGCTGCGCTTCAGCTCGATCATCCCTACCGACGTTCCGAGGAACGGGTCGACCACTTGGAACTGGGAATGATTCCCGCCCCCGGTCTTTCGGATCTCGAATCCCACGTTGCCAGCGGGGTCCTTCACCTTGTAGGTGTAGTTCACGCTCCGAGCCGCATACCGCCCGAGGTAGCCTCCGATGGCCCCTTCCAACATCTTGCCCTGCATGTTCTGGCCCGAGTCGAGTCCGATGCGGCAGAGGACCGTTTGACTCGGGTCCATCACATCGTAGTTCTTCCCGAAGGAAAGGATCTGCATTTTCATCACCAAGCTCGGCTGGTTGGACAGCGTTTGCATGATGTTCTGCGCCACGGGGTTGAGTCCGGCCATGCGAGTGGAACCGGCCCGGCCTACATGTGTCTTCTGAGCCGTCGGACCAGCCAGGAAACGGGCTCCGTGTAGGGAAATAGGCCCAACGGGAGCCGGGTGGCGGAGGGCCTATGAGCGCACGGCGGCGACGGGTGCGGTCGCTTTCTTCGCAGCGTCCAAGACCTGCACCGCCTCCCGGACGGTGGCCTTCTCGTGGACGATCGCTCGGATGGCCTTCATCATCGCGACGGGGTGGTCGGATTGCCAGATGTTGCGGCCCATATCCACGCCGACGGCCCCTTTCTCGATGGCACCGGCACAGAGCTCGAGAACGGATTGGTCCGTGTCGAGCTTCGGGCCGCCGGCGACGACCAACGGCACCGGACAGCCTTCTGCGACCTTCTCGAAATTCTCGCAGTAGTAGGTCTTGACCAAGTGGGCGCCGAGCTCGGCGGATACCCGACACGCGAGGGAGAGGTACCGGGCGTCGCGCTTTTCGAGCTCCTTCCCCACCGCCGTGATCGCCATGACCGGCATGCCGAGGGCCTCCCCCTCATCGACGAGTTCGGCGAGGGAGACGAGGGATTGGTGCTCGTGCGGGGCCCCGACAAACACGGAGAGGGCCACGGCCGACACGTTGAGCCGAAGCGCCTCCTCCATCGAGGTGGTGATCGCCTCGTCACTGAGATCCTCCTTGAGCACGGTGACGCCGCCGGAAACACGCAGGACGACGGGCACGTCGGTGGTCGCGGGGATGGAGCTTCGGAGGATCCCTCGAGTGACGGCGATGGCATCGGCGAAGGGGAGCAACGGGGCCAGGGTCGACCGGGGGTTCTCGATCCGCCGGGTCGGTCCCATGAAGTAGCCGTGGTCAGCGGCGAGCATCACCGTGTGGCCGGTGCGAGGCTTGATGAAGCGGGCCATCCGGTTCTGTAGTCCCCAGTCCATCGTGGTCCCCGCTGCCGATAGTCGGGACGATTCCTTAAAGCCGTTTCCGAGGAGCACGATGTGGTCCGTTCCCGGCCGGGCCGTCGATGATTCCGTCGGTTAAGTGGGTCGGGCCGAGAGCGGAACCCGCCGGTCTTCCTTCACCCGGTTCAGCACGACCTGGGTACTGGTCCGCTCCACATAGGGGTCCTGGAGGGTGTGTTTGACGAACCGGTCCAGGTCTCGCCGGTCCCGGAACCGTCCGATGATGAGGGCATCGAAATCCCCGGTAACATCGTAGATGGCGTAGGCCCGGGGGTCCTTGGCCAGCCGCTCCTCCACCTCCCGGAGCTTTCCCTTCAGGATGCGGATCCCGATCGTCGCCCAGAGATCCCATCCGAGCAGCTCGTCATCGAGGAGCGGAATGTATCCGCGGACAATCCCGAGCTTCTCGAGTCGCTCGAGACGATGGCTGATCGTCGTGGGGGAGACGTGGAGACGCCGGGCGATTTCCCGATCGCTCCGCCGGGCATTGATGTTGAGCTCCTGCAGCAGCGAGCGGTCGAGGTCATCCACGGCGGACGATTGACCCATGGAATACCCCATTGAGGTTACTATGTCCATTCAATATTTCCCTCTTGGGATGATTGTCCAGTTCCATTGGCGCAGGGTTGATGTAGCGAAGCGCGGTCGGAGGGGGCGAGGACGGCATGTCGGGGGCGGTCGGGTCGAGTGGCGGGGCGGGAACGACGATGACAGAGGCACGCGGCGCGGAGATCCTCGCGGACCTGCGGGCGCACAAGCTCCGATGGGTGGAGATCTTCTACACCGATATTCTGGGCGGGTTCAACCACCTCCATATGCCGGTCGACGCGCTCGAGCCCGACTCGTTCGTGACCGGGATCCCGAAGCTGGACGGCTCCTCGGTCCGCGGGTTCCGAGAGATTTACGAATCCGACATGGTTCTGCTCCCCGATCCGACCACCTTCGCGACCCTTCCGTGGGGCAGCGCCGGCTCCGGAAGCGCTCGCTTCATTGCCGACATCCTCGAGGGCGGTAGCCGTGCGCCCTATCCGCGGGACCCGCGAGGGATCGCCCGCCGGACCGTGCAGGTGCTCGAGTCGGCCGGATACGACCGGTCCTTCTGGGGGCCGGAGATCGAGTTCTTCGTTTTCGACGGCGTCCGGTTGATCCCTTCCGCCGTCGCGGTCCGCGACGCCTGGAGCGGCGCGGGGTATCTGATCGACAGCTCCGAGGCGCCGTGGCAGGAACAGGATGGCCTCGGCTCGATCCGGTTCAAGGAGGGGTACCACCGGAGTGCCCCCGCCGACCAACTGCAAGATCTGCGAAGCGAGATGTGCAACATTCTGATGGACAATTTCCACATCAAGGTCGATGCGCACCACCACGAAGTGGGTACAGCGGGCCAAGCGGAGATCAACATCCGGTATGACGACCTGATCCCGGCCGCCGACCATGTGCAGGACGTCAGGTTCGTCATCAAGAACGTCGCGCGGCAGCACGGGAAGGTCGCGACCTTCATGCCGAAGCCCGTCTTCGGCGACAACGGCCTCGGTCTCCATACGAACCAGTCGCTCTGGACCAATGGAACGAACGTCTTCTATGACGCGTCCGATCCCTACGCCGAGATCAGTCAGACCTGTCGATACTACATCGGGGGCCTTCTGGAGCACGCGCGCGGGCTCTGCGCGATCACGAACCCGATCACGAACTCGTACCGGCGGCTCGTGCCGGGATACGAAGCGCCGGTGTTCATCGCCTACAGCAAATCGAACCGGTCGGCCAACGTCCGGATTCCGTACTATCTGAAGGGACACCCGTCAGCCAAGCGGTTGGAGTACCGGACACCGGATTCCTCCTCGAACATCTACCTCGTCGAAGCGGCGCTCGCGTTGGCGGGCCTCGACGGGATCAAGCGCAAGATCGATCCGGGCAACCCCGTGGACACGGACATCTACAAACTCACCCCGGAGAAGCGCAAGGAGCTGGGCATCCGAGAACTGCCCGGATCGCTAGGGGAGGCCCTCGACTGCCTCGCGTCGGACCATGCCTTCCTGGCTCCGGTCTTCGCGAAGTCGTTCCTCGAGACCTATCGGGAGCTCAAGATGGACGAGCAACTGCAGCTCAACCTGCGGCCTCACCCGTACGAGTTCTACCGGTACCTGGATGTCTAAACGTCGCGGGCGAGCGGATAAACCCACTCGCCGTCCGCATCGGCGATGGGGTCGCCGGTCGACCGGGCCTGGGTCAACGGCCGGGTGTTCACGGGGACCGGCTTCGCCGAAGGGTTCCTGGTCGAAGGCGGTGAGGTTCGGGTGGTCGGCCCCGACGACGCGGTGCGCCGGGCGAAGGGGGCCGGGAGCGAAGTGGCGGACCTTCGGGGGCGCCTCGTACTGCCCGGGTTGATTGACCTTCACCTGCACCTGACCGACACTCTTCTCGAGCGGGAGGGCGTTGACCTGCGGGGGGCGAGGAGCCGGGACGAGCTCGCGGAACGCGTCCGGAGCCGCCTGACTCCCGGTTCCTCCGCTCCGCTGGTCGGAGTCGGATGGGACTCGTCCCTCTGGCCCGATGGGCGGGATCCGACCCGGGACGAGCTCGACCGAATCTCGTCGGAGCAGCCGTTGATTCTCCTTCAAGTCAGCATGCACGCGGCGGTGCTGAACTCGAGAGCGCTGGTGGAGTTCGGGATAGATGAGACGGTGACCGACCCTCCCGGGGGCCGGTTGGGGCGAGATGGGGCGGGGCGGCTAAACGGCCTGCTCTATGACTCAGCCCTCGACCGTCTTAGAACCTCGACCGCGAGCCAGCAGTGGGTCCGTGGGAACCTGCCCGCCTATCGGCGGTTGCTCGAACACGCGGCGGCACTGGGATTGACGACCATCTGTCCCGTCCTGGCAACCCCGGAGGAGGTCGACGCGGTGGCGACCCTCTCCGGGCAGGAGTTGCCGGTCCGGATGCGGTTCTACCTCGACCTCCGGAGCCTCGGTCGCTATGGCTCGTTGCCTACCCCTCGACCCGACTCCGGCTGGCGGGTCACCGGGGTCAAGGCGATCACCGATGGCGCGTTCGGGACCCGAACGGCCTGGCTCAGCGCGCCCTACACGGACGCGCCCGAAACGTCGGGATACCCCATCTGGGACGACGCTGAGCTGGAACAATCCCTCCAGAAAGCGAAGGAGCTCGGCCTGCCACCGGCGCTCCACGCCATCGGGGACCGGGCGATCGGCCGCGTCCTCACCCTGCTCGCGAAGCTGGAGACGGCGGGCATCCCCCGGGTCGAGCACGTTTCGCTGACGCCAGCGGCCCTCTGGCCCGCCCTCGCGAAAGTCCGTCCTCACTTGGTCATTCAACCCCATTTTGTGGAGACGGACCGCTGGGTGGTTCAGCGATTGGGTCCCGAGCGCGCCCGCTGGACGTACGCCTTCCGGACGCTCACGGACCAGGGCTTCCATCTCGGGGGAGCGAGCGATTCGCCGGTCGAACCGCTCGATCCGTGGACCGGCCTCCGCGCCGCGGTCTTTCGTGTTCCACAGTCGGAGTTCGGCCGCCTCACGTCGTCCGAGCGTTTAGCCCCGATCGAGGCCTTCCAACTGTACACGCGGAATGCCGGCCCTATCCTGGGAGAACCCGGGCTGGGACGTCTCGCCACCGGAGGCCCGGCCGATTTCGTGATCACGTCCACTCCTTCGCTCGACGCCGCCTTGGCCTCGGACCGAGCACCGGTCGTGGAAACCTGGGTGGGGGGCCGTCGAAGGTTCCCCGCGCCAGGGGCATAAGCCCGCAGGACTGGTGCAGGAGGGTTCAAGACGATGAGTGCGGTCGCGCCCGTGCCGGCTTTCAAGACGTTCTCCCCGTCGATGCGCGTCGACGCCTTCCTCGGCGACTGGCGGGCCAACCTGCCGGTGGAGCTGACGCCGGAAGAACGAGAGGCCCAACTGTATGGAGAGGCCTGGCAGGAGTACCTGACCGGGGACTATGGGTTCGGACTCTGGTGCTGGCACGAGACCGACCGGCTGACCAATTCGTTGGGTGGCGGCTTGAAGGAAGTGACCCGGGTGCTGGGGCCCGGCCGGTTTTTCGGATTCTCCCACCGGCGGGCGGTGGCAGAAAAGGTTCCGCTCGACCGGATCCATCGACCCCGCAAGGGCGAGATGAGCACTCCCCGGCCGGAGGCGATCGTGCTCGCCAACTATCAGCTGCTGTGCACGTATCTCGTCCACGCGAAGCTCGGGGACCCGAAAGCCAAGGCCCAGTACGAGATCGCCTTGCTGGACCTCGAGGACCGGCGTCGGACGGACCCCTATCTCAAGTTCTTCGAGACGTTCCGAGACCTCCTCGAGCGGTCTGCGAAAGCTCCGGTCGGTCCCGGGAAAGCCGGCTGAATCGGTCTCGCCCGGTCCTTCCGAGGCATCGATGTCGCGATGGCTGGTCAGGTTCGGATACGATGGGGCGGGGTTCGCCGGATGGGCCCGCCAGCCCGGGCTTCGGACGGTTGAGGGAGTCCTGCGCGAGGGTATTCCGAGGACCGGCGTGGTCCCGACGATAGAGGCGGCCGGCCTCGCCGTCGCGAGCCGGACTGACCGAGGGGTGAGCGCGCGGGGCAACGCCCTGACCCTCACCACCGCGCTGCCCGCGATGGCAGTGTTGCGCGCATTGAACGGGATCGCTCCGGAAATTTTCTTCACGGCCATTTCCCAGGTCCCTCTCGAGTTCTCGGCCCGGGCCGCCTCGGGTCGAAGGTACCGATACTTCGAGCCGGCGGGCGAACACCATCTCGAGCGATGGCAGGACGCGGCCGCGAAGTTCCGAGGGGAGGTGGATGTTCGATCGTTCGGCCGGGACCTGCCGGCGGAACGCCCTGCCGTTCGAACGATCGAGGCGGTTCGGGTGCACCGAGCCGGCGCCCGGTGGCTGGTCGTGGATGTACGGGCCCCTTCGTTCGTCTGGGGGATGGTCCGAAAGATCATCGCGGCCCTTCGGAAGGTCGACGAGGGTACCCTCAGCCTCGCGCGGCTCGAGGGCGCGCTGCGGGGGGAGCACCGCCTGACGCTGCCGCTCGCAGAACCAGAGGGACTGGTGCTCTGGGACGTGACGTATCCGGTCCAATGGTCCCGCGAATGGGGAGGTCCCAACCGCGCTCAAGTGCGCTACTTGGCCGACCGGGTGCGACTCGCGCGCGTCCGAGAGGTTATCGGTCGCGAGCTGTCCCAACGACCGATAGGGGCGAAGGGACGCCGGGGGCGGTAGGACCGTCGGGCTAGGCGGCCGCAAGGAGGCCGGGCCAGTCCTGTTCGGCGGCCCACTCCTCGAAGCGGTGCCAGCCGATATCCGGGTAATCACGACGGAGCCGTTCGATGTCGACGGTATATCCGTGCTGGCTCAGCCACTCCGACATGAGGGCCAGATCGACGCTTCGCTGGCGGAGGGCGTCCAGCGGCACCTGCCGGTACTGGATCGAACGGCCCGTGCACCGGCTCAGAATCTCGGCCTCCTGAAGCCCCGTGAGCTCGTCGCTCGCGATCTCGATTCGCTGGCCCCGGAACTTGGGGGGGTTCTCGAGCACGAACGCGTCGAAGGCGCCCAAGTCCGCCAGGGCGATCATCTGGAGAGGCTTCTCGGGCGGAAGGCCGGCGCCGATTTGGCCCTGCCGAAGTCCGGGGAGCGAGAACGGCGCGATTGCGTTGTCCATGAAGGAGACGGGCGCGACGATCGTGAACGGAGTACCGGAGCTCCGTAGGTGATGCTCCACGGCGAACTTGCTGTCGAAGTGCGGAATTCCGGTGTGCTGGCTCGCTGAGGCCACAGAGGAATAGACGATGTACGGGACGTCCGCCGCCCGGAGGGCGTCGATCGCAGCGATGCCCTGCTGACGTTCACCGTCCGCCCCCTTTTCGAACGCGGTGCCCATCAGGAACGCAGCGTCGGCGAAGTGGGCGGCCTGCTCGATGGCGTGGGCGTCCTCGAAGTTCCCCTGGAACACCTCGACGCCGAGTTTCTGCAACGCCTTGGAGGCCGGCTTGTTCTTGTCCCGGACGAGTGCCCGGAGGCGATGGCCTCGCGCCTTGAGGTGGCGCAGGACGCTGCCTCCCTGGTGACCGGCGGCACCGGTGACGAGGATGAGCAGCGACTTGTCAGCGAGCATGTGGACGGCCGACTTCGAGGATGGCATGAGTCCGGTCCACGCGCCTAGGGGGAAATCGTTGTCGTCGGTGGGAACCCACGGGGGAGGCCTGGGTTGGGCGCTCAAGGGAATCGGGTCGAGTTGATATACCACGGGCCAGAGAAACGATCCCGCCGAGGGAAGAATGAACTCCGGGGTCCCCCCTCACGTGGCTGGGCTCCCGTCTCCGGCGCCCCCTCCGCCGGCTCCCTCGACCCCTGCGGGCGGGTCCGCGGGACGACAGTGGTTTCGGGTCCATCGCCCGGCACTCGTCCTGGTCGGGCTTTCGATCCTGATCCCGGAACTCCTGACAGGATCCACACCGGTGGCCACGCTGCTGAATCCGGTCGGAGACTTCTTCCTGCTGGGGCTGTATGGTGGGGGAGTACTCGTCATCCGAGAGGTCGCCCTTCGATGGAACCGGGGCTGGGCTCCCGTCCTGCTCCTCGGCGCCGCCTACGGCATTGTCGAGGAGGGACTGGGGACCAAGACGTTCTTTGATTGGGTCGAGATCGGGCGACCGAACTTCGGGCCGTACACGCACTGGGCGGGCGTGAACTGGGTCTGGGCCGGTGAGCTGACGCTGTTCCATGCGATCTTCAGCATCGCGTTACCGATCGCGCTGACGGGCCTGCTCTACCCAGCATCGCGCGGCCAGCGTTTCCTGTCCAACCGGGGTCTGGGGTGGACCTTCGGGGCGTACCTTGTGACGGTGACGGCGATGTTCTTCCTGTTCGACAGGGGGTACGTCCTCGCTCCGTCGCTGGTGGCCGGGTGCTTGGTTGCCATCGCTGCGCTGGTAGGGGCCGCGTGGAAGATTCCCGCCGGCTGGCTCCGGCCCCGGACGCCCGTACCCACCGCCTCTCCGCGGGCCGAGTTCTTGCTGGGCGGCGGGTTCGTGTGGGGTTTCTTCATCGTGTTCCTGGGGCTTCCGGGCCTCCTGAAGGATCCCTTCCTCACCGTCGTTCTCGGGTTCGCCTTTTCAGCCGTCTGTCTGATGGTGGTGCGCGCCACGATTGGGAACTCCGCCAACGACTCCCAGGTAGCCTATCTGGCGTTGGGCCTCCTGACGTTCTCGGTGGCCTTCGCCACGCTGATGGAATTCCTTGGGGACGTCTTCGTTTTCCTCGCGGTCGCCGCCGTGCTGTGGTTGATGGTCCATCTTTACCGTCAGTACAGACCGACGATCCAGGCCACGCCCAGGCACACCGGTCTGCCTGTTGATTAGATTTGACCGGTAATGGGATGAGGAGCCCCGAGCTGAGGGCCGAAAGGCAATAGCGGCTCCGAGAGGTGACTCGTGGACCGTGGTTGGGCGGGGCGGGGGGGCGAGAGATGACGACCCTCGGTGAGGTGCTCATTGACGTGTGGCGTCAGGCACTGTCGGAGGGGAAGAGCCGTGTCGAACTCCCTACCGGTACCTACCCCGTGACTCAGAGCCGAAACCAAGGGTTGAAGATGGTCTACTTCGGGTATGGGGACGATCGAATCGAAGGGATCGAGCAGAATCCCCTGAAGGCTTCCACCTGGGCGAAGCGGGCCAGCCAAGGCGAGCGAATCATGCAGTTCTCGGTTCACGGTCAGTACGTCGGGAACGTCGCGGAGGGCAAGCTCACTCGTTATCCGGCGTGGCAAAGACAGGGTCTGCCCGAATAGGAAGGGATGCTCCCGCCGGGATTTGAACCCGGGTTGGAGGGTGTCCTCGGCGGGGAACGTTCCCGCCTCGAAGGCCCTCTATCCTTGACCGGACTAGACTACGGGAGCACGCCTTCCCCGGAGCGCCAGAGCTTATTCGCCTTCGCGCCCGGCGGCGGTCAACCGACGCGTTCCCACCGTTCGAGCTTTTGCACCTGGCCCAGGGTGCTGCCGCGTCGGATCTCTTCGCGGACCCGGTTCTCGTGCTCGAGCACGTCCAACGACCGATTCGCGATCTCCTGGGCCCGCTCGCGGGGCACGACAACGAGCCCCGACAGGTCTCCCACGATCCAGTCCCCCGGCCGGACCCGCTGGCCGCCGACGGTCACCTCGACCCCAATCTCGCCATGGCCTTTGGGCTCACCGGCATTGGGCGAGATGGACCGGCTGAACACCGGGAAACCGAGCTCGAGTATCGTGTCAATGTCCCGGGCCGCGCCGTCGATCACTACCCCCGAGAGCTTCCGCATGTGGGCACTCCACGAAGCGAGCTCCCCCCACACCGCCGTCGTGCTGCTTCCCGCGTCCACCACGAGCACATCGCCGGGTCCGGCCCGGTCGATCGCCTCCACCGGTTTCGCCCAGTCCCCATCCCGGGTGACGACGGTGACGGCCGGTCCGGCCATCCGGAAGTTGGGATCCTTGTGGTGGGCGAGCAGTCCGTGCAGCGCCCCTTTTCTCTGGAGAGCATCGCTGATGTTCGGAGTGGAGACCTTCAGGAACGCTTGGCGGATGCCCGCCTCACCGACGCGATGGAACAGCTCGGTCGCGACCTCCGTCTGGGTGGTCATGGCCTGGCGAATCCGACGCGTCGCCTCGGTGACGTTGGCGCTCTTCGTGATCGCTCCACCGACGATCAGGATCAACGCGCCGGCCCGGGTCGCCTGCGCTACGGTCTCGGAGTTGAGACCCCCGGCAACCGAAACCGGGATCGGCGACGCACGGGCCAGCGCTTCGAGCGCGTCGAACGGGGTTCTTCCGGCCATCTGCATGTCGATGCCGATGTGCCAGCAGACCGCTCCGGCGCCCAGCTCCGCGGAGCGCTTCGCCCGAGCCACGGGGTCCGCAACATTCAGCAAGTCGACGACGATTTCGGCGCCGTACCTTCTCCGGCTCGGACCGCGTCCGCGATCGTATCGTCGTCGGCGGCCCCGAGGACCGTTACAAGGTCCGCTCCGGCCTTGGCCGCGATCTCGACCTCAAACGCGCCGGTGTCCATCACCTTCAGATCGGCCACGATTCGATGGTTCGGGAACGCACGTTTCAGCTCCCGTACGGCGTCGAGCCCCTCGCTCTTGATGAGAGGGGTTCCGGCTTCGACCCAGTCCGCGCCTCCCTCGACGGCCTCCTTGGCGGCCTGAAGGGCCCGGGAAAGGTTCTCGAAATCGAGCGCTACCTGGAGAACCGGGCGGTCGAGCTTCACGCGCCTTCGAGGGCCGATGGGCTATAAACCGTGAGCCAACCTGCCCGGAACACTGTGGCTGCCCCGTGTTCGGTACGAGTCATCGCCGGGGACGCCCGGCGCATGCCCGGTGTCGCGCCGGACTCCGTGGCGCTGGTAGTGACGTCGCCGCCGTACCCCATGATCGCGCAGTGGGACGAGCTCTTCGCGAGCTGGGGAGCGACCGACTTCGAGACGATGCATCGGGAGCTCGACCGGGTCTGGGCGGCGTGCCACCGCGCCCTGATGACGGGTGGGATCCTCGCGGTCAACATCGGAGATGCGGTACGGAGCGTGTCGGGCGAGTTCCGGCTCTGGTCGAATCACACGCGGGTCGTCTCCGCGGCCGAAAAGCTCGGGTTTCGGTCCCTCCCCTACATCCTTTGGAAGAAGCCGACCAACAAGCCGAACGCCTTCCTGGGGTCCGGCTTCCTCCCCCCGAACGCCTACGTGACCTTGGACTGCGAGTTCATTCTGCTCTTCCGGAAGGGACCTCTTCGGCGGTTGTCGCCCGGTTCCTCCGCACGCTTGGCAAGCCGGTACCGGAAAGAGGAACGAGATGTGTGGTTCTCGCAGGTCTGGGAGGGGATTCGAGGCGTACCCCAGTCGCACGAGGGCCGGCGCTCCGGCGCGTTCCCCCCGGAGATTCCACGTCGGCTGATCCGGATGTTCTCGGTTGTCGGGGACACCGTGCTCGATCCGTTTGCGGGCACCGGAACGACGCTGTGGGAGGCGTCGAGCCTCGGCCGGCACGCCATTGGGATTGAGGTCGACCCCGCGCGGGTCCACGAACTCGAGAAGGAACGACGGCGTCACGGGTAGACCCCCGCCGCCGGGGGGGGCCGCTAGATTTGCCGGTGCTGGACTTCCTCTTCCACCGCCCGCTGGAGATACTTGAGCGAGGAATCCGACAGCCGGTCCATGTGGAGCAGTAGATAGTGCAGATAGATTCGCTCCGGACGGCGCGACGGCCCGGGCGTGTGGGGCCGGGTTCCCGGCGACGGCGGCTCGGCCACGGTCGTCATCTCGTCCAGCGTGGGCTGATGGTGCTCGTGCGCGGAGCCGTGGAAGTTGCGGCCCGTCTCCCCGACGAGGGGAGGGTGGACGCGTGCAACGGGGTCATCGGGGTCCTCCGCCTCCTCGACCGGGGCCGCCGGAACGCCGGTGGTGACCGACAGACGAGGGGGGGTGGAGGAGGAGGGTGGAACGGACTTCAGGAATGGATGCTCCGGCCGTCCGGGCTCCTGCATATCCTCGATCGAGCGGCCGGTGACGTCCTCGACGATATGCCGGAGGTTCCAGGAATCACGACGACGGCGGGCCGGACCCTCCTCGGTCGCGGGCGCTATCTCCGCCATCGGGGGAGGCTTCCCGGCCGAGCTCACTTAAACGTGCCGTTCGAGGGGAACGGACCTCGGGCGGTTCGGGGGCTTCCCCGCGCCCGAGAAGAGACTCCAACCACTCGAATTCGGGGGTCGAGGCGACGATCGCAAGGGGGAGGTGCCCGGCCCCGAAGCGGAGCAGCCCCTCGGAATAGCCGGCTTCCCCAGGCAGCCGCGTTCTCGGCAACCATTCTGCCTCGGCGGCCGTGAGTTGGAAGAAGTCCCGGGTGTCCGTCGAGACCTCGGAGAGGCGTAGGAGCATCGTGGCCCGTAGGTTCCGGAGCAGCGACCGACCCGCCCCGGTCGTCAGGAAGTCGTCCGGGTTCTGGCTCAGCAGGAGAAGACCGGCCCGGTAATGGCGGACGTGACGAACCAACTGGTCGAGGAACTCTGCGGTGGCGGGATGGCGGACCAGGTAATGGGCTTCGTCCACGACCAACAGTTTAGGTCGATCGTCGGCGCGCACGCGGGCGGTGAGGGCGTCGAGCGCGTAGGTCAGATGGAACGGGAGCTGCTCGGGCGGTACCGCATGCAAGTCCAGAGTGAGGGGGGACCCCTCGAGGGATACGGTCGTAGGGCCATCGAGATACTGGAGGGAGCCGTGCCGGAACACTTCGAGGAGGTCGTTCAGCCGCTCGGCCCCGGGTCGGTGGGCGAGCGCGTCGAGGAGGTCGGACCAGACCGGAATCTCCCGGCCCTCTCGATACAACTGGCTCAATCGGCCGTCGAGCAAGGCGCCCTCGGCATCGGTGAGGCTTGGGAAAAGCGCCCGAAGCATCGTCCCCACACGACCCGCTTTCGCGTCGCGATCCCCACCCGTCGAGACTGGGTCCAACGGATTCAATCGCTCGTGGCCGCCAGGACCGACGGTGATGACCGACCCGCCGAGGGCCCGGGTGAGGCGTGCGAATTCCCCCAGGGGATCCACGAAGAGCAGCTGGGCTTCCGGACAATTCCACCGGGTCCGGAGAGACCACAGGGCGGCGGCGAACGACTTGCCCGAGCCCGTGCTCCCGAAAATCCCCCAAGAGTAGCTGCCGTGC
Source organism: uncultured Thermoplasmata archaeon (assembly GCA_963787975.1). Classification (GTDB taxonomy): domain Archaea; phylum Thermoplasmatota; class Thermoplasmata; order Lutacidiplasmatales; family UBA184; genus JAKIWV01. Next base: position 283,418 of record CAWBEU010000008.1, read on the forward strand.
GTCCAGCGGTTGAGAAAGACCGGGTTCGCGTCGTCTAGGAGGAGCCCCACTAGGATGCCCCCCGGTTCGTGCACGCTCTCGTCCACGAAAGGGAACAGGGCGGCAATCGCGTCGGTGGCGAGGGTATGCCAGTACCCCGTGGGCCGGGGGAGAGCTCGTTCGGGTCCGGGTCAGATGGGATGAGCCCGGTCTCGAAGGTCGGCAAGCGAGCCCGGAATCCGAGCTCGTGGAGGCGATGGATCAGATGTGAACGGGCTCGCTCGGCCCTTCCCCGTCCCCGACCGCGCGCGTGGAAGCTGAGGCCGACGCGCCATAGATCCTGGTCCCGTGCTGCGACGCGGGCCGCGAGTTCTCGAGCGCTGTCGGCGTCGTGCTGGAGTTCGGACGGACGAGCGCCCGGGCTGTTCACGCGGGTTTCGAGGTCCGCCTCCGCGACGGCCGCCGCCTTCTCGGCGACGTCTCAGCGCGGAGCTCCTCGAGAACTTGCGAAGCGTGAGCCGGAGCTCCACCGGCTCAGAGGTCGGGAGCACCTGCCCGAGGAAGCCGAAGGGGACCTCGGAAGGGAGGTCCGTCACGAGAACCGGGGCGTCGACCCGGATGCCGTGGGTTAGCCAGGATCGACCCTCCTCAGTGCCGGATCCGCTCCCGCGACGGGTCATGTCAGATCCCCGCCCAGGCGGACCGTGCGAGGAACCAGAGCCCTACTGAGACGCCCCCTAGGAGCAGCGCGCGTCCCGGCGGAAAGATTGGACCGAAGAGGACAGCGGCACTCCACCCGGCACCGCCGAGTGCGAGGAACGGAAGGAGGCGGACGGGTCGGTAACCCGTCGCCCGTCGCGTTCGTAGCGCACGAAGGGCCCGAATCCAAACGACGAAGCTCGCTACGGCGGCGAGACTGATGGCACCCGCGACCAGCTCAGGCCATACGAGCGACGCCGCGCCGGCCAGGGCGGTTCCAACGGACGAGGTCGAAAGGGGATCGAGGTCACGCGGGGACAATGCATCGGAGCCAGCGGTCACGAAGCGACTCCACAGGTCGAAGCGGGTCGTCCACGGTCCGCGGGAATTCTCCGCGCCGGTATCCCTAGGCGGTCCAGCGCCCCCACGAGTTCGTCCAGTTGGGTGTCGAGATTGATTGTCCTCGGTCCTCGGTCAGAGGGATCGCTCCACACCGTGAGATCCACTACTCGGCGGTACCGGCGACGGAGCAGGAGGTGCACCAACTCTCGGTAGGATTGCAGGGCCGGTCGCTCCGCGTCGTGCGGGCTCGCGGAAACCGGTAGGAAGGGTAGCGGAGAGAACACTTCTCCCCGCATGCGACAGCCGATGGGGCGATCCAGCGTCGCGAGGATCGACCGCCACTCCTCGAACAGACGCTGGAGTTCGTGGGGGGGCAGGTAGGCGATAGGGATGCCACCAGCTTGTACCGAGGTGGAAGCTCCCCGTGAGGAGCCCGGGGAAGGATGGGTCGGGGGCGAAGCGCCCGACCCGCGGCGAGATCCGACGGAGGATCGCCATTGGAATCGACAGTACCCCAGCGCGAAATCGTCCAGCGTCTGTCCTTCAACCCGTACGAAGGCGATCATCGCCCCGGCGGCAAGAAAGGGGAGCCACACGACGGCCGAGGTGACCGCCGCGATGGTCGCGCCGATGATGGCGAGACAGAGAAACTTGACCAGGTCGCGCCCTGACCCGAAGGGACCGAGGCGAAGCCGGCGGTATGCGAGGTGATGGATCGGTATTGCCGACAGGTCGGCGGGAGCGAAACCCATCCTTTTCTCCCGTTAGTGCGGATCTCCGGTCGAGGGCGGTTGTTGCAACCCGGTGGTGCGGGACGGGTGGCCCCGGACGGAGGTGTGAGCGGCCTGGAAGTGACGCAGATGTTGGAACAGCTGGCGAGACCCTTGGGTCACTAGGTGTCCGGCTCCCAACACCAGCCCACCCGGGAGCGGTGCCTTCCCCAGGTGATTCGCGAAGCTCCGCACCGCCGACCCCAGCTGAGCCGCGCGTCCCGTGGAGGCAGCGCCCGGTGCGGCCCCGCTGGCATTCCCCTGAGCCGTCAGCGCGGCCACCGTGAGCCCCCGCTGCAGGCCTCCGGTGAGCGCACCACCGGCGGAGGGGAACCCCATGCCTCCGAGCTGGGTCCGCGAGATCGAGATGAGATACGGTGACCCCACGGCGATGGTGAGGTACGCGAGCACGAGGAGCACCGACGGGGCACCGACCGCCAACTCGAGCGGGATCAGGATCACCGAGGGCAGGAAGGCGAGCTCGACGAAGAGGGTCCATCCTCGCCGGGCCAGCGACTCCAGTGGGGGGAGTGCCCAAAGAAGGGTGAAGATGGGCAGGAGAACGAGTAAGACGGCGATCATCGCATCTCGGAGTGCTACGACGGTCGCCAGCGTCAGTACCATCGCGAAGAGCGCGAACGTGACGACGAAGGCGAGCACCCCGTTGTCCCAGGAGAAAGCTAGACCGCCCCCCGGCACGATGCTCGTCCAGTGTCGCCACGCCCCACCGTCGAAGCTCGAGATCAAGCGAAAGGTGGTTCCGCCGAGGTCCAGCGCGGCGCCGGCAAGCGGGAGGGTGAAGTTCGCTCCGAGGACGGCGATGACAAGTCGAGGGAGCAGGGGCTCGAGCCGGCTGCCTGCGCTGGCCGAGAACGACCGGACCAGGTAGAGGCCCGCGACGCCGATCAGGACGAGGGCGATCGCCGGATCGACGAGGTTGTCGAGAGTGAATTCGCTGAACCGGACCGCCGTGGAGAGGAACCCCGCACTTGCGCCGGCATGACCGATCGATGGGAATAGAGAGGGCGCGGACAACTCAGGGACAACGAGATTGTCGTAGGTCGGTTGGATGATCAAGTTCAGAATCGCGGTGCCGGCATAGAACAGTGCGAACAGGACTGCCTGGACCACGACGTTCCAGTTGATGGAGTTCCAGTCGACCACGGTCCCTCCACGGTGCGACTAGGCGCCCGTGACGACCCAGTTCGCAAGCGCCCAGACGAGACCGCTCACGGCGGCCACAAACAGGAGGGTACCGATGAGCGCGTCCCGGGCCCGCTCCTTGGCGAGGACCTTCTTCATGGAATCATGAGAGAACCAGCTCAAGGCCACCCGCGCCCAGACCAGCGACAGGAGTCCACCACCGGCAGCGGCGGCCAGAGCGACTAGTCGATCGATCGCGGCGGTGAAGTTGGAGACGGCCGGATTCGTGGGGGTGGTTCCAGTCGAGGCGACGGGTGGATCAGGTCGATGCGCCGACGCGGAGGGTGCTCCCGAAAGAACGACGGCGAGGAGCAACAGAATCGTCAGCGAGACCTTGCCGATTCGCCTCCAGGCCATCACGGGCGATCCTCGCCGGAAGTTTCTCGTGGATCTGCCCCCTTCCAGCGCAACACCTCATCGTTGGAGGGCCCGGGCTCGGTGCTCACCTCACCCGTCCGGATTAGTACCTGCAGCGCTGTCTGCGCCGCATCGGCCGACTCTCCCGCCTCTTCGCACAGCAACAGGAGGGTCTCTCGATCGATAATCTGGGATTGTTTCATCAATTGCCGCACCGTCGGGAGAGCAGAGTTCTCGGGCGAGGTTGGCGCTGCAGGAGTTCTTACAAATCGACGGTAGGCGTAGAGCGTGGCGAGCAGGGCGATCACGGTCAGGACCACGATTCCTCCGTAGATCGATAGGTCGGAATCCGGGGGATCCGTCGCCGGGGCTCTCGATCCCCCGACTCGGAAGAATTCGGTCGTAATCGAAGTCTGTCCCAGGTCGTCCGTCACTCGGACCTCGACGGTGTAGTTCCCGTCCGGCGGAGGACCGAAGGTCGTCGAGACGAATCCTGGAGAGGTCAGGGTCCCGTTGGACCCCTCCCCATCGGAGAGTCGGAACTGGTATGCGTACGGCGCGAAGCCACCGGAGACGTTTGCGCTGACCTCGAAGGGAGTTGCGGTTCCCAGGCTCGGAGTGGTCACATGAACGGAGAGGGGTGACCCCACTGTGACGTCCGTCGTGGCCGTCAGGAAGGTACCCACCGCGTCAATCGAGGTCAGGTTCAGAACGGCGACGCCGGAGAAGGCGAAGGAGATGTTCCATCGGTACATCCCGTCCGAAGGGAAGACGCCAAGGGGCCCTGCGTTGCCGGTGATCGGCAGAGAGCTGGAGAGAGACCAACGGAATGGGGGAGCACCCTGGTCCACATCGACGGCAATCTCGAGCGGCGCTCCAACTTCTCCAATGGATCCGTTCGTCGCGAGGGTGATCGACCCCGGGCCCGCCACCTCGCTAACGAGCTCGTCAGCGGTGGCGGGATCCCCGAGCGCGTCGACGACGCGAACGAGAATCCACCCGGATCCTGGTTCCGAGAAATTGACCTCCTCGGAATAGTTTCCGTCGGTGGGCCAGCTCGCGTTTCCATCGGGGCCTCCGCCGGAGGGGGTCCAGTTTGCCCGGAGTGGCGGAACGCCGCCGACGACGTCGATGAAGAACGGAGCCGGAACCCCAGCGTCGACCTGCGTCAAGGGAGAGCTGACGGTCACGGACGGCGAGGGTCGAACTACTATGGTGAGCGTGGCCTCGCCGCGGTCCCCGGAGGCATCGCTCACTTCTAGCGTAACGGTCAGGTTTCCAGGAACCTCGACATCCAGGTCCCACGTCGACTCATCGTTCGAGCCGCCCAGACTATCCGTCCAGTTGTAGAAGACCGGAACCTCGGCTGAGACCGCCTTCGCGACGAGCTCGAAGGGAAGCGCCGCGTCGGCTGGATTGGCGGAGCTCACTATGCTCACTGGAATCGTCCCCGTCCCGCTGGCGCCCGCGACGAGTAACCCCGTCGAGAGCAGCGCGAACAGGGTTGCGAGACCCGCTCCCAGAGCCCGGCGCAATTCTGCCTTCAGCAGGGAGCGCGCCGTATGGCGAACGAATCGATCCCTATTCGGCAGACGACCACCCGAGCAGGGACTGGGCTCGGGGTATTTTCCCCGAGAGCCAGCGTTGAACGGTGGAGGATGGTCACGCCCGGACCACAGCCAGGGCGACGTGGTCGCGGGAGAAAGGAGCGAGCGACCGTTGGTCCACCACCCGCAGGCCTTGACGGGTCAGGGCGGTCCGGGACTCCGTGACTACGACGGCCACGGGCCGACGCTGCGTCACCGACCGGACCTTCAGCATCAGCAGCGCGCTGCCGGAGGCAGACAAGGTGGCGGCCGCGTTGTCCGCGAACACGTCAGCCTGGTTGCGCTGAGCGATATCCTGGTACAGGAAGTCCACCGGTCCGACGTCGGCCTGGTAGCGCTCGGGGAGTTGCGCGTCGGCGAGGATCGGAAACAGGTTCGACCGCCGACGGGCCAGGGCGAGGAAGGCGCCGAAAGACCCGGCGCTTTTCTCGATCCCGAACAGCTGAGCGTCGGGGAGCAGGTCGGAAAGGTGACTGAGTGTAGTACCGTGGGCCGCCCCCAGGTACAGCACTCTCCGAGGATGGTCGTACGGTAACCGGGTGGCACCGTTCAGAAGGTACGCCGCCAGCTTCGAACGCCAGGGGTCCCAATGCCGGTACTCCACACCGTCTTCGACGACGAGTTCCTCTCCGTACACCCGCTCCCCTGGCCGGAGATTCCGGGTGTACAGTTCTCGACCCCGGCGCAAGACGCCTGGCCACTCAGACTGCGGCACGGGTCGCGTCAGGCCTCGGTGAGGGCCACAACCATCTCGACTTCGATGGGGGCGTTCAGCGGCAGGGCCGCGACTCCCATCGCCACCCGCGCGGGCCGGCCGGCTTCGCCAAAGATCTGCGTCAGGACCTCGGTCGCGCCGTTCCCCACCTCATGCTGACGGGTGAACGTGGGAACGGAGGCGACGTAGACCGCCACCCGGATGATCCGGCGTACCCGGTCGAGAGATCCGAGGACGGCCGCGAGCGCGCTTAGCGCTTGGAGCGAGGCGTGCCGGGCCACCTCCTTCGCGGTGTCCGGAGATACGTCCCGGTCTACCAAGCCCGGGTGGAGGATGACGCCCTCCTTGAGTACGATCTGACCGGAGACCCACGCCTGCAACCCGTCGATCACGACGGGGGAGTACGTTCCCGCCGGACTGGGGGGAGGAGGCAAGGTGAGGCCTAATTCCTTCACCCGTTCACTCGGCGTTCCACTCACGACGACAGCCATCTAGGCACTGCCTAAAGCCTATGCCGGCGACCCGCCGAGCAGGGCAGCCTCGCAATGGAGGAGCGCGAAACGGAAGGGTAAAGCCCCGTGGAGCCTCGCGAGGCTGAATGGTCTTCCTGTTCAAACGGTTCCGGAAGGAGAAGAAGGGCGACGAGGACGCGCCGGCGAAGGAACCCTCACAGCCCGTCGCGGAGTCCGCCGAATCTCCGCCCGCCGACCAGGCGACGCAGCCGGACGCACCGGCCCCGGAACCGGAGCCGACTCCCTCCCCCCCTCCCCCTCCACTGCCGACCGCGGCATCTCCCGCGACCCCGGTCACACCCGTCGCACCCCCCGCCGAGTGCTTCCTCTGTGGAACGCCGCTCGAGGACCATCACTGTCCGAAATGCCAGATGACATGGGTCGAATGACCCACCTCCCCCTCCGGCGACCCCGAGGGGGCTTCCCCCGGCCCAATCGACCCGCCACTCTTTTCTCGCGCGAGCGAGTCCGGTGTCTTCGAGGGGCGGTTCCGCCCCCCACAGAGACGGTGGGAGACTGGGAAGCTCAGATCAAGCGTCGGAATTCGATGCCCTGGAACATGAGGTCGTGGACCATCTGTTCCTCTTGGCCCCCGGGTCGGCGGTCGCCCTCGGCCTCCACGAGTACGACGGAAAGCTTCCGGACCTGAGCCGGGACGCATCGGATCGCTGGGCGCATCGCGCCGACACCCTGCTGCACCGGCTCCGGGAGCTGTCGACCGATGGGCTCGCCGCCGATCGTCGGTACGATCGAATGCTGCTGGAGATGACCCTCGAGAGTCCGCTGTTCGACCTGCGCGACTCCCGGGACTACGACCTGAACCCGATGGTCTACGTCGGGGGACTCTCGCTCACTGCCTACACTGTTCGGGCGTACGCGCCCTTTCCCGTACGGATCGAAGCGATGCGTCGCCACCTCGCCGGCGTCCCCACGTTCCTGAGCACGGGCCTCGACCGCCTCGACCCGGAGGTGCCGGCCCCATTCATCCGGCTGGCGATTGCAATCGCGCAGGGGATCCAGACGAACTACCGCGACGTCGAGCCACTCGTGCGATCGTTCAGCGACGCTTCGATGGAGCGGATCCGGGAGGTCCGTGACCCCGCCTTCGCCGCCTTGCAGGCCTTCGCAGACCGACTCGAGAAGGAGTGGCTTCCTCGGGCCACGAAAGAATTCGCCCTCGGGCCCGAACGGTACCAAAAGCTCCTCTGGGTGCGCGAGAGAGTCCGCGCGCCGTTCACGGACCTACTCGCCGCCGGCCGGGCTGACCTGGAGCGCAACCAGACACGTCTCAAGACCATCGCGGCCGCAGCCCAACCCCCGACCGACTCAAAGGGACTCCTCGAGCGTGCCGCGAGGACCCATCCGACCGCCGGACAGCTCCTCACGCGGGCCCGTGACTTTGTCGTTGAGACGAAAATGTTCGTGCGGGAGAAGGAGCTCGCGACGATTCCGGAGCCCGCGGTCTGCCGGGTGGAGGAGACGCCCGGGGAGACCCGCGCGTGGTCCACCGCCAGCATGAACCCGCCGGGAGCGTTCGATACGACCGGGGAGGAAGGGATCTACTTCGTGACCCCCGTCGATCCAGCCTGGCCGCCGGAGACGCAGGAAGAGTGGCTACGCTCCTTCAACGACGCTGTGCTGAGGAACGTCACGGTCCACGAGGTCTACCCCGGCCACTACCTCCAGTACCTGCACCTCCGCCGATCCGCCGGTAGTCTGGTCCGGAAAACATTCCTCTCCAACGCGTTCGTTGAGGGGTGGGCGCATTACGCCGAGCAGCTCGTGGTCGAGCAAGGGCTCGGGGCCGGCGCTCCGGAAGCCGAGGCCGCCCAGCTGTACGACGCCCTGCTCCGGGACTGCCGAATGATCGCATCGGTCGGACTGCACACGCAGGGGATGACGGTCGGGGAGGCCACCGCGGTGTTCGAGCATGAGGGGTACTGCGAGCCGATCGTTGCGCAACGGGAGGCGGGTCGGGGAACGTTCGACCCGGCCTACTTCGGATACACGCTCGGGAAGTTGGCGATCCTCGATGCGCGCACCAAGCACCTGTCCGGCCAGTTTGGCGGGTCGCTGCGGGCCTTCCACGACCGGCTCTTGGGGTTTGGCGCGCCACCGGTGGGATTCATCGACGACCTTCTCCAGGGATCATGAGGCCCCGCGGGGCTACGGTCTAGGCCGTCGCACCGCAGGTCGGGCAACGGCCCCGGGCCTCATCGTAGGTCGTCCGGCAGTACGGGCAACGAATGTGGATCGTCGACGCCGGGGGGGCGGGCGGGACGTTCACGTGCACCGTGATGGCGGGGGCGGCCGGCGAGTGGGACGGAGGGTACGTCTCGCGCTTGGCGTCCGCGAAGTACTGACGCCAGACCTCGGGGTGGTCGACGACGAAGTCCACCTCCCCCCGGTGCGTCTGAAATCGGAGCCGGGAAGAATCGAGAAACCGGATCCGTAGCCGGGGTCGATTGACGTGGGCGTCGCTCACCTGCTCCAGCGGCAGGTCGAGGAGCGTCGAGGTGGAACCGGGGCGCAGGAGCCCGGAACGGCTTGCCTCGAAGACGAGCCGATAGTTCGTGAGAAACAAGAGCCCCGTCGCTTTGTCGTGCGTGAGCGACGTGGCGGGGCCCTGGGTCAGGATCTTCTCGCCCCGATGGAGGATCATGTCCTGCGGGACTCGCGGCGCTCGGAACGGCCGGCCGTACCGCGGGTCACTTCCCTTTCTTGCGGGCCTTCTGGAGTTCCTTGCCGACGCTCTCGAGGCCCTTGCCGACCTCGTCGACGGCCTGGCGCGTAAGGGTGCCTACATCGCGGACGGCGAGCTTCGCCTCACCCAGGGCGGCCTTTCCTGTTTTCTTGACCTCGTGCGCGACGCTCTTCGTGGCTTCGAGGGTCTCGCTGGCCACCTTCCGGATCGGGGTGGTCAGTCGAGAGGAGCCCGCCGGCGGCAGAGGCGGAGGCATCATCACCGGCCGGCCGCATGCCGGGCAGGCGGTGGCTCCTGCCGGCACATCCGCGCCGCATCCTGAGCAATTCATGGCCGTACTCCTATCCTTGTTGTGTACCCATTTTTCACACTTAAGGAACGTGCCTTTCGCCGTAGCGCACATCGGCCGCCCCCCGGCGGAAAGAGGTTTCCCATCGGGAGAAAAAGGAGGCACCGTGGAATTCATCTAAGGGCCACTCTTCGCCCCGCGGCTAAGGGGTTCTATGGACGATCAGGAAGGATTCGTCAAGATTCTTGGATACAACTTGTACTACCGTTCGGCCGGGGCCGCTGACGCCAAGGCCACCGTGCTGGCCCTTCACGGCGGGCCCGGAGGCAGTCACGACTACCTCCTACCCCTGCGGGACCTGACGCGGTGGGGGTACCGGGTCGTCTTCTTTGACCAGCTCGCGTGCGGGCGGTCAGAGATACCGCCGGGGACGGACCTGTTCACCCTGGAACATCATGTCGAGGAGACCGAAGGGATTCGGACCGCGCTGGGGCTCGGACAGGTGCATCTGATCGGGTCCAGCTACGGGGGTCTCCTTGCACTCGCCTACGCGATCAAGTACCAGCAGCATCTGCGCAGTCTGGTCACCATCGGAGGCCTACCCGACGTGCCGTTCGCCTCGGCCGAGATGAACCGCCTGATCGACGAGCTCCCGGCGGACGACGCGCGGGCGATTCATCTGCACTTCAGTCGCGGCGAATTGACCCACCCGGAGTACCTCCGGGCCACCGACCGATTCTACCACACGTACGTGTGTCGGCTGCCCGAGTGGCCCCCGGAATTGACTCGGACCCTCAAGCTCGCCGACGAACGACCGGTCTACCGGTACATGAACGGCCCCAACGAATTCACGATTACAGGGACGATACGGAACATCAACCTCGTCCCCGACCTCCCCCGGATCCGGGTCCCTACGCTCGTGACCGGCGGGCGCTACGACGAGGTCACACCGGCCGTCGCCCAGCAGATCCACGCGGGCATCCCCGGCTCGCGTCGGATCACCTTCGAGAAGAGCTCCCACACGCCGTTCTGGGAGGAGCGGGAGACGTTCATGGCGTCCGTCGCCGCATTCCTGCAGGATGTGGACAAGACCCTCGAGGCCCGGCGCGCCCGAACGTAGAAGAGCCGGGGGCCAGATAGTTCGGGCGTGGCCGACGACCGGCGGTCCACGGCATGGGACCTCTACTGGTCCACCGTCGAGGGGCAGCTGGGCGTCGGACCGAGCGGTTTCATCCGGTGGGCGCTTCCGTTGCTCGGTTCGGTCCCCGGCAAGGACCTGGTCGAGATCGGGTCCGGTGCTGGCCGAGACCTTGGGTTCCTTCTAGAGAGCGGCTTCCGGGTCCGCGGTGTGGACTTTTCTCCCGAAGCGGTCCGGATCGCTCGTTTGCTCCTCGCCGCACTGCCCGAAGAGGTCTCGTCGCGTGGAAGCATAGAGCAGGGCGACGCCGAGCGCTTTCTGTTGGGCCTCCCCGCGGGCAGCCTGTCGGCGGTACTCGGGCTCGTGCTCTACGAGACGTTCTCAGAGGAGGAGCTCGTCCGGTTGTTCGCCGCCATCCACCGGGCGTTGCGCCCCGGCGGCCTTCATCTCTGGTGCGTCCGGGACGATACCCATCCGCTCCGGGAGAAGGTCGCGATGGTGCCCCCCAACCAGGGAGGCCCGCCGGGAGCCCACGTCGCCCACACGTTCTTCTCCGAGGCGCGGTGCGATATGCTCTCCGGAGCCGGGTTCGAACGGCTCCAGCTGGAACGGCGCCCGGAGACGCATTACCTGTTCATCGTGGACCGTGCGCCCGGAGGCGCCCCGGCGCCGCCTCGGTGACGCCGTTTTTTCGGGTGCACGATTTCGATCCAGACGCCGTCGGGGTCGGTCACGTAAGCGAGGTCGTAGTCGGGCTCGTGCTCGACCTCCCGGACCACGCGACCCCCTAGTTCCACGAGGCGGGATGCCGTGGCTTCTACGTCGTCGACCTCGAAGGCGAGATGGTCGAGCTCGCTTCCCGGGGTGTACTTCGAAGACGGGTACCAGTTGAGCTCCAGCATCTGTTCCGCGCCGGGGGTGTGGAGGGTGGCGGTCTCTCCGCCCGTGGCCGCAACCAGTCCTCGGCCGGCCACCTCCATGCCGAGGCCCTCGTGGTAGAAGCGGATCGACTGTTCGAGGTCCGTGACCTCGATGCCGGTGTAAAGGAATTTCATGGCCGTCCCCCAAATGTCCGGGGACCTTTCAATCGAATGGGGCCGCGGGGCGGAAAACCGCCCCGCGGGGAAAGGGGCTCAGTGAACGGCCTTCGCGCCGGCCTCGGCGACGGCGTGGTCGTGTTCGACCGTGCTGCCGCTCACGCCGATCGCGCCGATGATCTCTCCCTGCGCGTTCTTGATCGGGATGCCCCCGGGGAAGCTGATGAGGCCCCCGTTGGAGTGCTCGATCCCGAAGAGCGGTCCGCCGGGCTGGGAGAGCTTCCCAATCTCGCCGGTATTCATGTTGAAGAATCGCGCCGTCTTTGCCTTCTTGTGGGCGATGTCGATGCTGCCGATCCAGGCATCGTCCATCCGGATGAATCCCTTCAGGTTCGCGCCGGCGTCGACGACCGCGATGTCCATTTTGGTCTTCAGTTCCTGCGCCTTCTTCATCGCGGCTTCGAGTGCGGCCCAAGCCTGTGTGTGGCTGATGTCTGCCATATGATGTCCCTCGAAGCCGGGGAGCGGGATGGGCTACTTACCTCTTCCGGAAAGCGGTTCTGCGGCCCGGGGAGGTGGACCCACCGGAGGGGGCCGGAAAGGGTTGGGCAGAGTGGGTCTACGGCTTCAGGACGACCTTGATGATGCCGCCGAGCCGCTTGTCGAACTGCTCGTACAGCTTGGGTGCGTTCTCGAGCGGCTCCCGGTGCGTGATGACAATCGACGGGTCGACCCGGCCGTTCTCAATCGCGCGCATCAGGTACCGGTTGTAGTTCTTCACGTTACACTGGCCCATTCGGAAGCCCAGCTCCCGGGTGAACGCTGCGCCTAGCGGGAAGCTCACGCGTCCCTCCTTGTCCTGGGGCGTCGGGGCGAACAGCCCCGGCATTCCGATGATCGCCCCTTTCTTGGCGACCTTCATCAGCGTCTCGAGCACGACCAGCGGTTTCGCCTCGACCTTCGGGCCCGGCGCCATGACGCCTTTCCCGGTGGCCTCGTAGCCGACGGCCTCGACGCAGGCGTCCGCTCCCGCCTGGTCGGTGTCGTCGAGAACGCGCCGGACCGGGTCCTCTTTATCGACGTTCACCGGCGTGGCGCCGATCTTCTTGGCCATCGCGAGACGTTCCGGTACCCGGTCGAAGGCGTAGACCTTGGCCGCCCCCCGCAGGAGGGCCGCCATCTGGGCCATGAGGCCCACCGGCCCGCAGCCGCCGACCGCAACGATGTGACCCGGCTTGACTCCCGCGATGTCACAGCCGAAGTATCCGGTCGGAAAGATGTCGGCGAGGAGCACGGCTTGGTCGTCGCGAACTCCGTCCGGGATCTGAAGGCACATCGTGTCGCCGAACGGAACGCGGAGATACTCCGCCTGTCCGCCGTCGAAGCCCCCCAGCAGCTTCGCGTACCCGAAGGCCGCTCCGGGTCCCTTCGGGTAGAATGGGTTGGCGTTGTCGCACATGGACCAGAGGCCGGCATTACAGAACTCGCACGCGCCGCAACTGATGTTGAAAGGGACGACCACGCGGTCTCCCTTCTTGACCCAATGGACCGCGCTGCCGACCTCGTCGACGATCCCCACGTTTTCGTGGCCGAGGGTCTGGCCGGGAAGGTCCGGGCTGATCAATCCGTGGTACAGATGGAGGTCCGAGCCGCAGATGCAGCTCGCCGTGATCTTGAGCACGACGTCGGTGGAGTCCTTGATCTTGGGTTTCGGCTTGTCCTCGATCGCCAGTTGGTACGGTCCGCGGTAGACATTCGCCTTCAGAAAATCACCCGGCCCGGAGTCCGGACCGGCCTACTTAATCGTTCGCTAAGGTCCGTACGGCCTCTGCCCGGTCGGGCGTCCCCCGGGGTCAAGAAGGGGTGGGCGCGGCGCGGTTCGGAACCACCAATGCCAACGCGGGGAGGGTGACGATGGCCAGCACCCCGAAGGCGATCCAGCTCCAGGTGTAGCCGCTCAGCAGCACGGCGAGGGCGAACAAGAGCGCCGCGACGCCTTGGAACACGGTCTGGCTCGTCTCCAGGAACCCGATCGCGACCGCCGTGCCGCCGCCTTGCACTTCCGGGATGTGCGACGGCATCTCGAAGAAGATGGGGAGGGTCGCCCCCGCCAGGAAACCCAGGCCCACGAAATCCGCGACCAGCTCGGCGGCGTCAAGAAATGGGATCGTCGCGCCCAGGACCCCGAACACGACAACGACCAACCCACCCACCACCCGTCGGTCCGTACCCCGCTCGCTGGCCCAGGTTCCGAACAGGCTACCCGGAATCGTGGAGGCCAGCGAGGCCGCGCCGAGGAGCCCGGCAAGGGAGATTCCCCATCCCGGATGCACCGCGTGGAGGAACGTGGAAATGTAGTCGAGGCCGACTGCGATCGCCATCGAGATCCCAGCGAAACCCAGCGAAATCCCCCAGACCGAGCGCGAGCGGAGAACTCGTTTCGCCGTCGCGAGCCGGGCAAGCGGTCGCTGGGGGGCGTCGGGATGGTGGAGAGCGGGGAGGGCGAGCGCGCAGACGACGGCCACCGCGACCGACAGAGAGGCGGCGACGCCGAACACGAGTGCCCACCCATACGTGGGGCCCCAGAGGGATCCCAGGACGAACCCAAGCGCTCCCCCGAAGCCGAGGCCGGTACTCACGAAGAGTCCGAGCACGAGCGAGCGGAACCGCACGGGGAGGAGTTCGGCCTGGAACGCGAGCGACGGGGCGAAGAACAGCCCTCCCCCGGCTCCGGCCGCGATGCGCAGCGCCGCGAGTTCCGGGGCGGACGTGGCGGCGATGGAGACGAGGCCGGCGATGCCCATCAGGAGCAATCCGAGTACGAGGGTGGTCCGGTGTCCCCACCGGAGCACCGCGAGGCCCGACGGCAGCGACGTCGCGGCGTAGCCGATGGGGAAGCCGGCCACGACGAGACCCAGCTGTGCAACCCCGACGTGGAACGAGACCCCGATGAGAGGGAGGAGGATCTCGGCCGTCGTCCACATGATCTCGAGGGCGAACACGCCGGCGAATAGCGCCACGATGGCCGGCAGGCGGACGCCGGATGGTGGAGGCGTGGGTTGTGCCGGGGTGTCCATGGATATCCCCGCGACCGACTCTGTGCCGGTACAAGCCAGGTGCGGCCGGGGCGGGAAGGGACCCCAGATGAAGTCACGCAAGGATGCCGAATCGGTCGAGCTTAGCTACCAGGCCCCGCACGAAAGCCTCCGCGTCGACCTCCTCCCCATGCTTGCGGAAGTACCGGGCAAGGGCGTCGATTCCCCGGTGGAGCGCGAGGGAAGCTTCCTCCAAACGCCTCCAGGGAGAGCACCCAAGGCGATCAACGCGAGCACCGGCCGCGAGGTCGATGATCCAGGGATGATCGCGCACGACAAGGATGTTGAATGGGCTCAGGTCCGAGTGCACGATGCCTGCATCGGCGAGCCGCTCGATTTCTTGGAGGGTCTCGGCCGCGAACTGGGCCGGATGTGAGGGAACGATCTCTTGCAGACGAGGGGCGGGCCCCTCCAGCGTTCCGAGGTACTCCATGGAGAGCATGTTCTCCACTCGCCGACCCGGTTCCGGCACGCGCACCCGATTTCGCCAAGCGTAGACCAGAAGCTCGTACTCCCGCGACGCCAGCTGGCCCATCGTCTCGAGCTTGATGGGCCGCCCTCCGCGATGGCTCGACCGGTAGAGCCGATAGGACTTCACCGCGAGTCGGCGCCGACCATCGAGGCAGAGGTAGACATCGGCCTCCTTACCGGAACCGATTCGTTGTAGGACCTCCGTGGCGAGGCCCGCGTCGAGGATGGCGTCCGCTACGTCGCGGTAGCCGGGCTCGTGGAAGTCCACGTTACCGGTCTCGATCCGCCAGCGCACGCTCTTGTCCAGATAGGGCTCGTTCGGCATTTGATTGACCGGTCCGAGACCGGAAGAATCGATGGCCCCCGGAGGGCCGATCGGCGAGCGAGAACAAGGACCCGGCGCGACGAAGTCCGGCTAGGCGGTTCTCGGGGCCGTGCGGAACACTCCGAGCGTCATACCACCGAGAACCTCCTGGCCAAGGGCCAACCTTCTCATCGCAGACCGGCCTATCTAATACCGATGGGGCTGCGGCGAACGGTTCCCCCACCTCAACCCTCCGGCCAACAGAACCATCAACCACCTCCGAGTGAGGGTGGAGGAGCAGGTCCGCCTGGCTCGGCCAACCATGGAAGCCCCTACCGACGGACGCATCCGACAGCCCTCCTGGGGACGCCTCGGCCTCGAGGTCATCACCGACCTGGTCGGGTGGGTCGCGGTGTTCGCGATCCTCCAAGCGGTCGGTACGAAGGCGCTCCAGAAGATCACCGGACCCACCCTGATCTGGGAACTCCTCTTCGTGCTCATCCTGTTCTTTGCCGTCACACTCGTCGTGCGAGTGGTCTTCATCCTGCTCGCCCAGCGAGCCGCTCGCTAACCCCCTCTCGGAACAGATCCCCCGCGATTCCCTCGGTAGCACCGAGCAAATTTATGATATCGATACTCAATCGATATCAGGCCCCGCAGCGTTAAGTACACCCGGCCAGTCGCGTGACCGTGACTCGCAGGAGTCGCGACCGAACCCCGCGTTGGCAGCGGGGCTTTCTGGGGCACTACGCCCTCACCGTACTCGACCGCACCCCCATCTACGCTCACCAGCTCGCCACCCAGATTGCCAGCCGGAGCCATGGGCTCTGGAGTCCGAGTCCAGGAGCCATCTATCCCGCCTTCCGGTCACTCGAGGCTCGCAGATTGGTCCGCGCGGAACGCCGGGGCGCTCGACGACTATACTTCATCACCGCCACGGGCCGGCGCCATCTTTCGGAGATCCGGGCCGCTCGGACACAGTGGGCGGAGCGGTTCGGAGGCTCGTGGCGGCTCATGTGGGACATGATGGAGCCGGAACAGCGGGTCGAGAGCGCCCTCCGGCGGGTGCGTCAGGCGGTGGCCATGGGGGAGGCCCTCGTCGGGGGCGAGGAGGAAGAGCTGACGGCTGCGGAACGCGCGTATCTTCGCCGGACGCTCCTGGTCGAGCTCCAGCGCGCGGTCCGGCAGATGCGAGTGGCGAAAGCGCCGCGGCGGTCCTCCGTGCAGGGAGGCCCTCGGTGATCGGTGCCCACGACTCCGACGCGATCTGGGCGCACGACCTGACGAAAGTCTACGGCAAGCTCACGGCGGTCGACCATATCGACATGGAAGTGCCGGCGGGCGGGGTGTTCGGCCTTTTGGGTCCGAACGGCGCCGGCAAGACGACGATCATCAAGCTCCTTACGGGGCTGAGCGACCTGTCCGCCGGCGAAGCGATGGTCGCGGGGTTCGACGTGCGCCGCCAACCGATGGAGGTCAAGGCCCGGATTGGGTGGGTGGCGGCCGAGGTGATCCTCGACGACGATTTCACCGGGATGGAGAACCTCTGGCTCCAGGCGAAGTTTCAGCGCCTCAAGGACTGGCGACCTCGCGCCGACGACCTGCTCCGCTACTTCGACCTGACGGACCGGCAAAAGGACAAAGTGGGCACCTACTCCACGGGCATGCGGAAGAAGCTCGAGATCGCGCTCGCGCTCCTCCACCAGCCGTCGGTCATCTTCATGGACGAGCCCACGATCGGACTCGACCCCGGCACGCGCCGGATGCTCTGGGAGCTCATCACCGGCGTCAACAAGGAGTTCGGGATCACGGTCCTCCTCACGAGCCACTACATCGAAGAGGCTGACGCGCTCTGTGACCAGATCGCGATCATCGACCATGGGAAGTTCGTCGCGACGGGCACGCCTTCCGCCCTCAAATCCCGGGTGAAGGGCGATTTCATCGAACTCGAGACAAGTGAGAATGTCACGGAGGCGACGCTTCGGGCGATCCCCGGCGTGACCGAGGTCCGGACCCAGGGGAAGACCTGGATCCTGCGCGCCACGTCGGCCGAGGAGGTGCTGCCGAACCTCCTCTCCCACGTCGATACGCACGACATCCGCCGGATCAACGTCGAGAGACCCAGCCTCGAGACGGTGTTCTTGGACCTGACCGGACGGAAGATCGAGGAGGACACCGGCGAGGTCCACGACTATCGGAAGTTCTACGCCACCGTCCGGAGAGCCCGGCAATGAGCAGCGAAACAAAGTTTGCGACGATAACGAAGCCGTCCGAGGCGCCGACCGGTCCAATCTTCGGCCAAGGGAGCCAGTTCGAGGGGCTCTACGCGCGAGAGCTGCTCCGAACGTTCCGGAACCCCTGGGTGCTCGTGATCACGATCGTGCAGCCGTTCATGTGGCTCCTGTTCTTCGGGAGCAGCTTTGCCAACGTTCCGCTGAGCGCGCTCGACGCACTCCTCCACACCCACATCCAGAGCTACCTTCAGTTCCTGCTGCCCGGCGTTCTCTCGACCTCGATGCTCACCATAGGGATGTTCGGCTCGATGAGCACGATCCAGGACAAGCGGTTCGGTTACATGAAGCGGATTTTGCTCACACCGACCCGCCGGGCGACGGTCTTCCTGGCCAAGGCGCTGGGCTCCGCCACCCGGGGCATTGTGCAGATCCCGGTCATGGTGGCGGCGGCCCTGCTCTTCGGGGTCCGGTTCAGCGGGGATCCGTTCCTGTGGGGGGCTTGGATTCTCGGCTTGGTCCTCCTCGGGTTCGGCTTCTCCTGCATGTTCCTCGCCGTGACCGCCTCCAGCACCGACTGGCAGACGCCGGGGGTCATCTCGAACTTCATCACGATGCCGCTGATGTTCGCGAGCAGCTCGTTGTTCCCCGCGACCAACTTTCCGTCCTGGATGCAGGCCATCTCGAACTGGAACCCGGTCACCTACTCGGCGCTCTTCGGTCGGGACATCCTCATCTCCGGCATTGCCCACTGGAATTATCTGGCCTACCTCGCGATCTTCGCGCTGCTCATGGGCGTCATCGGGACGCTCGTCGCCTCCAAGTACCTGAAGGCCGAATGAGCATCGGCCGGTCGCGATGACCGGGGTCTGCTCCGAGCTGGCCGAGGCGATGGCGCCGAGGAGTTCAACCCTCAGCGACCACCCCGTCGCGTACGGAAGTAGGCATGCGGGTCAGAGTACGGGGATTCTCGCGCAACCAAGCGGTTAAGTGGGCGGGCTCGGGATGCCCGTCGCATGGGCCTCCCCGAGCTGTTCGTCGCCGCCCTGATCGCGGGCATCTCAGTCGTTAACTCGGTCGTCGCGCTCGGAGCTTGGTCGCGAGCCCGAGATCCTCGGCTGCTCCTGGTGGCGGGCGCCAACGTCAGCCTGCTGCTCGTGGGACTCCTTTGGGCTTGGGGACAGCTCCCGGGAGGACCCTCCGAGTTCGACAACCCCTCCTGGCCGGTGCTGATCCTCGGTACTGGCGGCGGCGCTTTTCTTGTTGGGCACGGCCCTACTCCCCCGCCGAACGTGAGCGATGGAGGACGACCTCCTCGCGCTCGAGACTCGTCGCCGAATCTACACGGTGGTCGTCCGGTCACCGGGTCTCGGTAGTCGCGAGATTCAGCGGCAGACGGGGATGGCGTGGGGGGAGACCACGTACCATCTGGACCGCCTCGTCACGGCAGGCCTTGTTCATCGGGAACAGGGCGGTCATCAGGACTACTACTTCGCCGCCACCGTTCCGCTGGGGGACCGGACGCTCCTGCGGCTCGCCCGTTCGGAGGCCTCGCGGCGAGTACTCGGCGCGCTGTTGACCGTCTCCGACGTGACCGTCCCTGAACTCCAGGAACGCACCGGGCTGAGTCCGGGCCGGCTGTCGATCCACTTGCGCCGTTTCCTGGAGACGGGGCTCGTCCAGTCGGGACGCCGGGAACGGTTTCGTACATTCAGCATCGTGGACCGGGACCGCGTGGTCCGGCTCCTCGTGGCCTATCGATCCGGCTTCGCTGATGGCTGGGTCGACCGTCTCCTCGAGACCTGGTCGGAGGTCTTCCGTCCGTGAAGGTTTCGGGATTGGACCATCGATTTTCGCCCCCGCACCAAAAACGAGGTGATACGTCCCCTCCGTGGACCCTCCCGATGAGGAGCGTACCCCTCCCCCGCGGAACTCCGCGCGTCCGTCTCTCCCGGACGCTCCCGCGGGTGGGCACGCTCCTCGTCCTGCTCGCCGTGGCGGCCCTCGTGGCGGTAACGCCCGCCCGGGCCGCGTACTCCGACTACGGACCTTATTCTTGGAGCAACGGAACCGTCCTCTGCGTGTTCAATGACACCCAACCCTCGGTCACCGTATCGGCGACGGACTTGAACGGAACCGGCATGAGCGCCGGCCTCGACCAGATCGCCGAGCTCTCGCCGTCGGGAACGCCCGTCACGAACGCGGTCATGAGTTCCGTCACGTGGAATCCGGTGGACGACAGTACGGCGACAGCGTTCGTGATGAACTACTCCGACTCGGTCCCTGTGACGAGCCCCGGCACGCCGTCCCACGTGGTCGGCGCCGTCCAGGTCACCGTGAACTTTACCCTCCACCGGAACCCGACCGGCGCATCTCAGGCCGACCAGGTCTCGTTCCAGCTCTCGATCCACGGGTGGCCATGGCAGAACACGCAGGATACGCTCGCGCTCGTCGTGCCGATCTGGTCCGCCTTCACCACGACGGAGCACCTCGTCGTCGGGTCGCTCACGAGTCCCCGTGTCGAGAGCGTCCGGACGACCAACGGCCAATCGTTGGAGTACTTCGAGGCCGGTGCCTCCGCGAACGCGACGGGGGGTTCCTCGGTCGCGGTCTCAGCCCAGACAACGATTACCTCCGCCATCGCGACCACGACCCTCACTCTCGGGCCGGGGGTCGGGGGGGCTTTCGTCCTTACCTACCAGGCCACACTGGGGATCACCCCGGGCACCCGGGTGCTCGGCCTTCCGTTGTATGATTACGCCGCCGTCGCGGGCGGAGCGGGGCTGGTCGCCCTCGTCGTGGGCGTCGGTACGCGCCGCCTCCGCCGCCACCCCTCGGATTTGACCTATGTGGAGGAACCAGAATGAATAGCATCGAAGAGTCGGTCTCGTCGAGCCCCCGAACCCGGCGCGTGGTCTCGCTCCCGTGCGGGCATCAACTCCACGTGAGCCTCGACGCCTCCCTGCTCGCCGTCTCGGGGCCGGTGCTCGACCACCAGTCGACCTGTCGACCCGAGCGACCTCCGACCTTCGCCGCGTGGTTCAGCGTGGCACCGCTCGACAAGGGGCAACCCGATACCCTCGCCGCGCGCCCTCCGATGCCGGAGAATCTCGTCGCGTAATTACCAAGGCGACCCCGGACGAGGAGGCGCGGGGGTCGCACTCGCGCGCCTCTCGCCCAGGGTCGTCGGAATCGGTTTTCCTACCGGACCCGGATCCGGAGTTCCTTCGCCGGCTCGAGCTTGGGGACCGAGACGGTCAAGATGCCGTTCTCGAGCAGAGCCTCGGTCTTGTCGGGCAGGATCGGCGCGGGGAATCGCATGCGGCGGTGGTAGCTGGCCTCCGTCCGTTCCCGGTAGAGGTAGCTCTTGGTCAGTGCCTCCTTGACCGGTGGCTCCACCTCGGCCTTGACGTCCAGAGTCTGTCCCCAGAAGCGGATCTCAATCTTGTCCTTGGGGACGCCCGGCAGGCTCGTCTTGACCAAGTAAGCGGTCGGGGTTTCCTCGATGTCGATCGGCGGAGTGATCCCCTCTTCCCAGCGGGTCGGGATCGTTCGAGGAAGCGACGTGCGCATCAGGTTCCGGAGCCGGTTCTCGAACAGCTCCATGTCCAACCCGACCTCACGGATGTCTTGGCGGAAACGCTCCAGGACGTTCTCGCCGGCCTCCTCTAGCTGGGCTACGTTCAACGGTTCCTCTATGGGCTTCACGTGGCGCTCGCTGCTCATTGCCATGTCCATTTCCCCCTGGGGGACAGCATTGGCTCGGAGTGTGAAAATTTGTACGTTGAGCCCGGTTTACGAGAGGAGTTCTAATCATCCGGGACATCTAGAATGTCCCGGTCTATTCCCCAATCGACCCGTGTGCCCGGGGCCAAAGGGCCGGACGGGTCGAGGGTCTACGGGGGCGACGACCCGTCCGGAGGTCCAGAGCCGCTAGACGGGCTACCCTCTGACGGACCAAAGGACGCTATCGAGAATGGTGCCTCACCCCTCGATGTTCATGGGACGACTGAGGCGGCACGGCACCAAGGCACGGGGCTCGCAACGACGCGAACTCTGGTCGCCCTCGGCGGGACCGCCATCCAACGAGCTCACGGCGCCGGCACGATCTCTTCTGACTTGATGCCGTCACTCGCGGGCGTACTGTTCGGTGGACGTGAAGTCTACCGGGAACTCCCGAGCACCTCCGTATTGAGGAGGTCCTCGCTGCGGAAGTAAATAGACGGACCACTCCTTCTTCAACGGCGGAACCGATGACGGCCGAGACCGGATCCGGGCCCATGTTCGTTGGCCGGGCGGAGACGGTGGAGGCCCTGCATCGTCGCTTGGAAGCCGCACGGGCGGGCACGGGCGGAGTCACCCTCCTCGTGGGGGACACGGGGGTCGGAAAGTCGACCCTAGTCGCTGAGCACGTCCGGGACATCCGGGCCCGCGGGATTCGCTTGTTGATCGGCCGGGCCCTCGCGCTCGATGACCCGCCTCCGTTCTCGCTCATCCAGTCCGCCTTCGAGAGCATGCGCGACGATCCGGCCCTTAGGTCCGACAAAGCTCCCCCGCTCGACGGCGACCAGGCCGTCCCCGACTTCGCCCCCCTCCTTGCTGAGGCGGCCTTTCCTGCCAGGGTCGGCATCGAACAGCGGCTCCTCAAAGCCCTTGACGAGATCGAAGAGCGGGGCAAGAAGTCGCGGGAACGGGTCCTGACAGGGATCGCCGATAAGTTCCTCGAGCTCGCTCAGGGGGGCCCCACGGTCCTCATCCTCGACGAGCTCCATCGCGCGGACGAGTCGTCGCTGACCGCCATAGAGTTCCTCGCAAACCAGATCCAGAACCGGCCCCTCTGGATTCTGGCGACCAGCCGTCCATTCGCTTCCCTCTCGGGACCGGGGCGGGTACGACTCGAGGGGTTTGAGCGCGCGACCCACGCTGAACAGATCGTCCTGCACCCGCTGACGTCGGGAGAGGTCGCCAGCTTCCTACGAATGAACGACCCGTCCCGGGAAGTCTCCCCCGAGGAGGTCGCGCGGCGCTTCGCCGAGACCGGTGGGAATCCCCTCCTCCTCCAGCAGCTTGACCGTCGGGCCCGCCCCGGCAGCAAGGTTCGGGGCCCTGCGGCGGCGGGGTCTCCCCCCCTCGACAGGGAGGCGCAGCGTACGCTCGACGTCGCCGCGGTGCTCGGGCCAGAGTTCACCTTTGGCCTTCTCCTGGGTGTGAGCGGCGAGAACGAGGAGCGCCTCACGAAGGTTGTCGCCCGTCTCGTCGGTCAGGGGTTCCTTCTGGAGCGCACCGACGAACTCCTCGAGTTTCCACAGGATCGGCTCCGGGAGGAGGTGTACGGCCACATCAGCGAGAGCCGCCGCCGCCTCCTCCATCAGCACGCGGGTGAGACCCGGGAGGCGATGGGCAGAGGGGACCTGAACCGGGTCTTCGGTCTCGCCCGCGACTTCTATCTCGGCCAAGTGGACCGGAAATCGATCGAGTACGACCGCATCGCCGCCGAGATCGCCGAGGGCGCCTCGGCGCCAGACGTCGCCCGCGACTTTCTCGCCCGCGCCCTCGAGAGCCAACGCGACCTGGACCCGGGGGACCGCAAGGGAGAGTCGGAGCTCGTCCTCGAGCTCGCGCGCGTAACCTACCAGCTCGGTCGTCTGGAGGAGGCGGAAGGGATCCTTCGCGACTTCCTCGACGGAGGAAAAGGCGACCCGCGCATCTCGCCGTCCATTCGGGCCACCCTCGAGATCTACCTCGCGCAGGTCCTGACCGCCCGGGGAGACCTGCGCGTCGCGAGGGAGCTCGCGGAGAACGTCCTTTCCTCCCCGGAGCTCGAAGACCAGTTGCTCCTCCGCATCGGAGCCCATGCCCACCTCGGCCTGGCGCTCTACTACGAAGGGCGCTATCCGGAGGCTCTCGCCCATCACATGGAAGTGATCCGGCTCGCGCGGGAGGCCGGGAACGAGCGGGCACTTGCGCACGCCCAGTTGTGGCGAGCGGGCTGCCTTGCGATGATGGGCCAGTCGGAGGAGGCGCTTGTGGAGGCACGCCAGGTCGCGGTAGCGCTCGACCGGTTGGGATCCGTCGGGGAGTCCGCCCAGGGCCACCTGTTCCTTGGGAACATGCTGGCCGACAACAAATCCACCCCTCAGATCCGGCAGGAGGCGATTGCCGAGTTGGGGAAGGCGATTCGGCTGGGCGCGAAGGCTCAGGACCCCCGCCGCGTCGGCTGGGCGTTCTACCACACCGCGGAGCTCCTGCGCGAAGAGCGGCGGTTCAAGGAAGCAACCGAAAACGCTCAGCAGGCGTACAATACCCTCTCTCGGATTGGAGACCGGGTCGGCCAGGCCGTATCGGTAAAGGTTCGGGGGCAGGTAGCGATGGACCGGGGCACCTACGACGCCGCGGAGGCCGACCTCAGCGAGGCGCACCGACTGCTCCAGGGACGGAATAGTACGCTGAATGAGATCGACGTGGTACTTCGGCTCGCCCAACTTTCCTCCGCTCGCGGGGACCGCGCGAGCGCCGGACGTCACGTCGCCGAGCTCGAGCAACTGAAACTACCCGCTCTTCGGCCCGACCTAGCGGCGGAATTCGAGCAGCTCAAGACCAAGCTCGCCGCGAACGAGGGTAGCAGTACCGCCGGCTGAACATCTCTCGGTCGACTTCGCCGGGAAGTCCGCCGAGTCCTTGGCGGAATTTGGTGAAGCCCGTTGGCGAACATCGATTCAGATGGTCGACTCCAGAGGCTCTCGTCACAGGACGAGCTCGTTTCGAACAGAATGCGAAGGTTTTTGATTTGAAGGCGGCTTGCGACCGCCATGCCCCTCTACATGGACGTTCACCGCAAGGTGAAGGGTGTTACCGCCGAAGCCGTCGCACAAGCCCATGCGAAAGATCTCACAGTGCAAGGCAAGCATGGCGTGAATTTTCGAAGCTACTGGGTCGACGAGAAGAACGAGACGGTCTTTTGCCTGGTCGAGGCACCAAGCCCCGAGGCAGCGAATCGAGTGCACAAGGAGGCTCACGGTCTCCTCGCCGACGAGGCCCACGAGGTCACCCAGGGCTGAGCCCGTTTTCTCCACCCTCGTTCAACTGACGTAGCCCACTCGTGTTCTCCCTGCCATAGGATCTCGGACGCGAACGTTTGCTTGCCAGCAGACTGAGTCAAGCAAGCCCCTGCCATGGGCAGGAGGCCCAGTCTCCGCAACTCACCCAAAGGATTCGTGGGCGGCAATACCCAGTGCCGGTTGCGCAACGCTAACGAGCTGGGTGTCCGACCAGCCGACGGCGATGGCGTCCTGCCAAGGATCGGGATACCCCATGAATTGAGAGAGATGTCGTCCTACGCCTTTGGCGACCAGCTCGGTAGATAAGGACTAAGCACCGATGGAACTATGGCCCCCCCGTCCATCTGAACCCGTTCGGGGAATGAACGGAGTAGGGTCACCATGGGAAAAGCGGAGCGGAAGGGGTTTGCATCGCCAGATGAGGTGCGCAAGTTCGAGAAAGGGAAAGTCGAGCTCGTTAAGATTGGAGGCGGGGTCGTCGGACGCTTGACGCTCGAGCCGGGCTGGCGCTGGTCCACCCACGTGAAACCCCTCGCGAAGACGGAATGGTGCGAAGCGCCCCATTTTCAGTTTCAGGTTTCCGGTCGACTTCATGTCAAGATGGCCGACGGCTCTGAGTTCGAAACGGGCCCTGGCGAGGTCGTGGCGCTGCCATCCGGACACGACGCATGGGTCGTGGGAAATGACCCGGTCGTCGTTGTCGACTGGGCCGGCGCCAGTAACTACGCGAAGGGATAGTCCGGCAGGGCACCCATTTCCAAATAGACCCCGGATCACCCGGCTGGGCGACCATGCCGCTGAGCGACACAGTCGTTATCGATCCCAGGTTCCAAGGCATTCCCCAAATCGCCCTCGGAGGCTACGTTGGGGGGCTCCTCGCCGGAGAATGGACAGAGGCCGAGGCGGTCTTCCGTCGACCGGTTCCTTTGGGTCGTCGTCTGCGGGTAGAGGGTCTAGGGGGTCAGGAGACCGCGCTTCTGGATGGCCAGGAGCTGTTGGCCAAGGCGCGGCCTTTGCGGGTGGACGTTCCGGCGCCCACCGCCGTAACGTTGGAGGAGAGCGAAACGGCACGACGCGGGTACCCTGGATTCAGTCGGCACCTGTTTCCGAATTGCTTCGCCTGTGGAACGGCGCGGGCGGAGGGGGACGGGCTGCGTATATTTGCGGGCCCCGTCGCCGGTCGCGAGGCCGTGGCGAGTCCTTGGACTCCGAAGCAGGATCTTGCGGTGCGAAGCGGCGAGGTCGCATCTGAGTACATTTGGTCGGCGCTAGACTGCCCGAGCATCTGGGCCTTGGCCATGCAGGAACCACTCGACTCTTCAGAGCGGGTCGTCTCCGCACGAATGGCAGTCCAGCAGATGGCTCCTGTGACACCTTTGGAGCCTCACATCGTGATGGCCTGGGCGATTGGTCGAGAGGGAAGGACCCGAACGGGCGGGGCCTCGATTCTGTCCGCGACTGGGGAGATATGCGTTGTCGCTCGTCACACGCTGCTGGTGACCGAGTGGGGAGTCCCTCTGAGCCTCGCCGGCTGGAAATGAGGTGAACTCTTCCCAGGGTCACCCATCCCCTCCCCGTTTGCCTCATCTTGGAGGCCCCGGGGGCGCGCCAATCTCGCCTTACGTCGCTGCGTTTCCCCAGAGTTACGTATTAATCCCGGGAGAAAGTCCCGGCTTCCGTGCCGCGGTCGATAGAGTTCCCGGCAAGCCCGCTGGCGGAACGACTGGGGAAGGTTCCCATTCTCGCGAGCCTTTCCCAGCGCCAGTTGAGGGCCCTCGCGAAGTGGGTGAAGGTCCTCGCCTACGCAGAAGGCGAAACGATGGTCAAGCGCGGCGAAGGGGGGATTGCGATGTACTTGATCCTCGAGGGGTCGGCGGAGGTCCGGCGCGGCAGTCGTCGGCTCGCCACCCTGGGAGTGGGCCAGTTCTTTGGCGAGATGACCCTCTTCGACGATCAACCACGGTCCGCGGACGTCGTGGCGCTTCGTCCCTCGAAATGTGCCGTCCTTTCCAGATGGGAGTTCTGGGGATTCGCCCTTTCTCAGCCGACCCTCCTTCGAGGTATGCTCGAGGAGATGACGAGTCGTCTCCGCGAAACCGAGCGTGCGCTCTCGGAGTGATCGACACCGTTCGCCCGGTGACTGCGTCGTTCGAAACGGACCCCCTTTGCCAGGTGTCCGAGGCGGGAACGA
Organism: uncultured Thermoplasmata archaeon; assembly: GCA_963787975.1. GTDB lineage: Archaea > Thermoplasmatota > Thermoplasmata > Lutacidiplasmatales > UBA184 > JAKIWV01. Next base: position 310,120 of record CAWBEU010000008.1, read on the forward strand.
CTGAATAGTTCAAATCCCCCTTACGGCGACCTTCATCAGCCGCCTTTCCAGGGCGACAGATCCAGTCAAAGACATCGGGAGGGCTGCGGATAGCAGCAGAACTAGCCGGGACCCGGGGGTCACAACCCTTTCCTACACAGCGTGAATAGGAGCGGATGGAGATCGAAGATGGCGCAGGTCGAGGCGGAGTGGCAGCGGGTTGCGAATCGAGGTGAGCCTTCCGAGGGTTTGACTCAGTACGTTGAGGTACGTCAGGGGCAGGCACTGTTGGTTCGCCGGGGAGGAAAGCTGTTCGCCACCCAGGCCAATTGCGGTCACATGAGATTTCCTCTCGCCGACGGGAAGATCGACGGCACGGTGCTTACATGCCCTTTACACAAGGCCCAGTTCGACCTCTCCACGGGCGCGGTCGTATGTAAGGCGCGGGTTCCGGGTCTCATCGCCTACACCAAAATGGGTCGAGGAATCCTGTCGGTGCCGACCGAGCCTCTCAAAGTCTACGACGTGGACGAGCGGAACGACGGCGTTTACGCTCAATCTCGAAGCTAGACTGGGCCCTTCGAAGCGCCCCGGACACTCCGGCACAACGTAAGCGACCCTCTCGGTGTATGGTACATCGTGGGGTTACCCGATTTCACTTTGGAGGGGGCTACCATCGGGGGCCGGGTCGGAACATGTGTCGGAGGGGGACACGACTGAATAGTTCAAATCCCCAACCTGACCATCATCAAGACCGCGGGATTGCGCAACTAGGTGAAAGCGAGATGACGCCACTCTCGCATCCAGCGGGCCTCCGGAGCGGGGGTGCACCTTGTGCACCCCGGCGGCTGGGTGCATGAGGTGCACCTAGCCGCTCCTCCCGTGGGGGGTCGGGCCAGGCACCGCACGATTCTTCCCATTCTATACCATGCTCTTGGGCGACCCACCTTCCTGATCGAGGGACCCCCAGTTACACAACCCCCTCGTTAGAAAACGGTGCGAGCGGACGACTTCGGGCCCTCATGTCACAAAACGAGCCTGATTCGTGATTCCTTTCGAACCTGTTTAAGCTCGCGAGCCGATAGGGGACCATGGCCGAATTGTGGATTAACTACTTCGGAATCCGTGTCACGAATCTCGAACGCTCCGAGGAATTCTACACCAATCTCTTCGACCTCGTCGAGCTGAAACGGGTTCGGTACGATGGCGGCGCCTATATTCTCTTCAAAGATCGCCGTTCGGGGCAACGCCTCGAACTCAATTGGTATGCCCCAGGTTCTCTCTACGACACCCCATACACCCCGGGCGATGGGTGGGACCACCTCGGTGTCCGAGTCCGGAGCGTACCCGAGGAGTTGGAGCGTCTCGAGAAGCTAGGGATCGAGCCCGCCACGCGAGAACTTCCGTCAGACCCAACTTCGTTGCGGAAGCGTTCGAATTCCGTTGTGGAAGATGTTTGGATTCTCGATAATGGCCATCGGGTAGTGTACATCAAAGACCCGGATGGGAACTTTCTCGAACTCTACGATCACCCAGAGGAATCTTGGGACGGGCCCATCCCCGATCATTACTGAGCCATACCTAAGGGGCACTTGCTCTCGGGCGTCGCAGAGCCCCTCGCGAACCCCCTCCCCTCGCCCTCCCCCGCGCGATCGCTCGCGTTCGCGTGTCTGGGCGCGCCTGCCCCCAGAATTGCGGATGGGTGCGTATAACTGGGGAGCTCCGCCCGAACCTTCCGGGGGTCCTTTAGGGTCCCTTCGCGGGCCGTCCGGCTCGGTAATCGACCTCGAGGGCCGCCGCAAATCGGGCCCAAGTGGCCGCCACTTGTGCGCGAAGTTCTTCCTTCGTCGGATGGTCGGGCGTGAGCCAGCTCTCGGTGGAGAGCAGATGAAGGCGGGTCCGCGCTCGGCCCATCGCGGTAACACGATAATCCAGCGACTGCCGATCGGTCTCGTCGATCTGTTCGAGGTGCCAAGAGTGCGGCGGATTGAGACGCACCAGGTCGACGGCGATCGCGGGGTCGCGACCCGAACCGCGTGAGAGGCGAATGCGGATCACACGGCGGGGCGAGACCCGGATCACGCGAAAGATCGGACGCGCCTTCGAGAACCGCGAGTCACTGGTCCGGTAGTCCGTGCACCACTCGTACACGTACCGCGAAGGGGCACGGATCACTAGTGACAAGCGAACCCGGGTGGTACCGTACAACCGGTGGCCCCGTTCGGGCATCGGGAGCGGAAATCGGGGGTTCGACATAAGCTCGGTCTGTCACCTAGATGCGCATCTAGGGAATCAGCGAGGAAGGGTCTCCAGCGCGCCTGGAGGCGCAAAACGAGGAGTCGGTTCCAATCTAAGGAAGCGCGCTGCGTTGTGGTAAAGAATATCCGATCGCTGCTCCGGCGTAAGGAAGTCCGCCGATTTCACATTCTCGATCGCCATTCCCATCGCTTCAGGCCACACCATTTCATCAGAGCCGAACATGATTCGCTTGGAATAACCGGCTTGGACTAAGGCCTGCAAATAGCTGTGGAGCTCTACACGGGGTAGGACCCAAGAGATGACACCCAGGTCCACGAAAACGTTGGGATAGGCGTACATGAGCGCGACCATGTGGTCGCGGAATGGCCATCCCGCATGCATCACATAGATACGCAACTTGGGGTGTCTAACCAAAACTTCTTCGAGCAAGAGAGGGTCGCCTAGGGAAGCTCTCAGGGGTGAGACATACGGCGTTCCCGGGGGACCGCCCGGTAACATGTGCAGGCCGATCGGAATGTGGAGTTCCTCGGCGAGAGCAAAGAGCGGTTCCAGTCGAGGATCATTGGGGCCGATGCCAGCGTATTGCGGAGACACCTCGCCGATAACTTGAAACCGGCCAGCCTTAGCTTCGGTGCGCAAAAGCCCCAAGTCTACCTTAGTCCAATCGTCAAATTTGAGCCCTACGATTACCTTGTCCGGCGCGTCTTTTTTCCATTGCAGAACATCGTCGTAGGGCCCACTTACAACGGCCTTCACAACGCCCAAGCGTTGCATCTCTCCGAGGACCGTCTTTTCGTGGGCTGATGTCGAAACCGCTCTCACCGGTTGACCTGTGACCGGATTGGCCATTCGAATTTGTGGGTCGTCTTCCCTCAGTGTGTGAACGTGCACATCTATGATCGGTTCCTGCTGTGCCGGCTCGCTCACTTTCAGGGCGACGGCCCAGCGCTATTTATCCCGGGCTCCCGCTCGGTTGGGTAAAGGCAACGTTCCCGGCGTTAATCCACTGAGTGGAGTCTGAGCCACCGGAAAGTTGCCGGAGTCGCTAATCAACGCGTTCGGAGGCCGACCGCGAGGAGCGCGCGAAGCCAGCCAACGTCCGCATCCGGGCGAGTCCCCTTCGGAAACCCACCCCTTTCCGGAAGGGCCGTTGACGGGTTCAAATCCCCTCCACACAAATGGTCAAACTTCGTCGTTTCTCGGCGATAAATCGACGAAAGATGTCGGAGGGGGACACTACTGAATTCTTCATATCCCCCACAGGGCAACGGCCGGAAATCCGGATAGAGGAATATCCTGCAATTGGGATAGCGCGGTTGTGAGGCTTCCCTGTGGCTCGAGTCGGGAGAGGACTGAGCTCAAAGGACGCGCGGATCCTGAGCCATGCGGTCAAAGAGCTGACCCCGATACCATCGGGGACCCGAGCGGCCGTTTCAGTTTGTGCCGATTGCGGGCAAGGAACAGTCGCGCTCCTGGAGAGTACGTAGGTTCCAGGAATTTGAAGAGAGGGCGGAGGAAGAACTCCGACAGCTCACTTCGCAAAACGGTCGGTAGGCCGATCGGCCCGTCGTGAATAATTGAGTTTGAGAGTCCAGCGCCGTTCCGGGGACGGCTTTTTCGGCACGTTCCGGGTGGTCCCGACATGGACTGCTGGGCCAAAAGTTGAACCCGCGCCCCCGTTACCTCGTCGGTATCTACGGCAGGGTGCTCGGAAGTTTCTCCGCCAGTCTCTCCAGGACCCGGCCCCATGGATCGTCGAAGTCCTTCCAGCCCGCGTCCCAATCCGGACCCTCTCTCCATCCGAGGTGATCGACGACCACCCGAGTCCGGGAAGGACCCACCGAAGAGAACTGAATCACAACCCAGCAAGAATAGTCAAACCGAATACGAGGGAACTCCGGTGGAAAATTCCAGCTGTAGGAGAGCATTTCCGGGGGACGGAAGCTCAAGACGCGACACCCCTCCGACCCTTGCCACCCTCGTGGTTGATCTAGGAGAAAGTAGAGTTCGTACGGTCCACCGATCCGGAGGTCAATCCAGGAATTCTGGGCCCACCAGGAGGCCATCCCTTCCGACGTGGTCCAAGCCCGGTAAACGTGCTCGATGGGGCACGCAACGGTCGCCTCCTTGTGTAGTATCCTGCCCGTAGTCTTTGCGTCGGTCATGGTTTCAGGCCCTGAAAGTCGAACCCTCCGCCCATCAAGCGCTCTGGAAGATAGCCTGCGGAACCTCGCCCGGGGCGATGAACACCGCGTAGTGGCCGAAGTTCGGGATTTCTGTTTTCGATACGATTACCTGGGCGCCCGCCGCCTCGGCGTCTTTGAGGGTCTTCGCGACATCCTTTACCTGGATGTACGATAAGGAGCCCGGCACCTCGCCCTTCTGCGGTTCCCGTAGGGCGCCCGTGGGCAGCGACGGCAGGTTGGCAAACATGTAGCCTTGGCCCATGTCGTCGAACTTCCATCCAAAGATCTTCTCGTAGAACTTGACACTCTTCGCAATATCCTTCGAGATCAGTTCCACGTGGCTGAATGCTCCGGTGGGTTGCGCTTTCACCATCTCGGTTCCTTCCTCGAGCCGTTCCTGGGCTCGAAGAGTGACATCCTGTCGGGGTTCAAGAATGGATTACGGTACGAAAGGTAAGAGATTCCTTTTTGAAGCGGAACGAGCGTGGCCCGAACGATGGAGCCCCATAATCTCCCGACCGTGATGTGGAAGAACTGCCCGATTCGATCCAGTCTCGGGGTCCTTGGACGTCATTGGGCGCTGCTGATCCTTCGGGACGTCTCCTTTTTTCGGAAGGTGCGATTCAGCGACGTCCTTCGGAACAACCCGGGCCTCAACCCGCGTCTGCTCTCGCTCCGGTTGAAAGAACTGCAGAAGGAAGGGCTCATCGAGCGCAGTCGTCAATCCCGAGGATCACCGAGAGGTTTGGTACAACATCACGGAGAAGGGCCACGATGTCGTCCCCATCCTGACCGCCTTCATCCAGTACGGCGCCAAACACCGGGCGAAGGAGGTCTTCAAGGACAAGACGCCCCGTGAGATGGAGCAGCTGTTCCCGCGCGATCGAAACTACATGCTGGGTCAGCTGTTCGATTACGCGAGAGCTCCTGCGGCGCGCGATACCAAAGGCCTCTAGGCGCTCTCGGCGCAATCGGGGCGGCCACAAGTGCTACCGATTGCAAAGTAGCCACAACGGCGGGAATGCGAGGGTTCAAATCCGTTGTGTCGGAGGGGGACACTACTGAATTTTTCATATCCCCAACATGCCGGCAGCCCGGCGATCACCGTGCTCAGACGGACGGATGGACCAGGTGCACCCAATAAGCCAGATTCCGTGGACCGGGGCTTAATCTAACCCAGCCGGTTCTCGGGACGTGGCCTCCACTCGGCGGCTCGCCGCCATCATGTTCACCGACACGGTCGGTTACACCGCCTCCACGCAAGCCGACGAAGGCCGCACCCTCGGGTTGCTCCGCCAGCAAGCGGAATTGGTACGCCCGCTCGTGGCCGTTCACCAGGGTAGGGAGATCAAATCGACCGGGGATGGGTTCCTGGTCGAATTCGAGAGCGCGCTGAAAGCCACCCAATGTGCGGTGAACATCCAGCGGCTGATTCATGAGCGGAATGCGGAGGGCGGTCTTGCGCCGATCCGGATCCGGATTGGAATTCACCTAGGGGACGTCGTTCAGAGCGGTACGGACATCCTCGGGGATGCCGTGAATATCGCCGCCCGGATCGAACCCCTCGCCGAGCCAGGGGGAATTTGCGTATCCGGCGCGGTCCAGGAGCAGGTGCGGAATAAGATCCCCGATAAACTCGAGAAGTTGGCGCCCACGGCGCTCAAAGGACTGCAGGTTCCCATGGACATCTACCGGGTCGTGCTACCCTGGACCGTTCGGGAGCCCGCGACCGATAGGACCCGGGCCGGCCGGAATCGCCGTCCTCCCGTTCTCTAATATCAGTCCGGACACGAAGGACGAGTACTTTGCGGAGGGCCTCACCGAGGAATTGATCACGGTACTGTCGAAAGTGCGCGGACTCCGGGTCATCGCGCGTACTTCCGTGATGCAATACAAATCCACTACCAAGGCGGTTTCCCAGATTGGGGAGGAGCTCAACGTTTCGTCGATTCTCGAGGGAAGTGTACGCAAGGCGGGAAACCGTCTCCGGATTACTGTTCAACTCATCGACACCCGTTCCCAAGGGCACATCTGGGCCGAGACGTACGACCGGGAACTCGACGACGTCTTCGTCGTTCAAACCGACATTGCCAAGCAAGTGGCCGAAGCGCTGAGGATCGAGCTACAACCCGCGGAAGAGGCCCGGTTCAAAACGAGACATGCGGTTCGGTCGGACTCCTATCTCGCGTACCTGAAAGGGAGAACCCTATTTCACAGCTTTTCCGAGGCCAAGCAGGGGGCGGCGAGGGAACAATTCGAGCTCGCGATCTCCCTCGATCCCAACAACGCCGCTGCCTATGCCGGTCTGGCCGATGCAACCGAACGAGTCGAGCCCGAATTTCTCGGCGTGTCGCGGGCAGAATGGCTTGCCATCCTGCATCGATCGGTCGCGCGGGCCCTCGAAATCGACCCAAACCTCGCCGAGGCCCACGCCTCTCTGGCCGAGCAGGTCCACCACGCCAACTTCGAGTTTGACGCGGCGGAGAAGGAGTTCAAGCGCGCCTTGGCGCTTAACCCGAGCTACTCCCCGGCGCATCACTGGTACGCCGAAGTACTAGAGGACCTGGGTCGTGTCGACGAAGCCCTAGTGGAGTGGACCTTGGCTGAGGGCGCCGACCCTCGTGCGACCTACCACCTTGAACACTTTATTCAGCTACTCATTTGGCTCGGAAGGCTCGACGAAGCAAACGCCAAGCTTCAGAAGTTGCATGAGCTGGAGCCCGACAATCGAAGCTACCCGTACTATCGTGCACGCTACCTGCTGGCCCGGTCCGACCTCGAGGGCGGTCTCGAGGAACTCCGGCGGTACGAGGAGATGATCTCAGGACCTCGGGACAAGCTACTATTCAGAGCGGTCCGTCACGCGTTGGCCGGAGAGAAAGAGCAGGCAAGGGTCATTCTGAGCCGCGAAGAAACACTGGCCGAATCCCCGTTCGCCCGGTGGGGATTCGTCTGGGCTTACTGCGAACTAGGCGATCTTGACGCGTGCTTCCGCTGGCTGAACAAGATCATCGACGACCGCAGCTTCTTCAACACAGCCGTGACAGCCCGGTCGCTTCGGTTGGACCCACGATTCGAGCCCGTCCGCCGCGATCCGCGATTCCAGGCCTTATTGAAGAAGATGAAGCTCGCCTGACGGGATTCGCCGCGGAGCGGCCCGTCGTCCCAAAAGGGACCGCTTTCCGGAGAGGCTTCTAGCTGGTTCATATCCCCGACACACGAATGGTCAAACGTTACCTTTTCTCGGCGAGAAATCGGCGA
>CAWBEU010000009.1:0-313148 GCA_963787975.1 uncultured Thermoplasmata archaeon
GTCTTCCTACTTCCGGAGACGCGAGCGATGTGACTTGCGAGAGGGCCGCTTCACCACGAGACCCACATGGCGGGCGAGTCGCCGGTGTTCGGCCGGGCTGATCCATTCGACCTTGAGGTAGTCGATCAGTTCCTTGTCCGTCATCCCGATCCGCTTGCCTTCCTTAACACAGAACTTGTACGCCTCGATCTCGGAGGGGGCATCCACGTAGCTAAGTTTCGGGTAGAAGAGCGGCTTGTGGTGATGGAATTGGTTGACGTGGCAGAGTTCGTGCACGACGTCGAGGTAGACGTGCCGGAACTCCCCGTCCTTGAGGTAGTGGTTGCTGATGATCAGATGGCCGTCCACATCGCTGGTGCCCATGTAGCCGAACCGTGCTGAGAAGAATTCTACCTTGAGCTTCCGCAGTACCTTTGGCGTCTGCTTCCCGAAGAGCGCCCGGACCGCGGCCACCTCTCCGAACGCCCGAAAGAACCGTTCAAACGGGTACAACTTGGTCGGCGCATTACGCTCGATCCCCACGTGGAATTTCGATTCTATCGTCATCGCGCTCGATGGCTCGCCAAGCCGACAGTTCCCCCCATGGAAAGAGGCTTCGACTAACTCAACGAGGCTGCGGCAACGATGCGAGGCCCGCGGAGTGGTCTACGATCGGTCGAGTCGGACTGGCTTCTCTTGGGTCGGCGAGTTTGGGATCCGCAGGTCGCGGGTGACCCGAATCCCATCGGCCGCTGCTGCGAGCATGACGACGAGCGGCCCGAGCGGGAGGCCCGCCAGAGCGCCGGACACCGCGCCCACCGCGATGCTCGCGCCGGTCGCCCCGGCCGCAACGAGGGCGATCAGCGCGATGGCAACACGGAGCAGGGGGCGTCGGTCGATCGCGCGCAAACGGTAGGCGGCCCAGAGCGCGAGGACTATCAACACCGCGAGAATGAGTCCGGCAATCTCGTGGAGATAGACCCCGTTTCCGAGATCGCCCACGATGGCCGCGATGAAGCCGATGCCGGTCGCGAGAATCAGCGCGAGGAGGAACAACAAGACCCGACGCATTGCCACGCTCCGCACCCTCGACCGAGGCTCGATGGCATGGAAAACCCTGACGGCGCTGCATGAGTGGTACAGCGGCGGCCAATCTCGACGGTTCGATCCGCGGGCGAGGGTCGGTCGGCATTAAGTTCCCTGGGGACCGTCCCGAAATACTTCCCAGGAACCGTTGACGTCCTTGGCAGCGATGAACCCACCCCCCGTGCCTCCCCCGGTGCGGACGCAGGAGGGGTCGGTGCCGCCGCCCGCCTCCAGACCGGTGGCCGCCTTCGTCCTCTCCGTGGTCGGAGGCGCGCTCATCTTTGCGGGGGGTCTCCTTGTGCTTTATCTCTTCGCGCTCGTCACGTCTACAGCGGGGTCCGGTTCCATTTTCGGCGTGAGCGCCGGGTTCGCCGCATTGCTGGGGCTTGCGTCGGGACCCGCGATCATGCTTCTCGCGACCCTTTTTTACCGCAAGCCTGAGCACGGAGCGGTCTACGGTTCGCTGATCATCGCGCTATCCGTGGTGAGCTACGTGAGCTTTTTGGGCGGGCTCTTCGTGGGCCTCATCCTGGGGATCATCGGCGGCATCCTGATCCTCGTGTGGAGACCCTCCCCGTACTCGGCGGGATATTACCCGACCATGGCGCCGTATCCCGCGTATCGGACCTGCCCGCGGTGTGGACGAGCGGTGGTGGCGGACGCGAGGTTCTGCTCCTACTGCGGAAACGTCTTCGCCTGACCCTTCTCGCTTCAATCGATTCGGCATGCCCGAGCAACAACGAGGGTGGATGCATCCGTGAAGCGCTACATAGTACGGCCGGGCGAACCCGCGAGACTCGACCGCGCCGACCCGGAGGACACGTCGGGGTTCGACGGGGACAAGGACGACGGCTTGAAGAGACTCGGGAAGCTGACCGTCCGACTGGAAGAGCTGCAAGAACTGCTATACGCCGACCAGAAGCACGCGATCCTGATCGTCCTCCAAGGGATGGACTCGGCCGGCAAGGACGGGACCATCCGGCGTGTCTTCTCGGGAGTCAATCCAGAGGGGGTGCGCGTTGCGTCGTTCAAGATTCCCTCCGTCCTCGAAAGCGACCACGATTTCCTCTGGAGAGTTCACCAACAGGTTCCGGCGCGGGGGGAGATAGTCCTCTTCAACCGTAGCCACTACGAGGATGTCCTGATCACGCGAGTCCACGGATTCATCAAGAGGGCGGCGTGGGAGCGCCGGTATCGAGCGATCAACGAGTTCGAGCGATCGCTGACCGAGGAAGGCACGACGATCCTGAAGTTCTTTCTCCACCTCAGCCGGGGCGAGCAGAAGCGCCGGCTGAAGGAACGGCTCGACGATCCCACGAAGCACTGGAAGTTCCGCGAGTCAGATATCCAGGAGCGGAGGCTGTGGCCGGCCTACATGGAGGCCTACGAAGAAGCGATCACGAAGACGAGCACAACCTGGGCGCCGTGGTACGTGGTCCCGTCGAACCGGAAGTGGTTCCGGGACCTGTTCGTCTCGGAGCAAATCGTCAGCACCCTTGAAGGATTCCGGATGCGCTACCCGCCGCTCCCGCCGGAGCTACGGTCCGCTCGGATTCTATAGCGAATGGGCAGGCAAGTGGCCCGGCGCGAGATCCGCAAAGCGGCTCAGTGGGCCCGTCCCTTGCGAAGGCCGGCAGTCCCCGGCTTGAGCTCTTTCGGGAACAACCCTCACGACACAGAGGATCTGTTGTGAGTGCTTTCAGGGCGCCCTCGGGCCCGACCGGATTGTCTGCCTTGATGATCCCCGGTCCGCGCGGAGCATTTCGCTGGACCGCCTACATTCTCGCCGTCACGTCCTTTGCGGCGGCGGTTCCCTCTCCACTCTACCCCGTGTACGAGCATCAGTTCGAGTTCTCCGCAGGGGTTCTCGGGCTCGTGTTTGCGGCCTACACGCCTGGCGTTCTTCTGATGCTGTTCCTCGTGGCGCCCCAGGCGGAACGAACCGGTCGGAAGAGGATGTTGTACGTCGGGATGGCGCTGACCGCGCTCGGTGCGCTCGTCTTTGCGCTGGCACCCGGCGTTCCGTGGTTGGCGCTGGGGCGGTTCATCTCCGGCCTGGCCGTAGGAGCCACGACGAGCGTCGCCACGTCCGCCATGACCGACCTCGAGCCCAATCACGACTCCCACCACGTCGCCCGCGTGGCCGTCGCGGCTAACTTCGGGGGATTTGCCATTGGCGTGGCCCTGAGTGGGCTCTGCGTGCAGTTCGGGCCGCTGCCCACCCACCTCGTGTATCTCCTGCCTATCCTCGCGAGTGGGGCGGGCCTTCTGGCCGTCCACGTTACGCCTGAAACCGCCCCCGAGATCGGCGCGAAACTGCCGTACCGAGTTCAAGGCATCTCGGTCCCCGCGAAAGTACGTCGACCGTTCTGGGTCGCAACCGGGGGCATCGCTGCGTGCTACTCCATCTACGGCTTCTTCGCTGCCCTAGTGCCCTCCTATGTCCGGACCGTGCTCATGGACCCGCACGCCTCGGCGGTCGGAGCGGTCGTCGCCCTGATGTTCGGAATGGCGGCCATCACACAACTCGCCACCGCCCAAATCCGAGACCGGCGCGCACTCCTGGTGGGGTTCCCCGTCATGATTGTCACACTGGTCGCTCTCGTCCTGATTCTTCCGTACGCCCTCTGGACGCTCCTTCTCCTCGTGTCCGCCGCGCTCGGCATCGCTGTGGGCCTGACCTTCATGGGTAGCGTCACGCTCGTCGACCGTGTAGCCCCGGAGGTTGCGCGGGGGGAGACGCTTGCCGGATTTTACTCCGCCGGATACCTGGCCCTCGCCATTCCCACCATCGGCGTCGCCGAGGCATCGGAGCGCGTCGGACTCGCGAACGCGGGGATTCTGCTCGGGTCCGTCCTAGCTTTCGCCGTCGCGCTGATGTACGTGGCGATCTACCGAACCCCTACCCCGCCTGGGGGCGGCGGGCGGCCACGGGACGCGCCCAAGCCGACCTAGAATGACCGAGAGCCGACCGTATCGAAACGGTGGGGGAAGGAGATGGACGGGAGCGAGCTACCGGAGGAGGACCTGATCTCAACTGTGCTCCCGATTGCCTGTTCGGGGTAGAAGTATGACGAACAATCCCACCTCATCCTTCCGGAAGACAGTACGTATGAAAGAGGAGTCTTCGCGCGTGTGGTGATGGACTACCATCGTGGCGCATGATGCTCGCGCCGTGACCTTTCTCTGCCCGGCGTGTTCCCAGAAGGAGGTGGCTAACCATCGGGTGACGACCGAGCCTCGGACTTCCGCCAGGTCGCAGGTTTCCGGATAGGTCCGAAGTCGTCTCGGCCACGATCGGGATTCCCTAGGGTCTCCTCAGGTGGCCTTAACCTCGGCTATTTAGCCCCATGCCGGCACTTAGGGCCAGCATGGAGCGACGGCGTGTCGTCATCATGGGCGCGGCGGGACGGGACTTTCACAATTTCAACGTCCTTTACCGCGGACATCCCGAATATGAGGTCGTCGCGTTCACCGCCACCCAGATTCCCAACATCAGCGGGCGGACATATCCCCCCGTCCTCGCCGGCCCGGAGTACCCTAACGGGATCCCCATTGTTCCGGAGGAGGACCTTCCCGACCTCGTTCGGAAACAGAGCGTGGACCTAGTGCTTCTGGCCTATTCGGACCTGCTGGAAATCGACGTCATGCACAAGTGCTCCATCGCTCTCGCCGCCGGTGCCAGCTTCCTTCTCGCGGGTCCGAGGGAGACGATGCTGGCCTCGACCAAACCGGTGCTGAGCGTCTGCGCCGTTCGGACGGGAGCCGGCAAGAGCCCGCTCACCCGATTCGTCTCCCGCTTCCTCCGTTCCCGGGGGCACCGAGTCGCGATCGTCCGCCACCCGATGCCGTACGGCGACTTGGCCGCCCAGGCCGTCCAGCGGTTCTCACGGATAGAGGACCTCGACGCGGCCCAGTGCACCATCGAAGAACGAGAGGAGTATGAGCCCCATCTCCGCGATGGCACGGTCGTATTTGCCGGGGTCGATTACGAGGCGATCTTGCGACGCGCCGAGCAGGAAGCCGACGTGGTACTCTGGGATGGAGGGAACAATGACTTTTCGTTCTACCGACCCGACCTCCAGATCGTCGTCGCCGACCCTCACCGGCCGGGGCACGAGCTTTCGTACTACCCGGGCGAGGTCAACTTCCGCATGGCCGATGTGATCGTCGTGAGCAAGACCGACTCGGCGCTCCCCGAGAACGTGGCCTCGATTGAGGCCAACGCGGCTCGTGTCAACCCCAAGGCCGAGGTATTCCGCGGCGCCCTCGCGCTGACCGCCGACGAACCGGAACGGCTTCGCGGGCGCCGCGTGCTGGTGATCGAGGACGGGCCGACGATCACCCACGGGGGGATGGCCTATGGCGCCGGTACCCTGATGGCACGGGCCCACGGCGCGACGATCCTCGACGCGAGACCGTCGGCCGTCGGGAGCATCGCCCGCGTCTACGAGCAGTACCCGCACCTGAAGAACATCCTGCCGGCGATGGGGTACAGCCCCGAGCAGGTACGGGAACTGGAGGAAACGATCCGCCGTTCTGGCGCGGAGTTCGTGGTGGACGGGAGTCCCGTCAACTTGAGCCACCTGATCCACGTTGACGTGCCGCTAGTGAATGTTGGGTATCTGTACGAGGACTTGGACGGTCGGATGGCGCGCGTGTTGGACCACTTCGCCCACCAGTTCCTTACACCCGCCCCCGCCGGACCGGCGCCCACCAACGGGCGGAACGCCGGCGTGGTCTAACCAGAGCCCGGGTTCCCTCGGAGGCTCCTTGCGAGAGTGGTCCCGGGGACTACCGCGCGGCGAGTTCGACGCGCGGGGGTAGGCCTCTCGATCGCACTGACTCGCGCCGGGCAATCGGTCCGGAGCTCCGGGGCCGCGAAGTAGGCCTCGAAGGAGAGGACGCTATGGCCGGCAGGATCCTCCCTGCGGGAGGAAATTGACATGGCACGGAGCAGGGAACGCCACGGGGAGACCATCAAGGAGCCGCCGGACCCTCGACGGGAACGTTAGAATAGGGGACCGCGGTTTCCCCTGCGGGATGAAAATCCTCCACCTGATTCCCATGCTCGTCGGGGTGGCGATTCTCCTCCTGGGGGTCTACCTCGTTTCGAGCCACGGGTACCTCGGCGGCACGTATCTTCCCAGCCTGATCGGCATCCAACCATGCAACTCGGACTCCTCAAGTTCGCTGCCGAACGGGACCGGGTGCACGGGGTTCAGCCCCTATGGCGGGTACGGGGTCGGGACGATCGTGTGCATCTTCGGGCTCGGCCTCATAGGAAGCTCGCTGCGTCGGGCCGTCGTCACGCCCAGCGCGAGCTCAGCCACCGTTCCCCCTGAGGTCTTGGCGGCGCTAACACAAGCCCAGAGCCGGATGCAGGCCGCTCCTGGAGCATCGGCCCCCGGTCCGAAGCCGGGGACCGTCTACTGTTCCAAGTGTGGAGCGGCGAATCCGGCGGAAGCCAAGTTTTGCCACCAGTGCGCCTCCTCGATGCCAGGCACCGCACTGCCCGGGCAACCCCCCATGCCGCCCACCCGTCCGCCAGGGGCTGGGACTTAGACAACGTTCCGGACCCTCGGTTCTAAGATTCCCCTGCGTATCCCCCGGGGAGCAATTCCATGGGACTGAACCTATCGCAAATCACGTTCATCCTCAGCGCCATCAGCTCGGTGGCGGTCGTGGCGGGCGCCTTCTTCATCGTGCTCCAGCTTCGGCAGAACGCGAAGTTGATCCAGGCGACGCTGGCCGAGAATCGGAACGATGCCGCCTTCAACATTCTCGAGCGCTTGACCCAAGAGGGGACGGCTCGCCGCCGGAAGCAGCTTCGCGACGTCGCGGCGAACCGGACCAAGAGCGGCTGGGACGGCTACTACGAGAGCCTGGAGGATTTCGAGATCCGAAGCTTTGCGTACCAGTACGAGCTGATCGGCCAGTTCGTTCGGGAGGGGATCGTCGACCTCGACCTCGTTACTCATATGATGAGCTACGGAATCGTCTCGGATTGGCTTGCGTTCCGGCCGATCGCGGAGTATCTCAACTCCAGATTCGAGGCGAAGGTGAGTCCGTGGATCCACTTCCAATGGCTGGCGGACAAGTGCCTCCAGCATCTCGACTCCGAGAAGCACGAGGCCGAAACGCCGATCATCGGCGCCTGAGGGCGCCTCGGCGAGGCGAACGCCCCGTTCTCAGTTGGGGGCGACGGGGAAGGCCGCCTTCAGCATCTCGACTTCCCCCGGGGTCAAGAGTCGCGGGTTGACGGGGACCCACACGGCCGTGCCCGCCGCCTGCGCACGGGTATGGAGCTCGCGGAGCAACTTCAGTACCGGGGCCAGCGTGTTCACCGTCACGAGGTACTCGAAGCCCTCGAGGAGCACCGCGCTGACGTGCCCTTCCCCGAGCGCGCTCACGAACAGCGTCTCGAGCGCCGCCACATCGCTCGGTCTTACCGAGTTCTGCCGACCCACGTTCGAGAGCCAGATCACCGTGACGTCTCTCGTTCCGATGCGCCGACGTAGGCGGTCCGGGAATTCCCGGGTAACGCACAGGCCGCGCCGGCCCGCGGAGACCGCCTCCAGGAACCGGCCCCACGCCGTGTCCGTCGTGTCCTCCACGAGCAGCTCGATGCCGCGATGGAGGGTCGCCGCTGGGGCCGGTCCGGACTCGGCCGCCGGCGCCTCCATGGAGCCGGGGGGTCTCCACGGCGGCAGGGGCGTCGCTTCCGGGCGGGGAGTGGGGGGAATCGCGGAAGGCCCGGCCCGCGGGGCGGTGGGAACACGGGGAAGTGCGGAGATCCGAGTCGCGGGCGCCGGCGGCGCGACAGGCTCCGGCACGACGATTTCTGGGGTCGGCTCGGGTGGGGGAGCTTCCTCCTCTAGTGCGGGTTCCGGCTCCGGTGCTTCGATACGCGGGGGCGGCCAGACCCAGATCTGCTCGGGGGCGGCGCCGCCGAAATGGCGCACTACATCTCGGGCCACGTACGGGCCGAAGCCGGGTACGGCGGCCAGCTTCTCGTACGGAGCGTGGGAGAGGGACTCGAAGTCACGGAGCCCGGCATCCCAGGCGGCCGCCAACTTGGTCAGACCCAGATACGGCACACCGACGGCCTGGTCGAGTTGCTCCAGGGTGGCGTGCAACACGGTCTCCCGGTTGCGCACGTCATCGCTGAGGAAATCGGTGCCCGCGTCCTCGATGGGTTCAAAGCGGACGGCCTGTCGCCCGCGCCAGCCGAGACGTCGCGACGCGCGGACCTTGTGCCGGCCGACCGGCCGGGGAAGTCCAGGCACCCATACCCGCCACCGGGAGCCGACCGACGTCCGACCGTTCGTGGTCTCGCCGGGGATGAAGCGTGTCCCGCTCGCCAGCGCCTCGAACCGAGGTACCCGCAAGGACTGAGCGATGGCCATGGCCTGGGTACGGAGCTCCTCCTCGACCGCGGGCGGCGCCTCGACCCAGATTTCCGTGATGTTCGAGCCCGCCGGAGCCCCCGCCAACCGGCGACGCACAGACCGCACGACGCGGTACGCATCGGGACCTAGACCCAGCATCAGGTCAAGGCCGGTAGAGCTGGTGCCTTCGGGGAGCTTCAGATAGAGTTCGCCTTGCGGGGCCGGAAGCACCATCATTCCCGGAGGGAGAGCCTCGATCAGTGCCACCATCGACGGAAGCAGCTGCACGGGGCTCCCGCCCAGCACGACACTGAGCGTCTGGTTCCGGAGCCCCTCCTTGACCCGTTTCCCGGGCATTTGAGAGACCAGCGTGGCGATCCGACCCGCGCTGGCCCGGTAGACCCGCTGCAGCTCGGCCATGTTGGCTTCGACCCGGATCTGTCGCCCTTCCCAGGCTTGGGCCGGCGAAGCGATCTCGACGACATCGGCCGGAACCACCCGCGTCAGCACCGGGAGCAGCCCCCGCAGCTCCGCGGCCACCGCTTCATCTCGGGCGTTCACTACGAGGCTGGCCCAGCGGGTCGAGCGGGGCAACGACAGGCGGCGCCGGGCCAGTTCGACGGAGAGGGCGATGGGAGCGACCCGGTCGAGCAGCTTTTCCGACGCGGGGTCGACAAGACTCTGTCGTACCGGCGCGAGCGGGGATTCGAATAGGCTCCGGGCATCGTCCCGGAAAGTACGGTCAATCGCCTCCATGGTGAAGGGAGCAAAGGGCGCCCACAATTCCGCGAGTCCCACTACCACGTAGAGAAGCACTCGCTCCGCGGCGGTCTTGCCGGTGCTCTGGCCCGCCCCGTCGAGGCGGCCGCGGGCGATCAGAAGGTAGCTCTCGCGCAGGTCGTGCTCGGCGAATCGAGTGATGCGGTCCAAGGTCTGGGGGAATCGTCCCGCGGCCAGCCCAGCGAGCGCGTCGGCCCGGAACCGCTCGAAGCGGGAGACGAACGCCCGGTCTTCCTCCGGCAGCGAGTCTCGCACCCGGGCCAGTGATTGATCCCCCGGAGGAAGTCCTTCCCGTGCGAGTGCATCGGAGAGCTGGTAGGCCACACCCCAGAACCTCCGCAGGTGGCGGACCTCTTCGGCCATCACAGCGGGAAGCGGGGACGCGGCCCTCCGCTTGGCGGCCATTCGGACGAGGGCGCATCGGACCGCGTCGATCGGAACGGCCGGGTCGACGCGGGCGGACGCCTCATCGACGGAGCCCGTAGGGAGAAGGGTGAGGTGCGTGTCCGCCGGCCGGGCGGAGGCTGCGAACTGGGCCACGAGGTGGGTCAGCAAGAGCGGACCTCTCCGTTGCTCCGGCAGGAAGAGCCCTACCCCGTTGTCCGTGGGGAAGGGGTTCATTCGTGCCCAACGATACATTGCCTCCGCGAACACCGGGAGCAAGGGACGTCGGATCTCCGTACGGGAGCCTCCGCAGGAACAGTTGGGACCCGTCCCCGCGGGCGCCAGACGGGAACAACTTCCGCATTCCTCCAAGGCCGGGAAGGTCGGGTCTTCGGTGGTCTGACTCTCGCTCGCCGGCCACGGAACGACTTCCGACGCGAGCGGTAGCGCCTCCCCGGGCAAGAGTTGCTTGAACAGGTAGAGGGTCTCGGCATCGATGCGGTCGGGCTCGAGTCTCCAGGCGCGACCGGGCCGCCAAAAGAGTCCGGTCCCGCAATCCCCGCATCGAGGTACGCCATGTCGGACGCGCAGCTGCGCAAAGATGAGGGCGCTGTCGCTGAGATCTCGGAGGATGAATGCCTCCGCGGTGTCCACCGGGAGCCCCTGGTACTTGTGCGACGACTGTCCCTCCAACAACCCGTTGGCCGACAGCACCGGCCAGCCCGGGATCTGGAGCGCCTCGGCGATCCGCGCATCCGACGCGCCGTGCGCGGGGGTCAAGGTAACGATCCCGGTCCCGCTGTCGCCGACTTCGGCCGAGGCGTGGAGAACTCCCCCGGGGCTGAGAAGGGAGTAGAGCGGCGGGTACTCCGAGCTTAGGGGATGGACATAGGGGCGACCTTCCCAAGAAGCCCCCGGCCGCTCCTCGAGCACCTCGATGTCAGAATCCGGCAACCAGGCCCGGAGACGCTCCAGGCTGGACTTGCTGGTCAGGACCCGTTCCTCGGCACCCCGTCGGGTGAACTTTGCGACCACGTACGGGATCTTCGGATTGAGAAGAACGGCCGTAGTACCGAGGAGTTTCCATGCCGAATCCGTCCAGACCAACGCATCGACGCGGGGCTCGGTGTCGCGGAGCGCAAACCGCACGAGGTAGGCCGGACCTTCCTCGTCGACGTACACGAGATTGGCGGGCCCCTTCGGCTGTCGGCACCGAGGGCACCACCGAAGCGGACCCTCCTTGGCGACCAGGACGTTGGTCTCCGCGAGACGTCCCAGCATCGCGCCGACCGTCGGGGTGAGTTCGGGCCGGACCAGCGGCTCCATCACGCCGCGCCCAAACCACAGACCGAGCCCGTCGCATTGCGCCGAGGCCGTCGCAGGCACGCCCTCGCCGGGCCGCCCGCCGAAGAGGAGGGGTCCGGCGGCCGTTCGCTCCAGCAGAAGCTGAGCCCTCGTCGCCACGTCGGCGAGCAAGCCACGCTGGAGCAGCGAGATCGGTATCTCCCCTACCGAGGGCAATCCGCCGATGGTGAGATGGGTTGGCGGCCCCCCGCGGTCGGGCCGGTCGTCCGGACCCGGGGGCAAGCCACGACTCGACCACAGCTCCCGCGCTTCGGTTTCTACCGCGCGGGGATCCAGGCTGGGGGTCAACGCGCGCACTGTACTCCCCGGACTCTCCGAGATTCTCCGGCGAGAATGATGCGCGGTCGCGTACCTTAAGCATTGCTGGCATGGGTCGACGGCGCCGGGGCCGGCTTCACCGACAACTCTTATCAATCGCTGCGCGTCCGCCGCCGAGGGGGAGTCAGATGGCTTGGACCACCGCGGAAGTCCGCGAGCTCAAGGAAGGGCGCTATGTGCTCCTCGACGACGAGCCATGCCGCATCCTTTCGATCCAGATGTCTAAACCCGGGAAGCACGGGGAAGCCAAGGCACGAATCGACGCGAGGGGGATCTTCGACGGCTCCAAGCGCAGCGTGGTCTTTCCGGTCACGCACAAGGTCCAGGTTCCGATGATCGGAAAGCACCAGGCGCAGATCCTCTCCCTCACGGAGTCCGAAGTCCAGCTCATGGACCTCGAGACCTACGAGACCTTCTCGCTCACGCTGGAGCCGGACCTCAAGGGAACACTGACCCCCGGGACCGAGGTCCAGTACCTCGACGCCATGGGCAAGCGCCGCATCACACGCCCCTGAGCCTCCCGCCGTTTCTTCTATCGGTCCGCCGGGGTCGCACTTTATAAAGCGGACCGGCCATCATTTTCGATGCGGGGTACCTAGCCGTGTGGCTAGGGTCCGCATCGCTTGGGGGATAGGGGGTTCGGCATGGCAGGACTCGGCTCGCTCTCATCCTCCCGGCTGACCAAACTGCTTCAAGAAAAGGCCGAACAGCTCAAAAAGAGGCGGGAGACCGCCGAAGCGCTCCTCGACGAAATTCTTGCACGCACGGAACTTCTCGCGGCAGTCGGGGTGACCATCCCCGACTTGGCGGAGAAGATTCCACCACTCCGGGAGCTCCAGCGGAAGGCCGACTGGGAGGCGATGGAGACCCAGGCGAGGGTCGTCCTCGCCGGGATGGAAGAGGCGGCCCGCGGACCGGTCGAGGAACGTCAGGCCGCCCTGGCTCGGAGGGCAGACCGTGCGGCCGTTCTGGGAAATCCGCTGCCGCGCGAGGCGCGCCTCTTGCTGGACGAGGTCGGCCCCAAGATCCGGGACCGCCAATGGCGAGACGCGTTCGAGCGGCTCGCCGCGATCGAGGAAGTGCTTGCGGGCCTGGAAAAGGCGTACGAGAGCGGCCTCTCCGACCGCGTCCATGCCTTCGTTCGTTGGGCGGGTGCCGACGAGACCATGCCCCCCGCGTTGGAGACCGAGATCCAACCTGTCCTCGCGGACCTGAAGGGTGCCGACCCTGAACCCGCCCAACGGCAGCTCGCTCAGATCCTGGAACGAGAGTTTCCGCAGACGGTCGAACGTCGCTCCCGGATCCGCGACGATGCCGAGCGAGCTATTCCAGCAGCGCGCGATCTGGGGGCCTCCACCGGCGGCTTGGAAGCGGCGCTCGAGGCGGATAAGCGCTCCTTCGTTCTCGAATGGCCCCAGAGCGTGACCCTCGTCGAGCAGGCCATCGAGGGATTGCAGATCATCTTGAGGGACCGTGTGGCGTCCACTATCGGGTCGCTCCGGGACACACTGGAGTCGCTGCGAGCTCAGGGCGTCGACCCCAACGAGGCCCTGGCCTCGTTGGAACAGATCACCGCCCAGCTCAGCACCGCGAAGACCTACGACATGCCGGGGCTGGTGGCGACCGCTCGCGAGGCAGCGGAGGGACCCGTCGTCGCCGTGGTCGCTGGCGTGCTCGACGAGGTGCGACCTCGGCTGGTCGAGGCCCGACACCTCGGGCGGGACCCCAGCGACGTGTTCGCCGCGATGAATCGGGCGCGCGAGGCGCTGCGTCTCCGGATCTACGGGGAAGCGATCGCCGCGAGCCAGGAAGCCCTCGAGCGGGTCAGCAATCTCATCGAGGATATCGAGGGGGTCCGGTCCGAGGCGGAGTCGGTCCGCGACATGCTCGCGCAATTGGCGAAGAACGGCTTCGGTTCAACGCCGTTCGACGCCCAGGTGACCCGCTCGCTCCAGGCGCTCGACCAGGGGGATCTGGCCGGCGCGCGCCGGCTCCTCGAGGAAACGATATCCTCGCTAGGACGCGACGCCGTGGCCCACTTCCAGGCTCGATTGGCCAACGTCGCCCAGTCCCTCGCCATTGCAAAGGAACGAGGATTCTTGCCGGCGGACCTCGAGGGCTCCGAGCAGCAGGCCCGAGCGGCGCTCGACGCGGGGCGGCTCGCCGACGTCGGGGCGCAGCTCGGTCGGATTGACGCGGACCTGCGGGCGGCGGCGGCCCCCTACATGGCGCGCCGGCTCGAGGAGATGGAAAAAGGGCTCGCCGAGATCCCGGAGGAGCAAGCCGTGACCCCGGCCCGCTCCTCCATGGCGGACGCCGACGTCAACCTCCGGGTCAAGGAGGACCTCCCCGCCTCTCTCGAATGCCTCCGGCGGGCCGAGAGGGAGTTCTCCGCCGTCTTTGGCGCCCGGGCCTCGTCGCTGGTCGAAGCCCTCGCTCAGGAACGCCGCGTTCTCGAGGAGATGGGCGGGACCGGCGACGCGATTCAACGGGAGATCGACGAGGTCGAGCAGATCTTCAACATGGGGGACTTCGTCAAAGCGTCGAAGGCCGCCCAAGAGATTCGCACCCGTACTCTCCAGCAACAGCTGGTACGTAGCGAAGAGGCCCTGTCTCACGCGAAGTTGGCGCTTATCGAGCTCGAGACGATGGGGCTCGACGTCGCGGCGCTGCGCACCGACCTCGAGCTGGCCCAAGAGGCTGCGAGGAATTCGAAACACGCGGAGGCGTTCAAGCTCGCCGAAGCCACCGCGGCAACCGGCCGGAAACTGAAGAGCGAAGCCCAGGAGATCCTCGACCTTCTGACCGAAACGGGTGAGCAACACACCGCCCTCACCAAACTGGGCCAATCCCTCGACGATTATCGCACCTCAGTTAACGAGGCGAAACAGGCCTACCAGTCGCTCGACTTTCCCCGGGCCCGGGCGGTTCTCGCCCAGCTCCGGGAGGAGCTCCAAAGCGCGGGTCTACGGACCGAAGCGGTGCGATTACTCGCGGAAGCGAAGCTCGTGGTCGAGGACGGGCGCCGCCTCTCGGTCCCGATGGATTCAGCCGCCGAGCGGGTGGCGCACGTGGCGAAGCTGCTCGAGGAGGACCACCTCCGCGAGGCCGCGGCCGAGATCCGATCGGTCCACGCGGAACTCGTCTCGCTGGTGCGGCCGGTCCTCGAAGAGAACCTCCGGGCGGTCGAAAGCGACGCCGACACGGCCCGAGGCATTGGCCTCGACGTAGCCGCGGTCGCCGCGACGCTCAGCGAGGCGCGACGGCGGCTCAGCCAGCCGGTGCCCACGGGCGTAGCCCCGCTGATTGAGAGTGCCCGCTCGCAGTTCTTCGAGAGCCGAGGATTCTTGGAACACTCCGATCGGGTGATGCGCCGGGCCACCGACGCCCTGAACCAAGCGGAACTGGTCCGCGTCGACGTTACGCAACCCCGGGAGCGGCTTCGGAAGGTGCAGGAGCTCATCGGCCACCGGGAGTATCCCCGCGCGATCGAGCAGGCCTCGTCCCTCGAACGCGAGCTCACCCAGGGGACGTTCCAGCAGGTCTCTCGGTCTCTCGCCGGGTTCCAAGGCCTGGTCGCCCGAGCCCGTCAGCAAGGCGTCGATACGACCCTCGCGGAGAACTTCCTCCAACAGGCGCGCGCGGCACTCGACAACTCCCAACCGATCGAAGCCCTCCAACTCGCCGCCCGGGCCGAGAGCGAAATCGAGCGGGTGGAACTCCAGCAGGCGATCGCGCAGGGTTCGCTCGAGACGATGGAACGGAAACTGGGCGCGGCGGAGAAGGACAGCGTGGTCGCCCCGGCCGCTTCAGAGGAGCTTGGCCGGGCTCGGACCGCTTTCGC
This sequence comes from uncultured Thermoplasmata archaeon, assembly GCA_963787975.1. Taxonomy (GTDB): domain Archaea; phylum Thermoplasmatota; class Thermoplasmata; order Lutacidiplasmatales; family UBA184; genus JAKIWV01. The sequence continues at coordinate 15,148 of CAWBEU010000009.1, forward strand.
GCGACACGACTACGTGGAAGTCCTCGAGATGACCTTGGCCACTTCCGACTCCCTCGCCATCGCCCGCGACTACCACCGCCGAGCCACCGACGCGATCGAGGTGGCCGAGCGGCTTTGCAAAGAGGCGGGGAGTCTATCGGCCGAGGTCTCGGAGGCCATGACCACGCTCGCGTCGGCCCACGAGCTGGCCACCGCCGGCCAGTACGTCGACGCCATCCGGCGCGCCCGCGAGGCTTCGGAGAAAGCCCGATGGGCGACGGAACGACTCTACTCCGGCGGACTCGAGGAAGCCCGACGGCTCCTCGAACTGGCCCAACGATGGGTGCCCGACGCGGCGACGCCGATCGCGACCAGCGTCGATGACGCCGAAGCGGCGCTCAAGGCCCGGGAATGGACCCGGGTCACGGACCGCCTCCGTCGTGCTCGCGAGCTCGCCGACCTCGCCCTCGGGGCCGCCCTCGATGCCCGACAGGATTCCCTTCGCGGGCACTACGATCGCATTCTCAGCGTCGACGCCGCGGAGAAGGACCGACGCGCCGAGGTCCTTCGCCGGCTGTCGGAACAACGAGGCCGGCACGCCTACACCGAGGCCTTTGAAACGGCCCGCGAGGAGGAGACGCGGCTCGCCGACACGCGGCTCACGGAGCTCCGTCGCCGGACCAAGGACTTGGAGGAGAGCCTGCTGGTGGGCGAGAAGCTCGGCCTCGATACGACCCCTGTCATGCAACTGTTCAGCGAGGCCAAGATCGCCCTGCAAGCCGGGAAGACCGACCCGGTCGGAGGTCTGCTCGACAAGGCGATAAGCCTGCTGGGCACCATCGTCAAGCCCCGCGTGACCGACAAGCTGCGGGACGTTCGGGCCGAGTTCGTGTTCGCACGGGATGGGCTCAACGTGAACCTCGGGACCGTCGGGGAGATCCTGGACGGAATCCCCCGCCTCGTCGAACGAGGCGAGTTGGTGGACGCGGCACGGATGTTGCTCTCGTCGGAAGAGCAGATCAACCAGCGCAAGGCCCAGCAGCGCGAGCTGACGAACCTGCACTACATCGTCGACGCCGCCCTGTCGCAGGCCCGGGCCAAGGGCCTGGACATCTCGAAGGCGCAGGAGCTGCTCTCCGCATCGGTTCAAGCCCGAGGTACGGAGTACGGCCTCGCCTTAGAGAAAGCGCGCCAGGCTCACGAGATGCTCAAGGCCTTGCTGAAGCCGCCCGAGACGCCGAGCACGTTCTGGCCCTTCCGCCGGGCCCCCGGCAGCGGCACCTAGTGCTCGCGGCTGGGATCAGTCGGGCGGGAGCAGCCCGCTCCCCGGAGGCAGGCCCCGGACCGCTCCGAGCTGCAGACGGTCGTACTCGACCGAGTGCTTGATGGAGCGTCGCCGGAGCAGCGCGGACACGGCTTCAGTGATCTGGACGACCTCCTGGGCGCGGAACGCTTTGTAGAAGTAGAACTCGGGTCGGCCATCCGCGGGGATGGGGAAGATGAGGCGAAGGCCGGCCGCGTCCTGCCGGTTGTATCCCGCCGGCTTGCGGTCTCGTTTGAGGTCCCGCATATTCTCGTCGAGCAACACCTCGGGGAGAAGGGGCTCGGCCTCCTTCATGAACGGCCGGTTGGCCTCGACGACGCGCTTGTGGATCTCTGGGTAGATCCGAACGAGGTCCTTGTAGCTCCGCCGGCCCTCGAGAATGATGTGCCCGCTGCGGGCCTTGACGGGGGGAGTCACGGGGCCCTACCAGCCGTGGGCGGTATATGGCGCTCGCGCCGGCCGCCGGGCCGAGACGCCGTCGGGTTGACCGGTCGGCTCCGCCGGCGAAAGCCTCAAAGAGGCTCCCTCCTAACCGCCGCCGGGCGCGCTCCCGTAGTCTAGTGGTCAAGGATAGAGGCCTCTCGAGCCTCTGACGCGGGTTCAAATCTGCGCCGGACCGTTCCGGCCGGTGAAACTCCCGCCGGGAGCATGCCCTACCGCGCGCAGGGGGACTCTCTTATCCCGACGATGGTGGGGAGCGCACGGCCAGCGGATCAGAATGTCGACTCGATACCTTGTCGTTGTCAGCGAAGAGGATGCGACCGCGAGATTGATCGCCGAACGCTGGGGCACCCCGCCGAGCACCGGCGAGTTCGTGGAGGGGTCCGCCCTGCGTCAACTCGCGCCGGAGGTTGAGCTCCTTCGCCGTCCTGGTCTCCACATTTACGACACCCAGCTCGGCCACGCGCTGCCCGCACGCCTTCGCTCAGTCCCCATCGTGTTCCCATCCCGTCACCGCAGCGAGAGTGGCATCGGGTGCTTGACGGTCCACCCCCTCGGGAACCTGGGACCGACCGCTGAGGTGGGGGGCGAACCTGGTCGCCTTGTCCCCACCGCCGCGCGCCTCATGGCCGACGCGTTACGCGGGGCCGAGGAACCGGCTCAGGCTATCGGGGTTGCTGCGACGTATGAAGCGACCCATCATGGACCTTTGCTCCACCAACCGGCATTCTTCGTCGAGATCGCCGACGCGTTGCCCGACGCCGACCGTCGCAAGGCTGCGGTCCCTCTCTCCGACGCCCTGTTGGATCTCGACGAGGACCCGGCCGACCGAGTGGTCGTGGGCGTCGGCGGAGGGCACTATGCTCCGCACTTCACGGAACTAGCGCTCACGCGCCGATGGGCGTTCGGGCACATCGTTCCGCGACATGCCTTAGAAGATCTCACGCCGGACGTGCAACGGCAGCTTCGGGAAGGGTTCCCCCCTCCGGAGGGAGTCCTCTTCCAGCGGACGACCGATGCGGAGCGGCCTGAATGGAGAGGGTGGGGCGCGCGCCTGCGCGACACCGACGCGCCTCCGCACCCTACCGGCGAGCCGCAGGACACGTCTCAGTCGGAGTCCGACCGGCGCTTGCCGGGTCGTTGATACATTACCGCGCCGCTCCGATAGACCGCCTTGCCGATCCGAAGGGTCTGGGCCGAGGCGAAACGCGGCGCTTTCTCAGCGAGCATCAGGCTCTCGACGACCTGACGGAAGAGCGCGCTCTGGTTGATCTCTGGGTGGCGTTCCAGGAACTCGCTTTCCTCCGACGTGATCGTGATGTTCTTTCGCAGCATCCCGACGATATCCCCGTGCATTCGTGGTTTCCCGGGCATGGCCCGGCTGACAGGATATTGAGTATATATACGTATTCGATTCAGGCGCAGGATGCTCATTTCGGGGTTGGCCCGGCGGTGACCACCACCGCTCGGTCCGCCGTAAAGCCCACTTCCGCCACCGCACGAAGTGCTCGCGGGGGTATCCCCCGGAGACGGGCCGGCCAGGTCCGGTAGAAGTCGCCCGGCAAGTGATGGTACGCCACGTCGACGGCGAGCTCGTGGGCGGAGGCCGTCGTTTCCAGTTCGAGCGGCAGGGACCCAAGGGCGCTCTCCCGGATGCGGTCAAGCTCAGTCGGGGGGATGAGATCGCTCGATAGTTTCTCGATTTCCTGGAGCATCAGCCCGACGACGCGGTCGCGCGTCGCCGGATCGGTTCCTGCGACGGCTTCCCAGTACCCGCTCCACCGCATCGTCTCGAGCTCGCTCGACGCGTGATAGGCCAGTCCGTGTTGCTCCCGGATGCGCTGGAAGAGACGCGAGAGGAGTGGACGGCCTCCGAGCACCTCGTTCAGCAGGAAGAGCTCTGGGTAGACCGGATCGGCACGGGGGACGGTCGGTGCGCCGATGCGCACGGCCACCTGGCTCTGACCTTTGATCGTCACGTTGAGTCGGCGGGAATGGGGGAGACGGGGAGACAGCGTAGGGAGCGGAGGATCGGGGCAGAACTCTTTGGCCGGAAAGTGATGCCCCAACGCACGCTTGACCGCTGGAGGGGGCGCTCGGCTGGTCACTACGAGAACGCTGCCGCGGGCTGGGTAGTGCGCCCGATGGAATCGTCGGAGTCGCTCGAGCGAGATTCGGGCAGCCGTTCGCGCATTCCCCACACCCGTGGAATGGTACGGATGGCTCTTGGGGAACATGTGCGCCAGCAGCTCTCGCTCGGCTCGAAGGTCTGGCTGAACGATTTGCCGAAGCTGGCGCTCTCGCAGTTGGCGTTGAGCCCGCTCGAGCTCATCCTCCGCAAAGTGGGGGCGGAAAATGGCGTCAGCGAAGATCTCTAGCAGCGGGTTCCACGCGTCTTGAGGCCCCCACAATGTCACTTCTGCGGATTCCGGGGCTATGGCACTGGTCAAGGACGCACCGAGCCGATCCAGGGTGCGGGCCAGCTCTTCCCTGGACCGATTGCCCGGCATTCCCACGAGCAGCTTCGCGGCCACCATGGCGAGACCTTCCGTATCCGGGGGCTCGAACCCCCAGCCCGCGGGGGCGACGTACGAGATGGAGAAGCTGTGGGCCGACGCCGGGGGCACTTGAAGGACCATCTCCAGGCCGCTCGGAAGCGTTGTCCGCTCCATCCGAAGCGGATCGCGGCGTTCACTCACTCGGCGTGCCTCCCGCAGGTTCGTACCGGACCGTTACGCTCGACTCCTCCGGGAACAGGCGCTCGGCCTCGGCGCGTGCCTCCGCTCGGGTGACATGAAGGACCTGCCGGAGCAGGTCGCGTTCGCGGCTCAGGTTTCCGTTGACGCCGAAGAAGCCCAGACGGAATCCGGACCGAGTGCTCCCCTCGTACGCGAGGCGGGCGCCGCGAGCGATAATCGCCCGAGCATCGGCCCACTCGGCCGGGCTGGGCCCCTCCTCGCGGAGCCGGCGAACCTCCGTCCGGACCGCGTCCTCCACGCGGTCGATCGGGATGCGGGGCGCTGCTTGGACCTCGATGGTGAAAAGGCCGGGGTAGAGGCGGGGACGATAGTCGCTCGAGGCGCGCACGGCCAACCCGGTTCGAACCAACCTCCGGTAGAGCCGAGAGTTGGGGTGCTCCGTCGACCGGGACCAGAACGGCTGAGGGGAGAAGAGGCTCGTCTCGCCTCCAAGCAGTTGGTCAAGAAGCATCACGGCGGCGGCGCGGCGATCGTCGAAGGCCGGTGCCGGCCATCCCACCTCGACCAGCGGCGTAGACCCAGGTCCCCGGAGCTGGCCGCGACGCGGTCCACGGATTGCCGGTTCAGTCTCGCCAACCTTGGTCGCCGCCCCGCCGCCCGTGATACGCCCGAACCTGCGTCGAATCTGGCGCAGAGCGGTCGGGGCCTCGAAACCCCCCGTCAGCACGAGGAGGGCATTTCGGGGCCCGTAGAAACGGCGGTAATAGTCCGCGACGGCGGACGTGGGCATTCGCGCCATGTCCCCGGCGAACCCCAGCGGATCCCACCGGTAGGGGTGCTGGCGGAACGCAAGGGCGTGGAGTTCCTCTTCCACCCGGAACTCGGGGCGATTCTCGTTTCCTTCGCGTTCCGACAGGATGACAACCCGCTCCCGGTCCGAATCCGTGGGGTCCATCCGCGCGTCGACCATCCGGTCGGCCTCGATGCGGAGCGGCACGTCCCAGTGCTCCTTCGGGACCGTGGCGAAGTAGGCGGTGAAGTCATTGTCCGTGAACGCGTTGGAGGTTCCCCCGATGGCGAAGATCGCTCGGTCGATCTCCCCTTTCCGGTAGTGGGGGGATCCCTGGAACATCATGTGCTCGACCCAGTGACTGACTCCGGTGTTGCCGGGGTGTTCGTTGACCGACCCAATGTGGTACCAGACCCAGCTGCTCACAGTAGGGCTCTGCGAGTCGGGCGCGAGGATCACATCCAGGCCGTTGGACAGGCGGAGCCGCAGCACTCGACCCGGAATGCCGACTGTCTGCGTCACGCGCGGCGGGAGTTGAGGCGGCTTATAACGGGCCAGTGACGCTGTACTCCGTTAACCCATCACAATGGTTAAGCCCGGGCGCCTCCCACCGAGCGCCGTGGGGGCCGCTTTCCAGCTCGTTCGATTTGGGAACACGCTCGTCTCCTTCGTGGGCACGATTGTCGGCGGAGTGGCGGCCCGCGGCGCCGGCGTCGACCTGCCGGTGTCCCTTTGGATTCTCCTCGTTCTGGCCGCCTTGTCGACCGCGTTCGCGACCGCGGGAGGCAACGTCGTCAACGACATCCTCGACCGCGACTCGGACCGTGTGAATCATCCGGATCGCCCGCTCGTGACGGGCGCGATCTCCCCCGGGGTCGCCCGTTGGACCGCCACCGGGCTCCTGGTCGCGGCGGTCGTGGTTGCGGTCCCGGTGATTCTCCTGCGCCCGCTCGTGGGCGTGTTCTTGGCCGCGGCACTTGTCGCGTTGCTCTCGTACGAGTTCCGCTTCAAATCGGCCGGGTTCGGAGGGAACCTCCTCGTTGCGTTCTTGACCGGTCTGGTCTTCCTCTACGGAGGAGCGGCAGCCGGGATGCCGGTTGCTGTTCTTCCTTTCGGGTTCATGGCGTTCTTCGCCACCCTCAGCCGTGAGGTCATCAAGGACATGGAGGACCTCACCGGCGATGTGAGCCGCCGGACGCTCCCGCGGGTTCGAGGCATGGCGTTCTCGAGTGGGGTGGCTCGAGGTGCGATTGCCACCGCGCTGGGGCTCAGCGTGCTCCCGCTCTTCGTACTCCTGTCGCTTGACTCCGTCGCGGGGATTATGTACGCGTCGCTGGTCCTCGTGGCAGATGCGCTGTTCGTCGTGTCAGTGACATGGCTTCCGGCGCGACTGCACACGGAGCAAACGGTGAGCAAGGCAGCCATGGCGGTGGCACTGATCGCGTTCCTGGCCGTGGCGTTCCGATAGAGGGGACCATGGGTCGCGTTCTCCAGTATCTCACCGACAAGCTGCGGCGCGGGCCGCTTCACATGACTCTCATTGATCCGGACAAGAAGGGCGGCACGTCGGCCGCCAAGGTCGCCGAGGCCGCGGTGGCACTAGGGTCGGATGCCATCATGCTGGGGGGGTCCACCGGGATCTCTCCCGAAAAAATGGCCGAGACCGCACGAGCCGTGAAGGCGGCGGTTCCGGTGCCGACGATCATCTTCCCGGAAAGCCCGGCCTCGATCACGGCAGCGGCCGACGCGATCTACTTCATGAGTCTTCTCAATTCCCGCAGCGTCGACCACGTGATCCGGATGCAAGCACGCTCGGCGCTCGAGATTCAGCGGATCGGGCTCGAGCCGCTCTCGCTCGGATACATCATCGTCGCTCCGGGAATGCGGGTGGGGGAGGTGGGTCAGGCGGACGCCGTCCCCCGGGAAGACGTGACCCTCGCTCAATCGTATGCTCTTGCCGCGGAGTTCCTGGGGATGCATCTGGTCTACCTCGAAGCGGGTTCCGGCGCGCCCTCCCCGGTCCCGGTAGAGATGGTGCGGAGCGTTCGGCAGGTCCTTCACATCCCCCTCATCGTAGGCGGAGGAATCCGGTCGGCCCAAGAGGCCGGGAATCTCCTCGCCGCCGGCGCACAGATTTTGGTCACGGGTACCGTGACCGAGCAGGAAGGTATCGGCCCCGCGTTCGAAGGGATTCTAGCGGAGGTACGACGCGCGCGTGGCGAATGAACCAGCTGTCCCCTCGCACTCCGCGGCCGAAGACCGGCAGAACCGGCTCTATTCCCGATTCTTCTTCCGGGCGCCGAGCGTTACGTGGGCGGCGGTCCTCCTCGCGATCGCTTCCCTGCTCGACGCAGCCCTGACCTGGCTGCCCGGCGCATCTCCAGCCCACTTTGCGCTCGAATGGGTGTTGGTGTTCCTCGGCCCCGGGCTCCTCGGCGTATTGCTCACGACGCCCTTGGCGAGCGCACTGTGTGGCCACTTTCCCTGGCACCGGAACGCACTGCTCGGACTCACAACCACTGTCCTTCCGATCCCGATCCTTCTCGTCTGGCGAGGCGTCGGCCTCGCGATGGGCCACCTACCCGTCGGCATACCACTCATCCTCCTCTTCGTTCAGGCCCCGGTCTTGTGGTTCCGCCACATGACACTGTTCGGGGTCTCCCAACCCCAGCACGGGGCCTCGCTCCCCGCCTCCCTGTGCCAACCGGTGCTCGCGATCCTCGGAGTCTTTCTGCTGTACCCACCCCCCTGGACCTGGGTCCTGGCCGCGGGCCTGTTCCTGCTGTTCGGCTTCCTTTGCGCCGCGCTGCTCCTCCGCGCGGCAGACCGACCGATACGCCGGGAGTTCGGGGCCTCCGGAGTATCGCTCATCCGGCCTCTGATCGAACATGTGGGAAGTCGCGATCCGGCGGCGACCGAATCGCTAGAGAAATTTTTCGAAGGCTTCGCCGTCGAGGCCAACGTCCGAGTGACGGAGGTCCAGTTCCGCACGCCGCATGGACCGAAAGCGACCCTGACCTTGCCGGCGGTCCACCCCGGGCCATTCGCCGCCCTGGGTGCGAGCAATCTCCCGCAGAAACTCGAAGAACAGCTGGGACCCGACGCCGGTCTCGTGTTCGTTCCACACACGCCATGCAACCACGATCTCGATGTGCCCACGACTGCCGAGGTGCGTCGGATTGGGGAGGCGGCCGCGTCGCTGCTCCACGACCTACCGGCGCCATCGAGCGCCGCCAACAGCCCCCTCGTCTCGGGTGGCCGAGAGAGTTGGGCCCGCGCTCAGCGGCTGGGCGATGTCGTTCTGGTAACGGTGACCCAGGCCCCCGAGCCGACCGACGACATTGCGTTCGCGATCGCCGACCGGCTCGTGGACGAGAACCGGAAGGCCGGCCAACCCGAGCTCGCGTTGATCGACGCGCACAATTCCTACAAGGAGGATGAGGGCGATCTCACCTATGGCTCTCCTCGGGCGGAACGGTTCGCAGAGGACGTTCGCCAGGCGGTCTCGGCGGCCCTGGCCCAAGCGACGCCCGGTCCGGTGCGTGTCGGCGTGGCGTTGCGGACCGGCTTCTCGGTGGGACGGGATGGCATCGGACCCAGCGGCGTGCGCGCCCTCGTTGTCGAGGCCGCGGGTCGTCGGGCCGCGTACGTGCTCCTCGACGGCAACAATCTGCTCCAGGGCCTGCGCGAGCGCCTCCTCCAAGCGCTCGGAAGCGTCGTCGACGACTCGGAGGTCATGACGACCGACAATCACGTGGTCCACGAGGTCGACGGGGGGGTGAACCCGATCGGCGAGCGGATCTCCTTCGACCTCCTCCGGGAAACGGTCGTGGGCGTCGTCCGCGACGCGCTGACGAATCTCGAACCCGTCGAGGTCCGGGTCGGGACCCGCGAAGTGCAGGACGTAGCCGTGCTGGGGCCGGATTGGACCGCTCGGCTTTTGACCTCCCTCGGTGACACGCTCTCGATGTTTTCCAACGCGTTCCTGATGACGTTCCTTCTGCTGATCGCGAGCTCCACAGTCGTCCTCGCCGTTCTCCGCTAGCGAGGAAAGCGCCGCATGCCGACCGCCCCCTCTTCGGAGCCTCCTCTCTCCGCCAAGGACGCGTTGGGGGACCCCGACGCGTACCCTCTGCTCCGTGATCTCGTCGGACTGGCCACCACTAATTTGGAGGACCCGGCGCACGGCCGATGGGAAAAGCCCCACTACCTCGAGGCCGCCCGGTATCTCGTCGATGTGGCTACCCGGTGGGGGCTCCGGGCGCGCATCTTCGATCCCCTGACGGACCTTCCCAGCGTGGAAGGACTCCACGGGGTTCCGCGACCGAATGTCATCGCGGACTTCGACATTGGAGCCGACGAGCGAGTGATCATCATGTCGCACTACGACGTCGTGCCGGTTCCGACCGAACAACTCTCCCGGTGGCAGAGCCCCCCCCACGAACTGACCTTCCGACCCGACGGGTTGTTCTACGGGCGCGGCGCTGCGGATGATCTCGGGAGTGGGGTGGTCCCCTCGTTACTCGCCGCGAAGCAGCTCCGGCACAACCCGTCGCTCGCCCAGAACATCCGTCTGTTGATGTGCTGCGACGAAGAGACGGGCGGGGCGGGGGGCATCGAGGCGCTAAAGGCCCACGACGCGCAATTGCCCGTGAACGACCCCGAAAGATTTCTCGACGCCGACGTGGTGTTGATCCCCGACGGCGACCCTCATGCGACCGCCGGCTCCTCGGGCCTCCTGTTTCTGGACGGCACCTTCACTCGCCCTGCTCCGTTGCCCCGGGTTCTTGCCTTCGGCGAAGCTCTGATCGGGCTCCAGTCGCTGGCTCAGTCTTGGGTTTCCGTCTATCCGTCTCCCGATTGGCCGGACCACGGTGCCCCGTTTCCATGCATCACAGGCCGGGCCACGGTCACCAAATGGGACACGACGGCGGAACGAGACGCGACCACCACTCGCCCGCGAATCGACGCAATCCACGCCGAGACGGACGCGACCAACCAGATCGCCCAAAGCGTGACGCTTGTAGTCCGCGGATCCACGGCGCAGCTCTCCGCCCTTCCCGGCCAGCTGAGCCCTCTCCTCTCCCCTCCGTTCCTGCTCCAGGTCGGCGGCGCTAGCTCGCTTCGCGTGCCGGCGGGGGCGCTCGCCATCTCGGTCGTCGGAACGAGCAGCCACGCCGGGTACCCCCATCGGGGACACAATCCGGTTCCGGCCGCGGTGGAGTTGCTTGATCGAGCGCTTCGGGCTGGACTGCTGGACGATGCCTCCCCGCTCGTGGCGACGTTCGGGGTGGACCTCCGTTTGATCCCCGAGATGCCACTGGAGACAGGGCTTCGTGCCGTGTTAGGCTATGCTCAGGATTGGAGTACGGCCCATGACCCCGAGACGCGAGTAGACGCTCCGCGCGACCGATGCCGAGGAGGGTACGCCCTTCCCCCAGATCATCCGGCCCTTGTCAAAATGGAGCGGATCCTGAGCTCGGTCTTCGGAGCGAAGGGAGTGTACGGAGAATACGGGGGCACGGACGCCAGCAGCCTCATCGGTCTGCAGACCTCGCGGGGCGAGCCGCTTCCCGCTCTGGTGTTTGGCCTAATGACTCGCACATCGCACATTCACGAGGCGGAAGAGAACCTGGACCCCGTCGGGGTCGGCCGAGTGACCGAGACGATCCGTCGATTCGTCCTGGAGCCATAGGGGGGCCGCGGGCGCGTGGTCAATCCCCATCTCGAGGTCCTCATCCGGGTCCTGTGGGTACTCACACCGGTATACGCCGCGAACGGGCTGGCCACAATCCCCCGGGGCCGGGGGCCACCGATGGACTTCGGCCGGAACTGGTTCGACGGGCATCGGATACTCGGACCCTCGAAGACGTGGTCCGGGTTCCTCTTCGGGACCTTCGCCGCGGTCCCCATCGTCCTCCTCCAAGCCTGGCTGATCCTCGTCGCGCCCCCCGACCTCCAGCTCGTCCCGCAGTACGGGCCGACGGTGCTGGCGGCCCTCCCCGTCGCCTTCCTGTTGACCGGCGGCGCTCTCACCGGGGACGCGATCGGTTCGTTCATCAAGCGGCGGTTGGGGTACGGGAGCGGGGCCCGTGTCATCGGGCTGGACCAGCTTCCCTTCGTCCTCCTCCCGATTGGGCTAGGGCTTTGGCTCTATCCTTCCATCTTCGTCCCGACGTTTTTCTCGCTGGAGGCACTCTTATGGGTCCTGCTGCTCACGGTGGGCCTCCACACCCTGTTCAACCGGATCGGGTTCAAGATTGGAACCAAGAAAGTACCCTGGTGAGGCGATGGCGCAGGAAGACCGGCCGGCGGAGCGGCAGCAAATCATCGACCTCCTGCTCGACTCGGGGTCCGTTCGGTTCGGACAGTTCACACTGACGTCGGGACTCACCTCCAAGGTCTACATCGATGTCAAGCGGGCCTGGACCGATCCGGCACGCCTGACGGTGATAGCCGAGGCCTTGGCGCGACGCGTCGGCGACGCGGACCGACTCGCAGGGATGGAGCTCGGCGCCGTGCCGCTCGTCGTGGCGACCGCCCTTCGGACCGGACGGCCATATCTCGTGATTCGAAAGGCCACGAAGGAGCACGGAACCCGCCAGCGGTTCGAGGGAGAAATCCCCGCGGGTGCCCGGGTCCTTCTCATCGAAGACACGAGCTCGACCGGGGGTTCGGCGATGGAATCCGTACGGATCATCCGCGAGGCGGGAGGCGTAATCACGCGGGCCGTCGTGGTGGTCGACCGCGGGATGGGCGCGATCGAGCGGATGAAGGCCGAAGGCATCACGCTCGAACCGCTCGTCACGCTTGCGGAGATTCCCGGAGCCAACGCGTGACGGGCGCGGTCCGCGACGACGCGACGGTACGCATCGACGACCCGTCGGAGGCCGGCACCGTATTCGGCCGGGGCTTCTTCGGGACCGTGGGTTCCGGCGGACTCCAGCTCGACCGGACGGAATCGCTCTATCTCCTCGAGATGGGCCGGCTCGAGGTCCGCGCCGAGCGAGGCCGGGCCGTCGACTGGGCCGACCTGTTCCGTCGGGCCCTCCGAGCGGAGCCGGGCTTCGGGATACGGTATCTGGTGTACCGCGACCTCCGGCAGCGTGGCTACGTGGTCCGAGCCGGACCGGCCCCCGTCGCGTTCTCGGTCCTTCCGCGCGGAGGAATTCTGCACAAGACGCCGGCGCGCTTCTGGGTGGAAACAGTCTCGGAACGGGAACCGTTCCAGCTCCACCGGATTCAGGGGCTCGCGGAGAAAGCGCAGGCCACGAAGAAGCAGCTGCTGGTCGGGGTGGTCGACGAGGAATCGGACCTCACGTACTACAAGATCCGACGACCGAACCCGACGGGAGCGCTTCCCCCGCTGGGGAGTTCGGCCCGCATCCCGGCCCTCCTGGGGGAGGATCGCGTCCTGGTTTTCGACGCCGGGGGAGTCGAATCCCTCGGCCGCCAGCAGGCCTACGGGAGCCGGATCGGGAGTCGGCTGGAGCTCAGCCTCCTCGAAGCGGTGTACCTGGTCTCTACCGGGTTGCTCGAACTCCACGACGCCCGATCGCGCCGGTCCGTCTCATTGGACCAGCTGCTCCGGCGGGCCCGTCGTCTCGAGTCCGGGTTCGATGAACGCCTCGCCGTGTACCGCGCCTTGCGGGAGCGACAGCTCGTCGTCAAGACCGGATTCAAGTACGGCGCGCATTTCCGCGCGTACCCGCGCAACCCGGAACACGCCCACGCGCGCTACCTGGTGCACGCCGTCGAGGACCAGTTCGAGGGGCCCTGGTCAGAGATCGCGCGAGGGGTCCGAGTGGCGCAGGGCGTCCGAAAGGAGTTCCTGCTCGCGGGCGTGGGCGACCGCGGCTCGGTGGTCCGGTTTCTCTCGCTCGAACGCGTCCGACCCTAAAGCCACCGACGAAATCCTACCTCACGACCGCGCCGGGATACGTGGCCCGGACTAACGGCCGGAGGAACCGCTCCAGCCGGTCCGGTGCGGTGGACCGCGATAGGATCTCCTCGACCGCGCTGCCCACGATGGCCCCATCCGCGCCCGTTGCTCGGACGGGGTCGAGGTCCGCGGCCGTCCGGACGCCGAATCCGATGAGCACCGGGAGTTCCGGACGGGCCGCGTGGGCCGCTGAGACCAGCGATCGCAACTCATGGCCGGGCGCTTGGCGCCCGCGACCCGTAGTCCCGAACCGCGAGACGAGGTAAAGAAATCCCGAACTGGCCCCAACGAGGGCTCGGACCCGGGACACCGAGGTGGCCGGAGATCCCATCTGGACAAGGGAGAGTCCCGCTCGATGAGCGGCGCTCCGCCATGGTCCGCTCTCCTCGAGGGCGAGGTCCGGAACGATTAGCGCCGATCCGCCGGCACGCGCGATGTCGTTGCACGCCTTCGGGAGACCGTGGTGGAATACCGGGTTCGCGTAGGTCATCACCGCGGTCGGGAGCTCGCGCGAGGCCGCTCGCAGTGCCGCGAGCAGGTCTTCCCAGTCGGTACCATCATGAAGCGCCCGCGACGCCGCGGCCTGAAGGACGGGTCCATCGGCGATCGGATCGCTGAACGGAAAGCCCAGCTCTATGCCGGCCACGCCGGCCCTCCGGCACGCACGGACCAGCGGAAGTAACGCCGTCCGCCGGCCGGCGTCGACCATCAGGTAGACCAGTAGCGAGCCGCGTCGATCACGGCGGTTCTGGACGAGCGCGTCAGCGAGCGCGTTGAGCGTCAGAGCGGAGCACCACCTCCAGGTCCTTGTCCCCACGACCGGAGAGCGTGACCACGATTCGCCGCCGGCGGGGAAGGCGAGCTGCGGCGCGGACCGCCGCGTAGATCGCGTGGGCAGGCTCCAGGGCGGGGAGGATACCCTCGTCCCGGGCGACCCAATGGAAGGCCGAGAGAGCCTGGCCATCGCGGACGGAGATGTACCGCACCCGGCCCGAGTCCCGGAGCATGGCGTGTTCGGGCCCGACCCCGGCGTAGTCCAACCCCGCCGAGATGCTCTCGGTCTCGGACACCTGGCCGTCGGCGTTCTGCAGGATGTACGTGTACGCGCCGTGCAGGATGCCGGGGGTGCCACGCACGAGCGAGGAGGCACCTACGCCCCGGCCACGGCCCCCCGCCTCGACCCCAAGGAGCTTGACGGGGGTGCGCAACAGCGGGTGGAACGTTCCGATGGCGTTGCTCCCGCCCCCTACGCACGCGACGGCGAGGTCGGGCAACTGACCCCATAAGGCGCGCGACTGGGTCCGGAGCTCTCGACCAATCACGCTCTGGAAGTCGCAGACCAGCGAAGGGAACGGATGGGGCCCGACCGCCGACCCCAGGACGTAATGCGTCGTACGAACGTTGGTGATCCAATCTCGCAGGGCCTCGTTGATCGCATCTTTGAGCGTCTGCGCCCCGGAGGCCACCGGGTGCACCTCCGCGCCCAGCAGACGCATCCGCTGCACATTCGGGGCTTGGCGTTCCATGTCGCGGACCCCCATGTACACCTCCGTGGGCAGCCCGAGCGCCGCGCCGATCATCGCCGTCGCGACCCCGTGTTGACCGGCGCCGGTCTCCGCGATCAGACGACGCTTGCCCATCCGTCGCGCCAGAAGCCCTTGCCCGAGCGCATTGTTGAATTTGTGAGCACCGCCGTGTAGGAGGTCCTCCCGCTTGAACCAGATTTGAGCTCCGCCACCACGCCGCGTGAGATTCTCCGCGTAGTAGAGTGGGGTCGGCCGGCCCCCGAGGCTCCGGGACCAGTGGGAAAGCTCGGCCTTGAACTCCGGGTCGCGCCGAGAGGTCAGCCAGGCGGTCTCGAGTTCTTGCAGCGCCGGAACGAGCGTCTCGGGGACGTATGCGCCGCCGTACGCGCCAAACCGCCTAGGCATGCGACTTCTCCCACGCCTCCACGGCGGCAACGAACGCACGCATCCGGTCGAGGTCTTTCACCCCGGGGGACCGCTCCACTCCGGACGACACATCCACTCCCCATGGTCCCACAGCGGACAGCGCCTCCCCGACGTTCTCGGGATTCAATCCGCCGCCGAGCACGAGCTTCCTTCCGGGGGCCTTTTGGACCAGCGTCCCGCAGATCCCCCAGTCGGGACGTTGCCCGCTCCCGCCGGGCAGCGGCCCCCCGGCCGCATCGAGATGGACCCGGGGGTAGGATTCCGCCGGCGGCAGTTCGGGGACGGGACCGGCGTCCGGCGAGGTAGGCACCGGAAGCGAGGGCACGAGATGGTGAATCTCCAAGAAGTCGAGGCCCTCGGGGATCTTGCCGTGGACCTGGATCCGATCGACTCCGACCTCGTCGAAGATTTGGTGGATTAGCTCGACGGAAGGGTCGACGACCACTGCCCACGCCTCGGCGCCTCCGGGGACGTGCTCCACCAACTCGACCGCCCGGGTAACCGTGAGGTTCCGTGGCGACGCTGGCACGTCGATCACGAAGCCGGCCGCCCCCCGTCGGGCGCAAGCGCGATGGCGGTCGGCTCGGTCAACCCGCAGAACTTCACGAATGTCTTCATGGTGCTACCTTGGACGAGGAACCCTCAACGCGCGCAGGAAGGCGCCCGGGTCGCTCGCCCGGGCGAAACTGGTCCCAACCAAAAGACCGTCGGCTCCCCAACGGCGATAGCGTTCCGCCTCGGCAGGCGAGGATACCCCGCTGAGGCCGAGGAGCGGATGATGAGCGCCCGCCACCCGGAACGTTTCCTCCGCGGCTTCGGGTCGAAATTGCAGGGTGTCCAGATCCCGCAGATTCACTCCGAACAGGTCCACCGCGACCTCCTCTGCGACGCGCCATTCGTCCTGGCCGTGCACCTCGAGCAGGACTTCGAGTCCCCGCGCTCGGGCGGCCGCCGCGAGCTCGCTAATCGGGAGGTCCAGAAATCCCCCCGTCTCCATGCGGGCGATCAAAAGTATCGCCGATGCCCCCGTGCGGAATGCGGCTTCGACCTGGATCGGATCGATCACGAAATCCTTGAACAGGACGGGAAGACCTGAGGCGCGCACGAGCTCGGCGACCTCCCGGGGAGAGCCTCGGAACGCGGGTGCGGTCGCCAGGCAGGATAACCCGTCGGCGCCCCCCGCTCTCGCCCACTCCACGAACTGATCGATCGGTATCCGAGGAAGCGACGATTCGGCGGCCCCCGGAGACTCATGCTTGCGCTCGACCAGCACGGCCCATCCGTCCCGTGCGCCATTCACCGCCTCTCGTAGGCTCGGGGCGCGGCGACTCGGAGATTCCGGTAGCCCCTCCAGGTACGCCGGGTCATCGATCTGGGCTCGGATGCGGGCCATCAGATCGACCAAGAAGCCCACGGTCAGCCCTCCTCGCTCCAACGGCGCTCGCCCGCGAGGGCTTGCATCGCTCGGAGGAGCGCCTGCGCTCGGCCGCCGTCCAGTGCGAGCTGCGCCGTTTGGACTCCCGTGCGCAGGTCCTGCGCGCGGCCGGAAACCCAGAGCGCCGCCCCGCTCGTGAGGAGGATGCTCCCGCGCCGGGCGCCCCCTCCTCCGGCCAGCAGCCGGGTCGTCTCTTCGGCAGCCGCCGAACCCGGAAGGGGTCCCCAGGAGCCCCGGCGATCCTCGGGTTCCAGAAAGTCAGCGGCCCGGACGGTCCGACGGGTCCTGCGGCCGCGTGACCAGATCACGCACCGGGATGTTCCGGTCGGTGAGAATTCGTCCGTGCCATCGCCACCAGCGACGGCGATGCCCGCCCGTACGCCAAGGTTGGGAAGGATCTGGGCGACCCGCTCCGCGACCGCGGGCTCGGGACAACCGACCACCTGGAAGGGAACGTTCGCCGGGTTGGTGAGGGGGCCGAGCTGGTTGAATATCGTGGGGATTCCGAGCCCGCGACGCACGGCGATTACGGCGCTCGTTGCCGTATGGTAGAGAGGGGCGTGTAGAAACGCGAGACCGTAACGTCGGTAGCTCTCACGCGCGAACTCGGAGGAGCTCGTGACCGGTAGACCGAGCGCCTCCAGAAGGTCGCTCGACCCCGCGTATCCTCGTAGGCTCCCACGCGCGCTCCGGTTCCCGTGCTTCGCCACAGGCACTCCGGCGGCCCGGACCACGAACGCGCTGACGGTGCCTACGTTAAAGGAAGGCGTTCTCGCGCCTCCGGATCCACAGAGGTCGACGGCGCCGTTGGCTCGAGGTCCGGGGAAGGCATTAGATCGTCGCCGGAGTTCCCGGGCGAAGGCCTGCACCTCCGCCGGAGTCTCGCCCTTCGCGCGGAGCGCCACGAGGAGCGCCGCCCGTTCCAAGTCATCGGTGCGGGGGTCCACGAGCGTGGTCACGACGGCGCGGACCTGCCGTGCACTGAGATCCTTCTGGGCGAGGAGCTGGTCCAGGATCTCGCGGGTCATCGTCGAGTCTCCTCCAGGAAGTTCCGTAGGATCTGAGGCCCGACATGCGTCAGATACGATTCCGGGTGGAACTGAACGCCGTGGACCGGGTCGGACCGATGGTCGAGCGCCATGATGGTGCGTTGCCGCGTCGTCGCCGTCACGAGCAGCTCCGCCGGGAGGCCCTTACGCTTCACGATGAGGGAGTGGTACCTCGCCCCCCGGAACGTGACCGGCACGTGACGAAAGAGCGGCACGTCGGCGTGCTCGATCTCGACGGTGGCGCCGTGAACCGGGGAGTCCGCCCGGCCCACACGGCCGCCATAGAATTCACCGATCAGCTGGTGGCCGAGACACACCCCGAGGAACGGCCGCTCGGTGCGCCATCGCGCGAGCAGGCGCCTCGCGTGCCCCGTGACCTTCCGGTCCTTTGGATGCCCCGGGCCCGGGGAGAGGACGATCGCGTCCGGGTCCCAGCGGACCGAACGACGGACCGGCTCGGTGTATCGCACGCACTCGACGGTGGCGCCGAGCACCCGGAGGTTCTGGTACAGGTTGTAGACGAACGAGTCCTCGTGGTCGATCAGGAGGACCTTCATGGCCGGGTCCCGACAAGCGTCGCCTCCAGCTCCTCCAGTTTCAGGAGGGTCTCGTGAAATTCTCTCCTCGGCTGAGAGTGCCAGACAATGCCGGCCCCGGCCGCGGTGTACAATCGGTCGCCCTGGGTAAACGCGCTCCGGATAGCCAGCGCCCAAGCCGCTTCTCCATTTCCCTGGATCAAGCCGACCGCGCCCGCGTACGGACCACGCCAGGTTCGTTCCTCTCGGCGGATCAGCTGGGTTGCCCGTATCTTGGGGGCTCCGCTTACGGTCCCGGCCGGGAACGCGGCGGCCAGCGCGCCCCAGGGTCCGACCGAAGGCAGAAGGGTTCCTTCCACGCGACTGACCAGATGCTCGAGGCGGGCGAATCGCTCGAGACGTTCTTCCCAGACTAGTCGAACGCTCCCGGGCCGAGAGATCCGTCCGAGGTCGTTCCGCGCCAGGTCCACCAGCATCCGATGCTCCGCCAGCTCCTTCGGATCGCGGTGCAGGACCGTCCGGCCGGCCGTACGCCGCCGGGGGCGCGTCGCCGCTATGGGGCTCAGAAAAGCTTGCCCGCGCCGCGTCTCGAGGACGGACTCAGGACTCGCCCCGACGATTTCCCGGTCCCCGAACCGGAGGTAATAGAAGTACGCGAATCGCTCACGGGCCCGGAGGAGGGTAGCTCGGTCGAGCAGATCCTCGGGTCGGTCCCACGACCGCCGGTGGCTCAGCACAACCTGAAACGCCTCGCCCGCGCCCACGGCCTCGCGCAGCCGGACGACGCTCCGCTCGAAGCGACGCTGAGGCAGCGTGTCGGTCCGCGGGGCCGTCGGCCGTTGGAACGGAAGATGGCGAGCCGGTCCCGAGGGTCGGCCGACGCGCCGTCGTCGGAGCCGTGACACTAGGGCCCACTCGCCCATCGGGAAGGGGCTGCAGCGAGGGACCCGTTTGAGGAGCGGCTCGAAGAGGGAGGTCGCATCGAACCCCACATATCCGATGAGCGCCCGTCGGGGATCGCCCCTTAGTTGGCGGCGAGTACGAGCGTCCAGTTCCTGGACCGTCGCGTTGGACTCCAGCGACCAGTACTCCTCTGGCTCGGTGAACGAGGTGGCCCAGCGGCCCGGCAAGCCCGGGGCCGATCCCCGCTCGAAATACCCGACGCACTCGCCCTTGGATGAGGCGGCGAGGAACTCTTGCCAGGGATCCGTCATGGGACCCTCTGTTCCACGAGGGCCCGGTGCATTTCGAGTAGGACGCGCTGCGCCGCCCGGGCCGGCACAGCGAGCGTTACCGACCGCGGGGTTGCGCTCAGGCCCTCCCCGAGCCGAAGAATCGCGGGAGACAAGCGAGATACGTCGCGAAGAACGCCCTCGCCGATGGCCGTCAGCAAGCCGACGCGGTGCGGTCCGTCGAGAACCATGCGATCTTGGTCGGCGAGGGGTTGCAACGCCTTGCGTCCTTCGGCGCCATGGGACGCCTCAAGAACAACGCTCAGGAGCGTCGAGGAAGTGAACAGCGTGACGATGTTGAGCCCCGCGGTCGTGAGGCGGCGCGAGACCTCCGCGACGACGCCGGGCCGCTGCCGTCCCCCTGGCACCCGGATTCTCACCAATGCGACCGGGGAGAGCAAAGTAACGGCTCGCATCGCGCCGGGGCTCGAGGAAGGTCCGATGATGGTGGTGGCCGCCGCATCATCGAGCGGCATGACGTGGACTTCAATCCCGAATTCTCGCGCGGGCGCGACCGTCAGGGGGTGAAGCACCTTCGCCCCGAACTGGGCCAGTTCCTCGGCTTCCTCGTACGACAGTCGGGCGATCGGTCGAGCGGCGGGGATCCGGCGCGGGTCCCCCGTCAGTACGGAAACCCCCCGCTTCACGAGCTCGACCCGGCGAGCCCGGAGGATCGCGCCCAGCGCGGTCGCGGTGTAGTCCGAGCCTCCTCGTCCGAGCGTGGTGACGCGTCCCTCGAGGCTCCGGCCGACGAATCCGGTGACGACGGGCACTCTACCAACCCGGAGCCAGCGGACGAGGGTACGGCGCACGGAACGTTCGGACCGATCGAGGAGAATCGTCGAAGCACCGTACTCGTTGTCGGTGATGACTCCGAGGTGGTCCGCCTCGACGCCCACCGCTGGTATTCCGGCGGCGAGCAGTTGCGGCAGCATCCACTGCACCGCAAGTCGCTCCCCCTGGCTCACGATCCGGTCCGCGAGGGGAGGGTCGACCTTGCCTCGTCGCTCCACTTCCTCCACCAAGCGACGGATCCGGCCCAGCCGTTTCCGGCCCTCAGCGGATAATCCCGGGTGGAGCTCAGCGATCCGACGGAGCACCCGGGCATGCTCCGACCGTGCCCGAGGCGACTTGATCACCGAACGCAGCAGATCCGTGACGCCCTCGCGAGCCGAGAGGACTACCACCGTCGCGCCTTCCGCGGCGCGCCGGCGGCTCACCCACTCGACCACGTCGGCCGGCTTGGAGAGCGTCGCACCGCCGAACTTCACCACCAAAGGGTGCTGGACGGTCACGACGCGGCCTTCCTCCCCCTTGGAAGCAGACGGAGCGCGTCGGCGAGCTCCGCGTTGAGCACGGACTCGCCCGCACCGCCGCGGACGGCATTGTGAGACAGGACGAAGAACCGGAGGTACGGAGGATCCCACCGGATTCGGCCCACGACAGCGGCCATGCCTCGCGCACGCTCCGGGTGACCGGCCCACCGGTCCCGACTCGGTTGAGGCCTGTCGGCCTGAGAGTGAAGTTCGACCGGGGGATGCGGCGCCGTGGGCAGCTCCAGGCCCCGAAGCGGGTCGAAGTCCGTCCAAGCCTGCCGCAACTCCTTCACGGAAGGGTGTCCTCGAGCCTCGACCGTGACCGCCTCAAGGTGACCATCGCGGACCGCCACGCGGGCGCAGTTCGCCAGGAACGGTACGTGGTCCGGAATGACCCGCCCGTTGCGAGCGATACCGAGAATCCGATTCGACTCCGCGGCGACCTTCTCCTCCTCGTGAGGGATGTACGGGATGACGTTGTCCGTGATCGAGAGCGAAGCGACCCCCGGCAATCCGGCACCCGACAGGGCCTGGAACGTCGTGACGTGGACGACCTTCGGCCTCAGAAGGGCCCACACAGGGGCCAGCGCCAGTACAAGCCCGGTCGCGGTGCAGTTTGGGTTCGTCACGAGCAACGCACGACGCCGGGAGCCGGCCGTCAGGGCCCGTAGATGGGCCGCGTTGACCTCCGGTACGAGCAGCGGAACGTCGGGGTCCATCCGATGATCCGCTGCGTTGGTGAACACGTGAATCCCCCGCCGCCGACACTCCGTCTCCACGGGTCCGGCGAGACCCGACGGGAGGGCCCCGAAGACGATCCGCACCCCGGCGCGCTGCAACTGGGCCGGGGAGAGCCGGCGAAGGCGCTCGCGCGCTAGCTCTCGCGGCGGGTCCTCGGTCAGTTGCCAGAGCTCCTCAAGCCGCTGACCTTCGGAGCGCTCGCCTCCCACGAGGATCGGAGGGGCGAAGGTGGGGTGGCGCGCCAAGAGGCGCGCAAAATGTTGGCCGATGTAACCGCTCGCCCCTAGAATCGCGGTTGGGAACCTATCGGGGTCGTTCATGGCAGAAACCCCCCCTCCATCGCGAGGTCAGCAATCGCGCATGCCGCCACGGACTCCAACACGACGACGGCCCGGGGAACGATGCAGGGGTCGTGACGACCCGTCACGATCAACTCCTGCACCTCGTGGGTGGCCAGGTTCACGGTCTGCTGAGGGCGCGCGATCGAGGAAGTAGGTTTGACCACTACCCGGAACACGACCGGCATTCCGGTCGCCAGTCCTCCGAGGATTCCACCCGCGTTGTTTGTTCGTGTCACGACGCGGTCGCCATCCCAAGCGAAGGCGTCGTTGTGCGCGCTTCCGCGCATCCGCGCGGCTTGGAAGCCGGCCCCGAATTCGATCCCCTTGACCGCGGGCACCGAGAATGCGAGATGCGCGATGGCACTCTCGATCGAGTCGAAGAACGGCTCGCCGAGCCCCACGGGACATCCAAAGATCCGGGTCTCCACGATTCCTCCGAGACTATCGCCGTCTTTGCGGGCGCGTTCGATGGATTCCTCCATCGCCCCGGCCGCCGGAGATTCCGGGCAACCCACTTCGTACCGGTCGCGCCGGCGTCGGATTTCCTCGACGGGGAGGTCCTCATCGACTGCGGCAGAGACCCCACCGATGTCCCGGGTGAACGACACGACCTCGATTCCTCGTCGAGCCAGCATCTGGCTCGCGATGGCCCCTGCAATGACCAGACCGATCGTCATTCGGCCGGAGAAAATTCCGCCACCAGAGAGGTCGGCGTCGGCGCCGTACCGGACCCGGGCCGGATAGTCCGCGTGCCCGGGTCGAGGAGTGTCCCGGAGCCGGTCATACGGACCGCGCTGAACGTCCTCGTTGGCGACGTGCATCCGAATCGGCTGGCCATTCGCCACCCCGTCCGCGAGCCCCGAATCGACGATCAGCCGGTCCTCCTCCTGACGCTTGGTGGCGAGTCGACGACCGACGGGTCGTCGACGATCGAGGTCCGCCTGGATGCGATCTACGGCGATGGCCGTTCCCGCCGGCACTCCCTCGATGATCACACCCACCTCGGGCCCATGGCTCGAGCCGAACAGAGTAATCCGGTAGCGCTTGCCGACACTCATCATGGAACCGTTCTCCCTCCCGTGGTCAGTGCCCCGAGGGCCTTCCAAAACCCTGGGAACGACTTTGATACCGCCTCAGCGTGGCCGATGCGGGAGATTCTCGGGCCGGCCAAGCCGGCGACCGCCGCGCTCATCACGAGCCGGTGATCGCGAAGTGACGGGAGGTTCAGAGGCCGGGGAGAAACGGTCCCAATAACCTCGATGCGAGATGGCCGTTGCAACACCTCAGCCCCGATGGCCCGCGCGAGGCGGACGGACTCAGCGCGCCGATCAGATTCCTTGAATTCCAGGTGGGGCGCACCTTTCAGTTGGCTCCGCCCAGCGGGGACGAGGGCCGCGAGCACGGCCACGAGCGGGAACAGGTCGGGGCAGTCGGTGAGGTCGACGGACACCGGTCTCGAGAGCGGCCCGGTCACGCGGACGAAACGAGACGCGCGATACACGCGCGCGCCCATCCGAGCAAGGATGGGCAAGATCGCAAGGTCTGCCTGAGGAAGGTCGGCCGGGACGCCCTCGACGTCCACACGTCCGCCCGTCGCCGCCGCGGCGGCCCAGAGATAAGCCGCCGAAGAGGCGTCTCCCGGGACGAGAATGCGACCGGCCCGGTAGCTCTGGTCTCCCGGAATCAGGAACCCGCCGCCGGTGCGGCGAATCTGGATGCGACGCTCTTCCAGGACGGCGCACGTCGCTTCAACGTACGGTCGCGAGACGGTCGCGCCCTGAATTCGTAGCCTCGACGGGCCCGCGAGGGTCGGAAGGACCATCAGTAACGCGGAGGTGAATTGGGAGCTGACATCGCCCCGGATCGTCACCGTCCCGGCGTTGAGCGGACCCTGGATGGTGCACGGCAGCGCGCGGGCCTTGGACGGGACCCGCACGATCGCTCCGAGCTCTCGGAGGGCGTGGTAGAGCTCGTCCATGGGACGAGCCGCGAGCCGGGGCGCTCCTTCGAAGGAGACCGGACCGCTCCCGAGGGCCGCGACTGCCGAGAGGAAACGGAGGGTGGTACCCGACTCCCCGCACCGGACCGGGCGACTTGGAGGTCGTGCTCCATGTCGCGGCGGAAAGACTTTCCATCCGGCCCGAGAAAGGCGAACGCGCGCCCCGAGTGCGCGAAGACCGTCCCTGGTCGCGCGCGTGTCATCCGAATCGAGCGGCCTCACGACCTCACAGGGGCGGTCGGCCAAGAACGCGGCTACGAGGGCCCGATGAGTGTAGCTCTTCGAGGAAGGCGCGCGCAGCCGGCCGTGGACCCGCGCGGGCGCGACCGAGCGAACGGTCATTCGCTCTCCCCGGTGGTTTCGTCCGCACGCCGAAGTTCCACGCTCTGGACCTCCCCGCGTTCCGACGGGAGCTGTGACACCACCGCTTCGACGTTGGCCCGGGGAACGAGGGCCGCGAGTGCCGGTCCCATTCCGCTCACCCCGCACATGGTTGCGCCGTGTCGGAGTAACTCGGCCCGCAGCGCCCCGTAGTCGTATCCCATGACCCGTTCCACGAGCTCCGTATTGAGGGTCATGGCCTCCGCCCAGCGTCCGGTGCGCGCTGCCTCCACGGCGGCGCGTCCGGACTCCGCCTCCCCTCGAAAGCGCTCGCGCCACGAAGTCGATGGGACGTGGGATTCAGGCGGAATCCATAGCACGACACTGAGATCGGGTACGAACGATGGCGACCGCAGCAGGGCCCGGTTCGTGTTGTCGGTGAGGACCAGGCCCCCCCGAAGAGTCGCCAGGCAATCGTCGTACGCCCCGGTAGCGCTCAGCCCGATCTCCTGCGCCACATCGGCGGCCAGCCGCGCGAGCTCCTCGGGCGGGCGCGATTGTCGAAGCGCGCTCGCAACGGCCCGGAGAACCGCTCCGCCCACCGCAGAGGAACTCTTGAGCCCCTTCCCCGTAGGCACTCGGGAGTCGATTCGGAGCTCCCCTGAGAACATCTCCCCCGGCGCAAACCGGGAAAGCCCGACCGCGAGTGTTTCCCGTACCAACTGCGTGTCCGACCCGCGCTCGAGCTGGATACGGCGCGTGCCGCGCTCGTCGCTGGGGCGCAGATCGATCTCGGCTCGGACCGGAAGCGAGATTGCGAGGGCGCAACCGATTCCGGTGGGCAGGGCGTTGATCAATGTGATCGCACCGGAAGTCGTGCCTATCCCGTGCACAGAACCTCCTTCAGCGCTGCGTCCTGGAGCGCCGGCGAGGGCGCGGAGCCCCACCATGTCGCGTAGCTCTCGGCGGCCTGATACACGAGCAGCCTCGAGCCGTCCTCGTACGTTGCGCCCCGTGCCTCGACGCCTTCGCGCAGAAAGGGGTGGACCGGCTGGTACACAAAATCCAGCAGACGCGTTGACGCATCGATCACGTCGGCCCACGGCAGGTCGAGACGCGGGTACTCCGCGCGTCCGGCTGGCGTCGCGTGGATGACGACGCGCGCCGGTGCTAGCGATGGTCTGACCCCGACGCGGCCTCCATATTCGCGAGCCAGCGCCTCGGCGACGTCCCGGCGTCTCGCGATCACGATCCCCGAGCTCCCGAGCGATGAGGCGGCGGCCAGGGCCGAGCGCGCGGCCCCTCCACCGCCCAGTACAACGACCGGCGACCCATCCCACGCGCCTTCCTCCTTGAGCTCGGAGAGCCTTCGCCGTACCGCCGCTACATCCGTGTTTTCCGCGGAGATGGTACCAGAGCTGAACGAGAGCGTGTTCGCGCACGCGGCTGCCTCGGCGGCCGGGCCCGCCTGGCTCGCGAGGCTCAGGGCCACCTGCTTCCAAGGGTGGGTGATGTTCAGTCCGCGGAAACCCCCGGAGGCGAGGGGCGTCATGCTATCCGCGAGCTCCTGGGCGCTGGCCATGTCCAACGCTAGGTACAAGCCGCAGCGTCGCTCCCGTTCCATCCAAAAGGAATGAATCGCGGGGGAGCGTGAGTGTTGTATCGGATGGCCCACCACGGCGAAGAGCGAGGCCTCTGAGCCGCCACTGACGTAGGATCTGAGCTGATCCACCGGAAGCTGCGCCGGCTCTACGTTCTCCACCACGCCGCCAGGGGCGGAGGGGGGTAGCGAGGCGTAGACGGCAAACATCCCGAGTCGACCCGCCCAGGCTCGCAGGATCGGGCCGGTCGGCCCGGTCGTGTGGAGGACATACGGAGCGTAGACATCGAGCGGCGAAAGCCCGGGGAGCAGGTCCGACCAGAGTCTCTCGAAGTCGCACGGCAGCACTACCTTCGCTACCGCCCCCGCTGGGCGCGGCCGTTCGAGCAGGCGGCGGATCTCCGCCGTAGTAACCGACCCGGCGAGATGGGACGAGACCATCACCGACGCGCTACCGGCTGGAGCCGAGCTCGCGGCTGTCAGCAAGCGGCCGTCGCGGGCGCGTTCGAAATCGATGAATCGGAACGGCAGTCGAGCGGCGAATTCGAGAAGGAGGGCACGATCGTCGGGAGAATCCGGCCCCTCGCCTCCCTCCGCTTGGGAACGCAGGGTAGCCACCAGTGGAATCGGCGATGGGAATAGTTCTGCCAGCCGGGAACGCTCGTCCGGCGCGAGGCGGTCGAGGCGAACCTCGCCGAGGTCCGCCCCGCCCTGGGCCGCCCGCTGCAGTTCGGATGTAACGGCCGCGACCGACCGACCGGGACAGCTCGCGATGAATAGGGGCGGACGCGTCGTCATCGTTCCTCGATGGTTTCGTCCACGGCCACACCGAGATGGCGGCCTGCGGCGAGAGGAACGCCCCAGGCGAGCAGGCCCGGCCGGAGGTCGGTCGTGGGGATACGCCCGGCCTCCGTCGACAATCGAACCGTCTCCGCCTCTTGTAGAAAGACGGTGAATCGCCGAGCCCCGACCTCGGCCTCCACGAGCACCATCGGCCGGCGCTCGATCTTGATCCGACCCACCCGCACGCTCCGCGTCGTCCCCGCCGGGCTGCAGACCAGGATCGCGTCGCTCGGTTCGAGCTCGCTCAGGTAGCGGGTCTCTCCACTGGCGAGAAGAGTGTACAGGTGGGCGGCTCCGGCGTTGACCCGGAACGGCCTCGGTCGAGTGTACCGCGAGCCTACCGCCTCGCTCGCCACGTGGAAGAGGAACGCCGCCGCGCTTCCGACCAGAATCCCCTCGTCGGGTTGGAGAAGGGAGGTCGTGTCCACGATCACCCGGTCGCCGGTCCCTGCCGGTGCGACCGATCGGATCGGGACTTTCTCCCACTGCAGTGCCACGGAAGGATGCTCGAGCCTCCGCTCAAGCTCATCGAGTATCTCCGGGGTGGAAACCTCGACCACGATGGTGTCCGCGCCGTGCTCGAGCGCGCCTAAGAACGCCGGGATGTCGGAGGTCTCCGCGGTGACCACCCAGAGCGTTCCACGAACTCGCCGGGCAGCCACGAGCGTCTCGAGCGGGATCACTCGTTCGGCACCCCACCGGACGGCGGACGCCTCGCCGCGACCCAGAGCGGAGATGACCGGCTCGAGCTCCGCAGGGTCCCGAACCCGATACAGACGGACGAAAGGTGTCTCCGGGGCCGGGCCGCCTGCGACCTGCTGGAATCCATCCGGCGCGGAGTGGTACCATGTTTCTGCAGGTTCGGGGGCGGGTGGAGTCTTGTCGACGGACGCGAATCGTCGGAAGCCTCTCCGTCGGGCACGGGCCACGATGGCCAAGTTGACCTCGGGCTCGGAGGCTGCGAGGGCTAGGACGATCCGGTCCAGCGACAAGGACGCCCTCTAGCTACTCCCGTGGAGTATCGCCGCGACTTGCTTCCCAAACGTCTCGACCGGCTGGCGCTGGAAGAGGTTCCGGCCAATGCAGATCCCTGCCGCTCCGGCCGTCACGGTTTCCCGGACCAGGGCGAGGAATGCGTTGTCATCGTCAAGCCGGTTGCCTCCGCCGAGGAGCAGCGGGACGGGGGTCGTGCGCACCAGCCGGCCGTACTCCTCGAGCGACCCGGGGTACGAGGTCTTGACGATATCCGCCCCGAGGTCCGCTGCTGCACGGCATGCGTGACGCAGCTCGTCGGGGGTTCCACCGTTCGGCTTCTTGACATAGGCCATGCACAGGAGCGGGAGTCCCACGGTCCGGCATTGGTCGGCGGCTATCCCGAGGTCGCGGAGCATCTCTCCTTCCTCCGGGATCCCGAAATTCACTTGGACCGATAGGAGGTCCGCCCCGAGGGCGATCGCCTCCTCCGCGCTGCCGGCCAGGACCTTGCGGTTGGAGTTCGGATTGAGGCTTGTGGAAGCGGAGATGTGGATGCCGAGCAAGGTATGAGGGGTGAGCACGGGCACCAGCCCGCGCACGGCCCCTTTGGTGACGATCACCAAGTCTACCCCCGCCCGTTCGAGCTCGGCGACGAGCGCTGGCATATCCTCGAGGCCATCGATCGGGCCCATCGACACCGAATGGTCGAGCGGGACCGAGAACAGTCGGCGATCTCCCGGGAAGATCCTCTTCAGTCTCAGTTGTTTTCCGTACATGCTTCTCCTCGCTTGTTTTCACTGCGAGGGAAGCGCCCGGCGGGTGCGCCGCTCAAGACTTCTGTCAGAGGGCCGCGCCGACCGGGCGCTCCCCTCTCACCAGGACCAGGGCATGACCGCTCGCCGCCCGAGCGCCCGAAAGTCGTCGACATGGGTCGCGACGGTCATCAAAAGCTCCGACCACCCGTGCGATATTTAACCTTACTTCGAGCCGTTCGGTGGGGCGATCGCGCCATCGATGAGCAATCGGTGGAGCGCAAACCCTCGGAGCATCGCGTCCCACATTCGCTTCCGGACCGGCGCGGAGTCCGCGAAGGCCGCGACCATCTCTCCCACGAATCGGCTGTGCTCCTCGTCCGCCGTCACGTGGAGCGAGTAGTAGGTAAGGTGGTCGTCGTCGACCCCGTAGTGCTTACGGAACGCAGGCAGCAGCCGCTCACAGAGCTCGACGTTCGGCGGCTCGGATGAGCCTCCGGCGGAGACGTAGAAGGGTTCTTGCCGGTTGACGTAGAGAAAATCGTCTATGGCCACCATAGTGGAAGGCAGAAGGGGACTCGACTGGACCTTTTCGCGCGACATCCCCAGGCCCTCGCAGAAGTGGAGCCAGAGCTCCGGGTGACCCCGGGCCTTCCCTTTCGGGTCACCGGCCTCTTCGACCAGCTGGTCGAGGATCATCCGTCGGAAGTGGTCGAACTTGGGCTCCCAGGAGCAGTTCGAGAACCTCTCGGCCATGGCGAGCGGAACACAGGCCAACCACGGGTAGAATTGGGTCGCCCAGCGATGGATCACGGGCCGAGGCGCGGTACCTTTCTCGATCTCCTTGAAAAACGGATGGAGCTTGAACGGGTGATTGGCCATCTTGAACTTCTCGAGCTCGTGGCGAAAGTCCTCCCCCTCGCACCGGACCCACGGCGGTTCGTTCATGTGATTCGCTCCTCCGTCACGACCGGAGGATGCTATATGGGGAGCGAGGTTCGCTGGTAAACCTCGCTCCTTAAGGCGCTCTCCCTAAATTCATGAGCATGCCGACCGAGAGAATGCCCGAACAGATCGTCCCACCGTTCGGGCCTCTCCAAGGAATACGTGTCCTCGACTCGGCCCGGGTCGTGGCCGGACCGTGGGCCTCGACCTACCTCGGCGAGTTCGGTGCCGAGATCATCCACCTCGAGGGCCCTCCCTTCGAGAGCCCGTTCTCCGACCCGACCCGGACGTTGCCGCCGCTCCTCCCCGAGGGGGCGCCGCCCGAGCAGAGCGTTTCAGAATCGTGGGTTCAGTACTCCCGGAACAAGCTGTCAGTCGGGCTAGACCTCAAGCGCCCGGAAGGCCGAGAGATCTTCCTTGACCTGATCCGGAAGGTCGACATCTGGATCGAATCGTCCCGGCCCGGAACCTACGATGGACTGGGGCTTTCGGACGCGGCAGTCCACGCAACCAACCCGAAGCTCACGATCGTTCACGTCTCTGGCTTCGGCCAAACCGGGCGACCGGAGCGCGTCGAGGCGCCCTCGTTCGACCTCATCGCTCAGGCGTACAGCGGATTCCTCTCGCTCCAAGGGAACCCCGAGCCCGACCCCCCGATGCGATCCGGCACCGCGCTCAACGACACGGTCACGGGCCTCGCCGCCGCCACGGCGGCACTGATGGGATACATCCACGCCGAACGCACCGGCACCGGGCAGGTCGTTGACGTCGCCCAGTACGAGGTGTTCTTCACACTCCTGGAAAACCTCGCGCTCGATTACTTCGCTCGCGGCGTCGTGCGCGGGAGGTTCGGTAACGCGCATCCGCGGCTCTACCCGTACAATCTCGAGCGAGCCGCGGACGGCTGGGTCGTCGTCGCGGCCGCGACTCCTGCGAGTTGGACCCGGTTGCGCGAGCTGCTCGGACTGACCGATCGACGGCTCGACGACCCGACGTTTCGGAGCACCCATCGGGACCTCGTGGACCCGGCAATCGACCAGTTCTGCGCCTCCCGGACGGTCGAGGAGCTCGAGCGCATCGGCCGGGAGAACGATACCGCCATCTCCCGCGTCTATCGGATCGACGAGATAGCTCGGGACCCTCACTTCCAGGCGCGAGGGATGTTCCTGGAATGGCAGGATCCGGTGGCCGGCCCGGTCAAGGGGGCCGGAGTCGCTCCGAAATTTCAGACCACGCCGGGCGGAGTATGGCGAGGAGCCCCCTGGTTGGGACAGGATAACGATGCCGTGCTCGGCCGGCTGTTGGGCTATTCTACGGAACGGATCCGCTCCCTGCGTGACAGCGGCGTCATAGGAGCTCATCCGGTCTCCCCGGCAACGACGGCCACTACGCCGTTCTACGTTCGCGAGGGCCTGTGACGGACCTTGCGTCCGTCCTTCCGGAGGACCCCCTGCGGGAGGAGATCGGCCAATTCGCCAGAACCCACCAGCTCGCGGAACGTTCTCGGACGCTCGACACGCATCCGGAGTTTCCCTGGAAGGAGTTCCGGGCAATGGGGGACGCGGGATGGCTCGGGCTCACCCTTCCCAAGGAACAGGGAGGCCGTGGCCTTCCGCTCCGGCGCGCCGCCGTGGCGCTCCAGGAGCTTGGGTACCAAGGAGGGACCGCCTTCGCCAAACTCTCTCTCCAGCCGGAGTTCTCGAGCGTGATTGCTGCCCAAGGGTCGGACGCGCTTCGGAGTCGCTTCGTGTTGCCGTTGGCCCATGGAGAGATCCTCGTGGGGAACCAGATCACGGAGCCTCGGGCCGGCTCGGATCTCTCCCTCCTTTCGACGCGAGTCGAGAGCAAGGGAGGCCGCCTCCTCCTCTCCGGTACCAAGAGCCAAGCTGCATTCGCGGCCGACGCCCAGGCCGCGATCGTCTACGCGCGCTCCGGCCGCGCTGGCGCGACCGGCGTATCGGCCTACGTCGTACCGCAGGATCTCCCGGGAATCGAGCGACGGGTCGTGGAGGACCTCGGCGAGCGGTGGATGCGCCGGGGTACCGTCACGTACACTTCGGTGGAGATCTCGCCCGACCAGCTGGTGGGAGAAGAAGGCCGAGGGTTGGACTACCTGAAGGTCGAACTCACCCACGAACGAGCGTTGCTGGGGGCCATCTATCTCGGCGTCGCGCGAGCCTCCTGGGAAGAGACAGTCCGCGAGGTGGGAGACCGCGTTGTCTTCGACGGACCGCTCTCCGACCAGGAGGCGGTCGCGTTTCCGCTCGTCGAGGACGGGACCCGGTTGGCCGCTACCTGGCTCTACACCGAGCGCGTCCTCGATCGACTCGACCGAGGGGAGCGCGCCGACGATGCCGCGGCGATGAGCAAGTGGCTCGCCGCCGAGGTGGCGCTCACCACTCTCGACCACGCGATCCAGTTCCACGGGGGCCGAGGATACTCGAAGGACCTTCCCCACGAGCAGCGCTGGCGGGACGTGCGAAGCGGCATGCTCGCGCACGGAACCTCCGAGGTGATGCACCGCGTGGCGGCTCGCCGCCGGTGGCCGAAGGCGCGGCAGCCCACGGGACGTTCTAGGACACCGTCTTGAGACCCGCTCGCTGGCGGAGCGCGTAGTAGAATCCGCCGAACGAGGTGGCGGTGGAGGTCTTGAATCCCTGCCGACGCAGGGTCTCCTTGACCTCCTTTGGGCTCTGACGCAGGTCGAGGGTCTTCGAGGAGTCGTACTTGTACTGGAAGGTCCCGTTCGGGCCGCGGGGGAACGCCTCCCAGTCCTTGGGCGACGTGACCCTAAGGTCTTGGAACTTCGTTTCGTGCGGGCCCGGAGCGAACATCGCCATCGTGAGGTGCTCTTCGTTCAGCCACATCATCGTGGCCTCCCGGATCGCCTCGTCGGTGGAGTCGTCGAGCGCGCCCGGAGCCACCTGGGCCTGGACCCAGCCGACCAGGGCGTCGAACGTCTTCTCGGAGTTCTCCTCCAGCATCTGGAGCACCGCCGAGCGGATCGCGGACTTCCGCAGAAGGGCAATCCCGCTGTCGGAGACCCGGAATTCGGCGGTGAGACCCAGGAGGGCCTCGGCGTTATCGGCGAGTTCCTTCAGCGCGTACACGAACAGGGGGGTCGGCTGTTCCGATTCGGAAACGTACCAGAGGGAGAACTCTTGGCCGTTCGTCACGAGCGCCAGGGGCGCGCCGATGGCTTTGGCGTTCTTGATAGCCTTCTCCGAGTCGGTGCCGGGGTTCGGAGGCCGCTTGACGTCGAGGACGACCCGGGGTTTTCCCGCCTGGTCGAGCAACGCGTAGTCGGCGTGGGAGTTATCCACCTTGATCGGAAAGTCGAGGTAGACCTGGTGCTTATCGTCGGGGTCCCATCCGAGCGTGACGAGGAACGGGTTCACGATCCAGTGTTTAATCTGTTGCTCCGTCGGCTCGGTGACGTCGCGAAGAACTTCGGTGGCAACGAGGTAGAAATCTCCCAGGCGGCGGGATAGGTCGGCGGCTTCCATGATGGCAGCATTGGAACGTACGGGTCTTAAAGCTTCGGCCACGGCTCCGAAGCATTCTGCAGGCTCGGCTCACGGCGGGGGAGAGGGGTTTCTCCAACGGACCGGGGACTCGTCCTCCGACTGGCTTGGTTTAATGACCCGGGGGACGGGTACCGAGCGCGCCGGCGATGCAGGCGGGGACGGACCAGCGGGCAGTACCGACCGGGGTCGGAGCGGAAGCTCGCGCGGTCGGATTGCTCAAACGAGCGAGGCTCTCGGCCTGGGGCGCGTTAGTGACGGAGGCGGCGCTGCTGGGTCTATTTCTCTGGGGCGTGAATCCGAACAACCTAGTCTATTCGCTCTCCGTGTTGGCCCAAAGTGAGATCCTATTCGCCCTGGCTGCGATCGCCTTGCTCCTACCGGTCCTGACGCTGGTGTGGGTGGGTTGGATCCTCCAATCGGTTCGCGGAGGCGACTGGACCGAGGCGCGTCGCTGGCTCCCCGCCATTGTCGTCCTCGGCTATCTATCGCTCATCGGTCCCGGGTTCTACCTGCACGAGACGCTCCACCTTCTGGACTCTCCCTCGTGGTCAGACCGGACGTCCTCGGTTGCAATCTAGAGCGGCTTAGGGACGACGCCTCGGTCCACATGCCCGATCAACCCCGGGTCAGCCACTCGAGGTAGGGTCCGATGGTTTCCAGCGGCGTCCCCAGGCCCTGGTAGGGCGGCAGGCCGAGCATGTCGCTCATCAACCACTCGACCTCGTACGGGTAGAGCGTAGTCGACCCCAACGCGACCATGAGTCGGGTGAGCCGGCGCGCCCCGGACGCGGAGAGCCGCCAGTAGCGGGGCCGCTTGCCCAGTGCCCGGAACATCCGATCGGTCAGCTCCCGATACGTCAGTCTCTCAGGACCTCCTAGGTCCACTGTTCCAGGCTCAGAGCCTTGCGCCTCCCGGAGAAGAACTCGGGCCAGGTCGGAGACGGCAATCGGGCTCACGTGGTAGGCGCCGTCCCCGAACATGGGAAAGAACGGGTACCGGCGCATGGTGCGGAACATCACGCCGAGCAATACGTCGCCCGGACCGAAGAGCATCGTCGGGCGCACGATTCGGTACGAGAGACCACTCCCCGCGAGAGCCGCGTCGACCCGACGCTTGTACACTGGATAGGGCAGGTTCGCCTCCATCGAGGAAGGGGCGGGAGGGACGCTCACTTGCAGAAAGCGACGGATATTGGCGCGGACGGCCGCGGCCACGAGGCGACGGAGGCCGTCCTGCAACGCCCGAAATGTGCCTTCGGATTCCCAGCGATACCATGCGAGGTTCAGGACCACTTGCACGCCATCGAGGATCGGCGCCCAGTCCTCGACCTCCTTGACGTCGGCCTGGACCCATTCGATTGCCGGCCCCTCGTTCGCCGCCGGGTGCCGGTGGACGGATCGGATCTGGAAGTGCGGGAGGAACGCCGGGAGCACGGCCCGGCCCACCAGTCCTCCACCTCCGCCGACGAGCAGCAGTCGCGGCCGCGAGCTGGGCGTCGCCGTCACGGCAGGGCCGGAGTGCTCTGTGGGGTGATGGCTCTGGGGTCGGCCACGCGGCCCGGCCGGGAAAATACCGCCTCCCACGCCCGGACGATCGGTCCTCGCAGCTCGTCGACGGAGGCCGCGTCTCCCCGCTCTCGTGAAACCGAGGTCATGACATCTCCAGAGAGACCGCACGGTCGGAACGAACGGAAGACCGAGAGGTCCGTGTCCACGTTTACTGCGAACCCGTGAAACGCGACCCACTCTTCCACCGCAATCCCGACAGAAGCGATCTTGCGGCGGCCATCGACCCACACTCCTCGTTGACCCTCGACTCGTCCCGCCGCTATCGAGGTCTCCGCCAAGGCCCGGATGACGACCTCTTCGAGGTCGTAGACGTATCGCCGGACGTCCCGGCCCCTGGGCGTGAGGTCCACGATCGGATACCCCACGAGTTGGCCGGGACCGTGGTAGGTGCTCTTGCCGCCCCGCTCCACGTCGAAGACCGGAATGTCATCGGGAAGCACGTCCCCCTCGCGGCCTTGGACCCCGACCGTGATGACGGCCGGATGCTCCACCAGGAGGAGCGTGTCGGGGATCTCCCCGCGTCGCCGCTCCGCCCGCAACGCGCGCATCTGGGCGAGCGCGTCGCCGTACTCGCGGCGTCCCCAGTCACGATGTTCGAGCAACGGTTCGGCGGGCGACATGCATCGGCTCTCCCAGCCAGAGCAGCGCGACCTCTTGAAGCAACTCCGAGAAGGTCGGATGCGGGTGGATCGTCAACGCGAGGTCCCGAACGGTGGCGCCCATTTCGATGGCAAACGCGACCTCGCCCACGAGCTCGCCGACGCCCATGCCGGCTCCCTGGAAACCCAGCACCGCTCCGGACTTGTCGTCCCCCACGAGCTTGATCCAGCCGTCTGTCGCGTGAGAAGCGTGGGCGCGCCCGAGAGCCGCATACGGAAACCGCGCATCGCGCGCGGAGAAGCCCGCCGCCTGGGCCTCCGAAGTCGTGAACCCCACCGTGGCCAGTTCGGGGACCGTGAACACGACGGAGGGCATGGCCTGGAACTGAAACCGGGTCGAGAGTCCCGCGATCGATTCGGCGGCGACGGCGCCCTCCCGGTACGCCTTGTGGGCGAGCATCGGCGGCCGGCAACAGTCCCCCACGGCGTAGATGTGGCCCAGGTTCGTCGCCTGACGGTCATTGACCGGAATGAACCCGGTCTTGGCGTCCCGTTCTACGCCGGCCTCCTCGAGACCGATGTCCTGGGTGGCGGGTTTCTTTCCCACGGTCACGAACAGCCGCTCGGCCGAGAGGTCTTCCTTCGTCCCGTCCTTTTCCACGGTGAGACGAACTCCGTCCCCGGTGCGGTCGAGGGAGACCGCCTTCGTCGCGGTGCGAATCTTGACGCCTCGAGCTTCCAGCCGGCGCGTCAGCTCACGGGCGAGGTCCGGATCCATTCCCGGCAGAAGTTGCGGCATCAACTCCACGATCGTGACTTGAGATCCCGCGACGGCGGCGAACTCTCCGAGCTCGCAGCCGCTGACGCCGCCCCCGAGCACGAGCAGTGACTTCGGGATCGAAGTCCAGTTCAGCACGTCGTAGGCAGTCTCGACCTTCTCGCCGTCCGTTTCGAACCCGCGGAGCGACACCTGCACGGCGCCGGTGGCGATGATGGCCTGCTCGAAATCGATCCGCTCTCTGCCGCCGTCCGGGGCGGCCAGCTCGGCCGACCGCGGGCCGGTAAAGCGTGCTGTTCCCGGCAGCACTGTGACGCCCGCACTCTTGAGCAGGGAGGCGACGCCCTGCCGTTCCTTCGCCACCACCGCCTCCTTCCACCGTTGCGTCACGGCAAGGTCGAGTTGGAACTCGCCGGTCGTGCGGAGCCCCACCTCGGGGCCCTCCGTTCGCATCGCATCGTAGAGGGACGCGACGTGGATGAGCGCCTTCGAGGGGATGCAGCCGCGGTTGAGGCATTCCCCGCCGAGCTGATCTTTTTCCACGAGCAGGGCCGGCCGACCCAGTTGGCCGAGCCGGATCGCTGCAATGTAGCCTCCCGGTCCCCCGCCAATGACGAGCACTCCCGTAGTCCGGGAGTACGTTCCGGCCATCGCTAGGCCCCCGCGGAGGGGGGGACGGTGGCCGGCGCGAACACATCGCGCTCCAGCGTCTCGGGGCCGAGAGGCGCGGTCCGCTCGGCGGCCGCAATCGCCTCGCGAAGCGTGGCGTCGATCTGCCGGTCCATTTCTCGGACCAGGTCTTGGGAGAGCAGCCCGAGCGCGCCGAGCAGGTGCTCCATCCGAAGCACCGGGTCGTGGTGCGCTGCGCGCTCCGTCCAGTCGGCCGGCTGGTAGCGGCTCGGGTCATCGGACGTGGAGTGGGCGCTCATCCGGTACACGACGAATTCGAGCAGCGTGGGCCCGTCGCCCCGGCGCGCGGCCTCGAGCGCCTCCGACAGCTGGAGGTACGTCTCGATGAAATCGGAACCGTCCACGCGGTGTCCCGGCATTCCGTAGGCGGCGCCCTTCTCCGCGAGCTCGGCGACCCGGCTCTGTTTCTCCACCGGAAGCGAGATCGCCCACTGGTTGTTGGTGCAACAGAACACGACCGGAAGGTGGAACACGCCGGCAAAGTTCATCCCGGCGTGGAAGTCGTTGACCGAGGTGGCTCCGTCCCCGAAAAAGGCCAGGGAGACCGCGTCGTCCTTCCGGAACCGGAACCCGTACGCGCACCCGACGGCCTGGCTGATCTGCGTGCCGACGCAGCTCGACATGGAGACGTACCGCACCTCCCGGGCCGTGGGATGGCAGGGCATCTGGTGGCCGAGGGCCGGGTCGAGACTGTCCGCGAACAGGTGATGGACGTACGTTCCGAGCGGATGGCCGCGGACGAGGGCGACGAGCTGCTCCCGAAGTCCGGGGAAGACCCAGTCGTTCTCCCGCGTCGCGAGGCCGGCCGCGATGCTGACCGCTTCCTGGCCGGTCGCGGGTCCGTAGAACCCCACCCGGCCCTGCCGTTGGAGGGCGACCATCCGGTCGTCGAGGGCCCGGGCCGTTCGCATCCAGCGGTATGCGGTCCAGAGGAGGGTCGACCAGTCAGACCCGAGCCGACGCTCGAGTTCGGGCGCCGAATAGGGGAGAGGAAGCGGAGCGGGTCCCGCGCTCATTTGAGTTCCGCGAACAATTGGTGGGGGTCCTCGAGGTAGGACTTGACCACCGCGATGAACTGGGCCCCCACGATCCCGTCCAGCACCCGATGGTCGAGCGTAAGGGAGAGGTTCATCAAGTCGGCGGGGCCGATCGTTCCATCGGCCCGATACACCGGGCGGCGGACGATCCGGTGGACGCCGAGGATGCATACCTCCGGGTAGTTCAGGATGGGGGTCGCCATCACGCCGCCGAGGGCGCCCAGGCTAGTGATCGTGAACGTGCCCCCGCTCATCTCCTCTCGCGTGAGCTTCCCCTCACGACCCTTGTCGGCGAGCTCTTGGATCTCCCGGGCGATGTCGGTGACGCTCTTCTGGTCGGCGTGGTGGACCACCGGGACGAGGAGTCCCTCCGGTGCAGCGGTGGCGATGCCGATATTGTACGACTTGTGGACCTCGAGCTCCTGACGCTCGTCGTCGAAGCGTGCATTCACCCGAGGGTAGGCCCGGAGGCCCGCGACCACGCCCTTCACGACAAACGGCAGGTAGCTCAGCCGGACGCCCTTCTTCTCGACGTGCTTGGCCATCCGGTCGCGCAGTTGGATGAGTTCTGAAACGTCGACCTCCTCGACGTACGTGTAGTGGGCGGCCTTGTGTGTAGACTCCGTCATATGTTCGGCGATGACGCGCCGGATCCCTCGGAGAGGAATGCGTTCGAGGATGTCCGCGTCGGTCGGAGGGGGCCCGGCGCGAGGCTTCTCCGCCGGCGGAGGCACAGCGATCGCGGGGGATACTGGGGCCGCCGCCGCTGGGACGATAGTCGGACGCTGGGTCAAATCGTTCTCTAGGATCCTGCCGCCGGGTCCAGAACCCGAGATCGTTGCGAGGTCGATTCCCCGCTCCGCGGCCAGACGACGCACGTAGGGGGCCGCCAGGAATCGCGCCGAGCCCGCGGGCCCGACGGAGGGGGCGGGGGCAGATGCGCTTGGAGAAGGAGGCGGGGTAGGCGGGGGCGCGGGGGCGGCCTGCGGAGTCGCGGACGTCACGCCGCTCGCGGGCGTCGACGCATCTCCCGTCACCTCGAGGGTCACGAGCACGCCCCCGACCTTGATCTTCTCGCCCTCCTGAGCGTGGATTCGTACGACCCTGCCGGTCTTGGGCGAAGGAATCTCAACGTTCGCCTTGTCGGTGAGGACGGAAACGAGGGGGGCGTCCTCCTGGACAGTATCCCCCTCGTGCACGAACCAACGGACGACCTCGCCTTCGGCGACTCCTTCCCCGACATCCGGCAATCGGAACTCGTACTGCATCGTGCGTTCTCCTCTTATCCGGCCTTCACGGTCTCCAGGATTCCCTGACGAATGCGCGCAGCATTCGGCAGGTAGAGGTTCTCTAAGGCGTACGGGAACGGGGTGTCGAACCCCGTCACGCGGGCGATCGGGGCCTTGAGCGAGAAGAAAGCCTTTTCCGCGAGGATTGCGGCAAGCTCGGCGCCGTACCCGCAGAACCGTGCCGCTTCGTGCACGATCACCGCACGTCCGGTCTTTTCCACCGAGGCCAGCACGGCCGCGGCGTCGAGCGGAAGGAGCGTTCGGAGGTCCACGAGCTCGGCGGAGATTCCCTCCGCCTCGAGCGACTGACACGCTTCGGTCGCCGGCGGGATCATCGCCCCATACGCGAAGACGCTGACGTCAGTGCCCTCGCGAACCGTTCGGGCCTTGCCGAGCGGCACCCGGTAGTCTCCGTCCGGCACTTCTCCCGTGACGGCCCGGTAGAGCCGCTTCGGCTCGAGGAACATGACCGGGTCGGGGTCGAAGATCGCGGACAGCAGGAGTCCGTACGCGTCCGCTGGAGTGGAGGGAACGACCACCTTGAGACCCGCGGTGTGGGCGAAGTAGGCCTCGGTGCTCTGGGAGTGATACATCCCTCCCTTGATCCCACCGCCGTACGGAGTCCGGATGACAACGTGGCACGGGTACTGGCCGCCGGAACGGTAGCGGAACTTCGCGAGCTCGCTCACGATCTGGTCGAAGCCCGGGTAGATGAAATCCAAGAACTGGATCTCGGCGACCGGCTTCAGGCCATAGAGCGCCATGCCGACGGCCGCGCCGATGATCCCGGTCTCCGACAGCGGCGTGTCGATCACCCGGTCCGCACCGAAGTCCTTCAGGAGACCCTCGGTGGCCCGGAACACGCCCCCGTTCACGCCGATGTCCTCACCCAACAGGAGGACCTCCGGGTCCGCGGCCATCGCCGTCCGGAGCGCTCGGTTGACCGCCTGAACCAGTGTCACATCGGTCATGGCTTCAGCAGACCCGTCCGGATCATCTCCTCCAATTGATGGTGTTGCTCGTCCAGCGCAGGTGTGCGGGTCGCGAACACGTCATCCAGGAACGACAATGGGTCCGCCGGCCCGATCGACTCCGTGTGGGCCACGGCGGCCGCGATCTCCGCGCGGACCTCCTCGGTCAGCTGGGCGTCCTGCTCTTCGGACCATGTCCCCGCGTCGATCAGCTCGTGCTTGAGTCGTCCGATCGGGTCGCGCTTCTTCCACTCGGCGAGCTCCGCGTCGGTGCGGTAACGTCGTGGGTCGTCGGAGGTCGAGTGCGGGCCGAGGCGATAGACCAGAACCTCGATGATCGTCGGGCCTCCCCCGGACACCGCTCGGGCGCGGGCTTCTCGTACCGCCCGGAACACCTGGTGAACGTCGTTTCCGTCCACGACGACACCTGGAACTCCGTAGGCGGCCCCTTTTTCGGCCAGGGTCTTCGACGCCGTCTGACGGCTTCGAGGGAGCGAGATGGCCCACTCGTTGTTTTGGCAGAAGAAGATCGTCGGGGTCTGGAACACGCCACCGAAGTTGAGGCCGGCGTGGAAGTCGTTCGAGCTCGTCGCTCCATCCCCGAAGAACGGGATGGTGACGATCGGGTCGTTGCGACGACGCGCCGCCATCGCTGCCCCGACCGCTTGAATGATCTGTGTCCCGATCGGGCTCGACGCGACTACGAAGTTCCGGTCTCGGTATCCGTAGTGGTTGGGCATCTGCCGGCCCCTCAGGCGGTCCGCCGAGTTGCCGAAGAATTGATCTAGGAGCTCTTCCGGGGTGACGCCCCGGGCCAAGGCCACGCCGAGCTCGCGATACGCTGGAAAGACCCAGTCCTTGGGGTCCAGGGCCCACGCGCAGGCGACCTGGGCGCCTTCCTGGCCCATCACCGGTACATAGAACCCGATGCGGCCCTGCCGTTGCATCGTGAGACACCGCTCGTCGAGGGTCCGCGCGAGGAGCATCGTGCGGTAAATGGGCTCCAGATCTTGCGGCGCGAGTTCGGTCGCCGAGGCGGCCGTCACGGCCTGTCCAGGAACCGATTGCGGCACGAACGAGAGCGCCCGATGGTGGGGAGCGGGGGGGCGATTATAGCTTTACGCGACACGACCGACCGGCGGGACCCTCTCTCGACCGAAACCTCGGTCCGGCGGGCGCCGATGGACGAACCGCTTCAGCTGGCGAGGGCTCGGGACATCCAGGGGCCGGCTCGGTCGTAGCCGAGTTTCCGGTAGTACTCGCGGGTTCCTACGGCGCTCAGGACGAACAGGGATCGATACCCCGCGCTGCGGGCCTGCTCCTCGGCAACCTCGAGCAACCCGCGACCCAGGCCGCGGTGCTGGTACTCCCCGCTTCTGTGCGCGGTGACGTCTACGGGAACCTCGGTCCCCAGGACCTTGAGCTCTCGGACGACGGGCTCCGTGAGGCCCCCCAGGGTGTTCGGTCCCGGGAACCGGAGACGCAGGAAGCCCGCCACCGTGTCCGTCGTGGGGTCCTCCCAGCTCAGGAAGTGCTCCTGCCCGCTGGAGGCCGCGTACGCCTGTGTCCGAAACTCGAGTGTCGACGGAGGGGGAGTGGCCCCTCGCCCCGGCTCTCGGCAGCGAAGACACCGGCACCGGCGACCCTGGGCGTGGAGCCGCGCTCGGGCGATCTGACGAAGGTTCCCGTGGCGCACGCCCGCTGCGATCAAGCGCGCCGGAATGTCCCGCTGGATCCGTTGAATCCGAACGTACGGTGGGAGCTCGGCCTTCTCACGAGCCAGGAGCTCCGCCGCGGTGTCCGTCTCGTAAGGAACGTAACGCCCGGCCTTCCAGTCATCGAAGAGCGCGGTGCCGGGCACAACGAGCGTCGGATAGATCTTCAACATGTCCGGCCGGAAATCCGGATCCTCGAACAGCTTGCGGAAGTCGGCCAGGTCCCGGTCTGGATCCATGCCCGGAAGCCCCAGCATCCAATGATAGCAGACCTTCAGGCCGCGGTCCCGTGCCTCCCGCGTCGCACGCCGGATCTCTTCGGTACCGTGGGCCCGTCCGGTCGCCCACAGGACCGGATCCGTGAGACATTCGACCCCGATCTCGACCCGGGTGACCCCGGCGTCGAGGAGGTCGGGCAGGATCCTTCCGTCACACCAGTCCGGTCGCGTTTCCACTGTGAGGCTCACGCACCGCCGGGCGGCGGTCTCGTTGCGCCGCTGGGCTTCTTCGAGGGACAGGGCCGGAGAGTCGTTGAGACCTTCGAACACGCCTCGGAAAACGTCCCGGCGATAGCTCGACGGCCGCGCCGGGAAAGTGCCCCCCATGAGGATCACCTCCACCTTCGAGGTCGAGTGACCAACGGACTCCAGTGACGACAACCGATGCGTGGTAATCGCCCGTGCGTCGTAGTGGAGCTGAGCTCCCCGCAATGCCGAGGGCTCTTCTCCGGTGTAACTCTGGGGAGATCGATTGTCGAGGCCCCCCGGACAGTACGTGCACTTCCCATGGGGACAGGCGGCGGGTGCGGTCATCACGGCTACGACCGCGACACCGGACAGCGTCCGGGAGGGTTTCCGTCGCAGCACCGCGGCCGCCCGATCCCTGTCCGGACCCGAAGTTCGGGCCAGGAGCTCCGCGTTGGACAGCATGTGGTCTTCGAGTCCCTCCCGGATCCAGCGCAATTTCTCCCGCTCCACCTCCGCGCGGTCGGCGGGCACAGTGACGGGGGTCGACCCGGTCGGGCCGGTCGTCATCGGTCAAGCCACTGTCGGGTCTCGCCGGTGATCGTGTATCGGGCGCGGCGCAGCTCGTCAAGGTTTCGGCTGCCCGTCAGAAACATCGCGACCTTAAGCTCGTAAATGATCTGCTCGAGTTCCATGCGCGCCTCCTTGTAGCCAGTCGCCGCGGCCCGAAGGATGCCGCCCGCGATACCGGCCGCGGTCGCGCCGAGGGCAACGGCACGTGCGATATCCAGACCGGAGCGGATGCCTCCGCTGGCCACGATGGGCAGCTCCAGCGGGACTAGCTCCCGGACCGAAACCGGAGAGGGAATTCCCCAGTTCCAGAATATCTTCCCCACCCGGGCTTCCCGGTCGGCTCCCTGAGCAACGGCCCGGTGATGCTCCACCGCCGCGAAGCTCGTGCCGCCGGTGCCGCTGACGTCGAACGCACGGACCCCCGCTACCCGGAGGCGCTCGCCGACGTACCGAGAGAGGCCGGCCCCGGTCTCCTTCGCCAGGACCGGCAACTCCCGAGCGAGCGTCTGAATCTGGTCCAGGCAGCCGCGGGCCTTCCGGTCTCCCTCCGGCTGGACCATCTCCTGCAGAAAGTTGAGGTGTATCGCGAGCGCGTCAGCGCCGATGAGCTCCATGGCGGCGCGGGCCTCGGGAAGGCCAATGACACGGTCGCCCGGGGACTGAGGGATGATCTGAGGGGCTCCAATGTTAGCGAACTTGAGCGGAACCGCGAACTTGGCGACGCAGGAGTAGCTCTCCGGGTAGGTTCCCTTGAGGATCGCCGCGCGCTCGCTCCCGACGCCCATCGCGATGCCGACGTCGGCGGCGGCTCGGGCGAGATTGCTATTGATCGTGACTGCACCCGGGTAGCCACCCGTCATCCCGGTGATCATGAGGGGCGCCTCTAGGCGCTTCCCGAAGAACTCGACGGACGGGTCCACCTCGTTGAAGTCAATCTCCGGCAACGCGTTGTGGAACAGTTGGACGTCGTCCCAGTACCGGTACCGACCCTCGACGTTCTGTCCCAGCACGACCTTGACGTGCTCCGCCTTGCGGTGACTCAGGAGACGCGCCGCGCCGGCTGGAGGCCTGCGTGGGGCCCTACGAGACTTGGGGCCCGCACCAGGTGCCGTAGACCGATTCCCCCCGAAGAGCTCGAGAAAGCGCGCCATGCCGAAGTCCGCTAATAAGCCCTGCGTCAGCGCCAGCGCCGCCGGCGGCGAGCATCGCCTCTGCCTTCGCCCGGATGCCTCCGGTCACGTCGGCGACGCCCTCAGTGGGCCGTAGCGACTCGAGTACGTCCGCGGTGAGGCGCGGGATCGGCCGTCGACGCTGCCCGGGCACCGCCGGCGCGAGGACGCCTTCGACGTCGCTCACGAAGAGAAGCCTCCGCGACGGCAGGCCGCGGACCAGCTCGACGGCGATCGTATCCGCGGAGAGGATCG
The DNA here is from genome assembly GCA_963787975.1 of uncultured Thermoplasmata archaeon. Lineage (GTDB taxonomy): Archaea > Thermoplasmatota > Thermoplasmata > Lutacidiplasmatales > UBA184 > JAKIWV01. The sequence goes on from CAWBEU010000009.1 coordinate 58,996, forward strand.
AGAAGCCCCATTCCTCGTCCGGAACAACATCGCCGAAGGAAACTGGGACTCCACCGCGTGCGAGCGCGCGACGGAACGGCTCCAGATCGAGATGGCTCAGCTTGCCGCCACGGTTGAGCGAGATCGGCTGCGGCGGCACCGAAAACGGGGGGAGTCCCGCGTCGACCAGCGCCTGCAGAACCGCGCCGTGCAACCGCCGCACCTCGGTGCTAACAATGGCCGCTCCCCGAAGCCGATGGGCTTGTTCGGAGGGATCCGCGGGCGCCCGGGCCAGGTTCCAGCGCACCGCGCCGGGATGCCCAAAGGACCCCGCGCCGTGGAGAAGGACGAAGGGCGGGCCGCCAGGAGCGGCCAGCTCTTCCGCGAGACGATGGAGAATCTTGGGACGGAGACGTGCGGCCTCCTTCTTGCGCGTCAGGACGCTGCCGCCCAACTTGACAACGACCGGATCCCCTTCCGGCATGGTCTCGCCCATCCCGGCCTTAGTCCATAGGCCTTGGGGCCCCGGGAGACGTAGCCCTCAGTGGGGTCCTTGAGAGCCCGCCCGCGGACTCACCAGCATAAAGAAACCGAGCGCCGCGGGGATTACCCCGCTCCACCAGCTCCAGTCGTTGAGGCCCCCCGCGAATCGGATCAAGGCGCCGGTGAGTAGGAACACACCCACACCGCAGAGGATCGCGGCGCAGATCACCCAAGGAATCGAGAGAGTGTTCCTTTTTTCTGGAGCCGCACTCTCGGGCTTCGCGAATTCGCTCACGGCGAGGCCACCGGGCTGGCTTCTCAAATGGCTTCCGTCCCAACCGCCATCGTTCCTGAGCCGTATCTTCGATAGATTGAGCCTCAGGGAACCACATGTGGAGGATAGGGTGCCGCCGTTTTCGCGCCGAAGGCGGGGTGGCCTGGCTGCCCCCGTCGGTCGGGTGGTGTGGCGGCTCCGCCCCAAGCAAGTTCCCGCGGAGATGCCTTTCTCGCGGTGGAACAGTTCAAGGTCGGGCTCGCGCGCTCGTGGCGAGTAGCCGTGATCAGCAAGGAAGAGGGGGCTCCCCTAGGTCCTACCTAGCCCTTCTGCTCCAATAGACCGAGCTCTCAGGTGCTTCCGCCCGCTGCACGATTTCCTTACAATTAGATCGTTGATATCCGGCTTTACAACCCGAGCATACCCAAACGAGAACCGCACCTCTGCGGTCCGTTCGAGCTTGAATAGGTGAATCAAAGCCGGACATCGATCGGGGTGAGAGCTCGCAGCCTCGCTCTTACCTTTGACCTTAAAACCGCTTATGAGGCGCCCTCAGGTGCACCGCGGCCCCCCAGCCCCACCGACCTGCTTAGAGCTTGACCCCCGACAGGGCCGCGGATCGACTCCGCCCGCGGGACATTTCCCGAGCGGCGGTTGGGTTAAATAGGGCAGACAGGGTTGGCACTTTCTGCTGACATCTGTCAGACAAACGGCGCGTAGGCCGAAGACAAATGAGGCGTTTCTGCGGATAGGGTGACCTCTCGATGCACCTCAAACGGATCCGCACTCGGAACTTCAAGTCGTTCTCCGGCGTCACCGAGATACCGTTCACGCCCGGGTTCACCGGCATTCCCGGACCCAATGGGATGGGCAAATCGAACATCGCGGACGCGGTCCTCTTCGTTCTGGGTCCCACGAGCTCGAAGGCGCTCCGGGCAGACCGATTGACCCATCTCCTGTTCAACGGAGGTTCCTCCAAGAAGGCCGCCACCGAATGCGAGGTCGCTCTTCTGTTCGATAACCGCGACCGGCTCCTGCCGGTCGACGCCGACGAGGTCGAGCTCTCCCGGTACGTCAAGATCGCCCCGTCCGACCCCGACGGCTACTACTCTTACTTCTATGTCAACGGACGGCGGTCCACTCAAGGCGAGCTCGACAACGTCCTCGCGCACGCGCGATTGTCGGGGGACGGGTACAACATCGTTCAGCAGGGCGACGTCAACCGGATCGTGAGCATGGGACCGATCCCCCGTCGCGGCCTCGTCGAGCGGCTTGCGGGAATTGCCCAGTACCGACGACGAACTCGAGCGGGCGGCGACCCGCCGGACCGAGCTCGAGCAGAACCTCGATCGGATCAACACCCTCCTCACGGAGATTCGCAGTCGCATCGAGTCGCTGGAGGGCCAGCGAGTCCAGGCGATCCAGTACAAGCAGCTCCTGGACGAGAAGCGTCACTCCGAGGCGCGCTTAGCCCGCGCCGGCGCGCTGCTGGCTCGCCACGAGGTAGAGACCTGCGAGGGACAGGTCAAAAAAATCACCGAGCAGATCACCAAGTTCCGGGGCGAGGTCGCTCGTCTCGAGGGTCAACGCGACCAGCTCGCGACGAAGATCTCTGAGATCGAGTCGGAGATCGCCCGCCGCTCGGGCGAGGACGCCCAGAAGTTCAAAACGGAACTCGATGGACGCCGGATGGCTTTCGCCACCCTCGAAGAGCGATACCGGTCCACCGAGGAGGACCTGGTACAGCTCAAGCAGAAGTTGACCGCTCTCGCACCCGAGGTTCAGCGGGCGGAGAAGGAAGCAAGTCAGCTCATCAGCAAGGAAAAGGCACTCCAGGGCGAGCTCACCGGCGTCGAAGAAAGTCTGGGAACGACCCGGAAGTCGCTGGACGCCGTGACGGGCCAGACCGAGAGTTCCCGCGGGAAGCTTCTCGAGATTCGCAAACAGACGCTTGTCGGCCAGAAGAAGCTCGAGGAGAGGGACGCCACCTGGCAGGCGGCGATCCGGATCCGCGAGGCGGCGCGGGGCACCCTGACGACCGCGGAGCAAGAAAAGGCCCGGGCCGAGGACGATCTGGAGAACCGGGGCGTCGAGGTTCGCGACCTGGAGCTCCGGCTGAAGCAGTCCCGCCCCGGAGGCGTCGGTGGAGGCCCCACCGCGTCCGAGCTTCAACAGCAATTCCTTGACCTGAAGGCGAAGGAGAAGCGCTCCCTCGACACCGCCGACGGGTTGGCAAGAGAAGTCCAGGAACTCAACCGACGTTATCTCGCCCTCGATGCGCGGCTCAAGGCCGTCACTCGTCCGGGATCCGGCGCGAGTCCGGCAGCCGCCGTCGACTTCCTTCTCTCTCAACGGAATCTGGGAAAGCTCAGCGGCATCCGCGGGACGGTCGAAGAGCTCGCGGAGTACAATGCGAAGCATCAGACCGCCCTGACGGTGGCGGCGGGAGCTCGATTCCAGGCGCTCGTCGTGGAATCCGACGCGGTCGCGGAACAGTGCATCAAGTTACTTCGCGAGGAGAAGCGGGGTCGCGCGACGTTCCTGCCGCTCAACAAGATGCTTCCAGGCCGACCCCACGGAAAGTCCCTGATCGCCGCGAAGGCGTCGGGGGCGGTCGGCTTCGCCCTGGACCTCCTGCAGTTCGAAGAGGCGCTGCGCCCCGCCTTCTGGTACGTCTTCGGCGAGACCGTCGTGATGGAGGACCTCGCGGCGGCGCGGGACCAGATGGGCGGCGTCCGACTCGTCACTCTCCAAGGGGATCTCATCGAAGCGACGGGGGCGATCACCGGCGGCTACACCGACTCGGCGGCCCGAGGCGGACCGGACAGCGCCGCCGAACTCAAGCGTCTCGGAACCGAGCTGAGGACCAAGAGCGACGCCGAGGCGAAGATCCGAACCGAGCTCGCCGCGCTGACCACCCAGATCCGGACCCTGGCGGAAGAGCTGGGCCGGCGGTCGGGTCAGGATGAATCACAAGCCAGCGCCGTGAAGGTGCTCACGCAACAGCTCGAGCAGGCCCGGGCCCATCTCAGGGAGGCTCGGGGGCGTACGAGCGCCGCCGAGAAGGCGCTCGCGGACGCGACGGCGAAGCTTTCGAAGGCCGAGACCGCCGCTCAGGCGATCGAGGCCGAGGTCACCTCGCTCAAGGCAGGCCACCAAAAGCTCCAGGAGGAGTATTTGGGCCAGATGCCGGGGTCAATCTCCGAAAAGATCCGAACCCTCCAAGAGACGATCCAGAAGGCCGAGGAGACCCGCGTGCGGGTCGAGAGAGACCTAGGCGCGACTCGAGCCTCGCTGAAAGCCGCGAAGGACCAGCTGACGTCCCGGCGGGAAGAACTCAGGCAACTCGAGGTGGACCGTGCCGAGAAGCAGAAGCTCCTCCTCTCCGTCCAAACCGAGCGGGACCAAGCCAAGGCCTCCCTCGATGCCCTGCGGGCGGTAGAGACCAAACTCACCTCCGCAGCGCAGGAACTCTCCACTCAGAAGACCAAGCTCGAGGCCGAGCGCCTCAAGCTGACGGAGCAACTCACCCGGGCCAGCGGCCAGGTCGAGACCCAGACGACGCTCCAGCAGCACGAGGAGGTGCGGCTCGCCCAGGCGCAGCAGTCCCTCTCCGAGGTCGAGGAAGCGCTCAACCAGTTCCCGGCGACGCCGGAAGAGGACGCCAAGCCGGTTCCCGTGGATCAACTCAAACGAAGCATCTCCCAGCTCGCCGCCCAGCTCGAATCGATGGGCTCGGTCAATCTCCGCGCCCTCGACGAATACGATGCCGAGAAGAAACGGTTGGACGAGTTCGACGGGGAGACCAAGCGCCTCACCGGCGAGAGGGGGGACCTTCAGAAGCTCGTGGACGAGATCGAGAAGAAGAAGCGGGCGCGGCTCATCGAGGTGGTCTCCGCGGTCAACCAGGGATTCCATGAGATCTATCTCGAACTCTCCAACGGGGGCGAGGGAGAGGTCGTGCTCGAGAATCCGGACGATCCACTCCAAGCCGGTCTACTGATCCGCGCGTCTCCGACCGGCAAGAAGGTCTACCGGCTCGAGCAGCTCTCGGGCGGAGAGAAGTCGCTGGCCAGCCTCGCGTTCGTCTTCGCTCTTCAGCGGTACGACCCGAGCCCACTCTACGTCTTCGACGAGGTCGACATGTCCCTCGATGCGGTCAACGCGGAGAACCTTGGAAGGATGCTACGGCGGAATGCCGAGCGGGCGCAGTTCATCGTGATCTCGCTCCGCAAGGTGACGCTCAAGTTCGCCCACCGGCTCTTCGGCGTGACGATGCACGGGGACGGCTGTTCCCGGGTCGTGGGCCTCGGCCTCGACGAAATCGTCGACGCCGATGAGCGGGACCGAAGCGCCTCGGTGGTCTCGCCCCCGGCAGGGGAGGTCGCATGACGATCTCCCAACTCGAGGCCCGGGAGCTTCCGGCGGCACTCGGCACGGGGACCGTCACCCGGGAGGCGGCGGAACGTGTGCTGAACTACCTCGTCTTCCACCGCTCGCTCCACGATGAGACCGACGGAAGGAGCCCGCTCCTCGAGCGGTACATGACCCTCGTCCAGGACCTCAAGGAGGGGGTCCACGTCGTCATCGCGGACCCATTCGACAAAGCCTTGGCAATGTTGTTCGAGCTCGTCCTCGACGAATCGTTCGACCCGTGGGAGATCGATCTCGGCCGGTTCACCGAACTGTATCTCAAGCGCATTCATGACGACGATGGGGTCGACTTCGCCGTGGCCGGCCGTCTAGTGTTCATGGCCTGGAGCATCCTCTGGCTCCAGTCCCGAGAGATCCTGGCCAACCGAGAGACGCCGCCGGACCCCGGGGCCGACGCGACGACGGCGACCGACGACGGGTTCCTGGGCGATCTCACCACCCCGGAGGCGGTGGATGTGACCGCCGCGGTCCTCGAGACCCCGGCGCCTCCGGCCTTGGAATTCATGGTCCGGCACCACGAGGCGCGTCCCGTCTCCTTGCTCGAATTGGTCTCCGCGTTTGGAGAGGCCGAGCAGGAGGCCCGCCGGGCGCTTCGGGTGGAGGAGCTCCGCGCGCGGCTCCGGGAGGAACAACGGTCTCCTCCCGAGATCCTGGTCCATGGGGAGATCCCCGAACGGGATGTCGCCGACCTCTGGGACGTCGCCTTGCACCATCCCATCGGCGAGCCGTTCCCTTTCCTCAGCCTGTGGCGACCCGAGCAGGGACGCGACCGGCTCGTCGGCACCTTCCTCGCAGCCCTTCACTTGTCCCGCGTGCAGGCCATCGAGCTCCGACAGGAGAAGATCGCCGAGACTCCGCTCTTGATCGTACGGTCGACCGAGGAACGCCCCGCGCCCGCCCCGGAGCCCTGACCCTATGCCCGCACGCACCGGCTCATTGGAACTCAAGCTCGAGGCGATTCTTTTCGCCGGCGGCACGCCGCTTTCCGTGAAGGAACTGACCGAAAAGGCCGGCGAGAGCGACTTCCACGCCGTGCAGCGCGCACTGCGCCACCTGGTGCGAACCTACTCAAGTCGGCAGACGTCGCTCGAGATCCGCCGCGTGGGCGATCGATATGCGCTCCAGGTCCGGGAGGAGTTCCTGCCGTCGGTGCACTCCGTCCAGCCGATCGAGATCCCTCCTCGCACGATCAAGTCCCTCACGCTCATCGCGTACCACCAACCGATGCTGCAGAGCGTCCTAGTGAAGATGGTAGGCGAGTACGCGTATCAAGAGGTGGCGGAACTCCGGAGCTTCGGCCTCATCCGGGCGGAGCCCAAAGGTTCCACGCTCGAACTGACGACCACGGCGCGGTTTGCCGAATACTTCGGCATCGGTTCGAATCGACCCGAACAGATCCGGGAATTCCTTACGAAGAAGCTGGGACTTCCTGTCGCGCCCGATGGAGCTCCCTCGGCCGCGCTGTCAGAGCCCGCCGGCCCGGGGGGCCCTCCGGAGCCCGATGCCCCCGCCGCTCCGGCGCCGGTGGAGCCCGCCTGAGGGGCCCTCGGCGAACGGTTTAATGGCCGTCGCTCTCTGCGTAGGGCGACATGGCCTCCTCGGACGCTCGCGCGGCGCCGTGCACATTCTGCGACATCGTGGCGGGTCGCGCTCCCGCGCACAAGATCTACGAAGACAAGGACACCCTCGCATTCCTCGACCTCTTCCCCATCACCCGCGGTCACACGCTCGTGATCCCGAAACGCCATGCGGACCGACTCACGGACCTGCGGGAGCAGGAGTACGCCGACCTATTCCGGACGCTGGTGACCGTCTGCCGCCGGACGGAGCGCCTCTCCCAAGACTACAACGTCGCCGTGAATCAGGGCCGGCTGGCCGGTCAGATCGTGTTCCATTTGCACTTCCACATCATCCCCCGGTACAACAGCCCGGGCCCGTTCGCCACGACGCCTCGGACCCGTATCCGCGAAGAGGAGGCCCGGACCGTCCTTGCCGCCTTGGGCGAGGCGCCGGGGTGACATGGCCGAACCCCCTCGCCGGCCGGCCGTCGCGGGACAGTTCTACCCGGCCGATGGCGCTGCCCTGACTCAGGTCATCGAACAGTGCTTTCTCGACCCTCGCGGGCCCGGTCAGCTCCCCGTCCGCCATCGCGCCGTCGACCGACGGATCCGGGCCGCGATCGTTCCGCACGCGGGGTACGTCTACTCGGGCCCCATTGCAGCGCATGCGTACGCCGCGATCGCCGCCGAACGGCCTCCCTCCACGGTCCTCGTCCTCGGGGTTAACCACACCGGCCGCGGCGTGCCGGCCGCGCTCTCGGCCCGGGATTGGCTCACCCCCCTCGGTCGGGTTCCCGTGGACCGGGAGCTCGTCCACGCTCTGGACCATCGTCCGATCGAGGTCGATGAGGCGGCCCACACCCGCGAGCACTCGATAGAGGTCGAACTCCCGTTCCTCCAATACGTGCTTCCGTTCCCCCGCTTCGCCGCCCTCACCGTTTCGATGGGGCCGGTCGGCTTCCTCGCCGACGTCGCCGCCGTCGTCCGTCGGGCCGTTCAGAGCCGGGACGTCCTCGTGCTGGCGTCCACCGATTTCTCGCACTACATTCCGGCGGGAGAGGCGCGGCGACTCGACCGGCTGGCCATCGATCAGATCCTCGCACGGGATCCTAACGGCCTGTACTCTACTGTAGTGGACCAGAACATCTCGATGTGCGGAATCGCTCCCACGACCGTGCTCTTGTTCGCGACGCAGGACGAGCCGCTCACGGCTCGACTCCTCCGGTGGGGTCACTCGGGCGAGACGGAACCTATGGGGGAGGTGGTTGGATACGCGAGCCTTCTCCTTGAATCCGAGGTCCCGTTGCCTCCGGCTACCCCCGCGGCCGGTTAGACCTTCCCCGTTCTTCACCCGTACAGTATAGTCTCACGCACGACTGGTCGGGGGACCCGGAGCACTACTCGCATGGCGACCGACCCGGTTTGCGGAATGTACGTCAACGAGCGAACGTCCTCGCTCTCGCTCGTCCGCGACAACAGGACCTACTACTTCTGCTCGCAGCACTGTCTCGCGGAATTCAGCGCCCCGGAGGCAGGACTGGCTCGCCTTCGCCGGCGCTTGCTCGTCGCGTGGCCGCTCGCGATTGTGGTGGTTGTACTGACCTACGTTTGGCACCCGATCGATTGGATGTGGGCGGCGCTGGCGGCGGCCACCGTCGTTCAGGTCTACTGCGCCGATCCGTTCTACCGTGGTGCGTGGGACGCGATCCGCAGTCGCTCAGGAAACATGGACCTCCTCATCGCGTCGGGAACCACGGCCGCGTACGTGTACAGCGCGGCTGCCCTCCTGCTTCCGGGCCGCCTGCCTCCGGCCTACTACTTCGACGCGTCCACCCTCATCGTGGCGCTCATCCTCACCGGCAATTATCTCGAGCATCTCACCCGCCACCGGGCCGGAGGAGCGCTCCGGCGGCTCCGGGAGGAACTGCCCACGACGGCGACGGTCATCCGAGACGGCCTGGAGGCGAGCGTTCCGATCGTCGAGGTGCACGTCGGCGACCTTGTCCGCGTGCGCCCCGGCGAGCGATTGCCCGTCGACGGGATTGTTCGCCGCGGCCGATCCTCGGTGATCGAGGCCCTCGTGACGGGGGAGAGCCTTCCCCAGGAGAAAATCCCCGGGAGCCGAGTCATCGGCGGCACGATCAACGGCGATGGCGTCCTCGACTTCGAAGCGACGCGCGTGGGAGCGGACACGACGCTGGAGCAACTCGGTTCCCTCCTATCGGAGGCCGAGCTGAGCCGAGTCCCACTACAACAAACCGCGGACCGGATCGCGTCCGGGTTCGTGCCATTTGTGCTGGTGTTCGCCGTCGTGGCCGCGCTCGGTTGGGGAATTTGGACCCACTTCTCCGATGCTCCCCTTGTCGTTCTGGTCTTCGTTTCGGTGGTGATCACGGCCTGCCCCTGTGCGTTCGGCATCGCAACGCCGGCCGCCCTGCTCGTGGGAACCGGCCGCGCGGCCGAGGAAGGCATCTGGTTCAAGGACCGGGACGCGATAGGACGCGGCAGCAAGGTGACGCTCGTCCTGACGGACAAGACCGGCACGCTCACACTGGGGAGGCCCGCGCTGGTGGAAACATGGAGCCCGGCGTCATCCGGACTCGAGGATGCGCTCCGCCTCGCGGCCGCCGTCGAGCAGGGCTCGGAACATCCGCTCGCGCGGGCGGTGGTCGAGGCGGCGGCGAACCGCACCCTCTCTCTTCCTTCCGCCGATGCGGTCCGAGCGATCCCGGGAGAGGGGGTCGAGGGCGTCGTGCAGGGCCAGCGAGTTACGGTGGGGTGGTCGGCGGCTGCAACGTCGGACCTCGGGCCCGAGTGGGCTCCGGAGCTAAACCGCCTCCGGGCCGCCGGCCGCACGTTCTCGCTCGTGCGCGTGGACGATCAGCCAATGGCACTTCTTGGCTTCGAGGATCCCATCTCACGGGGCGCTTCGGAGGGGGTCGCCTCGCTGGCGGCCGACGGCATCCAGGTCGTAATGGTAACGGGCGACCGGCCGGAAGCGGCGAATCGCGTAGCTCGCGGGCTCGGCATCACGAAGGTCTTCGCGGGGGTCACTCCGGCCGGCAAGATCGAGATCCTTCATCGGTTCCAAGTCGGGGGCCAGGCAGTCGCGTTCGTGGGAGACGGGCTCAACGACGCCCCCGTCCTCGCCGCCGCCGATCTCGGGATCGCGATGGGCACGGGCACCGATGTAGCCCGTGAGGCCGGTGGGATCGTTCTCACCCGGACCGATTTCCGGGCGGTGGCGCTCGCGCTTAGGCTCTGCCGCAAGACGGTACGCCGGGTAGGTCAGAACCTGACGTGGGCGATAGGATACAATCTGATCCTGCTCCCGATTGCGGCGGGCGCCCTCGTTCCGGTCTTCGGATTCCGGGTCTACGACGTTCTCCCGATCCTCGGCGCCGCGGCCATGGGCCTTTCCTCCACGACGGTGCTGTTGAATTCCCTCTCGCTCCGATGGGTTTCCCTCCGCCCGCGGGTCGGACGACCGGCGGCCGCCGCAGCATCGCCGTCTTAAATAACTCGGCCGGCTCGGCCTCGCCGGACGCCTCATGATCCTGAGCGACACCGAAATTCTGACGGCGATCCGCAAGCACGAGATCGTCATCCGGCCTTTCCGACGCGAGTGTCTCGGCTCCAACTCGTACGACGTCCACCTCGGCCCTTGGCTGGCCACCTACACGAACGGCGCCTTGGATGCACGCTTGGACAACCCGATCACGGAATTCCGGATCCCTCGGGAAGGATACGTACTCGTGCCCGGCCAGCTCTACCTCGGGGTCACCGAGGAGTACACGGAGACCCACGCCTCCGTACCGTTTCTGGAGGGAAAATCGAGCGTGGGTCGCCTGGGAATCGATATCCATTCGACCGCCGGAAAGGGCGACGTCGGGTTCTCGAACTATTGGACCCTGGAAATGTCGTCGAAGCTCCCGGTCCGGATCTATGCCGGCATGCCCGTCGGTCAGCTGATCTATTTCGGGATTTCCGGCGAGGTCAAGCAGAAGTACGGAAGCAAGCGGTCGGCCAAGTACCGGACCGTGAGCGACCGGCCCACGCCCTCGAAAATGTACATGAACTTCCGACCAAAGCGTTCGAAGAGGAACTGGTACAAAGAGCGCTAGGCCTGGGAAGGACTTCCGGGGGAGACCCCCTCGGGCCGTTCGACGAGATAGAACGCGGGACGCCCGGGTCGGGATCGCTGGCGCCGATTCTTGGGGTCGTGCGACTCGGACTCCGCTTCCGGAAACACGCCGACCTGCTCGAACCCGAACCGCCGCGTGAGGAATCCGGCCGCTCCGTGAAGGAGGCCCGACTCATCGAAATCCTCCGGCGGTGGGGGCGGGTCGGAACGTAACTGTGGCTGGACTCGCTTGACGTACTCCGGCACCTGCGTAGCGTACGCGGCGAGCTCCGGATGCTCCCGGGCGCGCTCGAGGAGCCGACGCGGGAGGTCCGGCAGGGCCTCGGGCCCCGACTCCCGGAGCCAGCGCTCCAGAACACGTTTCCACGGCGCTGCCACGTAGAACACCACCTCCACCGGCGTCCGGCCTCGGGCTTCCGAAGCACGCAGCACGCTCCGCAGGTCGTCCTCGATGCGCTCGAGATAGGATTCGGAGTAGCGCGCCAAGGGATCGGCCGGCAGCTCGACCACCCCCGGGAACGGCTGCTCTGCGACCAATCCGCGGAATCTTCCTTCCCCCAGCTCTTCGGCCAGGTGGGGTGTGAGCGGGCTGAGGAGCCGTAGCCAGAGCAGACCGACCCGGGCGGTCGCCTTGCCCGGCGTGCCCCCGCGGGCGATGTACCGGCGGAGCCGGGCGGGAAGGTCCACGTAGATCGTTTGGGCGAATTGGCGGAAGTCCATTCGCTCCAGGCTCTCCGTACAACGCTCCACGAGCGAACGGACGCCGTCGAAGAGCCACGCGTCCAGTTCCGGTGAGGCCCCCTCCCCCGCTGAGAGCGCGTCCCGCGCCACCCGTTCCACCTCGGCGAGCCGGTCTGCGGCCTGCGCGACGAGCGCCTGGTCCCACTCGATGTCCTGGAACGGCGATGCCGCGAAGGCGTAGAACAGACGCAACGCGTCGGCTCCGTATTCCTCGAGCGCCTCACGGATCGGGGGAATTCCGCGACCCTTCGATCCGACGTCCTTCTTAGAGATCTTGGCGCCACCCTGGGCCGTCAGCCACCAGTAGACGAACAGGCCCCGGGGCTGGAGAGCTGGCGGGAGCAGCAGGGCGTGCGTGTACAGGAAGACCGGGAAGTGGACCCGTTTGTGCTCTTTCCCACCGATGTTCACGTCGAGCGGATACCAGTACGTGAACTCCGCCCGTATCTCGTCCTGGACGGCGCCGTCCACCGAGGGTTCGCCGGGTCCCTCGCCCAAGAAGACGTAATCGAAGAACGCCGGGGTGAGAGAGCTGGTGGCGAGCCGATCGGAACTCACGAATCGGCGCACCACGAAGTAGGCCGGGTAGAAGGTCGAGTCGGCAATCGGCTCGATAAGCCACTCGGGGTCGCGGGGGAAGGGGGTGCCGAGCCATCGGCCCTTCCGTGTGCACGGCCGGTCCTGGAACCACGCGAGGATGTCTGGAAGCTCCGCGGCGTACTCGGCAGGCTCCACCCGCAGACGTCCGATCAGTTCCTCGGTCTTCTGTTTCCAAGCTGGGTCACTGTAATGGAGAAACCACTGGTCAGGCACCCGCCGGATCACAACGGTGTGACCGTTGCGGCAGATGACCGGCTCGGAAAACTGGTACAGCACGAATCCGCCGCCCACCTCTTGGAGCCGTTGAGCGGTTTGCTGCCGGGCCTCTGTGACGGGGACTCCCTCGAACGGCGCTACGGTCATCCGACCCCGGACGTGCTCGAGCCGGTAGAGCCGCTCGGTGGCCCGGTCCAGCGCGTCGGTGTCCTTCAGATACGTCGCGTGCGTCGATCGGACCGCGCGCTCTGCAGGAAGTCCTTCTCCCTTGAGCAGTTCCTTTTCCGAAGCACTGAGCTCGTCCGGGTCGACGGTCACGATCGAGATCGGGGCGCCGACCTGGCTGCGGACGGCGGGGGGGAGCTCCTTCAACGCGAGCCAATCGGCCGGGGCGTGCGCGGGAACCGACATCACGACCCCAGTTCCCACCGCCGGGTCGACCAGCGGGCTCGCCAGTACGGGTACCTCGGCCCCGGTCAGGGGGACCTCGACGGTCTGCCCGAGCACATTCTCGACCGGCACCTCATGTCCCAGCTTCCCTCCGTGCTGCTCCACGAGTAGTTCCCCGCCGGCGCGGCTCACGATGTACGCGTGTTCCCCCTGGTGCCACACGATGAGGGACTCGGAGGGATGCACCCATAGGTTCGTGACGCCGAATACGGTCTCCGGCCGCAACGTGGCCGTCAGGAGAACCCGACCGTCCTCGAGTCGGAACGGCACAACGGTGTACTGGACCCATTCCGCACTACCGCCCCGCTCCAGGTCGGTCTCCGATGGGTCGACAGAGACCGGACCGCAGACCGGGCAGACCGACGCGAAGTACGGCGCTTGCACCAGGGCTCCGGCACGGTCGAGGCGGCCGAACTGCCATCGAATGAACGCCTGGTAATCGTCGTCGATGGTTGTGACGTAGGCGCTTTCATCGATCAGTAGCCCGAGCCGCCGGTAGACCTGCAAGTAGTTCTGGCCCAGGAATCGAGCGGCGCGTGCCGGATCCTCGAGCTCGGACCACTCGGATTCCGGAACGCCCTGGAGTCGCAATTGCGCGACCGTCGACGGGTCCCGATTAGCTACGTTCTGGGCAAACGTGACCGACGGGAGGCCCGAAGCGTGGGTGCCCGTGGGGAAGAACACCTGGCGACCGCGCATGCGGTGGAACCGGTGGAGTGCGTCCGCGTAGGCGAGCCCGCGAAGGTGTCCGATGTGGAGGAATCCGCTCGACCCCGGATACGCGACGAGGGCGTAGAATTTCTCGTGCCCCGGAACCCGACGTGCCGTCGCGAGGCCGGCCTGCTTCCAGGCCGTCTGCCACCGTTCCTCTCGCGCCCGCTCCATACGAGGGGGTTCCGAACGGGGAATGCTATATCATACGTTGCGCGGAAGCGGGTGCGTTCACGGGGAGCGAACTAGTCGCTTTGCCTGCAACGCTCATAGGCAGAAGTACTCTCGAAAGGCCCGTGCGGATCATCGAGGTCTTTCATTCCGTCCAAGGGGAAGGTCCCCTCACCGGGCTCCGTACGTCGTTCATCCGGACCGCACGATGTAATCTGCGCTGCGTGTGGTGCGACACTCCGTACTCCTTCGGTCCCGGCGTCGAGCGGTCGATCCCGTCCCTCCTCCGTGAGGTCCACGGCCATCGCACCCGGAACGTCTGCCTCACGGGAGGTGAACCTCTGCTCCAGCGGGAGTCCGTCGACCTCGTTCGGGCGCTCGGAGCCAAGGGCTACACGACGGTCATAGAGACGGGGGGCTCGCTCGATATCCGCCCCTACCTTTCGTTGCCCGGAGTGATCCTCAGCGTCGACGTGAAGTGCCCCTCATCGAGGATGGAGAAGCACAACCGGTGGGAGAATCTTCCTCTTCTTCGCGCTCGCGACGTGGAGAAGTTCGTGATCCAGGACCGGCGCGATTACCTGTACGCGAAGCGGGCTCTGAAGTCGCACCCCTCCTCGGCGCAAGTGGTTTTCCAACCGGTGTGGGGCTCGAACGCGGGCCGGCTGGCCGACTGGGTCCTCCACGACCGGCTCGACGTCCGTACGATGCTCCAGGAGCACAAGGTGCTCTGGGGCGACGTTCCCGGCCGCTAGCAACGTTTGTCAGGACGCGAAAAGGGGATTAGCCGCTGTTCCTCCCACCGGCTCATCGATGTTGCCGGAGAGCACGAACTCCGCTCGTGGAGTTCACGTGGGGCTGGAAAGCCCGTTCGGGAAGGCCCGGGCCATGGTGTTTCCGCGGTCCGTCCTGGCGGGACACGGTGTGCTGGAGGAGCTCGGACGTTCCTGCGTCACCTTCGATTTTCCGAAGCGGGGAACCGTGGTCACCGGACCGCGCACGCGGGCCATCGCGGGAGACCGGGCCGCGCAGATCCTTCGCGATTCCGGGTTCGACATCACGGTGATCGAGGCGAACGAGGCCACCGTGGCCGAGGTCGACCGGGTCACCGCCGAGGCTCACAAACTGGATTCCCGATTCCTGGTCGCGGTGGGAGGCGGCAGCAAGATCGATATCGCGAAGCTGGCCGCCACGAAACTGGCCGTCCCGTGGGTCAGCGTACCCACCTCCGCGGCCCACGATGGCATCTCTTCTCCTCGCGCTTCGGTGCGGGACGGCCAAGGCGTCTCGAGCGTCGAAGGGGTCGTGCCGATCGGGATCCTCGCCGACACGGCGGTCATCGTCCAAGCGCCGTTCCGGCTGCTCGCCTCCGGCTGTGCCGACGTGGTATCGAACGTCACGGCGACGCTCGACTGGAAGTTGGCCGCCCGGCTCCGTAACGAAGAGTTTTCCAGCACCGCCTCGACGCTGGCGGAATACGCGGCGCAGGAGATCATCGACCATGCCGCTCTGATCAAACCCGGCCTGGAGGAATCCGTTTGGATCGCCATCCGGCCGATGATGGTCTCGGGGATCGCGATGAGCGTCGCCGGCTCCTCTCGTCCCTGTTCGGGAAGCGAGCACCTGTTCAGTCACGCACTCGACCGGGTCGCTCGCCAACCGGGCCTTCACGGGGAGCAAGTGGGAGTCGGCGCCATCATGATGCTCTACCTCCACGGCGCCGACTGGCGGAAGATCCGCACGGCGCTCCACACCATCGGGGCGCCTACGACGGCCCGCGAACTCGGCGTAACTCCGGAGGAGATCATCGACAGTCTGGTGCTGGCCCACAGCCTGCGCCCGGAAAGATACACGATCCTAGGGGACAACGGACTCACCCGGGAAGCCGCGGAGCGACTGGCCCTCGTGACCGGAGTGATCGGGTAACCGATGGTCGAGATCACGCTGCTCGCCCACGCTCAGGCGAAGGTCGGCGCGGAGTTCGTCTACATGGGCGGAGCACCGGTGTGCCGTACCTGTCCGTACCGCCACGCATGCCTGACGCTGGACCCGGGGCGTCGATACATCGTCTCGAAGGTCCGGCCGGTCGAGCATCCGTGCGCCCTCCAGGAAACCTCGGCGAATGTGGTCGAGGTCACCGTCACGCCGCGAACCCTTGTAGTCGAGTCGATGGGCGCCGTGGCCGGTAGCACGGTGGAGACGGGTAGGTACCCCTGCAACCGTCTCGATTGCTCCAACTGGCAGGTCTGCGCCGGCCCATCGCTCCCCCCCAAGCAGCGGTTCAAGATCCAGACCGTGGACCCCGGGCCTACGGAGTGTCTCATCGGGCGCAAGCTCAAACGGGTGGAAGCGGTCTAGCCGCGGGGACGGGGCTGTGGGGTAGATTCGGACGGGGGACCCTCCCCTCCGCTCTATTGGTCCATCCTTCGGGCTTTGGGAGCCCGAGACCCCGATTCAAATTCGGGCAGCCCCATCTGGCTCCGCGGCGTTGCCTGGGTCACAGCCCGGGCGGTCGCACCCACGGACGCTCGAGCGCGGTCTCGAGCCTTCGCCGGACCTCCGGCCACTCAGTGCGTACAATGCTGTAGACGACGGAGTCGCGGAACGTACCGTCCGAAAGGACCATATGCCGGCGCAACACCCCCTCCCGCTGAGCGCCCAGCCGTTTGATGGCTCGTTGGGACCGGACATTCCGGATGTCGGTCTTGATCTGGACCCGCTCGCAGCCCTCGGTATCGAACGCGTTCGCCAGCATCAGGAGTTTGGATTCGGTGTTCACGGGGGTCCGCCACAGATCCGAAGAGTACCAGGTTCCGCCCACCTCGGCGTTCCGGTTCGGGCGATCGATTCCCAGGTACCGGGTCATCCCCACGGGCTGGTCGTCGGGACGCAGTAGGACCGTGAACGCCAGGTCCGCCCCCGTCGACTGTCGACTGAGGAGAAGGTCGACCAGCCGGCCCATGGCCTCCCCGGTGCCACAGTAGCCATACGACATCCATTGCCAGATCTCGGGATCCTTCCCGACCCGTGCCAACGGTTCGATATGACTCCGGAGCAGGGGAACTAGGCGGAGGTAGCGCCCCTGAAGTGTGATCGGGCCTCGGAACTCCATCATGCCTCCAACGGAGCTCGGAGGCTTATGGTGTTTCACTCACCGCGAAGCCTCATCTGCCCCCGGCCCTCGCCGACGCTTGGAAGCGTTCCGATGACCGAACCACCTGCGAAGCCGCCGGCCCCTGTGGAAGGGCCGAAGCCGCACCCCGGGTCGACCCGCTTCGGGGGACTGCACTCCGCGGAGCTTTTCTGCGAAATGTGTGGGATGCCCACCCGTCATCGGATCCTTCGCGTCGCTCGAGAGCGGCGGACACCGGAAGGCCGGGCCATCGAGGGAACGGCGCGATGTTCGCAATGCCGCTGGACCCACCCGTTCCGACTCGAGCTTCCCGACGAGCTCGTCGTGCCGGCCGTTGTCTCAGAGGGCGCCCGCTCCACTCCCATCCGGGTACGGCTCTCGGCTAACCAGCGTCTCCTCGTCGGTTCACGCGTACCCGACCAGGAACGACCGTTGCGGATCGTGCGGATGGACTCCCACAGCGGGACCCGCACCACCGACGCGGTCGCCCGTGAGGTGGCAACGCTCTGGTTGACACCGGACGGGCCTCGGCCGATCCCCGTCTCGCTCGTGCTCGGCGCGAAGACCGCCGTCACCCGGGCCGACATTCCCCCGGATCAGTTCCTCGAGGTCGGAGAGACCGTGGAGGTGGCCGGAGGAACCCTTCGTGTCGTGGGCCTTCGCGCGAGGAATCGGACCTGGACCCACGCCGGCGACCGGTTTCCCGCGCGGGAGGTGGTCCGGATCTACACGCGACGGATGGAGAGCCCGCCGGCGGGGAGGAGCCGCTGGACCAGGTCGCGAGAAATCCCAAGCTCCCGCACGATCTCGACCTCGCGCTCCGAGCGCTCCCGGTCCTCCCCTGGCGTCAGAATCAGGCGAAGCCGTCCTCGGGCCCGGAGCGCCTCGGGCGGGGCGGCCGTCCAAAGGCTCTCCCTCTCGTAGTCGACCTGCCCCAGGCCGAGCTCCAACGGGCAGTCCTTGAGCCAGTTCTTGGTGCCATGGATCACCCACGCTCCCCGGGCCACGAACTCGCCGCTGGCGGGGCTCTTGGAGACCTGATCGGGTTTCACCCAGAACGCGTCGGCCGAGGCGTGTCCGGCGCGCCAGGCCTTGGAGTACGAGACGGCCCACTGGCCGGCTTCGGTGAGGGATTTCGGGCCGGGCTCGGGAGCCCCCTCGGGAGGATGCTTGACGATGACGCTCGCGGCACCGTGCACGTCCGCGTGAATATACAGGTCGTTCACTCCGAGGTAGCGACGTACGATGAGATCGTTCGTTGCGGCATCCCTTCCTCCGATCACCAACACCCCCTCGGACGTTAGGAACCAATGGAATTTCTCGAACCAGTGGATCTTTCGGCGTGTCGTAGGTCTGTCGTGCAGCGCGATCGACGTGAGCCCGGTGGCCGGCGCTCCGGCGCGGAGTTTCGCTTCGGTCGCCTTTAGGGCCGCCTCCGCCCCCGCGATCTTCGATTGGACTCTCTTGAGCTCGGTGTAGATTTCCTGCGCCGATTCTCGAGGTGGGCGGTCGCGTCGGAGCGGCACGGTGATCCCGCCGAGGTCGACGTCGACCGTCTCCTGCGAATCGGTGGGAGCGGTCCTCTCCAGCGCCCTTTCGACTGCGGCGTAGTTGGCGAAGATCGCATCGGCCTGAGCCCGGAGCCGGTCGGCCTCCGCCTTCAGTGCGACGATCGCCGTCACTTGACGGCCGGCCTGTCGTCGGAACTCCGCCAGCGGGTCCACTGTCGGGGGCGCGACCGGCGGCGCCACGCTGGAGAAGTAGACGAACGCGGCGTCCGAGAATCGGTCGAACCTCTCCTCGCGTATCGCCGGCTCCTCGGTCCATCGCTGCGACGCGAACGGCTCGACGTCCACGACCACTTCCTCCCGGCGGTAGAGGTATCCGTGGGGAGCGTCGCCGACCTCCGAGAGCAGTTCGGCAATCGCGTCGTGGAGCTGAACCGCGACCCGGGCGACATTCAGCGGCGCCGGCTCCCTTCCCTCGACCTTGGACCGGTGGAGGACTTCCTCGGCGACGGGCCCCCCAAAGCCCAGCTGCGCCGCGAGGGTTCGCACCCGGTCCGTCCGAGAACGGGTGAGCGAGGCTTCGAGTTCGGCGACGCCCATGGTCCACGGGTTGGTGTGCTGGGGCGGAGGGACGTACTCGGCGCCGGCTCGGATCGTCCGGTGCGCCCACGTCTGGGCGTGAGCGACTGCCAGAATGCGATTCTCTCGCACGAGGAGCAGGTTCCCCTTGCCGAAGAACTCGACGATCAACCGAAGATTACCCGAATCCCCTCGATGAGCCTCGAGCTCGAGGAGGCGTTCCCCTTGCGGCTCGGCGACGCCGGTCAGCGCCGTCCCGGAGAGATGTCTGCGGAGCTCCTTGGTGAGGTGGCCCAATTCCTCCGCGTGAGGTCCTGGCTCCTTGCGCAGGGCCGCGTACCGGCCCGAGGCGAGGAGGAGGGCCCACTTTCCCTTGCTCGTCCCCCGGAGCGTCATCTCCCAGGTGTCGGCCGCCACGTCGAACACCTTGTCGATGAAGAGGTGCCCCGCCGCCCGTATCTCGCGCACGATGGCAAGCGTGTCGAGCGATGTGAACCGGTCCTTGGCCGGCGCAGCGGCGACGGCAGACATGGGGCTCTCGAGTCAGCGTCATCCCTTAAGACTTCGGCGGAATCTTGCCGAGCATGGTCTCGGCGGGACCGCGGTCGGCGGACGATTGGGCCGGTGTCGCGGAACGTGTTGCGACGGATACTCGTCGCGCCGTACAGCGAAGAAATGGACCGAACCGACCGGTTGCCCTCGGTCATTCGAGAAGGCCTCGCCCTCAGCGGGTTGATGAGCCTCACAGCCCCTCGCGAGTACGGCGGGGCGGCAGCCAGCACACGCACCGTCGCGCGCGTCCTTGAAACCCTAGGCAGCGCAAGCGCAGCGGTCGCGACGATCCTGTCGGTCCACCTATCCGTCGCCACCAGCCCGATCGTCGACCACGGGTCGGAGGAGCAGCGCCGACGGCTTCTTCCTAGCATGGCCTCGGGAAAGTGGCTCGGTGCGTTTGCCCTAAGCGAGCCGTCCGTCGGCTCCGATGCCGCCCACCTGAGCACCCGTTACTGGCCGGCCGAGGGGGGATTCCGTCTCCGCGGCAACAAGATGTTCACCACGAGCGCCGACAGCGCGGATGTGATCGTCCTGTTCGCGACCCGGGACCCAGCGCAGGGACCGCATGGCATCAGCGCCTTCGCCGTCACGAAGGGCACTCCCGGACTCGCGGTTGGTCAACGCTTGGACAAACTGGGTATCCGCGGAAGCGAGACCGTCGAGCTCGTGCTCGAGGACGCACTCCTCCCGCAGTCCGCTTTGCTCGGCCTCGAAGGACAAGGATTTCCGATCGCGATGCGAGCGTTGGCCGGGGGACGCATCGGCATTGCCGCATGCGCGTTGGGCGTCGCCCGAGCAGCCTTCAACGCGATGCGGATCGCGGCCAAGCAGGATCCCGCGGACTGGAAGCGAGCCGCCGTTGCCCGTGCCTACAGCGAACTCGAGGCCGCGGCGGCCCTTGTCCGGCACGCGGCCGAGATCAAGGATCAGGGCGCGCCCTTCGTCGACGCCGCGTCGGCGGCCAAGCTGGTCGCCTCGCAAGCGGCGGTGCGGATCGCGCACGCCGGGGTGGATCTCGCCGGTCCCGCGGGCGTTGTGAAGGGGGCCGTGGCCGGGCGCCTGCTCCGCGACGCCCGGGTGTTCCCGATCGTCGAAGGCACGACAGAAATCCAGGAACTGATCCTCGGACGGGACCTCATCGACCGCGCGTAACGCAAGCCCTTTCTACCGCCGGTGGGTCGAGGCCACGTGACGGCTCGAAGACACGTTCCGCCGGCGGCGGCTAGCCTTTCCGCAGCGACGGACCGGGTGCCGTTCGACGGGCTTCCACTGGACCCGGAAGTCATCCCGCTGCTCCGCGCCCAGGGTATCGATGCACTCTATCCGCCCCAGGCTGCGGCCATCGAACCGATCTCGAAGGGCCGCAGTGTTCTGCTCGCGTGCCCCACCGCGAGCGGGAAGTCGCTCGTTGCGTACCTTGCGCTCATTCGAGCGTTCCGTCAAGGGCAGGCGGGGCTCTACCTCGTTCCGCTCCGGGCCCTCGCGGCGGAGAAGTACGAGGAGCTCCAGGCGTTCGAGTCGCTCGGCCTGAAGGTCGGGCTCTCGATGGGGGATTTCGACATCCCTCCGGAACGGCTGGCCAAACTGGACGTACTCGTCGCGACGAGCGAGAAGGCCGATGGCCTGCTCCGGCACGGAAGCCCCTGGCTGCGGCGCGTCGGGGTGGTGGTCGCCGATGAGGTTCACCTCCTCCGGGACCCAGACCGCGGACCGACCCTCGAGGTCACGCTGACCCGGCTACGTCGCATGAACCCCGACCTGCAGGTGGTGGCCCTGTCGGCCACGGTCGGCAATTCCGAAGAGCTGGCCAAATGGCTCTCGGCGGATCATATCGCCAGCGACTTCCGGCCGGTCCCTCTCCGGTGGGGCGTCTTTCGCGACGGCCGGATCACGTTCACCGACCTCACGACGCGGGAACTCTCGGAAGGCGGGGAACCCGTGGCGCGCCTCGTACGTACGGTCGTCGAGGACGGCGGACAAGCGCTGGTCTTCGTCAACTCCCGCCGGGCCAGTGAGCAAGTCGCTCAGCAGCTCGGACCGACGGTTCGCGCCACGATGTCGGCGGCCGAGCGCGCGAGCGCCGCGGTGACGGCCCAGGAACTCCTCGGGGTCTCCGAGGAGGACACCGAGGGGATTCGGCGGCTGAGCGGCATGGTCCCCTCCGGTGTGGCGTTTCACAACGCCTCCCTGACCAATCCGGAACGTCGCGTCATCGAACGGGCCTTTCGGGACCGGCGGCTGAAGGCGCTCGTCGCCACTCCGACCCTCGCGGCCGGGATCAACCTGCCCGCCCGGCGCGTCATCGTCCGGGACATCACCCGGTACGACGACCGAATCGGCATCCAGGCCCCCATCCCCGTGCTCGAGGTGCAGCAGATGTGCGGTCGCGCCGGCCGTCCCCGGTTCGACACGACGGGAGAGGCGGTTCTCCTCGCCCGGGATGCGGACGAAGAGGAACGACTGCTCGACACCTATCTCAGCGCCTCGCCGGAACGGGTCGAGTCCCGATTGGCCGCCGAGCCGGCGCTCCGGATGCATCTCCTCGCCTTGATCGCGAGCGGCGAGATCGACACCGAGGAGGAACTCGAACGATTCTTCGCCGCCACCTTCTACGGCTTCACCCTCCCCATGGAGGAGCTCAACTATCAGATCGAACGGGTGCGCACCTTCCTCGAGCTCCACGGCTTCCTGGAGGCGGGACCGGGGCCGCGACTGCGGGCCACTCCCTTCGGCCGGCTGACGAGCGAGCTCTATCTGGACCCGGTCAGCGCCCTGTACCTGCGCCACGCGCTCGAGAAGGCGCCCCGAGGAGTGCGCCCATTCGCCCTCCTCGCCGCGATCGCGGCGACGCCGGACCTGCCTCCGCTCTTCCTCCGCCGAGGGGAGGAGCCCGAGCTCCTCGAGCGGTTCCAGGACGAGGAGCCGGAGCTACTCCTCAAGCCCGAGGAAGAGCCGCTCTCCGTCGACCTCGAGATGTTCCTCGCCACGCTCAAGACCGCCGCCCTGCTCGAGATGTGGATCGACGAGAAACCGATCGTCGAGATCACTCAGCGATTCAACCTCGGAGCCGGCGACCTGCGGAGCAAGGTGGAGGATGCCGACTGGCTCCTCTTCGGAATGGGACGGCTGGCGGTTCGTTTCCGCCGGGACCTCGCCCGCTCGGTCGACGAGCTGTCCCTCCGGATACGCTACGGCGTCCGCAACGAGCTCCTCGACCTCGTCCGGTTGCGTGGCATCGGGCGCGTGCGGGGTCGCGCGCTGTTCGCGGCGGGCTTCGCGGACCGAGACGCCCTGGCGAGCGCGTCGCCGGACCGATTGGCGGTCGTCCTAAAGTCCCGCGCCCTCGCGGATGCCGTCCTCAAGCAGATCCGTCATCCGTCATCGCGAACGGAAGTGCCGACGGTTCCCCTCGCCGCGTCCGGGGCTCCGGATCCCACTCCCCGAGCGGCGCCGCCCACAACGGCGAAAGCTCGGTCCGGGGCGCGCCGGCTGGAAGAGTTCGAGAGCGGTCCGTAATCGTCGACCATTCGCCCATCGGTCGCACCAGCGCCACGGTCGAGAGGCTGCCGCCCGATCCGCCGGTTCGGACCGTCCGCCGCACGAGCCCGGCCCGCTCCAACCGGATGATCCGGCGCCAGAAGGTCGTCGCCGGCAAGGGGGATTCGCCGTGGGCTCGAGCAAGGTCCGTCGCACGGTCTCGCAGCTCCCCGATGCGGACCGGCACGCCCTCTTCGAGCTGGCCCAGGGCGGAGAGGAGCGGCGGCTCAATCGTAATCTCAAGCCCAGGTCCCGACGTCGGGTAGACCGGTCCCAGCTCCGACACGTCGCGACCCACCAACTCCCGTCGGAGGAGCTCGACGGCCCGAGTGGCAGAACCGT
Organism: uncultured Thermoplasmata archaeon; assembly: GCA_963787975.1. Taxonomy (GTDB): domain Archaea; phylum Thermoplasmatota; class Thermoplasmata; order Lutacidiplasmatales; family UBA184; genus JAKIWV01. The sequence continues at coordinate 82,412 of CAWBEU010000009.1, forward strand.
TCTCGCGGACCGCCCGGCGGACGACTCGCTCCACCCACTCGACCGGAACCGAACGGGCGAGCGAGCGCTCGGCCCGGTCCCGAACGATGCTGGTGAGTTCCGCCTCGGTGTACGGCAGTAACCGGATGGTATGGACCCCGAGCAGCCGGGGCAGCTTCGTCTTGGCGATTGCCCGAAGCCCTTCGGGGGACCCTGCCACCACGACCGCGATCGGCGGGATACCGTCACCCCCTTCGGGTAAGAACCCGTCGGGGTCGACGAGTCCCGAGACGAGTCGAGATAGATCCGGGGCTCCCGGACCGAGGTCGTCCAGCACCACTACGGCCGGTCGGTGGGAGCTGCGAAGGCGACGGAGAAACCCCGCCAACAGCTCCGACACCGGGAAGCCTCGGAGCTCGTACTCGGGATCCAACGCGCGGAGAAGTTCCCCCGCGGTCCCCTGAGCGCCATGAACCTCGCCGGGCCGGATGATCACCTGAAGCGTACCGGCCGAGTCCCGGGACGCGGGCTGCGCTTCGGCCCAGGCGCGAGCGGACAGGCGAGCCAGCGTCGAGGTCCCGCTTCCGCGAGGACCCAGCACGATCGCCGCCCCGGCGTGGGAGCGGCCGACCACTGGCTCCTCCAACCATCGGGCCATGGTGGCGAGCGGCCCTCGTCGACCGAGGGGAACGGGTGGCAGCCAGTCGGGCGCCAGTACTTCGGGATGCACCGCGCGGAACATCGATTAGTGATTTACTTACTCCTATAAGAAATCTCATAGGACCACCTTCCACCCCAGATCCGGTGCCCGGGGCAGCTCCCGGGCTCCCGAATCCGCGTCGCGTTCGCCGGCCGCGCGTACACTCATAAGGGGGGCCGGACTCGCCGGCCCCGAGGGGTTGCTCGTGGCATATCGCGTCACGCTCATCCCCGGAGACGGCATCGGCCCCGAGGTGACCCGCGCCGCCCAGCTCGTGGCGGAGGCGACGGGCGTTTCGATCGATTGGGAGGTCGTCGAGGCGGGCGAACCCGCGATCCGCGCGACGGGCACCCCGCTCCCCGCGGCCGTTCTCGAATCGATCCGGAGGAACGGGGTAGGCCTCAAGGGTCCCATCACCACCCCGATCGGCAGCGGGTTCCGTTCAGTGAACGTCGCCCTCCGCACCGAGCTCGACCTCTACGCCTCGGTCCGCCCCGCTCGAGCGATCGCGGGGGAGGGGACGAGATACCCCGAGACCGACCTCATCGTCGTGCGGGAGGCGACCGAGGGCCTCTACTCCGGGGTGGAGCACTGGGTCGACCGGGACCACTCCGCGGCCGAGACGGTGAACGTGATTACGCGGAAGGCGTGCGATCGGATCGTCAAGTTCGCCTTCGAGCTGGCGCGCCGAGACCACCGGAAGAAAGTGACCGGGGTCCACAAGGCGAACATCATGAAGACCACGGGGGCGCTGTTTCAAACGGCCTTCCGGGAGATGGCCGCGAAGTACCCCGACATCGCCTCGGACGAGCGGCTGATCGACAACATGTGCATGCAGCTCGTCAAGAAACCGTCGGAGTATGACGTCCTCGTCACGACGAATCTCATGGGTGACATCCTTTCCGACTTATGCGCCGGCCTCGCCGGAGGGTTGGGGGTAGCGCCGGGGGCGGTCTACGGGGAAAAGGTGGCGTTGTTCGAGCCGGTCCACGGCTCGGCGCCCAAGTACGCCGGCCAGGACAAGGCCGACCCCGTCGCGGAGATCCTCAGCCTCGAGCTCATGCTCCGGCACCTCGGCGAGCAGGAAGCGGCGGACCGGATCTGGCGGGCCGTCTGGGAGGTCATCTCCGAGAAGCGGGTCGTCACGTACGACCTGGCGCTCCCAGGGTACACCAACCGGCCGGTGCCAGCCTCCAGCTGCTCCGCGATGGCCAAGGAGATCGCGCGGAAGGTTCCCCTAGTGGACATGACGAGCCCGCTCCCTCGACCGTCGGCGGCCGTAGCGGCCCCCGGGTCGGACTCGGCGCTCGAAACCGGGTAGCGAACGGCGTCGTGCCGCGAGGCGCTGCCGGCGATAGGCCTCCGTTTCGTCGGCAGGCTTAAGCGCCTTCGGCTGCCCTTCTACACGCCGATGGCAGGGGCCGCTCGGGCCGTCCGAATCCCCCGGGACGGAGATGGGTCGTCCATCGCGGTGGAACCCTCTACGGCCACGAGCAGCGCCGCGCCCTTCGTCTCGTCCGGCCGGCGGTTCGTGAACTCCGCCGGGAGCTCCCGCGCGTACCGGACCTTCCTTTTGTTTCTCGTGGCCCTCGCCGTGATTTACGGCGTGTTCATGGACCTCGCCGTCACGTCCGTGGTCAGCGGCGCGAACTACGTCGTGGAGGGGATCCTCACGGCCTCGGTGGCCGTCGCGCTCATCATCGGGTGGTTCGTGACGCTCGGACAGGCGCCGTCGGCGGCCTGGCTCGAGGGCGGGCAGCTCGTCGTGCGCGAGCGCAGCGGTCGCTCCCGACGCTTCCCGACCGATGCCGTGCGCATCCACGTGCTCCGCTCCAACGGCGTCGGGCTCTTCGGGCCCGAACCCACGGAATTCGTGGAGGTTTCGGTTCCCCGCGGCGCCCGCCGGACTTACCTCGTCGGCGCGCACTACTTCGATTTCGCGCAGTAGCGACGCGCGCCGGGCCGACCGCTATTCGAGCAGGTCTTCGAGCTCGCTGGCGACCAAGGTCAGGAGCTGGTCCAAGGACCGGTTCTTGAGCTCGATGATCTGGTCCTTATCCGTCTCGATCCGGGCGAGGAACTCGTCTCCGTCGCGAACGAACGACAACGAGAGCACGTGGCGCCGCTCGTCGGGATTCCTCGGGGGAAGGGCCGGTTCCGGGGGGGGCGGCGGGGTCGCGGGGGCAGATTTCGGCGGAGCCTTCGAGGGCGAGGGGCGCGCCGACTTGGCGCTCGACGGCGCACGCCGGGCAGGTGTCCGCTTCGCCGACGGTCGGACCGCGGGCCGCTTCGGGCGGGCCCTCTTCTTCGGCTTCGTCTTCGCCATCCGATAGGACCTAGAACCGCCCGCACCGTGGCCCCCTATTAAATTATACGGTTGGCGACCTCGGGCCCCCGTGTGAACCGCACCGCCTTCGTCTGGCTCCTCGCGGTGGCATGCGTTCTGGTGTTCCTCGCGCTCGAACCGCTGCTCTCCTTCTCCCTGTTCGGCTCGGACACCGGGGAGTACTATGTCCTCACCGCGACGCTCGTCACGACGGGCCACTTCGCCGCCCAGTACCCGGTTTACCAAGGTTGGGGGACCGGGTACCCCGACTTCCCGGGGATGTTCGCCCTCGCGGGCGCGGTCTCCGGCTCGCTGGGGGTCGACACGCTCTCCTCGCTGCTCTACACGATCCCGATCCTGGGCGCGCTCTCGGTGTTTCCCGTCTTTCTGCTGTTCCGGAAGCTCTTCCAGCACGACCTGATCGCGCTGCTGGGCGCGTCCTTCGCCGGGGTCGCTATGCCCCGGATGTACATCCTCGCCCACCCCGCGCCGCAGGCGCTCGGCGACCTGCTTGTCGTGGCAGCCCTCTGGATGTATGTGGAGGGTCGGAAGGACCGACGCTGGTACGTGCCCCTGGCGCTCACGTCCGGCGCTTTGATCGTCACGCATCACCTGTCGAGCTACTTCTTTCTCCTCGGCGCACTCGGCGCCGTCGTTCTACTCGAGCTCTGGCGCCCGGGCGCCTGGGCGCATCGATTCCCCACACGGGAACTTGCGTTCTCGGCCGCTTTCGTCGTGGCGCTGCTGGCCTATTGGTTCTACTACGCACCCCGCTTCCTCACGATCACCCTCCATCACCTCTCGCTCTTCGCGTCCAGCACCCCACCGGCGATCATCACGGCGGCCGTGGCGGGGGTCGCCGTGCTCGGGGCGTTGATCTATGTCCGCCGGAAACGGACGACCGCCCGGGGAGGCCACGTCCGATTCCCCAGCGACCGGTCAACGCTGACCGAAATCGTCGTGATCGCCGTCGCCACGGTGGCGGGACTGGCCCTTCTGCTGGTCGTCCGATTGCCACCGGGAAACCAGCAGATCACGGCCGGCGAGCTGCTCTACTTCGCGCCGTACTATCTCCCGCTCGCGCTCACCGCCGGAACGCGCCGCCTGCTGTCGCTCTCCCGGATCGGGTCGTTCACCATCGCCTGGCTGGGGACGCTCGCGCTCTCCGTCGTGGTCGGGTTCGCGATCCCCCAGGTCGGAACCCTCCTCATTCCCAGCCGGACTGTGGAGTTCCTCGCCATTCCTCTCGGACTGATGCTGGCCCTTGGGCTCGGTCGCTGGATCGCGCGCGCCCAGGACCGTGCCGGTCGCCCCGCCCTGATCGCGGGGGCCTGCGTGGCCGTTCTTCTCCTCGCGGCCAATGCCGCCATCGTCTACCCGCCGCAGTCGGACTTCGGGGGGTTCCAAGAAGGGTTGACCTTCCAAGACCAAGCGCTCTGGTTGTGGGGCGGCATCGGGCTGACTCCGCACACAGCCGTGGCCTCGGACCACCGGCTCAGCTCCATGATGTTCGGTTTCGATGGTCTTGCGGCCACATGGGACAACACGCCCGGACTTTTCGTAGGGATTAGCTGGGCGGCGGCGGCCGCCGAGCTCCATTCGAGCGAGGCGCCACTCCAACCAGCCCGGGCCATCGACGCCGTAGCGGTCGATGCGACCATGCACGCGGGGGTGGCGCTCGACCCCTCCAACCTGGCGTTGCCCCTGAGCCCGCAGGCCGCCGCGTGGCTGGAGGCCCCGCCGTTCATTCCGATCTACGAGAGCGGGCCGCAGGTCGTCTACTGGGTCGACTGGGGCACGTAGGGCGATAGCGTGCCGTCCGGGGCCCAGACCTCGAGGCGGGAGCGGCCTTCCTTCGCCAGCAGGTCCAGCACACGTCGAGCGGCGGCCAACTTCCTCCGTTTGATCTCCGGGGATGGGTCGCTGGCGTCGACGTGCTCGAAATCGAACCCGTAGAGCAGGATCCTCGGCGCTCCGACGTACTCCGCGAGGTACGCGGCCCGGTCGCCGTCGGTGAAACCGCCGAAATCTACCAAGCCGCGCTCCGGCGGCCCGGCCCAGGAACCGGCGAGCTCACGGGGGAACTGCGGAACCCACCGTTCGAGCGCTGGAATATTGTCGCCGTGGGCATGGATCAGCACAAGGGCTCCCCTCACGTTGGCGGTCACCTCACTCGGAATGGGGCCATCGAGGTCGGTGACCACGACGTCCGGCACCAGACCGCCGGCGAGGCAGCGTTCCGCTGCGCCATCGGCCACGACCAACGCGGGGGGAACCTCCGTCCGCGGAAGCATCCAGACCGGCGGTGCCCCCGACCGGGGCGCGAGACCGACCACAATCGTGTCCCGGCCCCGGATCCGGGCACGGATTCGCTGCTCCGCTCGCTCGAGCGCGGGCTTGGGGAGCAACTCGACCAGCTGCTGGGAAGCGGCGATTTCTCTATCGAAGGAGAATCCGAAATCGGCCTGAATCCGCTCGTACTCAGGCGCCCATTGTCGGTAGCGCACGGCTTCTCTCGGCGATTAGGAGATGACCCTTTATAACCGCGCGCATGCTCTCTACGCCGAGGAACGCTCAATATGCGTCCATTGGCCCAAGAGATTCTGTCGCACCTGCCCGGGGACAAGAAATCCGGCCCGGCGAGCCCTCCTCCGCCGTCGAGCGACGATGCAGAGCTCGAGGCCGTTCTCGCGTCCCTCAAGACCAACATCAAGGTCGTCGGGTGCGGCGGCGGCGGTTGCAACACCATCAACCGGCTCTCGGAAGAGGGCCTGGCCGGCGCGGAGATGGTGGCGTGCAACACCGATGCGCAACATCTCCTCGCGATCCATGCGCCGAAGAAGATCCTTCTCGGTCGTCGGCTGACACGGGGACTGGGGCCGGCGCGATCCCTATGGTAGGCGAGCAGGCCGCGCGCGAGGCCGAGGACGAGATCAAGAAGGCGCTCAAGGACTCGGACATGGTGTTCATCACCCTCGGTCTAGGCGGAGGTACCGGCACCGGCGCGGCCGGTGTCGTGGCTCAGCTCGCGAAGGAAACCAATGGCGGGGACGCGCTCACGATCGCGGTCTGCACTCTGCCGTTCGCGAGCGAGGGGCTCGTTCGTGCGGAGAACGCGGCGTGGGGGCTCGAGAAGCTCCGACAATCCATCGACACGGTCATCACGATCCCGAACGACCGGCTGCTGGAGCTCGTGCCCCGCCTCCCGATCCAGACCGCCTTCAAGGTGGCCGACTCGGTACTGGCCCGGTCCATCCGGGGGATCACCGAGATCGATCACTCGCCCGGGCCTCGTGAACCTGGACTTCAACGACCTTCGGACGATCATGAAGGGTGGCGGCGTCGCCCTCATCGGTATCGGAGAGTCCGAGAGCGAGAACCGCGCGGAAGACGCAGTCTTGGAGGCAATCAACTCCCCCCTCCTCAAGGTCGACATCGGCGGCGCGACGGGCGCCCTCATCAACGTCACCGGTGGGCCGGACATGACCGTCAGCGAGGCCCAGAAGGCCGCCGAGGTCGTGCAGAAGGCGGTCTCGCCCACGGCGCGCATCATCTGGGGCGCGGCGGTCGACCCAACGATGCAGAACACGATCCGCGTCATGCTGGTGGTCACCGGAGTTAAATCCCCCCAGATTCTTGGCGGCCAACCGAGCAGCGCGCCGGGAGCCCGACGGCAGGGCCCCGAGCTCGACCTGGTTCGGTAAGCAGGTACAATGGCGTTTCTTGACCGCGCGAAGCGCGTGCAGGATCAATTCGACGGCCGGCTGCGGCAGGTCGGCCACGGCCGATACGGCCGGATCCTCCGGATGGCACGCAAGCCCGAGGCCGACGAATACGTCCGCGTCCTCGAGATCACCGCGATCGGCGCCGTGATCATCGGCAGCGTCGGCTTCATGCTGTACATCTTTTTCACCCAGGCCGGTCCCTGGCTCTGGCACGCCGCGGCCTCGGCCGGACTCTGAGGCGGACCATGGAAGGCACTCCCCCCGAGGAAGGCATCGGCCTACTGACGGGCGAGGAGCCGGTCGCGCCGACGGCGCCGAAGCCCAAGGCCGTTACCACTCCCCTGGTGCGCGCCCCGACCCCCGAGGTGCCGACGCCCGCCCCACCGCTCCAGACCGGTGTCCTGACGCTCGAGGTCGCGGACGAAAAGAGCCGCGATGTGACGGCCGGCACGATTACCGACGTCTCGGTGGTCATCAAGAGCGTTCATCCGGAGGAAGCGACGCTCCGCCTCACGACCGAGGTGGCCTACACCTCGACCTACCCCGGCGAGGGCGCCGAATGGCCGGTCTCCTGGATGCTCCCCGGCAAGAGGCAGTTCGCGGAGCTTGTGGCCCGACACACCGAGGCCAAACTCTCCCTCAAACCGAACGTGCCCGTGGCGCTCACCTACGAGGTGACCGCCCCCGTGGGGGTTCGGTACGGCGACCGGATGGAAGTTCGGCTCAGCGCTCGCCTCGAAGACACCAACGTGGCGCCGGCGAAGCTGACCCTGACGTGGTCGGCGCGACAGTCCCTGCTGGCGATCAAGACCTCGCGGGGCTACGAACGCGAAGTGGCCGACTCTCTCCTGACGCGGGCCGAGGAAAAGCCCGATGTGCTGTTCGCGATCCTGGTACCGGCGGCGTTGCGCGGCTACGTGTTCGCCGAGGGCATGAGCTTCGAGAGCGTTCGCGAGATGCTCCGCGGCATCCGCAAGGCCCGCGGACTGGTGGCCGGCGAGACGACCTTGAAGGAGGTCGAGCCGCTGCTCGTTCCGAAGATCACCGTCGAAGGCTTCGTCGAGGGCGCCATCGTCGAGCTTATCGCGGGGCCGTTCAAGGGCGAGAAGGCCCGGGTCAAGAAGATCGACCAAGGGAAGGAGCAGATCACCGTGGAGCTCATCGAAGCCGTCGTGCCCATCCCGGTGACCGTCCGGGGCGACCACGTCCGCATGCTGGAACGGGGAGGCGGCAAGAGTGGCGCCTGAAGTCAGCGTCCTCGTCGAGGGCGGGAAGGCGGCCGCCGGCGCCGCGCTCGGCGCGGCCCTGGGCCCGCTCGGCGTCAACGTGGGCCAGGTCGTGATCCAGATCAACGAGAAGACGAAGCAGTTCGCCGGGATGAAGGTCCCGGTCCTCGTCAAGGTCGACGCCGCGACTCGTACGTTCACGCTCGAGGTCGGACGCCCTCCGACCGCCGCGCTCCTGCTCAAGGAGGCCGGGAAGGAGAAGGGCTCCGGCAAGTCCAAGACCGAGGTCATCGGCGACGTCTCCCTCGACGCGGTGAAGCAGATCGCCGAGGCGAAGGGCGCGGACCTTCGGGGCCGCTCGGTCGAGGAACGTATCAATCAGGTCCTGGGCACGGCCGTCTCCATGGGCATCACGATCGACGGCCAGGACCCGCGGGCGCTCCTCACGAGCCGGCTCGCGGCCCGGGGCGCTAAATGATGGGCCCGCCGGGCCAACCCGCGGACCTATCGAACGCCGAGATCGTCGACTACACGGTCATCGAGGGCAACGGCCGGCTTCGGCTCAAGCTGAAGGACGGCTCGATCGTCGAGATCCGGCTCGAGATCATGAACATCCTCAGGGCCGGCAACGACCCCAACACCGGCCTGCCGACGTACGTGGTCCAGTCGGCGCCGCTGGTGCGTCTCGTGGAGACGCCGAAGGAGCTCCGAAAGGCACCGCTGCGGCCGGGCGCGAAGGACGCGAAGGCGATCCAGGGCTTCGGCTGACGCCTAGGTCCCGCGGTATTCCGCCGGGTCGGCGACGAAGCGCGGCGGCTGACCCGCAAAGAACCGGGCCAGGTTGTCCAGCGCCGAGTTCAGGACGTGGGGCCGGCTACCGGCCACGAACCCGGCGTTGTGGGGCGTTCCGATGACGTTGGGCAACGCGGCGATCGGGAAGTGGGACCCCAGGGTTCCCTTGTCATAGTCCTCGAGCCACCACGTTTCGAGGCCGACGCGGAACTCCGGGTGCGATTGAAGGTGGGCGTAGAGGGCGGTCTCGTCGACCGTGTCGGCCCGACCGACGTTCACGTAGAGGGCGGTGGCCTTCATCCGGCCCAGCTCCGCCGCGCCCACGGAGTTCCGGGTCGCGACGGTCAGGGGCCGGCAATCGATAGCGACGTCCGCCCGGGCGAGCGCGGTGCCGAGCTGGGAGGCGGGGAACATGTGGTCGCACCCGTCGCGGGGCGTGCCGTCCCGGTTGACCCCTTCGATGACCGCCCCGAAGGGGTGGAGCCGCGCGGAGATCGCCCGAGCGATCTCCCCGTATCCGAGGAGGAGCACCGTCCGGCCCACGAGGGAACGGCTCTCGGGCGCCGGCCGGAGGCGCCCGGCCTTCACCATCGCCATCCCCGCCGGCAGGTTCCTCAGGACCGCGAGGGTCAGCGTGATCGCTTGTTCGGCCACGTACGGCGCGAACGCTCCGACGTTACCAGCGACTTTGACCGTCGCAGGAAACCGGTCGAACGGGAAGCCGTCGAGCCCGGTGTACAGCCGCTGCACGAAACGCAGCTGGGGAACCTTCGCGGGGTCCCACTGGGGCAACTCGCGCTCGAAGGAGCCGGTCAGCATCGCCTCGACCGCCGGCCAGGGGCCCGCCGGACTCGCGTTCGCAAAAACAAATGCCACTGCGGGAAGCCTCGCAGCGATCGCCCTTGCCGTATCGTCGGACGCGGGGAGCGTGACGAGTAGCCGGGCCGCGGGGGCGGACACGGTCAACCCAACAGTTGCCACACAAAAGAAGTGGGGAGGCCCCAGGGTGAACGGATTCCGTCCGCCCGGGACTCCCCGATGCGCCCCCCGGGCGCTTAGAAAGCGAAGCTGGCGGCGCCTTGACCGTGGGCCATGAATATCGTGAGCGTGTCGCCGGCCGCGTTCTGGTCAATGTACAAGTCGGCGGTGTCCCCAGCGGCTAGAACGGCCTCGCCGGGGGGATTTGTCGCCGACGCACTGCAGGCCGCGGAGTCGCCCGTTGCCGACCAATTCTCGAACCAAGTTCCCAAGGGAACTCCGTTCGGCCCCGCTACGCAGACGTGCGCTAGCTCCGCGGGAAAGCCAGTGGCGAGGAAGACCGCGAACGATAGGTTGGTCAGTAGAAGGCCGGGCGGAGTTTTCTCGACAAGGAACCCGTAGGTCCACTGACCCGCCGAGGAGCTGTTCGTCGGGCCCCCAAAAACCAGAACTCCTGCCCACGGCGGGCACCCGGCGCACGTGTTGAAGGACTGAGCGTACAGATACCAGGCCCCTGAGGCAAGAAGGACCCCGGCGATTGCGACGATTCCGACGAGGGGCCAGAGCGTGCGAATGCGCGGCCGGGGCTTCCCATCCATCGCTCCCCTCCCGACGGTAATGAATAGAAGCGAACGCGCGGTCAAGCAATTTCCTCTCAGGTCCCCTCCGCGGACGTCGGGAGACGGAGTTGGGCGGCGACCAGGGACAGGGGATTCCCCCCACCTCGCCGGGGGGGTCTGCTCACTCACCGGATGTATCGGTTCGTCGACTCTGAGTCAAAGCCACGGACTATCTTGACTCGCTGGCCGTCCCCGGTCCCGGCGCCGCGGAGCTGCGGGAAGATCTCCCACAGGTCACCCCGGGCCAAGCGGGCTGCGGCGTGCTCGTCGCCGAGCGCCTGTGTGGCGACTCGGGAGACGATCTGGCGGTCCGCACGCTCGTCGAGGAATCCCAGGCTGTGAAGGTACTCGTGGAGGATGACCACATAGAGGTACGCCGTGCGTTGGGCTTGCGGCTCCGTCGCATCGAGCACGCGGATGAGTCGCTCGTTGAGGATGATGATGTTCCCTGTGACCTGCCAATAAGCTCCGATCTGCGCCGGGAGCTCGCTGAGGCCCAGCCCCAGGCCGACGCGTTCCTTGCCCAAAACGCGCCGCACCGATTCGCGGACCACGGCGAACACGTCATCGTAGTTCCGCGCCTGGTCTAGGCGCTGGCCAAGCGAGGGCCAGCCCGTCGGCGGGGTCGGCATGGTGGGGCTCATCGACTACACTACGGCCGTTCAGGAGATGAACCCCGCGTTACCCCAGCGCCATGGTACGTTGACCACAAATCCGTCTAGTCACCGTTCACCGTTCATAGCACACAAAAACTGGTTCTCTCCGCCTTGACTTTCCCCCGGTGTGTCCGTTGTCCGGAGTTTAGTCGTTCCTCTTGCCTCATCCCTCCCGCCACCACTTCTCTCCCTCATGGCGGATTACCGTCTCCTGGCCAACGAGGTCCTTCGGGAAGCACTCGACTCCGGTAAGACCTCCCGGGGGGCTCTAGCCCGGTTCGCTCGCGACCGGGGTCATGTCCACCAGCTGAACGGCGAACACGCGGTAGTGGCCGCCAACATCGCTCTTTCTCTGGCGAAAGCACACCGAAGACGACTGCGGAAGGGCCCCGAATCCCGTCCCCCCTACATCCGTCGCCTCTTTCTCCGGGCCGACAGAGAAACCTTCCACCTTGACCGCGAGACGGGGAAACTGCGCCTGTCGCTTCGAGCTGGACAATGGTGTTCGTTCTTCCTCCATCTCTCGGCCTACCACCAGCAGCGGCTCAACGCGGATGGCGTTCGGGTCAAGCAGCTACAAGTCTCCCAAGAGCGTGCCGTGCTATTCCTAGAGAGAACCGTACCAGAACCGTATCTCCCTTCGGCCCTGCTCGCGCTCGACACTAACGAGTCTTCGTTGGATGGCGTGGCGGTTACCAGGGAAAGCAATCGACTCGTCCATGTTCCGTATCCTGAGATCCGGCGGGTTCAGTCCACGCACTTCGAACGGAGGCGGAAGCTCGGCCAGAAGAAAGCCCACGATCGCCGTCTCGCTCGCAAATTGCAGGCGAAGGAAGGCCAGCGAGAGCGAAACCGGGTCCGATCGCGACTTCATAAACTGACAACCCTTCTCTTGGACATCTTAGTCGTACACCATGCTGCCCTCGCGCTCGAGGACCTCTCCCGGATGCTGAGGTTTCGCCGGCGGGCGAAAGGGAGGTCTCGCCATCGCACCAGCCGGAGTGTGCGCCGTCGCTTGTCCAGTTGGCCCCGTCGCGAACTCCACCGCCAACTCGAGTACAAGGCCTTCGACCGTGGAGTTCCCGTCTACTGGGTCAATCCCTATCGCACGTCAGTGACCTGCCCGAAATGTGGGGATATCACACGACCCCGAAGCAGGGTGGGACCGACGTTCACGTGCGAACACTGTGGCTGGACCATGGACCGGCAGCTGAATGCCGGACTGAACGTCGGACGAACCGCTCTGCGAGAGATCGCAGAGCTTGGAGGTCTTCGACTTGACCTCGACGCCCTTTCCGATGATGCGATGAGGCCCCGCTACCCGTTTGAAGAGTCGGACGGGCACGGGCGGAGCGGACGGAAAGGGAGGGACGCATTGGAATCCCCACCGCAAGGGGGAAAGCTCCAGTGAGATCCCAAAGCCGTAACCCGGGCAACACCGAGGGCCCCAAGAAATAAGAACGCTCGGAGGTCCGGGAAGAAGGGACGAAGCATGACCGACTTGAGCGAGCTCCCGGCCGTGCCTCCCGAAGACCGGGGCGGCGACGAGCGCATCGGATACCGGGCGGGGGGAATATTCCTCCTCGTCGTGGGATGGGGATTGGGCGTTATCGTCAATATCGTGCTGCACCGGATGGCCCCCTCGACGGGAGAGCTCGTCGGTCCCTGGCGAATCTACCCGGCCCTCGGCGTCTACGCACTGGGTCTGGTAGCGATCGGTGCCGTCGCCGGGGTGGTCGGGGTCTTCATGCTCTGGCTGGCCCAGCGCGCTCCCCGGGGCAAGTTCGAGCTCCCGGGGTACTCGTACCCGGCGCCGCACGAGACGGACAGACCGCCGCCTTAGGACATCGGCGGCCGCGGCGAGATCTTCCGCGAGGGGGGCTGGCCGGGGACGGGGAGGCCCTTCTGGTGCTTCAATCTCGTCTGGCAGTCCGAGCACACGCGCTCATCGGAATCGAGGCACTTGTGACAGTACGTTCGCCCGCAAATGGTGCACCGGAGCGTCGCGGGCGCTCCGCATTGGGCACAACTACCAACGAGCATCAGCGGTCGTCACCCGGAAACTAGCGGGGGGACAACGCCCGCATGGATAACGGCTTCGACGAAACCGTCTCCGTATTCCGCGCGCGTGACGTAGTCGGCCGCCCGACGCGCCCGCGCGCTCCCCGAAGGGAAACTGACGGCCCAGGCGGAGGCCCGGAGCACCGCGACGTCGTTGTCCCCATCCCCGAGGGCAAGACAGTCTCCGGGAGTGAGGCCGATCAGCCGAAGGGCGCGTTGAAGCGTGGGGAGCTTACCCGCCCCGCGTTGCATGATGTGCATCGCGAACCCGGTGTTCTCGATGAAGACGGGCTGCCCTCGAAGGACCGCTCGAATCCTCTGTTCGGAGACCCCCTCTTCGATCGCCACCTCGGACGCCCGCCACCGGTCCGTGAAGAGTCGGCGCACCGGCAGGCCGGCTTTGACGAGGCGGCGGTAAGCCGCCAGTGCGACGCGTCGGTCCGCGAGACGTTCCATGATCTCGTGTCCGTCCTCGACGTGGTACAGGACTCCTCCGTTCTCGGCGATGATCGGACTCGCCAGGCCGAGAAACCGGTGCAGCGCCAACGCAAACGGCAGGACGTTTCCCGTGGCCAGCACGACGGGAATCCCCGCCTCGGTCATCCGCTGGATGACCTGCATCGCCTGGACGTTGAGCCGTCGTTCCTTGTCCGTGATGGTTCCGTCAACGTCGGTCACGACCGCCCGGATCGGACGGCGGGGATGAGCCACTGGGGACGTCAGCCCTCCCTCCCGCTGTGCTCCCGGAAGGGATCCTGGGACGTCGCCGGACGCTGAGCGGCCTCGAGCGCGAGGCGTACGGCCTCCTCGGGAGTTTTCACTCGGACGTATCGCGACGGGTCGATGTCGGCAGAGTCGAGGTCCCAGCTTCCGAGCGCGAAGACCGGCTTCCTCAGCTCGAGCGCGTGGGCGATCTCGGTGAGGGTGCCAAAGGAACCGTCGATGGCGATTACCGCGTGGCCGGCCATCACGACGAGCACGTTGCGCGCGACGCCCAGTCCGGTCGGAATCGCGACATCGACATCGGAGTTGGCGTCCGACCGTCGACCCGTCGGAAGGATCCCGATCGTGAGGCCCCCGGCGCGGTGCGCGCCTCGGCACACCGCTTCCATCACTCCTCCGAGACCGCCGCAGACCACCGCCGCACCGGCCTCCGCGAGGCGGCGTCCGACCTCGTCGGCGAGAACCATGGCCTCAGGGGGCGGAGTCTCCCCCCCGATGACTGCGACGAGAGTCCTCACGGCGAACCGCCCAGTCTCTCCAGTCGGTCGTTCATGGCTCTCTCAAGCACTTGGGCGACTTCCTTACCGTCTCGTCGCCCGCGAACCTCTCGCATGACGTCTCCCATCAACGGCGAGAGCGCGGCCTTCCCTCGCGTGCGGAGAAGAGTCTCGTTGCGGTCCAAGACACCGGCCACCAACTGCTCGAGTTCGGGTCGCGACATCGGGGCCAGTCCCGCCGAAGTGGTGGCCTCGTCGACCGACCGACCGTGGAGGAGCACTCCTTCGAGCACGGGCTGCACGCCTTCCTTCGCGAACTGCCCTTTCTCCAACGCTCGCAGGACCGAGTCGAGGAGGTCCTCAGAGGGGTCCGGCAGGGGCTGAGTACGCGGTGTCGCGGCGAGGGCGGGCAGGTCGTGCGTCAACAATCGGACCACGAGCAGTGGCGCGTGGCCCCGGCGGACGAGCGCCTCGAAGCGATCGGCCTCTCCCTCTTGGAGGAGGAGCCCCGCCACCTCGTCCGGTAGGTCGTACTGCGCTCGGATTCGTGTGCGACTCTCCTCGGGACGCTCGGGCAGGTGACTTCCGAGCTTCGCGAGATGTTCCGCGGCGAGGGTCACGGGTGGCACGTCGGTCTCGGGGTACATGCGGTCCCGCCCGGGCAGGGGACGCGAGTAGCGCGAGTTTCCGTCGGGTAACGGATCCCTCGTCTCGGAAGGGACGCCGATGAAGGCGGCGGCGGCCCGGCGAAGTACCTGCTGGAGCGCCTCGGTCGCCTTGGCCGCATCCGAGTGCGCCACGAGAGCGAATGCATCGTCTTTTCCAAGGGAGAGTCGATGCCGGAGCTGCTCGACATGGGACGCCTCGACGCCCTGGGAGGGGAGTTCATCGGAGTGCAGGATCCCCCGGACCCCGACTGTCCTCGCGTAGTCGGCCAGCTCCCGACCGAACCGTGGTCCCGACTCACCCGGGCGACCCAGGAGGCCGTGGAACCCCGGGAGCGAGACCGCCAGCACCACTCCCCCTCTCTTGAGGGGGGAGCCCACCGGGCCCGGGCCGGCATCCCGTAGAAGTTCGGAAACGTCCACAGGCGTGCCGGCCGGAGGTTGCGCTTGGCGACGATGCAGTTCCTCCTTGGTTCGCACGAGGAGCTGTTGGCGGGCGATCTCTTCCTCCGAGTATTTGGGCAATAGCCGGAGCTCTTGCACTCCCTTGATCTCGACCCGGGTTCCCCCCTCGATGGAGAGATTCAGGTCCTCTCGGATCGTCCCGATCCCTCGACGCACGCGACGGGTGGAACGGAGGAGCGCGCCGATCGCCTGAGCCACTTCGCGGACTTGTTCCGGGGACGTGAGGTCGGGCCCGGTGGCGACCTCGACCAACGGGATTCCGAGACGGTCGAGCCGGTACCGCACTTCGCCGCCGGTCTCGGAGACCTTGCGCGCCGCGTCCTCCTCAAGGCATATCGTGTTGATCGAGATCCGGTGGCCCCCCACCTCGACCCAGCCGTCGACCGCCACGAGCGCGGTACGCTGGAAGCCCGCGGTGTTCGACCCGTCGACGACGAGCTTCCGCATGACCAGGATCTCGTCGATCGGAGTGGCGTGCAGGAGCAGGGCGACCGTGAGCGCGACGTCGAGGGCTTCCGCATTGATCGCGTGGGGAGGCTCCTCATCGAGCTCGACGAGGCAGGTCGTCGGCACGATTTCGTAGACGAATGACAATCCACGCGAGGATTCGAAGGCCGCCGCGGGATCTAGCGCCCGGAGCTCTCCGCCGGTGGCGCGGAGCCGGCGGTGGACTGTACCTTCGACTTGTTCCGAAAGTTCCGAGGGACACGGGCAGAACAGCTTGGTGGTCGCGAGTTGCTGGTGGACCTCCAGTCCGGCCTTCATCGCGCCGCCTCCAGCCGTCGACGTGTCACGAACTCGCCGACCTGGTCCTCGAGTAGCAGCGCCCGCACGCGCTCCGGGTCTTCCGACTGTCCGAGCGCCCAGAGCATCTTCGCGTAGGCGGTCTCCGGCAGCAGGTCGTCCAGGTAGACGACCCCGGCTCGCACCAGGTCGCGGCCGGTCGAGTAGACGTAGGGGTCGGTGCCGCCCTCGAGGCACTGCGTCGTCATTCCGACCACGAGGCCGCCCTCGATCAGCCGGCGAAGTCCCCGGAGATGGGTGCGCGAGACGTGTCCCAAGCCCGTCCCCGCAATAACCAGGCCGCGCTCGTTCCGGACGAAACGTCGCAGACGGAGCGGAGAGAGACCCGGGTAGTAGGTGACGAGCGCGACCCGTTCATCCAGATGGGTCTCTATCTGCAGAGGCGCGCCCGAAGGTCGGCGAGCTTCCGCGCCGAGTTCGATTCGTTTCCCCTCGATGTACCCGATCGGCGGGGCGTTCCGACTCTCGAAAGCATCCCGACGGGACGAGTGCATCTTTCGGACCCGGGTGCCGCGATGAACGGCCCAGCGGTCATCCGAGATTCCGTCGTGCATCACGACAACGACCTCCCCCAACTCGCCGGAGCGAGCCAAGTGGATCGCCGCGGGGAGGTTCGTAAAGCCGTCCGACGAGGGCCGGTCCGGTGACCGTTGGGCACCGACAAGCACCACGGGCCCAGGGGGATTGCCCACCATGAAGCTCAGCGCGGCTGCGGTGAACCCCATCGTATCCGTGCCGTGCGCGATTACTACCCCGCGCGCCCCCTGCCGGAAGCACTCGCCGATCTTCTCGGCCAATGCGATCCAGTCTGCGGGTACGATGTCTTCGCTGAATCGCTCAAAGACTGGAACGACGTGGACCGGGCCGTCCGCGTCGAGGGCGGGAAAGGCTGCGAGGATCTCCCGCTCGTCGCTCACCGGCTTGACGCCGCCCGTCTGGTAATCGACCCGGGACGCGATCGTTCCCCCGGTAGTCAGCAACGCCACCCACGGTGTCGACGGGAGCGCGGGGGCCGCGAGGCCGGGCGTTGAGGCGGCGGATTTCGTAGCCCGAGTGCGGCGGGGCTTCGCGATGACGGTAAGGACGTCACGTTCGGTGATTGCGAGTCCGACGTTGTAGCCACTCGCCAGCTTGAGCACGACGATGTTCTCGCCAGAGAACTCCGTCGAGGGCACGATGATCCCGTGCCAGGTTCGCCCGTCGGGCGGAGTGATCTCGACCTCCGTGCCCACCGGTAAGGACCGGATCTTCTTGCGCGGGTCAACCGTTGGCTCTCCCACTCATCAACTCCCGGCCGGACCGCGTGCGGACGACCGCGCTGTACGGCGCAGCCGCTCCCCCTATTAAATCTGGAACCGCCAGAAACTCTCGGCGTCCCCGGTCTTTTATAGACCTCCCTCTTCGTTGAGCCCGGAGGACAGGCGCAGCTTCCAGCGCCCGTGTGGGGTAGCTACGGAACCGGTGGAGAACCGCCGGTCCCGCTACACTGGATTATCCTAGAGGCCTGCGGAGCCTCAGACCTGGGTTCGAATCCCAGCACGGGCGATTTCCTCCGAGCAGAAACTGCGAACCTCTTCTTGGATCGCGCCTCAAAGGTCCACCTCGGACCGAGTTGTCTCGGAATCTTCATACTCGGTTCGACCCTCTAAGGGAACTCGAGAGACAATGATGTCCTGGACCACGAGGTTGGCGTCCGCGATATGCCTCATCGCTGGGGCAGCCTTGCTCTTTTGGGGAATCGTTGTGTTCACAGTCGGAAGTTATGGTGGATACTACGGAGGCGTTGGGGACTATGGCCCCACCCTTTGGTGGACCTACGTGGGGGCACTTTCAGTTGGGGCATGCATTTTTTCCGTTGGCTTGGGGCTCAACTGGGTCTTCCGGAACGGGCCGGTAGCCACCACCAGGGGTCCCCGATGGCTTTGGGGAAGTCTGGCTGTTCCCCTTGCTCTAATTCTCTCCGGGGCCGCCATCTTTCTCGCGGCCCCGCATTGCTATCCACCGCCCAGAATCCTTTGGCCGACCTATTGCGGAATCGGTCCGTCTCCCCAGCAGATCCTGGGTGCCTCATTGCTGCTGATGGGATGCTTGGGCCTCCCCGTGATCACCCTGATCAATCTTTCGAGAAGGTACATCCCCCTTCGACCTAACGCAAGAGCGGTGGGCTAACCCTACGGGCTGAGAACGTCGACAAATTGAATGGTCCCTGTTTCGCCAGGTCGCGCGCTGACCGTTTTCAAAACGGACCCCACTACCGTTAGGACGAGTCCATCTGCCAAAATAAGAGGGCGGCTCCCAGCACGGGCGTCCGTTCCGGGAATTGGGCCACACCTTTCGCTTCGTGGCGGTGCACCCGCAGTACCGAGTTCACTCAGATGGGCTGGGGTTGGTCACGACCCTCGACCGTGCCACTCCAACCTGAGTGCGGGGACTGGATTTACGTTGACTTGGATTGAATATAGTCGGCTTTGAATTCGCGGCCACCTTCGGCTCTGCTGCGACACCGAATGAAGTGGGTCCACATGCCCGAATTCGGTGGCGCCAAGAAGAGAGGTCTTGATCGTGGTAAGTGCATCTGGCTGTCGATTGCCGTGGTCGTGGTGATGGTTGTTTCGACATCAATCGCTTTCGCAAGCTACTCTGTTGGAGCTGGGGGTTTGTTTGATGCGAGCCCCGGGACACTTCATTATTCAACAAGTGCCGTCGGTCCTAAGCTGTGTCTCCCTTGCCCACCGGGGGAAGTTGGTTCCCCCCGGGCATTCCGTGCAAACCTAGACCTCCGCCATGCGCCCCTTCGATTTCCGGCGTAACCGTTTCCGTCACGAGCAACGGAAAGTCCGCGACATTCACCTGGGTCGACAACCCGTCGAACATGACGGACGCTTTCTGGTACCAACTCTACGGTGGTAGCAACCAACCCGCGAGCCCGTCGCACCACCAAGTTACAATTTCGGGGTTAATTGTCCCTGACGTGTACAACTTTACGATTAAGGGCACCAATTGGTGCAACGGTATTGCCTGGGCGTACGGGCAATTCTGGACTTCTTCGGCTGGTGGAGGGACTTGTCCAATCGGACAACTTTTGGTATCCAACATCATTTCCACCTCCTTGCTCCCAACTCTCCAGACGTTCTCCTGGATCGTCTCTCCCGCCACTAATGGAATTACTGGTGTCGCACCTTCACAGACATTCAATTACGGTACGACAAACCCCCCGACTCAGAGCGCTTCGATAGGCTCGCAGGGCGGCGAAAGCGATACCGTCTTTTCGACGACGGCTGGAGTGACCTACTACTATGAGATCTCGGCCATCTCGCCTTGTTACACGTCCGCCACGAGCCCACTGGGCGTTACCGAGCCGCTGACGGTCGGCGTTGGGGATTCTGAGGGATACGTCTCCATGAACGGAATCGAGCTTGCGAACGGCTGGAATTTTGACGCGAACGTCGGGCAGAGCTACGCCCTATCGAGTTCTATAATGAGCGGGTACGTCTTTTCTCAGTGGGTTGCTGCTGGCGGAACATTGGGTTCGCAGACTCAGTCGACGACAACATTCACGCCAATCTTCCCGCTTCCTAATGGAATGTCCACCGCTGTCCTCTACCTTGACGTTAAGCAGACTGCTACGGACTCGTGGGGAGGGTACATCGCTGGAGGACTCGCTGGCCAAGCCTTCTCCGACGTAGAAGGCGAATTCACAGTGCCTAATCCTCAATACGTGAGCGGTCTCTGGGATTGGTCATCCACAGAAACAATAGGAATTTGGCTCGGCCTTGGAGGGACGGGAAGTAACTTGTGGCAAGCTGGAGTGATAGTTTCCATATCTCCTGGGGTGCTTGGTGGGTATACAACATCGATCACGGGTGTTTACGAAGACATTCTCTCCCAAGGGACCCCTGCGCCTTACGTGACGGCACCGTCATCATTCGCTCCGTCGATCGGAGACACGATTTACGTTGCCGTCTCGAGCGCCAGCGGAGTAAGCAATTGGTCACTTGATGATCTAACGAATGGCGATTCGTGGTCCGGATCGATTTCGTTTACCGCGGGGACCAATAGTGCCGAATGGATTGTTGAGGCGCCTCAGTACACAATCCTGTACGGCGCAGTTAACTTCCGGTCTGTGGCTCCCAACTTCGGTTCGGTTACGTTTTCGAATCCCACAGTAAGAGGGGCTTGCAGCTTCGACTGTCCCCTGACGGTTGAAAGCTTCCTCGTCCCGGCTGAAATGTCGGACGCCCAATACGTGTTCGATTGTCAGGTGCCTGGACAGAACGGATGCTTAGACTACTACGGAATTGGCTTCACCGCGCAAGAGCTATCTGCGTCATACAAATCATTTAACGTGATTTGGAGTTCTGCAACGTGGTTATGATGCCCATGGCTCAGCACGTTCGTTTCCTTCTCGTCGCCGTCTGAGTGTCCTCATGCATCGGGAGCACGGATGGCCGCTCGTCCCGGTTGATTCCGCCGTAGAGAGTGAAAGGGACCCAGAATTGTCTTCAGCCCGGCGGTCTAGAATGAACGTTCCACCAAGAAAAGAGGGTTTCTCGCTTGCCTCGGCTCTGATAGCGTTCGGTGCCGGCATTGCGCTAACTGTCTTCGGTTATTGGGCAGGTCGTGCTCTCCAATCGTGTGTAGGCTCCGGGGCCTTCTCGCGGTCGAGTTGTTTGACCCCTCTACCGCTAGCGGTTGCCCTTTTCATCACTGCCCTCGGGGGTCTTCTAATGGCTGCAGTAGCTGGAGGAGTCATCTTGCACCATCAGAAATTCGGCCGATTCGCTAGGGCTCTACGCGATCGCCTGGTATCAGGCAAGGGAGCAGACAGGGTTCGGATCAAAAATCCGCTACCAGCGTGGACGATGGGTCTCGTCGGTTTGACGGCGATCCTTGGGGTTCTCGCACTCGTTCTCTGGATCTCAGAACCCTCAGGGATCAGCATCACGGTGTTAGCACCAAGCTTCTGGATGATTGGGTTTCAAATTGCAGGTGTAGCGGGCAGTCTACCCGCTGCTATACTCGGCGTCTCGATGCTGGCCATCGCCGGAGGAATCGCGCGTTCAGTTTGGTGGGCGACTCCGGTAGGAATCATTGTGGTGGGATTCCTCCTCTTCGATGACTTCTATTTCGTCGGAATTGGGGCTCTGGTTACCTTGGGCGGGGCGTTGCTTTTCCTTTTGTTCGCATGCCTTATGCTCGAGGACGCGCGTTCAAGTTGGGGCCTCCACGAGGAAAGTAATCCTCGAGGCGTTGAGGAAACTGACCAGTCGTCTCGTGTGGGACCAGTCCGCTCTTAGTGTAGCTGACTAACCCCCACCCCCTTTCCTCGTGCTTCATCTACTGCGTGGGACTCGCTCCGGAAGCCGAGTTGGCCTCGCTTCTAGTGGTAGCTAACGCGCGTAACGAATCCGATAAAACGGAACCACAAGAGTTCGAATCCCAGCACGGGCGTCCCCTCTCCGAGCCGCCTGAGAACGTCCAAGCCCCACGGATCAGCGTCTTCCAAGCGGACATAGCAAGAGGAACGGGGCTCCAAAATCGACACCTTCGGTCGAAGACGGCCGTCTAGCGGGGCTTAAGTCGCGGGTCCCATGTCCGTTAGACAGGCGCGAGCCTGGAGAGCGGAAATGGCGGGAAAGAGTTCAGCGATGAGCGCGAAGGCCAAGGCGGACTGGGCGAAGGACAAGAAGAGGATCCAAGCCTGGGCGGACCGACAGAAGAAGAGGATCGCGGCGGAGGTCGCGAAGGCCAGGGCCGGCGGGAAGAAGGACCGAGCCGCACTCGCCGCATACGGGAAGAGGCTGAGGGCGCGCCTCGCGGCCGACAGGGCAAAGCTCGTCGCGCGGGCCAAGCGCGCACGGAAGGCCTAGTCCGGGCCGACCCCTCCGCCGAGGCAGAGGGGTCCAACGGACCCGTCCCAGCGGAAAGACGAGCCGGCCGGCACTCCGCCCATCGCCGGGGGTTCCGGCCGTAGTTCGGCGAACCGATCAGTGATCCTTCAGGACGCGCAACGTGGAGGTGGTGCGGATTTTCACCCGCTTTTTCCCACGAGCCTTAATCTCGACCTTGGCGCGGAGCAGGTAGACGCGGCCTCGGAGACGACGGAACAACCGCCGGTTGGGCTTCAGGGACCGGTAAAAGTGCGTGTAGCGGACGGGGATCGGACGGCCCCTCTTGGGCAGGAGCGAATATCGACCTTCGGAGATCAGGGTATCGTCTTTGTGTACGGTGATTCTCTCGCTAAGAGGGCCGATGCCCCGATCGATTGGAACCTTCAGCACTCCGACCACGGTAAGTGAAGAGTAGAGTACCCCACGCGCCAGGGTCGCCGTCTCGCTCAGGCTCACGCTGCCAGAGCGCCCCAGGGTTGTCAAGCGCAAGGAGACGAATTCGCGACCTAGCAATTGGAGGGGACCCACGAAACGATGTTTCCCGACGTGCGCAGCGCCGATGAAGCACCGGGTGGTTCCCGCGGGCATGCTTGCGCCCCCAGGTGTCCCCGGAGGCGGCGGGTTCGTGTAGACGATCGTTCCGGACTTCGTGCCTGTACTGCTATCGACGCTGAGAGTCCCCGAGCCGCTGACCTGCGTTCCGTTGATGGTTCCTGCGATCGATACAACCACACTTGTCGGCGTGGACATATCCTCCGCGAGGCGGTCTTTCTATTTGGACCCCGCGCCGCCGGGCACGTGTCGGAGATTTGGCCCAGGTTCCTCCGGGTTCGAGGCCGTAGGTAGAGACGAACCCGTCGTGGTCAGAATGGACCGCCAGCGTGGGCGGTACCGTTGCGGGTTCCCCCGCCGAGGCCTACCGAGCGGGGCTTAATCTATCGATTGCCGTTCTCGAGCTGTGGTCGCGACCCGGCGACTCGCCGCCATCATGTTCACCGACATGGTCGGGTACACGGCCGCGACGCAGACCGACGAAGCGGCCACCCTGAAGCAGCTGGAGGAACAGGAGGAGCTCGTCCGCCCGCTCCTCGCCGTCCATCAAGGACGCGAGGTCAAATCCACCGGCGACGGGTTCCTCGTCGAGTTTGATAGCGCGCTCCGCGCCGTCCAGTGTGCGATCGAGATTCACCAACGCCTCCACGAGCGGAACTCGCAAACGGGGGTCACCCCGATCCAGCTCCGGATCGGCGTCCATCTGGGCGACGTGGAGGAACGGGGGGCCGATATCTTCGGGGACGCCGTGAACATCGCCGCCCGAATAGAGCCCCTCGCCCCTCCGGGCGGGTTGGTCATCTCCGGCCAGGTCTTCGACCAGGTCCGGAACAAGATCCCCAATCGGCTCGAGCGACTCGAGCCGACGGCGCTCAAGAACGTCCGGATCCCGGTCCACGTCTACCGGGTGGGCTTGCCGTGGGACAGCTCCGAGCCACGATCCGTGGAGGCCTCCCGGGCTCGCCTCGCGGTCCTACCCCTGGCCAACATCAGCCCCGATCCGAAGGACGAGTATTTTGCAGATGGCCTCACCGAGGAGCTGATCAACTCGCTTTCCAAGCTCCATGAGCTCCGGGTCATCGCCCGGACCTCCGTCGGCCAGTACAAGTCTACGTCGAAATCCATCGCCCAAATCGGAGCCGAGCTCGAGGTCGGCACGGTCCTCGAGGGCAGCGTTCGGAAGGCGGGCAACCGACTGCGGATCACTCTCCAGCTGATCGACGTGGCTACCCAGGAGCACATCTGGTCCAACAGCTACGACCGGGAGCTCACCGACGTCTTCGCGATCCAAACGGAGATCGCGGAGCGGACGGCGGGGGCGCTGCGCCTCGGACTCCTCGGGCCGGAACGGGACTCTCTCCGGGCGAGGCCAACGTCCAACCTGGTGGCCTACGACCTGTATCTGAGGGGAATCCACGCCGCCAACCAATCGTCGCGCGATGGGACGGCTGCGTCGATTCGCCTATTCGAGGAGGCGATCAAGGAGGACCCCGAGTTCTCGCTGCCCTACTCCTACCTCGCGAACGCGTACATTGGTGTCGCCGGCGAGTCCCGCCGAGCCCGCGAGGTCTTTCCCCGCGCGAAGGAGCTCGTCGCCAAGGCGCTCGAGCTGGACCCCGATTCGTCCGACGCGCATACCGCGCGGGGGAACCTCGCCCTGCAACACGAGCAGAACTGGGCACTCTCCGAGTCCGAATTCAAGCGGGCCATCGCCATCAATCCGAGCAACCCGCACGCTCACTTCTGGTACTCGATCCTCCTCTTCGTGGTCCGTAGGTTCGACGAAGCGGCGGCCGAACTCCGGAGGGCCATGGAGTTGGACCCGCTGTGGCA
The DNA here is from genome assembly GCA_963787975.1 of uncultured Thermoplasmata archaeon. Taxonomy (GTDB): domain Archaea; phylum Thermoplasmatota; class Thermoplasmata; order Lutacidiplasmatales; family UBA184; genus JAKIWV01. Next base: position 106,905 of record CAWBEU010000009.1, read on the forward strand.
GCAACCGAGGCTGTGGCTCACGTTGGTCTACCCTCACTCTCACGATCTTGCCTGGGCGGTGGCCTCGCTCGAAGAGGACCGGAACAGGGACCCCTCGAATCCGGTGCCGCACATTCGCCTCGGCCTGCTCTACCTCGGCGCGGGCCGATTAGACGAGGCGCGAAGGGAGTCCGCACTCGCGGACGGACCCGTCAAGGGCTACCACGAGTTCGATCGCGCGATCTTGCGTGCCGTCCTCGGGACGCCCGACGAGGCCCGGCGTTTGATCGACGTCTGGCAGGAAGCCCGGAAGACCACGTACGTTTCTCCCAGCTGGACCGCCGCGCTCTACGCCGCCCTCGGAGAGAAGGAGCACGCGCTCGAGTGGTTGGAGCGCGACTATCAGGACGGTGAGCGAGGGCTCTGGTTGGACTACCAGCTGCCCGCCTTCGATTCGGTCCGGCGCGATCCGAGGTTCCGGTCGATGCTCGCGCGATTGAACATTCCGGCGGAAGGAGATAGCGCCGACGGCGATCCCGCCGACAGAGCGACCGCGGGACGACGGTCGCCCTAGGGAGTCTTCAGGGCCTGGCTCGTTCCGCACTCCGGACAGAACTTGGATCCGGCTGGAATGGCGGCCGAGCAATTGGCGCATTTCATCGTCGCGGCCGAAGCCGCCGTGGAGACGGCTCCCCGTTTCGGGAGCCGCCGCATCAGCACGATGGCGATGATCCAGACGCCGACGATCAGGAGAATCCAGGTGACGAACCCGACGATCCCGGCGATCAGCAGGAGGGAGAGGACGCCGCTGAACCCGGACAAGAGGCCCGAGAAGGGGTTGCTCGAGTTGTTGCCGCCACCCCCGTTGCCTCCGTTCCCGCTCGAGGAGCTGACGACGAGACCGACATTGTTGCTGTTCGTGGTGTTGTCGTTCATGTCGGTGACGGTCACATAGACGCTGAAGGTGCCGGTCTCGGTCGGCGTGCACGAGAAGCTCTGGGTGTTGTAGCCGGTGCAACCGGCGGGGAAGCCGAAGTAAGAGTACGTGTACGTGGGCGACGGATTGCCCCCCGTCGCGGTCGTCGAGACCGAAACGGATTGCCCCTTGTTGACCTGGCCGGGGTTGACGAGAAGGGTGGCGCCTATGGGCAGATTCGTCGCCGGAGCGACGCCGGGAATCTGACCGGGGCCGGCGACGCGGTCGCGGTGTGGAGCTCCGCCATGACGGCAGAAGCTCCGAGGGCGCCGAATCCCGAGGCGACCAGAATCAGCACTATGGCAAGCGCGGCCGACAGACTCCGTGTCCACATGGTCACTTGGTTCCTCGAGCCCGCGGATGGCCCGCGACTCCGGGGAACGATTCTGTCGAGACCCGAGCTTGAATGTATCGGTCGCCCCGGACCTCCCCGAGGGGGGCTCCGCGACTACCCGGACGGCGGGTGCGTGTGGTCGTATTCGACCTTGCACCCGGCGGAGCAGAAGTAGATCGTCTGCCCGCCGTACTTGCCACTCGCCGCGGCCGTCGCCGGGTCCACCATCATTCCGCAGACAGGGTCCCTGAATTTCTGGGCCATGACTCTCGACATGCGGAGGCGAAGGCCCATTAGGCCTCGTCGCCCGACGGACTCCCCTTCCCGTGGGGATGGTGGTGCCCGGTCGTTCCGCCCGCCAGTCGCGGACTGCTCAGGACGTACTCTCCCAGCGAGATCCCCCGGACGCCCCGGAGATCCTCGGCGGCGGCCACCACCTCGCGTCCCTTCCCCGTGAGGACTAGCACTTCTAGGCAGGCGCCGCCCTGGAGATGCACGTGCGTGGAGGAGCGAATGTGCTCTCCCCATCGATGCTCTGCGGCGGTGAGCCGCTCGAGAAGATTGGAGGCGTCGTGCCGGTAGAGGAGCGTGACCGTTGCGACCGCGTCGGCCTCCGGGTCGCTCACGGTGGTGCGCCCCAGTTCGGCCCGGATGATCGCCCGAAGGGCGTCAGACCGATTCCGCGAGTTCCGGCGGTGAACCCAGTGGTCGAGGCGGGCCAGGAGGTCCGGATCCAAGGAGACCGTGGTCCGGGTGATGCGGGAGGTCATGGATCCCCGAGCCTCTCGGGAGTTGGTCCCGTGCCCACAGGGGCCGGCCCACGTTTCCCGCCGAATCCGATCCGCTCGTATCCCTTCGTCCAATAGATCCCCATCGCGACGGCCCAACTTCCGAGGAACAAGCCGACGATCCCGATCCCCAGCGTCTCGAAGTTGAGGCCCCCGACCCAGCTCCAGAAGGGGCCCCGCCATCCCAGCTCACCCGAGACGACTTGCAGCAGCTCCACGCCTCCGATGGCGAAGGCCACCAGCACCGAGATGACGGTCAGCGTGAGGTTGTAGAAGATCTTCCGAACGGGGTGGTTGAACGCCCATCCGTAGGCATAGCGCATCGCGAAGCCGTCCGAGGTGTCGGAGAGCACCATACCGCACGTGAATAGGAGCGGTAGGAACAGCACGGCCCAGAGAGGGACCCCCGACGCCGCGAACACGAGAGCGAGCGCGATAATCAGCACCTCGGTCGCGGTGTCGAAGCCCAGGCCGAACAGCACGCCGATCGGGTAAATCTGCCAAGGTTCGCGGACGACCCGGAAGAACCGTCCGAAGATCCGGTTCAGGAATCCTCGCTTGTTCATCTGGTCGTCCAGCGCCTTCTGGTCGAGCTGTCCGTCCCGGACTCCCTTGAACATCCGGTAGACCTCGAGAACGATGATCGCGTTGACGATCCCGATGACGAAGAGGAACACGCCGGAAATCAGGGTGCCCAGAACGGCGCCGACGGTGGAGAAGAGGTGGAAGTGCGCCGAGATCCAGTCCGTGACCACGACGAGCGCGACGATCATCCCGCACACGATGGTCGAGTGTCCAAGCGAGAACCAGGTGCCGACGGTCAGGGGTCTCTTTCCGTCGTTGAGCAGCTTCCGGGTCGTGTTGTCGATCGCCGCGATGTGGTCGGCATCGAAGCCGTGGCGAAGCCCGAGCACGTACGCCGTGATGGCGAGCCCGGTGAAGAGGAGCGCCCCACTCGTGAGCTCGCCGGTGTAGTGGTGGGGAAGATACCGGAAGGCACCCGCGAAGGCCAGGAATGTGACGACGGCGAGCCCGGCGTAGATCAGGCCCATCTTGAGCACCTCGACCGGGTGCAAGCGCAGGTCGCCCGCGGGATTTCCCGACGGGGCCGTAGGGTCCATCCTTCGAGCGAGGGTCCGGAGGGATTTAATCGTTATGCGGTCCCAACAAATCGTAATACTTTCGGGTCCGTCGTCCGAGGCGCGGTCCATGGGGGGAGAGGGGCGTCACCCGAGGGACCGACGGGCGCTCCCCATTCTCATATACGACCGACGGCTCGACGAAATGGCACCATGTCCGAGGGTCTCGAGAGCCTCCGGTTCGGCAGCGAACTCGTGAAGCGCGGGTTCGCCCGAATGCAACAGGGAGGCGTGATCATGGACGTCACCACCGCCGAGCAGGCGGCCCTCGCCGAAGACGTCGGCGCGGTCGCCGTGATGGCGCTGGAGCGCGTCCCGGCCGACATCCGCGCCGAAGGCGGCGTCGCCCGGATGGCCGACCCGCGGAAGATCAAGGAGATCCAGGAACGGGTCTCGATCCCCGTGATGGCCAAGTGCCGGATCGGCCACACCACCGAAGCCCAGATCCTCCAGGCGCTCGAGGTCGACATGATCGACGAGTCCGAGGTGCTGACGCCCGCGGACCCGTTCTATCACATAGCGAAGAAGCAGTTCACCGTCCCCTTCGTCTGCGGGGCGCGGAACCTCGGCGAGGCGCTTCGGCGGATCGACGAGGGGGCGGCGATGATCCGAACCAAGGGCGAGGCGGGGACCGGTAACGTGGTCGAGGCCGTCCGCCACATCCGGACCGTCAACGAAGAGGTTCAGGCGGTCAAGAAAATGCCCCGCAAGCAGTTGCAGGCGTGGGCCGCGCGCGAGCGCGTCCCCGTCGAGCTCCTCGACGAGGTCCGCAAGCTCGGACGCCTCCCGGTCGTGAACTTCGCCGCGGGCGGGATTGCCACGCCGGCGGATGCGGCGCTGTGCCGATTGCTGGGGGTGGACGGGGTATTCGTGGGCAGCGGGATCTTCAAGGCCGAGCACCCGGCCAAGGTCGCTCGGGCGATCGTCGAAGCGTCGCTGCACTTCGAGGACGCGAAGCTTCTGGCTCAGGTCTCCTCCGGCCTCGGGCAGACGATGAAGGGCATCGATATCGCGTCGGTGGCTCCGGGGGAACTGCTCCAAATGCGGGAGTCGGGCCCGTCGCGCTCTCCAACCACCACGGCCTGAGCGCCCCGCGGACCGGTCGAAGGTCGTAAACCCCCGCCCGCATCCTCCCGGACCGTGCGCATCGTCCAGGTGAGCCCCTTCTTCTACCCCCATGCCGGGGGGGTGGAATCCCATGTCCGCTCCCTGGCCGGCGAGTTCGTGCGGCTGGGACACGAGGTCACGGTCGTGACGTCGCGGCACGACCGGTCCCTCCCCGTGGTGGAAGAGTTCGAGGGGTACCGGGTGCTGCGGGCCAAGACCTGGGCAGTGCTCTACAACACCCCGATCGCGCCGGCCACCCGCCGACTCGTCGCTTCCGTGCCCGGGGACGTCTTTCATCTCCATTTCCCGCCGCCGTTGACCTCATACTTTGCGGTCCGTGGATTGAACCGGAGCCACGTCCCGAGATGCCTCACGTACCACTGTGACCTGTACCTGGAAGGGCCCGTCGGCGCCCTCCTCACCGGGCTCTATTCCGCGTTGTTCCTGCCCCCGACCCTCGACCGGGTGGACCGGGTGATCACCCATACTCGAAGCTACGCCAACACATCGCGCGCCCTCCGGAGGCGGTCTACCGCGATCATTCCCTCGGCGGTCGACATCCGACGGTTCCGGCCGGACCTCGATGGCTCGGTCATTCGGGAACGCCTGGGCCTACAGGGTCAGCGCGTGCTCGCCTTCACCGGCCGGCTCGTCCCGCACAAGGGCGTCGACGTCATCCTGCGCGCGCTGCAGGAGCTGCCGCCGGACGTATCGCTGATCCTCGTGGGGCACGGACCCCGGCTTAAGGAGCTCCAAAGTCTCGCACGTCGCTTGGGCGTGGACTCCCGGGTCCGGTTCTGCACCGAGGTGACGGACGACGAGCTCCCGCTCTACCTTCGGGCCGCGGACCTCTTCGTGTTCCCGTCGCAGAATCGACTCGAAGGCTTCGGCCTCGTCGTGGCGGAGGCGATGGCCTCCGGGCTTCCGGTCATCATCGCGGACATGCCCGGCGTACGCGAGGTCATCGAGCCGGGGAAGGAGGGCCTTCTCGTGGAGCCGTTGATCGCCCACGACCTCGTCGCCCGGATCCAAGAGCTGCTGGACGACCCCGCCCGTCGGGCCGCGATGGGAGCGGCGGCGCGGAAGCGGGCCGAGGAACGGTACAGCCTCGAGATCGTGGCGCGGCAGCTGCTCACGGTGTACGAAGGCCTGCGCGCAACTGGTTGATCTGACCCGCCAGGCGCTCGGCTTCGGTCCGGGCGGCGGTGGCCCAGTCGGGACCGCGGGAGGCGTAGAGGATCCCGCGGGACGAATTGATGAGCAGGGCCCGGCCGCGAGCGTCGACGCCCTCACGGACCGTCGTCGAGAGCGCGCCGCCTTGAGCGCCGACCCCCGGCACCAGGATCGGGAACTCATTCCCGAGCAGTTGGCGAGCGACCCGGACCGCGTCGGCATAGGTCGCGCCCACCACGACGCCGGCGTTATGATACTTCTGCGACAGGCGTTTGACCTCGGCCACCACGGCCTGCCAGAGCGGTCCCCGGGGAGTGGGGATCTCCTGGAAATCCGGCGCCCCCGGATTCGAGGAATGAGCGACCACGAAGAAACCTCGGCGCGGGTCCTCCGCGAACGGCTCGAGGGTCTCCCATCCGAGCCACGGCGAGACCGTGACCGCGTCGAAACCGAGCACGTCGAAGGCGGCGTGCTGGTAGAACCGCATCGTGTTGCCGATGTCGTTCGCCTTCATGTCCAGTATTCGGAGCCGCGTCGGGCCGATCCGCCTCGTGAGCCGCGCGAGCAGGTCCAACCCGTCGGCCCCCAGGCTCAGGTAGTGGCCGAGCTGCATTTTGTACGCCGCCGCGAACGGGTACGTCGCCCGGATGATTCCCTCGAGGAACTTCCGCGTCGCGGTGGCCTTCGCCACCGACCGGAACGAGCGGGGGAACTGGGCCGGGTCCGGGTCCAACCCGACACAGAGCAGGGAATTTCGCGCCTTCAGGATCTTGTCGACCCGCGACTGGAAGGACTTGGTCATCCGACCATCGGGGAGGCGAGCGGACGAAAAGCCTTGCGCTGCGTTTGGCCGCCCAGCCCCTGTTTACCGGGTGCCCTTAAGGGACCGCCTTTCCTCGTGGGACAACTGGCACCATGTCTGCGTTCGACAGCCCCGACGAGCTTCCCGAGGTCCGTCTGAAGGACCTCCGGGCCGGACTCCGCCGGTCCACGTCCTGGGACGCGTCGTGACGGTCTCCCGGAAGGAGATTACCGGGAAGAGCGATGGACGTCGACACACGGTCCTGAGCGGCCTGCTGAGCGACGGAACGGCCACGGTCCGCTTCACCTGGTGGGATCCGCCGGCCGAGGGCATTGACCGGGGGACCGTGCTCCGCGCGGTCAACGCCCAAGTGCGCGAGTTCCGGGAACGCCCAGAACTTTCGTTCGGTTGGTCGACACACATCCAACCGGCAAGCGACCTGGAGCTTCCTTCCGTGGAGATGGCCGACCTGCCGCTGCGGGGGGTCGCGGACCTCGACCCTCGGGCCGAGGGATTCCGACTCGAGGTCCGCGTGGTCGACGTGACGGAGCGGACCGTCACCGTCGGAGAGGAGCGCCGCGCGGTGCATTCCGGGCACCTCGCGGACGGCACGGGGTCGATCCCGTTCACCGCGTGGATCGACTTCCGGCTCAAGCCTGGCGACACGGTCCGCGTGGCGGGCGGATATGTCCGGCTGTTCCGCGGGGCTCCGGAGGTGACACTGGACGAGCGCAGTCACGTCGAGGGAATTTCCCCCCAGCAGGTCGCGCCGACTCCGGTGCCCCTCGTCTCAAGTCTTCCGCTGGGCGCTTTGGAGTCTCGCGGGGGCGGACCGGAGGCTCAGACCGAGGGGCTGGTCGTGGGGCTCGGCTCCCCGAGCGGAGTGGTCCGCCGGTGCCCCACCTGCGCGCGGGTGCTCCAGGAAGGGGTGTGTCGACTCCATGGAGCCGTCGAGGGCACTCCGGATCTGCGGGTCCGAATTCTCCTCGATGACGGCACCGGTGTCGCGACGGTCAACCTCCCCCGCGACCTCACCGAGAAGTTGACGGGCCGGTCGCTGAGCCAGCTCCTGGACCGGCTTCAACGGCAACCGGACCCCTCGCTGGTCGAACGAGAGATCCGGGAGCAGCTCCTCGGCCGGAGGCTTCGAGTGCGCGGCCGGGCCCGCGTCGACGATTTCGGCCTCGCTCTGTACCCCACCGCTTGCGAGGAAATTCCCGCGCAGCCCGGTCCCGCCATCGATGCTCTCGCCCGCCGGCTCGCGGAGCGACCCCGATGACGGGACGAGAGCTGGCTTGGCGAGTGCTTGCCACCGAACTGCTCTCCTCGTCCGCGGAAGAACGGGGAAGTGGGGACAAGTCACCGTCCTACGTCATCTCGCCGCTCGGCGCCCGGATGAACCGAGTCCTGGTAACCGGAACAATCCCGCCCGCTGATGGTGCGGGGGCGGACCCGAGCGCCGGATTCGTGCGGGCCCGGTTGACCGATCCCACGGGAACGCTGCCCGTGACGACCGGCTCGTACCAACCTCAAGGACAGGCCGACCTAGGGAAGATCTCTGAACCGACTCGCGTGCTCGTCGTGGGGAAGACCACGCTGTTCCGGGGAACCGGAGCGACTCCGGTCGTCTCGATCCGAGCGGAGACCGTTCACCCGGTCCTGGACGTGGAATATCGCACGCTGACCGCGGAAGCGGCGACCCAGACCCTCGAACGCCTGGAGCTCGTGCTTCGGTTGAGAGCCACCCCGCCGCCCTCCGACGATGAACTGACTCGAGCGGGGGTTTCACCCTACTGGGCCCGAGGAGCCCGGGCGTCCATCGCCCGGTACCCCGCGCTCGACCCGGCACCCTACTATGAGTCGCTGCGCGCGGTGCTGGTGGCCCTTCGGGCCGCCCCGGTCGCCGAGGCCCCACCCCGCGCCGCGGCGCGCCCGGTGGAACCCTCTCCCGACGTGGTTCGAGTCGTCCACGCCCGAAGTCCCCCGAAGGCCCCCTCTCCACCCCCGGGACTCCAGGCCCTGGAGGGCCGGCTTCTCGAGATCCTCGACGACCTGGCCGAGGAGTCGCCGGACGGATACGCCGATATGGACGAGCTCGCGGAGCGCGCGGCTCGGCACGGACTCGACGGGGAACGGATGGAAGAGCTGCTCAACTATCTGTCCGAGAACGGCACGCTCGAGGAGCCCCTGGTCGGGAAGTTCCGACGGGCCGAGGGGCCTCCCCCGGAATGACGGAAGAATCGACTCAGTTGGGTTTATATTGAGCGGCCCTTCGGAGGCGGGGGGAATGAGGAGCACCTGTCTCTCCGATAACCCGTGAAGAGACCCACGACATACTGACCCCCCTCACGTTCGTTCACCATGGTTGATTCCCCGTCCCGGACCGCCTTTATCATCCTCATCGTGGTCACGCTCGCCGCGGCCGGCGGGCTAGCCGGCTTCGCGTACTACCACTCGCGGCCCAGTAGTGCTCCCTCGGTCCTCACGCCGCAGTTCGGGGGAAACGCCACGGTCAACTACATCGGCTACTTCGGCAGCGGCCCCGAGTCCGGTCGCGTATTCGACACCTCGATCTACTCGGTGGCGGTCAACAACGCCTCGTACCCCAAGGCCGTGGACTTCCACTACCGCGGGTCCGCGGCCAACTACACCCCGCTCGGCGTCTACATCGGGCCGAACGCGCCGTCGGCCGGCTACACCATCGGCAACACGACGTTCGTCTCCGTCGTGACGGGGTTCTGGGAAGGGATCATCGGCGTGCCGGGGAACACGACCCATACCATCGACATTCCCCCGGACCTCGGCTATGGCCCCCAGAATCCAGCGTGCCTGCGCACGCTGCCCCTCACGTACATCCTCCCGGTGGTCGCCACCTTCTCTGCCACCGGTTTCTCGAGCGCATATCCCGGCGTGAGCCCGCTGACCGGCGTGACGTTCAAGGCCCCGCACTATGGATGGAACGTCACCGTGCTCGCCGCCAACAGCTCGTTCGTCACGGTAGAGAACCTCCCGTACGTCGGCTACGTCGCATCCCCGGCCGGCTGGCCGGTTCTCGTGACGGCCATCTCGGGGACCCCGAACGGCTCAGGGGCCATCACCCTCGTCAACGAACTCTCCCCTAGCCAGGCCGGCCACCTGGCGGGGACGAACTTCAACGGCACCGGGCCCTGCGGGGCGTCGGCGAACGCCGCGTTCATCGTCTCGGCCGTGGACCCAGCGGCCGGGACCTATACCGAGAATTTCAACTCGGCCGTGGCCGGACAGGTCCTCATCTTCGTCATCACCGTGATCAACGTCTATCCGCCGCCGGCCGGCGCGGCCGGCTGAAGCCCTTTCAGGTGAGCCGGATCTTTCCGTCCTTGAGCAGCTGCTCCATCCGGTCATCGACGGCGCGGTCCATCTCCGACGGGTCGGAAACGGCCCGTCGGGCGGAGCGGTTGTGCTCCACCACCACCCGCCGCGCCTCCCCGCCACGCGCCCGGCGCTGCCGCCGGAGGTCGTCGAACTCCCGCTCCATACCCCGCAGCGTCCGGTCGATGCCGTCGAGCTCGCGCCGGACGGTGCCGCGGGCCTGGCTCTTCTCTCGAAGGCGGGCCATTCCCTGACCCGCGACGACGAGTTCCCCCTTCAGGGTCTCCATGGCATGGTCCCGGGCCGCCCGCTGATCGTCGAGCGCTTTCCGGAGCCGGTCAACCTCGACCCGCGCCGATTCGAACGCGGTCTCGGCGGCGCGGAGCGTCTCGCCGCGCTTTGCCACCTCGGCGGCCTCGGACTCCGCGAGAGCGATCTCCTTCCGAAGCTGCCGTATGCGGGCGATGAGGGCGTTCTCCTCGTCGAGGGGAACCGCTCGCGTCTGCTGCTGAAGCTCGAGTCTTCCCATCTCCTTCTTGAGCTGGTCCGTGGGGGACCTCGCCGACTTGGGCATCGCGGCGCGGAGCTCCCGGACGACGGCGAGCCGCTCGTCCCTCGCTCTCCGGGCGACGTCGAGCTCGTTCCGGAGGTGCCCGAGGTCCCGGCCCAGGCGCCGGTGGGCCTCGTTCAGTTCCTCCAGTCGGGCCTGCTGTGGAGCGCGTTGGTTGAACATGTCGCGTTGCTCGTCCGAGAGTCGTAGGAGCTCCTGGATCAGGGCCTGACGCTTGGGCCGGAGCTCCCGGATCTTCGTGTCGAGCTGGTCCAGCCGATGGCGTTCCGCGCGGTCCTCCTCCCGGTCCCCGTCCGGCGGACGAGTCTTCGGCGCCATCTCGGACGCCAACCGGTGCAACGCAAGAAAAGGGTATCGGGTTTCAGCGGGCGCGGCTTCCGCGGCCCCGACGCTTCCCCGCGAGAACCTGGAGCGCGAACAGTGCAGCGGGAACCCCGCCGTCGATGTTCACGACCGCGATCGGGGCGCACGATTGCAGCATCGCCGTCAGGGCGGCTTCTCCTCGCCCCCCTCGACCGTATCCCGTCGAAACAGGGACCCCCACGACCGGTGCCGGGACAAGACCCGCGACCACCGTGGGCAAGGCGCCTTCGCGTCCGGCGAAGACGAGGTAGACCCGCGGCTCCTTCCGCTCGATCGTTCGAAGGGCCCTCTGAAGCCGGTGGAGCCCGGCGACCCCTACATCGTAGGCCGTCAACACCTCCACGCCCACGGACTCGAGAAGATGGCGAGCCTCCTCCGCGATCGGGGCGTCGCTGGTGCCCGCCGCCAGGAGCGCCACGGGGCCTCTGTCGAGCGAATCCGATATCGGGCCCTCTAGGCGGGCGACGCGCCCTCCCGCGAGGAGGACGACCGGAAGACCGCTACGCCGCGCAGCGCTCAGGCCCTTGCGTTGGGCCGCGGTGGGGCGGGACACGAGGGCGCCCCGTCCGGCGTGGTGAAGGGCGTTAAGGAGCCGCAGGAGTTGGGCTGAGGTCTTGCCTTCACCGAGGACGACCTCGGGAGCGCCGATGCGGCGGGACCGGCCGGCGTCGAACCGGAACTCCGTGCCGACCCGGAGCTCGTTCGTCCGGCCCGGTCGGCGAGGAAGGCGCGCCATGCGCAGCGCACGCGCGAACCATCATATAGCAAACGCCGCTCTGCGCCCACGCCGGGGTCGCAATGGTCGAGTTCTCCCTGACCGAGGAGCAGCGAAGCCTCCAGGACCTCGCCCGGAAGTTCGCCAAAACCGAGATGCTCCCGGTCGCGGCCGCATGCGACCGCGAGGGGCGATTCCCCGAGGAGGTCTATCGAAAGGCCTGGGAACTCGGCCTGATGAACCTCAACGTGCCGACCGAGTACGGCGGCAGCGGGCTCTCCGTCTTCGACCAGTGCGTGATCGTCGAGGAACTGGCCCACGCCTGCGGAGGCATGACCACCTCCATCATCGCGAACTGCCTCGCGCTCGAACCGATCCTCTTGGGGGGGACGGAGGAGCAACGGAAGCGGACCCTCGCCCCCTTCTGCGCCTCCTATCACCTCGCCTCGTTCTGTCTCACCGAACCGAGCGGAGGCAGCGACGCCGGGGGGCTCCAGACGCGGTGCCGCCGCGACGGCGATTCCTACATCCTCGACGGCGAGAAGTGCTTCATCACGAACGCGCCCCACGCGTCCCTCTACACCGTGTTCGCCACCCTCGACCCGGCCCTTCGCCACAAGGGGATCACCGCCTTCTTCGTTTCCCGCGAGACCGAAGGCGTCACTCCTGGCAAGGACGAGGAGAAGATGGGCCATCGGGCCTCGTCGACGAGCACCGTGAGATTCGACCACGTCCGGGTGCCGGTCACGGACCGACTCGGCGCGGAAGGAGAGGGGTTCGCCCTCGCGATGAACACGCTCGACCATACCCGCACGCCGATCGGCGCCCTCGCGACGGGCATCGCCCAAGCGGCGATCGACTACGCGGGACACTACGCCAACAAGCGACGCTCGTTCGGCAAGCCCATCGGCGAGCACCAGGCGATCGCGCTCAAGCTCGCGAACATGGCCCAGGATGTCCACGCCGCGCGGCTCCTGACCTGGCAGGCCGCCTGGTGGATCGACCAGGGGCACCGCGGGTCGCTAGAATCCTCGATGGCGAAATGCTTCGCCTCGGACGCGGCGATGCGGGTGGCCGACGAGGCGATCCAGATCTTCGGCGGGTACGGCTACATGAAGGACTACCCGGTTGAGAAGCTCCTGCGCGACGCGAAGCTGACCCAGATCTATGAAGGATCGAACGAGATCCAGCGGATCGTCATCGCCCGGGAACTGCTGTCCCGTTACGCGTAGGACGGGATCGCCGGATGGAACTCCTCGTTCTCATCAAACCGGTCCCGGACCCGGAAACCCGCCTGCGCCCCAACGCGACGGGCACCGGCCTCGACACAGACGGCGTCAAGTGGGTACTCGCGGGATACGACGAGTCGGCCGTCGAACAGGCTCTTCTCCTCAAGGAAGCGGCCCCGGGGTCCAAGGTCCGGGCGATCGCCTTCGGCCCGGCACCTCGCACGGAGGAGATCTTGCGGTCGGCGCTGGCGCTCGGCTGTGACGCGGCCACCTGGCTGGAACGCCCGGCCGATGCGCCGGTCGACCCGATGCGAGCGGCGGAGGCGCTGTCCGTCGCGTGCAAGAGGACACCGTTCGACATCATCCTCGTCGGCAAGCAAGCCCTGGACGACGAAGCGGGCCTCGTCGGGCCGGCCGTGGCCGAGCGACTCGGCGTCGCGGACTACGGGCCGGTCGTGGACCTTCGCTGGGACGCGGCCGCGTCTAGGTTCACCTTCGCCCGGGCCATCGAGGGCGGCTCCGAACGGGTGACCGCGCCCGCCCCGCTGGTGGCCTGCCTTCAGCAGGCATGGAACGATCCGAGGACCGCCAAGCTTCAGAACGTTCTCAAGGCGCGCCGGATTGCCATCGACAAGGTCGCCTGGGGGGACCTCCCGGAAGAAATCAAATCCCCCCCGCCCGGTACGCACGTCAGCGCGTTCCGGCTGCCTCCGCCACGCGCGGGGGCGAAGATGATCGAGCACAGGACCCCCGAAGAAGCGGCCCAGAAATTGGTCCAGCTCCTCCGGGAGGAGGCGAAGGTCCTCCCCTGAGCGGCCCAGTCCTCGTCGTCATCGAACGCCGCAATACGGCCCCCGTCCGCCCGTCGCTGGAGTCGCTGGGCGTGGGCCGACGGATCGCAGGCCCCCCTGGGACCGGCGCGGTAGTGGCCATCCTTCTCGGGTCGGGTCTGGAGCCGGCGGTCACCCACGTCGCGGAACTCGGGGCCGACAAAGTGTTGACGATCACCGACGCTCGCTTCGACGTTTTCCACGCGGCCATCTGGTCGGCTGCCATCGCCGCGATCGCAGAGGAACTCGGGGCGACTTCTATCCTCGTGGCCGGAACGAGCAACGGCCGGCAACTGGTGGGTCGATTGGCTGCACGATGGGGCGCGGCCGCGGTGACAGGAATCGCGGATGTTTCTCGCGCCGCGGATGGGGCGCTCACGGCGGTCCGCCCCGTGTTCAGCGGCCGAGCGCTCGAGGAGGTGAAGGTCGATGCTCCGCGCGTAGTGCTCGGGCTGCGGCCGAACGCCTTCCCGCCGCCGGAACCCTCGGGCTCCCAGACGCCGGTCGAAGCGCATGCGGTCCCCGAGCTGGGCGCCCTCCCCGCGCTCGGCACCGTCACCGGATTTGAGCCGGCTCAGTCGGGTTCGGGCCCGGACCTCTCGGAGGCTACGGTCGTTGTTTCCGGGGGGCGGGGTCTCAAGGGGCCCGAGAATTTCCGGCTCCTGGAGGACCTCGCGGCCTCGCTCGGCGCCGCCATCGGAGCGTCCCGCGCGGTGACCGACTCCGGATGGAAACCGGCGTCGTTCCAGGTCGGCCAGACCGGGCGGACGGTCTCGCCCCAGTTGTACATCGCGGTGGGGATCTCGGGTGCCATCCAGCACGTCGTCGGCATGATCAGCTCTCGAACGATCGTGGCGATAAATTCGGACCCGAATGCGCCGATCTTCAAGGTGGCGGACTATGGGATCGTGGGCGACCTGTTCCAGATCGTCCCCACCCTCACGGCGGAGATCCGCCGCGTACGGGGCAACTGAGCGCGCTCGGCCCGCTGGCCGTTACTTCGGCGGCGGAGAAGTCGGCGGCTGCTGGTACGGAGGAGGGTTCGCGTAGACGATGGTCGGCTGCGGAGGGTAGGGACTCGTCGGCATCCCGGGGTTCTGCATCACTGTCTCGATGGTGCGCTGGACCTGGAACGGCTTCGGAATGCCCTTCCAGTCCTCGTTCCCGATCGATTTGTCCTGGCCGAACTCGGCGCTCACACGGACGGTACCATACCCGAGCATCCGCTGGGCGATCGTTTGGTGCACGTCGACGCCGCGCACCTGGTTCATCGGGATGTCGTCGATGTCGCGCGAGGCGATTCCGCGCTTGATGATGATCCGGTGATTGCTCACCGCATAAATCGTCCGGATCCAGAGGATGTACCGAACGAACAACCAGATCAGAACGAGGAGGGTGATGAACCCGAGGACGTACAGCGTATAGTGCAAGTCGGTCGAGGGGAGCCTCGCGAACTGGGCGGTCAGGCCTGGGAAGGCCGCCCACCCGTACCGAGCGGCGGCGGCCGAATAGTCCACCACGAGCATGATGAGGAGGACGATAATGGGCCCCGGGAAGTAGAACAGCTTCGTCGCCCGGGTCTCCACGTAGAGCACCTCGCCCTGGGCGAGGTACTTCCCGAGGTGTTTCGCGTTGACGACCGACAGATTGCTCGACCCGCGCGCCACGGAAGGGGGACCGTGCGTTCCCCGCCTTAAACCCTCCGCGTCCAGAGAATCGTGGCCCGGAGGGCCAGAGCACGGGGGTCGGCCGTTGCCCCGCCCACAGGGTCAAATGCGCCCCGTCGTTGGTCCCGGCGAATGGGCGTCACCGACTGCCACATCCACGTCAGCCCGCTCTGGGAGATGCGACCGGAAGCACGCGCGCTGATCGACACGCATCCCGACGCCTCCGGCTTCGAGTCGTTCCTGAACGACCCGCAGGCCTTCTTGAAACTCCTGGACGCGGCGGGCCTCGAACGGGCCGTGCTCGTCAACTACGTCGCACCCGAGGTTATCGGCTACACGGAGAAGGCGAACGAGTTCGTTCGCGATTTCGTACGCGCCGACCCGGATCGTCTCATCGCCGTTGGCTCGGTCCTCCCGACCCGACCGAAGCCCGGAGCGGAGGTGCGGCGCCTAGTCAACCAGTATGGCGTTCGCGGGATCAAATTGCATCCTCCGCACCAGCTGTTCGCCCCGAACGCGTACCTTGACGGAAAGCTCGAAGGCCTCCGCGAGATCTACTCTACGTGCGAAGAGCTGGGGGTCCCGGTCATCGTGCACACGGGAACCTCGATCTTCCCCGGCGCGCGGAACCGCTACGGCCAACCGCTCTTGGTCGAGGACGTGGCGATCGACTTCCCCCGCCTCACGATCGTGCTTGCGCACGGCGGTCGGCCCCTCTGGATGGAGGAGGCCGTCTTCCTGACCCGTCGTTTCTCCAACGTGTACCTTGAGACCTCGAGCGTCCCCCCGTCCAAGCTGCTCGAATACTTTCCGGCGTTGGAGAAGATCCGCGATCGCGTCGTGTACGGGAGCGACTGGCCCGGCCCCGGCGTACGAGACCTCGGGGCGCACCTACAAGGGGTCCGCGCGCTCCCGCTCCAACCGGAAACGCTCGAGAAGATTCTGGTGCAGAATCCGCTCAAGGTCTTCCCCCGTCGAGGGCCCGTTTAATACTCTCCGCTACTGACAACCTCCGTGCAACAGACCTCCAACCCGCCCCCCGAGCCCCCCCCCGAGCCGGTATCGCCACCGGAGGAGCCAGTCGCGGAAGCCCCGACGACCGTCGAGGTCGTCGAAGGGGGCGAGGAGGTCGGTCGACTCCCGCTTCCCCGGCGGGACCGCGGGGAGATCTTCGGTGTTGCGAGTCAGTTGATGGGCGCCGCCCGGATCCGGGTCATGTGCGAGGACAACATCTCCCGCATGGGACGGATCACGGGGAAAATGAAGAAGAAAATGTGGGTGCGCGAGGGCGACCTGCTGATCCTGAGGCCCTGGGGATTCCAGGAGGGAAAGTGCGACATCATCTTCCGATACAGCCGGACCCAGGCCACCTATCTCGCCCGGCGCGACCTTCTGCCCGGCCAGCGTGAACGTGTTCGGCGAAGCCGACGCTCCGAAGGGAACTCCAGCAAGCTGAGGTCGACCACCCGTGGAGGCTCCGCCGCAGAGCGCTCGGGAGACTCGAGTGACGGAAGCTAACGCCGTCGCGCTCGGCGTTTCAATCGACACGCTGATGGAGAACGCGGGGCGAGCCGTGGCCGAGGAGGCTGCCCGCCATCTCAAGAGCCCCTCGGAGGGCGTGGCGGTCATCGCCGGAACGGGCAACAACGGCGGCGACGGGTTCGCAGCGGTCTACTATCTCGAGCAGTGGGGCTACTCACCGGACCTATGGCTCGTCGCGCCGCCGGGTGAGATTCGTTCCTCCGCCGCCCGACGGTGCTACGAACGCATCGCTCCGAAGACCCGCACGCGAGTGGGCGTTCCGCGGCCACAGGATCTCGCGGGGTACTCGCTGCTCATCGACGCGATGCTCGGAACCGGCCAGCACGGGGAGCCGAGAGCCCCGGTCCGGGAGGCGGTCGTCTCCCTCGCGAGCTCCGAGGTCCCCATCCTCTCCGTGGACGAACCGACCGGGCTCGGCTCCGCGGTGGTCGTGCACCCTCGGTGGACCGTCGCGTTGAACTCGGTGAAGGAAGGGATGGCGCCCGAGAACTCGGGCGAGATCATCGTCCGACCGATCGGTATCCCTTCCGCCGCCATGAACGAGACCGGCCCGGGGGTTTTCCTCTTCTATCCGCTCCCCGAACAGAAGGCCCGGTCCCCGCGAAGCGGCCGGGTGCTCGTGGTCGGGGGCGGGCCGTATACCGGCGCGCGGCCCTCGCCGGTCTGGCCATCCTTCGGGCCGGCGCGGAGCGCGCCGTGATCGCCGCTCCCCAGCCCGCGGCCGGCCACATCCAATCATACTCCCCGACCTTGATCGTCTATCCGGTCGGGACCGACCGATTCCAGCGGTCGGACGTGCCGGCGCTCCTCCATCTGGTGGACCACCTCCACATCGATGCGGTCGTCGTCGGCATGGGCGTCGGGGACGCCCCCGAAAGCGCGGCGGCGATGCTCGACTTCGTGGGGAAGCTCCGATCTCGCTCACTGCCGCTGGTCGTGGACGCGGACGCGCTCGGCGCCCTCGGCAATGGGTCCGCGGCCTCCCCCCAGAAGGCGGCCTGCATTGCCACGCCGAATCGTCACGAGTTCGACACCCACTTCATGGACCTTCGCGAGACTCTGCCGGACTCCCGGCTGGACGCCGCCCGACGGATCGCGAAGGAGCGCGGATTGATCCTTCTCGCCAAGGACGACGTGGACCTCCTCACCGACGGGAACCGGGCCTACGTCAACCGGCATCACCACCCGGCGATGACGGTGGGAGGCACGGGGGACGTGCTCGCCGGGGTCGTCGGTTCGCTCGTGGCGCGGGGGCTGGATGGCCTCGACGCGGCTCGACTGGCCACGTACTGGGTAGGGGAAGCCGGCCTCCGGGCCTTTAGTACCCGAAGTTGGGGCCTCGTCGCGACCGATGTCATCGAAGAGCTTCCCGGTGCATTGAAGGACGGGCTCGCGCGCGTCGAGCGCTGAACGGAACCTTAGGCGTACCGGACCCGGCCTCGGATCTCCCGAGCCCGCTTGCGGACGTCGGCCTGGCCCTCGGGGTTTCCCTCGGCGTAGCCCTCGAGGAAGGCTCGGAAAAGCACTTCGCCCTTGGGGTGAATGGCCTTCAGGTCCTCCTCGACGAGGTGGAGGTCGATGCCGCGCTCCTCGACTCCGGCATTGCGGGAACCCATAGACAGGTCCAGTAGGGCGGGCGCCCCGGACGGGCCGTCGGGATAGAGAATATTGCTGCTCGTGAGGTCGCCGTGGGAGAATCCCACCGGCGTGGAGTCGCCCGATGGCCCTCCCTAAGGCCCGGACAGGAGGCTCCACAGGGGCCGGATCTTCCTTCGCCGCGTCGAGCAGGTCCTTCAGGGTAGGCCCGGGAAGCTGCTCCAGGATCAGGCGGTGGTGAGGCAGGTCCACATCGTAGACGATCGGCGTCCGAACGCCCAGCCGTCGCGCCTCGGTCAAGAGACGCACCTCGTTCCGAGTCCGCTCCCGCTTCAGGCGTTCGTCCAGATTCTTCGGCCGGTAGTTCTTGGTCTCTCGTTCCTTGCGAAGGGCGGGCAGACCGAGCCATTCGACGGAGTGGAGCGAGGCTTCAGCTCCCCTGGAGACGGGGCGCTCCTCTTCCGCGTCGGGCACCGAGGATCCCCTCAATGGGCCCGGCGGCTCGCGACCACGCGCACGACGGCTTCTCGGGCCAGCCGGGCCGCGAGGTTGCTCGTGTTCCCGGTATCCCAGGGCGGACTCACTTCCATGATATCGAGCCCGGCCAGCCGAGGCGCGGCCTGCCCGATGGCATACTTCACGTCGCGCGGCGAGAGACCGAACGGTTCCGGCGTTCCGGTGGCCCCCGCGAACGCCGGGTCGATGACGTCGATGTCGAGCGAGATGTAGACGCGGTCGGTCTTGAGCATGTTCAACGCGCGCTGCACCGCGGACTCGACCCCCTCCTTCGCAATCTCGTGCGCGGTGACGTAGGACATCCCGATTGCGCGATTGTCCTCGATCTCCTGCTTCGAAACGGACCGGACCCCGAAGACCACGACGTTCCGCGCTCCCACCCGCTCCACGATCCGGCGAGAAGAGCAACCATGGCTCCGGGGATCGCCGAGGTACTCGGCTCGGAAGTCCATGTGGGCGTCGAGGTAGAGTACCCCCAGCGAGGCGGGCTCTGGATGCGCCTCGACGACCGGCGGGGAGCACGCGTGGTCGCCTCCCAAGACGATCGGAATCTTGCCCGCTGCAAAGATCGGGCGGACCTCCTCCCGGACCCCGTCCACCATCTGCTGGGCGTTGCCGTACTCCTCGGTATTTCCGAGGTCATGGATCGGAACCTCGGACAGGTCGACGCCGGTCTCGAGGTCGAACGACTCGAACGTCCAGGACTGTTGCCGGATGGCATCGGGCCCGAACCGCGCGCCCGGGCGGAAGGACGTGGTCCGGTCGAAGGGGACCCCCATGATCACGAACTGCGCCTCTTCCCACGACGCGCGCGCTCGGCGAAGGTCCCGGGAGGATTCACGGGGAGTGGACTGGGCTCGGCTATATCACGATGTTCGGCCAGCCGAGGAGGAGGGCCACGCGACCCCCGCCTCCACCGAGCGCTTAAATCGCGACCCTAGGTGGCGTGCCCTGGGTTGGGCCATGAGCGCACCGGAACTGGTCGGAACGAAGAGCGAAGAGGACGGTGTCGAACTCCTCATCCTGCGGCACCCTCCGGTCAATGCGTTGAGTACCGCGTTGCTGGACCAGCTCGACGCGCGACTTACGACAATCGCCTCCGACGGGAAGACCCGGTGCGTCGTCGTGACCGGGGATGGACAGTACTTCTGCGCGGGCGCCGACGTCAAGGAGATGGCGGTGCTGGGGAAGGAGAAGGCGCCGGAGGTCCAAACGCGCGGACAGGCGCTCTTCCAACGGCTCGCCGAGCTTCGGTGCCCGACCATCGCGGCCGTCAACGGGCTCGCGATCGGAGGCGGCCTCGAGCTCGCCCTCGCCTGCGATCTCCGAATCTCCGCCGACTCGGCCAAGTTCGGAGCGCCCGAAGTTGGACTCGGGTTACTCCCCGCCTACGGCGGAACCCAGCGCCTGCCCCGGCTGGTAGGTCCGGCGAAGGCGAAGGAATTGATCTTCACGGCGGCCATGATCCCCGGGTCTGAAGCGCTGCGCATCGGATTGGTGAACAAGGTCGTGCCATCGGGGCAGGAGCTCCGCGCCGCCCGCGACTGGGCCCACACCATCGCCCAGAAAGCGCCGCGCGCCGTCGCCGGCGCGAAGCAGGCGATCGGTGTCGGGCTGGACGGAACCCTGGCGGAGGGTCTCCAGGCGGAGAAGGATGCCTTCTTGCGCGAGGTGATGAGCGGCTCCGACCTGGATGAGGGGCTCGCCGCGTTCGTCGAGCGCCGACCCCCGAAGTTCACAGGAGCCTGAGCGATGGCGATCGAATTCGCGTTCACTCCGGAGCAGGACGCGCTCCGCGAGGCGGTCCGAACCTTTGCCCAGGAGGAGATCGCTCCGATCGTCGTCGAGATGGATGAGAAAGAGCAGTTCCCCACGGCGACCGTCGCCCGTATGAAGGAGGAAGGCTACTTCGGAGTCCCGGTCCCCGAGGAATACGGCGGCCTGGGGCTAGGGAAGGTTGGCTACTCGATCCTGGCCGAGGAGCTGGGCCGGGTCGACGCATCGCACGTTGCGATCGTTGCGGCGCACACGTCGTTGGGAGCGGCACCGATCCTCTACTACGGCACCGAAGAGCAGAAGCAGCGGTGGCTGATGCCGGCCGCACAGGGCAAGAAACTCCTCGCGTTCAGCCTGACCGAGCCCGGCTCCGGCAGCGATTCGGGGGCGCTCAAGACCTCTGCCGTGCCGAAGGGGACCTCGTGGGTCCTCAACGGAACGAAGCTCTACGTGACGAACGGGGCTGAGGCGGACACGGTCCTGGTCATGGCCGCGAACGACGTCAAGAAGGGCCCCCACGGTGGGATCAGCGCGTTCCTCGTGGACAAGGGAACGCCGGGATTCCGCGTCGGCCGGTGCGAGAAGAAGATGGGCCTCCATGGAACTTCCACCGCGGAGCTCATCCTGGAGAACGTCGAAGTGGGACCCGAGACGGTGCTCGGGGGAGTCGGCATGGGATTCCGGGCCGCGATGACGGCCCTCGATGTGGGCCGTGTGTCTCTCGGCGCCGCGGCGCTCGGCGGAATGCAGGCGGCGCTCCAGGAGGCGCTGACCTTCGCGCAGAACCGGACCCAGTTCGGCCTCCCGATCAGCGAGTACGAGGCGATCCAGTTCAAGCTCGCGGACATCGAGATGCACATCCAGGCCCTGCGGTACCTGGTCTATCACGCCGCCGCCCACCAGGACGCGATGGGTCACGACCCGACGAAGTGGAGCCACACGGAACGGGAGAAGAAGACCCGCGAGGCCGCGGTCGTGAAGTGCATCGGGAGCGAGTGGGCCTCGGACGCGATCGACGAGGCGCTCCAGATCCACGGCGGCCTCGGTTACATTCGGGGCACGCCGGTGGAGCGGGCCTACCGCGACGCCCGGATCTCCGAGATCTTCGAGGGCACGAACGAGATCCAGCGCGTTGTGATCGCGCGCGACCTGATCAGCCGGGGCCCGTAACGGGGACCGCCGCCAGGGGCGCGACCGTGGTCTCGGCTCCGGCCTGGGCCCGGAGCTCGCGGCGGAGGACCTTCTGGACCCCGCTCCGCGGAAGCGCGGTACGGAATTCCACCAACCGGGGCGCCTTGTAGTGGGCCAGGCGCTCCCGCACGAACTGGATGAGCTCCTCGGCGGTGACGGTGGCTCCGGGCTTCTTCGCCACGAAGGCCCGGACGACCTCACCGTGCTCGGCATCCGGGACCCCCACCACCGCGGCATCGGCGACGCCGGGGTGCTGGAACAACACTTCCTCGACCTCGCGGGGGTAGACCTTGAACCCCCCGACGTTGATCAGGTCCTTCTTCCGGTCCACGATGAAGCAGTAGCCGTCGGCGTCGATGTAGGCGATATCCCCGGTCTTGAACCAACCGTCCGCCAGGACGGCCGCGGTCTCCTCCGGCTGGTGGTAGTAGCCGAGCATCACCTGGGGGCCGCGGATGCAGAGCTCCCCGGGCTCCATCGGGGGCAGGACCGTCGTTCCCGTGACAAGGTCCACGACGCGCTGGTCGGTGCCGGGCATCGGCAGACCGACCGAGCCCGCCCGTCGCTCGCCCCGGATGGGGTTCGCGTGCGTGACGGGCGAGGTCTCGGAAAGACCGTACCCCTCCACCAGGCTTCCGCCGGTCTCGGCTTCGAACTTCTTGGCGACCTCGAGGGGAAGCGGAGCCGAGCCGCTCAGGCAGATCCGGATCGACCGCAGGTCGTAGTTGTCCCGCTTCGGATTGTGATTGATCCCGTTGTAGAGGGCCGGGACCCCGGGGAACTGGGTCGGGTGATACTTGTTGATGAGCTTCAGTATCTCGTTGACGTCGGGCTGGGTCTGGAGGACGATCGTCGCACCGGCGAGCAGCGGATAGGTCATCGCGACCGTCATGCCGTACACGTGGAAGTACGGAATCGAGGCCAGCACGACCTCCCGCTCTTGCACGGCGACGTTGAACCACGCCTGGCACTGGAGGGCGTTCGCCACGAGGTTTCGATGGGACAGCATCGCCGCCTTCGGAAGGCCCGTCGTGCCGCCGGTGTACTGCAGCACGGCTACCTCGGTGGCCGCGTTCACCCGGACCGGCGCGGGCATGCCGGGCGTGGCGAGGGCCGGCTTCCACCGACGGATGCGCGCCCCCTCGGGGATCCGGCTGGAGAGCTTCCGGCGGGCTAGCACGCGATTCACGAACAATCTCGTGGGGAGCGGGTACAGCTCGTTCATGCCCACCACGTAGGTGAGCGGTTCGGCAAAACTCCAGCTCAGCTTTTCGAGGTTGGGCCACTGGATATTGAGGGTGAAGATCGCCTTCGGTTGGGCGTCCTCCAATAGCCGATGGAGGTCCTGTCCGATGTACAACGGGCTCACCTGGACCACGGTCATGCCGGCGCGGAGGGCGGCGAAGTAGGCGATGGGGTAGACCGGACAGTTCGGGAGATAGAGCGCCACGCGATCCCCCCTCTGGAGTCCTTCGTTGAGTAACGATTGGGCCAGGTGACCGGCGGCCTCCCAGAAGCGGCGGTAGGTCCACTTGGCGCCGTAGTAGATGAACGCCAGCCGATCCGGATGTTTGAGCACGGACTCTTGGACCAGTTCCACCAACGAACGGTCTGGAATGTCGAGCGTCGGCGGCACTCCGGGGGGATAGTGTTGGAGCCAGACCCGATCGGAAGATGCGTCCATCACGGACCCCCGCCAGCGGATTCCCCGCTATGGTCTTATCGTCCTGGCGTCGCCGAAGCGCCGACGTCCTTCTCGAACTGGACTCCCGGCTTGTAGGAGGAGACCCAGTGGACCCGGTCCCCGATGGACAGGTCCCCTACCGCGCGAACGGAGGGCATCCAGCCGCTGATGCGACCCCCTTCATCCAGGTCGACCAGGACGTACGCGTACGGAGCATCGTTCACGAACTCGTCGGCGGGAACGTTCTGCACGGTGTACGCCGCGACCGCACCCTTGCCCGAGAGAGAGAACTCCTTGAGGTCGAACTGGCCGCATCGGGGACATCTCAGCCCCCAAGTCGAGGTGACAAAGCCGCACGCGGAGCGGAATCCTCGGAGCCGCTGCTCCTCTTCGTAACCGTGCGTGAACTCCTGGATCGAGTGCGCGGCGGAGGGCTCCATGGGCAGCGCGTGCGTCGTGGGTGCGCCGCTCATCGGCGACCGAAGATGTGAACCGACGCCGAGCTACCGGTAGCTCCCACGTTGTGCGCCAAGGCGATGTTCGTCTTCGGCACCGCACGGGCGCCGGCCATTCCGTTGAACTGTTCGAAGATCTCGACGACCTGAGAGGCGCCGGTCGCGCTCACCGGGTGTCCTTTGGCCTTGAGGCCGCCGGAGGGGTTGACCGGGAGTTTGCCATCCCGGGCGGTGAGTCCCTCCTCCGTCGCTGCTCCGGCCCCGCCGCGGGGGAAGAAGCCCATGTCCTCGAGCGCGACGAGCTCCGCGATGGTGAAGCAGTCGTGGACCTCCATGAAATCGATCTGGCTTCGCTCGACGTGCGCCTGTTGGAAGGCCAACTGGGAGGCCCGTTGACTTGCGGGAAGGCCCGTCAGTTCCGGCCGGTCGTGCATATCCGCGATAGACCCCGCGCGCGTAGAGGCCCGGATGACGAGCGGCTCCGTGCGCGGGTTGGGGTACTTCTCGGCCGCCACGACCACCAGCGCCGCGGCCCCGTCCGAGAACGGGCAACAATCGTACAGCCGGAGCGGCGAGGCGATCACCGCCGAGTTGAGGTACGTGTCCATCGTGATCGGCTTCTGGAAGTGGGCGTGGGGATTGAGCGACGCGTTCAGGTGGTTCTTCACCGCCACGCTGCCGAGCTGCTCGGTCCGGGTGCCGTAGCGATTCATGTGGGCATCGGCGATCGTCGCGTAAAGTCCCGGGAAGGTCGCGCCGTTGTGGGACTCGAACGGATAGTCCGCTCCAATCGCGAAGTAGCTGGTCGCGGTCAACGTGTCAAGGTGTGAAAGCTTCTCGACGCCGACCACGAGTGCCGCGTCGTGAAAGCCTCCGGCCACGTGGACGAAGGCCTCGTGCAGGGCCGCGCTGGACGAGGAGCAGGCCGACTCGATCGTGCAAGAGGGGACCTCGGGGATTCCGAGGGCTGTGTTGATCAAGGGGCCCACGTGAGCCTGTCGCTCGGCGATGCCGAACGCGTTGGCCACGAACGTGTACCCGATGTCCTTCGGCTCGATCCCCGCCATCTGGATCGCCTCGAGCGCCACCCGAGAGGCCGCCTCCCGGCCGCTCTCTTTCATTTTGCCGAAACGGTTGCTGGCCGCTCCCAGCACCCAGGCCTCTCTCGTCATGCGCCGGACTCGGCCAACTCACCGCCCTCACGGGCATAAGGGTTGTCGGGCGTCCGGGCTACCGGGTCCGCGTTCGGCTCAGTTTCC
Source organism: uncultured Thermoplasmata archaeon (assembly GCA_963787975.1). GTDB lineage: Archaea > Thermoplasmatota > Thermoplasmata > Lutacidiplasmatales > UBA184 > JAKIWV01. The sequence goes on from CAWBEU010000009.1 coordinate 131,948, forward strand.
GGGCTCCACGGCGGGCAGCATGAGAAGTCTCCGGAGCCGCTCGAAGATTGCTGCGGCTTCGGTGCTGTCCTTGGTCTTGATCAATACGCGGCCGTCCCGGCTCAGCGTGACCTCCCGCTCGAGCTGAACGATGAGCATCACTCGGGCGTCCACCACCGGAATATCGTGCGATTCGAGGGTCCCCTTGACCCGGCGCAGGTCCAGGGTCAAGCGCGGCGCGGGGACGGCCTCGAAGGCGCCGCCCCCGGCGCACAACCGCAGGGAGTAGTATCCCATACCTTCGGGAACTCCTCGCCCGACGAGGCCGGAATTCACATCACGACGGCGCGGCGGACGCACTCGTCGACGATCTGGTCCACGTCGAGGCGATCCTCCTCCTGGAGGATCTGGACCAGATTCGTCCGGGTGGCGGGCTTGTCCGGCACGGCCTGGCAACAGAGCCCGGGCCGAGTAGAGATTCCGTAGGTGCCAATCGCCTTCGCCACGGCCTCGATCTCTTGTTTATCGAACCCGATGAGCGGCCGCACGATCGGCAGTTGGACGGAGGCCGTGGCGGAGCGCATGTTGCTCAACGTCTGCGAAGCCACCTGGCCCAGCGCCTCGCCGGTGACCAGGAACGAGGCGACCTCCCGCTCGGCGACCTTCTCGGCCGAGCGCCACATGAAGCGTCGGCACATCACGCACCCGACGTGGCGGTCCGTGTTCCGCATCAGCGTGATCTGCGTCGGGCCATGGGGAAGCACGTAGAGCGGCACCTTGCGCCCAAACGCGGCCTCGAGGGCGCGCAGGTGGTCGACGACCTTCTCGAGCGGCGAGTCGTCCGTGAACGGCCGGTTGTCCATGTGGACAGCGACCATCTCGTGGCCCTGCCGCAGCATGTAGTAGAGAGCGACCGGAGAGTCGATCCCTCCGCTCATCAGCATGACGCCGCGGCTCATCGGAGAGACCGAGCAGGCCCGGCGTATTTGACGATGCGCCCGCGAGGGAGCGTGACTGAGAATTCGTCTCATCGTCCGGAGTAGGCGAGGCCGAGAAGATTCCACACGACGGTCCGACCGAGGATTTCGACGGCCTGAGCGTGCGGCTTTCTGGAGCGGACCGTTTCACCTAGACGGAATTTGAACGCCCCGAACGTTCCTTCGATCACGGCTCTCCTCCGATAGCGCCCACGATATCTTCGACGGTCGTCCCGCGCTTCGCGGACCATCCGGTGCCACGCGGGGTGTCCCAGGGCCCAACTGGTCACCCGGTCTTGCAGGGCGATGACCGGCCGACCGCCCCGGTCGGCGATCGCCTGGGCGATGGCGCGGGATTGGTAGCCCTTGTCGAGGGCCACGTTCCCGAGCGAGAGGCTCGGGTCGAGTTGGCCGAAGAGCGTGGGGAACGCCGGCGATTCGTTGACGTTCCCAGGCGTGACCGTCGCCGCCACGAAGAAGGGCCATCGAGCGCGGGTCACCACGAGGGCGTGGAGTTTCACGAACCGATGGCGATGGCCGGGGCGAAAGTTCCGTAGGTCGATCCAGCGCTCGTGGCGGTGTTGGCCGATGCCCGTGGCGTCGCCCGCCACATGCGCGACGGACCCCTGCAGTCGGTCCGCCCCAGTCTCGCGGAGGAGCGCCTCGAAGTAGGAGAGAGGAACCTTCTCGACGAGCTGGGCGATGGTCGAGGCCGCTGGCACTCGACGGAACCGCAGTCGATGGGCGAGTTCCGGGAGGGCCGCGAGCATCGCGTGGGTGGTGTCGAAGGACCACCCGGTCAAGGCTCGGAGGAGAAGGAACCGCACGAGGCCGCGAGGGTCGGTCGGGGGTCGACCTCGGGTGTGCGGAGGTCGGACGGAGTAGGGAGGCGGTCGTTCGGAGATCCGTTCGGAGAGGAGCTCGAGGGTTCTTCCCATGCCGTTCCGGAGGAACCGACGGTAGGTTCGCCAGTCCCGTCGCCCAGGGCCATGCGGGCGAGGGCGAGAGTATTTCGGTCGGCAGAGGGCTGAGCGCTCGGGGAGGTTTGCGGCCGCAAGGCCGCCCCTGCGGGCTGGCTGCACACTGGCCTTTGCGGGGCCTCCCCCCACTTCGCAGGGTAGGGTCGAGAGGAAACGACGGACGGAGGAAGCCCGCTCAACGCCCGAGCGGTTTCTCAGTCACGCTCCCCGCGAGGGGACGGGAGACTTTCGGCTCTCGGTTCCGCGTTAAATATGACACGCCAGTGAGCGCCCGCGTGCCGGAGACCGTCTCGCCGCCGATAGCCCTCTATGTCCGGGAGGAGGGCTCGGGAGACCCCGTGCTGCTCCTGCATGGATTGGGAGGAGACCACACGGTCTGGGACTACCAGATCCCGACCCTCGCCAAGTCGTACCGAGTCCTGGCGCCGGATCTTCGAGGACATGGCCGGTCTCCGCTCCCCGAAGGAGCGCGGTACACGTTCGGAGAGTTCGAGGGAGATGTCCGGAAGCTTCTCGACGACCGGAAGACGGGCCCCATCCAGCTGGTCGGCCTCAGCGGGGGCGGGCTTCTCGCCCTCCGGCTCCTGGTCGATGACCCGAGTCGCGTCCGCAGCCTTGCTGTGTTCGGGGCCATGGGCCACATGGACAACCATACGCGTGCCGTCGGCCAAGGCTGGGCGGACATCTTGCGCGACGAAGGACCGGCGGCCTACTCTCGGCGACTTGCGATGGATCTGTTCGCGCCCGATTGGCTAGAAGCCCACATGGACCTCGCCGAGCGGATTGCCAAGTCGCAAGAGGAACGCAATTTGCGGGGCGTGGTCCAATGGGCGCTGGCGATGAAGGACTACGACCTTCGGTCCCGGTTGGGCAAGGTGCACACGCCCACGCTCATCTTGCAGGGGCTGGACGACAGCGTGGTGGATCCTTCCCATGCTCGCCTCCTGCGCCAGGCGATCCCCGGCTCCGAGGTCAGACTGTTTCCGAACACCGGGCACCTGATCCCGATCGAACGTCCTGAGGAGACCGCGCAGATCCTGCTTGACTGGTTCGCCCGAAATTCGACTCGCGCAGCCCCGCCGCCCGACGGTCGCCGATAAAAGCCTCCGAAGCATCTCCCCGGTGGGATACCGATGGCCGGACCCTCCGTAGAGCAACTACAGGCGCGTGTCGCACAGCTGGAGCGACAGGTGGCCGATTTGACCGCGCGCCTCGCCGTTTACGAACGAGGCGACCGTCCCCGCAAAGAGAACCCGGTCGATAGCCAGACCGTCCGAGAGAAGGTCCGCTTCGACTGGCAGTCGTGAGCGCGTCGGGGACCGAACACCCCGACCCCGCCGCGCAGCTCCAGGTTCGATTCGCCACCCTGCCCGCTGACCCTCCGCCATCGGATCGGGCCGACGCCGCCGTACTTATCCTGCTCCGATCCGGCCGGATGGGTCTAGAGGTGCTGGCGGAACAGCGTGCCGAGCGACCGGGCGACCCCTGGTCCGGCCAGGTGGGTCTGCCGGGCGGTCACAAGATGCCCGAGGACTGCTCGCTAACGGAGACCGTTCTTCGCGAGCTTCACGAAGAGGTCGGGATTCGTCCCTCGTTCCTCGACGGACCGCCCCGGATATTCGACGTTAGGCGCGCCCGGCCCTCGGGCCTACGAGTCGCGGTATTTGTGGGCCGCGTCGCAGGCGCACCGGAGAACTCAGGAAGCGTGGACCCTGAAGAGGTCGCTACGACCTTCTGGCTTCCCCTCCAGGCGCTCGAACAGACCGAGACCCGGCCCCGACCCACCATGTTTGGCGAGATCCAAGTCGATACAGTCGTTTTCGAGGGTCACGTGGTGTGGGGATTCACCCTCCGTGTGCTCCGAGAATTCGTGACGTGGCTCACCCAGCCCGACGTATGGTGGTCGGAGCCCCGAGGGGAATTGCGTCGCTGGCGGAGCCAGGCCCTCTGAGGTCAGGATTCCGGAAGGTTCTCTCTCCTTCGGGCGGACCGAGCGGAAGGCCGTGTATTCAAGCGAGGTTATATAAACCCTATTTAAATGCAAGCGCGAGGGTCTTTATGCCTAAGATTCGCATCGAAAATGTCGTCGCCTCGACCTCGCTCGGGGATGAATTGGACCTCCAGTCGATCGCATTGGGGCTGGACGGGGCCGAGTACGAGCCCGAGCAATTCCCCGGCCTGATCTATCGGCTCAAGCAGCCGAAGACGGCCATTCTCCTCTTCCGATCCGGCAAGGTCGTCTGCACCGGCGCGAAGAGCATGAATGAGGTGGAGCAGTCGATCCTCACCGTCTCCCAGCAGATCAAGAAGGGCGGACAGAAGATCAACATGCACCCGCGAATCGAGGTGCAGAACATCGTCGCCAGCTCGGACCTCGGTTCCGAGATCAACCTCAATGCCATCGCCGTCACTCTGGGACTGGACCGCGTGGAATACGAGCCCGAGCAGTTCCCCGGCCTCGTCTGCCGGATCGAGGAGCCTCGCGTCGTAGTGCTGCTGTTCGGCAGCGGCAAGCTCGTCTGCACCGGCGCCCGGAAGCCCTCCGACGTCGAGCTCGCTGTGAACAAGATCACCGAAGAGCTTCGCGGCGCGGGACTGCTGCGCTAGGTCCCGTCGGGCGGACGGCGTGACGCTCCCGGCTGACCTGCCGGTCGTCGATCATCACTGTCACCTTTCGCCGGGCGGCGAGGGCGTGGAGGCGGCCCGTCGCTTCCATCGAGAAGGAGGCTCGCACCTCTTCCTCACGACCCACAACTGGAACCATAGTCCGCTGCGGTCGGTCGAGGACTATCGCGCCCAGTTCGAGAGCATCGAGCAGCTGGCCCACCGTATAGAGGTCGAAACCCCGGTCCGGACATCGCTCGTCATCGCACCCTACCCCGTGGACCTCCTTGCCGCCTCCGACGCGCTGGGGCTATCGAAGGCAGTAGAGGTCCAGATGCAGACCCTGGACCTCGCCGGAACCTGGGTCCGAGAGCATCGGGCGGTTGCGCTGGGGGAGGTTGGATGGCCCCACTTTCCCGTACCCGAGGACCGGGGAGTGGCGGCTCGACAGATATTCTTGCATGCGCTCGAGGTCGCGCACGACGTGGGCTGCCCTGCCGTGGTCCACTGCGAGGACCTTACAGCCGAGGGGTACCGGGCGCTGAGCGACCAGGCTCGCGCGGCGGGGTTATCGCCCGAACGGGTCGTGAAGCATTACGCCCTGACCTACGTCCCGGCTCCTGAGCGTTCCGGGATAACTCCCTCCTTGTTGGCCCGGAAGGAGGGCGTCGCGGCGGTGTTGAACGACGACGGCCCGTGGTTCCTCGAGACCGATTTCCTCGATGACCCCCGGCGGCCGGGCGCGGTGCTCGACATCGCGACCGTTCCCCGCCGAGCGGCGGCTATCGCTCGGTATCACCCCGACCAAGTGGATAGGCTCCGGATTCCCTTTGTTGAGTCCGTGCGGAAATTGTACGGATTCACTCCCGAACGACACGCGGAGGGATCCGCGTGACCTCTCTTGAACGGGCGCCTCTCGTGGCGATCGAGGGGATTGACGGGACCGGCAAGACCACCCTCCAACATGCGCTGGCCCGTCAATGGCGTGCTCACGGGATGCGGGTGCTCGAACTTCAGGAGCCCTCCCGAGGCCCAACCGGCCGACGGGCTCGCCGAACGTCGGGTCGTGACCCATGGACGGCGGCGATGGCGTTCACAGAGGACCGACGACGCCAGCGGAGCCGGATCGAGCGAGCGCTTCGTCGTGGGACCGTTGTCCTCCTCGACCGGTCGTTCTACTCCACCCTTGCGTACCAGGGGAGCGCGCTGCCCCCGCGGCGACGGCGGGAGTTGGAGCGGATGCAGCACGAGGCGGCGATCGTCCCGGACCGAGTCGTCCTGCTCACGCTCCCACTGAACCTCTCCCAGGCACGCATGCGCCATCGGGGTGGCGTTCAAGATCCGACGGAGCAACACGAGGTCCTACGGCGGGCTTCTCGGACGTACCGTCAGCTCGCAAGGAACCCCGGATGGGTCGTGCTCGACGCGCGCAGGACGCCTCAACAGCTCCTCGCCCAGCTCGGTCGACGGCTGACGCCGTGGGTTCTACGTCAAAGCGTCCGCGCCCGGGCGCGAGCTTAATCCACCGGGGGATTGCTCGGTCCCAATCCCCACCATGCCAACGATCCTTGTCCGCGAGGAGACGCTCGACCCGGGCTTCGTTCCGCCGGCCTTGCCCGGTCGGGAACGGGAGTACCGGATATTGGAAGAGCGATACCGGGCCCGGCTCAGTCACGGTGTTCCGTACCACACCCTGATCACCGGGGGCGTAGGGAGCGGTAAGACGGCTCTCGCGCGTCGCCTCTCCGACGACCTCCGGCAGCGCGTGAAGATCGGGGGCCTTCCGGTCCATCCGCTCTATGTCAACTGTTGGCGCCGAGCGAGCGACCGAACCGTTCTCCTCGATCTGCTCCGTGGCGTTGGAGTCTCGCTCCCGGACCGGGGGTACGGTCTTTCGGAGATGCTGGACGTCTTCGAGCAGGGGATCCGGCGCGACCCGCGTCACTTGCTTGTGGTTCTCGATGAAGTGGGCGCGCTGGTGCGCCAGGGCACCAAACTCGTCTATCTCTTGTCCCGGGCCCACGAGGTAGGCCTCGGCTCTATCTCGTTGCTCCTCATCGCTCCCGATGATATCCTTCCCTTCCTCGACACGGCGAGCCGGTCGAGTTTCGGGGTCACGCACCGGCTCCACCTGGTACCGTACGATGTGGGCCAGCTGGAGGTGATACTCTCGGCCCGGGCCAAGTTGGCGCTCCGCCCCGGCAGTTACTCCCCGGAGGTCCTCGCGCAAGTTGCCCATTCGGCCGGAGCCACCGGAGACGCTCGGTTCGCGCTCGAGGTCTTATCGAGCGCGGCGCAGGCGGCGGAGTCGGCCGGCCGCGACGAGGTCACCCCCGAGGACGTGCGGGCGGCGAAGGGCTCGATCGCTCCCACCCTGACCGAGGAGAAGTTGACGGGTCTCTCCGCCACGGCTCTTCTGGTGCTCCTCGGTCTCGCCCGTTCGCTCAAGGGCCCTCGCAGCAACGCGACCACCGAGAAGGTGCGGCAGGCCTACGCGGTCGTCGCGGAGGAACACGGAGCGAAGCCGATGAGCCGCGTGACGTTCTGGCGCACCATCAAGGAACTCGAACGCGATGGCCTCGTCGAGGTGGAGGCCGCCGCGGCGGCCGGTCAGTCCGCCCGTTTGGCGATGAACGAGCTTCCCGCGAGCACGTTGGAACTGCTCGTCGAGGAACGGGTACGGCCCCGCCGTTCGAGGAAACGCTAAAGGTGGTGGCCCGCTCGCAACGGTCCGGGGCTCATGGCGACCACTAGTGCAGAGGCGATCTCTCTCAGGTCCCTGCCCGAGTGGATACGGATTCGACCTCCGGCGGGTTCGGTCTACCCGGAGGTCCGGGCGCTACTCGCGACGCATCGACTGGGCACGGTCTGTCAGGAGGCGCGGTGCCCGAATCTACCCGAGTGCTGGTCCGCCGGGACCGCGACCCTGATGCTGTTGGGCACCGATTGCACGCGACGTTGCGCCTTCTGCGCCGTGAACACGCGCTGGTCCCACGGCGAAGTCGACCAGACCGAGCCGGAGCGCGTGGCCGAAGCGGTCCGGGAGTGGGGCCTTCGGTACGTCGTGCTCACTCAGGTCTGTCGCGACGATCTGGATGACGGGGGCGCCTCCGTGCTCGCCGGGACGGTGCGCGCGATCCGAGTGCGCTGTCCGGAGACGCTGGTCGAGCTTCTCATCGGCGACCTTCTAGGCCGGGAGACCTCGCTGCGCACGGTACTGGACGCCGGACCCGACGTGCTGGCTCACAACCTCGAGACGGTGCGCCGCCTCTCCCCAATGGCACGGGACCATCGCGCGGGATACGACCAGTCGTTGGACGTGCTCCGTCAGGCGAAGCGCCTCGCCTCCGTCCCCTTGGTCACGAAGAGCTCCGTGATGCTGGGCCTCGGGGAAACCGACGACGAGCTGGCCGTCGCGTTCGACGACCTGCGGCGGTCGGACGTGGACCTTCTGACCTTGGGCCAGTACCTCCGACCGTCTGCGGCGCACGCGCCGGTGGTGCGCTATCCGACTCCCAATGAGTTCGAGATGCTTCGGAAGACCGCCCTCGCCCGAGGGTTCTCGGGAGTGGAATCCGGGCCCCTCGTGCGCAGCTCCTACCGGGCCGAGGAGCTTTATCGAAGCGCCGTTGGACCGCGGAAGGCGTAACGGATGGCGAAGAAGGCCCGTCGAAAGGTGGAGGAGGCGGCCGAACCGCCCTTCGAGTTCCCCGTGTTCGATTCCAAGACCTTCCTCGACCACGAGTTCGAGATGACCACGGCGACGACCATCGCTCTCCTCGTGGCGGTCCTGCTCGGACTGCTTTCCTGGGCGCTGGGCGTCGTGGGATTGCCCTGGTTCGTCCCGGTCGTGATCGCTATCTTGATCATCGTGGCGGTACCGGTCGTGCTTCCCCGGATTCACGACCAGGCGAAGATCTACACCAAGGGAGACTGGGCCGGCCTCTTCCTCATGGAGATCTTTGGCTGGCTCGGCTTCTGGTTCCTCTTCGCCAACGTGCACTAGTGGCCCGGCGCGACGCGGCGGGCCGGCGCCCATGGGAGGCGCTTATCGAGGAGGCGGTCGAGGAGTTGGGAAAGCTCCGGCGAGGCGTCGAGAGTCTCGAGCGGCCGGGCCCAGACACCGGTCTTGGACGCTTCACGGAGGTCGCGGCCGAGCGCGAGACCCGGCACCGCCGCTCCGAGGAGCGCCTCCAACCGGGTCTCCTCCCGGGCGACATCCACGGCCAGCTTGCCGTCCGATTGCAGGTAGGGGCCTTGCAGGATGGACGCCCCCGAAGCGTTCCATTTGGCGAGGAACGCGTCGGCATGCGCCATCCCCGGCGGCGGACCGTCCTGCACCCGTACGTTCGGCAAGGTCGACGTGCTCGTCTCCAGCCCGACCCATAGGTCGGACACGCCGGCCACACTGGACGTGCCCAGCACATCGAATCCGAGTCGGGAGGCTTCGGCTCCCACGCTCCGCTCGGCTTTGCGCAGCTGCGGGTAGAGAATATCGTCGACCAGTGCCGGTCGGGGCAGACGCACGACGGCTACGTGCGTTCCGCGGGCGGCGACCCGAGCCTTCGCGTCGGCGATCGAGATCGGAGCGGGTGGCGCCGGGAAGAATGCCGAGACGGAGGGCGCCCGGAGGAACTCGCGCGCGGCGAAGATGAACCGGGCCAGGCTCTCGGCGGACAGTGCGGTGGCGACGTTTCGGTGGGGGTCCACCGGGTCGTCGAGGATCATCGCCACGTCCTCGGGGACCGCGGGCCGGCTCCCGGGGGAGGCGAGCCGGACCGGGATTCGCCAGCCCCGGGCGGCCTGGAGAAGCGACCCGAGCGACCCGAATCGCACGATCAGGAGTTCCACTAGGTACCCGGAGAACCCCGCCGTTTTCGCTTCGGAGCCGTAGACGTCCAGGCTTCGCAGGAACTGCTTCGCGAGACGAACCTGGTCTATCTGTTCAGGCGCCAGGTGCGCTGCGAGGTACTCCTGGTGAAAGGGGGTCCGGTCGACGGCGGTGAGCGGGTGCGACGGGTCCTCGATGGCGTATCCGGGAACGGCCTCGACGGTGAAGCCTTCGAAGCGGCCCCGGAGGTAAGGGTGCTCCGCGTAGTGCTTTTCGGGCGACTCCAGGATCGCCTCGGCCAGGCGGAGCCCCTCCGACTCGAGGCGCTCGCGGGGGAGGTCCGGCGGGAAAAGCAAGAACAGATCGATATCGAATCGTTCATGGAGAAACGTTCCCCGCGCCGCGCTGCCGGCTACGAGGGCTCGGCGAAGCGGTATGCCGCGGTGGCTCGACTCCGTCGAAGCCCGGCGGACGAGGTGCTCCCGCACCTCCGCCAGTCGTGCGAGGAGTGTAGGGTCCGGCGCGATGCGAGCTAGAACTTCGCGTTCGACCGCTGCGAGGGCTCCGGCCTCCGACGTCTTCGAGGCGTCGGCCGAAGGGGACATGAGCGCCTCACCGTTCGCAGGGCTTCAAAGGTTGCGTAGGGGCGGACTTCCCCCTGGGGGGAAACGAACTGCGGTTATCCTCGCTTTATCCCCTCTTTAAGCCCCCGGGCGGCCTTCCTAGAATGAGGACGGTCCGCGAGCGAAAATGGCGCACATTTGTACCCTCTTCGAGACGCTGCCGGACCAGAAGGTCCGCTGCACGGCCTGTGCGCGATACTGCACGATCCCGGAAGGTTCCCACGGGTTCTGCTTCGTCCGAAAGAACGTCGGCGGCGGCCTCGAGCTCCTCAGCTACGGCCGGGCCGCGGCGGTCCAAATCGACCCGGTGGAGAAGAAGCCCCTATCGCATTTCCATCCGGGGAGCCGCGTCCTGTCGATCGGCACCGTGGGCTGTAACTGGCGCTGCCTCTACTGCCAGAACGCCGAAATCTCCCAAGAGCGCGAGGTTCAGGGACGCCCCCTGTCCCCCACCCAAGCGGTCGACTGGGCCGAGCGGTTCGATTGCCAGGGCCTGACCTTCACCTACAACGAGCCGACCATCTTCATCGAGTACGCCCTGGACGTGATGGCGGTGGCGAAGCGCCACGGTCTTTTCGCCAACTTTGTTACGAACGGCTACATGACGCACGAGGCCGTCGACGCGTTGGTCGGCCACCTCGACGCGATCAGCGTCGACTTCAAGGGAAGTGGGGAGGAAGGGTTCCTCCGGAAGTACATCACGGCCAAAGGGCCGGCGCCGATCCTCGACACGCTCGTTCGTCTCAAGCGCGGAGGCGTCCACGTCGAGGTAACGAACCTCATCGTGCCCCAGGTAGGGGACGACGAGGCTGCGTGCCGGCGTCTCGCGCGCTTCGTCTGCGACGAGCTGGGCCCCGAGACTCCGTTTCACCTCCTCCGGTTCCATCCGGACTACAAGATGATGGACTTCCCGGAGACGCCCATCCGCACGCTGGAGCGCATGCACGCCATTGCGGTCGAAGAGGGGCTGAAGTATGCCTATCTGGGCAACGTCTGGGGACACCCGCTCGAGCATACGTACTGTCCCGGATGCGGGTCGGTGGCGGTCGAGCGATACGGGTTCACGATCCGTCGGTGGGGCCTCGACGATCAGAACCGGTGCCTCGTGTGCCGCCACTCGATCCCGATCGTCGGCTCCTTCCCGAAGAACTACCAGCCGACGTTCGTGACGCCGATCGCGTAGGTGCTATAGGACCCCGCCCTCAGGGGCGCTCGAAGCGGTCGGTGCCGGAGGGCGAGGCTTCCGACGCGGAAGCAACCCCACCACGGTGACGCCCGCTCCTCCGATCACGAGGATCGCTCCGATCGAGGCCAGCGTTGGTTTCAGCTGAACGTCGACGTGGAGCCCCTGACTTGGGGCCGAGACAATCCCGACGAGCAGCGTGCCCCCGATCGGCACCGAGAACGTTCCGGAGCCGGAGGTCCCGTTGAGGACGGTGAGGGAAGCTCCCGGGCACACCGTCTGTAACGAGGAGGCGGTCTGGTTGATCGCGCGGCAGACGACCACGAGCAGGGAGACCTTCTGGTTCGAAGTCCAGCTCATGCCGATCGTCCAATCGCTTGTGAGGGAAATCGGCGTCGTCGCGTTGAAGGCCGCGGTGGGTTGGGAAGGCGTCAGAACCTGCGACGGACCATCTAAGAGCGGAACGAACGAGAACACGAGACCGAGGACCACCAGCGCCACCCCGAGGATCGTGAGGACTCGGTGCACGAACCGATGGAACGCGTGGACGTAGTTTATGCGTATGGGCCGAGCGAGCTCTCCTTGCCTGGCGCTTCCGGCGACGGCACGACGCAAATCGCCCGACGGGGTGGTGTCGTATAACCGGTCTGAATTACCGGGAACTCGATGGGGTCCCGCTGCTAGACTCCGTGGCGGGAGGATTTCTTCCCTTCCGGCGAACGACGACCCAAATGGCCGTGGCAGCGAGGAGCGCTCCGAGGGCGCCGATGACCAGGACTCCGTCGTCGTCGGGAAGCCCCAGGATGGTCGGCCAAGCGGAGCTGAGGTGCACGGTAGCGCCCAACGTGCTGTTGAGCAAGGACATCACGCTCACGTTCCAGGCCGATACCGCGAAGCAGTACTCCGTTCCGGGCTTCAGCCCCGTCACTGTGTACGTCGTGGCGGGGCGCCCCATCGAGTGGGCGTCCGGATACGTTCCGCACGTAGGCCCCCAGAACACGGTGTTGTTCGTAACCGTCCCGGGTGGGTTGGTCCACGAAAGGGAGACCGTCGAGGTGGTGGAGGAAGTCGCTGTGAGTGTCATCGGAGCCAGCGGAACGTGGAGCGTTTCCACCGAAGTCGGGAGCGGATCCAGAGCGGACATCCCGGTGGCGTTCCAGGCCGCCACGGCAAAACAATAGAAGCTCCCCGACACCAGGCCGGTCACAGTGAAGTGGTTCGCAATGGCGACGGAGAAGGCCGACCTGTAGTCGCCCGTCGGCGAACACGCCCGGTTGAAAGAGGAGGCTGCCTGGAACACCGTGTCATTCGTCACGGTTCCCGGTGGGTTCGTCCATGTCAGTGGCACCGTGGTGGTGGTGATGGTGCCGGCCGCGATCCCAGTCGGGGCTGAAGGGAGGCCGACCGTGGAGACCACCGCGACGGAACTTAGCGTCGACTGACCGGCGGCGTTCCAGGCGCTGACGGCGAAGCAGTAGGAGGTGGCCTGAGCGAGGCCGGAAACGGTGTGCGAGTCGGTGGCGCCGCCGGTCGAGGTAACCCCGATGTTCCAGGTCCCGCACGAGTTCCCCGAGTAGAGCGTGTTGTTGAAAACGGTTCCCGGGGATTGAGTCCACGCCAGTGAAACGGAGGTCAGGGTGCTCGCGACCGAGTGCAGCGAGGTCGGCGCCGACGGGACCCCCGACGGGGTGGCGGTGACCGTGCTGCTGAGAGCCGACATTCCGGTGATGCTCCACGCCGCCACCGCGAAGCAGTAGGCGGTGCCCTCTGACAATCCACTGATCGTTGCTGAAGTCGCGGCTCCTCCGGTCGAGAACGCCAGCGGGTAGTCCCCGCAGACAGTTCCGTAGTAGACCGTATCGTTGACCATCGTTCCGGCCGGATTCGTCCATGTCAGACTGACCGACGTGGTCGTGACCGAGGAGACCGAGAGCCCGGTCGGCCCGGCGGGCGTGCTCCCGATGGTCGCGCTGCCGGTGGTCAGGGCGCTGTGGAAGTGGAGGTTCCAGACTTCGGCCCCGTAGTAGACCGTCTCTCCCCCCGAGAGCCCGGTGATCGTATCACCGCTCGCCGTCGAACTGAGGTTCAAGATCTGGGTCCAGACCCCCGGGGTAGTCCCCCAGAAGAAGGTGTAGTTGGCGACCGGGTATTGCGTCGGCGGGGTCCATTGGACGCTGACGGTCGATCCCGCCGTAGAACTCGACAGAACCAGCGGATACGGGGTCGTCTGCGCGAGGTCCGCGGTCGAGGGAAAGGGGAACTCGGGCAGCGGGGAGTTCCAGAGCCAGTAGACCGTCCCGAGAGTGGTTCCCGGTGTCGTCCCGAGCAGCGGGCAGGTCCGGGCACAGTCCACCGAATACCCGCTGACCGCGTAGGACCCGTTCACGAAGAAGTGCGAGGCGACCGGCCCGGGGGTGCTGCTCTCCCCGATGCTCGACAGGCCGCACTCCGGGCTGCTGGCGCAAGAGAAGAGCGTCCCTTCCGTAACGTTCGTGTCGTAGTAGGTCGTGGACGAAGTGAAGGGATTGATCACCCAGCTCTGATTGTAAAAGTAGGGAGAGAAGTACCCCTCGGGGGTGGGCGCCCCTGTGGTGATCTCCAACCGGTGTTCATCGGCGTACGACAGTCCCTGGAGACGGGCTGTCTCGACGGCGTTGACGCGATGCGAGAGGATCCCACTCGGACCGTACGCATACACGGCGGAGACGATGGTTCCTTTCACTGAATCGCCGTAGCTGTAGGATATCTCCCCGAGCGTCAAGTTGAGTGTCAGTCCGTTCACCCAGTTGGCGGTGACCCCTCCTCCGGGATAGCTCGCGCTGTGGAAGACGTCGGATAGGTGGACCCAGTCGCCGCCCGTCTTCTGCAATTGGAATTGCTGGATCCCATCGGCAGCGGAACCGGCTGCCTGAATATCGATGTACGAATCGAGCGCAGGCACCCAGTAGCAATTGTTTGCCTCGAAATAATTCAGGTTGCCCAGAAGCCATTGGGTGGAGTTCCAGATGTTGTAGGCGTATACGGGATTGGAAGTCGCCGAGGTGAGGATGCTCATGATCGAGTCGTTGCCGTTGAGCCCGACCATGTTCACCTGGACGTTGTTCGCCGTAGCGCCGTAGGTCAAGCGCGTCAGCGTCCAGACGAACGTCCTCCCCGTCGTGACGTTCACGGCATGGACCACGACGGGGGACCCGGTCGCACAAGCGGAGTCACACCCCAACTCGTAGGCATAGGATCCGTCGAGCGTCAGGAAAAACGCGTTCTGCTGTTCCCCCGCGTACCCTGCGGGAGCATAGAGTTGGGTCCACGGCGCGATCAGTTTCACCGTTCCGGTGGCGAGCGAATAGAAGACGAGATCGCTCGACGAGTTGACGTAGTACACCCCATCGGCGCTGAACGAGAGCACTGGGACCTGGGTGTCTCCGTTCGGCGTGTGCAGATACGAAGCGAGAGAGGTGTATCCCGGCAGGACGAATGTTTGGTTAGAGTACTGCAGCTGATCGTAGGCGTAGAGGTTCTCCCCCGTGATTCCGAAGTCGCTGACCGTGACCTGGACGGTGTCCCCGCCGTAGCCAGACAGTGGAGTCGAGTAGACGTAGTATGAGGTCCCTGACGCGACGGACAGAGTGTAGGCCCCGGTGGAGTTCGTGAGCGCGGTGGCGACGGGGGTGCACGCTCCGGCATCTGTCTCTACGATGGGGCAGCTGCTACCCACCGCGTCGACGGCATCCCCCGCGAGCGAGATCGTGCCGCAGTCGACGCACCCACCCAGCTTACCGTAGACACTCCCGTTGATCGTAACCGTCGAGTCGGGCGCGAGCTTGGGCGGCGACTTTTGGACGCCACCGTCCGACGCGTCAGTCGCCCACGTCGAGACGCCCGCGAGGATGGATCCCATAAGGAGGGCAATCGCAAGCGTCGCGAGCGCCCTTCGCGGCGCCCGGGCCGTCTGTCGGATTGGGTGAGAGACGTCAGAGAGTACGGGCAAGGTCGATCTCCGAGAGATTGGTGCGCGCCGTGCGATCAACGTGCATTCGTCGCGACCGGACAAACCAGCTTCTGATTAAACTTGAACATGGCGATGGGTGCCGGGACCAGACACGGGGCGAATCCTTCAGGTCCGCCAGGAGCTGCCTGGGAGGTTCAACCGTCGGTCCAGCGGGGTGGGCGCTTCTCTCGGAACGCCGCTCGGGCTTCGCGATTGTCGGGGCTGTCTCGAAGGGGGTCGGCAAGCTCCTGCTCGAGCCGCAGGCCCTCGGCAAGTGGCAGGGCGAGACCCCGGCGGACCGCCGCAAGAGCGGTCTGGACGGCGCGGGGGGGCTGTGCGACGATGGCCCCCGCCATTGTCCGTGCTTCGTTGCGGAGGCGGGAGAGGGGGTACACCCGGTTGACCAGACCGATGGCCACAGCTCTCCGGGCGTCAATCGGCTGGCCGGTGAGTATCATCTCGAGTGCGACCGCGGGTGACACGGCCCGTGGCAGCCGCTGGGTCCCGCCTTGTCCAGGAATGATCGCCCATCGGACCTCCGGCAGGCCGAAGGTCGCGTTCGCGCTCGCGAGACGGATGTCGCATGCCAAGGCCAGCTCGAGCCCACCTCCGAGGCAGAGCCCGTTGACCGCGGCAATGACCGGCTTCCCGACCTCGAGGTTGCGGGTAATGCCTCCGATCCCCGGTGTGCGGTTCCAGAGCTCCACTCGCTGCTCCGCCGGGACGCTCTGGTAGAATTCCCCCATCCGCTTGAGGTCGACCCCGGCGCAGAACGCCTTCGTTCCCGCCCCGGTGAGCACCGCCACACGGAGGTCGTCCTCGTCCCGAAAGCGCTCCCACGCAGCTACGAGCGCGACGTGGGACTCGGGATCGATGGCGTTCAAGGCCTCCGGACGATCCAGAGTGATCCAAGCGACGTGCCCATCGACCGCGAAGTGGACGGGCATCGAGGTGACACGCCGCCCCGCTTCTTGGGCTTAGCGGGGGGGAGCAGCGAACGGGAGACCCCTAACCGGTACGGGACAACTCGCATCATCCGCGAGCCGTCTCCCTAGCTCGGACGGGATGGGATGGCGAAGGCGCACCCCAAGCAAGTCGTTTCCGCCAGGGAACGTGACGTCCTCGCGCCCATCGCGCCGGGGCGGACCGATTTCCGGGACCTCCTCTACGAGAAGGGCAACGGCGTCGCCCGGATCACGCTGAATCGACCCCAAGCGTACAACGCCTATGCCACGGGCACGCTGCAAGAACTTTCCCGCGTGGTCGAGGACGCATCCAACGACGATGCGGTCGGCGTGATCGTCCTGACGGGCGCTGGATCCGCTGCGTTCTGCACTGGCGGCGACGTCCGCGAGTACGCCGAGCGGTACACCCAACGCCCCCGGGACTATTGGAAATACATGGGCCTCTTCCAGAGCGCCGTCGAAGCCCTCCTGCGGTGCGGCAAGCCGACCATTGCGCGGTTGAACGGCATCACCGTGGGCGGTGGAAACGAGCTCCACCTCGCCTGCGACCTCTCGGTGGCCGCCTCCCACGCGTATCTGGGACAAGTGGGCGTCGGCGTCGGTTCGGTGGCGTGCGGCGGTGCGACCCAGTGGCTGCCGCTCGCGGTCGGAGACCGCCGGGCCCGAACGATGCTCTTTCTCAACGAGAGAATCCCCGCCCGTAAAGCTCTGGAGTGGGGCCTCGTGAGCGAGGTCGCTCCGTCAGTGCGACGGGGGACGGAATTCGTCGAGGACCCCACGAGCGAAGAGGTCAGTCTCGCGCAGAAGGGATTGAAGGGCTATCAGATCGACCTGGCGCCGCTGGACGCAGCGGTCGACAACCTCAGCCATCGCCTCCTCGGAATGTTCCCGGAATGTCTCCGCTACACGAAGCAACAGGTGAACTTCTGGAAGGAACTCTCGTGGCACGGCACGGTGGGCCACGGTCGCGAGTGGCTTTCCCTGCACTTTGCCAATCAGGAACCCCACGAGGGAATGAACGCGTTCGTTGAGAGACGCCCTCCCGATGTGGCGGGTATCCGACGCCGCCTCGCCGAAGGAAAGGGGGAGGAGTACCTCTTCGGGCGTCCGATGCGAAGCTGCCCAAGCTGCGGAGCCAAGGGACTTCCAGAGGATTTCGCGTTCTGCGGACGTTGCGGAGCCGCCATTCTGCCACCGGACGTTCCCGAGGGGTAATCTGGTGTCGGAAGTTATCTCGGCCCCTGCGGCCCCGACCGGCGTCTCGTCCACCTTTCTTCGCGACGCCCGCGGCCTCCAGCGTAAGCTCGTGGAGGAGTACTACGGTCGCCTCGCGCCAGGCGAAGGCCCGCGCCGACCCGTCGCCTACATGCTGGTCGGGGGAAACCTCACCGAGATCGTCCGTTCCTTCGGTTACGACGTCGTCTTCCCAGAGATCGTGGCGCTCAACTGCGCGATCAAGCACCAATCGCTCGACAACATCCTGCACGCCGAGTCGCTCGGGTACGGGCTCGATGTCTGCGGCTACGTGAAGAACGACCTCGGGCTCCAGGACCTCGGCGGGAAGACCTCCTTCGGCCAGATCCCGCGCCCCGACCTTCTCGTGTGCAGCTTCTCCGGTTGTTATATCTACGTGAAATGGTGGGAGGCGCTCGCCGAATCGTACGGCGCCCCGCTGTTCATGTTCGACGTCCCGTACATGCGGGACGAAACTCCCCGCAAGGAGGATATCGATTACCTGGTGAGCCAGCTCTGGGAACTTGTCCATTTACTCGAGAAACGCACCGGCCGTGCGTTCGACATGGACGAACTCAAGCGCGTTCTGGCCGAATCCCGTCGGGCCGAGGATGGGTGGGTAGAGTTCCTCCGTGCCGGCCGGTTGCGCCCCTCCCCCATCGAGGCCTACTTTGAATCGATTTTCTACATGTTCCCCATCAACGTGCTCCGGGGAACTCCGGAGGCCGCCGACTTCTACGGCGTAGTGAACGAGGAGGTCCGAGCGCGGGTGCGGGACGGGAACTATCCCCTGCCGGAGGAGAAGTACCGCGTCCTGGTCGAGGGAGTTCCGCCGTACACGAACTACCGGACCTTCTGGGATTTCTTCCGGAAGTGGGGCGCGGTCTCGGTCGTCGCGACCTATCCGAAAGTCGGCGGGCTTTTCGACCGCGGGTTCCGGCACGACCCAACCCGGCCGTTCGAGAGCATCGCCGAGTACAGCCTCGGCGCCTACGTGAATCAGTCCTGGCCGTTGCGCCGGAAGATCATCGCCGACTACGTGAAAGAGTACCAGGCAGACGCCGCCATCATTCACGGGATCAAATCTTGTCGTTCGTTTACCGCGGGACAGGGTGACCTCAGGGACTGGTTGATCCACGAGCAGGGGCTGCCGACCCTCTACATCGAGTCCGACCACGAGGATCCCCGCTATTTCGCGCCCGCCCAGATCAAGAACCGCATGGACGCCTTCTTCGAATCCCTCGAACAGCGGCGGGCCGTGGCGGCCGCCGTGGGAGCGGCAACGGCATGAGCGCCATCGTCGCGGGAGTGGACATCGGCTCAACCACGGCGAAGTGCTTGATCCTTGGCGAGGATTCTCGAATCCTCGGGAAGTCGTTGAGTGTGGTCGGCGTCGACATCGTAAAAGATGCTGAACGCGCCCTCGAGGCCGCGCTCGCCGACGCTCACCTCTCCCGTGCCGAAGTGTCGTTCATCACGGGCACCGGATACGGCCGGTACAAGGTCTACTTCGGCCAGCTGGTCGTCACCGAGATCTCCTGCCACGCGCGGGGGGCCAACTTCCTCTTCCCCGGAACGCGCCTCGTGGTCGACATCGGCGGTCAGGATACCAAGGCGATCCGGATCAACGAGAAGGGCGAGGTCGTGGACTTCGCGATGAACGACAAGTGCGCCGCCGGGACGGGGCGATTCCTCGATGTGTGCGCCAATGCGTTGGGGTACGATGTGTGCGAGATCGGGCCGCTTTCCCTCCAAGCTCGACGCGCCGTGAAGGTCACGAGCACCTGCACCGTGTTCGCTGAGTCGGAGGTCACGTCGTACGTGTCGCGCGGCAAGGACCCGAAGGACATCCTCGCGGGACTACATGCGAGCATCGCGAACCGGACGCTCTCGCTGATGCAACGGGTTGGTGTGGAGCCCGAGATCACGTTCACCGGGGGTGTCTCCCAGAACGAAGGCATGGTCCAGGCCCTCCACCACCGGCTCGGAGCACCGGTCAACGTGAGTCCTCTCTCCCAATACCTCGGGGCGCTGGGGGCGGCGCTCCATGGACGCGAGCGGCTCTCGGGAGGCGCTTCGTGATTACCGGTGGCCTCGATCTCGGTGCCGGGGTCATCAAGGGCGTGTTGCTCGAGGACGGTCGGCGTATCCTCGCCACGGCTTCGGTCCCGTCGCGGGGTATCCCGGTGCAGGCCGCGCGTCACGTGGTGGACGAGCTGGGGGAGACGGCGAACATAGCACCTGGCGACGTCGATTACCTCTGCACGACCGGATTCGGTCGGTACACGATTCCCGAACGGAACCTGCAGGTCAGCGACTTCACCTCCTCTGCACGCGGCGCCGTATTTCTCTTTCCCAAGACGAGGTTAGTCGTCGATATCGGGACGCAAGCCTCCCGGACCATGTCCGTCTCCGAGACGGGAAAGGTCCTCAAGTTCAAGATGAACGAGAAGTGTGCCGCGGGAGCCGGCCGGTTCGTCGAGCGGTGTTCGAAGTATCTTCAGGTCCCCCTCGAGGAGATGGGCCCGAAGGCGCTCGCGTCACAACACCCGAAGCTCATCTCAAGCGTCTGCGCGGTGCTCGCTGAGACGGAGATCATCAACAACGTCGCGGAGGGCGTCCCGCTGCCGGACATCCTGATGGGCGTGTTCCTGTCCCTTTCCCAGCGCGCGTATTCCTTGATGCGGTACGTAGGGATTCAGCCGGAGGTCACGCTTGTCGGAGGCCTCGTCCGCAGCGTCGGAATGGTGAAGGCGCTCCACGACACCGTCGGGATGGACGTCAACGTCGCGCCCGATGCATATTATGCGGCCGCCCTCGGAAGCGCAATCCTTGGGCATTCCCGGCTCCTGAAGCTCGCCCCAGCGCCGCAGGGAGCTGGAGGATAGGCGTGCCCGAACTCCTGCAGATCCGGCCTGAGGCAGCGGACTTTACGACCGGTGAGACACCCCCCGGTATCGAGATCTCGCCGGACTTCCGGGAGTTCACTCAGGCGGCATCCGTCGAGCAGATAGTGCGCCTCGCCCAGGAGGTCCTCGCCGATCCGACATTCCCTACAGTCCGGGCTTGGCGGAAGGTGGGCGGCAAGGCCGTCGGCTGCTTTCCCGTCTACACGCCACAAGAGCTCGTCCACTCCTTCGCCATGCTGCCGGTCGCGATGCAGGGGGGCGGGGAGAACCTCGAGATCAGCCGCGCGGACGCGGCGCTCGGTTCCTTTCTCTGCTCGATCTCGAAATCCACACTCGAGATGGCCCTCACGGGCCTCCTCGACCCGTTCGATGCGTTCGTCTTTCCGTACATCTGCGATGTGAGTCGCAACCTCGAGGGGATCTTTTCCCGAGTTCTCCCCCAGCGCCCCTCGCACATGCTCCACCTCCCGCAGAACTTCACGTCCCCGGCCACGATCCCATTCCTGGTGGCGGAGTACCCGCAGCCTCATCACGAAGCTCGAACGCGTTGCCGGTCGACCCTTCTCCCCAGAGGACCTGCGCGCTTCACTTGAGGTCTTCAACGAGCAGCGCGCGCTCGTCGAGCGGCTTGCCGTCTTGAAGCGGGACACGCCCTGGAAGGTCACCCTGGTCGAGTACTACCTTCTGCTCCGGTTGGGCGGACTCCTCCCCCGGGAGGTCCATATTCCCCTGCTCCGGCGCGCGCTGACCGAGCTCGAAGGAAGGGAGCGGAAGAACAAGGACGCGATCCGGGTGATCGTCATCGGCCCGTTCTGCGAACAACCGACCCTCGAACTCCTACAACTCGTGGAGGACGTCGGTTGCTATGTCGTCGGGGAGGAGCTCCAGATGCTACACCGCTGGTGTCCGCGTATCGAGCCCGGAGCCGATCCTCTGGTAAGCCTCGCGACGTCGTACGTCCGGACCCCCGTCGACATCGGGGTGCGGAGCACCCCGACAACCAAGGGGGCGGCCGTCCTCTCGCGAGTCGATGCCTCGAAAGCGCAAGGCGTGCTCTTCCTTACCGCCAAGTTCTGCGAGCCGGCGCTCGAGGACGTGGTGCTCTACCGGCGGGCCCTCGATGGGCGGGGCCTCCCCTATCTGCACATGGAGTTCGAGGAGAAGTCGACCACGTACGAACAAGCCCGTCTACAACTCGAGACGTTCGTCGAGTCGATCCTCTTCGATTGACCGAGGAAGATGATGAGCGCGAAACCTCCCGGTACGGTCTCCGTCGAGCGCATCGGAGGACGCGCAACGGTGACGTGGGAGCACGGACCGGCGAACGTGTTCGACATCGGACTCCTCGACGAGCTCACTCGCGCTCTCCAACGCGATCAGGTCACGGGGGCCCACGTCGTCGTGCTCCGCGGCGGAGGAAAGTCTTGGAGCGGCGGCCTCAGCGTCGAGGATCACCTGAAGCCCCGGGTCTCCGCCATGTTCGAGTCGTTCCGCCGGACCCTCATGACCCTGTGGAACCTGCCCGTGCCGACGATCGCCCAGGTCCACGGAAGGTGCCTCGGCGGCGGCATGGAGCTGCTGATGGCCTGCGACCTCGCGATCGCGTCCCAGGGAGCGACGTTCGGCCAGCCCGAAATCCGTCTGGGAGTTTTCGCACCGTTCGGAGCCGCGAGTTACTTTCATCTCCTCGGGTCTCGGCAAGCGGCCGAGTTACTATTCCTCGGAACGTCTTTCGATGCCCAACGGGCGGCCTCCGCGGGCATCGTCAATCGAGTGGTTCCTGACGAGGAGCTCGACGCCTCGGTCGCCTTGACCGCTCAGACGGTGTGCGGCCACCGTCTGGATGCGCTGCGGCTGCTGAAGCGGGTCATTCGAAGAACGGAAGTGGACCCGTGGTCCCGCCTCGCGTACGCCGAGCGCGCCTATCTCGAAGAGCTCATGGCGCCGGAAGAGGCCGAAGAAGGGCTTCGCGCGTTCCTCGAGAAGCGGACCCCTGTGTGGAAGGACGGTTGAGCGCTCGGTACTATGCGAGCGGCCGTCTTTCAGGGCCCGGGGCGCGCGCTCGCCGTCGTCGAGGTACCCCGCCCGGTCCCGGGACCGGGCGACGCTCTCGTGAAGGTGGCAGCGTGCGGCTTCTGCCATACAGATTTGCATTACATCGACCATGGCGTCGCGACGGCGAAAGCCCCTCCGCTCATTCTGGGACACGAGATCTCGGGCGTCGTCGAAGAGCTCGGACCCGGAAGTGCTGGAAGGTCCGTGGGGGACCGTGTGCTCGTCCCCTCTGTGATCCCTTGCGGGAACTGCGATTATTGCCGATCGGGCCGGGGAAACATCTGTCCCCACCTGCAGATGCCGGGCAACCACTTCGACGGGGGCTTCGCGGAGTACGTCCGAGTCCCGGCACGCGACCTCGTGCCGTTGCCTCCTGACCTTGACCTCCGGCGCAGCGCGGTAATTGCCGATGCCCTGACAACGCCGTATCATGCCGTCGTCCACCGCGCCCGCGTGCGGAGCGGGGATTGGGTCGTGGTGGTCGGATGCGGCGGTGTCGGGATCAACGCGGTCCAGTTCGCCTCCGCCGCGGGCGCGAACGTGATCGCCGTGGACCTCCGTGCCGAGAAACGCGAAACCGCTCGTCAGTTAGGGGCGTGCGAGGCGTTGAACCCTTCAGAGTACCCCGACCTCGGCCACGAGGTACGGAAGAGGTCCGGAGGAGGCGCGGACGTGGCGCTCGAGGTCGTAGGCACGCCGGAGACCGTGAGCCTGGCCCTGTCCACCCTCCGGCGGGGAGGACGGCTCTGTGTCGTCGGCTACAGCGATTCGGTCGTCCCGATCCCGCTCAACCGCCTTATGTTCTTCGAATACGAGATCGTCGGGTCGCTCGGTTGCCGGCCCGTGGACTATCCCCGCGTTATCGAGATGGTGCGGAAGGGAAAGGTGAGCCTCGACGCGGTGGTCTCCGCCACTCTCCCGCTCGATCGTATCGGGGAGGCGGCAGAGGACCTACGGAACGGCAAGGGGTTCCGGACCCTCATCGTCCCGTAAGATCGGCTCCCGTCTCCTCTCCGGTGGCGTCCAAAGTTTCCGACCCGCGACCGGAGGGATCGCCCTCCGGGGACCGGGCTCGGACAGTGCCGACCTCCGCTTGGCGCAGAGAGGCGAGCTTCCGCATGCCGCGACGCAGGTTCTCCATCGCGGTGGCGCGGCTGACGCCGAGCGACTTCGCAACGTCCTTGAGCTGGGCGCGGCGCGGGTAGTCGTAGTACCCCAGCACGAAGGCGGTCCCGACCGCCAGCTCCTGACGAGCCGTCAAGTCGTTGGCCCCCCGGTACGAGCCGATCCGGATCAGCGAGGCAGGCGAATTGCCCGGAGTGGCGAACGAGGCGAGGAGAGGGGTGGCGTCCCGGACCCGATGGACGAGCACCCGCCACTCCCCTTCCTTGGACTCGCCTTCCTGGGCGTCGGTCGATGGCAGGAAGGGGCAACTCATGCAGATGGCTCCCATCTCAAAGACGCTGTGGCAGAGCGCCGGCAGGGGGCCCACGAGACGAACGAGGAGGCGATGCGGCCCGAGCTGCGTGAGCGAGACTTCTTCGGGGCTGGCCCGGTTACGAAGGAAGGCCGTGATCTCAGGGAGGGTCTCAGGGGTCGCGTTGATCTCGAGAAGCTGGAGGAGACGACGCGGCGAGCCCTCGGTGTGGCGGCAGACGTGAAGACGGACTCCGGCCCCCCAGCGCGTGCCGAGGTCCTGCATCCAGTGAGGCACGGGGCCGCCACGGATCCGGAGCTCTACGAGAGCGGGCTCTCCCCGGGAGGCTCGCCGGGTTCCTCGCGGGGCGCGGCGGGCAGGTCGGTTGCGCGGGGTCACGGCCTCTTCCGCGGCCGCGGCGCGAGAACGGGTTCGCCAACGCAGTGCCCCCGGTCCCGAAGTCCGCGCCAGAACGGGTCGGGTGCCTCCCGATTCCCGCGAATCTCCGGCGCTCGGGCCGGCCGACTTGCCCGCTGCACCATGCTCCTCACTGACGACCGTAGGGAGTCACGGCGTTTGAACGTTAGGCTCGGTGCCGGGGCCCGACACCTACGCCACTATTTCTGTTTCTGAGCACAGCTCCGAGAGAACCGCCTGCTTGGCGGGCTTGGTCAGCGTCGCGTCGAAGGTTCCCATCCACCCACGAGATCGCTCTCGGACATTGAGACAGTACCCCTTACACAAACCCGTCGTTAGAAACCTGCCAGAACGGCCGACTGCGGGGCTCTCCCCGCGCAGCACGTTTCGGGCGGATCGGACAGACGTGCCGGGACAGGCTCGGAGCCCGGAACGCCTGGCAAAGGGGTTCACGTTGGGGCGAAACGGGCTGTGAAATGCGGCAGTCGCTCCGGTCGGTAGGTCATCCGAAGACCTCGGATTCCAGCTCGCCGCGCGTAAACCCGGCCGACGACATCCGCTACATACGCAAGATGGGTCGCAGAGTAGACGCGCCGTGGGATTGCGAGGCGAACGAGCTCGAGCGACCGCGACGCACCGGTGGGTCCGGTGTCGAACATCAGCGCCCCGACCTCCACCGCTCGAACCCCTCCTTCACGGTAAAGTTCGACCACCAAGGCCTGGCCGGGGAGATCGGCGTCGCCGAGATGCGGCAGGAACCGCCGCACGTCGAGATAGACTCCGTGGCCTCCCACCGGGTGGAAGAAGGGCACGCCGAGCTCCTCTAGGAGCGAGGCCAAGTAACGGACCTGGGCGACCCGGTGCTCAAGATAGTCGAGTTGGGTCGCCTCGATGAGACCCACGGCCATCGCCTCGAGGTCCCGGCGCGCGAGCCCACCGTATGTCGGGAAGCCTTCGTAAAGGATCAGGGCCTCCTTCAGCCGTTCCGCGAGCCGCTCGTCCCGGGTCGCGACGAAACCCCCGATGTTCACGAGGCCATCCTTCTTCGCGCTCATCGTCGCCCCCGTGGCGAGGTCAAAGAACGCCCGACCGATCTCAGGGATTGTCCGTCCGCCCATGCTGGGCTCGCGTTCGCGGACCAGGTAAGCGTTCTCAGCCCAGCGGCACATGTCGAGGTAGACCGGCACATGGTGAGCTCCGGCTACACGGGCTACCCCCGCGAAATTTTCGACGGAAACCGGCTGGCCGCCGCCGGTGTTGTTCGTGATGGTCACCATCACGAGCGGCACTTTTTCCGGGCCGGCCTCGTTCAGCAGTTTCTCAAGGGCGGCCAGGTCGACGTTTCCCTTGAAGGGGAAGTCGCTCTCGGGGTCGTACGCCTCGGGAACGGCGAGATTCACGGGAGTAGCGCCTTGATGAAGAACGTGCGCCTGCGTCGTGTCGAAGTGCATGTTGTTCGGCACGATGGAGCCGGGTCGACAGACGCTCGAGAACAGCAGGTTCTCTGCGGCGCGTCCCTGGTGGGCGGGCACGATGTGGGGAAAACCGGTCAAGGAGCGCACGGTCTCCTCGAAGTGAGCGAAGTTGCGACTCCCGGCATATGACTCGTCCCCCAGCATCAAGGCCGCCCACTGCCGGTCGCTCATCGCGCCGGTGCCAGAATCGGTCAATAGATCGATCCGGACCTCGTCCGACCTGAGATTGAAGAGGTTGTAGTGGGCGCGCTCCAAGGCCCGCTCCCGCTCGTCCCGGGAAGGATTCGGAATCTGCTCGACCACCTTGGTCTTGTAGGGTTCGAACGGAGGTCGTCGCAAAGTCGGCTCGTTCACTCTCAGCGCGACGGCCCCGCGCTATTTATCCCGGGCTCCCGGCCGACTCTGGGCTTTGGCCACTACTTGCGAGTCGTACCCGTTTCCAACAGCGCAAGGGACTCCCCATTTTTAGCGTAGTGTCGAGCGCGTCGGCGGGTCAGTTACAGCTGCCGGGGCCAGGCACGGAACGATTCTTCCGATCCTATACGACTGCGTTCAGGCGACTGGAGCTCTCGGTCGAGGGACCCCCCAACACAACCAAGTCGTTAGAAAGTGGTGCGAGCGGTCGACCCGACCGCCTCTCGCTAGGAAACGAGCGTATTTCCAACCGGGCAGCACGGACGCCCCGCCGAGTGTGGTCATCGCCGGGTCTTGAGCGCCTCGGCCCAGACCTTGTACAGGTTCAGGCAATGCAGGTAGTGCGGTTGACGCCAGGGCTCGCTCAGGGCACGGATCCGTGACGGCGGGAGGAACTCGTCCAACGGTGTCTCGACGAACTTCTTTCGGGCGACACCGCCGGCCTGAGCCTGCCGGGCGGCGAGCCGGATCTTCTCGAGGTAGCGAACGTCCGTCTCCAGCCGCTCGGAGGAGCACGGCGGACCATGTCCTTGCAGGATTATCCTCGGTCGCATGCGTCGTACCTGCCGGAGGGAGCGAATCGCGTCCTGACTATTGCCTCCGAAATACAGGAACGGAAGCTCCATGACGGCGTCCCCGGCGACGAGGATCCGACGGTCGGGCAACCACACCCCGATGGAGTCCGTCGTATGGCCCGGAAGATGAACCAGCTGGAGCTCCTCCCCATCCAAGTCGATCGATGCCCGACGAGCGAAGGTCCGGTCGGGGAGCTTCATGCGGAGGCCCTGGGCTCGCTTGTCCCGAGGCCCGCCCATCCACTTCGGCCAGTAGATCCTCAGGAAACGTGCACCCGATTTCTGACCCCAGATAGGGCAGTTGTAGAGGGAGTTCCCCGCGGTATGGTCGGTATGCCAGTGCGTATTGACGAGAGCCAATGGCTCTGTGCCCCGGCGTTGGAATCTCTTCGCGAAGCGACGGGCTTCTCGTGGCACCGTGAGAGTGTCGACTATGACCGTGTGGTCGTTCGAGGTCAGGACCACCGCATTCACGCCAATCCCCCCTCCGTGAAATCCGGCTACCTGCCAGATGCCCTCGGCTACCTCTCGCTCGGAGTATGGCTCCTTTTGCATTGTGGTGCCTTGGGCTTCTCAGATCTTTGGGGTTCGAACGCGGGACCGATGTGACCGGTGGAACCCGTTTGCGGATAAAAATCCCACAGTTTCCCAATCCGAAAGCTGCTTCCTATCGGAAATTCCGAAGCAGTTTCGTGGGGAGAGAATCCTTCCAGGGTTCCCTCACTCAAGTTACCCTTTTCCGGACGCAGAGACTGTTTCCGTCAAGCGAGGGATCGCTCGGTCCGCGGCGGCTTTATGGACGGCGCACGCGGTCGAGGACGGACCGCGAGGAGCGCGAGACCCGGGGGATTGTCATATCAAACCCCGGAACGCGGATGTTTATCCCCCTCGGAAGGGATTGGCCTCGGAACGGTGGTGCGTCCACCAAGTTATGGCCAAGTTCGTCGCTAAAGTGGCTTGTTGGAAGGATGGGCAGCACCGGAGTACCCACGGGACCAGGGGGAGATCCACGGATCCGCCT
Organism: uncultured Thermoplasmata archaeon; assembly: GCA_963787975.1. Taxonomy (GTDB): domain Archaea; phylum Thermoplasmatota; class Thermoplasmata; order Lutacidiplasmatales; family UBA184; genus JAKIWV01. The sequence goes on from CAWBEU010000009.1 coordinate 159,594, forward strand.
GGATGCCACTGCTGAACGCCGACGGCCCGACCGCCGGTGGCTTTGGGTGAGCCTAATCCTGGTAGGAGTCGTAATCATTCTTGTCGTCGGAATCCAGGCATCCGGGATTCTTACAGTGCACGTGGGCACCCAGATTGGAATTCCAATCGCAACTGCGTTGAACTTGAGTGTTAATCGAGATTCGAGCGGGTTGGACTCGGTGGTCTCCACCTGCTCTGTGGTAGCTTGCAACTTCTACAACTTCTCGATACTTCAGGTCCACTCCAACTTGCCGTTCGGAGACATGTTTTTCGGGATCCAGAACCCAGAAAGGGCCTACGTCACAATCGAAGGGGGATTGGTGATTGTTGGTTCCTCCGGTATACTGCTTGGGAGCTTCGACAGCGGCTTCAACGGGCACGACAATGAGAGTGGGAGTGACTGGTGGACGCCTTCCAGCGCGTCTGATACAAACTTAGTGCGCGGGGATACGATGGTTGTCTACACTTCCGGGTCGTCGCCGCTAGACCTTTCCGGATACCAGTTGATCATAATCGGTGCCGGGGTCTACTCGAGCGCGGTGGCATTCTCGTTCGCTTGAGAGATACGGACTTTACCTGGCACCCCTGGCAACGGCAGTTTTTGATGAAGTTACCCCGCAGTGGATTCGAGCGGGCCGCGCCGGCTTTATGAACGGAGCGCGCGGTCGAGGGCCGGACCGCGATGAGCGCGGACGAGGCATGGCGGTCCTACTTGCCTGCTCTACGAGCCAACCATACCTCATCTAGCCAACTACGGCCGAACCGCACTCGCTCCCGGAAGCGACCTTCGTGATGGAGTCCCGCCTTTTCCAAGACGCGGATTGAAGCACGGTTTCGGGCGAACGCTCGCGCCTCGATCCGATGAAGTCGCAGGGTGCCGAATCCTACCTCGCACATCGCTTTCGCTGCCTCGGTCGCGTAACCCTGTCCCCTGCGCCCCGGTGCAATCCAGTACCCGAGTTCTGCGCGTCTATCGGTCGGTGAAAGATGGCTGAGCTCAATCATTCCCACCAATGAACCGCCGTTGCCCAGGGTGACGGCAAGTCCGAGGGACTCCCGCTTTCGAAACTGGCTTCGCTTCCGCTTCACGAATTCGACGGCGTGACGGCGGAAATACGGTCGAGGGAGGAGGTGTACCCCCCATCTTGTTGAAGGGTGAGCTGCGGCTTTTTGGATAGCCTCCACGTCTCCCATCTCGGCCAGACGCAAAACCAGCCGGCGGGTCCGAATCGGCAGGTGGGGCCATCTACTTTGAGGAAACTTGGGTGGCAGATTCATGTCGCTAGCTAGCCCCACGCGGGAATAGTTCCTTCGATAGGACCACGTTAGAGGAGCGAAGTAGGGGCGCGCATTCGATGACGGACCGCGAGGAGCGCGCGAGCCGGGGAGATGTCGACCCCTCGCGGACCCCCCGTTACAAAACCCCTCGCTTACAAAAGGGTCCGAGCGGTCAACTGTGACGTCTTTGGTTAGGGAATGGGCCCCCTTCGAGTGTGTTCTGCATATCCGTCAATGCTCCGAACACGTGAACCCCCGGAACCTCGCGGGTAGGACGTGACCGGAGCGACGAGGAACCCGTCCGAAGACCTAGTTAATCATCGACTTCCGATCGGACTGATACCGAGCCAATCGCTACGGGCGTAGCGGCAGTTGGAGGGTATTCAAGCAACCCTCGAACGCTTGAACGCCCATCGTTTCTTGCGTGAGAACGGCGACCGGGAAATTCCACGGGCCCGGGAGACTTGTTAGGTTGACGTAGGTTGGGATTCCCGATACACCCGGGGTGACCGTTACTGAGAGTCCATCAATTGTCACCGTAACGGGCTCTGCGTAGGGTCCATAAGCGTAGGCATAGGGTGCGCTGTAGGCGACCACCTGCACTAGCGCTTGCGGAAATTTGCCGATGAAGTGGTTGAACATGAGGCCTGCCTCCGTCGGATTGCCAGCGAAACCATCCGAGCTTACGGCTATGCCTATCTGGCTGCCTGAAATCAGGTTGTCAGACGGCGTATAGGTACCATCCGTCAAGACGATTCCTTCCCCCCGGTTGTTCAGAACCAAATTGTTCGTAGAACTCGCTGAGTCGTCGTAATTCCAGATCCCAATATCGTTGCGGTAGACCGTGTTGCCGCTCACAACCGTGCCGGCACCCGACTCTTCGGTGAGAATCCCTTGACCTAGGTATTGACTGACATAGTCCGGGCCGCAGATCGTGGGTACGTTGCACTCGTTGCCACTGGCGATGTTGTAGGACACTTTACCCACGGCCCCGTATAGAATGGCAATTCCGGCAGGGAAGACCGGCGCGAGCGCAGAATAGTTCGCGTAAAACGAAACGGTGTTCTCCTTCACGTTGCACTCGACTCCCGCCCCGAAGCACGCGATCCCGTATTCGTTGTAGTTGGGAACCACGTTATTTGTAATCGTGATCGCTTCTGTGGGGGCGATGTTGTTGGTGTCGGCGTTGATGCCTCCGCCGTCCAAGCAGCCGGCCTGGTCCGGGGGCAGGTAGATGTTCTTGACTATGTTGTTCGAGATCAAGCCGGCGGCGCCGTTGAAGTTTATGCCGGCATAATCAGTCGAGCAGAGAGCAAAGTTGTCCATCGACGACGAGGCTGCCGCACCGTCGATGACCAGGTTCGTGACGCTGACGTCGGCCAGGTTGCTGCCGCTTCCGCTGATGCCGGCAAGGATTATCGCGGCCTGGGGTAAGCCTCCGAAAGCACTCAGATAGTTGTTCACGACGACCGACGACGGCTCAATGATGACCTGTCCTAGGTCCGTCCCGGGTGCACCCGTCAGGACGACATTGCTGGATGTGATCGTGATCTGAGTATCGTACGTTCCTGCTTTGAGGCAGTAGATTCCCGGGCTGTTGATAGTCCATTGTTGGGCCGGTGGAGCCGAATAGGTGTGGGTACATCCCGGATAAGCGGCTGCGGCTGAACCGCTCGAGGCGACCAGAAGTGCTGACAAAACAAAGAGAACAACTAGCGAGAGGCTCGCGGTTTTCATCATAGATGGTTGAGATCCCTCGAACTGGGGACGGTGTCGAGGAAGTAGAACCCCGGTTTCCTTACGCGAAACCGACCGGTAAGCGGGGTCTCGAGTGACCGCATGTCCTGGGCGGGGGCTTCGATGACAGGCGAATCGGCGTGATGGGGGGTCGGTCAGGTGTTACCGAGGCGGGGATGCCCTGGGTGCGTGGAGCTTAGAATCTTCCGACCAGGCCCAGTCCTTCGCCCCGGAGTCGACCCGCGGCGGGGGGTGGCCGAGTCAGAGCGCCGTGTCCCCTTCGAGACCAGGTGCGCGGCAATCAGAGAATCCGCCCAATGGGGAAACCAACGGAAAGGGCCCCAAATCGTGGGTCGGACCATATTCACCCCGGGAAGCCGGGAGAGCTCCAGCTCGAGCTTTTGGGTCTCGCCCGGCGAATGCGCGGGGACTCGGACTACCAAGAGGGGCCGTGATCCGTAGATGGGCCGGACAAATCCGAAACCCGCCGTCGACATCGGGAGGTAGTGCGGGTAGCGGGCTTCCAACTCGGCGCGGATCCGATCCATATCCCGCAGATCGCGGCAGAATAGGGTGAGGCAGACACTCGGGTGCCGCGACCAATCGATATTCGGCAGGTACCATATGGCGTGGGATTCGATCAGCGCGGAGCGGCGGCGAGCGGCGGTCTTGAGCGTCACACCGACGAAGCGCGCAATCTGGGAGAGCGAGGCACCGGAGTCGGCGACGATGGCAGCGAGGATTCGCCAATCGAGCGGGCTCAGTTCCCGCGTGCACCGGGGGGGAATGTCTCTGTAGGGACCGTACACTTTCCCCGTGGGTGAGATTCTCTTCAGGAGCCGCACGACAGGGTCGACTTCCGACCGGTCGCCAGCGGCGAACCTTAGCTGGACAACCTCTACGTTGCGACCGTTTCCCGTGGTGGTGAAGGCGAGATTCGAGACGAGAACCCTACCGACGAGTCCAAGTTCCTCGACCAAGGCCCACCCTTGGGATGCGTCCGCCACCGGTATCTCAACCTGGAATTGATTCAGCCCGAAGAGGCAGGGATTCGGGCGGACCGTGGGGTCCAGCCAGAGACCGGATTGCCTCCACTGCCGAATCCGGGCCCACACGGCCTTGCGACGCAAGCCAACGTGTTGAGCAATTTCGGCGGTCGTAATTCTCGGGTCGATTCCCCAATAGGACCACACACCGCCGGGATACATCCAGCGGTAGATGCTCAGGTCTAGGTCATCCACAGGAGGGAAACAATTCCTCAGTCAATAACCCCGTATGTTACTTCCTTCGGTCCGCCTCCCTCAGCGTGCCCTCCGGCAGCCGCAGCGTGGGAGCGGTGGACGAGACCCCTGGGGGGCAACGGATCGGGCAGAAGTGGAGCCATAAGAGTACGAGTCCCAGCACCGGCGTCCAACTGGGGGTCACGCAACCTACCCTTTTCCGGACAAGAGCAGGCCATCGGAGCCGAAGAGGGACAATGCAAGGAATTTCTTATGCCGGGGCCAGGCTCCGAACGAATCTTCCGATTCTGTACCTCGGGTTTGATCGGGAACACGCGGGACCGATGACCTGACTGCGAGGAGCGCGCCGGAGGGACCGCGCCGTTTCACCGCTCTAATGTATCGGTTCGTTCTCCTGCCATCCGGTGGATCCGCCTGTGACGCCTGACGAAGCGACAGGGCTAGGGGGACAACGAATGTGACCGACGGACTGGTGCTCTCGGCCGGCGAAGGACGCAAGATTCGAGGTTCAGGTATGATGCTCAAGTTGGGCGCAGACCGGTCGAAGAAGTGGTCGGTCTTCGAGGCCGAGGTTTCGCCCGGGTTCGACGTGGGGGCGCACCTCCACCACGAAGCCGAGGAACTCTTCTACATCCTCGATGGCGAACTCGACCTGCTCGCGTTCGAGCCGCGCATTCGTACGAAGGGCGATTGGCATACGTGGGAGTCGAAGACGGGGGCCAAGGTGGTTCGAGGGGGCCCGGGATGCGTCATGTTCGTTCCGGCGGGATGCCCACACGCGTTCACCAACCCAGGAACCACGACGGCTCGGATGCTCTTCCTAGTCACCCCGTCCGGTCACGAGCACTACCTCGATGAACTTGGAGATCTGCTCTCCCACTCGGGACCGCCGAATCAAGCCGAGATTGTCAAGCTCCGGGCACGTCATGACATCGAACAACTGACCCCGTTGATCCCCGGTCGCGGTGGACCCCCTCCCGGTCGGTCTCCGAGCTAGCTTTGACTACCGGAGCGCGGCTGAGGGAAGATCGCGATCGGCCCGCGGGGGGTCTTCGGCGATGCGAGCCGCGAGCTTGATGAAGGGAACGCGCGGTCGATAGGGGGCCGCATTGAGCGCGCGGCGGGGAGGGCAGGGAGACGGGCTAAGGACTCTCTTCGAGCGGGCGAACGCCCACCGCCACGTTGCCTCCGCGGCTCTGAACGATGTACGTTCGAACTGGACGGGTCGAGCGGCGAATGAATATGTTCCCGCCGACCACGGCTCCGGAGTCCAAGCGGAATTGTGCGCCATGTTTGCTGCATGAGACCATCCCGTCCCTGACGGAACCATCTTCCAAGGGGGCGCCCCGGTGCCCGCATTCTGAAGCGAGTCCGTAGAGCCGACCGCCTACATTGAAGATCGCGACGGCTCTTCCCTCGACTACGACCCGAGTCGACCCCCCCGAGGGCGGGACCACAGTATCGGTCAGGATCCACTTCGTGGTGGGTTCCCCGTTCGTCGTGTCGTTTGTCGGGTCCTGCGAGAGATCTACCGCTGCTGTCTCGACCATCGCGTCCATAGATACCAGTAGACCGTCCCGAGGGTCAGATCCGCCGACGGGTTTCTGGTCCAGACGCGACAACGCAGGCCATGGATTGTCGGGTTCTTGCAGCTCGGCGACCAAGGTCGGAACCCTCAAAGGAGACGGCGTCACTCGCGGAGCGACGTGACCAGGCCCCCGTTACAACCCGAGACAATCGACATCGACATTCTCCGCGAGATGTACCGGGAGGGGGCAATCGACATGGCAGGGGTTGACCCCCGCCTGAACGCGACCCGTATTGCCCGGCAACTCGGCGTGAGGCGAGCCCGGGTCTCGGCCCGATTGAAGGCATGGCGCGACAGCGGACTCCTCCGGCGGTACGACGTTCGGGTCAACCCCGCGCTCTTTGGTTGTCAGGGAGCCGGAGTGAACATTCGAGTTCACCATCCGCGTGCGAAGGCCGACCTGTTCTCCCGCCTCGCGGCCCTCGAGGGGGCCGTGTCGGGTGTCGAGTTCCTCGGGGAGTGGATAACGTTCGGCGTGGTCACACCCGACGCCGCCGCCCTCGAGCGAACGCTGAGGATCATCCGCGGGCTCACCGGAGTACGGGAGGTCGAGGTACCGATGCCTTGGCGGATGCTACCACCGAAGCGGGAGCTCTCGCCCCTCGACATACGGATCGTCCGAGCCCTCCGCGAGAACCCGACCGCGATGTTGAGCGCGACCGCCGACCGAGTCGGGATTTCGACTCGGACGATGACGCGGCGGTATGCGAACCTCGTCGAGAACAGGGACGTTTGGTTCGCTCCGATTTTCGATTTCCGGGCGTTCAGCTACCCGGTGGTCTTGCTCGGGGTGACGCTCCGGGCGGAGACCGACCGCAACTCCATCCTGCGACGCATCCGGACGAGGTACCCGCTCTCCCTCGCGTTTCGGGGCATGCCGGAACGACCCGGACCGGAGGCAGGAGGGCTCCTCTGCCTTGTCATGCCTCCATCGGCGGCCCACTTGGAGGAAGTCGAGCTCTACGTCGCGTCTATCGAAGGTGTCGAGGAGCTCGAGGCGAGTGTGGTGGTCCGGCTGCACTCGTTCCCCGAGTGGTTCGACCGACAACTCGAAGCGCTGGCGCACCGCCGCTCGTGAGGCCCGTTGCCAGAGCGGCAAACACTGTCGCCAGGAGCTCACGGCTCCCGAGGGGGTCCCCGAGATCCTGGGGGAGCTCGCTGCGAGCGGATTACGGTTCCACGGGGCGAAGGAAGTGGAAGAACCCTCTCGAGAAGCTGTCCGCGTGAGCCGGTAGTTAGGATTTTGGACACCCCCCCGGTCGACAAACCACCCCTTCGCAAAGGTGGAGCCGGAGGGGGACATCGCCGTTTGGTTCGAATCCTCGACTCGAAGGTCCAGCAGTTTCGGGGTCTCAACCGGGCAGGATGGTTCAGGTCCTCCGGTTGGCACCGCGGGCCCGGAGTCGATCTAGACGCCGGTAGAAGCCCGGTCTGCGCCCCACACCCGCCAGGATCAGAAGGTCCCCGTCCACCTCGAAGAGAAGGCGATACTGGTCTCTCAGAAAGTGCGCGACCCGAACGCCTTCCCGATGGGATATCCGAAGCTGATGCACGCTGTATCCCAACCCGGAGGCGAACGGGCGCTGCCTGAGCCCAGCAAGCAGTCGCCACATCTCGTTACGGGCGTCCGCCGGGAGGTCTGCAAGATCTCTCTCGAACAGGGTATACGTGACGACCCGAAGGATCATCGGTGGGACCGACGAGTCCCCGAGGGCGGATACTTCGCGTAGAGAGACTCAATGGGCTCCAGCTTGACCTTGCCGGAATGAATGTCCGCTAGGCGTTGTTCCATCTCCTGGAACCATGGGTCCTGCTCCTCGAGCTCCTCGAGAATGGCCCGAATTACCTCATCGTAGCTCTGACCCCCGGACTTGAGGCGCTGGAGCTCCGCTCGAGTGGAGACTCGCACGGGGATGGTCGTGAGAGGGTCCGAGGCCATGGTGATAGGTTCTATGGCTTCGCTGGTCTTAATGATTGTTATAACCGACTTCGATGGTCGGCCGATATTCTGGTCAGGTAGGGAACCCGACGTCGTCCGGGAGGTTCCGGACGACCCGACCCGGGAAGTCCCGGAAAGGTTCATCTGTCGAAGGGGGCAGCGCAAAGAGGTTCATGTGCCGGGGCCAGGCTTGGAACGAATCTTCCGATTCTATACATAGGGCTCAAAGTGGGACGCGCGCGCGGTCGAGGGCGGACCGCGAGGAGCGCGAGGCGAACTCGAGAGGTCTGGCTCGAGGAGCTGCACTCATCGGCGAACCAACTAGTCGCAGACTTGAGTTAAGCTAAGACTTCATGAGAACTGCCGAATTCGCGATCCTGGCATGGAGTCCGTAACGCTCAAGCCGGTGCCCCGCCGGAGTTACTCCCGTCGGACCGTGGTCATCGCTGCTCTTGTGGTGGCCGTGGTCGCTATCTCCGGCTTTGGAGGCTACTACGTCGTTTCCCAGTTCGACAGCAAGGGGGTCCTAGCATTCCAAGAGTCTGGGCTGCCTCCCGGCACCAACTGGTCGGTCACCCTGGAGACGCCATACAATAACGAAAAAACTCAGTACGCGACGACGGGCACAGGGCCATCTGAATCGGACTCAATTTTGTTCTTGAAGCCGAACGGCCAGTACAGTTACGTCATCGGCACAATCTTTGGTTACAGTCCCACCCCCTCTTCGGGAGTCGCCCACGCGGGGGGCTTAACTTCGTACATCGGGGTCCACTTTGGTTCGGTCACGCAAATCTCCCAAGCGTTTCTTTTGGGGGGAGTTACCGGCGGGCTCGGGGTCTGCGACTCGAATACCACTTGGGAGGAGTGGGGATGCACCCTTGGGCAATATGCCTGGGATGTCCAGACAGCCGCAGCTCCGACGGTCACCTACGGAAGCATCTTACTTTCTGTGCAGACGAAAAATGGCACGAACTACACGATCCCGGGGGACCGGGAGGTTTCTCGTTGATAGCGCCGTTCTACGTCGGTCTTCTGGCCGAAACAAGCTCGGACATGATGGGCGGACATCTGTGGATGTCCGGGAGTTGGGCTTCCTACAACAGCTCCGCATCCGCCGCGTCGGTGATTCCCGATGGAGCGGTCATCCGGATTGATTTGGGCACAGTGGACCCGCAAGATTTGGGACTCGTCTTGTTCGTGAGAGGCGCCGGGGAGTTCAGCGGGAGCACCAGTTCGATCGTTCTAGCTACATAAACGCCCATTCCCTAGATTGGATTGATGGGGCCGTCGGGCTACGCCCTCTTCATGAGCGGCGCGCGCGGTCGAGGGCCGACCGCGAGGAGCGCGCGAGATAGCGACGAGGGCGGAGCGATCTCGCACCTGGCCCTGAACTCGAACGCTCAACATCGTGCGAAGTTTTTCAATCTCGGGCGACCATGGGCAGCTTCCTCCACAATCTGTCTTCATGCCGCAAGTGACCCGGGAAGGCGTTCGCATAAACTACGAGGTTGAGGGCGACGGTCCCGCCGTGGTCCTCTACACGGGGGCCGGACCCGACATCCGAACGTGGCACTTGGCGGGCTATCGGGAGGGACTTCATGGCTTTCGACGGATTCTCATCGACCCCCGGGGACAGGGTAAGAGCGATCGACCTCCAGGGCTCGCCACTCACCGAGTTGAGGAGTGTCGCGACGACGTTGTTGCCGTGACGGATGAGGTCGGTGAGAAGCGGGTGGCGTTCCTCGGATTCTCAGACGGGGCGAAGGTCGGGGCTGCCTTCGCTGCCCGGTACCCCGAACGGGTGGTGGGGTTCATCGATTTCGACGGTTTAGAGGCGGATGACCTCTCCACCCCTCAGTCGAAAGCGGATCGCATTCGATTCGGGGAAGCCACCCGCCAGTCCGGATTGGAGGCACAGACTCGAGACTTTGCGAAGAGCGACGGGTACGCTGCGCCGGAGTGGCTCTTCCAAAATCTATCGGAAGCGGACCCGGAGATGATCGCTCTTGCGATGGAGGCTTGGACGACGTGGGATGGCCCCGCGTCTGTTCTCCCGGACCTTCGGGTTCCAATTCTGAGCCTCAGGTCAGGAAAATCCGGCCCGCCGGAATACTTCGAGCGACTTCAGGGCCTTATTCCCCGGGCTCGGCTGCGTGTAATTCCCGGGGTGGGTCATCTCGAAATCTTCGTTCGGAGTGACCTCGTTTTGTCTGACATGCGGGAGTTCCTGGACGAGGTATTCCGGGGTTCGGGCTAGAACTAGCCGCCCGATCCGGCCGCGGCGGACTCCATTGAAGGCCGCGCGCGGCCGATGACGGGACCGCGAGGAGCGCGGGGATGGGCCTAATTGACCTCCTACTCCAAAACGCACCCCTTTGCAACGGTGGAGCCTGAGGGGGACAGTGCAAGGAATTTCTTATGCCGGGGCGAGGCACGGAACGATTCTGCGGATTCTAGACGACTGGTGAGGGACGCACCCTCGGGCCCGCAGGGGCTCAGTAGAGCAGGGCAGTGGCAGATACTGCTTATATTCTGGAGTTACACTAGGATATACGGAGATATGCCGAAGGCCGTCGTGGAGTTGTCGGAGCACGCCAACCGCGTCGTGAACGTTGTGAAAGCTCGGGACGGATTGAAGGGCAAGTCGGAAGCTATTGAGAGCATTGTCGCTGCCTACGAGGAGAGGATACTTGATCCAGCGTTACGCCCTGAATTCGCGGAGGATCTTCGGCGGATCCGACGGGGAAAGTTCCGAAGAATTCAATCATTGGACGAGGTTCTGGGTGATTCCCATTGAGTTGGGAGCTCGAAGTCTCGCCGGAGTTCGAGCGCGACTACAGAAAGCTCTGCGCCCGCAACGCGGGCTTCAAACATGCGGTCGATTCTAAGGTGAGGCAGCTACTTGAAAACCCTCTTCACTACAAACCTCTGCGCGCACCGCTCCAAGGGGTCCGACGTGTCCATGTGGGCGGCTCGTTCGTACTAATGTTTGAGCCGGTCCTCGCACGACAATCGGTGCGCCTGCTTCGGCTTGCCCATCACGATGAAGCGTACGGAGTTTAGAGATTGCGCCGAGTTGGAGTGCCCGCTTAACGCCGACGCGCGTACCTCAATGTCCGAGGCGCGCTGTCCAACAGCGGAACGGTCGCCGTCCTTTGAGCCGGGTTTCGAATGCGCCGTCGGGTCAGCCTGGCGCACACTAGAGTTCGGAAAGCTGCCGGGGCCAGGATTCGAACCTGGGAACTCCTACGAGAGCAGATCTTGAGTCTGCCGCCTTTGGCCGCTCGGCCACCCCGGCTCGCGCGCTAGGGGGGAGTCCGTGCTTATTCCTCTTCCCCCTCGTCGCGGTCGGACCCTGGTTCCGTATCGAGTCCCTCGTCGATGAGGACCGCCTGTTCCCTACGGACGGCCCGATCCGGTGCTTCCTCCGGCGGAGGAGGTCCGGCGGGTCGATACTTGATCGCGGTACGCCGGACACGTCCGCATTGCAGACAAGTTTGCGTGCGACGACCGGCCCGGAGCCGGGTCCGCACCGACCGGCCTTCTACCCAGAAAGTCGAGCAGCCACGACAGTATACGTCCCTGTACTCGCGGAGTAGCCGGACGTTGTACCTCATCCCGATCTTGCGAGCCAGGAGCACGTACCGCTGCGACAGGTTGTTTGGCGATCGTCGGGCGTCCGTCTCGGCGAGGGAGAACAGATCCTGGATTCGCTCTTGGGCCGCCCGAATCATCGCGGCGGTGCGCCGGCCCCGGCGTCCCCGCCGGCGGGAGGAACCAGGGCCCCGCATACGGGGCAGACGACGGAGGCGGCCGATATCACGTTGTTGCAATTCGGACAATGCCTCGCACCCCGAGGGAGCGGAGGCGGCGGAGCAAAGGTCGGGGCTGCCGGCGGCGGCCATGGGGATAGCGGCATGGGGGCGGGTCCCCCGGAAGGCAGCGGACGCGTTGCTCCCGGCGGGGATGTCGCGGTCGCGGGGGCACTCTGGGGGATGGTCGCCCCGCACTGGCGACAGAACAGGGCGCCCTCGGCGGCGGGAGTGCCACATCGGGGACAGACTGCCACGGCCCGGGAAAGTATATGCGTGATTTAACCGTCCACCTAGACAGTGCGACGCCGTTCCGTAGCGCTGGTCACGCGGGATCCTACCCTCTACGCGGATCTTGCCGGTGCCTTGCGTGAACGGAGAATCCCGACACTGAGTCTCCTACCCGGAGACAGGATTCCCTCCACCGTCGCGGTGGTCCTCACCAGTCCGGAGGAAGCCGGTGCTATCTCCTATCCGCGCGTCATCGCCGTAGCGTCCAACAGCGATCGATCGGTCCTCTGGGCCGCTGTCGAGGGCGCTCTCGTGGGAGTCCCGACCCAGGAGCTGGTGGTTGGGATCGACCCGGGACCCCGTCCGGGGTACGCTGTTTTGTCAGGCGACACCTCTCTCGCCCAAGGAAACCTCGAGTCCCCCGAGTCGGCGGCAATGTTCGGCCGCCAGGTACAGCGCCGGTTTCCGGGGGCGACGATCGTGTTCCGTGTGGGGAGCGGCGACCGGACCGCGCGCGACCGGATCCTCCAGGTCTTGTGGGGCCTACGAAGACCCGTGGAGATTGTCGACGAGTCCGGTACGACCGCGCGGGGACGCCCCCGACCACGCGATCCGGCCTCCGCGGAACGGATCGCGCGCTCGCGAGGCCAGAGAGTTCACACGCCCGCGTCGGTCCGAGTTACCCCGGGCGAGGTCGCGAACCTGCAGCGGGTGAGCCGTGTGGAAAGCGGAGGGCACTTCACGATCCCGAAGACCCTCGCCGTGCAGGTGCTCGAGGGACGCATTTCATTGTCGGACGCCCTTCGCGAGGGAGAGCGCCGGTACCCCCGTTCGGTCTCGCGCCATGCGCCGGCCGGTCGTTCGCCCCAAGAATCCTCTTAAGGGAACGGCTCGTCCGCGGCGCCGGTGCCGCTTCCCGCCGACGTAGAACCCCGGCTCCGCCGCTTGGCTTTGGACAACGCGGTCCATCACGAGGGTCAGGCGCGCGCGGGGCCCCTCGTCTCTCGCCTTCTCGCGTCCGACCCGGCGCTTCGAAGCAACGCCTCGGAGCTCAATCGGCTTGCGAGTGCTGTTGCCTCCGACGTCACGAGCATGAGTCGCGCGGAACAGGAACAGGCGCTCGCCGCACTAGGAGGGCCGGTGGCCGCTCCGGTTCGCGCGGCCGCGGTTCCGGGGGAACTTCCACCGTTGGCAGGGGCGACCGACGGTCACGTCGTGCTTCGGATGGCCCCCTTCCCTTCCGGGGCGCTGCACGTCGGGAACGCGCGGATGATCTTCATCAACGACGCGTATCGCCGCCGCTACCACGGAAAGTTGCTCCTGGTGCTCGACGACACGGTCGGCTCGGAGGAGAAACGAGTGGAGCTCGAGTTCTTCGACCTGATTCTCCGCGACCTCGAGCGATGCGGTGTAACTCCGGACGCGACCTACTACAAGTCGGACCGGATTCCTCGTCACTACGAGTGGGCCGCCCGGGTGATAGACCGCGGGGCCGCCTATGTCTGTGTCTGTCCGGCTGACCTCCTCAGGGAGAACCGCAAGAATGGCGTGGCCTGCCCGGAGCGGTCGCAGCCCATCGAGACGACCCGTGCGGACTGGCAGAAAATGCTCTCCGGCGGCTTTGCGCCCGGCGAAGCCGTGCTCCGCCTGAAGACCGACCTCCAGGACCCCGATCCGGGATTCCGGGACCGGGTCCTTCTCCGGATCAGCGACTTTGACCACCCCCGCGTCGGCCACCGCTATCGAGTCTGGCCATTGCTCGAATTCTCCTGGGCCGTCGACGATATCGAGCTCGGGATCACTCACGTGATCCGGGGAAAGGACCTCGTGATCGAGGACCGGATGCAGGAGTTCATCTGGAACCTCCTGGGAATCTCCGGGCCCCCTTTCCTGCACTGGGGGATGCTGCGGGTCCGCGAGGCGAAGGTCGCGAAGAGCAAGGCCTACGTCGAGGTCAAGTCCGGTCTGTACGATGGCTGGGCGAATCCCCGGACCTGGAGCCTCCAGTCGCTGGATCGGCGCGGGATCTCGGTGGAGGCCCTCCGGCGGTTCACCCTCTCGTTCGGCCTCTCCCTCGCCGACATCGAAGTGCCCGCGGAGACGCTGTACGCCGAGAACCGAGCGATCATCGATCCCACCACTCCCCGACGGCTGTTCGTACCGGACCCGCGGCTCGTCCGCGTCGACCGCTACCCGGACGGCCTCGGTCCGGTCCTCCTTCCGAATCATCCGGACCTCGCCGGGCTGGGAAGCCGCAGCGTGGCCACCGGACCCGAGTTCTGGCTCCCGGGCGCCGAGCTCGTAAAGAACGCGGGAGCGGAGATTCGGCTGAAGGACCTTCTCAACGTTCAGCTGCCACGGGACGTGTCGCCGGGGCCGGACGGCTCGGTGGTCGCCACTTTCACCTCGAAGGAGAACAAGCGGCTCCCGCGTATCCAGTGGGTGAGCGCCTCCGACTCATTCCCCGTCGACATCCTCGACGTGGATGGGACCCACCGAACCGGACTCGGAGAGGGAGCGCTCAGGGCTGCCGCTCCGGGGACCGGATACAGTTCGAGCGCGTGGGCTTCGTCCGGGTGGAGAGCAACTGGCAACCCGGCGCCACACCCCTTCGCGTCTGTTACGGGCATCCATAGCGACAACCACCTTGATAGCCCGGACCGACGCTGAACCTCCGGGGAGAACCATGCGATTCTCGCACACTTCGATCACGGTCAGGAACATGGACGAAAGCCTCCGGTTCTACACGGAGGTGCTCGGTCTCGAGTTCGAACGCCGCCGCCCCATCCCTGAGAACCACGCGGAGATCGCCTTCGTCAAGGATCCGGAAACCGGGGCTCGCATCGAGTTGACCCACTGGGATGGGAAGGACCAGTTCGAAGCGGGAGAGCAGCTCGACCATTTCGCCTTCGAGCTTCCCGACCTCGACGCTTTCCTGAACCGCGTCCGGGCCCAAGGAGTGCGGGTCGCCAAGGAGCCGTACAAGCTCCAGGGGGGGTCGGGACGGCTCGCCTTCATCCTGGACCCCAACGACGTCTGGATCGAGCTGATCGAACGGGCCCCCGCCGGGCGGTGAGCTCCGGTCGTGTCCTCCGCCGGGCCGGAGCACGCCGCCCCGGAATCCGCTCGCCTTCTGCGCGCGGTCTTCGGTACGACGTTCTTCATCCGGTTCGGATTCGGTCTGACCGTCTCCGTCTTTGCCTCCTATTTCGCCCGCACCTCGCTCGGAATCGGCGGGGGCGAAGTGGGGCTCGTCGGGTTCCTTAGCTCGCTCGCTCCGGTTGGGGAGTTCACGACGGTGCTCGTGTCGGGGCTCGCCGCGGACCGATACGGCCGGTTCCCGATCCTGCTCGGCGGTACCATCAGCGCGTCGGTGCTCCTCGCCATCATGTCCCTCGGTCGGTCCGCCGGGCTTCTCGGGGGGGCAAACCTCCTCTTCGGCATCGCAAGCGGCGCAATCCTCGCCGCCAGCCTCGCCGTGGTGGCGGACCAGTCCGGACGGACGGAGCGCGGCTTCGAGATGGGACGCTTCGACGCGGTCAACCTGCTGGGGTACATTCTCGGATTCGCCGCCGGGCTCGGGACGCTCGGGACCCTTCCCAACTCGGAACTGCCGTGGCTGTTCCGCATCGGCGCGGCCGTCCTCCTCGCTGGCTTCCTGTTCGCATTGGCGTCGGTCCGGGGGTACGCCGAGCCCACGCACCGGAACACGTTCCAGCTCCGCCACATCCGTGAGGCAATCCTCCGCCGAAATGTGCTGCTGCTCGTCCTGCCGTGGTTCGTGATCTACATGCTCCTGGGCGCGGCCTTCATCTTTCTAGGCACCGCCGCCAAGGGCGTGGGGCTCCCCCTCACCTGGCTCGCCGCTCTCATTGGAGGGGCGGGTCTCGTGCTCCTGCTGACTCAGCCCTGGTTCGGTCGCCAGGCCGACCGGCGAGGCAGGCCGCTCTTTCTTGTCCTCGGCACGATCGGCTTTGTTTCTCTGCTGACCCTAGCTGGCCTGATCGCCCAGTACGGGCCCCGTGACTACCTCCTCGGGGGCATCGGGATCAGCGCCTTCTTCGCGGTGGGTTACGGTCCCGCCGCCCTAGCCTCCCTGGCGGACGTGAGCCGCTCTCTCTCCCGGGGTACCACGATGGCACTCTATTCGCTCGTGATCAGCGCCGGAATGGTCGTCGGGATCTGGGGCGTCTCGGCCCTCGATTCCGTCTATGGGACGGCAGGCCTCGACCTGTTCTTCCTGTTAATCGCCGGCGCACTCATCCTGCTCACGACCGTGCGGCTCGACGACCTCCGGGCCCAGCACGGGGCGGCCCAATGGCGTGACGCGCCCCCCGACTCATGACTCCGGCTCGATGAGCAGGTGGCGCACCTGCGGGAACGCCTCCCGCAGTGTGAGGGACAGATGGTCGATCGACGACTCGATCTCGTCGGTATCCATATTGTCGAGGAAGTTGACGCGCAACGCCAGCAGCACGTCATCCGGACCGAGCATCATCGACTGGAGCCCGCGGACCTTCCGAACCCGCGGGTCCCGTTCGACCAGGGAAAGCACGGCCCGAGCCTGCTCGGGAGAGATCGCCTTCCCGACAAGCAGATCCCGGCTCTCGGCCGCGAGCACGATCCCGGTGGCGATCATCAGCGCCCCAACAATGACCGCCGTCAGGCCATCGACTTCGCCGCTCGGGGTATGGAACTCGTACAACAGCCCGGCGAAGGCGACCCCACTCCCCAGGACCGAGATCACGTCCTGATAGAAGATCGTCTTGAGCCCTTGATGCGCGGACCCGAGGAAGTCGGAGATCGTAGACTCATCTCGCCGGAGCTCACGGAGCACGACCAGGATCCCGAGGACGCTCAGGAGAAGCGTGGCGCCGACCACGAGGAGTCCCTCGGGGATGTTCTGAACCGCGTGGGGGTTCAACATCTGTTGCACACCGGCGACCAACACGAACCCCCCGGCGAAGGTGAACGCCAGAAGACCCGCCGAGAACGACCAGAAGAATCGCTCCTTCCCGTACCCAAAGGGGTGCTCGTGATCCGGGGGCCTCTGCGACGCGAGGAAGCCCCACATCACCATCGCCCCGGCGAACACATCGCTGAGCGCGTAGACCGCCTGAGAGAGGACGGCCCGGCTGCCCCCCGACAAGGCGACGGTGAGGTTGAAAGCGAACAGGACGACGTCTAGGAGCAGCGTGGCCGAGATGACCAGTTGCGGACGCATCCGGCCTCGCTTCCTCCTCCAGGGGTCCGTGATGGACGGACGACCTATGTCCGGGCGCCCTTATCAGACATGTAGACGGTGCGGAGCCGAGGCACTCGACAGCTACAGGCAACCCGTGCAGGACCACGCACCCGTGCCAACTCAGCATCTCTGAGGAGGCTGGAGACCCACCCGGCGGGAGGCGGCCGAACCGTTAAATCGGGTCACCTCGTGCGTAAGTCGTCCAGGTTATGTCCGAACCAGCTCAGGCTTTCCCGGCGCCCGGACCCGAGGTCGGCTCTTCTTCCTCAAGCCACACGGCCCACCGGCAGTTGCGGCGACCTTCGCTGGATTCGATGGGCCTCACCCCGGGCAAGAAGACCCGGCTCAAGCGCCTGCTCTACGACTACGGACCGGGCGGAGGTACGCTCTTGGTACTCCCTATCGATCAGGGGCTCGAGCATGGCCCGGCCGACTTCTTCGCGAACCCCGACGCGCTCGACCCGGACTACCAGTTCCGGCTCGCCCGGGAGGGAAACTTCTCCGCCATCGCTCTCCATATCGGTCTGGCGCGAAAGTACTTCTCGCCGTACGCAGGCGAAGTTCCGCTGATCCTGAAGCTCAACGGCAAGACGAACATCCCCCCCGATAACCAGCCCTTCAGCGCCCTCACGGGCACAGTCGAGGACGCCGTTCGTCTCGGCGCGGACGCCGTCGGCTACACCGTGTACGTCGGATCGCCCGCGCAGGACCGGGACTTCGCACAGCTGGCGCAGGTCCGGGCGGACGCGGACAAATTCGGCATGCCGCTCATCGTATGGGCCTATCCCCGGGGCGACGCGATCGCGAAGAAAGGCGGCCGCGACAGCCTCTACGCCATCGACTACGCCGCGCGGGTGGCGCTCGAGCTAGGCGCGGACATCGTGAAGGTCAACTACCCGATTCCCTCCGAGAAGGACAAGGACGCGCCGGCCCCCTACAACACGCTGACCTTGTCCCCCGAAGCAGCCTTTAGCAAGGTCGTCCAGAGCGCCGGGCGGGCTCTCGTGCTCGTCTCCGGCGGCGAGAAGATCGGCGACGCGGAACTCCTGGCTAAAGTCCGGAACTCCATGGACGCCGGAGCGACGGGAATCATCTTCGGCCGGAACCTCTGGCAGCGCCCGCTTGCCGATGCGTTGGCCATCACACGGAAGATCCATGCCCTCTTCGCAGAGTACGCGCAGCCTGTCCACTGAGCCACCCACTCCCCTCTTCGTGCGGATCACCGGCGAGGACCACCCGAAGGCCTGCACCGGCCGTCGTCTCGTACGTCGCGGGCTGGCCCGCGAGTGGAGCAACGCCGGCCCGAACCACCGGGGGCCGATCCTGCTGGACCCCCGCGCCCCCGACCCATTGACTCCACAGGACGGTCCCCGGGCGGCCTCTTCGGGGATCCTGGTGGTCGACTGCTCCTGGAACCGGCTCGAACGACGCGGAGGCTTCGACCCGGCGCTCACCGGTCTCTCGCGGTTGCCCCGCCGACGACTCCCCTGGCTCTTGGCGGGCAATCCGCAGCACTACGGCCGCGTGGGGGAGCTCAACACGGCGGAGGCCTTCGCGGGCGCGCTCGACATTCTTGGCGACCGCGCCGGGGCCGAACGCGTACTCGGGACGTTCGCGGGGGGAACCGGGTTCCTCGCGCTCAACGCCCGCCTTCTCGAAGCGTACCGGAACGCTCGCTCCGTGGAGGCCCTGCGCGCCGCGGAGCGCGAGTTCTTCTAGATCCCTCGGGTCCCGGCGGTTCCCGACTCGTCGGCAGCTGGACCACCTCGAGATCCCAGGTCGAATGAACCGGGCGGTCCAACGGAACCTGCGCCGCCAAGACCCCGCCGTACCGCTCGTACCTGCGCGAGGTGTGGAGCGTCAAACAGTGGTCGTGGTAGAGGGATTGGCCCACGACGTTCGGGTCGTGTCCTCGGAGGAACAGATGGAGCCCCGTAGCGTTCAGGAACTCGTCCAACGCCTCTTCGTCGAATGGAAGGGAGAGGCCCCGATCGATATCGGAAGCGGCCACGTCCCTCCACAGAAGCTCCACGAGGAGCGTTTCATCGACGGACCGGAACCGGTCGGTCCAGGGAGAGGCTAGTCGAGAAGGAAAGCCTCCATGGGCCAGAAAGACGCCGGAGGAGGTGTAACCGGCGAGGGGGCCGCGCTCGAGGAGGCCCATGAGTCGCGAGTAGCGGCGTCGGTCCTCCCCCCATCTTCTCTCCATCTCTTCCGGGAGGGTGTGAGGAACGACGGGGATGCGACGCGCGGCTTCGTGATTCCCCTGGATGAGAAACACGCGGTCCGGAAAAGCGGCCTTGACCGAGAGCAAGAAGAGCGCGTTGACGACCGACCCGGCCGGGCAGTCGGGGGGCGCCCGGTCCACGTAATCTCCCAACCCGACGAACGCCCGCTCATCGGGTCCCTCGAGGAACCACTCCATTGCGGCCTCGGCGGACCGCCAATCCCCGTGGGTATCCCCGATCACACGGAGCGTTTTCGCGCCAACGGGATGGACTTGGACCAAGGCCGACTCCGAGGAGATCTGGGGGTCCAGCCGGGCCAGGAGCGCATCGATCTCGGAGGCCTCCATTCGAGAGATGATCTCGGCTGGCACCGGCCGGATCCGATCGGTCATGACGGTCGCTAACCGGCGGGCGGGGGGAGTGCGGGGGGCCGGAGTTCCCGGGACCCGGTAGCGAACCGGGTCCCCTTTGAACCGGCGAATGCCCTAGGCAACAGGGTTCTAAGCCCTGCCTCGGAAGCCCTTACCGGCGCCGCCGGAAGATTGGCCGAGCTGGAGCACCCCCGCACGTTCAGAGAGAGCGGCCGAGCAGAAGAGAGGTAGCCCCGGCAGGAGTTTCGGCCGGAGGGCCGGTAGGGGCTCCCGGCATTCGAACCTGCGTCGCGAGATCCAGAGTCTCGCATGATTGGCCACTACACTACGGGGCTACGAGCGAGCGAGGGACGGAACCGACTCTTAACTGTTGCCGCGAGGGCGATCGAAACGGCCGCTTCGAGGCGGCGCGCTGCGAGTAGTCGCGAAGCCAGAAATACTCCGAGGCCGTCTTCGGCCGGGTTCGAGGGGGCGAATCGCGTCCAGTTTCGCGCGCGCAGCGATGTAGCCCGGGAGACGACCCTTGGCGGAGGCGAGCGACGATGACGAAACTCTCGCCCGGTCGCCACGCCCTCGTGGCGGCCGCCCCCGCTATCGTCGTGGCGGGCGCGGCTCTCCTCCTCGGCCCGGGCACGGGCAATCTCGGATTCGTTCGCGACCTCCCCCAAGCGACGTACTACCTTTCGTTCTCGTTCGTCCGGATGCTCGTCGCCTATGGGTTCTCGCTTGGATTCTCTCTCGTCTACGGGTACTTCGCCGCCACGAATCGTGGCGCCGAACGGGTCCTGATTCCGATCCTGGACATTCTCCAATCGGTCCCCATTCTCGGATTCTTTCCGGTCGCGATTGCGGTGTTCATTGGGATTCCTCTGATCGGCATCAACCTCGCCTCGATCTTCCTCATCTTCACCTCAATGGCGTGGAACATGGTCTTCGGGGTGTACGAATCCCTGAAGTCGATCCCGGGCGAGTTACGCGAGGCGAGCGATTCGTTCGGGGTCCACGGCTGGCAGCGGGTTCGACAGGTCCTGCTCCCTGCAACGGTCAACCGGCTGGTCTACAACTCGGTGCTCTCTTGGACGGGAGGCTGGTTCTTTCTCGTCGCCGCCGAGTTCATCGCGTCGTCCCGATCGACGGTCGCGCTCCCGGGCATCGGGAGTTATCTCTTGTACGCGGCCGGGGCCGGAAACGGCAGCGCCCTCGTGGCGGGACTCGTCGTGTTGATCGTGCTCATCACGGTCCTCGACTTGGCTGTGTGGCGACCCCTCGGCCGGTGGGCCGAGAAGTACCGCTACGATACCTCGCCCTCGGGGGACGCGGACGCGGCCACCGCACCCACTCGCCGGGTGACGGCCCCGCTCCGCCGGGCGGTCGCTGGGCTCGCGCGGCGGGTGCGAACCGGATTCATCACCGCCAGCACCCCCCTCGTATCGCTCGGTACCTTTGCCCTCGGGCGAGGGCCCACCCGGCGTCGCTCCTTCGCCGCTCTGGCCGGCCGGTACGTGGTGCTGGGACTGATCCTCGTCTTCTCTTGGTACCTCCTCATCACAGCGGGCGCGGCCATCTATTCGATCTATGTCCATCCTCTGAGTGTCGCGGCCCTCGCCCAGATCCGCATGATCCCGTACGACCTCGGTTCGTCCATCGGCCGCTTGATCGCCGCCTACTCGATCTCGCTCGCGATCTCCTTCCCGCTCGCCTACCTCCTCACTCGGCATCCGAAGGCGGCCCGGATCGGTCTACCCCTGGTCGAGATCGGCGCGTCCGTTCCTGCCACGGCCATATTCCCGCTCATCGTTTATGTCGTGCTGATCGACGTCGGCGTCCAGGCGACGTCGGTCCTACTGCTGACGACAGGGATGATCTGGTATCTGTTCTTCAACCTCCTCTCCGGGATGCGCAGTCTGCCGCCCGACCTCGACGAGGCCGCCCGGTCGTTCGGCGTCAAGGGGGGTCCGTACTACCGGAAGGTTCTGTTACCCGCCGTCTTCCCCGCGTTCATCACAGGCTCCATCACCGCGTTCGGAGGGGGGTGGAATACCTTGATCGTCGCCGAATATCTATCCGTCTCGAGGACGGTCCAAACATCTTCGGGCCCCCAGACGACCCCCCATGTGGTGTACCAAGTCCCAGGGATTGGCCAGCTGATTCAGGCTGGGTTCGCGGAGAACAGCGCCGCGGTCTATGTGGCCGCGCTCCTGGCGCTCGTCGTCACGGTGGTCGTGGTGAACGAGCTTCTGTGGAAACCTTTGTATCGCCGGGCCGTTGAGAAGTACAGGTACGACTGAACCGGGCGCTGGGAAACAGTCGGACTAGGACGGACCGCACGACATGACGCTCATCGAGGTCGATGATATCAAGAAGGATTACCCGTCGCACCACGGGACGATCTCGATCATCAACGGCGTCAGTTTCGACGTCGCCGACAGCGATTTCGTGGCGATCATCGGCCCCTCCGGCTGCGGAAAATCGACGATGCTCCGCATCATCCAGGGCCTCGAGCGACCGACCTCGGGCGAGGTCCGATTCCGGGGCGCGCCGGTCGTGTCCACCTGCAACGAGATGGCGATGGTCTTCCAGAGCTTCGCACTGCTTCCGTGGCTCTCGATCAAGGAGAACGTGGCGTTCGGACTCACGGCCCGTGGCTGGAGCCCGGAGAAGATCAACGCTCAGGTCGAGCGGTACATCTCGGTCACCGGCCTCGTGGGCTTTGAGGAGGCCTATCCCCGGGAGCTCTCCGGCGGGATGCGTCAGCGCGTCGGTCTGGCCCGCGCTCTGGCAGTCGAGCCGGCGGTCCTGCTGATGGACGAGCCGTTCTCCGCGCTGGACGCGCTGACGGCCGAAGGACTCCGGGAAGAGGTACTGCAGCTGTGGCGGGACCCGGACCTGCCGCCCGAGGCCGTTGTGCTCGTTACCCACAATATCGAAGAGGCCCTGCTGATGGCCGACCGCATCGTCGTGCTGTCCCACCGCCCGAGCCGGGTCCTTGCAGTGGTACAGGTGACCCTCCCGAGGCCCCGGGACCGGAAATCGGAGGCGTTCTATGATCTGACCGATCACCTGTACTCGTTGATCACCGAAGGGGCGCCCGGGCCTGGTCCGGCCGGGAAGACACCCCTCGCAGGCACGGCCGCGCCCGGAGCGGACGCCGCCACGGGCGCCGACGGCCCGGCAGCCGCACCGGGAGCCACCGAGTAACCTTGTTCGGACCAAACTATTTAGCCCACGGTCCCCCTCGCAAGGTTCCCTTCAGGAACGGTTGAGAATCGTGCCAACGGTCTTCCCAAAAGCGTCCCCCTCGGAGATGCAAGGCCTCCTCGTGCTACTCAACGAGCACAAGGGGAACGAGGACGTGGCCCGTCTGGCCGATGACCTGGACCTCGAAATCGACGAGATTCTCCCCTCGATCGACTATGCCGAGGCGCTGGGACTCGTGAAGGTCGTCGAGGGCCGAGCGAACCTGACCGATATCGGTCGCCGGCTGCTCTCCGCGTCGATTCGGGATCGGAAGACCATCCTTCGGGAGCAGCTCAAGAAGACCACGCTGTTCAAGACCATCCTCCGCGCCCTCGAGAGCGCCCCGGACGGTCGATTGACCGAAGACGATGTCCAGCGACTGCTCGCCTTCACCACCGCTCCGAGCGATTCGTACGTCCTCAACATCATCAACTGGGGCCGATATGCCGAGTTATTCCGCTACGACTCGGACGAGCACGCGCTCATCGCCATCCGCTCCCGAGCGGCTCCCCGGAGCCCACCGGCCTCCCCGCCCTCCGCGCCGGGGACCCCCGAACAGGGGTCCGGGCGCGGGAAGCCAAGTCGGAGCTCCGACGCCACGGAATCGCCGCGCGACCTGACCCAGCCTGCCAGTATGGTCGCGGCCTGAGCGGGATCCGCCGCTCTCCACAAACCCTTAAGGAACAGCGACCGTCCGCGCCCCCGCGGGCACGTAGATCAGCGGAAGATCGCTGCTTTCGCAAAGCAGAGGTCGGGGGTTCAAATCCCCCCGTGTCCATTTTCCCAATGACTGCTCTGTAAAACTAACATGGACCCGGCCATGGCCGCGAGGTGAGGTACCCACGGTTCAAACAATCGGGAATGAGACTGTGCTTGAGTAACTGCTTTGACCGATTGCAACCAAGTAATATCCGGCTAGGTCGTGGGGCGACGGCCTGCTCGTGTAGAGTACCACCGCGTCCCGGTCCTGCAAATTTGTGTTACCAGCTCCTTTGGGGGTCCACCCTCCCCCATTCATGGTGATGCTTCCCAGAAGTGCCCCGGAGGGGCCAACGATCACCAATCCCCCTTGGATTATGGTCACGGTCTTCTCGGGGGAATAGACCCCGAACACCAATTCACCGAGCTGCAAATTGGAATGAGCGTAAACAACCGAGAAGTTGTAGAAGTTGCAAGCTGCCGCAGAGCAGGCGGAGACCACCGAGTCCGTTCCGATCGAGTCTCGACTAACGTTCAAACTCAGCGCAGTGGCGATCGGAGTTGGGAGCGAAGTCGTCACGCGCGCAGTAAGAAGCCCGAGTGCCAGAACGCTGGCGACGAGAATGACGACGGCCGCTGCAATGACTATGCCCACCCAGACGCCCCGGCGATCGGGCGGCCGGCTATCGATGGGGGCTTCCAGGTGAATACGCGGATCCCCGCTGGAGCCCGTGAGCACTGCCTTCGCGCTCATCCTTCTAACAAGCGAGTACAGCGACGAACTTGTCCATAAGCTGGCGGACGTGTCGTCGTCCCCCGGCTCAATCCCTTCCGGACCGAATAACATCCGTGCTCCGGGCTCTAATATGACATCCCCCCGTGTCCATTCTGTAATCTAAACCGTATCCTTTCGCGAGTCGTACGTCGGACTCCTTGAAGGTGCCCCGGACCATCCGGGGCAACGCCAACATGGCTCAATCGGTAAACTCTTCTCGCCCCGCCGCCATCATCCGTTAAGAGTACGGTCTCCCGGAGACCCGTCGCGGCATTCCTCGTATCTCTCAGCGCTGGCTTTCTCGTCTTGTTCAACGCGACGGTTGTCCTCCTCTTCCTCATACCGACACGTCGATGGAGGCACTTCCCGTTGGGTTCTACAACTCGTGGTACACGTCAGTCGGGTCGGTCGCGTTGGTGGGCGTAGTTGTTCTGATAGTCGCGGCATTGATGTTTTGGCATGTCCGGTTTCACTACCTCCTCGCCCTGCTTGTAATCCTGACCTCGATCGGAGTCTACCCCCTGTCGATTGCCTCCCCTGCCCCCATGAATGTCATGGGACTGGTCTTGCCCTGCCTGGTGATTGGACTCGCGCGTGGGGGGTTAGGCATCGTCTGGAACCCCACCTCGTCGAGGCCTTGGACCTCGTCCGGAACCCCCGGATAGGAAAAGAGGGCACCTCTATCCCTCCCCTCGTTCGTTCGCATCCCAACCCGTCGATTCTAAACTGGAGTCCAACCGATCTGCGGCCGGCCGAGTTCGTGTCCCGACGAGCGGTTCCGGATATCGTGTAGAGAGCCTTCGACCCAACCCCTACCCCCGGCTTTCAATGCGTTTATGTTAACGGGGGCGGTCGCGCTCACCGAACCCTCCGTTCGGTCGGGCACGCTAGTCGCGCCCCCGTCCCCCTGCTCCCCCTCCGAGCGGGTATCCCGCGTTCTCCTTGTAACCGCCCCGCGACGTCCCTGCGCGGGTCGCCTTCTCGCTCGCTGCGCTCGCTCTGCTGCGTTCTTGCAGGCAGCAGGACGCGTCCTGAGCGCTGTAGTGAACGAATCGACTGGTCATGCAAGAGCGCTCGGGATGCACCGCGCGGAACGCCGGCACCCCCGTCCCACCACCCGGCGAGTCGAAGACCGGCGGGCAAGCTACATGAACCGTGGATGACTTTGAGGAGGGATGATTGAACCCGTCCCCGATTGCCTTCACAAAGCCGCGCTTGCCTTTTCGAAAGGCCAAGATGAGCCACTGCAGTCAATCGTTCTACAACACTCCTCGTTGGGCGATTGTCCCAGCGCCTCGAATAGGTGTCCCCTGTGTTGGAGGGCAATCGAAATCGTTCGGGCTCGGCAACGAGGAGATAAACGAAAGGTTAGTCAACGGCTCGCCGAACTACGTCTTTATTCCACGTGGCCATGCCCTCACGCCCGAGCGCAGCCATGAAGCCGCGCCTACTGACCGACTACGGCCACACCGCTGCGAACACCTGTCTGGTCTGCCATGCGCGCCACCGCGCCGACCAGGAGAAGAAGCAGTTGCGTTGAGAGACCCGTGGGTCAATCGGGGTCAGGACGAGTGACATAAGAAGCCGCCGCCATGAGGTTGCGCGGCCTGGGGCCGGGGCCCCAGCCCACCGACGGGGGCTCCATGCTTCCGGAGCTCGTCGGTGTTCGATCGACGCCCATTCTACCCTCGAGCAGATAGAGCGTACGACTTGGCCATAAGCTGGGAGACGTGGCATGCTCCACCGACCCAACGCCTCCCCCGCGTTTTCAATGCGTTTATGTTGACATCCCCCATACCCGCCTCCCCCGAGAGTAGAAATCCGGCCTCACGAGGACCTCATCGCGGCCCTGACCAGCGAGGGCGACTTCCACCCCTCCACCCACTATGGGGTTCGGCCCGGCCCCCTTCGGGGTCGCTTCTCCCTCGCTAGACCCGTGCGGCCGCGACTATTCGCGCCGGAGCGCCGCGTCAGGGGCCTCGGACGCGCCCGGGATTCCCGCGACTAGTGCGGCACCCTTTAGCGCGCCGATCCGCCCACCTACGGTCGTCTCTGCCCCAAACCGGTCTGCGATCCGTCGCACGTCGTCGACCCACTTCCAGGGGGCGCCGTTGCCCAGGTCGCGGACAATCTTCTGAATGTACGTTTCCCAGTCCGGAACCATGAGCCGCATGTACCAAACCACCTGCGGGTCGGCCGTGCGACCGAGTGGACTCTCGTAGGAACGGCTGCGATAGACAAAATCGAAGAATTCTTCGCCGCTTCTCTTCCCAGCGAACGCTACCGGGTTGAGAAGGTCGAAATCGACCTTGCCGTCGCCGCCGTCCATGAACCCACCGGAGATCAATCTGCCCTCATCGATCTGCACCGAGGGGTCTGCAACTAGGGCCGCCACGACCCGCTCGTAGTCGGCGACCGCGAGCAGGAGGTCCACGTCCTCTGTGGCGGTCGGAACCTTCTGCTCAACGGCTAGTCCTCCTACGACGAGGTACCGGCCTCCGAGCTGCTCGACCTTCTGGGCGACGATTCGTACGGCGGCTGCGTTCACGGAATCCCGTGGTGCGCCGGATTCTTCCGGTCGTGGCGGTTCAACTGGTCGGCCGGGAGCGCTCGGCCCACGATGGGGATCGCTGGAGCGATCTCCTGAAGCCGGACGAGCGTAGCGAGCTGCTCGGCGTCGTCCTGCAGCACGCGCTTGAGGAGTCGGTTGGGGTCGATGTGGTCACGATTTCGGAGGGCGATTGCGCGGGCGGCGAGGGTGTCGACGTGCAGCATCGCGACCACGAGGTCCTCCAGCGTCGGTTCACGCGCTGCCTCGGCCGAGGCCATGTTGACGAGCGGGTAGGTCGAATCGAGCACGGCTCGGATTTCCCTGGCCACAAGGAGCCTAGGGCGGAAGTTCATCGGGTAGCTGAGGTTGGTCACCAGCTTCGGCTCGAGTAGGGACACCGGTAGGTGGCTCTTCCTGGCCCGCTCGACATCCTCTGGGGTATCGAGTCGGATCCTACGGAACCGGTCGGTCGGACGGTGGTTCGGCCGCTCCACCGGCACCAGAAGGTCCTTCGGAAGCGACCAGTCCGTCGGCTCCCGGACGAGCGTAACATCCATCCTCATGGCAAGCGTGCTATGCCTTGGAAAGTATATAGACTTAACAAGGGCCGCCATGACTCGAGGGGAAGCCGGAGTCAGCACGAACGCTCGCTCGACCTTCGAACCTGGCAAGAAGGAAGCGGCTTCCGTCGGCATCGGTTCCTCTGACTCCGCGGCTCAGGACCCTGCGAGGGACACATCTGACGGGTCGAACACGGTTCGCGTGGGAAGGTCCCCCAGACCTTCTCCCGCATGATCCTAAGAAGGGGGGACGGGCTCCGAACGAAGCGGTGGGCCCGATGGGCTGGAGGACCGCTAGGCAGTCAGGATTCGAACCCCCGGGGGGCCTGGACGCCCCCGTGTCCATCGTACCAATCATCGAGCGACGGTCACAACTCTGCCGAGACCTTCGATCGCCAAGCGAGACTAATCTTTCGGTGCGACACACCATCCGTGCGTCACTCTCGGACCGACCCCGCTTCGTGGAAGCGCCCCGGGCTGTCCTCGCGACGGCCCGCTAGCCGTCTGTCCGTGTCCCCCATTCGGCGACGCCGGCGGCGAGGAAAAGGCGGCCCAGCGCGTCATGGTACGCGTCGGGTGGGGCCGCGAGCGTGGCGCGCGCCGCGTCGCTTAGGAACGTACCGAACTTCTGCTCGCTCTCGGAGAACTGCCAGATATGACTCTGGGCCCGGCCCAGCGCGAGCAGGAGAGCGAACGCGAGGCCGCGGACATTCCCCTCGCGCGGAAGGAACTCGAACAGGGCGCGTTCGGCATCGGCTTCGCCGTGAGTCCGGTACATCCGTGCCACCCGGTCGACGTACTCAGCCGGTGGGGACAGCCCCCGATATCGCGGGAGCGCCTCCAGCACCTCGCGTTCCTCGCGGAGACGCTGGACTCGCTTCAGGACCTCGGCCACCCGTCCCGGAGGGGCGCCGCGGAGCTCGTCGATCAGCTTCTGGGACTCGTCGGCGTCTTGCACAATCGAGCGAACGATCACCTCGGCGTGGGCGGGCCAGAGCTGCTCGAGTGCCTGGCCGGCCGTGGCCCGATCGATCGAAAAGTATCCTGGAGTGTCTCGCAGGACGCTCTCGAGCGCGCGTCGTTCGACCGGGGTGGGGTGGAGGTCAGTGAGAAAACCGTCCAGATTGCTGCCGTAGCAGGTGCTGTTCGCGACGAACGTCGGTCGCGAGGTCCGCTCAATCCGCGGGCGCAACTCGCTGAGATATTCCCTTAGCAGGTCTGCATCCCCGAGTCGCCCTTTTTCGTACAACTGCCGGAGGCCGCGAGGAAGCTCTGGGAGATGCGCGTGGACGCACTCGGGGCCCGCACGGCAGTGGACGTTGAGCTCGGCGGTCACGGGGAACGCGACTCCCGGATCCGGCACTGCAATTCCGTCGGACAGGCTCGAGAGCAGGTGACGGTCGGGCTTGGCGCAGCGTTCGCACACACGGAACCGTGTCCCGGCGCCGGGCCAGCCGACCTCGATATACGGTCGGGGTTCCCCTTCGGCCAGGTGCGCGCATCCAAAGAAGTGATGCTCGGGATCCGCGACGAACCGGTACGGAAGTCCGGCAATCTTCGCCGAGCGGAATTCGGGCGGCGGCTCGGCGGATCGGCCCGTGCACCAAAGTCGATCGCTGGTGGCGAAGAAATGGAAGCCCTTACGCGTCCAATCGAGGTACCCGATGAGCAGTCGCTCCTGGTCATCCGAATGCTGCACGGCAACCTCCATCTCGGGCTCTGTCCGGGCGAGCGGTGCATACGGGATAGAACCGTTCGGTAGCGGGAACGTCGCGACCACCAACGCCTCGGGAGCGAGATAGAACTTGAGAAGTCCTGCGTAGGCCCGGGCGAGCGGGTCGCCACGGCGCGCGAGCCGCTCGAGCGTTCCTTTCTCGTCGCGGGCCGTCCGGACCTCTTCGAGCTCGGACCGCAACCGGTCGAACCGGTCCGGGGGACACTCGGCCGTGAGCTTAGGCAGAAGCGGCTCGACGGAGCCGCGCAGCGCCTTGGCGCGATCGAGCAAATCCTCTTTCCGGACGGCGGAGATGCGACGTAACCGGGCCATTTTGGATCCCCGCGACGAGAACTTTACCCGTTATCAGGGTTCTCGCGCGTCGCCGGCCCTTCGTGGCCTGACTTAGGCGAGCCAAGGCTGCCCGGCGGACAGTAAAGGTATAGACACCCCGACCTCCTCGATAACTTGCTACACCACACCCGGGATTCTGCGAGTATCGTAGAACGGCCGGGCGTAGTGGTGCTGCACTACGGAGGAGCCATCGGTGGGCGGCACGGCCAGCGCTCGACGCCCGTCCGTCTCTGGCTCGCGGATATTCAGCGGGCTGGGACACGCCATCGTGCGCCACCCGTGGTACCCGATCATATTCTGGGCCCTGCTGCTCGTCGTCGCGATCCCGGCGATCCTCCAAGTGAATTCCGTCACGACCAACTCCGCCACGACGCTCCCCAACTCCGCGCCGAGCGTCATCGCTCAGAACGAGGCCAACCGACTCTTCCCGAGCGAGGTCGGAGGCTCAAGCACCTTCGTACTTCTGACGGGGCCCGGCGTCGGAACGTCCAGCGGACAACCCACGGTTCTTGCGGTCACTAGCGCGATCAGTGCGGATTCCCGGCTCCAGGACGTGAGCTCGGTGAGCTCGGTGTACTCCGCCTACCAGGATTATCTCTCAGGAGAAGCCCAGCTGGCCCTCGGCTTCATCCACGGCGCGGCCGCTTCCTCTCCCTCACTGCCCACGGTAGTCAACGAATCCGCGTCTCTCGTGTGGGGACCCTCCGCCCTCTACGTGAGCGTGTGGCTCAATCTCTACGTGAACGACTCAGTCCTGCCACCGAACACGAACTGGCAGGCTTTCGATCAGACGTGGGGCATGTTGACGGTCGATCCGGCGCCGGCCCAAGCTGTGCTGGCCGCGTTTTACAACGGTACGGACTCCGTCCCGGGATTCAATCAGTCCTCGGCGAGCTGTTTCGGCTCCTCCCCTCTCGGTAATCTCTTGCCGTGCGCCCAAGCCGCCACGCGCGCCACGTTGTTGGAGGCGATCCCTGCGCTCATCCCGGGTATTGCGAATGAGAGCCTCCCGCTCTACGCGTTACAGAATCTCGGCAT
This sequence comes from uncultured Thermoplasmata archaeon, assembly GCA_963787975.1. Classification (GTDB taxonomy): domain Archaea; phylum Thermoplasmatota; class Thermoplasmata; order Lutacidiplasmatales; family UBA184; genus JAKIWV01. Next base: position 190,212 of record CAWBEU010000009.1, read on the forward strand.
CGAGAACTTCACGGCCGAGCCCGCCGTGCACAACGCGACCGTCGGATACCTCGGCCTCGAGGCGGGAATTCCGGAGAACTGGCTCCGCCTCGTTTGGAACGAATTTCCGGGCGGCACTGGGTCGGCTGCCGCAATCGCAACCTGGACAGGAACCATCGCCAACGGATCGCCCTCGCTGTACCCGTTGCCTGTCCCGCCCGCGCTCACCGCATCGTTCGTTAGCCCGAACGGCAACGCCGCGTTGATCGTGGTCGCGTTCACCGTTTCCGACAGTTACACCGCTCCCAACGGCTCGACCCCGGTCTTCGACGACCTGACTCGGCTCAATGCGATCGTGCCGCCCGTCCTGGAACACGTGGACCCTTCGGGGGGGATTGCTTACTACCAGACCGGGCCGAGCTACCTCGACGACAACGAGAACCATCTGCTGAGCTCGAACCTCGTGTTCATCCTTCCGCTCACTATCGCCGTGCTGATTCTGATCACGATACTGTACTTCCGTGCCCCATGCGCCCCTCTGGTCACCTTCACCTCCATCGGCATTGCGCTCGGTCTGGGACTCGCCACCGTCTTCCTGATTGGGAAGTACGTGACTCCGTTCGACGTCACGAGCATCACGCTGGTCGACGTGTTCGTGTTGGGCGTGGGAACCGACTATTCAGTATTCCTCGTCGCGCGGTACCGCGAGGAACTCACCCATGGCGCGGAGCCGAAAGACGCCGTGGTCACCACCGTTACCTGGGCGGGGGAGAGCATCGCCACCAGCGGTGCGACGGTCATCGTAGCGACGGTAGCGATGGCCTTCAGCGGGATCGGGCTGCTGAGCCAGTGGGGCATCGCCCTGTCCGTTTCGGTGCTCATTACCCTGCTCGCCGCGCTCACCGTGACTCCGGCCTTGCTCACGCTGATCGGGCCTCGACTCTTCTGGCCTTACACTGGCCAACGGTTCGTTCGCCAAGCAAGCCGGAGCCGAACGGCTGCGGAGATGGGGGAAACGTACTTCGCTCGGGCCGGCCGGCTGGCCACCCGGCACCCGAAGGCCGTCGTGGGAGTCATCCTGCTCCTTTCGATTCCGTTGATCATCGTCGCGCTGAACGTTCCGCTCTCCTACAACTTCTACGCCCAGCTGCCCAACAACCAGCCCGCCGCCCAGGGCCTACAGCACCTCGAGCAGCAGTTCGGCCCGGGCTACGTTTTCCCGACGATCATCCTCGTGACGTTCGAGAAGCCCCTCGTCGTTGGGAACACGACTAATGCAGCTGAGTTTGTCGACGTCAATTCGATCCAAGGCCTCATGAACCACACGGCCGGGATCAGTTCCGCGAATTCCCTGGTCGGCATCGGGGGCGCCCCGTTATCGACCTGGCTCAATTATTCCTCACTGCCCCCGGCGCAGCGCATCGGCCTCCAGCGGATCATCCCGCAGTACGTCGGGAGCGACAATCGGACGGTATGGTTCACGGTCACGCCGTCCTCGGACGGGCTGTCGAACGCCGCGGTGACGAGCTTGGACGCGATCGAGGGCGGGCTGAATTCCTTCGCCCCGCACCATCCGGAGATCCAATCGGTGACCTACGGCGGCGCCGCCTCCACGATCAAGGACTTGGCGGCGCAGACGGCGGCCTCGACGGAACGCATGGTGGTCGCCGCGACCATCGGCCTGTTCCTAGTCCTTTTCCTCGTCCTCGGCTCGGTCGTCATACCCGCGATTGCGCTCGCCACGATCGGTCTCTCCATCTCCTGGGCCTACGCGCTCACGTACCTGCTGGTCGGGAAGCTCCAAGGCGCGCCGATCTTCTTCTTCGTACCGACGATCCTGTTCGTCCTGATTCTCGGCCTCGGGATGGACTATAACGTGTTCATCCTGACGCGGGTCCGAGAGGAACGGGGGAAGGACACCGGAACGCCCCGACCCATCGTGCGCGCCGTCACGCATACGGGAGGGGTGATCACCGCGGCTGCGGTGATCCTCGCGAGCGCGTTCCTGGTCCTCGCTACGAGCACGTTCACCCTCCTCGAGGCGATCGGCCTCGCCGTAGGTCTCGCCGTCCTCCTCGACGCGATGGTGGTCCGGACCTACCTCGTCCCAGCCGCTCTTGCGCTGGGTAAGCAATGGATATGGTGGGGCCCGAAGCGACTGCAACAACTCCGATCCGGCCCCGCGCAGCCCCCCACCGGAGCGCCGCCGGAGACCAAGACAGGCCCCTAGGGCGTTCACGTCAGTAACGGGCCCGGTCGGTTGTCCTAGTAACCCCTCGTTCCACTGGAGATTCCTCCCTGGTGTCAGCCCTTCGTCCGCCTTGATTCTCTGACGGAGAACCGGTCCGGACCCCTCTGGTTCCTGTGGAACAACCCCCTTTATGTACGACATCCGTCTGACAAACGGCGCGTAGGGCCATGTCGGAACAAAAAACCGATGCGATTCCTCTCGCCGCGCTGGGAGTACTGGGCCGGGTCGAGCACGAGGCCGACATTCCCCTCGCGTACATTCCTCGAATCCCGCTGGGCGTTTCGTACCGCGACCTGATCGAGCGCGCGGTCGGCTGGTCACGCCGATGAGCGCGATCGCTGCCTCTGAGTCTATGGTCGCGCCCGTCGCCGAGCCGCCGCGAAAGTTTCTCGGGTCGGGCACGCCACGCGGCTACGGCCTGCGACCCCGGTTGACCCCCGACGCGGCGGCGGCATTCGCCACCTTCGTCGACGCGGCGCGGACCCGAGCCGGTCTCGAAGGCCGGACCCTGGTCTACACCGTTCGGTGGGGCTAGCTGTCCTTCGGAACGGTGGATCCGGACGTATCGTCCGGCGATTCTTCCTCTTCGGGCGCCGGAACCACGGGTTCCGACGGGCGATGCCGGGCCGCTCGGGCCCATTCGTCCTCGAGCGCCTCCTTGGACAACTCGTCAGCTCGAGCGTTGGCCTCGCGAGGAATCCAGGCCCAGTCGACATGCTCGAAGTGGCTCGCCAGCCGGAGGAGATGCGCGTGATACTCTCGGAGGTGTACCGCCTTGACCCGGTACTGACCCTGGATCTGACGGATTACGAGCTGGCTGTCTCCCATCGCCCGAACGGGCCCGGAATATCCTCGTTCCCGCAACCATTCCAAGGCTCGGATGGCGGCCGTGTATTCTGCGACGTTGTTGGTCGCCCGAGGCGTCCACGGAGGCACCGCAAGTCCTCTGTCCTCGTGGTCGAGGCCGGGCCCCTCGACGGTGAATCCGTAGGTCGCGACGCCTCCTCCCCGAGGAGGCTGACACGCCCCGTCGAAGTGAACGTGGACCTCCGCCGGGAGCACCGTGCGGCCCCTCGGCAGCCGGGAATCAAGGTCGGTCACCGGCCTCCTCCCGTCCGCCGAACGCCGGCGGGCGGCGGACCCGAGGGCCGGACCCGGGGACAATTGCACTGCATCTCGTCTCGCACGCACGGGGCGCATCGGACCGCGCCGGCGAGGAAGTACAGCTGCTTCCCGCAGTTCCGGCATTGACGGGGCCGGCCGCACCGGGGACAGTTGAGGACGTTCCAGGGAATGGCCGTGTAGCAGTACCGACAGTGGACCGGCTCCTTGGGGCCCGGCGCGTAGCGAACGTGGCTCAGTGGGACGTTGGTGACGGCCTCCTCGGCCTTGCGCGCTTCATCGATGATCGGGTTGCCCAGGAGCCCGCCCACCGTGGTGACCCGGGGGTCTGGCGAAGTAGCGGCCTGGTAGAGAATGACCAGACCGATGAGGAACAGGAACCCGGTGGCGTAGACCGCGTCGTTGACCTGAAAGGCCGACGTCACCAGGAACGGGATCGAGATCAGCAGAATGGAGACGATGACGAGGACGACACCCACCAAGGCCAGGGAGCGGTTCATCGAGAATCGCGAGCCAGCACCGGGCTCGCCGTGAGTATGGGTCGAGGGATGCTATAAAGCGCCGCGATGACCCCGATGGAAAATACCCCCACCGGGCGCCCGGGCGCGGCTGGGGGGAAGGTTTATCGGGCGGGACCGGAGGTCAAGCTGTAGGAACGGAGCCCTTCGATGAGCGGTCAGCCCTACGGGACATATCAGCAAACCCCTGAGGAGCCGAGTAAGCCCATCGGTGTCGCGATCCTCGCCGTCCTAATCGGGATCGTCGGCGTTCTGTTCATCATCGCAGGGGTCCTGCTCGCCGTGCTCGGCGTCGCCGTCGGCATCAGTTTCCCCACGTTCGGCACTTACGCCGTGGCCGTCGCCGGCGTCATCATGCTCATCATCGGGCTGATCATCCTCGGCGTCGCCCTCGGCCTGTGGCACCAGCGGCTGTGGGCACTCGTTCTGGCCATCATCGTCTTCGCGCTCTACTTCATCAGCGACGCCATTGCCGGCGCCTACTTCTCTCTCGGCGCGATCATCTCGCTGATCCTGGTCATCTACCTGATCGCGGTCCACCGACACTTCATCTGAGGGGGGCTTCAGGGCCGCAGGCTATTTCCGCCCCGGTGGCAGGGGCGGCGCATGGCGAACCCTACGGTCACCCTCCAGACGAGCCTGGGCACGATGCGCGCGGAGATCTTCCAAGACAAGGCGCCGGCGACCGCGAAGAATTTCCTGACGCTGGTGAAGAAGGGCTACTACGACGGCGTGATCTTCCACCGGGTGATCCCGGGGTTCATGATCCAAGGCGGCGACCCGAAGGGTACGGGGACGGGCGGGCCCGGTTACACGATTCCCGACGAGTTCCACCCGTCCCTCAAGCACGATAGCGCAGGAATCTTCTCGATGGCGAATGCAGGCCCCAATACCGGCGGGAGCCAGTTCTTCATCACCGCCGCGCCCGCGCCGTGGTTGAACGGCAAGCACGCGATTTTTGGGAAGCTGATCAGCGGCCAGGACATTGCCGAGAAGATCGTCAACGTTCCACGAGACAGACAGGATCGCCCTCGAACGCCGGTGCGCATCGAAAAGGCCACGGTGGATTAAGCGCGCCCTCCGTTCTCTCCCTCCCTAGCCGGGAGGCGGTCCCATCATGGGCGGTAGGCCCGACGGCGGCAGCGGTGGACCTCGTCGCGTCGCCGTCACCGTGACGACGATGCCGACGGCGACCAAGAACTCGAGGAGGAGGAGGAGGCCTGTATAGCCGGGAAGATCGAACAAGCCCTGACCGAGTCCCGGAGAACCGGGACCGGTCGCCGAAAAGCCGAGCCTCTTGCTAACGGCCAACCCGTTCACTGTCACCGACCCCGAGCCCTGGGCCGAGGAATACCCCGAGACGGACCACAGTCGGAACGTGTAGCTTCCGTCCGGCTCGGAGAACGTGATCGCCGACGTGGCGGAGCTCCGCGTCGTGCCCCCCAGAGTGACGGTCCAGATGGTCCCTGTCGGGAGTCCGGTCTCGGTAAATGTCACAGGGTAGGCCGGCGTGAAGGTGACCGCCTGGTTGACCGGGACTCCGGCCACGGCGACCATCCCATCCGCGGGAGTGGCGTTGTACCCAATCGGGGCTCCGATGTAGAAGGGGTACGCCCCATCCGGTTCCGAGAAACCGACCGTCGGACCGGTCGAGTAGTTGGTCGCCCCGTCCAGCGTCACACTCCAACTTGTACCGGTTGGAATACCGATCTCCGTGAATGTCACCGCATAGGGGGGTACACCGGCCAGAACGGAAATCGTTCCCTGGGCGTAATTGGAAATGTAGACCTCGCCCGTGCCCGAGTCGTACGCCACACCGACGGGCTCGCTGCCCACCGCCACGGTCGCGAGCACCGTGTTCGTCGCATCCGAAATCACGCTCACGTTGTTCGATTCGTAGTTCGCGACGAAGACCTCTCCGTTCTCGGAAACGTACGCCGCGCTAATGGGGGAGCTACCCACCGGCACCGTCGCGACTACCGCGTCCGTCGCGTCCGAGACCACGCTCACGTTGTTCGAAGCATAGTTCGCGACGAAGACCTCTCCCTTCCCGGCGTCATACGCTGGACCGAAGGGAAAGCTGCCCACGGCCACCGTCGCCACCACCGTGTTCGTCGCATCCGAGATCACGCTCACGTTGTGCGAACCATAGTTCGCGACGAAGACCTCCCCCTTCCCGACGTCGTACGCGACGCCGATAGGATAGCTGCCCACTGCCACCGTTTCCACTACTGTGTTGGTCGCGTCCGATATCACGCTCACCGTGTTCGAGTAGAAGTTCGCGACGAACACCTCTCCCTTCTCGGGGTCGTAGGTCACGCCCCAGGGGCCGAGTCCCACCGCCACCGTCTCGACTACCGCGTTCGTGGCATCCGAGATCACGCTCACGTCGTTCGAGTCGCGGTTGGCCACGAAGATCTCCCCCTTCCCGCTGTCGTACGCCGCGCCATCGGGCGCTAATCCCACGGCAACCGTTGCCATCGCTCGATGCGTGGCGTCGGGAATCACGCTCACGGTGTTCGAGCCATAGTTCGCGACGAACGCCTCTCCCTTCCCGGCGTCGTACGCGGCCTGGCCGGGGTTGATGCCCACCGCCACCGTCGCGACTACGCTGTCTGTCCCGTCGGAGATCACGCTCACGTCGTTCGAGTCGCGATCGGCTACAAACATCTCCCCCTTCCCGGTGTCATACGCCACGCCGCTGGGCACTGATCCGACGGCAACCGTTGCCACCACGAGGCTCGTCGCGTCGGAGATCACGCTCGTGGTGTTCGAGTTGGCGTTGGCGATGAATACCTCCGCCATGTCACTGTCATAGGAGGCCCCGAACGGGGCAGTGCCCACCGGCGCCGTCGCCATCACAATATTCGTTGCGTCGGAGATCACGCTCACGCTGTTTGATCTACTGTTCGCGACGAAGACCTCTCCCTTCCCGCTGTCATACGCCACCCCACTCGGCCCCGATCCGACGGCAACCGTCGCCACCACGACGTTCGTCGCGTCGGAGATCACGCTCACGCTGTTTGATCTACTGTTCGCGACGAAGACCTCTCCCTTCCCGTTATCATACGCCACGCCACTGGGCCCCGATCCGACCGCTACCGTCGCCACTACGCTGTTCGTCGCGTCGGAGATCACGCTCACGCTGCTCGAATTGCTATCCGCGACGAAGACCTCTCCCTTCCCGCTGTCGTACGCTACGCCGCGGGGAAAGTGCCCCACGGAGACGGTCGCCACTACGCTGTCCGTGGCGTCAGAGATCACACTGACGGTCCATGATTCGTAGTTCGCCACGAAGACCTCTCCGTTCCCGCCGTCATACGCCACCCCACTGGGCCCCGATCCGACGGCAACCGTCGCCACTACGCTATCCGTTGCGGCGGAAATCACGCTCACGAGCGAGGAGCCGTTACTCGAGACGAAGAGCTCGTCTCTCCCGCTGTCATAGGCCAGGGCCTGGGGGGCGATGCCATTGCCAGCGAGGAAGTTCCCTGTCACCAACGTATCGTTGAGGAGCACCAAGGTCTTGGAGACAAACCAGGAGAGTCGATCCACGGGTCCGACCGGAGAGCCTGTCGAGACACCTTGCCTAGCTGTTCCACGCTGATCGAGCGGCCCCGGTCCGACATCTGGCAAACCGATTGGGGCTGCCCTCCCGTCGGGTTCTCCGGAGCCCAGACCCGATCCGGGGGTCGGACTCGTCATGTGGGTTTCGGCCCGTGATTCCGCTGCGATCAAGGCGCCAAGACTCGCCAAAACCACGAGGAAGACTACGGCACCGGCTAGGGCTGGCACGCCGCGTGGTCCCACGATGGAGCCCCCTCTATCAGAATCGGGTCACTCTGCTTAAGACAGACTTGTATCCCTCCCCCGACAATCAGCCAACTTTCCGCAGCTCTCGCGGGCGGAGCCGGTCACTTCGTCCGAAGCGATGGTTCGGAGGGCCGCCAAAGGGACCCTCACGGGAGAGGCGTTCCTTCACATACGGGTCGGAAAATCATCCCATGCCCGACTCCACCGAAAGAGCATTTTCTGGAGGATTCCGTCTATGGGCAGGATTGGGCCCTCCCTCTCTCCCGGGCTCCTCACCCGCTTAAGGGAGTTTTCTCAGACTTACTTGCTCGCGGTCACGAACACGCATTCGCACGGAATCGAAAGGCCGTCCGCGGTCTTCCACTGTTGGAGGTTGGCCCGTGTTTCCCGGAGCACCTCTTGCTGGACCTCCGGGGTCTCCTCCGATACCGAATGCCCGATCGGTGTCGCCTTCAGAATCGATCGGAGATAGTGCTCCTCGTCCTCGAACCGCATCGGGTGGGTGAGACGGTTTTCTTGAGCATCCCGAAAACCGGCCGCCTTCAGAAAGCCAACCATCTCGCCCGCGCCGCCAAGCTCGTACGGCGTGGGAATGTACCCTGTCTCATCGGGTTCTGCGTGCTTAAGCATGGGGCCCACGATCGCATGGATCCACGGGACCCTGTCGCCGGTGCTCCACACTGAGACCGCGACCCGCCCGTTAGGGCGGAGAACCCGAAATGTCTCTCGGGCCGCCTTCTCGGGGTCAGTAAAGATCTGGAAACCGAAGCTGCTCACCGCCGCATCGAACTGGGCGTCGCCGAAGTCCAGTGCCGAGCAATCCATCACTCGGAACTCTACGTTAGAGATCGAACGATCGGTTGCGACTCGTCGAGCGATCGAAATCATGTTCTCAGAGAGATCGACACCGATTACCCTTCCTCGGACCCCGACCTGACCCGCGATCGTGAACGCCAGCTCGCCGGGTCCCGTCCCGAGGTCCAGAACCGACTCTCCCTCTTGCGCTCGAAGTCGCGCGACGAGATCGGCTCGAAACGGCTCGAGGTTCCGCAGCAGCGTGAGATAGGCTTCGGCGCTCTCGTTCCACGTCGTCCGGGTGTATTCCCTGTAGTACTCCTCGCTATACTTCCACGGCATCGGCAGTTCGAGCAGTGGCTCACGGTGTGAATCCTAAAGATATTTCGGAACGCCGGACACTGAAGGGGGCACCTGGTGAGGTCGGGCGGCCCCTCCATCCCTCGGTCCGACGTGTAAGTAGGGGCTTTCCACATTGCCCCCGTCAATCCCAACTACCGAGGCGGATAGGACCAACCAATGAGGACTGAGCCTGGTCGCCAACTGGTTTCCCCGGCCATCGCCGGGACCGCCACCAGGGCTTCGAACCCGCATGAGAGAATTTACTACGCCACTCCGCATCCCCTCATGGATGAACGATTCGTCGCACGATGGATTGGCTCGGTTCGCTCGCTACCGTCCAACGGCCCGGTCCATCCAGGGAAGGCGCTTCTGGGGCGTTCCAGAGGGTGGCGTCTGCCTCTCGGCCTTTATCGTGCTCCGACCCTCGGAGACCCCGACGAAGGTACTTCTCGGCCGGCCCGACCCAAACGCTCCGTGGGAACAGATGGCTACACTGGAAGACGCGCATGTGCGGTCGATCGGGAACCGCTGGATTCTGCCAGCTTCCCACCTGCTTGAGTTCGAGTCCCCCACCGATTCCGCCGAGAGGATTCTCCGACAACAGCTGGACACCACGGACCTCCCGCTTCAGGGGCCGGAGGTTTTCTCGGAGGCCTATACATCCGTCATTGACCCGGAATCCGGAACGCACTGGGACCTGCACTTCGTATTCCGGGGCGAGTGGCCCTCGGACCAACCGCCCCGAGCCGCCGCATGGAGAGAACTTGCCTTCGTCGACCCACGCACCCTGACCCGAGCCGACATCGCACGTGGGCACGCGGACATTCTGGGACTGGCCGGGCAGCCTGTCGGGGAACTCAAGTCGCGCTGACATTCACCTCGCCGGCCGCCTTGCGAATCCCCCAGCCATCGGAAAGACCTGACCGAAGGGTTCGGAGCCACTAGGCTGAGGGGCGACGCGACACGCCCCATTGTCGCGGTAGCCCGTCGGCGCCGGTCGGCCCGACTCGCGCGATCGGGGCGGCCGAACAGAACCTTATTCGCGAACGAGTGCCTTCTCGGCCATGGCGAAGAAGGCCCTCCGACGGGTGCGGCGGGGCGTCTTCGGACGAGACCCTACGGCATACGACCGCGCTCGTCTTGCGTACCCGGAGAGAGTCTACGAGATCCTCACCACTCGCTGCGGTCTCCACCCCGGCGCAGCGGTCTTCGAGATAGGGCCGGGGACGGGGATTGCCACCCGGGAGCTCCTGAGACTAGGAGCCAGCCCGCTGACCCTCGTCGAACCCGACCGGCGGCTCGCGCGATACCTGATTGACTCGCTCGGATCCCGCGGTGGCCGGGTGAAGGTCTCCATCGAGCGGTTCGAGGACGCGGCCCTTTCCGCAGGAGGTTTCGACCTGGGTGTTGCCGCCACAAGTTTCCATTGGCTCCCCGAAAGGCTGGCCCTGCGAAGGGTCGCACGAGCCCTCAAGCCCGGAGGCTGGTGGGCCACTTGGAACAACCATCACGGAGACGCCTATCGTCCAAGCCCCTTTCACAGGGCGCTTCAGCCACTCTACCGTGAACTCTCCCATGGTCGGGGGGTTGTTCCCGGGGGAGGACAGACCAAGGCTTCCGCGGCGAGCGACCGTAGGAACCGTCTCCGCGCGCTCGAATCCGTAAACAAGTTCGACCATATTTCGAGAGAGGACATCCGGTGGACCGTGACGCTCGCGACTTCCCGGGTGAGGGCGCTGTGGGGAACGTTCTCGGACGTTGTCACCTTGGCCTCCAAGAAACGCGAGTGGTTCCTCACCGAGCTCGGCAGAATCGTCGACGAACAATTCGGCGGGGAGGTTTCGCTCCCCATGCTGACCCCCATTTACACCGCGCGTAGAGTCTGAACTCAGCTGCTTTGCCGCTTCCCGCGCCGCCGGGACAGCTCAGGGACTCGGATCGCGCCCGTCGTAGTGAATGCCCCGGAACCCCCGGAGGGACGACACCGAAGGGTGTAACTTACAGTGGGCCGCCGACAAGGAACCAGACGATGCGGCCGACTTGCGCGTTCCGAAAGGGGCGGGTTTCCTAACTGGAGGTAGAGTCTCACGGACCTCCGCGCGCCCGGCGCGCTCCTCGCGATCCCGTCATCGACCGCGCAGGTCCCGCATCGAGTGGGCACGACTATCGTGATAAGGTAGAACTCGTTTCAAATAGCAATGATTCGACCAGACAGCCCGGTAGACCGGGTTCTATCAGGCCGGCGTATCGTCATTACCGGCGCTACCCGGGGACTCGGGCGCGCGCTGGCAATTGTTGCCGCGGATCAGGGGGCTGAGCTCGTCCTCTTGGGTCGCGATTCCGCTAAGTTGCCTCCCGTTGCCGACGCTATCCGGGCCCGCACCGGACGCAAGGCAGCGACGGTGCCTTGCGATCTCGCCCAACCCGACAGCATTAGAGAGGCGTGCCTCAGTACTTTGGCAATCGCGCCGGTCATCGACGTGCTGGTCAATAACGCCGCGCCTTGGCTCCCCGGAACTTTCGAAGACCTCGCCGAGGCGGACATCGTTGGCGCTGTCGCGGCGGCAGTTACGGGAACGATTCTGGTGACCAAGGAGTTGCTTCCAGGACTAAGGCGATCTGCGGCCGCCGACATCGTCACCATCGTCTCCACGGCGGCATTGCCCGGCCAGAACTCGGGAGACGCTTCAGCGGTTTTCCATGCCGCAAAACACGCGCAGTCTGGGTTCAGCGACAAGCTACGTACGGAGTTGAAAGAGCACGGGATCCGCGTAACTGCAATCTACCCACCAGATTTTGACGACACTGACCCGCTGGGTCCGGAATGGAACGAAGTTCGGGAGCCAGCGGCGCACGGCAGGCTCACGAACCGCGAAGTTGTGGGAGCGGTCTTGTTCGCAATCACCGCGCCCCGGGTTTGCTCTTACCCGGTCATCGTGCTCGACAACATGTGGCGGGAATAATCTCCACGAACCGATTCCGCCAGCCACCGGAGGGGCATGGACTTTGTTTCAGGTCTTTTCTCCGAATCCGGCCGAAGTTGTTCAGACCAACCCCTGGGGTTCATCAGGGGCTCGATCAAGAACTCGGATTCTTGCTCAGGAGGCTTGAAGCGACGCGCTTGAGAGACGCGGCTGCGAAGTACAGGTAACTGACATTACATGGGGCGCTCCTCGCGCGGGGAGGGGGGAGCGGCCCTGACAGTGCAAGGGCTGACCGAACCAGGTGATCGGCTCGCGAACTGGCAGGGAGTTCCTTCTTCAAGCGCCGTCCCGCCATTCGGGGCACGTCAAACTCACTTGACAGCGACCCTTTCCACCTTGCCTTTCTGGGAATCGTTCCGTGGATAAGGCTAATGAGCCGATTCGCGTGGACATGGTGATGGCACGAAGAGCCAAGTCGTCGAGGCGGTCGGTAGTCCCTCCCGGAGAGCCCAACGTTGGGTCGGATGTCAGTGGGCCTGGATCCGATCTCGGGACGGGCCGTGGACCGGACGAGCCCCGCGCGGAGGGTTTGCCATGATGCTGATGGTCAGTGTCCAGAATCTCGATGAGGCGCGCGAAGCGGTTGCCGGCGGTGCCGACATCGTGGACGTGAAGAATCTGCGCGAAATGATGGTCGGGTCGAACTTTCCCCCGGTCATTCGAGAGGTTCGGAACGCCTTTCCCAAGCATATTCATGTGAGCGTCACCCTCGGAGTGGTGCCGAATCAGGCCGGGACCGTGGCCATGGCGGTCTATGGTGCCGCGGCTCTGGGAGCGACCTCCGTGAAGGTCGGGTTCGTCGAGACCGACTATGAAACCGCGCTGCGGATCCTCCAAGAGAGCCGACGTGCGTTGGAGGGGTTCGACACCAAGCTCATCGCCGCGACGTTCGCCGACAGCCACCTCTACCACGGGATCGACCCCACCCTCGTCGTGAAGCTCGGCAGGGAGAGTCGGAGCGACGGGATGCTCATCGACACCCTCGTTAAGGACGGTCGGAACCTCTTCGATTTCCTTGGGGAAGCCGCCTTGAAGGAGCTCGTCCTCGAGGCGAAGGAGGCCGGAATGAGCACGGCGCTCTCGGGGGCCCTCAAGGTGGCGAACCTTCACACCCTCGTTCGGATCAATCCGGATATCGTGGGAGTCCGGGGAGCCGTGTGCACCCGTGGCGACCGAGAGAGCGGAAACGTCGATGCCTCTGCCGTGGCGGCCCTTCGCGGGGAGCTCCGGCAACGGCTGACCGGTCAGGTCGATGTGTTCGCCGAAGCTGGACCGCTCGCCCCCCGGGTCCCGTCGTGACGTACCCGACAGTCGCCTTAACGGTCGACGGGACGCTGTTGACCTGCAAGGGAGCGATCGCCCGACTCGAAAGGAACTTCTCCGAACTTCCGTCAGGTAGCTTGGCCCGGGTCTTGGTGAATGACGTACCGAGCCGGATCGACGTGCGCGCCTGGGCCGATCGAAAGGGTCATTCGGTCGTCGACGACGTACGCCGAGGCGAGGTGTTCGAGCTGCTCATCGAAAAGGGTGGACGCCCCGTAACCCCGATGGCTCCGCGAGCCATGATAGGCTCACCTTGATTTCGCGATTCGACAGAGGACGCGAGAGGGAGAGGGTGTATGCGCTACACACGATCAGAAGCGAAAGCGTGGGCCCGAGAGAACCTCGTCGGCCAATGGACGACCATGATCACGCCGTTCACAGCCGAGGATGAGCTGGACGAGAAGGGACTCGCCGCCAACATCGAGCATGTCCTGCGGCTCGGCACCCACGGGCTCGGCTTCTCCTGGAACATGGGGGAGTTCTGGAGCCTGACCCGGGACGAACGATACCGTTTGATGGAACTCGCGCCGCATCTCGTCCACGGTCGAGCGCTCGTCGCGTTCCAGGTCACGGATACCTGTCTCAAGGACGTCGTCGCCATGGCGCAACGGGCCAAGGAGCTCGGATTCGACCTTGTCATCCTCGCCCCGCCGTACCTGGTGACGAAGACGGAGGAACAGGTCGTCGATTGGGTCGCCCGAGTCGCCGAGCGGGTCGACATCGGCATCGCCTTCTACAACTCTCCGCAGTTTGGGGTCGTCCTCTCCGCGAAGGCGATGGCGCGGATGGCGGACCTCGAGACACTGATCGCCATCAAGGAGGCGAGTTTCAACCTTCAGCTCTCTATCGACACCCATCTCGAGGCCGGCGGGAAGACGGTCGTTAGCATGCCGGACGAGGAGATCTTCTTCGTCGGGGAGCCGTACGGCATCCACCAACAGGTGATGTTCGCCAACACGAGCGACTGGCGATTCGACACCGAGTCCTCGAACCATTACGTCCGGTTCATCGACCTCGCGACCCGGGGCCGGTGGGACGAAGCGCGTCAGCTGTACTCGAAGATCCGGCCCGTCAAGGCCGTCTCGCGCAAGTGGTGGGCGCGACTGGCCGGACGGACGGGAGGAGCCCTGCCGGTCCAGATGGTGAAGTTCTGGGGGGAGCTGATGGGAATGGCCGGAGGACCGGTTCGAGCTCCGCTTCTCCCCTTGACTCCGACCGAACGCGAGGAAATGCGACACGACCTTGCTCAACTGGGTCTCACGAAGCCGACCCAATAGCGAGAGGGAGCCGCGCACCTTCTCGGGGCCCGGTCGAAAAGGACGTGCCTTCGGGGTTCTGCCACCCGCACGAGCCGCAACGATTGACGTAGACCAATGTCCGATGACGTGGGCGGCACACGTCCGTCCATTCATTTCGGCCGCCGTGTATCCCGGCGCACGAAGGGCGACCTGACTGGACACATCGGACCCCTTCGCGGCAGGGGCGTGCCGCGCCCTCGCCAATATACCCATCGGGGCTAGCCCCCGCGTGGCCGAGGCTCTCTTCCGAACTGAGGCGGTCACGAAACGGTTCGGTCCGGTCGAGGCGCTGACGAACCTTTCCGTCGAGCTCGAGGCCGGTACGATCGGTCTCGTCGGGCCAAACGGTTCGGGCAAGACCACCCTGATTCGCCTCCTCCTCGGCCTGGTCCAACCCACGACGGGCAGGCTTTCCGTCCTAGGGCACGACCCCCAGACCGAGCCTCTGCTGGTTCGGGAACGAGTCGGATACATGCCGGAGCACGACTGCCTCATCCCCGGCATGTCGGGGGTCGGGTTTGTCGCCTATATGGGGACGGTCAGCGGCTTGCCCCGCGAAACGGCGATCAGCCGTGCCCATGATGTTCTCGAGTTCGTCGGGCTCGCCGAGCAACGATACCGGAAGATCCGGGAGTATTCGGTCGGCATGCGCCAGCGGATCAAGCTCGCCCAGGCGATCGTCCACGACCCGCCGCTTTGCTTCCTTGACGAGCCGACCTCCGGCCTCGACCCGAAGGGCCGCGAGGAGATGTTGGGGCTGCTCGCCGCGCTCTCGAAGACCGGAGGGCGTAGCTTCGTAATCTCAACACACCTCCTGCCGGACACCGAGGGACTCGTTGATCAGGTCCTCCTCCTGAGCGCCGGCAAGCTGCTGGCCGCAGGCCCCGTCGAGCGCCTTCTGTCGACCCGGTCAGCGGAAACTGTTGTCCGAGTGAAGGGAGACTCCGCGGCGTTCGTTGCGGCGTTAACCGCAAAGGGCGTCGGGGTGCGCCCCGTTGGCTCCGATCTGCACGTAGCATTGCCTGCCGGCGACACACGACCCGTCTTCCAAGCGGCGTCTGACACGCAGACCCAGGTCCGTTACCTCGGACGTTCGGTCAACACAGTCGAGGAGTTGTTCCTCTCCCTCGTGGAGGCGCCCTTCCAGGGTGCGGGCGCATGAGCATCAGCTCCCCCCGATACACGGCGCCTCCTGTCGAGCGGCTGGGCCGGGCGTCCCGGACACTCGCCGTCCTCCGCCACGAGTTGCTCAGTAGGGCGGGCTTAGGGACGTTGCTGGTCGTGGCGTTGGCGTACATTGCCGTCACACTGATCGTGGTGTTTGACGCGGACTTCGCGTCGGCGGCGGGCCAGCTCTCGGTCTCCACGTACGAGGCGCCGTTCCAATCGCCGCTCTGGGCGCTCGTGATCCTGATCGTCGCGACCGCCGCAGGAGCCGGCAGCGTCGCCGAAGACCGCGGGAGCCGCTCCATCGTCCTCTACCTTTCCCGGCCGATCCATCTTTCGGACTACCTGTCCGCCAAGGCCGGTTCGATCGGTTCGTGGATTCTCATCGCGGCGGTTGGACCCGGGCTTGTCGCGGTGGGCATCGTGGCGGCGCTCGGCGTGGGATCGGCAACGGTCAACCTGTCCGCCGCGGCCGGGTTCGTCGCCACCGGCGTCCTCGCCGCGTTGTTCTTCACCGGTCTCGCTCTCGCGCTTTCGTCGCTCACCGATCGGGCGCTCTACGCCGGCGTCGCGATGTTCGGCTTGGTCCTCTCGCTCGACATCGGGGTGGGCGTCGTCTCCGGAATCACGGGAAACTCGACCGTTCTCTACGCCAGCCCGGTCACCGACCTCACCAGCGTGGCGGAAGCGGCGTTCCATGTCTCTGGCCCGTACCCAACCGACCCAGTCAGTTCTGCCTTGCTGCTCGCAGTGGTGGGGGGTCTGCTCGCCGCGGCTGCCTACTGGCAGCTTTCCCAGGTGGAGGTGGTGGGTGAATGACGGGGATCGTCGATGCGGAGGGAGTCACCAAGCGATATGGCGAGGTGCTGGGACTCAACGGATTTACCGCAACCTTCTCCTCTGGGATCACGGGACTGGTTGGCCCGAACGGCGCAGGCAAGTCCACCTTCTTCCGCCTCCTCGCTGGACAGCTGCGGAGCGACGCCGGCACACTCACCCTGCTCGGTCATCCGGCGTGGGGCCAAGGAGAATTCCGTCGGCGCGTCGGCTACTGCCCCGAGGGGGCGGCGATGTTCGACTGGATGACGGGAGAGGACTTCGTGACAACTTTGCTCCGCATCGATGGTTTCTCTCGGACCGACGCCATGGAACGGGCCGGCCGGGCGATTTCGTTGGTCGGGTTGAACGACGCCCGCGAGCGCCGGATCCGAGTGTACAGCAAGGGCATGCGACAGCGGATCAAGCTCGCCCAATGCATCGCGCACGACCCTGAGTTGATTCTCCTCGACGAGCCGCTCAATGGCGTCGACCCGGTCGGACGGGCCTCCCTCAGTGCGTTGCTGCGGCAGCTGAGCAACGACGGCCACCACCTCATAGTGAGCTCTCACGTGCTCTACGAGGTCGAGCGGCTCACCGACCAAATTGTGATGATTTCGAACGGGCGGACAATTGCGGAGGGGGACATCCACCGGATTCGCGACCTCATTGATGCCCGACCACACGTGATCGATCTCGAATCGCCGGACCCGCGTGGATTGGCGCGATTCCTTGGCTCGTGGGATCACGTGGTCTCGATCGAGTTTGCCGGTACCGGGCGGCTCCGCGTTCTCACGCGGTCTCCCGACGCGTTCTACGCCGCCTTGCCCGGGCTGGTGGTCACCGAGGGGATCACGGTCCACGCCGTCCACAGCGCCGACGACAACTTGGACGCCGTTTTTCGCTACTTGTCGGAGGGGACCCGATGAACGGTGAAGTCAACCGCTTACTGGCGGTGATCTGGCTGTCATTTCGCGGCAGCCTACGTGGGGGTCGTGCCGTCGGGCTCACCGGGTTCGCCCTGGTCCCGAGCCTGATCGTGGCCGGTATCGCCTCGAGCCATCCCGCCGCCGCCAGCCTGTCATCGACCGCGGAGAACCTGTTCGCGCTCCTCACCTTGCCGATCGTCGTGATGGTCATCATGCTCATCCTATCGGTTGGACAGTTTCGCAACGAGATTGACGCGGAAACCTTGGTCTATCTTTCTGACCGATCGGTGGCCCGTCCAACGATAGTCGTCGGAAAGTACCTCGGCTCCCTTGGAGCGGCGCTCGGACTGGTCATACCAGCCACCCTCCTGCCGCTGGCGGTCGCGACGCTAGCGGGAGGCACGCCGTATCCTATCGAGGTCCCCATCACGATGATGGCGGCCGCGGTCCTTGCCGCCGTGGCTTACGGAGGATTTTTCCTGTTCCTGGGTCTCGCGAGCCGCTCGGCCCTCCTGATCGGACTCCTTTTCGGGTTCCTCTGGGAGGAGCTCCTCCCGCTCTTGCCAGGCGACGTCCCCCGGTTCACCGTGATCTTCTACCTGAGAAGTTTCCTGTCGTGGGAGCTCTCCACCGGACCGCTCTCGCACTTCTCCACGGTCGTGTCTTTCGGGGCGTCTATTGCCGCGCCCCTCGGGCTAGGAGCGGCTTCCGTCGTTCTGGGTGGCATCGTCCTTCGATATTTGGAAACCGCCCCGGAAAGAGAGGCGGGATAGTCGACGCGGCACTTCGCTGGCGCCACCGAGGCGGGGTCGGCCCTCGGGAACCTGGACCACGAGCCACCGGAGGGACTTGAACCCTCGACCTGCTGATTACGAATCAGCTGCTCTGCCAACTGAGCTACGGTGGCGCAGCGCGGGGACGAGGAAGTCCCTCCTATAATCGTACTTCTTCACGCGCGCAGGACGAAGTCCGGAGCCCGGCTCAGGACCCGGGGTGGGTTGTCGCCGAAGCGGCGTCCCGCTCGGCGATGCACCGGAGACGCTCGGGCCCTCCGATCTCTTCGATGTAGCCGGCGACGGCTGGGGGGACGAGCTCCTGCCAGTTCTCCCCGTGGGCGAGACGTCGGCGGACTACAACGCCCTGGAACTTCTCGCGCTCGATGAGCGGCGGCAACTCGACGCGGACCCGGGCCCGTTCGAACAACAGGCGAGTCAACGGGTTGTTTGTGTAGATCACGTCGAAGGCCGGCAGGAGCCCCTGGAGGTAGGCCACCCACTGGGCATGCTGGTGGATGTCCGGTACGGGGATCGGAAGACACCCATCGATGCGGGCCTCGGAAAGCGCTCGCTGAATCATCTCGACGCGTTCTCCGGCGGTAAACGGGTTCTCCGCCGTGAACGACTCCTGCGCGCTCCCGATCGCAAGGAGGAGCGGCGCCTCGGGGTGCGACCGACGGAGGGCGGAGACAGTCGCAAGATGGCCCCGGTGGAACGGTTGGAACCGGCCGACGATCAGTCCGGTCACGAGGTCCCCCGCGCTACTCGGGCTCGAGGTCGTCCACGTCGTCGAGGAATTCGTCGATGTGCGGGCAACGGGCCGTCAGATAGTGACGGCAGTGCTGGCAATACGTGTCGTCCATCCCGCGGCCCAGCGCCCCGTTGAACTCGTAGCATGGGCGGTTGAAGAATCGATTCTCCCCATGGACCTCCTCGGGGGGCGCGCTGGCCTGGAACTGGGGGCCCCGGGTCGCCCGCTCCCACCCTCGGTGCGAGGGCACCCGAGTGGCGCCCTTCACGATCCCGCCACCGGACGACCCGACGGGGTCTTCACCGGTGACGGGGCCGGCACGTCAATCCGCGAGGTGGCGTGGACCATCGCCGCGAGCCGTTCCAGCAGCGACTCCTTCTTGGCGGTCTGCCCCACCAGGGCGTAGCGGAGAACGTCGCGGAGCGTATCGACCGGGATTACCTCGATCATGGTGATGTACCGGCTCTCCAGAACGAGGTCGGACAGGTTATCGGCCGGGACCAGAACGCGCTTGAGGCCCGCGTCCGCCGCGGCCTCTACCTTGGCCGTCACGCCCCCGACAGGGAGCACCTGCCCACGGACCGACAGAGAGCCGGTCATCGCGAGGGACTGATCGACCGGCACCCCTTCGAGGGCGCTGATCACCGCCGTCGCGATGGAGACGGACGCGGAGTCGCCTTCGACTCCGTCCGAGGTCCCGACGAACTGGATGTGGATGTCGTGGTTAGAGATGTCCTCGCCCGTGTACTTCTTGATCAGCGCGCTGACGTTCTGCACGGCTTCCTTGGCGATCTCGCCGAGCTTGCCCGTCGCGACGACCACGCCGCCCTGCCTGGTTTGGGCGGGCGTCACCTCGGCCACGATTGGTAGGACGATGCCGGAGAACTCGGCCATCCCGGTCTGGGCGTTGATGGCGGCCAGGCCATTGACCATGCCAACGGCGGCGCCCTCGGTGTTGAACATCCGATACTCGCGGCGCCGTTCGATGTATCGGTCCGCGATCTGCTGCTCGAGCGAGCGGCTCGCCCGCTTAGCGCGGACGACGTGCTCCGCGCCGACCACAGCGGCGCTCTCCGAGTTAGCGATGTCCCCGGCCACCCGCACGAGGCCGCCGAGTTCCCGGAGGCGGAGCGTGAGCTGGCCGCTGCGGCCGGCGCGCCGCTGGGCCTCGCGAATGACCTCCACGGTCGCGGCGGGGTTGAAGTGAGGGATCTTCTTGTCCTTCACGACTTCCTGCGCGACGAACCGGACGAGTTTCATCCGGTTCTCCGGCGTATCGGACATCGTGGTGTTGACGTAGAGCTCGTAGCCGTAGCCCCGTATCCGGGAGCGGAGCGCCGGGTGCATGGTCTGAACGCTGTCGACATTTCCGGCGGCGACGAGCACGAAGTCGCAGGGCACAGGCTCGGTCTTGACCATCGCACCGGCCGAGCGCTCCGACTGGCCGACGATCGGGAATTTCCTTTCCTGAAGGGCGGTGAGCAGCGAGTGTTGGCTCTCGATCTTGAGCAGGTTGATCTCGTCAATGAACAGCACGCCGCCGTTGGCCTTGTGGATGGCTCCGATCTCGACCCGCTCGTGCGGGGGGGTCTCCAAGCCGCCCGACTGGAACGGGTCGTGCTTCACATCGCCGAGGAGCGCGCCCGCGTGCGCCCCGGTACCGTCGATGAACGGGGGACGTTCGTCCGGCGAATGCGTAACGAGCAGTTTGGCGACGCCGGCGCTTGAATCGCGTCCCGACCCGAACCGGACCACCGCCCACAGGATGATGATCACGAGTATACCGATCAGGATCGCGCTGTAGTCGGGTGGGCGCGAAGTCCAAACGATGAAAGCCACGAACGCGAGCACGAGTAGGGCGGCGACAACGAGGAAGATCGTCCGCTGCTCTTTCCGCTGCGCCGACTCGAGCTTCTGCGCGGCGACGATCTCCTTTCCCTTCCCCGCGGGGACCACGCGGATCTTGGGTTCGTTGGAGTCTTCGGTGTTGGCGTAGGCCAGGACGTCTTGGAGCTGCTCCTTGGGGAGGAAATCGGTCATCGCCCGGCCGAGCATGCTCTTGCCCGTCCCGGGTTCCCCGATCAGGATCATGTGCCGCTTTTGGGCCGCGGCCTTCTTCGCGACCTCGACGGCCTCGTCCTGACCGATGACCTGGTCGATTAGCTTCGGGGGAACCTCGAGCTGCGCCGTGCTCTGGTACGTGAGGGTCTTGCCCCATGCTTCGAGCTCATCGGAGCCCGTGGTCATCGTTACGGGAGCGGCAGTATCGGCCGCTGGTGTTTCATCCGGCGTATCTGCCCCCGAAATTGTCCTCTGGATGCCCCGGGGTGACCACTTCAATCGAAACGAGGGTAGGGCCGTATAAATGGTTTCGGTTTCGCCCAGACGACCGGGCCGGCTCGTACGAGGCGATTCGGCAGTGGAGTGGCGCGCGGCGGCAGGCTGGCGTGGCTTCGGGTCTGCTGGGGTTAGCTCGCCCTAAAGTACGATGATCCGGTGATTCACAGCCTCCGTAACAGGTGGGAATCCTGACGCGTCAACTTTACGGCAAGCCCGTCGGCGAGGCGCTGCTCGAGCAGGTGCGTTCGCGGATCAGTACCCGTGGAACCACGGTGTCTGCTCCGCTCCTCGCGAGCGTCCACCTGGGTTCCGGGGGGCCCTTCTCGTTCTACCTAAAGCGGCAGGAGAGAACCGCTCGCGCCGTTGGCATCGGATTCCGGGAGGTATCGTTGCCGGAGGCAACGTCCACCGTACAGCTTCAGGAGGAGATTCGTGCGCTGGAGGCGGATCGCTCGGTTCACGCCGTCCTCGTCCAGCATCCACTCCCGAAGGGAGTGGATTTCCGCGCGGTCGTCGACGAGCTGTCACCGGAGAAGGACGTCGACGGCGCGGGATCCGTGAACCTCGGGCATCTCGTAGAAGGGCAACCGGTACACGCTCCCGCGGTGGCGCTTGCGGTCCTCCAAATACTTCGCCATTACTCGATTGAAACGCGGGGTCGACGCGTGGCCGTCATCGGTCGCTCGTCGACGGTCGGTCTTCCGCTGGTCCTTCTCCTCGCGGGCCGAGGGGAGTCCGGGGACGCGACCGTGACAGTGGCGCATTCCCGCACGCCGCGGCTCCGGGAGGCGCTCACCGGGAACGACGTGATCGTGAGCTGCGCGGGCGTCCCCGGTTTGCTCACGCGAGACGTCGTACCGAAGGGCGTCGTCGTCATTGACGTGGGGCTGAGTAGCGTCCCCGACGCGGCCGCGCCCTCGGGCGTTCGAGGCGCGGGTGACGCGGACGCGGCTTCCCTCGATGGCTGGGTCGACGCCATCACGCCGGTGCCTGGGGGAGTGGGGCCGGTCACCGTGGCGCAACTCATGTGGAATGTGGTCGCGGGCTGGGAGATGCTCATCGGAGGGCACCCGTGACAGCGTCCCAACTCGGACCCACGGCCACGACGCTCCATTGCCGGGATTGCCCGATGTGGTACGGGGCTGAGGACGATGGGTGGGGCCCGTGCTCGCTCAAGCACCAGCGGGGCGATGTGCGGTATCTAACGCATGGAAGCCATCTCTGTGACGAGAACTACCAGCCGCCTCAGCCGCGGCTCGAGGGAAACGCGGCGGAGTTGAGCGGAGTTCGCTCCACCTCGAGCGCGTCCTCCGTGGGGTATACCTCGACCGCGAAGGCCGGGAAGCGGAGCCGTCGCGCGAACCTACGCAACCGGTCCGGCGCAAGCTCCACCCGTCGTCGGGCGGCATCGACCCGGTAGTCGCCCGCGGGCACGCGGCCCACGGAGCCGATCGCCTCCACGACCCGCGGCAACTGCAGATCGTCCGCGGCCTCCACGATCCCCAGCAGGATGGTGCCGTCCTCGGTTTGGTCAGCGAAGGCGGGGGCGGTTCGTTCGGCGCGGCGGAGGAGCCGCTTCCGGAGTTGGACGCTGTCCTTGAACCGGGAGGAACAGTAGTGCAGCGGGGTGGCGAGACGCATCTCGCGGACGAGTTTCTCCGCCGTCGACCGACTGCCCTTAACGCCCCAGCCATTCCAGGCATCGACCCGGTACCCGCGACCGTGGAGGGCGGATTCGTTCGTCGCCGAGAACTCCATCTCGTTCAGGTTGATGAAATCAAGATGCAATCGGTCCAGCGAGCGGAGCAATCGGCGAAGCTCCTTCTCCTTCTCGGGGAGGACGGGAATCTCCACGCCCCGACGAAGCCCCCAGGAGGGGGCTGCCGCCAGCACTTCGCGGTACGCCGAGCCATGGCTGTCCAGCGAGCCCCACAGATAGTGCGGAATGTGCAGCCGGAACTCGTCGAGGCCGGCGCGGGCGAGTCGCTCAAGCTTCTCCGGATGGGGTTCGTGGGTGTAGAGATGGATGTGATGATCGGGCCCGAACTCCGCCTTCAGCAGCTCCACGTAGTGGACCGTCCGGTCGATCACGCCCAGCGGGTCTCCGCCAGTGATCCCGGTGCCGGCGGCTCCGATCGCCCGCGCCTCCTCGAGGACATCGGCATCGGTCCGGACCAATCGCTCGTTGGCGTAGATAACGTCGAGCTGGTTTCGTCGCTCCGACACCGGGCAGTAGAAACAACGGAAACGGCACAACCCCGTCACAAACAGCACGAGCTTCTTCCCTTCCTGGCACTGCTCGCATCCCGGCGAAAGCGCGCCGCGGTGGCTCGATGCCATGGGGAGAAGCTGGATCGTCTCGAATTCCATTGCCCGGGCCAGACGGGGGCACGGGTAAAGCTTGCCCGCAGGACCGTTAAGGAGTCGGGCCCGTTCCATGCCGGGGCTCTCGAGGTTCCCCGTGGCCGATAGTCTCCAGCAACTCCGCGACGAGGTCGTCGCCTGCCGTCGATGTTCGCGGTTGGTTGCCTACCGGGAACGCGTCGCCGGAGAGAAGAAGAAGCAGTTCCGCGGCGACACCTACTGGGGGCGACCGGTCCCCGGCTTCGGGGACCCGGAGGCACGCCTCGTCCTCGTTGGTCTGGCCCCGGCCGCCCACGGATCGAACCGGACCGGTCGTGTGTTCACCGGTGATCGGTCGGCGGCATTCCTCGTTGGGGCGCTTCATGCCGCTGGGTTCGCCAGCCAGCCCCATTCAACGGCCCGCGGGGACGGGCTTCGCTACGACGACGCCTACCTGACCGCAGCGGTCCGGTGCGTTCCGCCGGACAACCGGCCAACGCCCACGGAGAAGGCGAACTGCCTGCCGTACCTCGCGCGCGAGCTCCGGCTGCTCACCCAGGCCCGCTCGTTACTGGCGCTCGGAGGCTTCGCCTGGGACGCATTGCGGGACTCCGTTCCCCAGCTGTACGGGGTGCCACGCCCGGAAGCGGAGTTTGCGCACGGTCGATGCGTTCCTTTGGGCCCGGGCCGACCCATGTTGTGGGCGTCGTACCATCCGAGCCCGCAGAATACGAACACCGGGAAGCTGACCACCAAGATGTTCGTCGAGTTGCTCGAGCACATTCGCGCGTCGTGGTCCCCGGGGACTGCGGGCCCCGCGCGTCGGCACCGTTAATCGCTCCCCCCGTTGGACGGACCGGTGATCGATTTCGAGATTCGGGCCCGGGACGGCTTCGCCCGGATTGGCCGGTTCTCGACGCCCCATGGCACCGTCGAGACGCCCGCCTTGCTCCCGGTCGTGCACCCGGACCCGCGGAACCAGACGATCGCTCCCGCGGAGATCGCCTCGAAATTCGGATTGCCGGCGGTGATCACCTCCTCCTACATCACCTGGCGATCCCCGCCCCTCAAGGAGCGGGCCGAACGCGAGGGGATTCACCGGTTGCTCGATTTTTCGGGACCGGTGTTCACAGATTCCGGCGCGTTCCAGCAGCACGCCTACGGCCACGTGGAGGTCGGTCCCGAAGAGATCTTGGAGTTTCAGAACCGGATCGGCAGCGATATCGCGGCGGTTCTGGACGTGTTCGGGGAGCCAAGCGCCTCCGCCGAAGAGGCCCGACGAGGGGTGGAGCTCACCCTCGAGCGGGCGAGGAAAGCCCGGGAGGCTCGGAGCGGCTTGCTCGCGGTTCCGGTGCAGGGAGGCCTGTACCCCGAGCTCCGCTGGACAAGCGCCGAGGGCGCGTCGGCCCTTGGGGACGTCCTGGCGGTGGGAGGGGTTGTTCCCCTCCTCGAGCAGTACCGATTCACCGACCTGGCGCGGGTCCTGCTCGCGGCGCGACCCGCGCTCGCGCCCGAACGGGCGGTGCACCTCTTTGGGACCGGACACCCCATCACGTTCGCGTTCGCGGCACTGTTCGGGGTCGACCTGTTCGACTCTGCCGCGTACCATAAGTTCGCCCGACGGGGAAGCTTGCTCTTCCCGGAGGGGACCCTCGCCCTCGAGGACGTGCGGGAACCCTTCTGCGGGTGTCGGCTCTGCGAGGAGCGCCCACTCACGACGCTCGGTCGGCTCCCGGCGCCCGAGCGCGAGGTCGCAATCGCTCGCCACAACCTCTGGATGTGTGCCACCGAGGTCCGCCGCGTGCGCCAGGCGATTCGTGCGGGAACGCTCTGGGAGCTCGTGGAACGCCGGGCATCCGCGCATCCGGCCCTCCTCGCGGGAGTTCGGGCCGCGGTGAAGGGGTCGAGCGTTTTTCTCCCCGTGGAGCCGGAGAGCCGACCGTCTTTCCGCGAGGTCACCGAGACGAGTCGAGATCGCCCCGCCGTGGCACGGTTCCAGGAACGTCTGGCCCGCTGGCGGTCGTCGAAGGGACCGTATCAGATGCACACGCGAGTGCCCCTCACTCCGGAATACCTCGGAGAAATCCCTGTGCTCGGTCCGGATCGCGAGGAGCTCCTCTGGGAAATGCCGACAGCGGTCGGCCCCGTCCCATTAGAGCTGTCCGAGGTGTACCCGATTGGCGTCTGGGTGGGGCCGGAGGAGTTCGAGCGGCCCCCGAACGATCGGACCGTCGTCGTGGCCGCGTCGGAACCCGGGGCCATCGACGCACCCGAGCGCTCCCAGCGCGTCGCCGAATGGACCCGCCGCCAGATGGCGGCGCTCTTCGATTGGCAGTATCCCGGCCGCGCACTTCCTCTCGGCGAGCCGGAGCTGCGCGGATCCGATCCCGGAACACAGGCCGTCTGCGAGAATTCGCCTACCGGAATCAGCCGGCGTTCCGTATCGGGAACGACGGCCTCCCGCGCCCGACATGGATCGGGGCGGGACTGCTCCACCAGGCGGTGAAGGCTCCCCGTTTGCGCGTGATCGTTCGAGACGATGCGGTTCCGTTCGTGCGCGAGGGTCGCAGCCTCTTCTCCCGGTTTGCCGGCGGAGTCGACCCGGAGATCGTGCCCGGCGCGAGTGTCCTACTCGTGGACCGAACCGACGAGCTGCTCGCCGTGGGTCGAGCGGAGCTCGCGGCCCACGAAATGGGCCGACTCTCTCGGGGCGCCGCCGTCGTGGTCACAGCGCACGCTCGAAATCCGGTTCCGGCTATCCCCGAGACGTTGGAAAAAGCGGCGCCGCAGGAGCCGTGATATACCTACCGCCACCATGCGGGGTAGTTCCGTGATGAAGACGTACCTCCTCGTGCAGCTGGATAGCGAGGGAGCGCCATTTTCCGAGGTGACCGACACGCTCGAGGACCTCGGGTTCCGGCGAGAAGCGGGCAGCGGCTACGATTTCGTCTATGACTGGGGCCGCGAAGCCTCCGTCAAGGACTCGCTCCGGTTCGCCGACCAGATCCAGGAAGCGCTCCACGGGAAGAGCGTCTACTTCCGGATCGAGTCGGTCGTCGAGTAGGCCCATCGGGCCCCCACCGCGGGGGCGTTTTAACCTCAGGCCGCCTTTGTCGGCCCGATGGTCGTCCTAGGTATCGAGTCGACGGCTCACACGGCCTCCGTAGGCATCGTCGGCGAGAACGCCGAGGTTCTGGGCCTGGCGTCCGACATGTACCGACCCCCGACGGGCGGGATTCACCCCCGCGAGGCCGCGAACCATCACGTGGAGGTTTTTCCGGGACTCATCGAGCGCGCCCTCGCCGCGGCCCGGGTCTCTCCGAAGGAAATCGAGGCCGTGGCGTTCGCGCAGGGTCCCGGCCTGGGTCCGTGCCTGCGTACCGGGGCGACGGTGGCCCGGACGCTCGCGCTGCTTTGGGGGCGTCCGCTGGTCCCTGTCAACCACTGTGTGGCCCACCTCGAGATCGCGCGGGTCCTGAGCGGACTGGACGATCCGGTGCTATTGTACGCGAGTGGAGGCAACACCCAGGTCATCGCCTACGGTTCCGGACGATACCGAGTGTTGGGCGAGACGCTGGACGTGGGGATCGGGAACTTTCTCGACAAGCTCTGGATCTCGCTCGGAGGACAATTCCCCGGCGGCCCGGCGATCGAGAAGGCGGCTCTCGAGGGCGTGGAGCTGCTGCCGCTTCCCTACTCGGTCCACGGCATGGACGTGGCGTTCTCCGGCATGCTCACGGCGAGCCAGGTGCTGCACGCTCACGGAGCCTCCCGAGAGGACCTCGCGTACTCGGTGGAGGTCACGGCCTACTCGATGCTGACCGAAATTACCGAACGGGCGCTGGCGCACCGGAAGAAAGAGTCGGTCGTGCTCGGCGGAGGCGTGGCGTGCAACGAACGCCTGCGCACGATGGTGCGCTCGATGGCCGAATCCCGGGCGAAGAGCTCGTTCGCGCCGCCTAAGTCGCTGTGCGTCGACAACGGTGCCATGATCGCGTGGACGGGGTTACTGGCCTTCCGCGCGGGCGTCACGGTGCCGATCGCAGACTCGATTGTCCAACCGCGGCAGCGGACCGACCTCGTCGCGACTCCGTGGCGAAGCGGCTAGGGGCAACCCGTGACCCAGGTGGATGTACTGGTCGTCGGCGCAGGGCCGGCAGGTTCCACCGCCGCCGAACGCCTCGCAGGGCTCGGGCACTCGGTCCTCGTGATCGAGGAGCACGGGCGCGTGGGGTACCCGGTCCAGTGCGCGGGCCTGGTCTCTCGCCGAGTCCTGGACCTAGCCAAGACGCCTCAGGTGGTCCGACGACCCGTGCACGGCGCCAGCGTCTTCAGTCCGAACCTGACGTCGATCAGCTTCCGGGCTCCCGAACCTCGGGCCTTCGTCATCGACCGCGCCGGGCTCGACATCGCGTTGGCGGACCGGGCCGCCAAAGCCGGCGCTGTGTTCGAAACAGAAACCCGGTTCGACGGCCTCGTGGGAACGCCCAACGGGACCGTCCGCGCCAAAGTGACCCGTCAAGGAAACAGTCCGGGCGAGATTGAGGCGAAGCTCCTCGTCGGCGCGGATGGCGTGGCGAGTGCCGTGGCGCGGGCCTTTCGTCTCCGGCGACCCGTGGAGATTCTGCCGGCCTTCGAAGCGGAGTTTCCGGAATCGCCCGGCGATCCGGACCTGGTCGAGGTCTATGTCGGCAACACGATCTCCCCCGGTCTGTTCGGTTGGTGGATCCCGGATGGAGCGGGCGGCGCGCGGGTGGGGGTGGCCGCGAGCGCGAACGGCACCGCCGCCCGCGTGTACTACGAGCATCTCCTGACACAGATCGGACGACGGTTCGGTCAGCCCCTTCGCAACCCCGCGGGCTACCTCGTCTCCGGAATCCCCATCGGCTCGGTCCCGAAGATCTCGGGCCCGCGCGTCGTCCTGGTGGGCGACGCGGCGGCGCAGGCCAAGCCGCTCTCCGGCGGGGGAATCTTCACGGGGATGCGGGCCGCGGAACTCGCGTCCGAGGTCGTTCATGGCGCGCTGATCGAGGGAGACCTGTCGGCGGGACGGCTCTCGCGGTACGACGAGGCGTGGCGTCGGGAGTTCGGAGACGAGTTCGACAAGGCGCAGTATCTCCGTCGGCTGTTCCTCAAGTTCACCGATGCCGAGCTCGATGCGATCCTCGAGGCGCTAAAAGACGCGGGGACGACGGAGACGATCGTCGCCTTCGGCGACATCGACTTCCCGACGCACGTCGTGCGCCGGCTGCTCCGTCAGTCCCCTTCGCTGCTCCGCTTGCTTCCGAAGGCCGTCGGTGCGCTCTGGGGCGGAGAAGAACGGCGCGCGCCGGACTTGGACTTCCTCTCCGAGCGGGTCCACCAGTAGGCCCCGAGCGCGGCGAGCCCCAGTCCGACGCCCAGCACCACGTAGAGAACGACCGGAGTCGACGGAGGGCTCACGAGGATCGACGTCTCGGGAACGATCCCCGAGACGCCGAGCCGGCTCGCGTTGATCGTGGGCGTGCCGTTCGGATACTCGGTCGCGCTCGACCATGCGCTGGCCGAAAAGAACCCACGAGATTCGAGGAGGTACGACGTGTTGTTCATCGAGAAGCTCACCGCGAAGCGTACCGCGTAGTCTCCCGTGAGCGCCGTGCCGGGCACGGTCACCTGCACGCTCCAGTTCCATGTGGTGCTGGGCGGGATGATCGGCGGGAGGTCCGGTGGGGTGACGTTGTCGCCCAGTCCCCCACCCGGTAGCGTGGGCGCCGATCCGACCGCCGGGGCCCGGGCGCCGCCCCCATCCGTCGGATTGAAGGCGTAAACCTGGAGGTAGACCTTTGTGGGGACCAGCTCGTCGGAGAGGGGATCCCCCAGCCGGAAGGTGATGAATCCGGCGCCTCCGGGCGTCAGGGTCGGGCCCCCTAGTGCGCCGAGGATCGGGCTCCAGTCACCGTCGGGGAGCACCGGGTACGTTGCGGCGGCGGGTGCCACGACTCCCGGAAGGGTTAGCAAGATACCGGCCGCCAGCGCGGCCACCAGCGTCCAGGTCCAGCGACCTCGGCGGTCGAACCGCCGTTCAGACAACCGGCTCCCCCTCGAACGCGCCGGATTCCGCCAGCACGACCAGACGGCGGATCCGCTCGTAGGCTTCGCTGCGGCCATGGCGGCCGGCGAGCCGGATCAACCCCGGAAACGGCCAGGCCGGTCCCCGCTCCGGCACGGTCATCACCTTGTAAAGGGCTCGAGCGAGCGCCAACGGCTGGTGGGTCATCCGGGCCGCGTCCAGGTCGGCCCGATACTCTTCCCGTGTGGTGAGGCGCCGCGAGAGGTACGCGAGCAGGGGGTCCCATCGCATCATGTGGGCGAAGGTCCGGAGGAACGTAAGATACCGGGAGTCCAGGCCACGGATGTGGCCCAGTTCGTGCGCGACGACGGCGTCCAGTTCCTCCGGGGCCAACAGGGCGCGAAGGCCCTGGGAGACAAGGATGACGTCGCGCCGATAGGGAACTCTTCCCTCCCTGAGGCCCGGCTGGAGAAGCGTGAAGGAGAACGCTTCCGCGGCCGGGGATGCGAACTCCAGCAACGACGTGGGCCGCTCCGGTGCCGGCAGGTCGGCGGGCCACTCGACAGGCGCCGTCGGAAGGACCCGGAGCAGACCGTGACCCACGAGCTGGTTCAAGGCGAACGCCACCGTGAAGACGGCCAGGGCCCCGACCGCCCCGGCCAGCCACACGACTGTCCATCGGCTTTGGAAGAGCAGCAGCGGCGAGTGGAGGAGGGCGAGGACGGCGCCGACGCCCCCGTTCAAGAGCACCCAGGCGAGCACGGTCGTAGCGAGCACGGCCCAGAGCGCGAGGAATCCGGAGGCTAGCCGGAGCACGAGCCTGGGCGTCGACTTCCGGTAGGCCACGAGCAACCCGATGCCGGTCGCGATCCAGACTACCACTGGAAGGTACAGTAGCCCGGACACTGCGCTCACGGCGCGCCTCCCGCTAGTCGAGGCCGAGGCGCCGACGGAGCTCGCGCTCCTCGGCGGGATGCAGCTTGTGGAGCTCCTCGCTGAGATGGACAACGCCGGCCGGCCCGAACGTGCGAATGACTCCTTTCACGAGATTGCTGAGATACCGGTGCTCGAGGGTCGGCGCGTAGCGGTAGACATAGCGCTCGCCACCGCGACAGGTCTCGCGCCGGCGGCGGACGAGACCCTTGCTCCAGAGCCGGCTCAGGATCGTGGCCACGGTCGTGTAGGCCACGTGGGTGCCCCGCTTGGACAAGTCGGCCCTCACCCGGGCGGCCGGGGCCTCCTCCAGCTCCCGAAGCGAGGCCAGGACCTTCGTTTCGAGTGCGCCGAGCAAGGGAGCCTCCGAACGATTCTGGTAGGGGGGGCACCTTAACCATTACCCGTTCGAATGGTACGAACGGTACGGTCCGCTCCATTCCGGAACGGGGGTAGAATCTCCCGCATTTAAGCGGCATAGGCGTTAAGGTGGAATCCGCTTCTGCCCGACCTGTGGAAACTACTCCGGGATCCGAGCCACGGTCGATACTCGACCTGATTGGTCACACCCCTCTTATCCCGCTGAATCGGGTCGCTCGGGGATATCCCTACCGGATTCTGGCCAAGCTCGAGTACCTCAATCCGGGCGGCTCGGTGAAGGACCGGATCGGCCCGACCATGGTCGATGCCGCCGAGAAAGCGGGACTCCTGAAGCCGGGCGGAACGATTATCGAAGCGACCAGCGGGAACACGGGCGTGGGCCTCGCTCTCGTTGCCGCGGTCCGGGGATATCACGCGGTCTTCGTGATCCCGGATAAGATGAGCTCCGAGAAGATCCGGCTGCTTCGGGCCTTCGGCGCCCGCGTGGTCATCACACCGAGCCAGCTGCCGCCGGACCACCCGATGAGCCACTACTCCGTGGCCAAGCGGCTCGCGAAGGAGATCCCAAACTCGTACTACCCGAACCAGTACGAAAATCCCGAGAATCCGGACGCGCACTACCGGACCACGGGACCCGAGATCGACCACGGCGCCGGAGCGCCCCTCGTGGCGGTCGTGGCCACCATCGGAACCGGCGGAACGGTGAGCGGCATTGGCCGATACTTCAAGGAACATCGGCCGTCGGTGAAGATCATCGCCGTCGACCCCAAGGGGTCGATCCTGCAGCAGTACTTTGAGACACACGAGATGATTCGGGCCACCCCGTACAAGGTGGAGGGGATCGGCGAGGACATGATCCCCAAGACGGTGGACTTCCGCTCGATGGACGAATTCGTCCAGGTCGACGACAAGGAGTCGTTCCTCATGGCCCGCCGGCTGGCGCGGGAGGAGGGGCTCTTCGTCGGAGGCTCCTCCGGGTCGGCGGTCGCGGGGACCCTCAAGTGGCTCGCCCGACGGCCCGTGCCCGAGGGCGCCACCGTGGTCGTGGTGCTGCCCGATTCAGGGGACCGGTACCTCTCGAAGTTTTACTCGGACGAGTGGATGAGGGAGAATCGATTCCTGGACGAGGGGGCCACCGCGGGCGACCTTGTCCGGGGCAAGGACATGGCGCCGGCGTTGGTCGCCGTCGACCCGACGACCCTGGTGCGCGACGCCCTCGAGCTGCTCCAGCGCCACTCGATCTCGCAGATACCGGTGCTGGCCGGGAAGGAGAATGTGGGTAGCCTCGTCGAGGAGGAGATCCTCCGTGCCGTACTCTTGGACCAGACCGTGCTCGAACGGACCGTGACCGCGGTCATGGGCCCGACCTTCCCCGAAGTCCCGGAGGACGAACCGATCGGGGACCTCCTCCGGAGGCTCAAGGAGATCCGGGCCCTCCTGGTGCGCGACTCGACGAGCGGACAGGCCCTCGGTCTCCTCACCCGCCACGACCTGTTGACCTACCTTTCGGAGCGGGGGGCGCACAGTGCGGTTTGATACTCGTCTCGTTCACACCGGGGGCGGCCCCGACCCGCTGACCGGCGCCGTGAACATTCCCCTCTATCTGTCGAGCACGTTCGAACAAACGGCTCCGAACGAGAACAAGGGCTACGTCTACTCTCGCACGTCGAACCCGACGAGGACCTCCCTCGAGAGCGCGCTCGCGGACCTGGAAACCGGACAGCGAGGCCTGGCCTTTTCCTCTGGACTCGGAGCGCTCGCCACGCTGCTCGAGGACATCCCCTCGGGACAGCGCATCGTGGCCGGGGACGACCTGTACGGCGGCACGTGGCGACTCTTCGATCATCATCGGCGACAGTTTGGCCTCTCGGTCACCTACGTCGACCCCACCTCGGTCGACGCGTTCGCGGCCGCGCTGGAGGCCGGTCCGACCGCGGTGGTCTATCTCGAGACGCCTACCAACCCGCTCATGAAACTCACCGACATCCGCGCCGTGAGCGCGCTCGCCCGACGTCACGGCGCCCGCGTGGTCGTCGACAACACGTTCGCGAGCCCGGTCTTTCAGCGACCGCTCGAACTGGGCGCGGACCTGGTGCTCCATTCGACGACCAAATACCTGGGCGGGCACTCCGACCTGATTGGCGGGGCCCTCGTGGCCGCCGACCCCGCGTGGGGGGAACGACTGGCCTGGTTGCAGAACGCCGTGGGGGCCGTGCCGAGTCCGGTCGACTGCTTCCTCGTTCTGCGGGGGATCCGTACCCTGGGGGTCCGGATGCGCGCCCACGACCGGAACGGGCAGGCCGTGGCGCACCGCCTCGAGAAGGCCCACGGGATCGTGGCGGTACACTACCCCGGCCTCGGGTCCCATCCCCAGGCCGAGCTGGCCCGCCGTCAGATGTCCGGTAGCGGCGGCATGGTCAGCTTCGAGCTGAAGGGCGGCGAACGGGCGGCGCGGCGGTTCCTGAAGGCGCTCAAGATCTTCACCCTCGCCGAGAGCCTCGGAGGCGTGGAGTCGCTGGCCGAGCACCCGGCCTCGATGACGCACGCGAGCGTTCCCGCGGCCGAACGCGCCGCCCGCGGCATCCGCGACGGACTCGTCCGACTGTCGTGCGGAATCGAGGACAGCCGAGACCTGGTCGCGGATGTGACGCGCGGCCTACAGGCGGTGTGATGTGGTCCGCGCCTTCCGGGTCTACGACACCCTCTCCCGCAAGGCGCGCGCGTTCGTCCCGCGGGAAAGTCCCCGGGTCGGGCTGTTCGTCTGCGGGCTCACGCCGTACGCGGAGGCCCACCTCGGCCACGGCCGGACGGCGATCACGTTCGACGTGGTGGCCCGCGCGCTGCGCCGGTGGGGCTACCACGTGTTCTACGTTCAGAACGTGACAAACCTCGACGATCGTCTCATCGCGCGGGGACAGGCCGAGGGCCGGGACCCGCTCGAGCTCGCCGAGTTCCACTTCCAGGGCTGGCTCCGCTCGATGGACCAGCTCGACGCCCGGGCGGTGAACCTGTACCCATTCGCCACCGACTACATGCCGGAGATCATCGACCAGGTGTCGGCGCTCATCGCCCGGGGATTCGCCTACGCGGCCGATGGGGATGTGTACTATGAAGTGGCGAAGTTCCCGGACTACGGCCAGCTCTCCGGCCAGCGGCTCGAAGCGCTCCGTCCGGGTGCCCACGTGGAGGTCGACCCCAAGAAACGCGCGCCCGAGGACTTCTCGCTCTGGAAGGCGGCCAAGCCTGGCGAGCCGGCCTGGCCGAGCCCCTGGGGCCCCGGCGGCCCGGCTGGCACATCGAGGATACCGCGATCACGGCCCGGTTGCTGGGCGACCAGTACGACATCCACGGCGGCGGCGCCGACCTCAAGTTCCCCCATCACGAGGCCGAGATCGCCCAGGCCGAGGGCGCCTCCGGTAAGAAGCCTCTCGTGAACTACTGGATGCACGGGGGCATGCTCCAGATGCATGGAGAGAAGATGGCGAAGTCCGTTGGCAACGTCAGCGGGCTCGAGGAAGGTATTCGAAAGGCCGGACCGGAGGTGCTCCGGTTCTACTATCTGAACGCCAACTACCGGAGTCCCCTCGACTTCGAAGAGGGAAAGAGCCTCGAGGAGGCCCGTGAGGCGTACGCCACGCTGGCCGGACCCTATCGTCGGCTCCGGGAGGAGCTCCTGCGCGGAGGTCTCACGCGCCCGGGTCGCGAGCTCCCCCCCGAGATCGCGAAGACGGCCACCGAGCTGCCGCTCCGGCTGGACGAGATCCTCGCGGAAGATTTCCAGACACGCGAGGCCATCGCAGCGCTCTACGGCTGGGGGCGCATGATCAACGAGTGGACCTCGAAGCTGGAAACCCTCTCCGGCGCGGCGCTGGTGACCCTCGGCGCGCCGTACCGGTGGGCCGCCGAGGTCCTCGGGCTGTTCCCCGAGCGGACGAGCGCCAAGGCGCCGGTCGAGTTCAGCGCGCTCGTGCAGCTGGCCATCGAGACCCGTGGCCGCGCCCGGAGCCGCGGCGACTTTGGCGAGGCGGACCGGATCCGCCAGTCCCTTCTCCAGGCCGGGATCGTGCTCGAGGACCAGGGCACCGAGACCCGGTGGCAGTGGAAGCGGGACGGGGTCGTGTGAAGGGACTCGGTTTCTCCGCCCACGGCGGGCTCGACCGGGTGGGCTGGGTGGACATCCCCACGCCCGAGCCGGCGCCCGGGGAAGTTCGGATACGGGTCCACGCCGCCGCCTTCAACCGGCTCGACCGGTTCGTCCTTGAGGGGATGCCCGGGGTGCCCATCGGGCTCCCCCACGTTCTCGGGTCGGACGCCTCCGGGGTGGTCGATTCCGTCGGGGAGGGGGTCACCGATGTCGCGCCGGGGGCCGAGGTCCTGGTGAACCCGGGTCTGTGGGACGGAACCTGCGAGTACTGCTTGAAGGGCCAGGAATCGCTCTGCCGGAATTTCCGGATACTAGGAGAGCACATGCAGGGCTCCGCGACCGAGTTCATCGTCGTGCCCCGCCGGAACGTCCACGCCAAGCCGCCCGTGTGGAGCTGGACGCAGGCCGCCGCGGCTCCGCTCGTCTTCCAGACCGCCTGGCGCGCCCTGCGGACCGTGGGCGAACTCCGACCCGGAGAAACGGTCGCGATCATTGGGGCCGGAGGTGCCGTCGCGCCAGCCGCGATCCAGGTCGCCCATCGTCTCGGGGGACGGGTGGTCGTGGTGGGTCGGAGTGCCGAGAAGGTCGAGCGCGCCGTCGCCCTGGGAGCCGAGGCTGGCCTCGTTGTGACGGCTGAGAAGCCCCACGACCGGCTTCTCTGGGAGTGGAGCAACAAGCGGGGGGTCGATGTGATCTTCGACTCGGTGGGCACCGAGACGGTGCCCCGATCCCTCCGCGCCTTGGCCCGGGGCGGTCGGCTGGTCGTGATCGGAGCCACGGAAGGCCCCAAGGTCGAGCTCGACCTCCGGACGCTGTACTGGCGCCAAGGCTCGATACGGGGCAGCACGATGGCGAGCCGGGCGGAGTTCGACGACGTGTACGCGGAGCTTGTCCGGGGCCACCTTCTTCCCATCGTCGACAGCGAGTGGGACTGGGACCGCGGGGTCGAAGCGTTCCAGCGGCTCGGGGCTCAGGACGTGTTCGGCAAGGTGGTCCTTCGGACCGTCTCTCCAGTCCGGTGAACGGGCCTGGGTGACGATTTCACGACGTCTCACCCCACCCGCTCGACCCCGCGAACTGGCCTTGACGTCGTGCCCTCCAGCGACCGGCCAGCTCCTGATGGTCAGGGGTCGGGGGCGTAACGGACCATAGCCCTAAGAGGGCAGGCCGTGGCCGCTCCACTGCCATGATGAGCCCAAATCTGAGCCCCTACCATTTTTATACCGGGAGCAACCAAACTAAAGCCTACGGACCGAGACCGGTCCCATTGCTTTAGTGGAAATGGGGGCCCATTCGTGAAGTTTAGCGTAGGGAATCGTCTGGCGGTCGCCTTCGTCCTTGGAATTCTGGTACTGAGCTCTCTCGCGCTGATCTTCATCATCAGCCCAACGGCTTCGCATCCTTCGACGGCCGGCTCCGCCTCCAGTGGGCTGCATTCCGATGCCGCGTACGGCCACGGCGACCTCATCGTTCTTGCCGGCCAAACCGTCGTCCTCACCCCGGGAACCACAGGATCCTCGGTCTACTACGAAGCGGGTAACATTTCGGTCCATGCCGGGGGTACCCTGATCGTTCAGAACCTTACCATCGACTGGGTTCAATTCATCGGCGTCACCGGCACCGTCGCGCAGCGTCTCGGCAACGTGTTTTGGTTCAGCGACGCGGGAACGGTCACACTCTCCGGGTCCACCATCACGACGGACCCCAACGTCCTCAACGCCTTCGTCAAGCTCAACGTCTCGGTCACCGGCAAGATGGTCGTCGGCTCGAACAGCTTGTTTGAGTTCCCCGGGTGGGTCACCGTTAGCGCAGGGGGCAGCCTCTTCTTCAACGACAGCACGAGCGCGAGCAACCCGCAGGTCGGGGTCCAGACCATCAGCCCAACGCTCCTCGCCGACGAGGAATACTCCCCCGCGCTCCAGGCCATCAGCGGCGGTCAGATCTTCATCGGGCACAGTGTCGTCGAGAACTACTACGCTGACAACTATGGCGCGAACGGTGAGCCTGGCCCGGACCTCATCGCCAACAATGAAACCTCGACGGCCCCCTACGCCTGGGCCGGTTTCAACCTCCCCTCACCGGTTGCGCAAGGCATCGCCCAGGCCTACGCGTGGGAGAACACGCCGTTGCTCGGCGGCTTCCTTCAGATCGGCTACGTCACCTTCGCCGCGTACGCCGCGGCGTCGGGCAGCACCTTCAGTTACGGGGGCACGGCCTACCCACTCGGGGCCTTCAGCTTCGGCCTCGAGCCCGCCGGAGCCCTCCTCGATGTTCCTCTCCCCCCCGCCGCCTTGACGGCCATCGAAACGTCGGGCGGGGCGCCGGCCTTCCTGCAGAACAGCGGCCAGTTCGGCACGGCCTCGGCCGAGGCCGTCAACTTCAACTTCGACTTGGGCAACGCGAACGTCACGAGCCTCCAGGTCTTCCTGGACCCCGACTTCCAGTTCAATATCTCGGCCAGCGGCGCGGGCTCCCAGATCACCGCTGTGGACAGCAGCGTCGGCGTCAACTTCAACCCGGTGCCAGGAACCCCGGTACCGGTAGGGGCTACCCCACCGGCACCCTGGCTCTCCAACAAGCTTCTCCTCTCGGGAGCCGCCAACGCGTTCCTCGCGAACATCACCGTGTCCGGCGCACCCTTCGCGCCGTTCACCGACTCCTCCGCGGTCATTCCGAGCGGTACCAGCCAGGCGTACTTCTACCAGTGGCTCGAGGTTCCGATCACCGGCGGACTGAATGCCATCCCGGTGGCCAACGGCACGACCGCCGCGGTGTACGCGGGGTCGAGCACGACCCTCGCCACCACGGTCGCCGGGCTCAACGATCTGGCCGCGACCGACCCGGCCCTCGCCGCCTACGTGTCCCAAGCGCTGGCGGCCCGCGGCCTGACGCCCTCCACCTCGGGCGGCGCCGGCATGGCCTGGAGCATGCTGCTCTCCACGATCGTCGACCCCGCCCTGCTCCCGACAGGACAGTTCGTGGGCACCTACAACGTGACGGTGACGGTCCCGCCCGGCCTGCCCGGGGAGATCACGTACGTGGCCGCCTCCCTGACCCCGTACCCGCAGGTCGTCTCCCCCGGCGTTCCGTTCACGTCCCCCTCCGCCGCTTTCCCGAACTACGAGGCGATCCTTTCCCTCACGGGAAGCACCTCCCTGGTCGCCAGCGTGGTCAACTCGACCGTCGCGATCGGACAGAAGCTCGAGGTCAACGTCGATGTCAAGAACACCGGCACGGCCCCGACCAACAACTACACCGTCGAGCTCAGCTACCCGAGCGTCCCCAAGACCACGATCGTCGCTTCGAGCGGCTTGATCAAGGCCCCGATCTCGGCCGGCGAGAACATCACGGTCCCCCTCTCATGGGTCGTCAATGAAAGCGTCACCGGCCTGCAGAACAAGGCCCACTTCCAGGTCAGCTTCGGCGTGACGACAATCTGGAACGGCGGCCTCCCCGACGGCGGAACGAACTCGAGCTTGCTGCCCGTGACGATCACGCCCGCCTTCATCTCCCTGTCTTACACTCTCCCGACGGGCAAGCTGCCCACCAACTCCACCACCATCGACTCGACCGGCGTCGCCACGTATGCCGGCAAGGGTACGGGCTCGCTCAACGTGGTGGCCGTCGGCAAGGGAGGCACCTTTGTCCTCGAGACGATCCAGATCACGAACGGTACCACGTTCGAGACGGACATCAACGCCACGGCGGGCATGACGCCGGGCTCGACCTATACGATCGAGCTCCAGGCGTTCTACAACGGCCGGACGTATGGCGAGACCGTCGGCACGCTCACCGTCGCGGGATCGCCACCCTCGCAGAACATCCTCTTCGAGAAGTTCTTCGGCCTGCCGCTCTGGCTGTGGCTCGCGATCGCGGCCATCATCATTGTGGCCGCCGTGGGCGTCATGCTCGGGCTGGGCCGGTTCGCGCGCGGCCGACTCGTCGAGTGCGGCGAGTGCGGCAACCTCATCCCGGAGGACGCCACGGTATGTCCCAAGTGCGGCGCCGAGTTCGAGACCGACCTCGTCCGCTGCAGCCGCTGCGGCTCCACGATCCCCGCCTCCTCGGCGATCTGCCCGGAGTGCGCGGCGACCCTCCTGGCCCGTGCCGGACCCGAGAATGCCGATCCGGAGCGCCAGGGCTACGCCGACTTCGTCGAGCGGTTCCGCACCGACGGCAAGAAGGAACTGGGCGCCAACTACAGCGAAGGGGCGTTCTGGGACTGGTGGAAGCGCCAGCAGAGCTACGTCTCGTTCAGCCAATGGCGACTCCAGCAGGCCCAGGGCACCCGGACCGGCATGACCGCCCCGGTGATGACCGAGGCGGCTCCCGCTTACACCCAGACCGCCATGGCGCCCCCGCGGCGCCCGCCGACCGGCGGGGCACCGCCAGCCGCCGGCGCACCCCCGGCGGCGAGGGCACCGGCGGCCCGACCGGCTCCCGCAACCCGGACGGCACCCCCCGCCACCGCGGCGGTGAGCCCGGCGGCCAGCGTGCCCTCTCCGCAGCCCGCCCCCGTGCCGGCCGCGGCCCCCGCGGCCGCGGTAGGTCTGAAGAACTGCCCCAACTGCGGCAAGCAGATCAACGCGGACTTCCTCGTCTGTCCGTTCTGCGGCTCCGTGACCGGGTAGGCTCGAACCGTCCAACCGCGCCCTTCCGCCGGCCCGGGCCTCTGCGGGAACGAACCCGCTTTAACCTCGGCCCGTTCTGCCGGCGCGCGGAGCGCCGGTGACGGGAAACCTCGAGCTCGGGCGGCTCAAGATCGCGTGGGCCCGGACCCACATGCCCGTCCTCGCGGGCATCGAACGACGGTTCACGAAGGAGCAGCCGTTCGCGGGCAAGCGGATCTCCGCGGTGCTCCACGTCGAGGCCAAGACCTGCGTGCTGGCCTTGACGCTGAAGGCCGGGGGCGCCGACGTGCGACTCGCGGCCGGGAACCCCCTGTCCACCGACGATGACGCGGTGACGGCGCTCGCGGATGCCGGTGTGCCCACATGGGCGCGCAAGGGCGAATCGGTCGAGGAGTACAACGCCGGCATCCACGCGATGCTGGAGTTCAATCCCGAGATCATCATCGACGACGGGGCCGACCTGGTGGCCCTGGCGCACACGGCCCGGAAAGACCGCGGACCGATCCTCGGGTCGACAGAGGAGACCACCACGGGCGTCACACGGCTGCGCGCGATGGAAAAGGCGGGCGCATTGCGCTGGCCGGCGATCGACGTGAACGACGCGGCGATGAAGCACCTGTTCGACAACCGCTACGGATGCGGTCAATCGTTCCTGGACGGCCTCTTCTCGGCCACCAACCTCTTGGTCGCCGGCCGGACTTGCGTGGTCGCCGGCTACGGCTGGGTCGGCAAGGGGATCGCCTCCCGTCTCCGGGGGGTCGGTGCCGACGTCATCATCACCGAGGTGGACCCGGTCTCCGCCATCGAGGCGCGGCTCGAGGGCTTCCGCGTCCGCCCGATGATCGAGGCGGCGGCCGAAGCCGACCTTATCGTCACCACGACAGGCAATCGGGGGATCGTCCGCGCCGAGCACCTGAAGGTAATCAAGGACGGATGCCTCCTGGCCAACATGGGCCATTTCGACGTCGAGATCTCGAAGCCGGACCTGCACTCCATGGCAACCCACCGCGCGATCGTTCGACCGAACGTGGAAGAGTACCGCTTCGCCGACGGCCGACGGGTTTACCTCCTC
The DNA here is from genome assembly GCA_963787975.1 of uncultured Thermoplasmata archaeon. Classification (GTDB taxonomy): domain Archaea; phylum Thermoplasmatota; class Thermoplasmata; order Lutacidiplasmatales; family UBA184; genus JAKIWV01. The sequence goes on from CAWBEU010000009.1 coordinate 230,969, forward strand.
GGAGACGGGCGGCTCATCAACCTGGCCGCCGGCCAGGGCCATCCGGCCGAGATCATGGACCTGAGCTTCGCGCTCCAAGCCCTCTCGGCAGAGTATTTGGCCCGTCACGGCGCCGGCCTGCCGGCGCGGGTTCTGCCGGTGCCGGCCGAGCTGGACCGCGCCGTCGCTGACGCGGCGATCGGCCCGCTCGAGATCGGGCTCGACCACCTTACACCCGACCAGGTACGATACGCCCAGAGTTGGAGAGAAGGTACATGAGTGACCCCACGGTCGTCCCGGACGCGCTACGCTACACCGCCGACCACGAGTGGTTCCGCCCGGACGGGGTGGAGGTGCTGGTCGGAATCACCGACCACGCGCAGCAGCAACTGACCGACGTCGTCTTTGTCGATCTCCCTGCGGTCGGGAAGACCGTCGCCGGACACGGGACCGTGCTGACCCTCGAATCCGTGAAGACGGTCTCCGACGTCTACGCGCCGGTCGGGGGCACCGTCACGGCCGTCAACGACCAGCTCAAGGTCCATCCCGAGCTGATCAACCAAGACCCGTACGGCAACGGATGGTTGTTCCGCCTGCGCCCGACCACGCCGCTCGGCCCCGCGGAGGGTCTCTCGGCGGCCGAGTACAAGGCGTTGGTCGCCGCTCCCTGAACGACGGGCGCCGGCGGCCTACTTTCCCTCGAACACCGGCTTCCGGCGTTCCAGGAACGCCGTCATGCCCTCGGTCCGGTCGCGCGTGGCGAACGTGTGCCCCGACGACTCTCCTTCGAGCCGGAGCGCCGAGTCCATCGAAGAATCGACGGCCCGGTTCACCACGCCTTTCACCCACTGGACGGCGAGCGGGGCACGGTCGGCGATGAGCCGCGCGATCCGGTCCACGTCGTCGCGGATCGGCGTCGGCCGGGACGACCCGGGTCACGAAGCCGAGGCCGAAGGCCTCCTCGGCCGTGATATCCTCGCGGCCGGTGAACACGACGTACTTCGTGTTGGCTCGTCCCATGAGCCGGGTGAGCCGGCTCGCGCCCCCCCACCCGGGGTGGATGCCGACCTTCACCTCGGGCAGTCCGAGACGCGCTCCGGCGGCCGCCACGATGAAGTCGCAGGCCAGGGCCAGCTCGAGTCCCCCACCCAGTGCATATCCCTCCACGAGGGCGATGACCGGGGTCCGGAACTCCTCGATGCGTTTGCAGACGGCCTGACCGGCGAAGCCGAACGCTCGTCCGCCGGCGACGTCCTTGTCCACCATCTCCGCGATGTCGGCTCCCGCAGCGAAGACGGGCGAGCTCCCGGCCAGCACGACGACGCGGAGTTCAGGAACCTCGGCCAGGGCGGTGAACGTCTCGTCGAGCTGCTGCAGGACCTGAGAATTGACGGCGTTGAGCACCTCGGGACGGTCGAGAAGAACCCACGCGATCGGCCCATCCCGTTCGACCCGAACGAGGCGGAGGGGCCAGCGGGCCTCCCCGCTCCGGACCCGGGCATGCAGCTCCGGCGACACGGGAAAATTCCCCGGGAAGAGCGCGGCATAGGATTCCACCTCGAGGAGCGCGGTGGGCAGGCCGAGGTCGGACATCAGGCCGAACGGTCCCTTCTGCCAGCGCAACCCGACGACCGCACCGCGGTCGGTGGCCTCGGGGGACGCCACCTTCTCCTCGACCAACCGAGTGGCGATCCCGAAGACCAGACCTCGGAAGCGTTCTCGGACGGCCTGGGCCCGGGCAGGGTCCGGCGAGGACTCCTTCCATGGCCACGGGGTGCCTGTTTCAAACTGGCGCTTCAGCCGCGCAGTCGGCGCGTACGCCGCCCCAAAGGCCCGCTCCAGCGAGCCCATCGCATGATAAGCGATCGGAATCCCCGTTTGGTTCATCAGTTCGAAGGGACCGAGCTTCGTTCCGAACAGCTCCCGGCCGACCTCTTCGATGGTCGCCATATTGGCGACCTCCTCTTCGGCGAGTCGGGTCGCCTCGTTGAGATACGGGACGAAGAAGCGGTTCACCGCGAACCCGGCCCGGTCCGCCGTCCGGATGGGGATTTTTTTCAGCCGGTACGAGACGGCCTCGAGGGTCGAGACGGTCGACTCCGCGGTGCGGGCGCCACCGACCACTTCGATGAGCCGATTGATCGCCGCGGGGAAGAAGAAGTGCAGTCCGGCGAAACGCTCCGCATGGGGGAATGGCTCCTGAAGACGGGTGACCGAGAGAGAGGACGTGTTGGTGGCGACAATCGTGTCGTCCGGGATCAGGGTCGCGAGCTGATCGAAGAGCGTCCGTTTGACGTTCTCCTCCTCGAACACCGCTTCGACGATCAACCGGGCTTGCCCGGTCACCGCGGTCAGGTCGGTCGAGAAGAAGATCCTCGAGAGCACGCGGTCCCGTTCCTCGGCCGAGAGCTTCTTCCGCTCGACGGCGCCTGCGAGGGTCGACTCGATGCGCGCCCTGGCTTTCGCGACGAGCGGCTCGGAGAGGTCGTACACGCGCACTGGGTACCCCGCTTGCGCGAACGCCTGACCGATGCCGCTCCCCATGTTGCCGGCGCCCAGCACCGCCACGGGGCTCCCGGGAGGCACCATGGCGCTCATCGAACGGACCACTGCGCGGGACCGAGGTCCCGTGACGGCGCGCAACACCCGCGGGGCACATAAGAACTCGGCGGAGGAGGAGATAAGAACGGAGCTCTGCTTTCGAGACTGTGTCGCCGGGCCCCGAAGAGCAGCACGAGATCGAGTCCGCGCTCCGCGAGGAACGGGAGCTGGTCCTGAGCCTCGGAGGCTACGCGCTGGAGCTTGCCGGGGGCGTGGTCGTCGTGAACGAGCGGATCCCGGTTCCGAGGTTCAATTTCGTCCAATACGTCCGCCTCCATCGAAACCGGCAGTCCACTTTCCTGGAGCGGGCGCTCGACCATTACTTCCAACGAGCGCTACGACCCTCGATTCGAGTGGAGCGACCGGTGCCGGACTTCCTCGACGGGTCGCTCCGTCGACTGGGGTTCCGCGCGACCCCGGATCCCTGGTCTCTGTTGCTCCGGCGCCAGCCCGCGCGGCCCCGCCCCGCCGGAGCGACCTACGACGTGCGCACCGCGACCGCCGACGAGCTTCCCCTTCTCGCCAGTTTCTGGACCGGAACCACCGAGCGGGAGGAGTTCCTCCGAGCGCTGGCGGTGGCGCTCGAACACCCGAACCCCGAGGAATGGTTGGTTCCGGGGATCGCCCTCCGGGACGGGTCGCCCGCCTCCGCCGCGCTGCTCCACACGTACCGCTCCTGCGTGGGGATTCACGGAGTCGTCACTCAACCCTCGGAGCGGGGCCAAGGAGCGGCGACGGCGCTGGTCGCCGGCTTGTTGAGCGAGCCCCACGCGCGGGAGAAGGCCGGCCCGGTCGCGATGTGGTCGGATAGCCCTCGTCTCGACCGTCGGCTGGGCAACCTAGGTTTCGAGGCCGCGGTACGATACTCGGTCTACGAACTGCCCGCGGATGCGGAATTGGCCCTTCCGTCCGCTTCTCCCCCGGCGCCTCCCCAGTGGCGCCCGCCGAGGCGACGGGCCGAGAAACCGGCCTAGGACTTCCGGAGCCCGTCGAGCTTCATCCGCTGCTCGAGGGCCGCGATGGTTCGGGTCGTGGCGAGCACCGTATCCGCGTTGAGGGAGATGGAGTCGATCCCGGCCCGCACCAGGAACTCCGCGAACTCGGGGTAGACGCTCGGCCCTTGTCCACAGATGCCCACCGTCCGTCCCTCGGCGTGCGCCCCCTCGATGAGCAACTCGATGGCGCGGAGGACCGCCGGGTCCCTCTCATCGAAGTACCCGAGCCGGGCCAGCGTCTCCGAGTCCCGGTCCGCGCCGAGGACCAACTGGGTCAAGTCGTTCGACCCGATCGAGAAACCGTCGCAGTGCTTCGAAAACTCGCGCGCGAGGAGGACGGTCGAGGGCACCTCGGCCATCAGGTAGAGCTTGAAGTCCCGGGACCGGTGCAGGCCTTTCTCCTTGAACATCTCGGCGATCTGCTCGAGCTCCCACGTGTTGCGGACGAAGGGGAGCATCACGTGCGCGTTCCGAAGGCCCATGTCGGTCCGGACCTTGTGGATCGCCTCGAGCTCGAGCAGGAAGGCCGGTCGGTACTCCGTCGAGATGTACCGGGAGCATCCGCGCCAGCCGATCATCGGGTTCTCCTCGCGCGGCTCAAATTCCGCACCGCCGGGCATGCCCGCGTACTCGTTCGTCTTGAAGTCGGAGGTCCGCACGATGACCGGTCGCGGATGGAACGCCCGACAGACCTGGGCGATGCCGTCGGCGAGCCGGTCGACCAGCTCCTTTCCGCGACCTTGCTGGATCAGGTAGAGCGGATGCTCCCGAACGTGGGCCGTGAAGATGAACTCGATCCGGAGCAACCCGACGCCCTGCACCGGAAGCTGCGCATACTCGGCCGCCTTCTCGGGGACGCTCGCGTTGACGTAGATCTTCGTCGCCGTCACCGGTACGCCCGCGTGGGGCCCGCCGCCGGTCATCGCCGATTCCGACGGTCCGGCGGCGGCCTTCTTCTGGCCTCGGGCCAGGCCCGAGTAGACAGCCCCCATCTTTCCATCGACGGAGACCTCTTGGCCATCGAGGAGGGTCTTCGTGGCCGTGCGCGTGCCGACGACGCACGGAATGCCCAATTCTCGCGAGACGATCGCCGCGTGGCACGTCATTCCGCCCTCGTCCGTCACGATCGCGCCGGCGCGGGCCATGGCGGGAACCATGTCCGGCGTGGTCATCGTGCTGACCAGGATCTCGCCGGGCTGGAGTTGGGTGTTCTCCTCCACATGGAGCACCTTTCGAACTTTTCCGGCAGCGTGCCCCGGGGCCGCTCCCAATCCCTTGAGAAGAAGTCCTTCCTCCTCCGCACCGGCCCGGGCCGATTCCGCCGAGCGCGCCCCGGCTTTGGCCCCCGTCGGAGGTGGCGCCGGCAGGGCGGTCAACGGACGGGCCTGGACGATGTAGAGCGTGGAGCCGTCGAGGCACCACTCGATGTCCATCGGTCGGCGATAGTGGGACTCGATCAGTCGCGCGAGCGACACGAGGCGATGCAACGCGTCATCGGAGAGCTTCTGCCGGGAACGATCGGCTTCGGGCACGGGTTCGCGGGTGTTCCCGCCCTCGGGGTTGCGGACAAGACGGACCGATTGCTCGGAGATCTGCTTGTGCACCACCTTGAGCGTAGCGCCGTCCACCACGTAGTGGTCGGGGGTGACCTCGCCGCCCACGATGAGCTCGCCGAGGCCCCATCCCGCCTCGACGATCATGTGGTTCTCCCCGGTATTCGGGTCGCGGGTGAACAGGATCCCGCTGGCCGTGGAGTTGACCATCTTCATGATCAAGACCGCGAGGCGGAGGGTGGCGCGGTCGAATCCCTTCCGCGCGCGATAGACGAGGACCCGGGGCGTGAACAGCGATCCCCAGCACCGCCGGATGTCCCGGAGTACCGCGTCGGTTCCGCGGACGTTCAGGTACGTGTCCTGGAGGCCCGCAAATGAAGCGTCCTCGAGGTCCTCGGTCGTGGCCGAGGAGCGGACCGCCGAGAAGATGACGTCGTTCTGTTGCACGTACGATTCAAACGCCGAGACGATCTCCTCCCGCATGCCGGTAGGAAAGTCCGTGGTCTCGAAGGCGGACCGGATACGTTGTGAGGCGCGGTCAACGCTCGTGGCGTCGGCCGGGTCGATCCCCTTCAGCGCTGCGGGTATCTCTGTGGCTAGCGGCGTTGCGTCGACGAAGTTCTGGTAGAGCTCCGTCGTCACGACAAACCCGGGTGGGATGGGAAGGCCGCGCCGGACGAGCTCCCCGAGCTTGCTCGCCTTCCCCCCGACGAGGGGCAGGTCGCTCTCGGAGACTTCCGCGAGGCCTACGATGTGCGGCATCGTCACTTCCGACGAAGAGTATAGGCGACGAGGTCCGCCTGGGGCGAGTAGGCATGGACGGCCCGGGCCTCGACGCAGGCCCATCCGGACGGGACGGCGAGCTGGTTCACGAGCGCATCTCCCCGCATCGAATGGTCCGCGCGCGGGGTCACCTCGTAGTAGTGTACGGTGCCGCCGGGCGCTACGGCGGCGCTCACCGACGGTAGGTACTTAGCTCCTTCGTGAGGAAGATTGAGCACGACACGATCGACGGCCCCGGCCGAGGGCAGGAAGCCTTCGAGGGACTGGTGACGAACGTCAATCCGAGCCGCCACTCCGAGCCGCTCCGCGTTCTCTCGGAGCAATGCGATGGCATTGGGATTCGAATCCACCGCGACGATCCGGCTCGCGACCTCCCGCCGAGCGATCGTCAGCGCGAACGGTCCCATGCCGCAGCACAGGTCCCACACCGTCTCTCCGGCAACGACATCGGCGGCGACCCGGGCGTGTTCCCTCGCGAGCCGGGGAGAATAATAGGCCACTTCGGGGTCGACCACGAACTCGAGCCCGTTCTCCCGGTGGCGAGTCCGCCACGGGCCGGTGCCGGCGAGGGACGTGAGCTGCCGAAGGCGAGCCTCTCCGTGGACTCCCCGGTCCAGTCCCACGCGTCGGGCGCCCGGGACGAAAGTCAGGAGGGCCGCTCCGATCTCCGCCGCGTGCGGCTCGAGCTCGGTCGGAAGCCGAACCAGCACGATGTCGCCGATGACGTCAAAGGCCCTTGGCAGCAGGATCTGAAGGTCCGGCGCCAGATGGAGCAGCTCGCGGTAGGATTGGGGAGCGGCCCGTGCGACCGGGAGCTCCCGCTCCTCCGCGCGGGTGTGTGCTAGGGGCGGGTCCGGAGCAGATTGGACCGGGAACACGACTCCCTCCTCTGACCGCGCGACTCGAACGTCCTTTCGCAGCAGACCACGACTGCGTAACGTCCGCCGGACCGATTCCGCCTCGTCCGGTGGCGCGATGACCACCCAGGTCCTCATATCGGCGAGCTCGCCGGAACGCCGGCCCAGAGCCGCGCGAGGACCTCGTTCCCGCGGAGCGTTCCCAGGGCACCGCCGGAGGGCACCTCGCCAAACTTCGGCGACCCGCTGGAGGCCGCCACCCCGGCGCCCACCAGCAACAGCGGCACCGGATCGTCGGAGTGGCGCTTGAGGATCGCCGGCGTCGCGTGGTCGGCCGTCACGGCGACTCTCGTGGTCTGCCACGCGAGTCCTTCGATGAACGGCCCGAAGAACGACCGGTCGATGTCCTCGACAATCTCCTGTTTCTTGCGGGCGTCTCCGTCGTGGCCCGGCTCGTCGGGGCCCTTGAGATGGATGTAGACGAACGGGTGGTCTCGTAGAGCCTGCCGGGCCACGCGGGCGCGCTCGGCCAGCGCGGCGTTCCGATCGGGTCCCATTGGCCCGACGTAGATATCGGCCAGGCCCAGGAGCTTCGCGATCCCGCGCTCGACCGGCATCTCGGTGATGGCGGCCCCGGAGATCCCGTGCTTGAGGGCGAACGCCACCGGGGGGACCGCGGGAAGAGCCCCGGCGTTGCGCAGCAGCACGACGTTGGCGATCTTTCCTCCTCGCATGGCCCGCCTCGCGTTGACGCGGTGGCCTGCAAGGAGCGCGGGAACCTTCTCGAGCCACTCGTTCAACGCCGCGGCCGTGCGGGCAGCCGCCGGGTCGGAGGTCAATGGCTCGATGGGCAGCGGAATGGGTTCCGCGACTATTCGCGCGTGGCCCATCCCACCGGTCCGTTCGTAAAAAGGGTCCGAGTTGGAGACCTCCGGGGAAAGCGCTTGGCCGCCGGTCGGGTGGAGCCAGAGCACGCCCCGGTGGCCGATGGTGGGTCTCAGCTCGGCGTGGACGTGCTGGTTGGCCAGAAGGTCTGCTTCGTTGATCGACCGGGACAGGTCCGCGGCCTCGGTGGTGCTCAGCGAACGGCCCACCCGAGAATCGAGGATCGTTCCGTCTCCGCTGGCCGTGGCGAAGTTCGAGCGGAGGGCGACGTCGCCGGGCGCCAGGGGAATGTCGACCCCGAGGGCCTCGAGCACTCCGCGGCCGGGCGAATCGCGCGCCGGGTCGTATCCCAGGAGCGCCATGACGCCGGCGTCGGACTCGGGGGCGATCCCCGGCCCAATCAGCATCACCTGACCGAGCATCCCCTGGGCCGCGAGGCGATCCAGGTGGGGAGTCTTCGCAGCAACGACCGGCGAGAGCCCGTTCGTGTCCGGGTTCGGCCGGTCGCCGAGCCCGTCGAGAATCACGAGCGCATATCGGAAAGATGGGTCCGGCGTGGTTTCCCCTTCCTTAGACTTATATGGGGACCCCCGGTCGCTGCTCCCCAGCTGTGCAGCCCCGGAACTCGATTAAGGCTTTCTTCGCCAAGCCGCTCGGCCGAATCGTTCTCCTGCTGCTCATCGCGCTGGCCCTCGCGGGGTCGGCCCTCTACCTCGGCTACCTGATCGCGATCCCGGTATTCCTCCTGGTCGGCCTCGGTCTTCCGATCTATCTAGGCTGGACCCGCCCCCGAACCCTCTTCCTGGTGGGTCTATCGGCGCTTCTGGTCGCGGGGCCTATCGTTACGGCGGGCACCGTCTCGCTGCTACTGACTCCCGCCCCCGCGGTCAACGGAGAGGTATACTCCGGATTCACTCAGTCCATCCTCCAGAACGCGTCGGTGCACCCCTACAGCCGGTCTGCGGGGGGCGACTTCACGTTCACCGCCGACGTGAATCCCGCGTTCTTGCCCAACGGAAGTCAGCCGAAGGTCCTCTGGATCGACTTCTTCCTCAGCACCTGTCCCGACGCGCTCTCGAACAATTCCAGTTCCTGCGGCGGCGCGGGGGCCTATCCGTTCCACTTCCAGAACATCAGCTACAACAGCTCGGCCAAGCAGTCCATCCAGTTCGTCCAGGACGTCGGGGGGGTCAACGTCTGGTGGTGGACGATGGGCGCCGGCTTCGTCAACGCGACCGGCCACGTCAACTGGGTCTACCTCCAGCCCGGGAACGGCTACACGACCATCGAAGGCCCGGTCACCGGCAGTTACGAGTCGATCTACACGCTGATCCTACCGGCGATCTATTTCACGGTCTTCATTTACCCCGGCCTGGTCTTTTTCCTGGGCGTTCTCGTCTACCTGTTCCTCAAGATGCGGCAGCGGCGCCGCGCCGGCGGGGCTCCCGCGGTGCCTGCTCCCACCGTCCCCTCCACCCCCGCGGCTCCCGGGGGTCCCGCCGCGGTCCCGGGCGCGCCGGCGCCGGCCGCCCCGTCGAGACCGGAGCTCGCATGCCCCAAGTGCGGCGCGGTCGTCTACGCGGGCGAGAGCCGCTGCTGGAAGTGCGGGACCCCGCTGACTTCCGGGCCGGCTCCCCCGGCCACCGGCGACGAGCCGCTTCCGTCCGGCAGACCGTAGGGCGGCATTCGGGCGAGTTACAAGCCCGTGAAGCCGACAGGCGAGCCGCCGCCGACTCGGTCCTAGGTGAAGGTAATCCCTAGGTTGGTTACGAAGTAATTGTACTGATTGTTCTGAGTGAAGTAGTCGGCCGGCTGGCTCGACAGGACGAACGAGAAGACGTACGTCCCAGCGCTGGGAGCCTGCCAGGTGAGGGAGACCCAGGAGTCGCCCCCGTTGGCCGCTTCGACCACGGTGCCGGTCACGAAGTTGCCCTGGTACAGCGCGGGAACTCCATTGACGGCGAGCAGCACCGTCAGGATGCCGTTGGACGCATCGTTGGCCCGGACGTTGACCAGGAAGGTGCTGGCCGCGGAGTGGGAGGTCCCCGTGAGGAACGCGCCGGCGATCCCGAAGTCGGCGCCGGCCCGCGTGGGGGCGCCCGCGGTCACCAGTCCGCAGAGGTAGTTCATCACGTTGTACGTCACCGCCGCGCCAATCGCATTCCACGACTGGCCGGCCGGAGCGTCACCGAACTGCACTGGGTCCGCCCCGATCGCGACTCCCCGACCCGCACCGCCCGCGCCGGTGTAGAAAATCCCCAAGGTAAGACCACCCACGGTCAGGAAGGGGGTGCCGACATGACCGCCCGATGCAGTGTAGGTCTGGTAGTGGAGGTAAGTCGCCAGGGCAGCCGCCGTACCAGTCACGTTGCCGTTGAGGCTGATGGGGCTCGAGATCCCCTGGGCAAGGAGGGAGGCACTCGCCGAGTACGTCACCGAGGCGTAGTCCGCGGGGGAGGCGGCCAGCGTGTTCGCGGTGACGCACGTCGCGCCGGCGCTGATCCCGAAGTCCTGCAGGTAGGTCGTGTAGGTGGCCGTATTACACGCGAGCGAGGCGGTGGGCCAGAACGCGCGGTCTCCGACGACCCAGAACGAGGCCCCTGCGGCGACGCCGGTCTCAATGTAGTACGAGACCGAGTGCGCGTATCCGGTCGGAGTAGTGTAAGACGGGCCCACCGGGCAGCCCGAGTTGCTCGAGTTCGTCCCGAAGTCCACGACCACGACCGCACCCGAAACGAACTGGTTGGCCACGCTGGTCGGGAAGCTCCCGTTCGTGCACGAGTTGACGAAGGTCTTGAACGGGAAGCCTGCGGCCGCGAGCTCGCTCGCGAGGTTCGACGATTCGTTGCTCTTCGAGAGCGCGATGCCGCCCGGCTGGTTGTACGAGATTAGGAGGATGTGGGGGTAGACGGTTAAGGCCAAGGAATCGGAGCCGGTCCCCAGCCCTGGGATCGTGGCGGTAGCATTGAGGAGGACTGTGCCGCTCGTTGCGGGCGGGGTGTACGTCGATTGGAAGCCCACCGTCGAACCCGCCGCCACGGTCCCGGTGCTGCTGCTCGGGGCGAACGAGGCGGTGGGGCCAAAGTAAACGGTGGCGGTGCCCGAGGTCCCTCCGTTGTTCGTGACGTCAACAACGACGCTGATGGGCTGCCCCACGACGGGCGCGCTCGTGTTCGTAAGGATAGTGACCTGGACGAGGGTGCTGCCACCGCCGCTAACGGTGCTGCCCACAGCGACCGGGAAGATGATCGAGTTGGTCTGAACCTGGATGGGGTTCGTGTCGGTGACCCAGGCGGTCACGTAGTACGTCCCCGAAGTCGTGGTGGAGCAGCTCGGAACGAACCAGAGGCCGTTGGTGGAATTGTACGCCATCTGCAGCTTGGTGGTCGTGTTAGTGGTAGACCAGGAGAACCCCGTCCGCGGATTCACACACGTCAGGCCGGGCGTTGTTAGGTTCAGATAAACCTGCGTGCTCGTCGTGCGCAGGAACGGGTCGCTGATCTGCACGAAGATCGAGAACGGAGAGCTCGCGATGGGCGCTCCCGGGCTGGTCCCCTCCTGGTCGAATATAGGGGGGATCGTGGGGTTCGTACCGGGGAGCGTCTGCCGGTAGATGACCACGTTACCGGCGACCACCGTCACGGTGATGTTGTCAGGGATGCCCAGATGGTCGCCCGCGAGACTGAGGTTCCATACCTGGCCCGTGCCCCAGGAACCCGCCGCCAGGCCGCCGCTTACAAGGTTGTACACCGAGGTGGTGTTCTGAGGATGCGCCTGCGAGACAACATAAATCGCGGTATTGAAATTGTTGATGACCGGTCCGCCGAGATGGGTGATCGTGAGGTAGCTAACGTTCGTCCAGGTATGGGCCCCCTTGGTAGCGAAGGAGTAGTAGAGCTGCCCTTGGAACTGGGAAGCCGGCTGGGTCGCCGGCTTCGGGAATGTACTGACAAAGAAGAAGATCGACGAGAAGAGAGTGACGGTCAACGCGAGGATCAGAATTGTTCCGAGGACTTCGGAGACTCCTCGCTTGCTCCGGAGCGCCCGGGCCCGCTGCGTGCGATGCTTCGACGGACGCTGCAACCGAATGGCCCTCCTGCCCCCTATAATGACCCGCGCGGACGAGCCTTCTGAAATTAATGGCGGCGCCGCGTATATAGAGGTTCGGCCACGGAGCGCAGCACCGACGGGTCCGGCCGGACCGAGGGCTCCGCGCATGCGCATTGATGCGTGTGAGCCGGATCGCTGCATTTCGCGAGAAATTTTGGGCTGGTTATACTGCCGCGATCCGCGTTTCGTCGCGCTTTCAAGTCGCTCAGATTTTGTTCGACACGTCAAGGAAACGCGCGACGAGGGCCCCTTCGCGATTCTCGCCACAACGTTGGGAATGAGTTTAAGTAACAGCATCTCGCATAGCCGCGCCTGGCCGTGTTCGACAAAACCCCAGACACCGGAACGGACGCTTCGAGACCGAAGCGAACGGTCCGGCGGCCCCCCGAAGATGAGCGGATCGCCCTACGGTGCAACCGCAGGGAGCTCCAGCTCTTGGACACGTTCGTTAGCAGCGGCGAGTTCGAGAGCCGGTCGGAGCTCATGCGGATGGCGCTCCGCGAATTCCTTCGGACCCGGACCGAGTCTGCAGTCCTGACCCCCCCGACCCCCAACCCGACGGGGCTCATCGAAGCTCCCGTTCGCCTCCGACAGGATGAGGTGGAGACCTTCCGCGAGTACGGCGCCCTCGTCTCCAACGACCAGCCGCTCAACGACGTGCTGGCCCAGTTGGTCCGACGCGGCGCGCTGGAGCTCCAGGTCTCGGAGCTGGTCGCCCGCGCACGGGGTGCCGTGCGCAAGGCGGCGGAGGAGCGAGCCCAGGTCAAGGCGCTCGAAACGAGCGGCCGCGACCTGGAGCGACAGGGGGTCGTGGGCCGGTAGGAACGTCGACGCGGTGCAGGAAAGGGGTGGCGAAATGCCTGAGGCCGAACCGAACGGAAGAGACACCGACCAACTGACAGGCCGGGACGAGGACTTCGATCCCGGGCTGCTCGAGAACCTGAAGCTGGGGCACGATGTCCGCTTCGTTCTCGTCACCGTGGGGGGTGGGGCCGCCCGTATCGGTCGAGAGATCGCACGACGACACCTCCGGTACGTGGAGACCGTCGCGATCAATTGCGACGCGCGGATCCAGGAGTTCGAGGAGTTCGACCGCCGGGTCTGCCTGACCACGGACACTCCCGGCGCCGAGGACACGGGAGGCTCTCCCGTGACGGGGGGCCACCTCGCCCGTTCGGCCCAGCCGGTGCTCGACCGGATCTTCGAGGGCGCCACGTTCGTCACGATTATCTCCACCCTGGGAGGAGGCGCCGGAACCGGCGCGCTGCCGTTCGTTCTCGAGGCCGCGGCCCGCTCGTGCGAGGTGCTCTCGCTCTTCGTCGTGAAGCCGTTCAAGCTCGAGGCGGAACGCCGCGCGGTAGCGGACCGGGCGCTGGCCCGGCTCCACTTCGTCGACAGCTTCGTCGCGCTGCAGCAGCGGGGCCTGGCGACGCTCCAGGTCCTGGACAACGAGACACTGACAAAGGATGCGGCCAAGATCCCGATCGCCCGCTTCAACACCTACTGGGCCGAATTCATCGCGGGCCACATCGAAAAGTCGTTCGTGATCCCGGCCGAGGCGGCCATGGAAGCGAGCCGGCTTGCGATGCTCGCCGACCCGACCCACGCGGGCCGGATCCCTTCGGAACCGGAGGTTCTCGGCCACGCGGTCCCCCCTCCGATGCCCGAGCGCCCGACGCTGGAGCCCCCGGGAATGCCCGGACCTCTGCCGGCGGCCTCCTGCGAGGTCGAACTCACGCTCGAAGTCGTCGGGCTGCCGCCCGGCGGTCAGGAGCTGCTGTGACCGTTCATAAGTAAGCCACGAACGGCAGTACGGACTCGCCCCGGCCGGGCGCCTAATTGATGCCGGCCGGCCGCGCAACATTATCAGGGGTGCCGGCTACCCCCCAATTGTGGACGGCCGGTTCATCGTGGTCGGGCTGACCCTCGTGCTCCCCGCGGTCTTGATGGCCGCGACGGTGGCCTGGTACTCGACCAACCCCATCTCCATGCTGATTCTCTTCGCGGTGATGCTCTTCGGATGCCTCTATCTGATCTCCTACTCCGACGCCTTCTCCGGCACCCCGTCAGATAGCTGACGGCGACGGGCCTTCCGGGACCGGCTACTGGTAGATCGGGGCGTTGTCCGGTGAGGGGCCGGCGAGCGGCGCGGGTTCACGGCTCTTGGCGGCGGCGCGCAAGGCGCGCTCGATCATCTCGGCCTGCGTCCGGAGCGGCCCGGTATCGATCTTCACATGCGGCAACGCCTGATCGATCACTTCGATGAGTTTCGCCGCGGCCCGGTGGTCGGGGTACCCCACGTCGGTCGCGCTCACCAGGAGCGCGCCGACGGGGATCGTGGCGGTCAAGCCTTCCACGAGGAGGGCCCCCGAAACGCCCCCGATCACGCCGTCGCTCATCGTTCGCACGCCGGCGGCCTTGTACTCGGAGGGAAGCTGGCTCGGAGTGCCCGATCCGGCGTACCAGACCATCTCTTCGGGAGGCTCGTTCTCGGTGTCGTCGGCCGCGTCGGCCGGATGGGGGACTACTCCTTCCAGACCGAGGATACGTCCGGCCTTCAGTTGCGTTGCCATCGCGATGATCGCGGTAGCCAGCGGGGTGATCAGCCCCGGCAGAAGAGGGAACTCCGAGAGAACGAGAACAAGGTCCTTGGTCCCGTAGGCGCGGACGGGAGGGTTGACGCGTCCCCCCATGATGACGGCCAGCGGCGGCAGGTCCTCGGAGGCGAAAGTGCCGATCCGGGGCAAGTTCAGGACTTGAAGGATGTAGTGCCCCGCGACCGTCGGGGCGAGTCCGGCGCTGGGGAAACAGCTCAGCAGAACCGCTCCGGGATCCGGCATCACCGCCCCGCTCTCAGGACGCCAAACGACCGACATGGGATTCCGTCCCGACGAGTCCCGGTTCCTACTTAGGGCTTGGTACACGCTCCGCGCGACGGCCGATTCCGCCGGCGGCCCAAAGGAGAAGTACCCACCGCCGTTTGCCGAGTTTCGTGGGGCTTCCCCTCCGCGACATCACGCATCCTACAGAGATTCCCTGGTCGGCCCTTGTAGGGCGGGTCCTCGCGGTAGACGGCAACAACATGCTGTACCAGTTCTTGGCGACGATTCGCGCGCCCGATGGACAGCCGTTCACCGACCGGTCGGGCCGGGTGACCGCGCACTTGATCGGCCTCTTGTACCGGACCACCTCGTGGCTCGAGCAGCAGATCCGTCCGGTCTGGGTGTTCGATGGCCGGCCCCCGGACCTTAAGGCCGGCACGCTCCGGACCCGGTTCCTCGCCAAGGAACGGGCGCAGGAGGCATGGAACGAGGCCTTGGCCGCCGGAGACCTGGAGACCGCGAGACGGAAGGCGGCCCAAACCTCGCGATTGACCCGCCCGATGATCGAGGAGGCGATCCAGGTCCTCCACGCGCTCGGACTTCCGACCGTGCAGGCCCCTTCCGAGGGCGAGGCCCAGGGAGCCCGCATGGCGGCGTCGGGAACCGTTTGGGCGAGCGCGTCGGAGGACTATGATTCGCTCCTGTTCGGAACCCCTCGATTGGTCCGGGGGCTGGGCTCCCGCAAGGCCCGGACCGGTGCCCAAGCCGCGCAGTTGCTCGAGCGCGAGCGGATGCTCTCCGAGCTCGGCATTTCACAGGATGAACTGATCCTCGTCGGGCTGCTCATCGGGACCGACTTCAACGACGGCGCGGAAGGGTACGGCCCCAAGAAGGCGCTCAAACTGGTCCAGCGGCACCTCGGGTGGGAAGCGACCCTTCGAACGGCGGGCCTCGAGCCGAAGGATGTCGAAGAAGCCGCCGAGATCTTCCGGAACCCCCCCGTGGTCGAGGTTCCACTGCCGGTGTTCGGCGAGCCGGACGAGAAGGAGCTGCGCCGGTTGCTCGTCACCGAACACGATTTCTCCGAGGAACGGGTGGACGGCGCGCTCAACCGGATCCGATCCGCACCGAAGAGGAAGGCAACGCCCCTACCTACGCCGGGCCGACAACAGCATCTAGATGCGTACCCCGCGGGTGAGTCATGAAGCGGTTCGAGTGCGTCCCGAACTTCTCCGAAGGCCGCGATAAGGCGCGCGTCCAGGCGATCGTGGCCGAGGGTCGCGGGATCCCCGGCGTCACGGTGCTCGATGTGGAGCTCAATGCCGACCACCACCGGTCGGTGGTCAGTCTGGTGGGCGAGGCCGAACCGCTGCTCGAGGCGGTCTTCCGCATGATTCGGAAGGCGGTGGAACTCATCGACCTCCGGCATCACCACGGCGAGCATCCCCGCATGGGGGCGGCCGACGTGGTCCCGTTCGTTCCCCTCGGCGACGCGACGATGCCGGAGGCCGTGGCGCTCGCCGAGCGGCTGGGAGAGCGGGTCTGGTCCGAGTTGCATGTACCAGTGTACCTGTACGGGGAGGCCGCCCGGCGGCCGGAGCGCGCCGACCTCGCCGTCGTTCGCCAGGGTGGATTTGAGGGACTCCGCGACGCGGTGAAGACCGACCCGGCCCGACGACCGGACTTCGGGGATCCGAAGCTGCATCCGTCGGCCGGCGCGGTCGCTATCGGCGCTCGACCGGTCCTGATCGCGTACAACGCGTACCTGACGACGACGGACGTCGGCGTCGCGAAGAAGGTCGCTCATGCCGTCCGGGCGCGAGACGGCGGCTTGGCCGAAGTCAAGGCGCTCGGCTTCGAGATCAAGGAACGGAACCGGGCCCAGGTCTCGATGAACCTCACCGACTATCGGAAGACGCCGGTCCATCGAGCCCTCGAAGCGGTGCGCCGCGAAGCGGCGCGATACGGCCTGGGTGTGGAGGAATCGGAGATCGTTGGTCTGGTCCCGGAGGATGCCCTCCTCGACGCGGCCGAGTTCTACCTCCAGCTGAACCAGTTCTCTCGGGACCAGATTCTGGAGCGACGGCTCCCCGGTGGGCCGGCTGGTCTGAGTGGGGGGCGGCCGGCGGAGCCCCCGCGGGGCCTCCAGGACCTCACGGTACAGGAATTCCTCGGCCGGGTCGCGGCGCGCACGCCGACACCGGGGGGAGGCAGCGTGGCCGCGATTGCCGGATCGATGGGCACGGCGCTGGGCGAAATGGTCGTGGCGTACTCGACGCCCGCGAAGCAGACACCCTCCCCGCCGCTCGCGGCTCTCGCGAGGGAACTGATCGAGGGTCGCGGGACGTTTCTCGAGCTGGCTAACGCCGACACTGATGCCTACGAGGCCGTCCGGACCGCCCGTCGCGACCGAAAGGCCAAGCCCGACGACCCCGCGGCCCAACGCGCGTTTCTCGACGCCCTCCGTCATGCCGCGGAGGTCCCGCTCGATACGGCCCGGCTGGCCCGCCGGCTTCAGAGCCGGCTGGAGGCCCACCGGGAACAGACCAACTCGGCGCTCGGCAGCGACCTCGTCTCCGGGCTCGCCCTCCTTCGGGCCGCCGCCGACTCCGCCCTGGCCAACGTGTCGATCAACCTCGTCGACCTCCGCGAAGCGGGAATGCCGGTCGCGGACCTCGAAGCGGAGCGCGACCGGCTCACCGGCCAGCCATGAACGGAACGACCGTCGGGCCGGCGCGGCCGTACGTCCACATCAACTGCGCCGTTTCCCTCGATGGACGTCTGGCATTCGCCGGGGGGAAGCGGGCGCCCCTTTCGGGCCCGCTCGATCTGGCCCGTGTTCAGGCGCTCCGGGCGGACCTCGGGGCCGTCCTCGTGGGAGTGGGGACGGTCATTCTCGACGACCCCTCGCTCCGCGTCCACTGGGACCTTCTCCATCGGGCCCCGGGCCCGCCCCCGGTCCGGATCTGCCTCGACGGCGGCGGTCGACTCCCGGCCTCCGCTCGTCTGCTGGACGGGACGCAGCCGACGATCGTGGGCACGACCGAGAGCTCGCAGCGGCGCTACCCGGCGTCCGTCGATACGATCGTGGCGGGACCCGGACCGGAAGTGGACCTACCTATCTTTCTCCGCGCGCTAGCCGGCCGTGGCCTCCGGGGCGTGCTCGTCGAAGGAGGGGCCCACGTCATCGCGAGCTTTCTTCGGGCGGGACTCGTGGACCGGATGACCGTCTACGTCGCGCCGGTCCTTATCGGGGGCGACACGGCCCCGTCCCTGATGGCCGGGCCGGAGAGCCACTCCCCCGAGGACTGGGTCGAATTGCTCCGCGAGTCGGCCGAGCCGCTCGATGACGGAGTGTTGATCTCCCTGCGCCCGCGGGAACCGCCCTCGACGCCGCCGCCCTCACCGTTATAGCCGCCCTGGGTTCCGAGGCCGACGGAGAGGCTCGCGATGAAGCTCGTCCATTTCGTTCTTGCTGATCAGTTCCATTTCGGTATGATCACCGACGCCGGCGACTACATCGACCTGGACACGGCCTGCCGCGACTACTTCGGCGTCAATCCCGTCAAAGGCGCCGACCCGAGCCGATTCCGCGACATGCGGACGTTCTTCACCGGCGGCGCGGAATCGGTCGCGATCACGAAGAAGATCCAGGAGTACATCGACCGACGGCGGGCCATGGGCTGGACGCCCCGGGCCGCCACCGGTGCCCGGTTCTTTTTCAAGCCGGAGGAGGGCATCAAGCTGCTCGCTCCCGTCACGTCGGGGGCCAAGATCTACCTCCTCGCCTCGAACTCCAAGAGCCATCTCGCGGAGCAGAAGAAGGAGGCCCCCCAGAGTCCGTACCTCTTCACTCGTTTCTTCAACAGCCTCGTGGGGCCGAGCGAGTCCCTGGTGCTGAGTCCCCACGGCCATTTCCCCGATGTCGAGCTGGAGCTCGCGGTCGTGATCGGCCAACGGGGAAAGCACGTGCCGGCGAGCCGGGCGATGGAGATGGTCGCCGGGTACACCATCACGCTCGACATGGGCTACCGCGACCTCCAGTACCCGCCCGGTGGCGTGGTCGATTGGGTCCAGGGCAAGGGCTTCGATGCGACCATGGCCGTCGGCCCGTGGGTCGTTCCGAAGGAAGAGGTCGGCGCGCCGTACCCGCTCCAGATGGAACTCAAGGTCAACGGCACCGTCCGGCAGAAGGGCGACACGACCGACTATCTGTTCCGCATTCCGGAGATCATCGAGCATCTCACCCGGGGAGTGACGCTCGAACCCGGGGACCTGATCTCTCTCGGAACCCTCGGGGGCGTCCCCGGCTTCGAGTTCGGCAACGAGAGCCGGAAGCTGAAGCCCGGCGATGTGATCGAGGGGACCATCGAACGGATCGGCGGCCTCAAGGTCGGGGCGAAGGCGGAGGCGCCCCCGCCGCCGCCGGGCGCGCCTCCCCCCGAAGCGTAAGGAAGAGCGCCGTCGAGCGCGACACCGTCAGCTTCTCTGTCTCCTTCCCTCGCGTGGGGTCGGGCACGGTGCGATAGTCGACGTCGGTGAGAAGATAGACCTCGACCGGCGCCAACCCGGCGAACGGGACCGGGGCATCCCGGAACGGCTCGAACCGGTCGAGCTCGTCGCGGGTGAGCGGCAGGACACGGAAACCGGTGCCGCCATGGAGGGAGCCCGGCAGCCGGATCAATCGGTGGATGTCCGTCGTCACGGGCGCGTCCGTCTCGCCCTGCACCTGGATCCGTGCCTGGTCCAGTATCTGGTCCAGCAACGCCGGAGGAAAGTCGATGGTCGCGACGTCCAGGGAGAGCCCCTCACGGATGCGGCGACCCTTTCCGTCCCGCACGAGCCGCTCGGCCCAGTCCCGCGCGACGGACTCGGACGCACCGGCTTCTTGCATCTCCTTCGCGGCCAGCTCGACCCCTCCCTCGTCCCATCGGGCCAGGATCTGGAAGAGCGACCGCGTAAGGCGACCCGGCCAGCCGGGGGCGTCCGGCGGCGCGAGGCGCTGATAGGGTCGTTGGCGGGCGCCGGTGGGTCCGTGGGGCTCGGCGCCGGCCAGCTCCGTCCCGAAGCCCATCGACAGCCCCGGTCCCCGGTCGGCTTCGCGCATCTCGCGGACGCCCTCCCGGGCGTCCACTCCCACGCCGACAATGTACTCGACCAGTTCCCGCCGCTCGCCGCTCGTGAGAGCCAGCGCGGCGTCGGCGTGGATGTGGGCGTGGAAGCCTCGGCCCCCGGAGAAGACGATCGAGACGTCCCGCGCGTCGAACCCGAAGTCGCCGAGCAGAAAGTCGTCCACCAGGTCGCGGAAACGCGACCGCGCCAGCGTGAGCTGCTCCGCGTAGGTCTTTCCCTCAGCCTGGCGGAGGTGGTCCGCGTCCAGGTCGAAGATGAGGTCGGCGCCGAGCCACTCTTTCGCCGCCATCGTGGCGGCGCTGGGATTCCGGTAATACGCGGAAGAGTAGTACACGTGCCGCGGCGCTTCCTCCTCGAGGAAGCCGCGGAGCTCCTCGGCCGACCGGAACGACTCGTGTCGGCGCATGAGGGTCTGAACGGAGAACGGGAATGCCGCGAACTCCCTCCGGGTGAACCGGGAGGGAGGCTCTACGCGGACCGAACGGTAGTAGGCCTGGAACTGCCGATGGGCCCACTCGAGCGTGGGCGGGTCCAGCGCCGCGGTCTTCCCCAAGGGCGCGTCACTCCTCGCCGGGGAGCTCCGAGGGTTCCAGGGCCTCGGCCCGGTTGGCCTCGTTCCGGAGACGGGCGAGGAGATGGAAGACCGTCGAGTGCTCGCTCCCGCGCAGAAGCAGCTCGACCCCTTGCGTGGCCCGCTGGAGCTCCTGCTCCTTGCCAATCAACGCGACGGTGCTCCCGTAGATGCTCACGGAGCAGCCGGAGAGCTCTTCGAGCCGGGTACGCGCACGCCCGGCGGTGCCAATCAGGCGGGATCGGATCCGCCACAGGGCCGACTTAGTCTGTTTTCCCGTCACCTGCTTGATGTCGATGACCCCGAGGTAGGTATCGTCCTGGAGGAGTCGCATCGCGCGTTGAGGCGAGAACCCGCGTCCGATCGCGACGACGATGTCCCGGGCCTTCATCGCCCCGAGAGGGTCGTCCGTCTCCGCGTTGGAGACCCCGACCACTCCCTCGTCGGTGTTGATCTCGAGATGGGCTTTCGTCTTCTCTTCGATCTGCCGGCGCGTGGAGCCGCCCGGCCCGATCAGCGCTCCCACCCGGTCGTCGGGGATCCGGGCGAAGAGCACGCTCACGAAGTCACCTCTGCCGGCAGCTGCGTCCCACCCGCCGACTCGAAAAACTCCTTCGGTGACGTGTCGACGCCCAATCGTCGGAAATATCGGGCGAAGTTAGCGGCGTCCCGTTGGAGGAGCTCCCGGGCGTGGGGGTGGCCGGTGGAGATGGCCTGGGCCACGTCGATAATGACCGGTTGGTCCTCCAGGACGAGCACGTTGTAGGGGGAGAGGTCGCCATGGACGAGGTGGGCATTGACCACCATCCGCTTCAGTTGTTTCGTGAGATCGACGTACACTGCCTCCGGGTCTTGGAGGACGATCTCCTGCATCGGCGGCGCTGGCAGGCCTTCGACCCCGATGAACTCCATCACGAGCACATTCCGGAAGCATGCGTACGGCTGGGGGACGCGGACGTCCGCGGCACGCAACTGGGTGAGGACCGTGTGCTCCCGTCGTGTCCAGGCAAAAATCATCCGGGAGGTGTTCCCCATCGCCCCAACCTCCCGCCGCAGCCACTCGATGACGTAGCGTGGCACGTGGCGGAAGATCGTGTTCCCGATGCGGTAGATCTTGACCGCCCGGAAGCCACCGGTCGCGCTGGCCCGGAAGACGCCTCCCTCCTTCCCCGTCGAGATCGGGTAATCGATGCTCTGGAACTGGCCTTGGTTGATCAGGCGCCCCACCGCCAGCAAGGTCGCGTGGTCGAAGAACTCGTCCACCAGTTTCCGCTGTTGGCGTTCCTTGCGGCGGTCCTCGACCCGCTCGGTCCGGGTCGGGTAGAGAAGCTCCTCGGGGTCGGGCACTCCGGGGCGAAGCCCGACGCAGGGCCAAAACGGTTGGCCCCGTCTGGGGGGCTGCCGCGGGCACCTCCTCCCACCCCCGAACCCCTTATGCCCCCTTTTCCCATCGGGCGCGGTAGGAAATCATGGTCGACCCCGCCAACTTCGCGATCAGCGCCGTGCTCATCATCGTGGGCAGCGCGCTCTTCGCCTTCGAACTGATCCACCCGGGGGCCTGGCTCCTGATCCCCGCCTCGATCATGATCGCGGCCGGGCTGCTGTACCTGACCCTGCCCAGCCTGCTCCTCAACTCCGTTTTCGGTCCGTCAATCGTCGTGCTTGTCGCGCTCGCCGCGGCGCTCGCGACGATCCCCTACTACCGTTGGGTCGCCCCGATCCATAAGCCGATGAGCACCACGGTCCAGTCGCTCGAGGGAGCGACGGGCATCGTCGTAGCTCCTGTGGTCCCGGATTCGTTGAGCGGCAAGGTGCAGATCCAATCGGAGGTCTGGTCGGCCCGGAGCGACCAACCGATTCCGGCGGGGACCAAGGTCCGCGTGGTCTCCGGCGAAGGCGTCAGCGTGCTCGTACGGCCGGTGGACGCCGCTCGAGCGGACAACTGAGGAAAAGGGACCATGGTCGACCCTCTCGTTCTGGCGCTGATTTCGATATTCGTCGTGGCGATCATCCTGATCATCATCAACCGAATGGTCTACCAGATCCAGCCGTATCAGAACGGCATCGTCACCTTGCTCGGGTCCTACAAGCGGATCCTCAACCCGGGTCTAAACATCGTCAGCCCGCTCGCCCTCGTGATCAAGATCGACCTCCGTACGCAGGTGCTGGAGGTTCCCCGTCAGGAGGTTATCACCAAGGACAACTCGCCGACGAACGTCGACGCGATCATTTACATCAAGGTCGTCGACGCGCCGAAGGCGATCTTCCAGGTCCAGGACTACCACATCGCCACCGTGGCGCTCGCCCAGACGACCCTGCGGTCCGTCATCGGAGACATGGAGCTCGATGAGGTGCTCTACAACCGGGAGCGGATCAACACCCGGCTGCGGGACATCCTCGACCAATCCACCGACAAGTGGGGCGTCCGCGTCGAGGCGGTCGAGATCAAGGAGGTCGACCCGGTCGGCCCCGTCAAGGCCGCGATGGAGGAGCAGACCTCGGCCGAACGGCAGCGGCGGGCCGCGGTGCTTCGCGCCGACGGCGAGAAACGTTCCGCGATCCTCGTCTCCGAGGGGCAGAAGCGGTCCCGAATCCTTCAGGCCGAAGGTCTCCGTCAATCCAAGATCCTTGAGGCCGAGGGCACTCGACTGGCCACGATCCTCGAGGCACAGGGAGAATCCCAGCGCCTGCGAATCCTTGCCCTGGGAGCGGGCACCCTGGACTCGAAGGCGCTGACCGTGCTTTCTCTGGATACCCTCTCCAACCTCGGCAACGGGCAGTCCACGAAGATCCTGTTCCCGTTCGAACTCACCCGACTCGTCGAAGGCGCGTCGGAGTATCTCGGCATGGCGAGGACCGTGCCCGACCGGAGCCTGAGCACCATGGACGAGCTCGAGAAGCGGATCGGGACGATGGACGACATCTTGGGCCCCATCCCGAAGCAGGAGGAACTCGTGACCGAGATCAAATCCATCGAAGAGGAGATCAAGGCCGAGTCGGACGAGTCCGTAGCGATGGTCGCCCCCATCACCGTCGCCGGGGGCCCCCGCCCGGCGTCGGACCTTCCCGATCCACTCGGCCAGCGCCGTTCCGCTCCGCCGCCGTCGTTTGGCGTGGCGCAATCGTCGGGAGCTACGCCGTCGACCACCTCCGGCGAGGGAGCCCATGACTTCTCCTCCGGCCCGAGCCCTCCGGAGGACCCCCGGAAAAAGAAGACCCCGCCCAGCTAGGTCCTGCGAACTACCGCCGCGCTTCGCCATCGCACCAAACGATTTCGCCGTCGCACCAAAAAGAAGGTCTTACGGCGCTCCGTGGTCGCCCACGGAGCGACCGATGGCGGAAAGTTCGACCGGCGGTCGCCCTCTCCGCCTCGTGGGCGGCGTGGCCGCCTACAACGAGGAACCGCGCATCGAACGCTCGCTTCGTTCCATTCTCGACCAAGAGTTGCCCGACGAGCTCGAGTGGACCAAGATCTGGGTAGTGGCGTCCGGGTGCACCGACCGTACCGCCGAAATCGTCCAGAAATTCTCGGAGCAGGACCCCCGCATCGCCCTCGTGGCCGAGGCGGAGCGGAACGGCAAGGCCACGGCGCTCAACCACATCTTCCGGCGGGCGGAGGGCGATTTCCTCGTGCTGCTCGACGGCGATTCCGTGGCCGCACCGGGCGCGGTCAGGTCGATGTGGGCCGCGGCTCGCGGCGTGAGCCCTCCGTTTGCCGTCATGGGACGGCCCGCTCCCCCGTCGGCGCCCATTGGCAAGATCTACCCGGAGGTCGAGCTGCTCTACCGGCTCCACCACGAGTACCACGCCGAGGTCCTCTCGCGCGGCGAGGGAACCCACCTCGCGGACAACCTCATGCTCCTGTCACTCGGCGGGAACCCGACGCTCCCCCGGAGTCTCGTCAACGACGGCCCCTTTCTCGCCCACTGGGTGCTCGGGCACGGTGGACGACTGTTGTACGCCCCGGACGCCGGGGTGATCCTGAAGATACCGCTCACGTGGAGCGACCACTTAGCGCAGCGGCGACGCATCCACTGGGGGCACTGGCAGGTGCGCGACCTCACCGGAATCGAGGTCACGACCTTGGAGACGCACGCCCGGACACGTCCCTGGGAGGCCTGGAAGATCGTCGTGCGCTCGGTCCGCGCTAGCCCGAAAGGGGTCCAGAGCCTTCTGGCGCTTCTGATGGCCGAGGTGGCGGCGTTGACGCTGGCTCGCTGGGACCGCGTTCCGCCGCGTCGCGAGCACGCGATATGGGTCCCGATTCGGGACGCGTTGCCGACGCCGGGCGTAGATCCCTGTGAGACGGTCGAACTTCGCGACCAGGAATGCCATGCGACCCGGCATGGTTATCGTCCGGAAGGCGGAGTCCGAGTCCCCAGCCCGTCGATGACGCGCGTTCCGCACCAGTCCGAGCGCCTGGAGGTACGCGGCCATCCAAGGGAATATCGCGGCGTTCAGGAGGCGGGTGCCCAGTCCCGAGGCTCGCGCGGGCGGAAGTCCTATTGGAAGTCCCTGATGCTCCCACCTTGCAAAGAGTCGGGGTGCTTCCGCGCGTAGCCAGCCTGAGGAGTTGAGCAGCCCCCGGTAGTATCCGTCCCCTTCCAAGGGCCGCACCATCAGCGCCTCGCGCGCGAAGAGGAACCCACGGGAGCTGCCGTAGTCCCGCCGGGCGGAGCTGTCCCCGACCACGTAATTGAAGCACCAGTCGGGGTCCGCCCGGCCGTGACCCGCGAGTGCGGCAAGACGCAGCCGCAGGAACACGAGCCCGAGGTACGCCCAGGTCGCGCCATCCCGGGTGACGACGAGGAAGTCGCAATCGTCGCCCTCGCCGGGCTCACCGTACGCGGTGGACCCCGTGACGGCCGCGCAACAAACCATCCTCCCAAAGGGCCTCAACGTGGTGTTCAGCAGCGCGGTCGCCGCTCGCATGTAACCGACGGCCCGGAGGCGGCGTTCGTGGCGGAGGGGATCCGGACCCGAGGTGTCGAGTCCCTCGAGCATGTCCGCCACGAGCGGCTGGAGCTCGGGGTGAACCTGAAGCCAGGCCAGTGTTTGGCCGCGGGACGCGGGTCCGTCCTCCGGCAGCAGTGCGAGGAAGTCGCCCAGCGCGAGAGGGCGTTGAAATTCGCGGGCGACCACCAACGCGGAGCCAGCCCGCCGCTCCACGAGCGAGGGGGTCGATGCGGTCCCGGACGCTGACTCGTGGTCAGGTCCCTCCGCGGACAGGGATTCGGTCTTCGTGCGTCACCCCGGTGCGAGCGCTCGCGTTATCCGGAAGGCCCATGGCTCGGCATATAGGCGACCCAGAGCCCGGCCACCGACCTACCTGGAGCTAACCGGAGCACCGATCCGGACCGTCCCCTCCGGGAGATACCGCAGGTCGGTGAGCCCCTCCTTCCGTTGTACCTGGAAACCGCACTGTGCGCATGCGTCCTGGCCGTCGCTCTCCATGCCGAACCCGGGCAATGAGGATCGACACCGGGGACAGACGAGGATAGCATCGATCCGGGGGAGGGAGCTCTCGGCCGGGCCCGGCCGGTCGGCCGCGTACCATTTCATGGGGAACAATGGAAGCGGTTCCCCCAGCGACGCAAGCGTCACCCATCCCGCGGCCGAGATCCCGGGGACCACCTCTTCCAAACCCGACCCGAGGCCCACGACAATCCGTAGGCCGGAATGCTCCAGCGCGCGCCGGTACCCTCTCCGGGATCCGAGGTACTTCGGATGCGGGAGGTTCGACAACAGGAAATCCTCCCCCCGCGCGAACGTTCCCCACCGCCATGGGGATCCGTCGTTCAGCGTCCCCTTCAGGTCCTCGGCGAAAGTACCGATGGTCGGAGAGGGGAAGACCGTCACGATACAACGCCCCCCCGGTCGAAGCAGAGCGGCAAGGGTCTGGGTCGTCTCTTCCCACCGAGGGAGGTGATGCGCCAACCGAACCATCACCACCGCGCTGAACGAGCCGGGAGTGAACGGCAGGTGGTGCAAGTTGGCGACCACCCATCGGCTCGAGGCGTCCTGATTCCCTCCCGCCGCCGCGCGGGCCCGCGCCAACCCCGCGGGATCTAGGTCCACCCCCACGTACTCGGTCGACAGGGTCCGAATCGCCGCTGTGAGCCGACCGAAGCCCGTTCCGATCTCGAGCACCCGTTCCCGAGGACCTCCCCGGAGCAGGGCGCACACGAGGGCCTGCTCGATGGCCGTCACCTTCTCGCGGCCACGCCAGAGCGCCTCGAAGTTGAAGGTGGAATAATCGGCAATCACCTCCCGCGTCGGTCCGGACGGGGTCCCCACGTTCTCCTCGGTCATCCTAACGTGAGGAGCAAGCAAAAAGACATCCGGAGCCGGAATCCCAAGCCGCGGGCGGAGAACCTCAGATTTTAGGGGGCTCCGCTTCACACACGCGTGGCTACGCCCGAGGGTCTGCCCGCGACGGTCCGACTGAAGGTCCTGGGAAGCGCTCCAATCGAACTCTCGTTCGTCGAAGAGGGTCCCGAACTCTTCCTCGTGGCAAGCGACCCGACGGCACTCTGGGCCCGCGAGTCGGTTCGGGCTCCGGTCGATGTCCTCCATGCCGACGGTCGGGTTGAGACCCGGATCGCTTGGCCAATAAGTGACCCGACGCGGGCCGAGGAGGTCCTTTCCGCTTTCCGTCGAAAGTATGGGGAAGCGGCCTGGGAGCGCTACTTCCGGGGTCGCACCCGCGTGCTGGCGCTTCGCGAGACGTCGAGTCGGAGCCACCGTCCCACGGAGGAGGTGCTGCGAGCGGAATTCGACGCGGTGGCCGACCGGTACACCGACGCCGTAGAGCACAACCCCTTCGCCCGTTACCTTCGGGAACGATCGGAAGGCCGGTTCCGTCGACTGTTCGAGCGAAGAGACCCGATTCTCGAGCTCGGACCGGGCACCGGCATCGAGACCCTCGCACTGCTCCGGCAAGGACATCGAGTGGTCGCCGTGGATATCTCATCTCGGATGCTCGCGGAGCTCCGGCACCGAGTCGACTCCGCCGGCCTGTCGGAGAACCTCCACACCCGGCTCGGTTCCATCGGGAATCTCGGTGAAGTCCTAGGCGACCTGGCTCCCGGATCGTTCGGGGGGGCCCTGTCGACGTTCGGCTCCCTCAACCTAGAGCCGCATCTTGACCGATTGCCGGCGGCCCTTACGCGCCTCCTGGCCCCCGGCGCGCCGTTCTTCGCCGGGATCCTCAACCGGTGGGGACTAATCCCCGCCGCCTACCTCCTCCTCGCGGGCCATCCCCGCGTGGCGGCCCGGCGGCTGAGGTCCCCCATCGTGACCGGGGGCTTTCTCTGTCCCCTCGAGATCCAATCTTACACGGGCCGCGAGTTCGCGAAGGGGTTCCGCCCCGGCTTCGTGCTTGAGCGGACCGAGGCCGCTTCAGTCCTCACCCCTCCGTACTGGTCTCCTCCGCTCTTCGGATTCTGGAGCGATGCCGGACGGAACTCGTTCGCACGGCTCGACGGGGTTGTTTCCGGCCGCGTGCTCTTCCGGGAGCTGGGTGAGTACCTCTTCGTCACGCTCCGCCGCACGACCGGAAAGTAGGCCCGAGAGGAGAACTCGGGATATTTATCCCACCCCGGCCCTAGGCCACGTGTGACCCGACGGTGGATCTCCGAGCGACAGACGATCAAGCTCCTGCTCGAGCCGCACGGCGCCATCGTTGCGCTCACGATGAAGACCCACTCCATCCTGTTCGTCCTAACCCATCGCTTCGTCGGGTTCAAGCGGATACGGACCGCCGACCGAGTCGTTGCGCGGGCCGGTTATAGCGCGCCGGGAACCGTCGCACTGATCGCCGAGCTCTACCCCCACGGTGTCTGAGCCGCTCCACGCGTCTCGTGTCCCGACTGCGCCCTGAAGATCTCCCCGCGGACCGCGGGGCCCACTACCCTAAAGCGGCGGCTCGCTTGGGGCATCCATGGCAGATTCAGCGGCTCCCTCAATCCAGCTCGACCGGCGCGGCGCCGTAGCATCAATCCGACTCTCTCGCCCGGCGACGCTCAACGCGCTCGACCCGGACTCGGTGCGACTGCTCCTCAGTACGCTACAGGAGGTGGGCCATGATCGCGCGATCCGGGCGGTGATCATCACCGGGGAGGGGACTGCCTTCTCCTCGGGCGGCGACATCGCAGCCATGCGGGCGCACATGAAGGTCGGGATCTCTCCCGGCTGTTCACCGAACTGACCGGCACCCTCGAGCAGGCCATCCGCGCGATCATCGGAATGAAGAAGCCGATCGTTGCCGCCCTTCCCGGCGTGGCGGCTGGGGGCGGCCTCGCGCTCGCGCTGGCCTGTGATTGGCGCATCGGCTCCACGAACGCTGTGCTGGTGCCAGCCTTCAGCGGACTGGGCGCCGTGCCCGATGGGGGGTTGACCTACTTCCTGCCCCATTTCGTCGGCCTCGGCATTGCCCAGGAACTTCTTTTCTCGCACAGCCGGGTATCGGCCGAACGCGCCCGGGAGCTCGGCCTCCTTCACGAGATCGTGGCTCCGGAAGAGCTGGAGGCACGCTCTTGGGCAAAAGCCACGGAGCTGGCCGCCGGCCCCACCCGCGCGTATGCAGCGACCAAACAGCTCCTGGTGTCCGCCTATGGGGCGAGCGTGGAGACTCAGCTGGCCCTCGAACGCCGCTACGCAGTCGAGGCCGCCCTCGGTCCCGAGATCACCGAGGGGATCGAAGCCTGGGGCGAGAAACGGAAGCCGGAGTTCCCGCCCCCGGATCCCGAGTTTCAATAGACCTGAACCGGAGGCCGGCTCCCCTGGAGGGGGATTGCCTCGCGATCGACGTGGTCAATTCGCGCCAACGGGTGCCGTTCATGGAGCGCGCGCTCGAGCTCCGTGATCGCCTCCGGTTCGCCTTCGAGCTCCGCCTCGACGGTGCCGTCGGGCCGATTGCGCACGAACCCACCGATCTCGAGGGGGCCCGAGAGGTTTCGGACGAACTGCCGGAAGCTCACTCCTTGCACCCGGCCAGTGAACCGGAGCCGCATCCGTATCGGAGCCATGCCGGAATACCCCCGGAACTTAAATAAAGCCAAAAGGTCCGAAACGACGGCTACGCAGGCGAGCCGAAGGAAGGACGGAAAATGGGGGCCGGCGTCACCACATTTCTGGTCTTCGCGCTGGTCGCCACCGCGTTCGGCGTCGGGTCGCTCATCGCCAACAAGTCGTTCGGCGCCAAACGGCGCCGCGCCTACCTCCAAGCCCTCACGTACGAGTCGGGCGAGGAACCGGAAGGCGAAACCCAGATCGACTTCCCGACCCAGCACTACACCTTCGCGATCGTCTTCGTTGCGGTGGACGTGATCGGCTTCATCCTCGCCCTATGGGGCGTCAACTATCGGACGGTCAACGATGCCTGGCTCCCCATGGCCATTGTCTTCGGGTTTGCGGCCCTGGCCATCGTCGGAATCTACTACGCATTGATTGGCGAGCGAAGGCTCGTGGTATGAGCGGACAAACCCCCGTTCCTCCGAAGGCCGTGCTCCCGACGGCGGTCGCCGGAGCGATCGCTGACATGCCGTTGGAGGTCATCGGTCAACCGGGAGTTCCGTTCGTCGAGATTGAGACCCTCCGCGCCCGAGAATTCATCCCGGCGGCCAAGGAAGCACTGAGCTCGCTGCTCAAGGAGCAGGCCGAGGAGAAGCTCATCCGGCCCGTGTTCAACTGGGCCGGCCGGAACTCGCTCTTTCCCCTCCACTGGGGGCTCGCCTGCTGCGCCATCGAGTTCGCGGCGGCCTTTGGGGCCCGGTGGGACGCGGAGCGCTTCGGAGTCGTCCCCCGGTCCTCGCCCCGACAGTGCGACCTGCTGATCGTCAACGGAACGGTCACGTGGAAGGTTGCGCACAAGCTCATCGCGCTCTTCGAGCAGATGCCCGAGCCCAAATGGGCGATCGCCATGGGCAACTGCGCGACCGGAGGCGGCCCGTTCCGGACCGCGTACTCGGTCGTCCCCGGCGTGGACAAACTCATCCCAGTAGACGTCTACATTGCCGGCTGCCCGCCGCGACCCGAGAACATGCTGGATGGAATCCTCCAGCTCGAGCGCTTGATCAAGGAGCGCGGAGAATAGTGCGTCAGCTCGGCGTGGGACGTCGGGGGGACGAAGAGACACGATGAAGACGACCGAGCTGGCCGCGAGCCTCGCGGCGAAGTTCGGGGACCGGATCCTCGGCGTCGACGAGTTCCCCGGTCTCCTCGGCCGCGTCCGGTTCGATTCCACCATCGCTACGGAACTGTTCCGCACGTTCCGGGACGACCTGGGATTCGTCCATCTCTCGATGGTGGGAGCGACCGACTGGGTCGACCACCGCGAGGTGTTCTACGCGCTCTGGTCGGACACGGATCGCGTCTACGTGATGCTGTCGACCAATCTCCCACCGGACGCCCCAACGGTCGCGAGCGCGGTGCCCATCTGGCCGTCGGCCAACGCCCACGAGCGCGAGGCATGGGACCTCGTCGGCGTCCGGTTCGAGGGCCACCCGGACCTCCGTCGTCTCTTCATGCCCGAGGGATACGCCTACCACCCGCTCCTGCGGTCGTTCAAGATCCACGAGCCCGAGGACCTGGAGGTGAAGGTGCGCAGTGACTGAGATGTGGGTCAACATGGGGCCGCAGCACCCCATGACGCACGGCCTCTGGAACCTCCGCGTGCGGATCGAGGGGGAGGTCATCAAGGACGTCGACCCCGAGCTGGGGTTCCTCCACCGCGGGATCGAGAAGATCTCCGAGGACCGGCACTACAACGAGATCATCACCCTCATGGACCGGACCTGCTACGTCGCCGGCCTATCGTGGGAGCACCTGTTCATCGTCGCGGCGGAACAAGCGCTGCACATCGCGCCGCCTGAACGAGCCGAGTACATCCGCGTCCTTTCGTCAGAGCTCCAGCGGATCGCGAGCCACCTGATGTGGTACGCCGCGTTCTGCCAGGACCTCGGGCTCACGACCCCGTTCCTGTACGGGATGCGGGACCGGGACCTGATCCTAGACCTGTTCCAGAGCTACACCGGCGCCCGCCTCACGTACGAGTACATGCGCGTGGGCGGGGTCCGGAACGACCTGCCGATCGGGTTCACCGACCAGTGCCGAAAGGTCGTCGACTGGCTGATGGACCGGTTCGTCGAGTACGACCGGCTCTGCCTCTCGTCCACCATCTTCCGCGAGCGCTGCGACGGACTCGGAGTTCTCCTCGCGCCGGAGGCGATCGCCTATGGCGTCACCGGACCGATGCTTCGGTCGGCCGGATCTCATCGGGACGTCCGAAAGGACCGTCCGTACTCGGTGTACGACAAGCTCCAGTTCGAGGTGGCGACCGCGAACACGGCGGACGTGACGGGTCGCTACCTCGTGCGAATGGAGGAGATGCGACAGGCGGTCAAGATCAGCCGTCAATGTCTCGACTGGCTGGACAACCACCCGGGCCCGGTCATGGCCTCGCAGCTCCCCCGTTGGCTCGGGGCGCCCTATGCGCCGGTCGGGAACGAGGCGTACCTGCTGAAGCGGAACTACCCTACCGGCCTGGGCTTCTCGATGGTGGAGGAGCCCCATGGGGAGGCCGGCGCCTACATCGTGAACGATGGGGGAGAGCACCCGTACCGGGTAAAATTCCGCTCCCCGGTGCTGCTCAACATTTGGGCGGCCAAGCGCTATCTGCCTGGCTACCGCGTGGCCGACATTCCGCCGATCATGGGAAGCGTCGACGTGTGCGTCGGGGAGTGCGACCGATAGAGTCCCATGTCGCCCGTCACGCTCTTCTCGATCTCGCACACCATCGCCTCTTGGCTGCTGGCGCACATCTCCTACGTGTTCCCGACCCCGGCACAAGGCTGGCTCACCTCGGGGAACGTTGTCATCGGCCTGACCGCCCTGATCTTCGCCGTGATCCTCCTCGGGGCGAGCATGATCAACACGATCATGCTGATCTGGTGGGAGCGAAAGCTGCTCGGTCGTTTCATGGACCGGCGCGGGGCGATGCATGTCGGCTTCGCCGGCCTCCTCCAGAACTTTGCCGACGGCCTCAAGCTCTTCCGGAAGGACACGGTCCGTCCGGGACAGGCCGACGAGCTCGGCTTCTGGCTCTCCCCTACCGCCTACCTGATCAGCTCGCTCGTGCTCTTCGCCATTCTACCGATCTCGACCGGCTGGAACGGCGGCTCGCTGCCCCTCACCCTCCTGCTCACCCTCGTGATCTTCTCCTTCGCGCCGCTCTTCATCTTCCTCGGCGCCTGGGCGAGCAACAACAAGTACTCCCTGATCGGCGGGATGCGCTCCGCCGCCCAGATGATCGCCTACGAGGTGCCGATCCTCCTGGCGGTCGTGGCGGTCGTCGTCCTCTCGGGCTCGTTCGACCTCACCACGATCGTGCAGGAGCAACGGAATTACTGGTTCTGGGCTCCGCTGTTCCTCGCCCTGATCGTCTTTCTCACCGGCATGCTGGCCGAGATGGAACGGATCCCGTTCGACCTTCCCGAGGCCGAGGCCGAGCTGGTCGAAGGCTGGAACACCGAGTATGGAGGCATGCTATTCGCGTTTTTCATGCTGGCCGACTACGTGCGCTACATGGTCGGCAGCATCCTCGTGGTGCTGCTGTTCCTCGGCGGCTGGACGTTGCCGAGCTACGTCCCCACGATCCTGACGAGCTTCCCGCTCGCCGGCATCGTATGGTTCATGGTCAAGGTGTACCTCGTCTTCGGCGTCTTTGTCTGGGTGCGAGCCGCGCTCCCGCGGATGCGGACCGACCAGCTGCTCAAGCTCGGGTGGATGCGCATGGTCCCCCTCGCTCTCCTGAGCGTCGTCCTCGCGGCCTTGGTCGTGGCCGCCCACTGTCTGCCGCTCATCGGCTGCGTGCCGTCGATGGGGGGCTAAAGCGATGGCCGAATCGGCGGCCCGCGCACCGGTGCCGGGAACGGAACAGAAGCCGCTCCTGTGGGTGACGCGGCCCCTTGCGACCGCGGCGAGGCAGTTCGCCAAGAGCCTCTGGCGCCCCTCGACGATCATCTACCCCTTCGAGCGCCTCGAGGACCCGAAGTTCCGCGGCGAGGTCGCGGTGGCCTCGGGTAAACCGATCGGCGTGGGCGAGATCTGGGACAACTACCGCGGCATCCACGCCCTCAACATCAACACCTGCATCTCGTGCAACCTCTGCGCGTTCAGCTGTCCGGATGTCTGCATCGAGATGGTCAACGTCCCTGGCGGCGATCCGAAGCACCCCAAGAAGTGCCCCCAGATCGACTACGGCAAGTGCTCCTTCTGCGGCTTCTGCTCCGACGCGTGCCCCGAGGGCTGCCTCTCGATGACCACGCGGTACGAGCTGTCGGTCCACAAGCGCGAGGAGATGGTCTACTCCCCGGCGAAGATGTTTGAGATCTTCAAGTCGAAGCTCCCGATGAACCCGATCCGGGTCGAGCGGCCGGAGAACGAAGACCAGATCCTCCTCGACCCGCCCATCTGCATCGGCTGCAACGCCTGCGCCCGGGACTGCCCGACGCAGTGCATCACCATGCTCGACATTCCTAAACCGACGCCGAAACCGGGCGAGAAGGTGGCCAAGCGGATCTGGAAGGAGCCGGTGATCAACGACTCCGATTGCGTTCGGTGCGGTACGTGCATCAGCGTGTGTCCCAAGGACTGTCTGTTCTGGGGGACTCGCCAGTGATCCTCGAACTCCTCGCGTTCCTCGTCCTGGCCGTTACCGCCGCGGTCACCGCGCTCGCGGCGCTGCTCGTCCGGGAGCTCGTGCACACGATCGTCTGGGTGGCGCTCTTCTTCGTGTCCCTCGCCGGGTTCTACTTCCTCGTGTCGGCGCCGTTCCTGGGCGTCCTCCAGCTCGGCGTCTACGCCGGCGCGGTCACGATCTTGCTGCTGTTCGGCGTCATGGTCACCCGGAAGCGGATCTTCGCCCACGAAGCCGCCACGGGCCTCGGACCGGCTCCCGTCGCCCTATCCCTCCTGATCGTGGTCGTACTCGCGACGGCCGCTTCGACGATCCCCGCGGCGACGAGCCAGATCCACGGCTACACCGTCAGTGCCCTCTCGACGGCACTGTTCAACCAGTACGGTGCGTGGCTCCTGCTGCTCGGCCTCGTCATGCTCCCCGCGCTCGCGGGAGCGATCTATCTCGTACGGGAGGGACGCGAGTGACGGACCTGCCCCTGGCGGGGTTCCTGGCCCTCTCGGCGGTGCTCCTCGGCATCGGCATCTTCGGGATCCTTACTCGCCGTAATTTCATCCTCCTGCTGATCGCGATCGAGGTCGCGATAAATTCGGCGATCCTCAACTTCGTCGTCTTCGGAGCGTACTGGGGCGGCGTCCCGGGGTACGGCCTCGAAGGACCGTCCGTTGCGGTCGTTCTCATCGGTCTCGCCGCCACCGAGGTGGCGGTGGGGCTCGCGATCGTTCTCGCGTTGAACCGGCTGCGCGGCTCGATCAACGTCGCCGAGGCGACGGCCCTGAAACTCTGAGGACTCGGACGTGTCGGGACCTCTCAACGCGCTGTTTCCGTGGGTCTTCCTGGTCCCGCTCGCCCCGACGCTCTCGTTCGTCGTCATTGGGCTGTTCGGGCGCCGGATGCAGCGGCTCGAGTGGGGCGGCTGGGTGGCGGCCGGAGGGGCCTTCATCGCGATGGTCCTCGGGGTGCTGATCGCCGTCGGCGAGATGCTCTCGCCGGGAACCTACACCGACCGAAGCTTCCAGTGGTTCACGCTCGCCGGGAACGGGACCGGCACGTTCCCCAACGGTTTCTCGCTCGTCATGGGAACGCTCGTCGACCCGCTGTCGGCGATCATGCTGATCGTCGTGACGGGGGTCGGCTTCCTGGTGATGTTGTACTCGATCGGCTACATGCATCGGGACTCGGGACTCCCCCGGTACTACGCCGAATTGTCCCTGTTCCTCGCCTCGATGCTCGGCCTCGTCCTGGCGGACAATCTGCTCCAGTTCTTCCTCTTCTGGGAGCTCGTCGGCGTCTGTTCGTACTTCCTGATCGGTTTCTACTATCAGCGCCCCGCCGCCGCGAGCGCGGCCAAGGAGGCGTTCCTCGTCACCCGGATCGGGGACGTGCTCTTCCTCGCCGGGATCTTCATCTATTTCCAACAGTTCGCCAGCGCCGGGCCCGGCCTCGGATGGGCGGCCGCCGGCTTTCCGTTCGTCTATCACGGCGCGCCGTTCCTGGCCCTGATCCACGCGTCGAACCCGACCCTCTTCACCATCGCCGGGCTCCTGATCCTCGGCGGCGCGGCAGGCAAGTCGGCGCAATTCCCGCTCGACGTCTGGCTGCCCGACGCGATGGAGGGCCCCACGACGGTCAGCGCTTTGATCCACGCCGCCACGATGGTGGCGGCGGGCGTTTACCTCCTCGCCGTCACGTCGGTCTTCATCGGGTTCAGTGCCACCGACCAGCTGGCGATCGTAGCGATCGGCGGGTTCACCACCTTCTGGGCCGCGTCGATGGCGATGGTGAATCGCGACATCAAGCGGGTCATCGCGTACTCCACGGTCTCGCAGTTGGGCTACATGGTCCTCGCCGTGGGGGCGGGGTTCGCGATGGTCGGGCTCTACCATCTGTTCACCCACGCGTTCTTCAAGGCCCTCCTGTTCCTGGCGGCCGGCGCGGTGATCCACGCCGTTGAGACGCAGGACCTGTTCAAGATGGGCGGGCTCCGCAAGACGCTGCGGATCACATCGATCGGCTTTCTGATCGGTGGCCTGTCGCTGGCCGGCATCCCGCCGCTGGCCGGCTTCTTCAGCAAGGACGACGTGCTCGGGAGCCTCTACGGCGCGGCCCAGACGCACCCGCTCTACTGGCCGTTCTTCCTCCTCGCCCTCGTGACCGTCTTCATGACGGCGTACTACATCTTCCGGGTCTGGTTCCTCACCTTCTCCGGCGACCGTCCGCGTGACCCCGCCCTCCCCGCGGCCCACGAAGCGCCCTGGACGATGACCGTCCCCATCATCGTACTCTCGGCCCTCGCGATCGTGGCGGGCGCCCTCGTGTTCGTCCCCCAGTTCGGCGGGCTGTTTGCCGCCGGGGTGGGATTCCCCGCGACGCCGGGGGTTCCCCCGACGTACACGACCACCGACGTGGTGCTCTCCGCCGGCTCCGTGGGCCTCGGACTGGCGGGCATCCTCACGGCCTATCTGCTCTGGGGCAACGGCCGGGTGTTCACGCTCTCCGAGGATTCGCCGGCGCAGCCGATTCGGAGGTTACTGCTAGAACGGTACTACGTGAAGGCGGCGGTGGACTGGTTCGGGGTGCGCGTCGTGTACGTGTTCTCGAGGTTCATGGACTTCGTAGACGAGTACATCATCGACGGAACGGTCCACGGCTTCGAGCGGCTGTTTTCCGAGCTCTCGATCCGGATGCGCCGGCTCCAGTCCGGGGTCGTGCTGGACTACGCCGCCTACGTGGTCGTCGGCCTCGCGGTCTTCCTCGTGTTCCTCTACTTGATCGTGCCCGCGATCCCGGCGCTCGGAGGGGGCTGAGCGATGCTCCCCATCCTTTCCCTCACCATCGCTACCCTCTTCCTCGGGACCGTCGTCACCTTCTTTTCAGGTCCGCGGGCCCGGTACGTCGCCGCCGCGGTCTCGGCGATATTCCTCGTTGAGATCGCGTTGATGTTCTTCCAGTTCTCCTGGCCGGCGGTCGCGGTCGCGCCGACCCACTTCGCCGAGCCGGAGAGCTACCCGTGGATCCAGGTGGCGTGGCTGCACGTCAACTACACCGTGGGAATCGACGGCATCTCCCTCGTCCTGGTCCTGCTCACCGGGATCCTCCAGGCCGTAACCGTCGCCTACTCGTGGAACGAGCAGAAGGAGCCGGGCGCGTGGTTCGGACTCGTGCTGCTCACCTGTCTCGGCTGTTTCGGCGTCTTCGTCGCGCTCGACGTCCTTCTGTTCTTCGTTTTCTGGGAGGTCGTGCTCATTCCGATGTTCTTCCTCATCGGGTACTGGGGCGGGCCGCGGCGGAGATACGCGGCGCTCAAGTTCTTCGTGTACACCCACGTCGCCTCGGTGACGATGCTGGTGGCCCTGCTGGTCACCGCCTTCTACTCTCACAGCCCCTCGCTCGACTTCGTGGGCCTCGCGGGCTCCGCGTCGGCGCTCGCCGTGCCGACCCAGATCGTCCTCTTCCTCTCGCTCTTCTTCGGGTTCGGCGTCAAGTTCCCGATCGTTCCTTTCCACACCTGGCTCCCCGACGCGCATGTCGAGGCGCCCACGGGGGGCTCGGTGCTGCTAGCCGGCCTGCTGCTCAAGCTGGGCGGCTACGGACTGATCCGCTGGGGACTCGAGATCCTGCCGACCGCCCTGATGCACGTGCAACCCATCCTCTACGCGGTCGCGTTCGCGTCCATCATCTGGGGAGCGGGCGTTTCGCTCGCCCAGCGGGATCTCAAGCGGCTCGTTGCGTACTCGTCGATCAATCACATGGGCATCGTCCTCCTTGCGATCGCCCTCTACTCCTCGCTCGGGCTGCTCGCCGCGGTCCTGCTGATGTTCGCGCACGGGATCGTGAGCGCCCTTCTGTTCATGGCCTCCGGAAGCGTCCACCACACCTTCGGGAGCCGCGACCTAGCGTCGGTCAACGGGATCACCCCGACCGCTCCGGCGCTATCGACGATGACGATGGCCGGCGCGCTGGCGTCGTTGGGCCTGCCGGCCCTCATTCAATTCCCGGCCGAGTTCACGGCGCTGCTCGCGACGTGGGACAAGCTCGGGTTCTGGGTGCTGATCCCGCTCGGCGCGCTCGTGGTCACGGCGGCGTTCTACATCTGGATGATGCAGCGGCTGCTGTTCGGACCGCCGAAAGGCATCCCAGCGGAAGCCCACGACCTCCCCTACACCGAGGCGTTGGCGATGGGGGTGCTCGTGGCGTTGACCGTGCTCTACGGGGTCTTGCCGAATCTGCTGATCCATTTCATCCAACTGTCGCCGGTGACGGGACTGCCATGAGCGGGGGCGCCCGATGACCGCCCTCGCCTGGACGGTCTTCATTCCCGAGCTGTTCTTGCTCGGTGCCGCGCTGCTGATCTTCCTCCTCGACTCCGTCGGGATCCGCCGGGTCGAGCTGTTCGGCGGCCTCGCGACGGCCGGGATTGTTCTCGCCCTGGTCGGCGTGCTCGCCGACCTGCGCTTCGCACCGTTGGCCGGGCTCGCCACCGTGCCGTCCGGGGTCGTCAACGCCCCCTGGAGCGCGCTCGGGGGCTCGCTGGCCGCGGTGACCAGCTTCGGGTTGGTCTTCCAGGCGATCTTCCTCACGTCGGCGCTCCTGGTCTCGCTGGCGTCGATGTCCCACCCCTCCGACCAGAAGGGAGCGGCGATCTTCTTCGGCCTCCTCCTGTTCGCGACGTTGGGAATGACCCTCGCGGCCGTGTCGGCGGACCTGATCTTCCTCCTGCTGTCGATCGAGATCACCGGCATCTCGACGTACCTGCTCGTCGGATACACGCGGCGCGACCCGCGGGGCCTCGAGGCGGCGATGAAGATGTACATCATCGGGGCCCTCTCGGCCGCGCTCTCGTTCTTCGGCGCTTCGCTACTGTACGCCGTCTATGGAACGACCAGCCTCGCCACCCTGGGCACCGCGATGCTGTACATCGGCCGACCTCCCCTCTTCGGCGAGACCTCCATCGCGCTGCTGGGATACGGCTTCCTGATCGTCGGCATCGGATTCAAGGTCACGGTCGTTCCGTTCCATGCCTGGGCCGTCGACGTGTACGACGGGGCGCCGTCGAACGTCTCGGCGTTCCTCGCCGGGGGCAGCAAGAAGGTCGGCCTCTTTGCCTACTTCCTGGTCTTCCTCGTCCCGATCCTCTTTGGCGCCCACGTGTTGTCGACGCCGCCGCTCCTGTGCCCGGGGGGCCTCTGCTACGTCATCCTGCCGGCGTTCGGCGTGCCCCTCCAGGTCGTCTTCGGGGTGATGGCGGTCGTGACGATGACGGTGGGGAACGTTCTCGCGCTCCAGCAGACGGAGATGAAGCGGATGCTCGCGTACTCGAGCATCTCCCAGGCCGGCTACATGCTCATCGGCCTCGCGGTGGCCACCTCGCCGGCGGTCGCCGGCGCCGTCCTGCTGATCTTCGCGCACGTCTTCATGAAAGCCGGCGCTTTCATCGTCGTCGGCGCCCTGGCCGGACTCGGCATCGGGCGACGCATCGCGGACTGGAAGGGGGTGGGCCTACGTTACCCCTTCCTCGGCGGCTCGTTCGCTGTGATGCTGCTGTCCCTCGCGGGCATCCCCCTCACGGTCGGGTTCGTCGCGAAGTTCGTGCTCTTCTCGGCCGCGGTGCAGGCCCAGGGCTGGTTCGTGTGGCTCGCCGTCGCGGGACTCCTCAACAGCGCCCTCTCGGTGTTCTACTACGCCCGGGTGCTCCGCGTGATGTACATGGAAAAGGGCGAGGCCGTGGAGACCCCCCTCCCGGCCGGAGCCGTCCTCGGCGGGTCCGATCCTCCCCTCCTGGCCCTCGGCGGGATCGGCTACGGGAGGGCGCTCGCGGTCGGAGTCGCCCTCGCGGCGATCCTCGCCTTCGGGGTGTACCCTCAACTGGTCCTCGCGAGCCTCCAGATGGCCGCGAACCACCTGATTCAGATTCTATAACCTCCGGCGGTCTAGTCTGCCGTGGAGCGCTTCGATGTCCTCGTGGTCGGGAGCGGGCCCGCCGGCGCCACGGCCGCCCGGTTCGCGGCCCGCGGCGGGGCGAGCACGCTCCTCGTCGACCAGCGGCCGGAGCTAGGCTACCCCGTCCAGTGTGGCGAGTTCCTCCCCTCCGCCACCGAACTGGCCGACCTGTTCCCGTGCCCCGACATCATCGCCGAGGCGTACGTGGTTCCCCCCGAGACCATGCTCCAGGAGACCCGCGAGATGGTGTGCGTCTCTCCCCTCGGCCACCGGTTCCGTTTCCCGCTCTCCGGGTACGTCGTGTCCCGTCGGGCCTACGACAAGCGGCTGGCGCTCGACGCCGAGGGGGAGGGAGCGGAGCTCCGCTTCCCCTGTGGCGTGACGCGGGTCCGCGACGGGATCGTGGAGTTCGCCGGAGGGGACCGCGTCGAAGCGAGCGTGATCGTCGGAGCCGACGGGCCCCTCTCCACGGTGGGCCGGAGCGTCGGGTTCTCCCCGCCCCGCGAGATGTTCCGGATGATCACGGCGACGGTGGCCGGCGAAGCCTCCTCGGAGATCGAGCTGTTCTTCGGCCGGCTCGCGCCCGGCGGCTACGCGTGGCGGTTCCCGCGCGCGCACGACGCGAACGTGGGGCTGGGCGTCTCCCGGCTGCCGAACGGCCACCGGCTCGATGGCCTCCTCGATGAGTTCGTCGGCCGAGAGGCCTGGGGGCCCGCGTCCGACCGGACCCGGTGGTGGGTCCCGCTCGGCCCACCGCCGGAGAGTGCGGTCCGGGGCCGGGCGATCTTCGCCGGCGACGCGGCGAACCTCGTCATGGCCACGAACGGCGGAGGGATCCCGACCGCGGTTCTCTCGGGCCGGGACGCGGGCGTGGCGGCCGCACGACACGTGCGCGACGGCACCCCGCTTTCGGAGTATGACCGACTCTGGCGCGCCCACCTGGCCGAACCGCTGGCGCGGGGGTACCGTATTAAACGGTTCGCGGACCGTTTCATCGAAAGCGACCTGCTGGTCGCCGCGGGAATGAGATATATTGGGGGCAGAGGTCTCGATGCCATGATGCGCCTGCGTTGGCCTCCGCGTCTGAGGTGGATGAGCTCGTGACGAGCCCCGCCGACGCGGCGTTCGTGCACGAGGTACCTCTCGAGGTCCTCGTCAGCCGGGCCTTCGGCGCCGAGGCGTTCTTCGAGCTCGGGGGCTTGTTGCCCGAGCTCGCCGAAGACCTGAGCGGCATCGAGGACCGGTTGAAGAGCGTCCTTCCGTCGGAGTATCCCCCGCTCACCGAAGCGGTGTTGTATGCGTGTACCACCGGGGGCAAGCGGCTTCGACCCTTGCTCATGGCGGCGGCCTTTCGGGCGCTGGGCGCCACGTCCACGAAGCCGGTCCATTCCCTCGCCGCGGCGTTCCAGCTGATCCACACCGCCTCGCTGATCCACGACGACGTGATCGACCACGCCGACCAGCGGCGCGGCCGGCCGTCCGTGCTCCGCGCCTTCGGGCTCCCGTCGGCGATCGTCGCGGGCGATTACCTGTACGTCCGCGCCTTCGAGCTGGCATCGGAGTATCCCCAGGCGATCATCCTCCGGTGCGGCGAGGCCTGTGCGAACCTGGCCGAGGGCGAGGTCCTTCAGGAGTCGGGGCGGTTCGACCTCACCGTCAGCCGGGATCAGTACCTGAGCATCGTCACGCGCAAGACCGCCACCATCGTGTCGGCGGCGTTGGCCAGCGTGGGCGACATCGCCGGCTCGACGGCGCAGATCGTGGAGGCCCTCGCCGCCTACGGCCGGGCGGTCGGCATCGCGTTCCAGCTCCGCGACGACCTGCTCGATGCCTACGGCGAACCGGACCTGCTCGGAAAACCCCTCTACGCGGACTTCCGCGAGGGCAACCCGACGCTGCTCTCGATCGAGGCCTATCAGCACCTCGAGGGACGGCCGAAGCTGGAGTACGAGCGGCTGTTCGCGCGCCGCGAGAAGCGGCCGCGCGAGCTCCTCAAGCTTCGCACGCTCACCGACCAGACCCCGGCTCAGAGCATTGTCGAGGCCGAGGGCCACCACTGGGCCGCGACCGCAATCCGCGCGCTCACTCCCCTGCCGCAAGGGCCCTACCGTTCGCTCCTCGAACGACTCGCGCACGCGGCGACCACGCGCCGGTTCTGAGCACGCCACTCGAACGAAACCTACTTGAT
Source organism: uncultured Thermoplasmata archaeon (assembly GCA_963787975.1). GTDB lineage: Archaea > Thermoplasmatota > Thermoplasmata > Lutacidiplasmatales > UBA184 > JAKIWV01. The sequence continues at coordinate 273,085 of CAWBEU010000009.1, forward strand.
AGGTCGCCCGCCCTTTCGCCTTCGCACCTCGGTGCGGGGTTCGATGGCTCGTCACATAGCGCGGCCGTCCACGGCCGCCGACTCGGACGGCGACGACGCTCCGCCCACGGTCCAGCATCTTCCCCCCGTCTGGGAACGACAACTGCCCCCGCCCAGCCTCCCCATCGGGGTCGCCATTCTCTCGATCGTGACCGCCACCGTGGGCGTGCTGCTCATGATCTCAGGGATCCTGTTTGTCCTCACGTACTACGCGAGCGTGTTCGTCCCGTCTTCGCTCGTGATCTTCCATGTCGGAGACCCGACCGGTGCGGTGGTGCTCGTCGTCCTCGGGGCGGTGATCGCCCTGCTGTCGTCGGCGCTCTGGCATCAGGAGCTGTGGGCGTTCTATCTCATGGTCGGCTTCCTCTTCCTGGGCCTCGCGTACCTGTTCTTTACCGACTCCATCACGTACCTCTTCGTGATCGTTCTCGTCGTCTTCATCTATCTCATCGCGGTGCGTCATCACTTCTATTGATGCACGTACTGCTCGCGCAACTCGCACCCCGCCGGGGCGACCTCGAAATAAATCTCGGCCGGCTCGCCGAGGTGGTGCGCGCGCATCCCGCGGACCTCTACGTCTTCCCGGAGCTGTACCTCTTCGGCTACGCCCCCGGTGACCGGGTCCACCGACTGGCATTGGTCACGGGCGACGACTCGATTGCGACCCTGAAGGGGCTCGCGAGCGAGCGTCATGCGGGAATCCTCGTCGGAGCCCCCTGGCGGTCGGAGGAGCGGCCGGGCGAAGTCCACAACGCGGCCCTCCTGGCCGACCCGGATGGCTCGCTCCAGGTGCAGGTCAAGCGGTTTCTCCCCAACTTCGGCCCGTTCGAGGAAGCCACCATCTACACACCGACCGACACCAGCACTCCGTTGACCCTGGGGAAGCACCGCCTCGGTGTCCAGATCTGCTACGACGCCTATTTCCCCGAGGTGTCACGCGACCTCGCGCTCCGGTCGGCCGTGCTGCTGGTCGTGCTCTCGGCTGCCCCGGTCACCTCGAAGAGCCTGTTCGAAAAGGTGCTCCCGGCGCGGGCGGTCGAGAACGCCTGCCCGCTCGTCTACGTGAACCGGGTCGGGGTGGAGGACGGAATTGTGTTCGGCGGCGGCTCCGGGGCGTGGGACTCCCGGGGCGAGCCGCTGCCGTCGGAATCGCTCCGGCTCGCCGGCGGAGCCCCGGAAGAGCGCCTGGACTTGGTCGAGATCGACCTCGACGACGTCTCGCGATGGCGCCCCTTCCGTCCCGTGCTCCGGGACGTGGCGAAGGAGGGCCGGAGGCGCCCCCGGTCCAGGGACGAGCACCGTTCAGTTTGACGACTCGAACTCACCTCTTATAGCCCCGCGAGCACCGAAGCCCCGACCGATGGGCCGGACCGCCACTCTCGCCGAGCAACTCGCCTCGAAACAGCGAGAGATCTCCGTCGCGGAATTCTTCGAACGGAACCGTCAGATCCTCGGCTTCGACAACGCGCAGCGTGCTCTCCTCACGGCCGTCAAGGAGTCCGTCGACAACGCGCTCGACGCCAGCGAGGAGGCCGGCGTCCTTCCCGACGTGTCGGTGGAGATCTCCAAGGACGACTCCGGCCCCGACCGGTATCGCGTCGTCGTGGCCGACAACGGCCCCGGGATCCTCAGGCGCGAGCTCCCGAACGTCTTCGGACGCCTGCTCTACGGCTCTCGCTTCCACGCACACCGCCAGTCCCGCGGCCAGCAGGGCATTGGCATCTCCGCCGCCGTCCTGTATGCCGGACTCACGACCGCCCGACCGGTGAAAGTGACGTCTAAGGTCGAGGAGGAGGAGGCGGCGCACGTCCTCGAGATCCTGGTCGACACCCAGCGAAACCTCCCGAAGGTCGTGAGCGAGGCGCTCGAACTCTGGGATCGACCGCACGGCACCCAGGTCGATCTCGTGCTGAAAGCCAAGTACGTCCGGGGACGGCAGTCGCCGCTCGAGTATCTCCGCGGCACAGCCATCGTGAATCCCCACGCTCGGCTGGTGCTGGTCGAACCGGACGGGACCCGGATCACCTTCGAACGGGCGTCCACGGAGGTGCCTCCGATCTCGAAGGAGGTGCTCCCTCATCCGTACGGCCTCGAGCTCGGGGAACTCGCCGCGATCCTGAAACAGTCGAAGGAGAAGCGTCTCTCCGAGGCGCTCCCCCGGCGACTCGCCGGGGTGACCCCGCGGGCGCTCAAGGAGATACTCGCCCAGGCCGGGCTGTCAGGGAAGGAGGATCCCGCGGGGATTCACGGGACGGAACTCGAATCGCTTCTGGCATCGCTCCACTCGGTCTCGCTGCTCCCTCCCTCGTCAGAGTCGCTTTCCCCCATCGGCTCGGTCCTCATCAAGCGCGGGCTGCGCAACGTCCTCGGCGAGCTTCGGCCGGACTTCTACGCCCCCCCGGTGAGCCGCCCACCCAAGATCCGCGCCGGGTCTCCCTTCCTCGTCGAGGTGGGCCTCGTGTACGGGGGGTCGCTGCCACCCGACCAGCCCGTCCAGCTCCTTCGCTTCGCCAACCGGGTCCCGCTGCTCTTCCAGCAAGGCGCCTGCGCGATTACGACGGCCGTCGAGTCGGTCGACTGGCGCCGGTACGGCCTCGACCAACGGGGCGGCCAAGGCCTGCCGGCGGGTCCCTGCATCCTGCTGGTCCACGTCGCCTCGACGCGCATCCCGTTCACGAGCGAGTCCAAGGAGGCCATCGCCGAAGACCCCGAGATCCTCAAGGAACTCCAGCTGGCGCTCCAGGCGGTGGCCCGACATCTCAAGTCGCACATCTCGCGCCAGATCCGTCGGGAGTACGCCTCCGAGAAGTTCACGATCATCCGGCGGATCCTTCCGCAGATCGCGGAGAAGACTAGCCATCTCGTCGGCAAGCCGGTGCCGGACCTGACGCCGGTGATCACCGAGATCATGAACGTCGTGACCCTCGAGACGGCGGAACCCGAGAAGGCCGCCGGATCGGGGCTCAACGTGACGGTCACGAACTATACGCCTCGGGCGCGGGTGCTCGAGGTATTCGCGGAGATGCCGACGGAACTGGCGGGCCGGCTCGCTCCCGTCCCCGCTCCCGACGGGGTCGATGCCGGGCTCGGTCGCGTCTGGTGGACCCTCCCGAAGCTGGCCCCCAACGAGCGGACAGAGCTTCAGCTTCGCTGGCCGACCAGCAGCGACTGCGACGCGTCCGATTTCGACTGGTACATCGCCGGCGTGGACGAATCGCACCTGCTGGGGGCCGATGCGTTGCCCGGGGACTGGGACGTTCGATTGCCCCGCCAGGTCGTGGAAGCCGCCGAAGCCGCCGAGGTCGCCGGCGTGACAGCCCCGAGCCCGACCGAAGAACCGGAGGTGGACTACGATGGCGCCGAAAAAGCCGCCGAGCTCGAAGAAGACGACTGACGAGCCCGAGGTCCGCATCGACGCGCTCGCACCCACCTTCGAGCTCGCGGCCCAGATCTACGCCCAGCTGACGAAGGGCGAGGTGCCGCGGATGCGCCTCCCGCTCCGCACGAAGCAGAACATCCAGTTCCAGCTCAAGGAAGGCGTCTGGCGCCTCGGCCGCAGCACGGGCACCCGCTCGGCCCGCAAGCTCGACGGGGCGCTGATGCTGCTCCGGACGTTCTACCTCGTCGACTTCATCCACGAGATGGCCCGGGACCGGAAGACCTCGACGCTCCGGGAACTGTACTACATCTCGGAGCAATGGAAGGACGCGAAGTTCCATAGCGAGGACGAGTCCAACCTGCTCATCGAGGACCTCGAGGTGCTCTGCACCCGCCTCCGGGAGGATTTCCGCCTGCACCCGGAAGAGAACGGCGCCTCCGTCATCGGCGACCTGACGATCGAGGAGACGAACCGCAAGGGAGTCGTCAAGAAGATCAACTGCCGGGACGACGTGGGGGATGGCGGCTACGCCCTTCCGTTCAACGTCGAGAAGGAGAAGATCAAGCTCAAGGGGTCCGGCGCCAAGTTCGTCCTCGCGATCGAATGCGGCGGCATGGTCGACCGGCTCGCGGAGAACGGGTTCGACGAGGAGCAGAACGCGCTCCTGGTCCACCTCAAGGGCCAGCCGGCCCGGTCCACCCGACGGTTCCTCAAGCGGCTCAACGAGGAGCTCAAGCTTCCCGTGGTCGTGTTCACCGATGGCGATCCCTGGTCGTTCCGGATCTTCGCGTCGGTGGCCTACGGCGCCATCAAGACGGCCCACATCTCCCACTACCTCGCCACGCCGGGGGCCGAGTTCCTTGGCGTCACCGCGTCCGACATCGAGAACTACGAGCTTCCGTCCGACACGCTGACGGAGCAGGACACGAAGGCGCTCCACGCGATGCAGTCCGACCCTCGATTCGGGACCGCCGACTGGCGCGCCGAGATCGACCTGATGCTCAAGAACGGAAAGAAAGCGGAACAGCAGTCGCTCGCGAAGTACGGCCTGAATTACGTGACCGAGACGTACCTGCCCGAAAAGCTCCGTGAGATGAACGTCCTCTAGTCCTTGGGGGGCGGAGACTTAGCTCGGGACGCCGAGCGCCGCCCGTCCCTCGGGCGACAGGAGCCGAGCCTCCTCGCCCTTCGGGAGGTAAATGCTGTGCCTCTCCGCCAAGTTGAGTCGGTGCCAGTCGATCCCCTGGTCTCGGAACTCCTCGGGCTCGAGCATAGTGGCGCCCGCGGCGCGACGACGGGCGGGGCCGGGGACTCCGCCGGGTGTAACGAGCAGCAACGTATCCGAGGCCTCCTCGTACTGGACCCACTCCCGCGGCACGACGACCCGCATCCGGACGAGCTGGGGACGGAGCTTCGCCTCGGTTTCCGTCTCCGTGCGGGCAAAGACCGCATACTCGGTGCCACCGACGGTCACGGTCGACTCGTAGTCGAAGCTCTTTCCCGCGAACTGTAGAACGTTCAGGGACAAGGTCTCGTCGTCGACCACACGGCCCAGAGCGGGACAACGTACTTAATCCGGGCGTGACCGACGCGCGTCCCACTCCGGTCGGCCCGGTGCCGTGCGTTCCTCGGAGGAGCGGTGGTTATAAAGGGAGGCGAATAACCCGCCTCGTCCTCGAGCGCGAACTGGATGAAACGGAGCTCCCGAGTCTGGAAGAAGCGCGGCCACATGCGCTGGAAGTGGCGCAAGAAGCGTATGCGCCGCCGGAAGCGTGCCCAGAAGATGCGGAAGCAGTAGGGGCAGGCCGCGGAGCTAGCCCTCGTCGTTCAACGCCCCGTCGAGGGGTTACCAGGCTAGGCGGTCAATGGTACGCGCTTCCTTCGTGGCCTTCTTCCACTGCTTGTAGTGATCCTTGCAGAGCGGAGCTCGGCGTCCCTGCTCGGAGAGCTTGGGAAACGCCTTGCGGACTTCCGACCGCGCGAGCGAGCGGACCGAGGGCCCGCCGCACCCGGGGATCGCGCACGATGCGGCCTCGTCGGTAGAAGATTCCGGGAGGCTCATCGGGTTCCCCCGTCTCGGAGGCGCTGAGCGACGAGCGACGGCACGTCATACGGGAAGTCGGCCACGGTCGCCCCGGCGGCCTGGAGGGCGGCGAGCTTCGTCGCCGCGGTCCCGCGGCCGCGGTCGATGATCGCGCCGGCGTGCCCCATCCGTTTCCCTGGGGGCGCGGAGCGGCCCGCAATGTAGGCCACCACGGGCTTGGTGAAATGGTGCCGGATATAGTCTGCCGCCTCCTCCTCGGCTGTCCCGCCGATCTCGCCGACCAGAACGAGCAGGTCGGTGTCCGGGTCCTGCTCGAAGAGGGGCAATGCGTCGACGAACGTCGTTCCGACCACGGGGTCTCCCCCGAGGCCGATGCAGGTGCTCTGGCCCAGCCCGATCTCCTTGATTCCGTTCACGATCTCGTACGTTAGCGTTCCGCTGCGGGAGATGACCCCGACTCGGCCCGGGTGGAATACCACGTTCGGAATGATTCCGACTTTGGCCTTCCCCGGGGCCGCGATCCCCGGGCAGTTGGGGCCGATGATCTGGACCCCTCGGAGCCGGCCGTAGTGGTACATGGTCAGCATGTCGTGAAACGGAATGTGCTCCGTGACGATGACGACGAGCGGGATCCCGGCGTCCGCCGCCTCGAAGAAGGCGTCCTTGGCGAACGGGGCCGGCACGAAGATCACCGAGGCATTCGCCCCGGTCTTCGCCACCGCCTCGGCCACGGAGTCGAACACGGGCACCCCCTCGACCTGCGTGCCTCCCTTCCCTGGTGTGACACCGGCGACGACCTGGGTCCCGAACGCCTTCATCTGCACCGTGTGGACGGTGCCCTGGTGTCCGGTGATCCCCTGGACGACCACGCGAGTGTCGACGTCCACGAGGACGGTCACCCCGCGGCCCTCCCGAGGGGACGCGCGCGCTCGGCCGCGACGACCGCCTGCGCGGAGGCCTTCAGGTCCAACAGCGCGGTGATTCCGGCCGATTGGAGTATCTGTCGCCCGAGGTCCTCGTTGTTCCCGCGAATCCGTGCGACGATGGGAAACCGGTCCGCGTCCGGCACCTGGGTCATCGCCGCGACGAGCCCCTTGGCCACGGTGTCGCAGCGGGTAACGCCGCCGAAGATGTTCAGGAACACGACGGAGGGGTGGGCCTTCGCCATCAGCAGGAACGCCTCGGTCACCTTGGCCGGATCGTCGGTGCCCCCCAGGTCGAGGAAGACGCCCGGCTTCCCTCCGGACTGGGCCAACACATCCAGGGTGGCCATCGTCAAGCCGGCGCCGTTGGCGATGACTCCGATGTCGCCGTCGAGCTGGACGAAGGCGATGTCCTTCTCGCGGGCGATCTCCTCGAGGGGTGTCCGGTCGTCCCGGATCTCCGCATATTCCGGGTGCCGAAAGCCCGCGTCGTCCTCGATGATGACCTTCGCGTCCAACGCCACGAGATGCCCATCGACCACCGCCAAGGGGTTGATTTCCACGAGCTCCGCGTCTTCCTGCTGGAAGGCCCTCCAGAGGGAGTCCAGCACGCCTCCGAGCTCCTTCGATGCGGGAGCTTCGAGCCCAAGGGCCACCCCGACCCGGCGCTTCTCGTAGGCGGCGAGACCGGCAAAGGGGTGGACATCGATCCGAACGAGCTCGTCGCCGGTCAACGACTCGATCTCGACGCCCCCCTGTCCACTCGCGATGAGCAGCGGTTCCCGGGCGCTCCGGTCGAGGGCGATCGAGAGATAGAGCTCGCGGCCCACCGAGACCTTCGGCTCGAGCAGGAGCTCCTTCACGGTCTCGTCCTTGAACTGCATCCCCAGCATCCCGGACACCACGGTCCACAGCTCCTCCGGGGTGGAGGCGAACTTCACCGCGCCACCTTTGCCCCGCCCTCCGGCGAGGACCTGGGCTTTGACGACCAACGGGAGGGCCAGCGTGCCCGACCGCACGAGCTCGTCGGCCTCCGCGGCGCTCCGGACGACGCGCCCGTTCGGGACCGGAATGCCGTAGCGACGGAAGATCTCCTTGCCCCGCCACTCGGCGAGCTTGACCACGCAACTCCCTCGGGCGCGCCCGAGCCGGGCCCCTTATTTATCCCACCGGGGGTCCCCGGCCTCGGAGCGCCGTTTGGAGTCTGACCTCGTCCTCGGGCTACTGGCCTTCACGACCCTTTTCGTCATCGTGGACCCGGTCGGCATGCTCCCGTTCTTCGTCTCGCTCACGCAGGGATTTAGCCCCGCGGACCGGACGTACGTGATGCGGCGCTCCACGTTGTTCGCCACCTTACTCCTCTTGGCGTTCGCGATCTTGGGTCAGTACATCTTCCTGGCTCTGCACTTCACCATCTACTCGTTCGAGATTGCAGGCGGCGTGCTGCTCTTCGCGATCGGCTTCAGCATGGTCTTCGGGGATACCCCCGGCACGAAGCTCACGCCGATGGACCGGGACGAACTTCTCTCGCGTCGGGAGGAGGTGGGCATCGTTCCCCTGGGAATGCCGCTGCTGGCGGGACCCGGGGCTATCTCGTCGGTGGTGATCTACGCGCAGACCTCGGAGGGAAGCCTTTCCGGGAGCCTGACGCTCTACGTCGCCATCATCCTCGTGATGATCGTGAGTTACTTGGTCCTGCGCCTTGGGGTACAGATCCTGGACCGCGTGGGCCGCGTCGGCGTCGTGGCCATCAGCCGCATCATGGGACTCTTGCTGACGGCGATCGCAGTGCAGTTCGTGATCAACGGCGTGGCCGGCGCGTTCCGGCTCGTCCTGCCCTAGTGGCGCCTGTCTCCGACCGGTACGCAAGGTCTCGGCCCAACTCGTCGAGCAGGCGCCCGGCCACCTCGGACTTGGGCCCCCGGATCCAGTGGCTCCGGCCATCCTTCCGCAGCAGGAGAACCTCGGCCTGGGCCGCCCCCATCACCGCGCGATCGTTTCCGACGACCGCATCGAGGCCCGCTTCCTCCAGGAGCTTCTGGGCGAGCTCGTGGAGCTTCTCGGGCGTCTGTCGGCTCACGAGCTTGAACCCCACGACGATTCCCGGCGCCGACACTCGACGGCGGATCTCGGGAAGGATCTTGGGCGTAGGCCCGAACGTGATCGTCAGGCGGGGGGTCGTACGCGAGTCGATCTTCTCCGGCCGCGGCTTCACGGTGTAATCGGCCAGCGCGGCTGGGATCCAGACGGCGTCGGCGACGACGAGCGACTCCGTTTCCCGGACCACGAGGCGATGCAGGTCCTCCACCGAGGTCCACGGAATTACGGAGAGGAAAGAAGGAACGGGGGCGCTGGCCGCGCCCAGCCAGAGAGAGACGAGCGCGCCACGGTAGTGCGCCTGCGTGGCCAGTGCCACGGCCGTCTCCCCGCTGCTCTCGTTCGTGATCGATCGGACGTCGTCGATCGGTTCGTGGGAAGCGCCTCCGATGACGATCACCCGCCGGCCGGCCCACGGACCGCGAGCCAACCGGTGGAGCACCGCGGCGGCGATCTCCTCGGGCGAGGGGACCTTCTCCTCGTTCTCCTCTCGCCGGGGCTCGATGATCTCGACACCCCACGCCCGGAGCTGCTCGAGGTTCGCCTTCACCGCGGGGTTCTGTCCCATGGAGCCGTGCATCGCGGGGGCAAGGAGGATCGGCACATGCCCGCCTAGGGCGACCGACGCGAACGTTGTGACCGGGGTATCATCAATCCCGTGGGCGATCTTCGAGATGGTATTGGCGGTCGCCGGAGCGATGAGCAGCAGGTCGGCGCGCTTGTCGCCGAGTCCCATCCAGGTCACGTGTTCCACGTCGCCCGTGAGCTCGAGGATCGGGGAGTGCCCGCTCGCGAAGCGGAGACTCTCGGGGGTGACGAGCCGTGCCGCCTCGGCGGACATCACGACGCGCACGTCCGCGCCGTGGCGGATCAGCTCGCGGATGACCCGAGGAACCTCGATGGCCGCGATCGACCCGGAGACGCCGAGAATGATCCGGCGGCCGGCGAGCAACTGGGAGCGACGTCCTCGGATCGCTTCGCTCGGATGCATCGGTTGCCCAGTGTCCGGAGATCCCGGGACGGGACCGGCGGCGGCCAACTCCGGGGAGCGAGTCGGGACTTAAAGCGCGACGCCAGCACGCGGCGCGCGGGGCTCTTTATCTGCCCCCTCGGCTCGAGAGCGACGTGACACCTTTTCGCCGTTCGGCTCCGGGTGCTGACGCCCCCGAGGTTGCACCAGAGAGCCCTCCGGCTAGAGACGAGCCACTGATCCCGCTGCCCGTGCTGGCCAACAAGTCTCTCGACACTCCCGAGCCCTCGCCGCTCCCCGAGGAGCCTCCACCGGAGCCCCGACGGGTCCCCCGTGGTGTGGTGGCGTTCGACCTCGACGGGACCATTCTGGACGACCTGAACCACATCAGCGAAGTGGCGGCCGACGTGATGTCGACTGCGTTCGGGACCCCGCCCGACGAAGCACGCATCCATTACCTCGCGACGACGGGCCTGCCGTTCGAGGCGCAGCTTTCTCAACTCTACCCGGACGTGCCGGCGGCAGAGCGTCACAAGGTCGCCCTCGTGTTCCACCAGCGGAAGGCCAAGGAGGCCTACGGCACGGCGCGCCCGTTCCCAGAGATCCTCGCGTACTGAAGCGCCTCACTCAAGAGAAATGGACCCTCGTCGTTTCGACGGGAGCCGAGAAGGAGATCGCCGACCTGCTCCTCGAGCGAGAAGGAATCCGATACTGGTTCGAGGCGGTCCTCGGCGCCGGTCAGGGCACGAAGCGCGAGCATCTCGCCGAGTATCGGCGGAGGTTCCCGGACGTGCCCGTCTTCCTGGTCGGAGACTCCCGATTCGACATGGAAGCTGCCTCCTCCACCCCGGGCGTGACAGCGCTCGGACGGGCTTCGAGCCTCCCGGGATGGGCGCTCGCGCCGAAGGACCTCGAACGATGGGGTGCCGTGTGGGCCGACCATACGTTATCCGGGCTCCCGGAAGCCATCGAGAAGCTCGAACGGCGGTCGGCCGGCCGTCCGCGACGGCCGGCGCGCGGCAAGAGGTAGGGCCGGGACCGAGACTCTCCGGGGACGGGGGGTGGCCCCGTCCTCTTTTGAACCCGGGTCGAGGGATCCACAGTCCCCCAGGATAGGCCAGACTACCCCATCCCGGCCGCACGCGAACGAGAGTGGTCCGGGAGAAAAGGGTTACGCGCACCGCCCCGCGTTCCGCCGAGGGGAGTCCGACGCTCTAGCTCAATTCCTGCGCCCACTTTGCCGGGTTGTACCACGACGACTTGGCCTGCACCGCTCCGTCCGGGGCCAGGTGGACCCGGACCCCGGCGGACCGGCCGAACGCCGCGAACTCGAGCGAGTACCAGAAGACGTCCCAGCCCCCGGCGGAGCTGGGCCGGGCCTCCCCGAAGTGGTACGTCTGGTCGAGCATGGCGCTCGCGTTCCGGGCCGCCGCAAAGGACCGGGCCAGGGCGTCCTCCGGGCTCGTCACCGGGCCGCTCGTGGCGGGAGGCTCGGTTGGCACGTCGACGGTCCACGGACCGCCCACGATCCCCCGGCCGAAGCGATATTCCGCGTACGTGGTTCGCTCCCGGCCCCCGCTCTTGTCCTCTTTGAGCAGGAGCCAGTCGAAGGGATTTCCCGTCGGCACGGGCACCGAGAACTCGCGGCGTTTCTTCAGGATCTGACCGATTCTCAGGCGGGCGGCGAGGCGAAGGCCGAAGTAGAGGAGGAAAAACGCCGTGAGCCCCCACAGCGTCCAGAGATAGTACCTGAAACGCAACGTGGTTGCGTTCGACCCCGAGGAGCAGGTAGAAGGCGGCGACCGAGACCACCAGGGTGACGAAGTTGATCGGTCGGTCGGCGTCCAGCTCGAGCTTCACCTCCGAGAAGGGAAGGAACGGCGGCACCGAGAAACTGGTGAGGCCGTCGAGGAAGATATGGGAGAGGCCGGCGGCCTCCATGACGACGAAGTAGATCAGCGGGTTTCCGGCGGCGATATGCGGGGCCACGACCGCTCCCACGACCGCGACGACCGACACGCCGAAGATCGAGTGCGTGATGCCGTGGTGCCGGAGCATCGGGAACCGCTTCGCGAACGGGAGGAACAGCACGTCGCCGTCGGGGAGCCCCCCGGCGAGTGCGCCGGCCGCAAGGTACGCGGGCGCGTAGCCCGCGATCCCGTAGCTGATGAGATAGGCCACGAGAACGTGAGTGAACAGGTCCACGGGTGCCGGCCCCCGCCCTTTACACCAGGCTTTCTTCCATCACTTCGACGGACTCGACGCCCGGCACCTTGGCGAGCGCCCCTTCGACTTGGTCGAGGATTCCGCCGGCGTCCGGCATCGTCGCGGCGACGAGGAGGGACTTGAGCCCGTAGGCGATGTCCTTGATCTGCACTCCGCGGATCTTCACGACGGCCGGTACCGCGTCCTTGACGCCGGCCGCCAGGGCGTTCATGTCCGTCTCCACGCCGTGGGGCATCAAGCGGAACAGCACCAGGACCTCGCTCATCTCCGTCTCCCGGTCAGGGGCCCACGAAGCCACAGTTCCTGCACTTGTACGGCACGCTCTGGTCCCGGCACCGGGCATCGCGCCCGATGGTCTCGATGCCGCAGGACGGGCAGAGAAAGGCCGTCGTGCCCGGGGCGGCGAGGCCCCGGCCGCACGACGAGCAACGGAGGTCCGCGCGCGCGATCATCGGTTCGTTCCGGGGGCCTAGCCGAGCCCGCCGGCCCCGACGGCGCGCGCCCACCACCGAGCCCCATATAAAGACGGCCAGGGCGAAGCCCGCGATTCCCACCGCCACGTCGAGCGCGTAGTCTGGCGGCGGGCTCGTGATGAAAAATTGAACGCTGAGCTGCTGGACTCCGCCCTGGAAAGTCACCAGTCCGTGCTCGGGCGCGAGCGAGACCGCGATCGTGTGCCAACCGGCGGCGATGCCCTGCGGCACGTAGTTGAAGGTGAATTGGTACGACCCGTTCGCATCGATCGTCGGCACCACCACCTGGCCTACCGGCCTCCCGTCGACGGTGACAGTCATGTTGAACCCAGAGATCATCGTCGGACCCGCGACCAGGACGCCGGAGAGGACGTAGGGCGATACGACCTGGATCGTGCTATTGAAGTACGCCGAGACATTCGTTCCGTTGTATTCTGACGTCAGCTCGATGTGCAGGGTCACAACCTCCGTCACGTTGGGGGCGGTGAACGTCAGGATGACGCTCCCGTTGAGAAGGACACCCGTCGGAGGCGCGATCGACGCCGTCGAGACGTTGTTCCCGCTCAGCGTAGCGTTGAAGTCGATGAAGCCCACGATCGTTCCGTTGGCCGCGACGGCCGGTCCTCCGGCGCCGGTAACGGTGTACTTCGCCTGGAGGGAGCGGCCCACGATCGAGGGACCGGTGGTCGTCTCGGTGATCGGCGGGTAGCCGGCCGCCGCGTGGGCGGGCGCGGGCAGGCCCAGCGCGACGAGCGCCAGCATCGCCAACAGACCTAGGCAGGCGAGGCGGCGGAACCAAGAGCGGTCACCCATCGCGGACGTTGACGCTCACCTCCGCACCCACCGGCGGGTGCGCCACCAGCGGATCGACAGCACGATCGCGAGGAAGGCCGCGGCCGGCACGAGGGCAATCAGGGTCCAACCCCAATCGGGGATGGTGGGAGGAGCGCCAACGCCCGGGCCGCTGACGGTGAGTCCGTGGGGGGCGCTCACCGATGCGATGGGCACCGGTAGTTCGAGCGACGCGACGACGTTTCCGGAGGAGTTGAGGTCGCGCGCCTGGACCACCACCGAGCCAGGCGGCTCGGCATACGAGGTCATCAGGACCGTCACACTGAACTCAATCGACTGCCCCGGCGAGAGGTTGATGGGGGTCGTCGCCCCCGGCGAGACCTCATGGAGGATGACCAACCAGCCCAGCTGTTCGAGCTGGGCCTCGTTGACGACGAGCACTTGGGCCGTGTAGGGGGTATTGCCGTTGTTCAGCACGGCGAAGCTGACCGTCGCGCTGATGAGCGTCACACTGGGAGGAATGCCTGGGGTCACCGTGATGGACGGGACGGGAACGATGGAGACGGTGGGGGCGGGCAAGGCCGTGCCCACGATCTTCGTGGGGTTCGAGACGAGCACCGCGCCGAGCACGACGGGGGCGTGGTTCGTGGCCGTGCCGTACGGCACTTTCACCAGAACCGTGCCGCCCCCCGTCGAATTTCCGGGTCCGACTCCCAGCGTCATTGTGGCCGGACTGAACGTGAAGTTCCACCCGGCCGGGTCGCCGTAGAAGCGGATCGTCACCGGCACGTTCCCGGTGTTCTGGACCGTGAACGAGAACGTGGCGGTGCCTCCATCGGGGACCGTGACGGAGTTCGGGGTCCGGGTGGCGAGCGTGACGGCGGGGATGTACTGGGGAGACAGGGCGAGATTCGTCGCCTGGTTTCCGGTCAGCAGCGACACGGTGGCGTTGGCGAGCGCCAGCACCGGACGCCCGTAGGTCGAGACGGTCCCGTTGGCCGATGCCTTCCAGACTCCTTGCGGGAGGACCCAGGCTTGTGCGACGCCGAGGGGGATACCCGACGCCGTCCAGGGGATCCCGGCCGCGTTGGTCCAGGTGATGTTCCCGGTGGGCGATGCCGCAGAGCCGCTCGGGGGCAGTAGTGCGAGAGTGTCGGTCCACGCCGGCGAAAGATCGACCGTGACGTTCGCGGAAGGGAACGGAACCGTGACTTGGAGGAGACTCGCGACGACCCCGGCTCCCGAGCCGGCGGTCGCGTAGAGGACATAGACCCCCGGTAAGACCGCGGCGGTGAAGCCGCCGGTCGTCGTCGTGACGACGGTGATGTTCGTGGACGGGTAGGGGCCCATCAGCCGCACGGTCCCCGAGATCGTGATGGGCGCGCCGTTCCAGTAGAACTGGCCGGTGACGCCGGCGGCGCGGTAGCTCACCGCGAGGGGGATGGAGCACAGGGAGGCCTTCGAACCGACTGCGCACGTCGTGCCCGCCACCACGGAGTAGGTCGTGTAGCGGAGGATACCGTTCGGCGCCGTCGCAATGGTGACGTTCAGCTGCGGCGTGTACGTCGCGGCGCCCGGCAACGTGAGGGAGACGACGCCGTCCACGGCCACCGAGTAGAGTTGTGAGCCATCGTGCCCGGTCCAGTAGACCGGCGCCGTCAGATTGATGAGACCTCCCCCGGGGCCGACCAGCGTGGCCGACAGCGATACGCCTCCTCCGAGGGTGACAGCGGGCGTGGCGACGCCCGTGGCGTTCACGGTCACTTGGCTGAGCGAGGAATAGTTTACACCGGCCACGACGGCGGCGCCGTACACCGAATAGGTTCCGGGGGCCAGGAGGAATCCGCTCTCAAAGGTGGTCCCGTTGACGGTGAAGTTGAACGGAGGCGCGTAGACCTTCAGGTGGACCGACGAGGGCGAGACGCCCGCCGGGAGACTCAACGTGCCCTTCGTGGTCACCTGCCGGAAGAGCTGGATCCCCAGGCCGACGGTGATACCTCCGAGCGGGAGGGTCAGGTTGACCGACTGCGGTGGAAGATAGACTCCCGTTCCCGATGGCGGGGGGGCCCACGCCGTGAGCTGGTAGTTCCCGGGCGTCAGCGACACGGAGAAGGACGAGCCACCCGTCACCGACCGGCTCTCGGCCGGCCGGCCAAGGGAAGTAGCGTTGAGTCGCAGCGACGCGCCCGACGGCAAGCCCGACACGGTGACCGCCAGCGTGTCGTTGATCAGGGGAACGATCACTCGGGTCAGCCCCGATAGCTGGCCGACGGAGAGGCCACAGGACTGGTAGCTCCCGTAGCTGTTGCTCTGGACCGCGAGGCAGTACCTGGTGGCCGGTTGGGCCGTGGGGAGCAGGAAGCTCGTTGTGCCATTGGCGTCGGTCAGCGCGCTGATCGTGGCGCCCACGGGGTTCACCGTGAGACGGGCCTGGGTCGCGGACGCGGGGTAGAAGGCGGCGCCCGGCGCTACGAGCGAGCCGACGGTCGTAGCGAATCGGAAGGCGGAGGTCAAGGGCAGTGAGATCGAGGCGGCCTGGGAAAGGTCCACGTACCCGACCGCGGAATAGTTCGTCGATGACGGGGAGACTCCCACCGCTAACGCCTGGATGCTATAGTTCCCAACCGGGGCCATGACTGACCAGGCACCGGTCGCGTTCGCGAAGAAGGTCAGCTCGTTGCCCGCGCTATCGTAGAGGGCGACCTGGGTGGCGCTCACTGCCGTGCTCAGGACGCCGGCCGGTAGGGTGGATTGGCCGGACAGCGTTGCCGCGGTGGAGAGCTGGAGCGGGGCGATGGGGATCCGACTGCCGGTACTCGGCAGATACGCGCTCTCGAACCCGGCGAGGAAGGTCGAGCCGACCGGCCCGTACCCGTAGATCGAGTAATTGCCCGCCGGCAGGTTGGCGTGGACGTAGCCGGTCGCGTCGGTGGTGAAGACCAACGCATCGGAGGGACGCGGAGATTGTCCGCTCACGAGACCGGACGTGTCCCGGATCGGGGTCATCCGTACGACGAAGCCCGGGACCGGCGCCCCCCCCGCCTCGACCTCGAAGTCGACCGGCGCAACCGGGATCAGCGTCAAGTTCTGTGTGACGGTCTTCACCGTCTGGTTGAGGGCCACCGCGGTGGCGTTCGCAGCGAGGTTGACGCCGTACTGAGCCTTCAACGTGTAGTTGCCAGGGACCAGGTTCGCGAAGGTGTACCCCCCTGAGCCGTTCGCGGTCGTGGTCTCAAGAAGGCCGCCGGCGTTGGCGATCGAGACCGTCGCCCCGACTCCGGGGGTACCTGTTTCCAGCGAGACGGTTCCCGCGACCTTGGAGGGAACGAGGCCCGCCGTCGCGTTCGCGGCCGCCCCTGACGGGACCGCCACCTGGCCCTCGGAGAAGGTCGCACCGGAGGCCTTCACGGTGAAGTTGTAGACGCCGGGAGCCACATGGGTTAGGCGGAAGCTGCCGCCGGTGTCCGTGGTCGCCGTGTAGTTATGCAGGCCCGCCCCGCCGAGCGTGACGTTCGCGCCCACGGCCACCGGGTCGATCGATGGAGCGTAGGTCGAATTCCCGGTCGCATTCCAGAACACGAACCCGTTGACCGAGCCCGGCTGGAGGACGATGGTCTGGGCGATCGGCGGAGCATCGACGCTGAACCCGAGGGCGGGATTCACGTCGAGGGGGATCGAGTCGAGGAGCAGCGTGCCGTTTCGCGCCAATCCCTGGAGGTTTCCGCCCGTGACGTTCAGGGTATCATTGCCGGGCGGGAGGACCACGGAGTAGGACCCGTCGGCGCCGGTCACCACCGTCTGGTGGGGGATGTGCCAGCCATCGTAGACCGTCAGGCGAGCGCCGGCCACGGGGGTTCCATCGGGGAGGGTCACGGTGCCGGACAGGGGTTGGCCGGGGTAGTATTCCAGGATCGCCTCCCCGCCGCTGAAGTAACAGGAGCTTCCGGTGTTCGGGGTGCCGTTCGTCTTCGCCGCCAGGGAGGCCGCCTGGGGCAGGTTCGTGGCCAGGTCACAGGTGCTGGTCGAGTTCGTGGGGGTGGGCGAATAATAGGCGGTCCGGTACGCGACCTCGAAGTGCTGGAGCATCCAGCCCGGCGCAGGCGCGTAGCCGGTCAGGGAGCCCTCGAGCCCCGGAATTCCCGTCCCGAGGCCGAGGTCGGTCCCGTTGTAGCCCATGAAGACGTGGTAGAGCATCGAGTTGTAGAACGGCGGGAGCTGGTTGAGGACGTAATTCACGACCGAGACGGTCGACGGAACGGCGTTGACCGGGTACACGTTCCCATCGGATCCCACCGCCTCGATGGTGTAGTAGGTCGTGGGAGCTCCGTCGGCTCCGATGATGCGGCCGGTCAGGTCCGCCGGCGCGTAGAAGATTCCGGTGCTCGTGCCCGTGAACGGGAAGAGCCGGCTGTCGACCATCGCGTACCGGATCGACCAGCCGGTGTAGGCTTGGATATCGTTGTACACCTGGGCCACGCCGCTCTCGGGAAGCGTACTCGCGAGGAACCAGCTCACGGCGTCAAACATCGCGTTCGTCGCGGTCAGCGTGTTCGGGTTGACCGGAAGGTACCGTTCGGGGTGAGCGACCACCAGGGGAACATCCGCGGACGTGTTCGCGAGGAGCGTGTGCAGTTCCGCGAGGTTGACGCCGTCCGAGGCGAGAAGGGTGTTCAACGCCGGAGGAAGGTACGTGTAGCCGCCCACCTGCTGCTCCGCCTGCAGCAGGGTGGTGGCGAGTACGCCGATGGCGAGGGACTCGTTCTGGGCCAGCAAGAAATTACCGGCGGCCGGGATTCCGTTCTGGAAGTTGTCCGCGACCGAGGGATGCTGTCCCTCGGCGATGGCTTGGAACCCGTAGTCCCACCAACTGACCAACGCGGGTCGGGCCGCCGGGGCGAGATTCGAATCTTGAGCCGCGAGCCAGTTGTACCCCGCCTCGTCGTACTGATTGGGTGAATCCAGATCGGTGCCCGAAGCCCCCAGGTAGAACGAGGACGCGTTGGTCGAATTGACGCGGAGTCCCGCCGGAAGCGTGTCGTAGATCTGCGTACTGTACGTCGACTTCGAGTTGTAGGGGATCCCGGCGTCGATGCCGTACCAGACGTTGGGCAACAGGATCACGACGACGAGGAGCATCACGAGAACATGCCGCGCCTTGAAGGACCGTCGGAGGGCGCTCAACTGTCCGCGAGAGCCCGAGAGCGACGACGCGGTCCGGCGCAACTGGCCATATCCTGCCGCATCGAGGATGATCAGGAGTGCCTCCGCCGGGAGCAGCGCGAAGGCCGGCGACCCGACGTAGAAGAACTTCGCCGCGGAAATCGGGAGGTAGATGCTGACGACGGCGAATACCACGAAGAGAGCGTGTTCTCGGCGGAACTTTCCCCGCATCAAGTGGAGCACGAAGAGCCCGAGTCCGACGAAGGCCAGGAAAAAGGTCAGGATCCCGTACGAAAGGACGAGTGCATCGAACGAGGGGGCTTGGGCCTCGGCGACCGTCGAGTAGATCAGCGTCTTCGCGAAGTACCCTTGGCCCGTGATCAGCGTCTGGAACGACGACGGGGCGACTAAGGCAAAGACCCCCAAGCCGGCGACAACGACCCCCGCGAGCAGGGGCACCGTCACGACCCAGGGATACTGGCGCAGCAGGACGAACGGCAGGAGGAGCAGGAGCCCTCCGAAGTAGATCAGGAGCGGAAGGTCGAACCAGGTAGCGAACAGGTGCTGGGCCAGATAGTACGGCACGGCCATCGGAAATCCGACCAGCCCGGCGATCCAGGTCGCGAGGTAGAGATTGATCGAGTCGATCCGGCGGATCCGCTCGACCACCATGATCACGCCCACGAAGATCATGACGATCGCCACGGCCAGCGGGTACCCCTGCCAGGCGAGCGCGAGGGCACCCAAGGACACGCCGGCGAAGACCGCCCACTTGACGGCGAGGCGCTCCTCCCGGAGGAACCGCCGTAGGCCGACGAGCACCTCGCGGGGGTGCCGGAAGTTCGAGATGTAGGTCTTGGTGCCGACCAGCTTCGCGGTGCGCAGGTACGCGTAGAAGTAGATCAGGATGAAAAACGTGTAGAAGGTCAGGTAGTTCGCATAGCCGAGACTCGCGGCCTCGATGCTCCCTACAATGAACGGGTAGGTGATCGCCGCGATGAGGCCCATCCGCTTCGAGCTGACCTCCTTCCCGATCAGGTAGATCGGAAAGACCGTGAAGGCGGACCAGAGAGGAGGGTCGAGGTTCAGGAAGAAGGCCGCCGCGTTGATGGCGCTCCCGCCGAAGATCGGGGCGAAGACGGTTCCCAGGATCGCGTTCATCCAATCGAACAGCGGCTCCCGCGGGTTGAGCGCGCCGAAGGGGTACTTCAGCAGCGGATCGCGGATCAGGTTCTGATGGTTGGTGAGGATGAAGTCCGCCACCCGCCAGTGGTAGAATGAATCCGAGCCACCGCCGTAGACGTAGAGCCAGCCCCACTGCTCGAAGACGCTCAGCGAGAAGATGGTCCGGATGATGAACGCCAGCGCGAACGCTGTGAGCAGGATGGTGGTCGTCCAGCCATAGCGGCTCCACCAGCTGCCTGATTCGGTGTCCATCATCGGCCGGGTCTCCCGAACCGGCGGGCCGCGCAGTCCGGGGCCCGTATAAATCCTTTGGGAATTTTCTCGCCGGTGGGGCCGCCGGAGAACCGCTTCCGGGCTACTGCGTCACGCGGAAGGCGTAGTAGGCCCGTCCATCGGCCAACGTGAGCGCCTCGACCCGGACCGCGAGGCCGATCCGGCACTCGCGCCAGTCGATGCCGAGCAGCCGCCCGAAGAGGCGGAGGGGAGACCCGTCGAGCTCCACTAGCCCGACGACCCGGGGGAGGTCGGCCTCCTGGCCGATCGGCGCTCCCGCCAAGAGGGCGCTGAACGCGTAGATCCGGCCGGTGGTGGGCAGGTCGACCCACTCCAGCTCCGCGGTATGACACACGGGACACACGATGCGTGGAGGCCAGAGCAGTTTCCGGTCTTTCCGGCAACGGGTCGTGGTGAATCGTCCCTGATGCAGCGCCTCGAAGAACGGGGACAGGCGCGTCTGGGTGGGCGATTCGAGCGGATACAGGTCGAGGAGATACGGGAGCCGCTCGGGGGGACCCGTCGGCGGCGATGGCGTCGCGGGCGTTGCGCCGGCGGCCGTGCCCCGCCGCTTCCGCGGCTTGCTCGCCTTCCGCCCTGCGACCTCGGCCACCGCGCTCATCGGGTTCAACTACCCCGTTGGTAGATCATCACGGAATGCACGTTCGCGCTGCCGCTCAGGTTGTGGACCATCGCCCATTCCGGATCCGGTACCTGGCGTGAGGACTCCACCTGGTGCGCGAACTGCTGGCAGACCTCGACCGCTTGCGCGATGCCCGTCGCCCCGAGAGGATGACCGCAGCCGAGGAGACCTCCGCGGGGGTTGACCACGAGATCCCCGCCCAGATCCGAGCGGCCATCGGCGGCGAACCTTCCCCCGTCGCCCTTCGGGCAGAGGCCGATCGCCTCGTACTCGATCAGTTCGGAAATCGTGAAGCAGTCGTGCAACTCGGCAAAGTCGAGGTCGGTCGGGCCAATCCCGGCGGTCCGGAACGCCTCTCGCGAAGCGCGGGTGAGTCCCGTCCAATCGGTCAGGGACTCCATATTGGCGAGGTTGTGGAAGTCCGCGTACTGTCCCGTCCCCCGGATCCACGCTGGAGTGTCCGTATAGTCCCGGACCCGATCCTCGGCGACCAGGAGCACCGCCCCCGCCCCGTCGGTCATCGAGGAGCAATCCCCCAATCGGAGGGGGGAGCGACGAGCGGCAGCCGGAGCAACTTCTCCCGGTCGAACTTCTTCTCGTAGAACTGGGCAATCGGGTTGGCGTTCGCGAACCGATGGTTCTTCTCCGACACCGCTGCGAGCTGTTCCTCGGTCGTTCCGTGCTCGAGCATGTGCCGCTGGGCGACCATCGCGAAGAACGGAGGCGCGGTCAGGCCGTGGGCCGCGTCCCACGGTCGGTCAAGGACGCAGGCCATCGCGGAGTTGGCCTCGGCCATCGAGGGGATGTTCATCTTCTCGACACCGACCGCCACGGCCACGTCGGATAGCCCGGCCCGAATCGCGGCGTACGCGCTACGGATCGCCGATTGCCCCGACGCGCACGCGAGTTCGTTGCGTTGGACGATCCGGCTCGGGGCGAGTCCCATCTGCTCGGCCACCAGCGGAGCGACGTGAGATTGGAAGGCGAAGCGCTCCGGCTCCGCGGCTCCAACAAAGAGGCTGTCCACGACCGACGCCTCGAGGGCCGGGACGGCGCGGAAGAGAACCTCTCCGGCCTCCTGGGCGAGCTCGGCCCATGTGAGAGGTCGGACGCCGAACTTGGTGAGACCTCCGCCGACCACCGCGACCTCTCGGTTCTCGCTCACGGTTGGCCCTCCGAGCGAATCGCCTCGGCCACCCGGTCGCCGGCCCCCGAGGTGGTCGTCGTGCCTCCTTGGTCGTACGTCCGAGCCGAGCCGTCCGCGAGCACCTGCGCGATCGCGCGTTCGATGCGATCGGCCTGGGTCGTCATACGCGGATCCTCATGACGCTCCCCCAGCCATCGGAGCATCATCTCAATGGCGAAGAAAGTGGCGAACGGATTGATCTCGTTCTTTCCCGCGTGCTTGGGGGCGGAGCCGTGGACCGGCTCGAACATCGCGTGGTCCGCGCCAATGTTGCCACCGGCGGCAAGCCCCATGCCCCCCTGCAGCACCGCGGCGAGGTCGGTCACGATATCCCCGAACATGTTCGTCGTGACGACGACATCGTAGTGCTCGGGGTTCCGGACCATCCACTGTGTGAAGGCGTCCACGTAGGCATACTCCCGTTCGATGTCCGGGTACTGCGCCCCGACCTCCTCGAAGACCTCTCGGAAGAACTGGCAGCCGCGAAGCACGTTCGCCTTGTCGACACAGGTGACCCGACGCGTGTGGTCCTCGGGTGCCCCGCGCGCGCGGCGACGGGAGAGGTCGAACGCATAGCGAATGACGCGCTCCGCTCCCTTCCGCGTGATGACACGCGTGTCGATCGCCACTTCGGTCTCCCCTCCGCGGCTCAGCGCGCCTCGGATCGGCGTGTACAGTCCCTCGGTGTTCTCGCGAACGATGACGAAATCCACGTTCTCCGGGGTCCAGACTTCCTTCCATTTCCCGCTGATACGGTGGCGAACACCCGGATACAGCCGGCATGGGCGAACGTTGGCGAAAAGGTCGAGTCCGAACCGGAGTCCGAAGATGAGCCCCGCCCCCGCGATATCCCCGTTCGGCAGCGAAACCCCCGGCCACCCCACCGCCCCCAGGAGGATCGCGTCGGCGGACCGCGCCGCCTCTTCCGCTCCGGGCGCCCACTCCTGTCCGTGATCGCGATAGTAGAGTGCGCCGGCAGGATACTCCTCGAGCGTCCACGGGGCCTCGGCACCCTCCGCGGCGGCGTCGAGCACCTGGCGGCCGGCGTGGATCACCTCGGGACCGGTCCCGTCCCCGGGCAACAGCGCGATGCGGTACCCGGTCTCCTTCATCGCGGCGACACCGTCGCGCCGGCCTGGATCTCCCGCTTGACCTTCTCGACGAGCCCCCCGGCCTCGAGCAGCTCGAGCAGATGGGCCGGAAGGGGAGGGAACTGGACCGAGACGCCGGTCCGGAGGTTCTGGATCCGACCTCCGCGCATCTCGATGCGCGCCGTGTCGCCTTTTTCGAAGATCTTGCGCACCCCGGGAGCTTCGACGGTGGGAATGCCCACATTGATCGAGTTCCGGAAGTAGATCCGGGCGAAGCTGTCGGCGATGACCGCGCCTACCCCGATCGCCTTCAGCGCCTGGGGAGCGTGCTCTCGGCTGGAGCCGCACCCCATGTTGACACCCGCCACGACAATGTCGCCGGCCTGCGCATTCGCGGCGAACTCCGGTAAGGCGATCTCGAAGACGTGCTTCTTGAGCTCGTTCGGGTCGATGACCGTGAGGTACTTTCCGCTGATGATCTGGTCCGTGTCGACGTCGTCGGGCAACGTCCAGACCCGACCCTCGATGACCTCGCGCACGGTGGCCTCCTAGAGGAACTCGCGCGGGTCCGCCAGCTCGCCCCGGATCGCCGCCGCGACGGTGGCGGCCGGGGATAGGAGATAGATCTCCGCATCCTTGGCCCCCATCCGTCCGGGGAAGTTCCGGTTCGAGGAGGACGCGCAGACCTCGCCCGGCGCCAGGATGCCCATGTTCCCGCCGAAGCAGGCCGAACAGCTCGAGTTGGTGAAGACCCCCCCGGCCTCGGTGAAGGTCGCGATGAGTCCTTCGTCCAACGCTTGCTTGTAGATCGAAGTGGACGCGGGGGAAACGATGAACCGGACCCCGGCGCGACCTTGTGGCCCTTCATGATCCGGGCGCCCTCCCGGAGGTCGTCGATCCGAGCGTTCGTGCAGGAGCCCAGAAACACCTGGTCCACCTTGACGTGCTTCGGAAGGAGCTCGGTGAGCGGCCGCACGTTGTCCGGTGAGTACGGGCAGGCGACCATCGGCTCCATCCCGTCGACATCGATGTCGATGACCCGCTCGTAATGCGCGTCCTTGTCGGGTGAGACCGGATGCATCGGATGCTTTGCGATCTTCTCGAGGAAGGTATACGTCGTGGCGTCCGGCGCGATCATCCCGCACTTCGCGCCCATCTCGGTCGTCATGTTGCAGAGCGTGAAGCGCTCGGACATCGTCAGGGCCTCGATGGTCGGGCCCGAAAACTCGACGGCCTTGTAGGTCGCGCCCGTTGTCTTGACCTCGCCCAAGATCCGGAGGATCAGGTCCTTCGCGTAGACCCCCTTCCCGAATGAGCCCCGGATCCGGACGTGCAGCGTCGGCGGCACCTTGAGCCACAGTCTTCCCAGTGAGAGGACGGCCGCCATCTCCGTAGGTCCGATGCCGGCCGCGACCGCGCCCATGGCCCCCAGCATGTTCGTGTGCGAGTCCGTTCCGACGGCGAGGTCCCCCGGCACGACCCATCCGTGCTCGGCGAGGATCTGGTGACAAATGCCGTGGTTCCCGACATCGTAGAAATGGGTCAGGCCCTGCTCCTTCGCGAACTGGCGGAGGATCCGGTGGAGCACCGCCGCTCCTTCCGTAGAGGCCGGGACCCAATGGTCTATCGCGATGACGACCCGGTCCGGATCCCAGACCCGGGGCGCTCCCATCTCATGGAACGGGCCGACGGTCTGGGCACCCTGTTCGTGCATCATGGCGAGGTCGACCTGTCCCTCTACGATCTGCCCCGGCACGACGCGGTCCAGGCCGCCCGCCCGCGAGAGGATTTTTTCGGCGAGGGTCTGTCCCCCATCGGTGCCGCTACCCTTCATGCTGTACGCGCCCCCAGCCCCATCTCCCCGACCAACTTCCAGAAGTCCTCGTCAGAAATCCCCGGCTGCTCGAACAAGGACCGGTACTCTTGGAGGAACGCATCGAGGTCCTCTTTGGATCGATGCTCGGCGCTCGCCTTGAGCCGCTGGAGCAGATCCACGAGCACGGGGTCGGGGAGCTCCATCCCCCGCTCCTTGAGCTTCTCTACGAGCGCCGCCTTCCCCGTGTGCTTCCCGAGGATCATGCGACGATGCCGACCGATGACCTCGGGCTGGACCGCCTCGTAGGTGAGGGTATGGGCGAGAATCCCGTGCGTGTGGATCCCCGCCTCATGCGAGAAGGCGTTGTACCCGACGACCGACTTCGTCGGTGAAACCGGCACGCCAGACAGCTCCTCTACTAGACGGGAAAGCTCGTAGAGCCGAGATAGGTCGAGCCCCGTGTGCACGCCGTAGAGCTTCTCGAGGGTCAGGGCCAGCTCCTCGAGCGGTGTGTTACCGGCTCGTTCCCCCAGTCCGTTCACACATACATGCGGACTCGTCACTCCCACCTCGAGCGCGGTCAAGGCGTTGGCCGTCGCGAGGCCGAGGTCGTTGTGGCAGTGGACCGACCAATCCGTGGGAGCGATCCGGCGGTAGAACTCTTGGAGGTACCAGCGGAATGTGAGGGGCGTCATGACGCCGACCGTGTCGCAGATTACGAGTCGGTCCGCGCCCTCGGCCTTGACGGCGAGATAGAGCTTCTCCACGAAGTCGAACGGAGCGCGGACCGTGTCCTCGGTCACGAACGCCACGTGGAGACCCGCGTCCTTGGCCTGCCGCACGGACCGAGTCGCGGCGGAGAGGACCTCGTCCTGGGACATCTTGAGCTTGTAGCGGAGGTGCACGTTGCTCGCGGCGACAAAGATGGCGATGTGGGCCGCTCCCGAGCGTATCACCGCGTCGATGTCCGCTGGAACGGTCCGGGCCGCGGCCAGAATCTTGGCCTTGAGGCCGGCCCCCGCGACCCGACGGACGGCCTCGGCCTCCTCCGCTGAGACGACGGGTATTCCGGCGTTGATGACCGAAATGCCCATCTCGGACATGATCTCGGCGAGCCGGAGCTTTTCCTCCGGAGAGAAGTGGACGCCCGGGGTCTGCTCGCCGTCGCGCAGCGTCTCGTCCCAGAACACGATCGGATCGGCGAAGTGCCGTTGGGCGGCCGTGCGGTCGTGGAAGTTCTCGACGAGGCCCTCGTCAGCCATCGGCGACTAGCGAGCGGGCGATGCGACATAACCTTTCGCAAAACGAGCCTTCGTACGCTAACGTACGGCGTTTGCGCGTGGCCGACGGGTGGCCCTCCGGCCGGATTTCCACCTCGGCGGTCCGTCGGTTAGACCATAGTTAAATACGCGCGCTCCCTCGAATCGATGCTGGCTGCACAAAGTAGTACCGGACCGGAATTCACGATGACAACTCCCGCCACTCAAACGCCCTCTCAGGCCATCGAGGCCTCGCCGGCTCAGCGACGGACGCCCAAGGAACTGGCCGACGTCTCGGTGATCGTGGGCGGACAAGGAGGGGACGGAACACTCACGGTCGTGGACTTGCTCGGCCGATACTTCCGGAAGCGTGGCCTTTACGTCTACACCTCGCGAAACACTCTCTCCCGGATCCGGGGCGGCCATGCGGATGCATCCGTACGCGCGTGCCGCGACCCGCGGGCGGCCATCAAGGCGAAGGCGGACCTCCTGCTCGCCTTCGACCAAGAAGCCATCGAAGTGGTCCGTGCAGACCTCGACCCCGATGCGCTCGTGCTCTATGACTCGACGGCCTTCAAGGCCGACTACCCCAATTCGCTCGGCTTCCCGTTCGCGACGCTGGTCGGCAGTCAGCTCGGCCAACCGATCTACAAGAACACCGCCGCCTACGGCGCGATCGCGGTGCTCATGGGCTTCGACGACGCCGTCGTACGCCAAGTGATTGAAGAGCGATTCAAGCGGCGGGGTGCGGAAGCCCTCGACAAGAACCTCAAGGCGCTCGAGATCGGCCGGCAAGCCGCGCTGGCGGTCCCCGCCGCGGTGAACCGGTGGTCGCTTCCGGAAGGCGACGCCCACAACCTGATCCTCACTACAGGGAACCAGGCGGCGGCGCTCGGCTTCGTCGTGGGAGGCGGACGGTTCTTTGCCGGATACCCGATCACCCCCGCGACGGAGATCATGGAGTATCTCACGCGGTACCTCCCGGCCTACCACGGAGTGGTGCGACAGGCAGAGGACGAGCTGGCCTCCATCAATATGGTCATCGGCGCCGCCACGACCGGCGCCCGGGCGATGACCTCAACGAGCGGACCGGGCCTGTCGCTCATGACCGAGGGTATCGGTCACGCCGGAACGGCCGAACTCGGGATCCTGGTCGCGGACTGCCAACGCGTCGGACCCTCCACGGGTCAGCCGACTCGACACGAGCAATCGGACTTGGCGCACCTAGCCCATCTCGGCCACGGCGAGTTCCCGAAGTTCATCCTCTCGCCGGGCTCCGCCGAGGATTGCTTCTATCTGACGGTCGACGCGCTCAATCTCGCCGAGAAATGGCGGTTGCCCGTCATCCTGCTGCTGGACCAGGCGCTGTGCCAAAATGCCTCCACGGTACCAGCGTTTGACCTTTCCAAGGTCAAGGTGGAGCGCCCCAGCTTGCTGACCGCCGAGCAGGTCGCGACGAGGGCCGAATACAAGTATTACGCATTCAGCCCGAACGGCATCTCTCCCTTCGCGCCCGTAGGAACTCCCGGAGTCACCTCGCAGATCACCGGAAACGAGCACGATGAGTGGGGGCACGTTTCCGTCAACCCGGTCAACCGCCACAAAATGATGGAGAAGCGCATGGGGAAGCTCATCCAAGCCCGCGACGAGCTCCCCCGCCCTCGCTACTTCGGCCGCAAGGAAGCCCGGATCGGCCTCATCGGCTACGGCAGCACCAGCGGTCCGATCTTGGAAGCGATGGACCTGCTCGACGCCGAGGGCATCACGACCAAGTACCTGCAGGCCCGGACCCTTTTCCCGGTGCAGCAGGAGACCCTCGGGCCGTTCTTCGACTCCGTCGACCTGGCCTTTGTCGCGGAGCACAACTACACGGGGCAGTTTGCCCGGCTAATCCGGGAGGATATGCCGCAGTACCACGCCAAGCTGCGCTCCATCCTCAAGTACGACGGGTTCTCGTTCCGGGCCCCGGACATCGCCGCGCCCATTCGGGAGGCATTCCATGGTGCAAAGCGCTAAACCGACGGCCAACACGTGGTGCCCCGGCTGTGGGGACTTTGGCGTACTCGCGGCCGCCAAGAAAGCGATCATCGATCTGAAGATCCCCACGCACGAGGCCGTCCTCGTCGGGGGGATCGGCTGCTCCGGAGGGATTCACAATTTCATCGATATCAACGGAGTGCACGCGCTGCACGGCCGCCTGCTGGCCCAAGCCATCGGCCTCAAGCTGGCCAATCCGCAGCTCACCGTGATCGCCGCCGGGGGCGACGGCGATGGCTACGCCATCGGCATGGGTCATTTCATGCACGCGTTCAAGAAGAACGCCTCGATCCTCTACATCGTCATGAATAACGAGACGTACGGGCTCACGAAGGGCCAGGCCTCGCCGACGTCCCGCCTCGGTTTCGAAGGCAACATCGAGATCCCGTTCGATTCCATCCTCACCGCGCTCTCGATTCCCTCGGGCGCCTTCATCGCCCGGACCTTCTCGGGCGATCCGAAGACCATGACGGCCGTCCTCTCGGAAGCGCTCCAGTTCAACCGCGAGCACCGGGGGTACGCTTTCGTCGAAGACCTCTCTCCCTGCGTCACCTACAACGACACGTTCAAGGAATGGCGGGAGAAGATCGTCAACATCGAGAAGCTCCCGGGCTACGACCCGACCGACCGATCCGCTGTGTTCCGGCTCTGCAGCGAGACGATGAACGCGGGAAAGATCCCGATCGGCGTCATGCACCGCCCGGGCCAGCCGACCGACGCGGCGAGCAATCCGCTCGAGCTCAAGCTTCTCCCCGACAGCGTCGGTCCGGCGCGGGCCGACATCGTGCTGGAGCACAACCTGGCTGCTTACCAGAAACTCCTCGCGAGCGCGGCGTAGGTCCGCGAGAGTCGGAGCCGCGCCGTGCTCGGACGTCTTCGATTCGCACCTCGGCTCCTCCTCCTCTTCGCCGTGGCGGGGTTGGTGCTTGAGGCCTCGGCACCGGCGGCGATCGGCGGGGCCCCGTCGTCCGGCATCACGCTCACTCTGGGGAGCGACGGCGCGGTCATCGCAGGGCTCGAGACGGTCGCCACGAACGGATCCGCCCTGCGATACGCCATGGACGGGTACTTCGGTCCCCTCGTCGAGTTGCTGCCGGGGACCAACGCGTCGAGAACTGCCCTCCTCGGGGAAATCAGCTCCGCGGAGAGCAATCCCCTCACCGCCGGGCTCTTCGGCAGCCGCAGCGGCCGCGTCGACAGCACGGACGTCTCCCGATTCGTTGGCCTAATCGACAGCTACGCGAAGTATATCCCGGTGACCGCGATCACCGGCGTTCTCAACGTCACCATTGATGGGACCGGCCCCGCCTCGGATCAGCTCCGGGGAGTCTCGTTCAGCAACGCGCCCGGGTCGGACAATTCGTCCGCACCGATCGGTCTGACCGCCACGCTCGCGGCCGCCTTCACGTGGAGCGGGTTGGGGAATGCCCATACGTTCCAAGTTGCCTGGAATCTCCCATCGATCCTGGGCAACCTGAGCCTCCCCGTCCAGGCGGTGAACGTCTCCTTCGCAACCCCGACGGCGATCACCATCACGTCCGTCACTGGCCTCAACGCAACCCAGATCTCGAACGACCCGTTCGGGTGGGGATCGGCCTCCGTTTCGGGACAGTACACCCCCCTTCCGGGGCACACGGTCGTGATCAAGTTCGGTCCATCGTTCCCGACCGGCGACGCGCTGATCGTCGGAGCGATCGTCATCGTGGCCGGACTGGCCGTGGGCCTCCTCCTCGCCCGACGGCGGCGCCGCAGACGCCAGAGCACGACTCCGCCGCCGGTACCTGCTTCCACCGCCGAGCCGGGGGTGGGACCGTCGTCTGGGTCGGAGTAGACGACACCGACAGTCCTCGACGGGGTTGCACGACGTACACCCTGACCGAGGTGGTCCGAACCGCGAACGCGCTGGGGTTCGACCTGATCCACGAGCCGCGCCTCGTGCGCCTGAACCCCAACGTCCCTACCAAGACGCGGGGCAATGCCGCGCTGGTCGCCCGGTTCGCGCACGGCCGCGGAAACCCTGAGGTCGTAGGCGCCCTTCCGGAGGGACCGGTCGTCTGCTACCGGTCCGGGCGCGACCTCTCGGAACGCGAGCGGGTCCACCTCGCCGATGAGCTCTGGACCACGGTCCAAGCGGCGTCGGCCGGCTCGGACCCAGGCACCGACCCCGCCCTTCTTGTTCTCCGGCGCAAGCCTCCCGCCGAACTTTACTGGGAGGCGGTCCGGCGCATCGTCACGATGGACGAGGTCCAGCGATGGCTCGCCGGCACCGGCGCGATCATTCGCTCCGTTCCTTCGGGGGTCGGTCAGATCGGAGCCGCGGCGGCCCTGGCGTGGCCGGGCGCGCACCCCACGTGGGAGGCGATCGCCTATCGGGATCCCACGCGATGGGGCACCGACCGACGAGTCGACCGCGCCTCGGTGGCGGAAGCCATGGAGCGCCACCGGGAACTCTTCCTGTGCATCGACCCGCGCACGCGGCGCGTTCTCATCGCGCCCCACACGTCGTGTCCCATCCTGTTCGGCCTACGTGCCACGGAACCGTCGGCCGCCGTCGCGGCCCTTAAGGAGATCCGGTCGGAGCCGGTAGAGCGTTGGCTCCTCTTCCGGACCAACCAAGGGACGGGCGACCACGTGCGCCGCCCGTGGCCCGTCCCGCCGGTCCCCTTCATGGCGGGCACCCTCGCGGGCCGGCTGGTCGAGCGGCCGGCTCCCCGCCCCGGAGGACACCTGTTCTTCTCCCTACTGCTCGACTCGGGAGCCCGGGTGCGATGCGCCGTGTTTGAGCCCACGAAGACCCTTCCTCGAGTCGTGCGGAGTCTCCTCCCAGGCGACCGCGTCCGGCTCTGGGGTGGCTCTCAGGAGGATCCGGTGTTCCGGGTCGAGGGGCTCGACCTCCTCTCGCTGCGCCCGCGACACGTTCCGCGAGACAATCCCCGGTGTCCTCACTGCGCACACCGCATGGGCTCTCTGGGCGCGGGCCGAGGCTTCCGGTGTGTTCGGTGCCGACATCGGTCCCCTCCGGAGAGTCGTGGAGATCGCCGGGTGGCTCCGGAGTTTCCGGTGGGCCGGTACCACCCTACCCCGTCCGCGCGAAGACACCTGGCTCCTCGGGGCCCGGAACCCGGAATTCCGCCGGGCCGGATGGATTAAGAGGCCGGAAGGGACCTTCCGGACGGGGACCGCCGACAAGGGCCGGGGAGGAGCGCGTTCGATGGTCGAGTGCCCGGTCTGCGGCGAGGACAATCCCCCCGAAGCATCGAACTGCAAATCGTGTCAGCTCTCGACCAACCTGTTTGAGCCGGTGCGAGAGGCCGCCGGAACCACGGTGGACGACTCGGACTACGCCCGCGCGATCGCGGAGATCCTTGCCGTCGTCGGGGCCCAGTCGGAGTCGTCCGAGCCCTCCCTCTCCCAGCCGGGGTCTGCGACGATGCTGACGGCACAGGCACGGTTCCCCGCCCTCTCCGCGGCCCGCACGATCCCCCCGGCGACCGTGCAGGGCGCCAGCCTACCGACCCTTCCCGTGCTGGCGCCGGGATCCGGGCTGTCCCTCGTGCAGCGTCAGGTAGAGGAACTCGTCCAGGTCGGGCGACGGGAGGGACTTGACCTCAAGGAAACCGATCAGCGGATGTTCTCCGCGCTTAAGGAAGAGAACCGGGCCGCGCTCGACGAACTGCGGCGGTCCCTCTTCGTCCAGGTCGCCGCCTCCGTGGCGGAGGACCTGGAGATACAATCCGGCCGGCGCAACGAGCTCGCTGCGCTGGTGCCGACCGCGACGATCGATACGGAGCTCGCCAGCGCTCGCACCTCGTTCGCGACCGGGGATCTGTCGGGCACGGTCCGCCGGCTTCGCCAGGCCTCGGACGGTCTCTCCTCGCTCGAGGACCGCTGGGCGACCTGCCAGGTCCTGACCACCGAGGCGGATCTGATGATTGAGACCCTGCGAGAATTGGGCGAAGATCCGGGGCCGGCCCTCGGCCCCCTATCGGAGGGCCGACGACTCGCCCGCGCAGGGAACCCGGATCGGGCCGAACATGTTCTTGCTGGCGCGAACCGCGCGCTATGGGGATTGCTGGTTCCTCAGATGAATGGAAGCCTACAGGCGATCCGGGCCCAGCTCCACGGACGCCACTCGACCGACCAGGAGATCGAACCAGTGATCCGGGAGCTTCGACAATTGGCGGCCATGATCCGCCGGCGAAACCTCGGCGCGGCGATCACTACGTATCGGCGCCTGCGCACCGCGGCCTCCGCTATCTCGGCGACGGCCAACGCCTAAGCGAGACCCGCCCGAGGCGTGCAACGGCGCTCCCCGACCCATAAATATCCCGGGGTCGCTCCTAGCGACCGTGCCTTTCTCGACGTTGCGGGGATTCCGGGACTATCTACCGCCGGACGCGGCGGCCCGCGCCGAGCTGTGGCGCCGGATGCGCCAGGTGGCGCACCGGTGCGGGTTCCAGGAGCTGGAGACGCCCAGCGTCGAGAACCTCGACCTCTTCCGGGTGAAGAGCGGGGGTGACATCGAGGAGCAGGTCTGGGCCTTCGACGACAAGGGGGGTCGCGAGGTCGCCCTGATCCCCGAAACGACCCCCGGCCTCGCCCGCGTATACGCAGAGCGGGCGAAATCCGAGCCGCTCCCGGTGAAATGGGTGACCTTCTCGAAGCTCTGGCGATACGAGGAACCCCAAGCCGGCCGGACCCGCGAGTTCTCCCAGGTGAATTTCGATATTCTGGGCGTGCCGGGAATCGAGGCGGATGTCGAGGTTCTCGCGGCCTCGGCCCTCGCGCTCGACGAGGTGGGCGCCGAGGGCCTGTATGCCTTCCGCGTCAACGACCGGCAGCTCGCGGAAGCGATGGGTCTCGCGGCCGGAGCGCGCGACCTGCTTCTCTTCTTTCACGCCTTGGATCGCCGATCGAAGGTCACCGAACGGGAGTTCGCCGTCGAGCTTCAGCGCTCCGGCGTCGGGCCCGCGGGGGTCACCGCGCTGTCCGAAACCCTCTCGGCGGCCGGCGCGGGAGTGCCGGCCGCCGAGGTCGGGTCGTTCTTCGCGCGGTGGACCGAGCCCCCGTTGCCGGCCCCCGGCCCCGAAGGGCTGGCGCGGCTCCGGGCGCTCTTCGCGCGCGTGGAGAAACTCGGTCTCGGCGACCGGGTCGTCTTCGACCCCACGGTCGTTCGGGGCCTTGCCTACTACACAACGACCGTCTTCGAATGTTACGCGAAGAAGGGAGACCTGCGTGCCCTGTTCGGCGGCGGACGGTACGACCATCTCATCGAACTGTTCGGTGGTCCGCCGACCCCGGCCTGCGGGCTGGCGATCGGGGACCAGACCCTCGAGCTGCTTCTCCGAGGCGCCGGCCGCTGGCCGGCCGGGGAGCCGCCCCTCGACACCTACGTCATCGCGGCCACGCCCGAGTTCGCGTCGGAGGCCGCGTCGTGGGTTCAACGGCTTCGCGTGACCGGCATCGCGGCGGACTCGGACCTCATGGCCCGTTCGATGTCCCGGCAACTCAGGGAGGCGGCCCGCCGCCATGCTCGCCGGGCCCTGATCGTCGGGCCTCAAGAGGCCGCTCGGGGTGTGGTCCTCGAGCGTGACCTAACGTCGGGTGCGCAGCGTGAACTGCGACCCGACGAGGTTCTACCTCCGGCGTGAGCCCCTCGATCGTCGGGGCGTCCCAGAGCAGGATCCCCGGCGGGCTCTCGGCTCCGTCGACGAACCCGTGCCAGTAGACCACCGCCCCCTCGCCGAACAGCTCCGTATAGGGTCCGAGCTGGCGACGAAGGTTCTTCCGAAGTTCGACGTCGTCGCCGAAGTTCGCCTTCGATTCGATCCACTGAAGCCTCTGGCCGTAGAAGATGATCGGCTGTTCGAGGAGCGCGTCGGGGGTTTTCGGATACTTCCCCCGGAGGTCCTTCTCGGTCTTGTACGGGATGCTGTGCTTGTCCAGCCACCCGTAGAGTCGCGCCTCCCCGATCCGTCCGCGTTCCCGTTGCAACTCCATCCCCTCCGGGGAGTAGACGAGGTCGTTCGCGAGGAGCTCACGAACCTCGGACTGGAGCCGAGGGTTGGGCGCCGAGGCCGGGTCCAAGAAGCACCCCCAGACCTGTTTGCGAGGGAGTTGCAACTCCCCGAGGACCATTTGCCCCATGAGCACCGGCGGGAACTCGAACTCGCGCGCCATTTCGAGGATTCGTTTGCCGTGGCGCCACTGGGCGACCAACCGGGGCATCTGACGCTTGATGACGTAAAATCGCCGGGTGGCGTCACGGGACACTCGTTGCGTGTGGATGATGAAGAGAAGCTCTCGGTCGACGTGGTCGGCGGCGGCGAGCCGGTCTACGTCCTCGGGGGTCTTCAGAAGGTCGTAATACTGGTGATACGTCTCGCGGTCCATTTGGGAGAGCTCCAGTGGGGTCCGACCAAAACCGGTCGGAACGGCTCCGGGAGGCCGCCCGCGATAAAGCGTTTGGGTGAAGCGGGTTCACTCTCGCCAGTCGAGCCCGACCGTCCGTAACCCCAGCTTGGGGATGGGCGGCGGCCGTCTCTTGTGGCGGGTTCGGTCGACCACGGCCTCGACCCCTCGGACTCGTTCCAGCGGGAGGTGCGTGGTCTGCGCGATCTCCTCGGGCGTCCTCAACTGTTCCAACCCGAAGAGGATCTGGTCGAGTTCGGAGTACGGCAACCCGAGCTCCTCCTCATCGGTCTGTCCCTCCCAGAGTCCGGCGGTCGGCGGTCTGTCCCGAACCGACCGCGGGAGCTCCAACTCGGCGGCGAACTCCCGGAGCTGTGTCTTGTACAGGTCGCCGATCGGAAGCAGGTCCGCCCCACCGTCTCCCCATTTCGTAAAGTAACCCATGAGGAGCTCGGACTTGTTCCCGGTGCCGAGCACCAGTAGACGCCGCTCGCGGGCCCAGAGATAGAGCGAGGTCATCCGGACACGGGCCTTCACGTTCCCCCAGCTCACGCGGTCGGTCACCTCGGGAAAGAGCGTGCGGAACCCTGACTCCGGGCCGTCGATGTCGACGACCCGGAGGGAGATCCCGAGGTGCCGAGCGTACTCTGCGACTTCTTCCCGAAGCGCCAGCGGAAACGCCGCGTCCGGGAGCAGGAGAGAGTGTGTCCGTTCGGGACCGATGGCGTCGCGGGCGAGCCGGGCGCACAGGGTGGAGTCGATGCCTCCGCTGAGGCCGAGGAGGAGTCCCTCCGCACCCGCCTCCGTGACGTGCGCCCGGAGGAACTGGTGTATCGTCGCTTCGGCGTGGGGAGGCAGCTTGGGGACGAGGCTCACGCTTCTACCCCCAACGGCTCGAGGGCCATGCCAGTTCGCCACTCGTCACGGCAGGTGCACCGCAACGCGCTGAGACCCTCGAACTGCTGTGCCAGGGAGGCCTCCTCGAGGGCCGAAAGGAACTCCCGGTCGCACGTGCCGCAGTTGTGCGGTCCGCGCGCCAGGCCGCCGGCGGTGGGGAAGGTCACGAGGCGGGTCGTGCCCCGGTGGGCGGCGGAACGATGCATCACTTCGGCGAGGCTCCACAGCCAGGGCGGGCGGTACCGGCCTCGGTGGTAGAGCCACTCTACGATGGTGCCGTTCTGGATATGGACCGGGTTGACCGAGAGGGCATCGAAGTGCGGGGCAGCGATCCGCACCGACGTCACGACGTCCTCGATCGCCTCTCGCTCGGTCAGATAGGGAGGCTTCAGCAGGAGGTATCCCTTGGCGCGAAGGCCGAGCGCGCGGACTCGGCCTGCCGCGTCCAGATAGGCGCCCGGGGGCGAGTTCTTGTTCACGTATCGGAGGAGAACCTCGGGTTGGGTGCTCTCGAGGCCCAATGCCACTTCAAGCTCACCAGCGAAGGACTTCCGCAGCGGCACCAGAGTCTCCGGGGTCGCGAACTCCGGAAGCGTCTCGAAGAGCAGGCGTCGGGCGTGGCCGGAGAACCCCTCGACGATGCGCCGGCGCGAATCGGCGTCGACCTCTCGGTCATCGAGGAAGCTTCCCGACGTGTAGATCTTGACGTACGGCTCGCCACGGTACACCCGGAGCGCGGCGTCGAGCTGCTGGCCGAGCTCTTCGGGCGTCGCCGATCGTCCGAGGGTGTCCTTCGCGTAGCCGCACATCGAGCAGCCCTTCAGGTCCGCCCAGTAACAGCCCCGCGTTCGCAGTATCAACACGAAGGCCCGGACCCGTTCCTCCCCGAGGGCCTCGGCCTCGGTCCACTGGTTCACGTACTGGCTCGCCGAGATCGTGCCGGCGGGCGGGGGCCGACGGTCCTGCGCGATCGCGCGGGCCACGGAGACCGGCATCTTAGGACTCCTCCATCTCGACCGATACGGTGTCGCCGTCGTGGACACCGAGCGACTCGCGGAGGGATTCGGGCGCGATGAGCTCCACCACGTCCTGGTAATGGCTGCGGTCCGGTCGGATGAGGTGGCAGGGCCGACCGTTGATGCGACCGCCGTAGCAGGTCGCTCCGCCGAAGGTTCGGCCGCTCGCCGGGAACCCGTCGATCCGAATCCCTTCCCAATGGCGGAGGCCATCGATCCGCAGCAACTCCTTCGGGTCGACCCGAATATTGAGGGTGCCGGGATATGGCGTGTATCCGAGCCGCTCCTGGAACTGCACGATGTACCCCGGCTGGCTCAGGTAGTACCGCCCTTCCCCCAGGCCCGAGGCTACCTGCCCCGAGAACCGGAGTCGTGCCGGACCCTCGAAGACGCGGCGATACGCGTGGAATTCCTTGCGGAGCACCTCTACCCCGGCCGGGGTGAGCGTGAGCCGTTGCTTCCGGGCGCCGAGGGACCGGGAGATCAACCCTTGCTTCGAGAGCTCGACGAGGTAGCGGTCGGCCGCCTGCTGACTGACCTCGAGGTGTTCGCCCACTTCGCGGGAGGTGATGTCGACCGGGGTTCGCTCCGCCCCTCCATGGGCCAAGAACCGGAGCAGCCGCAGCTCCTCCGCTTTCACCCGGTGGCCCTTCGTCCGGCCGGTCATGCAGACGGCCCTCCTCCGGCTCAGTTCCGTTTCGGGGGCAGCCCAGTGGAGGCGGTGAGGGTGATGACATTCGATCCGCGCACGAGCACCCGGCCCAAGCGACGGGACCCCTCGGTGGTGGTCTCCTCGACGTCGTCGAGCACGAGGTTCATGTGGTCATCGAGGCCCAAGAGCCGGCCGGCGAGCTCGCGGGCATCCTTGAGGCGAAGCGAGACCCGTTGATCGACCATCCGTTCGAGCAATCCAGTCGGCGTCGACATCAGCGAGCCAAGGACCGGGGAGGCGTGGATAAGGGTTTCCGAGATTCCCGCAGCAAAGATTGCTTTACCGAGGGCCGGGTCTCCTTCCGATGCCTCCAGCAAGGAGAATTCGCACATGAACGCTACGTTAGAACCCGCCGGGTTTGGCGACACCTCCATCACGGGCATCGATGGCGCCCGCGGCGTTCTCACGTATCGGGGGTTCCGGATCGAGGACGTAGTCCAGCACCTCGGCTACGAAGCCACCACCGGCCTACTCCTCTGGGGTACCCGCTCCGGCGATGCGGGAGCCCGGGACGTTAGCCCCGAACTCCGCGCGCGGCGAGGGCTGCCGGGCGCCCTGGAACGAGTCGTCGAGGCGCTCCCTTCGGACGCGCCCCCGATCGATGGGTTCCGGACCGCCGTGTCGGCGATGGAGGATGTGGCTCACGTCTACCCGCCGACCGCGACCGAGTCGCTCAAGCTCATCGCACGCTGCCCGACGCTGGTCGCCCGACTGCACCAGCGCGCGACAGGGTCGCCACCTCGGGCTCCGGACCCGCGGCTCGACCACGTGGCCAACTATCTGTGGATGGTACAAGGAACGGCCCCAACGCCCGGACGAGTACGCGCCCTGGAGCGGTATTTCGTCCTCCTCGCAGACCATGGCATATCCGCCTCGACGCTCGCGCTGCGGGTCGTTCTGTCGACCCGGTCCGACCTCGCCTCGGCCATATCGGCCGCGCTCGGGGCTCTCAAGGGACCCCTTCACGGCGGCGCCCCAGCCGAAGTCCTGGAAATGCTCGACGCCGTCGGCTCAATCGGCCAGGTGGAGGCGTGGATCGACCGAGCCCTCGACCAGCGGGGCCGGCTGTTCGGTTTTGGCCACCCCACGTACCGCGTCGAGGACCCCCGCGCGACGCTCCTCCGCGGGTTCGCGAAGGAGGTGGCGGCGCAGGCCCGCTACGCACTCGCCCGGCGATTCGAGGAGGTGGCGCTAGAACGGCTCGCCCACCGACGACCCGACCAGCCGCTATTCACCAACGTGGATTTCTACGGCGCCGTGCTGCTCGAAGGTGTGGGGCTACCGCGAGGGCTCTTCACCCCCACCTTCGCCCTTGCCCGCACCGCCGGCTGGTCGGCCCATGCCCTCGAGCAAGTAGCCCAGAACCGGATGGTTCGTCCGCCGGAACGGTACATCGGGCCGCCGCCGCGGGTGTGGGACGAGCCGACCTAGGGGCCCGGCGCGGGAGCGCCGGGTCTAGCTTTCCGTCTTCTCGTCGCCCGGCTTGTCGACGACCTTGAAGTCCGCATCCACCGGGCCATTCCCCGGGGGCGGGGAACCGCCGCTCTCGGTCGGGCCCGCGGTCGTTTCCTCGGTGGGCCCCGTCGGGGGCGGTGTCTGTCGCGCCGCCTCGTAGAGTTTCTGCGAGATCTGGTGGATCGTCTGCGTCAGCTCGTCGGTCTTCTGCTTCAGTGTGGCGAGGTCCTTGGTGTCGAGCACCGCCCGGAGCTCTTCGACCTTGGTCCGAACCGCTTGGGCATCGGCCTCTGCAATCTTGTCCTTCGCATCGGTCAGGACGCGCTCGGCCTCGTAGGTGAGGGCCTCGGCTTTGTTGCGGCTCTCGGCCTGGTCGTGTCGGCTCTTGTCCTCCGCCGCGAACTGTTCGGCCTGCTTGAGCATCCGGTCGATCTCCTCCTTCGAGAGCTTTGTCGAGGCGGTGATGGTGATCCCCTGCTTCTTGCCGGTGGCGAGGTCCTTCGCCGAGACGTTGAGGATGCCGTTCGCGTCGATGTCGAACGAGACCTCGATCTGCGGGACGCCGCGGGGCGCGAGGGGGATGCCGGTCAGCATGAAGTTCCCGAGGGCCACGTTGTCGGCGGCCATGGGCCGCTCGCCCTGGGAGACCTTGATCTCGACCGAGCTCTGGCTGTCGGCCGCGGTCGTGAAGATCTGGCTCTTCCGCGTCGGGATCGTCGTGTTGCGCTCGATGAGCTTCGTGAACACGCCGCCCATCGTCTCGACGCCCAGGGAGAGGGGCGTCACGTCCAGGAGGAGGATGTCCTTGACCTCGCCGGCGAGCACGCCGGCTTGAATCGACGCGCCCATCGCGACGCATTCCATGGGGTCCACGCCGTGCTCGATCGGCCGGCCGATCAGCTGTTCCACGAACTTCTGGACGATCGGCATGCGGGTGGGGCCGCCGACGAGAATGATCCGGTCGATCTGCTCCTTCGAGAGCTTGCTGTCCGTGATCGCCTGCTCGACCGGCCCCTTGCATCGGTCGATGAGAGGGCGGAGGAGTTCCTCGAGCTTGGCGCGGGTGAGGGTGAGGGCGAGGTGCTTCGGGCCCTCGCTGGTAGCGGTAAGGAACGGGAGGTTGATCTGCGTCTCGAGGGTGGACGAGAGCTCGATTTTGGCCTTCTCGGCCGCGTCCCGGACGCGCTGCATGGCCATCTTATCGGACCGAATGTCGATGCCCGACTCCTTCCGGAACTCGCCGGCGACGTAGTCGGCGAGGGTGGTGTCCATGTCGGTCCCGCCCAGCT
The DNA here is from genome assembly GCA_963787975.1 of uncultured Thermoplasmata archaeon. Lineage (GTDB taxonomy): Archaea > Thermoplasmatota > Thermoplasmata > Lutacidiplasmatales > UBA184 > JAKIWV01. The sequence goes on from CAWBEU010000009.1 coordinate 312,458, forward strand.
GGGTGTCCCCGCTGGTCGATACGACCTCGAACACGCCCTCGCCGAACTCCATGATCGTGACATCGAGCGTCCCGCCGCCCAAATCGAACACGAGGATCTTCTGGGACTTGCCGGCCTTGTCGAGGCCGTAGGCGAGCGACGCGGCCGTCGGCTCATTGATGATCCGGACGACCTCGAGGCCGGCGATCTGGCCGGCGTCCTTGGTCGCCTGGCGCTGGTTGTCGTTGAAGTACGCGGGGACGGTGATGACGGCCTTTTGGACCTTCTCGCCGAGGAAGGCCTCCGCGTCGCGCTTGATCTTCTGGAGGAGGAATCCGGAGAGCTGCTGGGGACTGTACTCCTTTCCATCCGGTCCGCGGTACCGATAGTCGGTACCCATCTTTCGTTTGAAGGCAGTGAACGTGTACTGCGCGTTGGAGACCGCCTGGCGTCGGGCGGGTTCCCCGACGATCAGCTGGCCGTCCTTCGCAAATGCGACGTACGACGGGAAGGCCTTCCCGCCGCCGACGGTGGTTCCTTCGGCGCTCGGGATGATCACAGGGCGTCCGCCCTCGAGGACGGCGGCCGCGGAGTTGCTCGTTCCTAGGTCGATGCCGATGATTTTTGCCATAACGGGGAAACCTCTCTGCAGGTGGCGCCCATAGGGCGCCACAACCATAGGAGAATGCTTCCACTACTATAAAAAGACAAC
>CAWBEU010000010.1:0-357695 GCA_963787975.1 uncultured Thermoplasmata archaeon
ACGCGAGCGGGCACACCCTCCTAGGCGCCGTCGGCGAGGCTGGACGAAGACTCGCCAGTAATGGCGAGCCCGGCAGCAGCGAGGTCGAGTGTTTCGTCGCGAAAGGGTCAGGTCGATGGCCGGCCTCACCCCCTGTTATTTTACATAAGGGGGCGGTCGCGTCCACCCGAACCCTCGCTCTGCTCGGGCACGTGTGGTCGCCCCAACCCTCCGATCTTAGCGGCGAGCGACGCGCCCCGAGGCCGCCCCCGTTGACTGGGGCGGTCGAGGACGGGAGAGAGGCCAGTAGAAGGGGGTCGAGGGCTTAGGCGGTGTCAGTGAATGCCGACCGTATAGTTCTCGAAGTTCCAGTTGAACCGAACAGTTCGGGGGGGCTTGTAGACGCTGAGCTTGTTGGACAGTTTGGAGTCTCCGGAGTCCGAAACCATTGGTGGACGGAAAGTTGGGTCGAGGAGCATCGCTCTGGGCGTCTCGACGAATGGTTCGGGAAGTTCGAGCTGTGACAAATCGCACAACGCCAGCGGAATCTTGTCCAACCCGGCCATCGCGGCGGCCGCCGCCCGATGAATGCCGTTGGCGAGGATGAGACGGTGAAACCCGGCCGCTCTCACGAACGACACGTGAAGGCGCTCCGTGGGTTGAACGTCGGGAGGACCCCAGATGAAATCAGATTGGAGCGCGATCGTCTCGCGTGGGACCAGATTCAGACCGTCGGGCGAGCCCTTGGGTTCGACGTAGACGAGTGATGCCTCACCGAGAGGACGCTCCCGAGCCGGCATCGCGGCCAGGGCAGCCGTCCCCGGGATGCGGTATCAGTGGGCCTTCCGCTTTCTCTTTATGCCGGACTTCTCGGCATCCGCGAAGCGCACGGCCCGGCCGAGGGCCTTCTCAAGACGGATGAGCTGGTCCGTCGTCATCAAGTCCCACACCGTCAGCTTATGCCGCCGGCTCATCGGCAGCTGAATCTGCTGAACACGCATAAATACGCATCTCTTACGCCGCCCACCGTCCCGTGCCCGCAGGCCGGGGCGGCCTTGGGGCGCGCCCCCGCCCACCTCGGTGGATCGTCCTCACACGAAGGCACGTGGACGGGGCTGCTTGAGGCGACCTGACAAAAGGAGCGCGATACCACACACCAGCATAACGAGGCCAAGTCCCAAGACGACAAAATTGAGTCCCGTGCATACGGTCGGAACGGGTGGTAGCCCCACCATACACTGGCGAGTGAAGACCCCGACCAGGACGAACAGAGCGCCGACCGACATGACGGCGATGGCAACGACTCCGAGTGACCGTCGCATGTCTGATATCTAATCTAAGAATCGGTGGCTCTTTCGTTTTTACGCCATCCAAGCCCGTCCTACCTCCCTCGCCTGCCCCACCCCTCGGGCGGCGCCGCGGCGCTTCAGCGATTTCGCGCCGCGGCGCGCTGGACTCGCGGATCCTCGGCGAACCCGCCCCCGAACGTGGGTCGGTGGTCGGCGGCCCTGCCCCCGGTTATTTAACAGAATCTTAGATACATCTAAATATATGTTGAATTGTGTTAAACGCCGTGCGGTCAGCGACCCCGACGAAGTCGGCCTCGTACTTTCTGGGCGTGCGACTCACGCCCGAAGAGGTCGAGCGACTCGACCAGTTCCAGAAATCGCGGGAGGTGGGGACACGATCGGAAGCGGTGCGGTTACTCGTACGGCAATCGATCGAGGCCCCCCAGAAGTCCGTCGAGTTCCCCGTGAGTCTGCGGGCGGAGCTGGAAGATGTCGTAGAGGATGGCTGGGCCCGAACGCTCGACGAGGCGGTGACCCTCGTCGCGACGCTGGGCATCCAGGAGCTGAGCCGTCTCCACGGTGAGCGACTCCCGGCACTCCGCCGGGCGGCGCGCGAGACGGCCGGCCGATCTGAACGACGACGCCGGGCCGACCGGGAGGGGCGCGAGCTCCTCGATCGCTAACGCACGGGTGTGGGAATGCAACCAATGGAGCAGCTGGGAGGAATCGTCTGGGCCAAACGCAGCGGGTACATCTGTCGGTCGTGCCGACAAGATGCCAAGCATAATGAGGTGCTCAATATCTCATACTGCCCCATCCATGGGCTGGGGTCGCCCCTCGATGCGCTACCCTGGCGTCCGGAGGCTCGAATTCCACGCGGCTCTATTCCCGCACCGGTGACCGCGGGGACACCGGCCTCACTGGTGGTGCCCGCGTAAACAAGGCCTCGGCGCGCGTCCGCGCCCTCGGCACCTACGACGAGCTAGCGGCCGAGCTGGGCGTATCCGAAGCCTTCCTACCCGGCGGCCGGAGGAGCAGGCACTCCTCCGCCGGTTGTCTCACGAGGTCTTCATCGCGAACAGCGAGATCGCCTCTCCAGGCCCGTTGGCCAAGAACGCCCACCGGATCGAGGCGCGTCACGTTCAACGGCTGGAGGAAGACACCGACCGATTATCGGCTTCCATCGACGCCGTCCATTCGTTCGTCCTCCCCCGAGGCGGCCCCGGTGGCGCGCACCTGCAGTACGCCCGTGCCGTCGCCCGGCGGGCGGAACGCGACCTGTGGGCCCTGCACGCGGAAGAGCCCCAACGCGAGGTATTGCTTCAATGGGCCAATCGGCTGAGCTCCCTGCTCTTCGCGCTCGCCCTTGCGGTCAACCGTTCTGAAGGGTTCAGCGAGATCCCGCCCGACTACACCGTCTAGACAGGACCGCCGAACTAGAGGGTGACCCATCATGGAAGTCGGCATCGTCGGCAAGCCGAACGTCGGAAAGTCGACGTTGTTCAACGCCCTCACCCTGCTCGACGCGACGATGGCGCCATACCCGTTCACCACCGTGAAGCCCAACCGGGGCGTCGCGGCGGTGCGGGTCCCGTGCCCCCACGTCGAGCGTGGCACGCCCTGTACTCCCGGCAACGCGGCGTGTCGCAACGGGGTCCGTTGGGTGCCGGTCGCCCTCGTTGATGTGGCCGGGCTAGTTCCCGGCGCCCACGAGGGACGCGGCCTAGGCAACCAGTTTCTGAACGACCTCAGCGTGGCCGACGGTTTCATTCAGGTCGTCGACGCGACGGGGGCCACCGACCCCGAGGGGAACCTGGTCCCGCCGGGTTCGCAGGACCCCTCCGAGGAGGTTGGCTGGCTCGGCGACGAGCTGGCCTACTGGGTCGCCGGCCTGTTGGAACGCGACTTCGACAAGCAGGTCCGGAAGGCCGAGCTCGAGGGCGTGAAGATCGAGGAATATCTGGAGCACCGCCTCACGGGCCTGAAGATCACACCTGCCTCAATCCAAACGGCGTTGCGCGAGGCGCCGATCGACCGGGCCCATCCGTCTAAGTGGACGGCTGAAGACCTGCTCCAACTGGCCCGCGTCCTGCTCGATGCGGCCAAGCCCCGCGCGGTGGCGCTCAACAAGTGCGATCGCATCCACACCGACCGCGCGTCTGAACTCTCGGAGGAGCTCCGGCCGATCCCGGCGACGCCGACCAGCGCCGAAGCGGAGCTGACACTGCGGCGCGCTTCGAAAGCGGGGCTCGTCACGTACTCGCCCGGCGACTCGGACTTTCAGGTGCCCGATCCATCGCGTCTTTCCCCGCCCCAAACCAAGGCGCTCGGGGAGCTCCGCACGCTCCTCGGACGGTGGGGGTCCACCGGGGTGCAGCCCCTGCTTGAATCGATGGTCTTTGAGCGTCTCCACCAGGTGGTCGTGTTTCCGGTCGAAGACGAGACGCACTGGACCGACTCCAAGGGGCGTGTCCTTCCGGATGCGTTCTTGGTGCCCGCCGGGACCCCGGTCCGCGCCGTCGCGTATCGGGTCCACACCGAGCTCGGGGAGCACTTCATCCGCGCGATCGATGGGCGGACCCACCGCGCCCTCGCGGCCGACCATCCGGTCGACCCCGGGGCCGTCATCCGGATCGTGGCCCGTCGTTGACCATCGGGCAGCGCGGGGCCTTTTAGACCAACTCGACCCCGCGCGCGGCGGGTCCCGTCGCAAACGGAACGGCTCCGGCGCGCGCAAGCCGTCGCACGAGGTCGGTCTCTTGGCCGGGCTTCGGAAGCGCCACGATCGATCCGCCGCCGCCGGCGCCGGTCACCTTCGCCCCGAGGGCCGCCGGACGCGCCGCGTCGAGCAGGGCCTCGAGCCGTGGATGAGACACTCCGACCGTTCTCAGGAGCTCCTGATTCTCATCCAGCAACCGGCCGGTCTCGGGCCCATCCTCCTGGGCCATGGCACGGAGACCGGCGGTGGCAACATCCGAGAAGCGCTCGAGCAACTCCGGCCCTTCCGGAGCAGCGAACCGCTCCCCGACGGCGCGGACCTTCGGGCCGGTGGCCCTCGGTAGACCGGAGTACGCCACCACCCAGACCCAACCGGGGTCGCCGATGCGCCGGACCGTCCACCGGTCCTCACCGGCTTTCACGCTCCACAGCGGGTCGCCGACCGCTGTGACGTCGGTATTCAGCGTGAGGTAGCCCCCCGCGATCGCAGCGGACGTGTCCCCCGGGCTGCCCACCCCTTGAGCATTCCGCTCGATGGTGAACACCTGCTGGGCGAGCTTCGCCCGGTCCACGCCCCCTTGGGCCGCCCCGATTGCGGCGGCCAGGCCGGCCACGAACGCGGCCGAGGAACCCATCCCGGAGCCCTTCGGTATCCGAGACACCACCGTCACGTCGAGGGGCGTCCCGTTCGACCACAGTTCATGAATGGCAGCTTGCAGGTACCGGTGGCCGGCCACGGGGCCGACGTGGCCGTTGAGCCGCCACTCCGGTGAGGGTCGGATCGCCACCTGGGTGTATAGGTCGATTGCCAGCAAAACCTCGGGTTGCCCGCGAACGACCGCGTGCTCGCCGAACAGGATGCACTTTCCGGGCGCCCGCGCGACGATAGGAAGGACCGCAGCAGGGATGGGAGGCTGGGTCATCCGGCCTTCCTCTTCCCAACGGCGAGGACCCGCTTGCCGCGGCGTTGCGGAACGATGCGCTGTTCCGCGCCACGGAACCGGGAGGAAGGGGCTCCCCCGAGGAGCCGGTCGAGAAGCACCGCCAGTGCCGCCACTTCGCTGTGTGGCTGCGAGCCAACCGCCGCATTGCAGTCTGCCGCCCCATAGAGCGCTGGAGGTACCTTTGCGCCGCCGACGACGACCAGCAGGCGGGGCGCATGTTGGATACGAGGGAGCACCTTCGCCAGGGGCTCGCCGTACATCGTCAAGTGCACCACGCCGCCTCGATAATCGTCCAGCACCGGCTTCCAGTTGGAGACGCCGATGACCTCAAAGGTCCCGCCCCAGCGCCGGGCCACGGCCGCGATCCGTTCCGCGAGCTCGGGGTCGGGCGGGTGGAGGAAAAGTCGCGAGGCGCCGAAAGCTCGGGCCGCCAGGGCGAGGTGCGTGGTGAGCCGCGGGTCGCGTCCCGGACGATGCCCAACCCGGAGCACCGAAACGTCGGGTCGGCGCCGCTTACGGGGTGGCGCGGGCATGGAAGCGCTCGATGCGGTGGCCCCGGTACTCGAGCTTGTCCGAACGCTTCACCAGCCCCTTGAGCCGCGTCGGCGACATGCCGAGCTGCTCGGCCACGTCCGAAAAGAACAGGCCGACGTCCCCGACGGCGTCGTAGATCTTCTGCTCCAGCTTGGCGTACTCCTTGTCGTCCATGCTGGCGATCGCCAGGATCTCGGAGACCTCGGTGAGCGGCGCCGTCGTGTTGATGTTGATCGTGCCGTAGTACGTGTGGTAGCTCTTGTCCGGGGTCTTGCGTCCCTCGCGCGCCACCCACCGGGTGTCGACGAGCTTGAGCTTCTCGAAGAGGGAGAGCACCTTGAGTCCCTCCTTTCCGAACTCTCGCTGCACGTCCTCGGGCGTGAGCCACGTTTCGGAGAGGCGCTGAAGCAGTTTGAGCTTGAGCGGCGTGTCGACCGCGCGCAGGACCGGCACGAGGTCACTGATCTCATTCACGACCTTTATCCGGTGCATTCCAGTTGCCATCATGATCCTCTTCTGTTTCCTTTGACGGGCCGCGCCCTACGATCCCGACGCCGCCTGTAAGGCACGGCGGTATTTCCCCCAGCGGTCCTGGGGCGAGAATCGGGCGGGGTGGGGGGTACGGGTCTCCGCGTGGTCGACGGGGCAGGTCGACGCCAGCGTGTACCGGCCGCACGTCCGACAGACCCGAAGCAGTGAATCCGTCATGTGCGGACGAAGCTCCCGTGGCCGCCGACCTTGGCGATCGTGGCGAGCGCGGCCTCGGTGGCCTTCTTGAGGACCTCCTCGACCTGCTTGTACTGGGTCCCGGTGACCTGCACGCGGTACCGCGGAGCGCCGACGTATTGGACGATGACCGATTCCGGGTCCACCTCCTCGGCGGCACGGAGGGCGGTCCGGACATCCTTGACGCCTTCCGGCGCGGGTGACGAAATCTCGAGGGTACCGCGGATGGTCACATGGGGGGGCGTCAGGTTCTCTTCGGCGACCTTTACGAACGCGGAGACCCAGGCCGCCTTGCCGTACTGCGCCGCGAACTTCTTCGGCTCGGCCGACGCGGCCTCGAAGGCGTGGAAGAGGCTGCCCTGGTCTTCGACCAGCTTCTCGGCGAAGGATGCGTACGTGGCCTCGACCTCGGTCTTGAGCGACTTCGCGACGATCGCGAGCAGCCGTTGCGCGCGCTGCTCGTTCTTCCAGCTCTGGATCTTCTCGCGGCGCTGGTGCTCGTTGATTCGCTTGAGCGAGAGGTCGATCTGTCCCTTCCCAGTGTCGATGTGAAGGACCCGGCCGACGATCTTCTGACGCTCCCGGATGTGGTCCCGGATGTACTTGACCCATCCCGTCGCGACCTCGGACAGATGGATGAACGCCTCGCGGTTTGCGTACTCGTCCAACGTTACGAAGGCGCCGAAGTCCCGAATCTGGGTCACCGTGGCGACGACGAGTTCCCCTTCTTCCGGGAAGTCTCCCCGGAGTGGCAAACCGAAGCGCCTCCCCACCTAGACCGATGCCGATCGGACGAACGTTCCGCGAAGGTGCGCCTTCCCGCCGGTCGGGGTAGCGAGCGTGGCGCCGCAGACCACGCAGTTGACCGTCGTCGAGGGTCGGCTAAAGATCGTCTGTTCTCCTGAACAGTCGGGGCACTTGACGACCCAGAACGGAGCGGCCGGCATCGAACGAACCTTCACTCCGCTTCGGTCAGCTCGAAGGTGCCGGCTCGCCAACCGACGGGTTGGACAATGTACTTGCACTGTTTGCAACGGAACCGCAAGAGGACGCGCCGGACGGCCTTGGCACGGCCCTCGGGCTTCGGCCGCGGGAAGCCGCCGTAGCCGCGGGTGGCGCGCCGGAACCGGCGTTGGCCCCACTTGAGCTCGGAGGCCGGCTTCTTCTTTCCCTTCTCGACCTCATGCGGGGTGTGCTTGTGGCACCGCGGGCAATAGGTCGAGATGACCTTAGGGTAGTGCATTGGGGCGCGGGGAAGTGAGGAGCATATATAGGCTTAGGCCGGCCGGTCGGGGTGTTCTCCGCCGCGAAAAGCGTACGGCCGGAGCGCACGGTGCGCGCATCCCGCCCGCACGAGACACCGTCGACTCCGCGCGTTTGACTGGATCCCCCGCGTGCGGCAGGCAGTCGGCCAGGTGGGCGGGCTGTGAAGAGCCCACGAATCGGTTCGGAGCCGCGAGCCGGAGCCGGGGCCCCATCGAGCCCTTTTCTCGGCGGTGCGGGGCTAAGCCTTCATATAGAGAGGCCTGCTCGGCGGCCTCGCATCCTACGAGGGGAAGATGGCGGATCGCACGGCGGTAGAGGTCGTCACGGAGGCTATCTCCAAGGCGCCGGAACGGAAGTTTCCGGAGACCATCGACCTGTCGATCAACCTCAAGGACCTGGACCTCACGGTTCCCAAGAACCGTATCGAAGAGGAGCTCGCTCTCCCGAAGGGACGAGGGAAGACCACCCGCGTCGCGGTCTTTGGATCCCCCGAGATGCTCCAACGGATCCGCGGAGTCGCGGACCGGGTCATCTCCCCCGCGGAGATGGACGACCTCTTCTCCAACAAGAAGGCCGCCAAGAAGCTCGTCGAGGACATCGACTTCTTCCTCGCCGAGGCTCCCATGATGCCGACCATCGGAAAGCGGCTCGGCATCGTCCTGGGCCCCCGGGGCAAGATGCCTCGCCCGCTCCCACCGGGAAGCGACCCGTCAAACGCGATTCAGGCGCTCAAGCGATCCATCCGCGTCCGTTCCAAGGGAAACCGGACGTTCCACGCCGCCGTCGGCACCCGAAGCATGCCGCCGGCCGACACGGCCCAGAACATCGACGCACTCCTCACGCGGATCGTGGGGAAGCTCGAGCGAGGACGCAACAACATCGAGTCGGTCTACGTCAAGACCACGATGGGTCCCGCCGTTCGGCTGTGGTGAGGAAGGGGAGACCATGCCGGGCCGAACCTCTGTGCCGCCGGAAAAGATCGCTCGCGTGGCGAGGCTCCAAAAGATGCTCCTCGACCACCCCGTGACCGCTCTCGTCGGGATCCGTGGAGTACCCGCCTCGGCGCTGCAGAAGATGCGGAAGGACCTGCTCGAACGCGGGCATCCGCTCGTCGTCGCACCCAACAGCGCGATCCGTCACGCGCTCGAACAGGCGGCCCAAGAACGCCCATCCCTCCGGCCGCTTCTCGACTACGTCACGGACCAGACCGGAATCATCGCCGCGGATGGGAATCCGTTCTCGCTCTACCAGGAACTCGTCCAGACCCGGTCGCCGACCCCGGCCCGCGGAGGGTCGATCGCGCCCAACGACATCATGGTCCCCGGGGGCGAGACGCCCTTCAAACCGGGACCGATCGTGGCCGAGCTGCAGCACGCCGGCTTCCCGGCGGTCATCGAGAAGGGCAAGGTCGTCCTGAAGAGGGACTCCGTCGTGGCCAAGGCCGGAGAGGTCATCTCCGCCGAGAAAGCGAACCTGCTGACTCGCCTCAGCATCTTTCCCCTCGAAGTAGGTCTCGACCTGCGGGCCGCTGTGGAACGCGAGACGTTCTACGCGCCCAGCGTGCTCGCCGTAGACCTGGGCCAACAGCGGGCCGAGTTCGTGCGGGCTCACCGCAGCGCCCTGGCACTCGCCGTCGAGATCGGATACTTCACGCCAGAGACCGTCCCGATCCTTCTCTCCAAGGCCTACCGGGGCGCGATTGCCGTCGCGGTGGAATCCGCCTACCCCACGGCGAAGAGTCTTCCCGAGATCCTGGCCCGCGCCTTCCGAGAGGCGAAGGCCCTTCAAGCCCTGACAGGAACCCCTGCATCATAGAGGAACCACGGGAGGAAGAACGATGGAGTACGTGTACAGCGCCCTGCTGCTCAACGCGGCCGGTAAGCCGATCGACGAAAAGGGAATCGACGGGGTCCTGACGGCCGCCGGGATTTCGCCGGACGCCGCCCGCGTCAAGGCGCTCCTGGCGTCGCTCGAGGGCGTGAACATCGCCGAGGTCCTGGCGAAGGCCGAGACGGTCGCGGTCGCCGCGCCCGCCGCCCCCGCTGAGAAGAAGGAAGCTAAGGGCGAAAAGAAGGAAGAGAAGAAGGAAGAGAAGGGCGTCTCCGAAGAGGAAGCCGCCGAGGGTCTCTCCGCCCTCTTCGGCTGAGGAAGCCCGCTAGTTACCTCGGCCCGCCGTTCGCCTTAAGACCCTCCGCCGGGTCATCCCCGGCGGAGGAACCTGTTTCCTCGCCCATGGCGTTGCACGAGCACTGTGGAGTGGTCGGGGTATCGCTCTCCGGGAAGGGAGCGTCACCCTACCTCTACCGTGGGCTCCGCGCGTTGCAGCATCGCGGGCAAGAGTCCGCCGGCATCGCAACCTCCTCCCACGGGACCCTCCATCATCGAAAAGGGATGGGCCTGGTCCACGACATCTTCAGCCGGGAGATCCTCGAATCGCTCCGGGGACCGGTCGGGATAGGCCATGTCCGGTACTCCACGACCGGCACCTCCGATATCGAGAACGCCCAACCGTTGAGCCTCCGACTCCGCGACGAGGACGCCGCGCTGGCGCACAACGGCGACATCGTGAATCACGAGAGTCTGCGGCGACGGCTCCTCGCCCAGGGCGTCGAGTTCCTCGGCAGCGCCGACAGCGAAGCGATGGCCCAGTTGATCGCTCTCGAGTACGGGCGGACCCGGGACCTGGACTCGGCGATCCGAAAATCGATGAGCGAGCTCGTCGGCGGCTATGCGGTCGTGATGCTGGTTGGCAGTCAGCTCGTGGCGTTCCGCGACCCGATGGGGATCCGGCCACTGGTCCTGGGGACCCTGGAAGGAGGGTACGCCGTCGCCAGCGAGTCGGTGGCCCTCGAACTGATGGGCGGTGTGCTCGTCCGGGACCTGGCCCCGGGCGAGGTCGTCATTATCGAGAAGGGTACGTCGCTGCGGAGCTCTCGGTACGCGGGCGCGAACGAGCGCGCCCACTGCATGTTCGAATGGGTCTACTTCTCCCGGCCGGACTCTATCGTCGAGGGCCGACTGGTCTACGACGTTCGGCGCCGGGTCGGGGAGATCCTCGCCCGGGAGCAACCCACGGAGGCCGACGTGGTCGTCCCGGTCCCCGACTCCTCCCGACCTCAGGCCCTCGGATTCTCCGCAGTCGCGGGCATCCCGTACGTGGAGGCGTTGATCAAGAACCGCTTCGTCGAACGGACATTCATCTTGCCCGACCAGAAACGCCGGGAAGAGGAGGTACGGGTCAAGCTCCATCCGGTGCCCGGGCTGATCCAAGGAAAGCGTGTCGTGCTCCTGGACGACTCTATCGTGCGCGGCACGACCCTCAAGGAGATCGTCGCGATGGTGCGCCACGCCGGCGCGGCGCGTGTGGACGTCCGGATCGGGTGCCCACCGATCATCGCTCCCTGCTACTTTGGGATCGACATGAAGGACCGCCGAGAGCTCGTCGCATCCGGACGGACCGAGGACGGCGTCGCGAAACAGATCGGCGCGGATAGCGTACATTACCTCTCGATGCCGGGCCTGGTCGAAGCGATCGGGATGCCGGAAGAGAATCTGTGTCTCGGGTGTCTCACGGGGCGATACCCCGTGGAGGTTCCCGAGGAGCGCCGCCGCTTCCAGAAGGTGCTCGAGGAGTTCTAGGGCGTGCCGGAGGCCCTGGTCCGCTCCGGCCGCTGGCTTCGCTGGGTCGATCGCGAGGGACGGATCGTCGACGAGCGGCTCATCGACGCGCGTCCCCTGCGTGTCGCGGAGCTCCTCACCGACGGGCTCGACGGAATTCCGGCCCCGGTCCTAGATTGGGTTCGGCAGCGGGCCGCCGACTCCGTCGTAGAGGTGAGCGACCGCCCGTTACAGGAATGGCTGGAGCGACATGGTCTCGCGTCGCGCGTGGCGGCCCTCGCGGAACGTCGAGCGATGCGTGCCGCCGCGTTTCAACCGGATCGCGACGAACGGGTGTTGCTGCTCGCGTTTGCCCGCCGCCGTCTCGAACGAGCGATGCAGGCCCCGGAGGCCTCGCTCACCGCGTTGGCCCGAGAAGAGGAGCGCGTGCGGCGGGTACTGCGGCGAGAGACCAACGCCGCCGACAGTTGGGTTTCCGAAGGGACTCCGGTGCTTTCCGAATACGCCCGGATCTCCTCGACCACCCGGGAGCAGCTGGTCCGTCATCTCCAGGAGTTGACGATCGCCCTCGAGGCGCAGGCCCGGAAGGTGGCCCCGAACCTCTCCGCCGTGGTCGGCCCGGTCGTGGCCGCGCGTCTCATCGCTATCGCGGGCGGCCTCGAACCTCTATCGAGGATGGACGCGTCCCGGCTCCAGCTGCTCGGGGCCCGGCGACGCTTCGGCCCGGGACGGTCTCCCCGATTCGGAATCCTCTACCACACGGAAGGCATGTCCCAGGTCCCGCCCGGCCGGGCGGGAGCGCTGGCCCGGTCGGCCGCGGCCCTCGCTGCGATCGCGGCCCGAGCCGATGCTACCTCGCGTCGCTCGATATCGGACGAGCTGGTGCGCCGCCGTGATCGACGGATCGCCCAGCTCAGGAAGCAACGCTCGTGAGCGGTGCCGGGCCGCCGGGGTGGACTCGCTCGTCCCGCCGTCTTCACGAGATCCGGGAGGGCGATCGGGTCGTTCCGGCCACAGAGGCCCTCGGCACGCCCCCGGACGTCTACGGAGAACGCCTGGTCCCGGTGCGCTCAGGATGGTGGCGTCGATGGGATCCTTACCGGAGTAAGTTGTCGTCGGCATTGGTCAAGGGATTCCGGGGACCCCTTCCCCAGCCGGGGGAGCGATGGCTCTACCTGGGCGCGGCCACGGGGACTACCTCCTCGCACGTCGCGGACCTGGTGGGCCCGGAGGGGGCCGTCTACGCCGTGGAAATGAGCTTGCGGCCGTTTGCACGCTTGCTCCGCCTGGCCGAACGATATCCCAATTTACTCCCGATCCTCGGGGACGCCCGACGGCCGGACGACTACGCTGGGTGGGTCCCGCCCGTTGACGGGGTCTATTCCGACATCGCCCAGCCCGACCAGGTAGGAATCGCGCGCCGGAACACCGACCTGTTCCTCCGCGACGGAAAGCCGCTTCTACTGGCGCTCAAACTTTCCAGCCTCGGAAGAGACCGTACGCCCGACGAGTCCGTCGAACGGGCGCTCGCGGAGCTGCGCCCCTTCCGGCCGATCTCGCCCCCGCTCGCGCTGGAGCCATTCCACCGCCAGCACCGGTTTCTCGCGGCCCGGGCACCATCGATGACGGCCGCGTCCGAGCGGTCGCGCGCGGCTAGGCCGGAGAAGATCGGCCGCGCTGCACGACCACGGTAACGACATCCTCGTCGGCCAGCAGGTGGTCCCGACCCACGGTCTGGCCCGGGAAACGGGCGCTGCGCCCCCAGACGAGCACCGACTTGAAGTTCCGCCCGACGTCGGGCGGCAAGCGGCTGAGAAGGTCCTGGACTCGGCTCCCTCCCCGGAGGATCAACGGCTCCACGCGGTCCGCCTGCCCCCCGGGAGGACGCAGATATACCCGGATGAAGGCGAGCGCGCGAACGATCGCCAGCACTAGCTCGTCGAGATTCTGGCCGGACTCTGCGGCGATGAAGATCGGTTCGAACGGCTTGGACTGGTCACGAATCCTCGCTCGGTCGGTGGGGGCGAGCAGGTCCGACTTGTTCGCCGAGAGGATCGCCGGAAGATAGACGCGGTTTCCCGCCAAGACATCGATCAGCTGCTCGGGGGTGGCGTCCTCGCGGAAGACGATCGAGCCGTTGTGGAGCCCGAACTCGCGGGCGATCGCCATCGCTGATTCCGGGTCCAGCCGGGTGAGCTTGACCGTGCTCGTGACCGTCAACCCGCCTCGGGCGCTCGGCGTGACGATGACGCGTGGACGGCGCGCGTTCACACGGACTCCCGCGTCCTCGAGTTCGTCTCGAAGGCCGTGGAAATCGGGGTGATCCTTGTCGATCATGAACAGGACGAGGTCGGCGGATCGAACGACGGAGAGAACCTCCCGGCCGCGGCCACGGCCCCGCGACGCGCCCGGAACGAGACCCGGCATGTCAAGGATCTGTATCGAGGCGCCGGCCGCGTCCATCATGCCAGGGATAATGGAAACCGTCGTGAAATCGTAGGCCGCGGCCTGGCTGTTCGCTCCCGTCAGATGGGTGAGCAGCGTCGACTTCCCCACGGAAGGATATCCCACGAGCGCGACGGTGGCATGGCCGGACTTCCGGACGGCGTACCCGGGGCCGGCCCCCTTGCCCCGACTTCGCTTCTCCCGCTCCAGCCTCAGGAACGCAATGCGGGCCCGGAGCCGGCCGATGTGCCCCGACGTAGCCTTGTTGTAGGACGTGCGTCGGATTTCGTCCTCGATGGCGACGATCTGCTCCTCGAGCGACGGCATATCGAACGGACCCGGAAGCGAGGACCGGGGGCGCTACTTTACCATGACTTGCCCACGGCGACGCCCGAACTCCCCCAGAACGTTCTGCGTTCATCGTCCACCGTCACCATCAATGGGAACCCCCCGCGCCGGACTGCCATGGGAGGAGGATCCCCGACCGTGGCGGCGATCGAATGGCGGAGCTATCAGTTCCGGCCCGTGCCCGGACAGCCTCCCCCGGAGGAAACACGGCAGTTCGTCGGACGACTGCGTCGCGCGCTGCGTGCCGCCCACGGGCTTGGCATTCCCATTCGGATGCGATGGTCCTCGGGCGCTTCCGGCGGAGTCGTGCTTGCGGTCTCTCCCCCGGTGGGAGTCCGCTGGATGCACTTCGGTCTATCATCGGCGTACGAGCTCGGACAGTGGCAAGCTGTGGAGGAGGTGGCCCCGAACTCGGAGCTACGTCCCGAATTCACGGTTTCGGTTGGGGGTCCGACGGAGTTGCCTTTTCCGGTCCCCTTCGATGAGGCCCCCTGGTCCGAAGCGGTTCTCGGGGAGCTGGGGACTTCCCGACCCGGGGTAACGGTCGAATGGGAACTGGGTCCGGACCCGGGTGTCCCATCGCTCGAGCGTTGGCGCCCCGAGGTGAACTACCCGGCCGCGGAGAAAGCCCGGGTTCCAACGCTTCCGGAACGGAGTCTCAAGGATCGGGCGGAGGCTCGACGCACGGGTCTCCGCTGGCGAGTCTGCGGCAGGATTCTGGTGGATGCGCACCCGGGGAATCGCGACGCAGGTTCCCGGGTGGCTCACCTTCTCGAAACCGCGTCTCACCTCGACGGTGGGAACCGCTTCGCGTGTCGGCCGGCCCGTTCCCCGTTCTCGAAACTTCGACAGGCCCCGGTGCTATCGGAGGCGGAGCTCGTCGGGTTGTTCCCCCCACCCGCCTCGGTCGCGCTGGTCGCCGCCGCCACAGGTCCGTTCGGCCGGGCGCGGCTCTGGCTCGGTCGAGATCTGAAGGGGTCGTGTGTTGGCCTGCCATTCGACTCCGTTCAGGGGCGGCATCTGCTCGTTCTCGGCGAGACGGGCATGGGAAAGAGTTCGCTCGTCGTCCGACTCGCCTGGCAGGCCGCCCGATGGGGGTCGGTCGTTCTCTTCGACCCGGTGGGCGATACCGCCAGAGAATTTCTTGCGGGCCTGCCCGAGTCGTTGGCCCCCGGAGTGTCGTGGGTCTCACCGGCCGTCCCAGGTCTGACTCTGAGTCTGCTCATGGAAATTGCCGCGAGAGGCGGCGAAACCCTGGCCCGTCGCGAGCGGCTTCTTGGTGATGTCGTCGCGGCCTTGCGCCGGGTCCGGGCGGGCCGATACGCCGAGTCGACTTTCTGGGGTCCCCGTCTCGAAGAGATGCTGTTTCAGGCGATCCGGGCCGCCAGCCGCTGGCCGGGAGCGTCGTTGGCGGTGGCCGAGCGCCTGCTGACCCCCGAGGGCTTCCCGTGGCGCACCGTGCCCGAGAGTGCCCGGGAAGCCGTCAGCGACGTGCGACAACGGATCGAGCATGCTCCGCAGGACGGTGACGGCGCCCGGCGTCTCCTCTCCGAGATCACGCGGAGCGAGGTCCTGCGGGAGATGTTGGATGCCTCCTCCCCGACCTGGTCCGTGGGCACCGCCGTGACCCCGGGACGGATTACCGTCGTGTCGGGCGACGCTCCGCAAGTCGGGGAATCCGTGGCACGCTACCTTCTCGCCGTCGTGCTCGCACTCGCCTGGAATGCGGTGCTCGGGCGAGAAAGCCCCTCGAAGACATTTCTCATCCTGGACGAGGCGCAATGGTACGCGCACGATAGCGTCGCAGAGATGCTGCGCCTCGGACGGCGTTTCAACCTCCACGTCTGGGCCGTGACTCAATCGCTGCGTTCCCTCCCGGAGGTCGTCCGCGACGCCTTCATGACCAACTCGGCCGACGTGGTCCTGTTTCGAGGGGACCCCTCCGACGTGAGGGACATTTCGCGGTGGGTGCCCCAGGTCGCGCCTGAACGCATCATGCGGATGCCACGGGGGCAGGCCGCCGTGCTGATTGACAAGGGCTCGGAGACGCACTGGGTACTCCTGCCGCCGCCATCGTCCGGAAGAGGCGACCCGAACCGGTTTCGCCCGTTCTTACCGGCGTCCCTCCCGCCCGAAACGGTCGATGTGTCTCGCCCAAGGATCGACGCTACTCCGCCGCTGGCTGCGGCCTCGGCAGCTCGATCTCCACCGGCGGAGGCCGCGCCCTTCGTAGAGGCGCTGAGGGAGCTGATCGGTCAGGCCGACGGCCGTTCCGAGTTGATCGTCCGGCTTGCGGAGCTCCGCTCGAGATGGTCGGCCGATCCGTCGCTCGCTGACCGGCGCGTACGGAACGGCGGCCGCTTCCTAGCTTCGACCGGGGCGATGGTGCGGAGCGGGAGGGACGACGCCGGGAGTTTCTGGGTGCTCTCCCGGGAGCGCCTGGCGGAGGTCTTGGTTCCGGTAACCGGCCATCCCGACTCCGAAGTGAGCCCAGGGACTCTGCCTCCGGGAGGGGTCGCCCGAGTTCAGGACGAGGCGAGCTGACCCAACTTCTGGACGGTGTTCCAGTTCCGGCTGGTACCGCGCGTGGCTAACTTCCGCTCGATCAGCCCGGCCGTGAGTTTGGAGCGACCAATTCCGTCGGGGTAAACGATGTAGGCGTGGCGGCCGGAGCCGCGAACCCTTTCCCGTCCCTGGATCGCTGACCGCAGCGCCGCCCATTCCTCGCTCGAGGGCGCACGCTTCAGGGCCGTAACGACGACATGGGCCGGGTCCTCGCTCGCTTCTCGCGGAAACGGGTTCTGTTGGAGTATCTCCCGCCATTCGGAGGCGGTGCGGACGAAGAAGTCCGTCGTGAGCCCAAGACCCTTGGCCACCTCGGTTTCGAGGGTCCGCTCGAGCCGGCCCGTATCCGTTGCCTCGCTCCGGAACACGACGTTGCCAGATTGGAGGAGGGTGTGAACGTCTTCGAAACCCTTCCGGCTCATGAGCTCGGCGAGCGTTGCCATGCTGATCTGGGTCGAGCCGCCTAGGTTGACGGCGCGGAGGAGCCCAACGTAGACGGTCATACAAGATCCATTATCCTCGACTCAACCCGCCGACGGAGTAGGAACAATCATGCAACAGCTCAGGTTTTCGGTCAGCCCGGAGGCTCACCTCGGGTGAGTTCGCGCTTCGACGACCACCGCGTCTCCTAAGGGGAGGCGTCTTACGCGGTCTCCACGCGCGTCAATTTCGGCGTGTTCCGCCGTATGCCCCCCGGCGGTCCTCTCGCGAGCCTTCCGGGGTCGAGCGGTCGATGGTGGACTCAGGATTTAATGCCAGGTCCTCCCGCTGAAATGTGGGGTCACACAACCATTTTAGCATGGCCCCGGCTCTCTTCATCGTGAGCGAAAGTCGTCCGGGCTCGACCACAACCGCCGACGAGCCCTTGGCAGACCGGTGCGTCACGGGAATCGAAGGGCTCGATAACATCCTCGGGGGCGGAATCCCCCGGGGGAACATGGTACTCGTGGCCGGCGGTGTGGGCACGGGCAAAACCACGCTCTGTCTCGAGTTCCTCGTCCGAGGTGCGGAGAAGGGCGAGAAGGGTCTGTTCATCTCCGTTACGGAGGCATCGGCAAAGCTCATGCAGAATTTCAGCACCTTCGAGTTCTTTCGCCCGGACCTCGTGCAGCACAACCAGGTCACGATCGTGGACCTCCCCATCGTCTATGACCGCCTTGGACTCAACCGCGAGGAACTCAAGCCGGGCGAGGTGGATATTCTTGTCCGGACCATCCAAGACCTGGTTCGAGAGAGCGGCGCGCGCCGCGTCGTGCTAGACTCCCTGACCTCCGTCGGGTTCCGGGTCCGGAGTGAGGAGAAAGCGCGGGACTTCATTCTGAAGTTGGGACAAGCGTTCTCGGAACTCGGTACCACTTCGTTGATGGTCGCCGAGGTAGGGGCCGTTCCCGGGGTCCATTCCCTCTACGGCGTGGAAGAGGCCATCGTCGACGGCGTCGTGATGCTGTCGAACGTCCGCCGCCGGGGCGACATGCTCCGTGTTCTGCAGATCATCAAGATGCGGGGCACGGTCCACTCGCGGGCGCAGTATGTCATCGATCTCACCCCGATCGGGATGCTCATGGCCCCGTTCCTGAAGGGCGGCCGCCTGGAGACCGGATAGGCGCATGGCCCGCGATTCCGAGATCGCCGACCGGTTGCGCTCGTTCACGAGCGGCGGCACGGTGGCATTGCGGCTCGGCTCGAAGGATTATGCGGACAACTATCTCGCGGCCCTTGGACTCACCGTCCGGGACTTGGGGGGAGAAACGAACTCTCACACGATCTACGTCTCCGTCACGAATCCCGCATCGCTCGTCTGGAGCCTGCTCCAGGCGCTCGACATCTCGTCCGGCCGGGTCTCGTTCGTGGATGCGATCTCCCACCTGATGATGAGCTACGAGAACGTCCTCCCGAATGCCTCGTACGTCGAGAGCCCCACGATGCTCGAGGGCATCATGCTCCGGATCGAGTACCTCCTCCGCCGTCACCCGAGCCAGCGAAACATGGTCATCATCGACTCCGTGAACTCCCTCGCGGTCCACAACAATCCGGATGTTCTTTCCGAGTTCTTCCACATCCTCGTGAACAACCTGAAGACGCGGTCCGTGCTCACCGTGTTGTTCACGACGTCGGAGGGCGAAGGAACGGAGCTCGACCGAATCCTGTCGCTGGTGGTCGACGAGTCGTTCACGCTTGGCGGAGGCCCATGACGACCGGCGACGAACCCCTGCTGGGCATCCCCGATATCGATGCCGGGCTGTCCCCGTACCTTCCCCCGGGCTGTCTTATCGTGGTCATCGGCACGCCGGGGTCCGGTTCGCCCTTGCTGGCGAAGCAGTTCGCCCAAGCCGGCGTCGGCTCGACCCCGGTGCTGTACTACACCACCGCCGAGCGCACCATCGATTCACAGGACGCGTTCCGCTCCTTCCACTGGGACCCGGAACCGATCCGCTTCGGAAATCTCTCCGAGGACTATTACAAGCGGGTCCTGGAGCCTCAGCTGGAGGTTTCACGCGTCCGGGAGCGTGGGCTTCGGCTAGCCGATATCCGCAACGCTCGGCGGTCGGAAGTGTCGGTCGCGCCCTACAGCTTAACCGGCCGGTTCCTGAACGACCTCGCCGGCCTCGATTCTCCATTCCGTCTGGTCCTCGACTCGCTCGACTTCCTGCTCGAACTCCTCGAGGTGTCCGAGGTCGTCAACCTGGTGCGTCAGATCCGCTCTCGGACCCAGTTGTTGGGTGGCAAAGCCATGGTCACGGTCCAGCAGGCGTCGCTCGATAGCCGCTCCAGCGCGATGCTCGAGGACGTCGCGGACCTCGGAATCACGCTTCGCTCTGAGCCCGACGGCGCCTCCTTCGCCCACACCCTTGAGGTCCGGAAGGTCCGGAATCACCCGGAGCGGACGCAGATCCGCCGCCTGACAATCGACGAGACCGGCTTCCACGTCGCGCCCTGAGCCCGGGATTGTCACCCTTCCCGGACGCCCCCGTTACCGAACCGTTATCTATCGTCCCCCGCTCCTTCGAACGGAGCCCGCGATGGAAGACGTTCTCATCCGCATCACTGAGAAGGTGACGCTCAAGGACCCGGTGCTGATCGAGGGTTTGCCGGGCGTGGGGAACGTCGGAAAGCTGGCCATCGACTACCTCAAGGAGAAGCTCAACGCGACGACCTTCGGGTGGATCCACTCCAAGTTCTTCCCCCCGCAGGTCTACGTGAGCGAGGAAGGACTCATCCGCCTCGTGTCGAACGACTTGTCGTACGTGCGCGCCGGAGGCGCGAACCAGCGGGACCTGATCCTCTTGGGCGGCGACTATCAAGGCATCACCCCCGAGGGCCAATACGAGCTCACGGACCGGGTCCTGTCGCTCGCGAACGAGATGGGTGTCCGAGACGTCTACACGCTCGCCGGCTTCGCACAGGGCCATCTCGTTGAGGGCCCCCGCGTACTCGGGGCCGCGACCTCCGAGGCCCGCGTCGAAGCGATGAAGAAGTTCGGTGTCGTTTTCTCCCGGACCGACCCCGGTGGTGGGCTCATTGGAGCCAGCGGTCTCTT
Organism: uncultured Thermoplasmata archaeon; assembly: GCA_963787975.1. Lineage (GTDB taxonomy): Archaea > Thermoplasmatota > Thermoplasmata > Lutacidiplasmatales > UBA184 > JAKIWV01. The sequence continues at coordinate 19,971 of CAWBEU010000010.1, forward strand.
TCTCGGGCTCGGCCGCGTGCACGGCATGGAAGGCGTCTGCCTGATGGGCGAGACGTCGGGATACTTCGTCGACCCCCGCAGCGCCGAAGCGGTGTTGCGCGTGTTGAGCAAGGTGCTGAACCTCACGATCGATTTCACCGAGCTCGAGCACAAGGCGAAGGAGATCGACCGGATCGCTCAGAAGTTCCGCGAGGCCGAGGCGCCGACTCGCCCGGCCGAGACGCCAGCCTCCGCGCGGGAAGACCTGGGCTACATCGGCTGAGTGACGTCCGGGGCACCTCCCTCGCGAGCACCATGAGGCCGGACGATCCTGCCCGGCCGGAGGCGCTGGTCGGCGGGGAGACGCCCCTGGACCGCTCGGTCGACCCCGTGCTTCGGCGCCGGTTGCGCGCGGCGGCAGACGAGGAAGGGTTCCTCCCCTTCGACCGATTCATGGAGATCTCCCTTTACGACCCCGGGAGGGGATTCTACGACCGGGCCACGACTCGCCTGGGCCGGGAGGGGGATTTCTACACCGCCCCGCACGTACACGGCCTGTTTGGCGCGACGCTCGCAGAGCACTTCCGGCAGATTCGACGAACCGAGGGATCTCCCTCGTGGTTCCCGATCGTCGAAGTCGGACCCGGGGACGGCACGCTCGCCGGCGACATACGGGCTGCCCTCCGCCGTCCACCGGCGGAGGCCGCAGGGTGGAGTACATCCTTGTCGAACGGTCGGCCGCGCTTCGTGCAGCGATCGAGGCCCGGCTCGGTCGTGCGGAACCGGGAGAGATTCCCTGGCGGTTCGCGCCGTCGCTCGGCTCCGCTGGACCTCTACGGGGGATCGTTCTGGCCAATGAGCTGCTGGACGCATTTCCCTTTCGCCGGTTGCTGAAGACCGACGGGGGCTGGGCCGAGCTCGGGGTCATCGTTCCCCCGGAGGGTCCGGTCCGCTCCGAGGTACGGGGGCCCGGGCGCACGGACATGCCGGCGGACTTGCCCACCGACGCGCCCGCGGGCACCGTCCTCGAGGTATCCCTCACGATGGAGGCGTGGATCCGCGAGCTGGCGGACCATCTCGCCGCGGGCCGGGCCGTGCTCATCGACTATGGCGTCGAGCAGGAGGCCTTGCTGTCGCGGGGGGGAACCGGCACGATGGAGGCGATCCGGGAGCATCGCTCCGTCGACCCGCTCTCTCGGCCCGGCACCGCCGACATCAGCGCGTGGGTGAACTTCACCCGGGTCCGGCGCGCGGCCGAGGTCGCGGGTCTCCAGGAGACTTTCTACGGCCCACTGTCCGAGGCGCTGATGGCATGGGGACTGGATGACGTCCGGGCTCAGCTGGAAACGGGGGCGGATCCCGTCGAGGCCGTGAAGCTCCGGTTGGCGCAGAAGAGCTTCCTGTTTGGATTTGGGTCGTTCAAGGTGCTCGAGCTGTCGCCCCGCGGCACCTCAGCCTAGCGCGGGCGAGAACTTCTCGTGGACCTGGACCGGCTCGACGATGTGACCCTCGAGGAGCAACCGCGCGACGTCCGCCGGAAGCGACAGCACGTCGTCCCGTTGCAGCTCGATCGTCTCCGAACCCAGGGCGACCTTGGGAGTGTCCTTCAGCACGCGAACGATCTGCGTCTCCGGCCCACCGTGAGGGGTGGGCGCCGCGGCACGAGAGGGTGCGGACTCCGGCGGTGCGCTCCGCGAGGTCGCCGACGCGGCATGCTTCGGAGGAGCGGGGACGGGCCCCGTCGGCTCGAGGTAGGGGGCGACTTCTGATCGGTGCTGGCGGAGGTAACCGAGCAGCGATTCGTGCAAGGTGCGTTCCTCCGGGAGCGCGTTCGGGAGGTCGCGAGACCCCCCGAGGCTCGCCTGAAGTGCCGCGGTGAGGATCTTCATCATCCGGGCCTCGACAATATCCCGGGCCGTCTGTACCGCCCGCTGATGGGTCTGCCGCGCCAGCTCGCCCTTTCGGCCGGAGGGATTCTCGCGCAGCTCCGTCTCAAACGTCGATTTGAGCTCGGCGAGGTAGGCGCGCGTCTGGGGATAGAAGTCGACCAGGAGCTTGGAGAGTCCGTGGGCGGATCCTCGGCCCGGCGCAGCTCGAGGAGCTTGGTGTAGTAGTCCGCCATAGCCCAAGGGCGAGGAAAGGGCGGAGGCTTTAGTTCTTCGCGCTGTCCGTGGTCGTTGACCGCATCGGCCCGGGCGTAGGTCGGGTGGAACTCATCCGATGGAGCGGCGCGTCGAGGCTTGGGAGGGGTTCCTCAAGCTCTGGGAGGAGTTCCTGTCGGGCACGAGCGACGGCTCGACCATCATCGTCGTGGAAGGGGAGCGGGACCGTCGGTCCCTCAAGCTCCTGGGGGTTTCCGGCCGGGTGGTCCTGCTGCATTCCGGCCGCGGACTGAGCCAGCTGACCCGATCGTTATCGAAACCAGGCCTGCGTGTCGTCGTACTCACTGATTGGGACCGAGAAGGAGGACATCTAGCTCACCGGCTCACCGAACTACTAGTGGCCGAGGGGGTTCAGGTCGACGCCGAGTTCCGCCGGCGGCTGGCGCGGGCGCTTCACGGAGAGGTGGCTCATGTCGAGGGCCTCGCCGGCTGGGCCCGTCGGACAGCCGAGCGCGCCGGGGCGCCTCTCGATCACTGGTTCCGGAACCCCGGGGACTGACCCAGGCGGCGGCTCCGAGGCCGTCGGCTCACGGGATGACTTTGACTTGGGTGCGTCGGACGTCGCGCCGGTTCTGACTCCGAGACGGGCGCATCCGTTCGGCGCCCTTGCCTTTCCGGCGAAGCCCTCGTCCCTTCGCCCCCGCGCTGGTCAAGCCACGGAAGACCCGGCCGCGCTGAGCCGGAGAAGCGATCCATGCGATCTTGGGGTCGGCGAGGATGGCGGGATGATGAGGGTCAACAAGCATGACTTCGAAGAACTTCTGCTTCCCGTCCTCCCCGACCCAATAGGAGTTGAGGACCTCGAGGTTCGGGTAGTGTTTCTGGGCCCGCTCCTCGGAGATACGTTGGAGGCTCTTGGCGAGCGTCATCCGAAGAATTCCCTTGTGCTTAGGTCGACGGCCGGCGATGATCGCTCGCTTGCGTTGGCCTCCGCGCCGCACCCGGACTCGGACTATGATGAAGCCCTCCTTGGCGCGCCAGCCGAGGGCCCGTGCACGGTCCAACCGAGTGGGGTGTTCGAGTCGATTGACAGTCGTCTCGCGGCGCCACGTCAGGAGCCGCTCATCCCGGAGGGCGGCGCCCTCGGGCCCCTGGGTGACCCGGAACGAGCGGGCCGCGTAGCGATACGACGACATGGACATGGAAAGTCGGCGGGGGACCTATGCCCCGTTTATAAGCCTGCTCCGACGGCATCGCGATCGTCCCCGTGGCCTGCCCGAGCCGGTCGCATCTCGGCGCAGAACGAGTCTACATGGTTATGTGGCGTCTCGGCTATCGCCTAGCCTCGCCAACAGCGCGAGGGAGAAGAACATGGCAGCAACGATGCACAAGTGGAAGGTAGAATGTGAAGACGGATTCGCCGTTGTCAGCGGGAAAGAGCACGAGCTCGTTCAGCATGTGCAGCAGCACGTGAAGGAGTTTCACAACAAGGTCGTAAGTCGAGAAGAAGTCCTGAAAATGGCCGAGCCGGGGAGCTAGGCCTCGCCGAATTCTCGTTCGCCATGGACCCCGCGGGGACCTTAGGGTCCCCCGGGGGCAGCCCGCGCCGATCCTCCCTTGAGCCGTATCTTGTTACCGAGAAACGGCGGCGCCCCAATGGTTCTCGCCTCGGGGGAGCTCACCGCCGGTTCACTCGACGAAGCCCTCGACCGGGCCCAGGAAACTGCGAAGTTTCCAATACGTTTGCAGAAAGTCATACCCGCGCCGCGTCAGTCGCCAGGCAGGAGTCTCGTCGGCGATTCGCGTGACGAGGCCCAGCTGGACGAGGAAGTTCACCGCCCGGTGGGTCCGGTCCACCGGCATGCCCACCGCATAGGACAGTCGGGTGATCCGACACGGTGAGGCGGTCCGACGAAGTACCTCCAGCAGCTCGGCGTACAGATCTAGTGGGGATCGGCGAGCCCCAAGAGGACCCTGGCGATCCGTCCCGTAGAGCGGCGGCTCGACCGATGGCTCCCCCGCGGGCTCGGACGGGCTAGCAGGGTCTCTCGGGCGACTCGGCATCAGAGCGGAGCGGGCGGAAGTTGCGACACCTGCCGAGGGGTCTGCGCGTACCGGGCTCCCTCGCCTCGGATGGATCGAACGAACTGGGTCTCCCCCCGGATGTCCACCCGAGGGGCAACCTCCAGATCTTCGGCGTATACGTTCCGCGCCCGCGCGCGCTCCTTCAGCCGCAGGGACCCCGCCCAGATGTCTTCCACTTCGGCGTGGTCGCCGACTGTCACCTCTCGGGCCACGATAGGCCCGCGAACGGTGCTGCGGTCGCCCACGCGAAGGGAATCGGCCTTGACCCCGGCCTGGGTCCGGATCTCGTCGCCCACTTCCACTCGGTCCGAGACGACGACCCGCTCGGCCGACAGCCGGCCACCCACTTCGAGGCGACGACCTACGACGGCGCCGGTCACTTCGGCCACACCTCCCACTTCGATGTCCTCGCCATCGATCGAGCCGGCGGACAAGAGCCCGCCGACCTCGATGCGGGCAGACCGAAGCTTCCCAGCCACACGAATCCTTCCGCCGACCTCTAGCCCGCGGGTCGCGACGAGGTCCGCGTCGCAGTCGATCATCCCGCCGACTTCGACCGACTCTCCCTGGGCAGAAGCACGGACGTGGCCCATTCCCCCGATCTCGAGCGAACCAAAGGTGAGGGTGGCGGTCGTCTCAAACTTTCCACCGACCTCAATCGATCGCCGGACGGTCCCGCCGCCGATCGTGACGCGGCCGCCGACGTCGAGGGTGGTCAGGTCTACCGCTCCATGGAGGTCCGCGGAGCCTCCGACCTCGAAGTTCTCGCCTTTGGTTGTCCCCGAAACCTCGACGTGCCCTCCGATATCGACGTCGGGACAGTCCAGATTTCCCCGGACGGAGATTCCCTTATCGCCCTCCAAGGAGGCCGCGATCAGGTCCCCCTCGACTTCCAGCCGCGCTCGCCGCAGCGAGATCGCGCCGGACGCGTGGACCGGACCACGAACTGTCAAAGCGCCGTCCTCGACCCGGATCTCCCGACATGTGAGCGGCCCCTCGACCGAGCCCGAGCCGCGGCTCCTCAAGATGCCTGTGAGCTCGACCCCCGCGCAACCGGAAGGCGGTCGGAGCACCCCTCCTGGAGGAAGCTCGTAATCGCCGTCGATTCGTCCACTCGGAATTGCGGAACTCGACATTCCTCTGAAACTCCCTCGTCAGTTCGTCCAGGGGCCCTAGAAAATCCTAGGCCCCCCACCGGGTCGAGCGAGAACACGGGTTCCATAAGAAAGCGCGGCGACCGCGTCCGGTATCCGAGCCGCCGCCTCGGACTCAGTCGCAGGTCGGCCCCTTTCAGCGGTGCTCGGCACGAGTTCACTAGGATGGGAGGGAAACGGTCGGCCGGTTGGTTGCTCCATGAGCGCACTCCTGAGTCCCCTACCCCCCGGGGGGTCAAGGGAGAAACGCACCCCGAGAGGTCACTTGGAGTGAGTGTTCGGCAGCCAGGGGAGTCTCGCCACCGGAGACCGGACGACCTTGGCCGTCCCGTGGCTCTCGGTGGACACCGCCCGGCCCATATGGGTCTCGAGCTCGCGGCTGAACCGGTCCGCCCGGGCGAACTCCGCCGAGGGGAGCGTGGACGGGGCTTCCCAGTAGATCGCGGCTCCTCCGCTCGTGGGGGCCACTCGGAACTTCAACTTACGGAGCCCGTCCGGCACCGCGGGATTCATCCGGGCGAGAGACCCGTCCATCTGAGTCGAGGGCGGCTCCGCGACCTCGGTCTTGTCGACAGTGAATCCGATGCCGGAGAGATAGTCCGCGAGGTAGCCGACAAAGCGCTCCCGCCCGATCCCGCGCACCCGGAGCCAGTCGGCTGCTTCAGCCACGTCCCTTCTTCCCTATTCGGTCGACGCTTCGCACGAAGCCGAGCATCATTCGATACTCGTGCTCAGTGGGTACGGCCCGGCCGAACAATCGCCGGAACAACAGCATGAGGCCCCGGCGCTTGTGACGAGGGTAGTCTGTCCGGGCCATAAGCTCAGCGAGTCGCCGCAGCAGGAGTTCCTTTTCCTTCCCCGCGAGGACGAGGCGCTCCGGAGCTGGGGTGGTTTCCTCCCACTCGTTCCCTTGGGCTCGGTGGATTGCGTAGAGGAGGATTCCCACCGCGTGCGAGAGATTGAGGGTGGGGAATTCGCGCCGGGCAGGGACATGCACGATCAGGTCGCACGTACCCAGCTCCTCCCGGTCGAGCCCATTGTCTTCCGGACCGAAGACGAGCGCGATTCGGCCCTCGGTGGCGCGAACGATAGCGCCGAGTCTTTCGGGGTCGATGGACCGACGGAGGAATGCCGTCGAGCGACCGAGCACGAGGTCCGTCGACCCGACGACCAGGTCGGAATCGGCAACGGCTTCTTCGAGGGTGGAGAAAGTTCGCGCGGCGTTGAAGAGCAGAATACCGCCCATGGCGCATCGCCGGGCCTCCGGCCCCAGTGCGGCCCGGGGACGCACGAAGCTCAAGCGCTCGGCGCCGAAGTTCCGGCCGACTCGGGCGACCGCGCCGACGTTGCCATCCTCCTTCGGACGAACGAGGACGACGTTCACCCGGGCGGTCAGGAGGCAGCTCCCTCCGAGAGAAGGCGCCGAACCATCCAGTCCACGTCGAAGGGCCGAAGGTCCTCGTAGCCTTGGCCCACGCCGACGAACACCAACGGTTTCTTCGTGACGAACGTGGCGGACAACGCGGCGCCTCCCTTGGCGTCGGCGTCGAGTTTGGTCAGGATTAGTCCGTCGATCCCCAACGCCTTCTGGAATTGCTTGGCCTGCTCGAGGGTGTCATTCCCCGAGAGGGCATCTCCTACGAACAGGGTCAAGTGGGGCTGGACGACACGTCGGATCTTCTTCGCCTCCTCGACGAGGTTCTCGTTGGTGTGCTGCCGGCCGGCCGTATCCACTAGCACCACGTCGAGATTCCGTGCCCGGGCGTGCGCGACGGCATCGAACGCCACGGCGGCCGGATCGCTGCCTTCCTGCTGGCGGACCACCCTGATCCCGAGCCGTTCGCCATGGACGAGGAGTTGCTCGATGGCTCCCGCACGGAACGTGTCGCCGGCGGCGATCACCACCGACAGCTGCTGACGGCTGAGCCAGTGGGCGAGCTTCGCCACCGTTGTCGTCTTTCCGGTGCCATTCACGCCCACGACCAGAATGATGTAGGGGCGGGGTTCCTGCGCCCGCACCCTCGCGACCAGGTCGATCGGCGGCTGCGAAAGGATCGAGCGGACCGAATGCTCGAAGCTGGAGCGAATCGCGGCTTCCGCGTCGGCGCCCCACCTCACTTTCTTGCCCACGAGCTCCTTTCGGAGGTCCTTGCGGACCCGTTCCACCACCGGCAACGCCACATCCGACTGAAGGAGAGCGATCTCGAGGTCCTCCAGCACGGTGTCGATGGTCTCGTCGGAGAGACGGCGACCGAACCCTTCCGTGAGGCCCTCGGGCGTAGAGGTCGTGGGAGGCGCCGGTTTGTCCGAGGTCGCGGACCCCGTCGACTCGTCCTTTTTCGACGAACCGAATAGGCGGGCCTTAATCGACGACCACATGGTTCGCGGCGGCGCCGGGTCGGGCCCGCTCCGCGCTCTGGCTCAACGCCTCGAGTCGGCTGGAAAGAACGGTGATCCGCTCCTCGAGCGAGCGCATCTGGGCCTCGAGGTCCTGAGAGGCCTGGTCAAGTCGGACCAACCGTTCGGCGAGCACCTGGCTCGCCTTCGGTCGCTCCATTTCCACGACGATTCCACTACCAATTCCGACCAGCACGTGTCCGCTGTCTCGAGGAGATCCGCGGAGAAACGTATCGCCGCCCACCGGGAGCAGCAGTTCGGGGTCGGGTCCCGTACGGTCGAGTCCCTCCAAGGTTTCGCGCGCCCGTTGGTGATCGGCGCGCGACGCCGAGATCAATTGGTGCTGTTGAAGCATCTGCGAGAGCTGGTTCCGGTACATGTCGAGACGCATCAAGTCGTCTCGAACTTGTTCCTCGGTGACCGGGCGGGATTCGTTCCGAGGAGTGCTCATGCCTGGGCCGGCTCCACGGATCCGATCCGGATCAAGCGTCGGGGAAGGTGATGGCAGCCCCCGATCACGGAGACAGCCCACTCACGGGCCGCGGCTGCTGACGGGGCGTCTCGGACTTTCGAGAACGATTGCCAGCAGTTACGCCGGGCATAGAATTCACCCGAAACCTTCCATGTCGGCACTCTAACACCTGAACGGCCGTGCCACTCGGGAACCCTACATTAGGCCTTTGGGTCTGATGGCGGGGTTTCCGCCGGGTCGGTGGCCTGAGACCTCGCGTTTTCCGTCGTTTCCATGGCCCGTTCCCGGAGCCGGAACCACCGCTTCTGGCGTTCTTCGAGCTGCGCGGAGGCGTGCTGCGGGGGAGGCGCTTCCAACACCTCCGAGGGGTCGATCTCCACCGGCGGCTCCGGCGCCGGCGGCGCCGGGTCGAGCGTATGCTGACTGCGAGAGGGCTCCTCGGTCAGCCGGCGAGCTCGATCGATCTCCTGCCACCGGGAATCAACCTCCCCATCAGTGAATGCGATGGTTGGTGAAAACAGAACGGTCTCTCCCCAGGCCTGCCGGGCCTCGGGGAACTGCTCTACCTGAAGCGGGAGGACGACTCCCTCCGCGTGCGTCTCCCCCGCCAGTGCTCGGACGGCGGACGGAGCCTCCTCGGCCCCAGATGGGATCACGCGAGCGTTGGGGTCGAAATGGGTCAGCGTGCTCCCCACGAGAGCCTGCCCCGCGCCGGCGGTGACGAAAGCGACCCGGCAGCCGCGTTTCATCATCAGGTAGGCCCCCACGGCCCCCCGGGGTCCGTCGACAAGGGCCACCACCTTGCCCGCGACGCCGAGTGGGAATCCCCCCGGTCCGCGGACCCGGCTGGAATAAAGGTACGTTCGAGGACCCCGTACCTCGACGTACAACTCCACGGCGGGAGTTTCGAGATCTACCGACAACTGACGGTCGGGCCACTGGGTCATCAACCGGCCCCCGAGGTCCCGCGCCAGTTCCTGGCTAGTGAACGTATGGCTGCCGGTCCGGCGCGCCCGAACCGCGAAGGAGCTGCGTGGTCCAAGCAAGGGATCGGCCCAGGAGATCACCCGGGACCGGATCCCGTCGAGGTCGGTCGGGATCTCTTCCACCGCGCTGACCGACGTGACGCCGAAGACCCGTCGGACCAACCGGAGCGCTTCGAGCTCGTTGTCGCTCTCGACGTACAAGTGACCATGATCCGCACGAAGCCGGCACGTCCGCCCGGCGGCGAGAAACTGACTCATGATGTTCCGCTGGAGCGTCCGCTCGAACTCCCGCCGGACGGGCGGGGACTTGAGGGCAAGTTCGCCGTACCGCACGAGCAAGGTCGACATTCGGGAAGAATGGTTAAGACCGACACGCCTCATCAGCGTTCGGGACGCAGCAGTGGCGAGCGGCGACTCGGCGGCTTCGGAAACTTTGTGGGACCCGTGGCGGCCGGTCCGCGAACATATCGTCCGGGAGCTCGGACTGCGCCTAGGGGCGCATGGATACCCCGAGTCGGCCGAAGCCCTCGACCGACAGCTCGACGATGCGCCGTCAGGCGTGGCCGACTTCGGCTATGCTACCCATCGCGCCGCCAAGTCCGTCGGAGTTCCGCCGGACCGGTTGGCGATCGACCTGGCGACCGACTTTCCGCTCAGCGGCGGACTCGCTCGGGTGACGTCCGAGGGCGCCTATGTCAACTTCCATGCCGACACCAACCGGCTCGTCCAGAGTACGCTCGAACTGGTCTTCGCCCGAGGACCGGGGTACGGTCGCGGACCCGCGCGCACCGAGAAGGTGAGCGTGGAACACACGAGCGCCAACCCGACCGGCCCGTTCCATGTCGGTCGAGTCCGGAACGGGATCATCGGCGACACGATGGCCCGGGTTCTCCGGGCGGCCGGCTATCCAGTGACGACCGAGTACTACGTCGACGACATGGGCCGTCAATCCGCGATGATCACCTGGATATGGGCGATACCGATCGAGCAGTGGCCTCCGGAGATTCGCGAGGGCGCGCGACCGCCTGACGGGGTCTCGGTCACGTCTGAGAAAGCTGACCACTGGTACGGCCGACCGTACCGCTACGCGAGCGAGTTCCTGAAGAAGGATCCCGTCGCGGCCCAGCAGGTCGCCGAGCTGGTCCGAGAGCTCGAGTCCGGCAACGCTCCTCCGCGCCACCGGGAGATCGCCGAGGCCGTACTGAAGGGCATGTTGGCCTCCCTCGCGCGGATCGGCATCCAGTTCGACAGCTTCGTCTGGGAATCGAGCCTCGTCCGGGACGGATTCGTCGCTCAGGTGATCGACCGGTTCCGGAAGGCGCCCCACGCCGTCGTGGAGGAGAACGGAGCGTTGGTACTCGACGCGCGCGGGTACGGCCTGCCGAAAGAGAGCGCGACGATCGTTGTGACCCGGGGGGACGGGACGTCGCTCTACCCCACGCGCGACGTGGCCTACCATCTGCAGAAGTTCTCCCGGTTCGCCCGGGTCATCGACGTGCTCGGACAGGATCACCAGTTGCATGCCCGCACGCTCGTCGCGATGCTGGCGGAGATCGGGGAGGCACGCCGGCCGGAGTTCCTGATCTACCAGGACATCACCGTTCCCGAGGGAGGCCGGATGTCGACCCGGAAGGGACGGGCGGTCAATCTCGACGATCTGCTCGACGAGGCCGTGGAACGGGCTCACGCGGAAGTCTTGAAGCGACGGGAGGACCTCTCCGAGGACCAGGTCGCGGCGATCGCGGAGCACGTCGGTGCCGGCGCCGTCCGGTTCCACATCCTTCGGATCGCTCCCGACAAGCCGGTCAAGTTCCGGTGGGAAGAGGCCCTCTCGTTCGAGGGACGGAGCGGACCGTTCGTTCAGGACCTGGTACGCCCGGGCAGGGAGCATCTTGCGGAAGGCGGAACGAGAAACTCCTCCCTATCCATTCGAGGCGAAGGCCCTCAGCCTGCTCGAAGAGATCGACCTCGTGCGGACGATCGCCCGGCTGCCCAGCACAATCGAGTACGTCGCTCGGACCGGCCACGTGCACACGGTCGCGACCTACGCCTACGGCCTGGCCGAAGCCTTCAACCGGTTCTACCAGGCCGTTCCCGTGATCCGAGCGGAGGAACCGGCCAGGGCGAGCCGTCTCGCCTTAGTGGCAGTGAGCCGTCAAGCGCTGGGGAACACTCTCGACTATCTCGGACTCGAGCGCCTCGAGCGGATGTGAGCCGGCGTCGTGAGGGGGTCGGGGATCCCCGCCTCGCGGAAACCCCGCGCACGCAGAACGCACGAATCGCACCGCCCGCACGGCGTGCGACCGCCCGCGTAGCAGCTCCAGGTCATTTCCCACGGCACCTGGAGTCGCTCTCCTAGTCGCACGATGTCGGCCTTGGACAGACGGAGCAAGGGGGTCTCGATCCGGATCTCTTGGCGCCGTTCGACTCCCGCACGCGTCGCGAGACGCGCGAGGTGCTCGAAGGCCCGGAAGTACTCCGGTCGGCAGTCCGGGTAGCCCGAGTAGTCGATTGCGTTCGCACCGATGTAGATCGCCTCCGCGCCGAGGCTCTCGGCGTAGCCCAGCGCAATGGAGAGGAGGATTGTATTTCGAGCGGGGACGTAGGTGGCCGGGATGCGTCCCGGCTTCCGACTCGTGTGAGCGCGTGGCAGGGGACGCTTGGCGTCGGTGAGCGCCGACCGGAGCAGGGGTCCAAGCGGGAGCTGCAGGACCTCATGGTGTGCGATCCGGAAATGGGTCGCGAGATGACGCGCACTCCGGATCTCCCTTCGATGTCGCTGTCCGTAGATGACCGTCAGGCAATCGACGCGCCGGAAATGCTGACGCGCGACCGCGAGCGCCGTGGCGGAGTCCATTCCTCCCGACAGAAGAACCACGGCAGTGCCCTGCCTCTTTTCCGCGGTCATCCGGGGCCCGACCCGAGCGCGGCCAAGAGGCCCCAGGCGATCAGCACGGTGATGAACATCGCGACTAGATTCGTGCCGCCCTTCGACAGATAGTGGCGATTCTCGAGCGTTTCGCCCAGCAGGCTGTCTACCTGACACCCGAGGAACCCGGCGAGCGTGACCCCGAGGAGGAAGGTTCCGAGTGGCGGCACCGGTTGACCGAAGAGGCGGAAGAGCCCCGCTCCAACGAGCGCGGTGGTGAACGCGCCGACGAACGCCCAGGCCTCTCCGAGGGCCGATACTCCTCCGTTCGTTCCCGGCGTGACGAGCTTTCTCGTGAGCAGGCTGCGGGCCCGGCCGGCGAGCACCCCAAATTCGCTCGCGAACGTATCTGATGCTCCGAACGCGAGCGCCGAGGCGTAGAGAAACGCCGTCGTTGCGGGAGGGAGCACGGTGGGGGCAATCCAACCCACGGCGACGAGCGCGCTCGGGACGACCACATGGGCGAGCACATTCGCTACACCTCGTTCGCCGTGCGTTCCCTCTTGGACGTTCTTCCGTAGCTTGTCCTCAAACCGGAAGCGTGTCGCGAGCACGCTCGCGACGACAAAGAGTACCAAAAGCGCAAGGTACGGAAACCCTCCAACAACCACGATGAAGGATCCGAAGATCGTCGCGACCACTCCGGCGACGAGCGTGAGGGCGCCGGCCCGAACCGCGCCCGCCGAGAGGACGCAAGTCAGGGCGATACCAATGACCGCTTCCAAAAGTGGGAGAACCACGAGAGAATCCGCGCGAGGAGCCGGGTCCGCCTTAGAAGCTTTCCGCGGGCACCGAGACCTGGGCTAACCCCGGTGAAGGACGGCCGCGGCCGCGGCACCGAAGCTAGATACCCGGATGTCCGGATGGATCCCCCGCTCCGACAACTCCTGGTTCACGAGGGTCTCATGAGCTACTTCGGGAATTAGGACGGTGAACAGGCCGAGCTTGGTCCCGGCCTCCACGTCCGCTAGGCGATCCCCGATGATTGCACTCGTAGGGAAGTCGATCGCCCAGTCTTCGGCAGCCCGGTGGAACAGGGCTGTTCCCGGCTTCCGGCAGTCGCACTGTTGCTCGGGGGTGTGGGGACAATAGTAAAACGCGTCCACGGAAGCCCGATACGGCCGGAGTTTCTCGTTGAGCCGTTGATGGATACGGTGGAGTGTCTCTTCGGGAAAAAGGCCCCGACCTACGCCGGACTGGTTGGTGACGCAGACGACAAGGTAGTCGTGCTGACGAAAAAGCCGCAGCGCATCGCCGACGCCGCTGGCCAGTTCAGTCGCCTCAGGGTCGGCGAGGTAGTGCAGATCGGGCATGAGGGTCCCGTCGCGGTCCACGAACACCGCGCGTCGCCGGGGGCGGGGTCGCGCGGCCGGGGCACTCATGACGGGGTCGGCGTCGGCGGGCTCTTAAGTCTTGAGTCCGGAGCGCTTCCAATGGACATGCAACAGCCTTCCTCGCGAGTCGCCGCGGAGGTTGCGTCGCGGTGGCGAGACGCTATGCTGCGCACGGTTGGGAGCTCGCGCCGGATCAGTGTCCTGTACTCTGGGGGCCTAGACTCATCCCTCGTTGCGGTCGGGGCTCGAGAGCTCGCCGAAGTCGAGCTCGTGACCGTCGGGGTGCGCGGGAGCCATGACCTCCTCGCGGCCGAACAAGGGGCCCGTGTTCTGGGGCTGACGTGGGTCCGTCGAACGGTCTATCGAGCGGACATCGAACAAGTCCTCGCGGCAGAGCGTCGCGCGCTGTCAGGGGTAAGCCCTGTCTCCCGGGCTGTTCTCGTTGGTATGGCACTCGCCATGCAGACCGCCTCTCAGGCGCGCGTCCTCTGCGGCCAGGGCGCCGACGAGTTGTTTCTCGGGTACGCCCACTTCGAAGGCCTCTCGTCCGTTGATCTGGAGATGAAGCGACAGGCGGACCTCGACCGTCTGTTACAGGAGGATTGGCCGCTCTCGATATCCCTTGGAGATCACGTGCACAGGAAGCTGGCGTCTCCTTTCCTGGAGCCGGATTTCCTGAGCTATGCGCGGGAACTTTCCGTCGACCAGCTTCGTGCGGGCCGAGGACGCAAGCCGTTGCTCCGGCAGGTGGCCATGGCCCTTGGGGTCCCTCCGGAGTTGGCTGAACGTCCCAAGAAGGCGTTCCAGTACGGGAGCGGTATCGAGCGGTTGTTACGGCCTCGGTCGAGGAGCGGCTGAAGGGACTATTCAGTCGGCGAGGATCCGCGTTCCCGTCTCGTTACGCATCGCGCGGCCCAGCGAGGGAGGATCGGTGATGATCGCCCGGTGTCCCCCATTGCGGAGGAATCCGAGCGAGGCTTCGACCTTCGGTCCCATGCTCCCCTCCCCGAACTCGCCCCGTCGCAGATAGGTCTCCATCTCAGAGGCGTGTACTTCGCCCAGCCATTTCTCCCAGGGTTTCCTGAAGCCGATCGCGGCCGCCGGGACGTCCGTCAAAATCACGAGAGTGTCGGCGCCCATCGTCGCGGCGACGAGCGCGGCCGTACGGTCCTTGTCGATAACCGCCTCGACTCCCTCGAACGTTCCCTTGCTCTTCTCGACTACCGGGATCCCGCCGCCGCCCGTCACCACGGGTACGATGTGCGCCCCCCAGCCGCGGGGCAGGAGCCTCTGCAGGCCCTCGCCCTCAATCCAACGAATGGGTTCCGGGGAGGGCACTACCCGACGCCAGCCTCCTCGTGCGCCATCGTACACCATTTGCCAGCCTTCGCCCTTGCGTAGCGTACGGGCCTCCGCCTCGGTGTAGTATCGGCCCACCGGCTTGTTCGGGTGTTTGAAGGCTTGGTCTCGTCGCGAGACGACCGTACGGCTGACGAGCGCGACGACCGTCCTGGGCACCTTCGCACGGACCAGCGCGGCGGTCAACTCCTGCTCGATCAAGTACCCAATTTGGCCCTGGGTCTCCGCGCCAAGCACATCCATCGGCCGTCGCGGGAGCTCCCGCTCGGCAAGCTCGTTCTGGCGCAGCAGTGTGCCGACCTGGGGCCCGTTGCCGTGCGTGACTATCAGCTCCTCCCCATCCACGACGAGGGTCGCGAGCACCGCCGCCGTCACTCGCATCTGGGCCACCTGCTCGGGCCAGGTGCCATGCCCGCCCGCCCGTTGGAGGGCGTTGCCGCCCAGCGCGACAAGAACACGACCCATGCTGAACCGCTTTCTCCGTCGAGACGTGCGCGAGTAATAACGCATCGGAAAGAACGGGTTTTGTACGCTTGGCCGTGTCTCAACAGAGCGCGCGACAGCACGCATATATAGCCCGGTCCGGGTCCGCCGCCTGTGACGGAAAATCCGGGGGATCTGTTCTGCCCGCTGGAGTTCCGGTACGGTCGTCCCGGAGTCCGGGCGATATTCTCACGGGAGCACCGGCTGCGTCGCGCGCTACGAGTCGAAGCCGCCCTCGCCGAGAGTGAGGCGGAGCTGGGACTCATTCCCGTCGAGGCCGCGAAGGCCATCGCCGCGGCGGCGGCGGGAACCGGGGTAACCCTTGCTGAGGTGGACCGCCTCGAATCGGAGGTCAAGCACGACGTCATGGCCATCGTGAGGGCGCTCGCCGCTCAGTCCGGTATCGGCGGACCGTGGGTCCACTACGGAGCCACCTCGGCCGACATCACCGACACCGCCCTGGCGCTCGAACTGCAGGATGCCGTTCGGATCGTCAGAGGGGACCTGACCGAGTTAGGGCAGGTGTTGACCGACCTTGCTCATACGTACCGAGCCACGCCCGAAGTCGGGCGTACGCACGGGCAGCATGCCGTGCCGACCAGCTTCGGGTACAAGATGGCCGTCAGCGCGGCCGAGGTCCTTCGGCACCGCAAGCGGCTGGACGAACTTTCCGGGCGGCTCTGTGTCGGGAAGATGGCCGGGGCCGTCGGGACCGGCGCCGGATTCGGTCCGAAGTCGGCCGAGATTGAATCGGCCGTCATGCGTCGACTCGGGATCCGGGCCGACGAGGCTCCCACGCAGATCGTAGGCCGAGACCGGATCGCGGAGTTCACTAACTGGCTCGCGCTCGTCGCCGGCACCGCGGAGCGACTGGCGACCGAGGTTCGGAATCTCCAGCGGTCCGAGATCGCCGAAGTTCAGGAACCCTTCGATGAGCGTCGCCAAGTAGGAAGCTCGACCATGGCGCAGAAGCGGAACCCCATGGTATCGGAGAACGTGACGTCGCTCGCGCGCCTGGTCCGCGCCTTCGCCCTCCCTCCGCTCGAGAACATGGCCCAATGGCACGAGCGGGACCTCGCGAACTCGGCGAACGAGCGTATCGTGCTCCCCCATTCGATCGTCCTGGCGGACGACATGCTTCACAAGCTCGTCGAAGTCCACTCTGGATTGAAAGTGGACTCGGCACGCATGGCCGCCAACCTCGGCTTGACCGGCGGGGGCGTCATGGTCGAGAACCTGATGCTCGCACTCACCGCACGGGGAGTTCCCCGGTCCGAGGCGCACGAGTTTCTCCGGACGCTCTCTCTCGACGACAAGACCGGCGAACCGCTCGCGGCGCGCGCCAAGTCGGATCCGGTCCTTCGGAAACACTTCTCGGACGTCGAGCTGGATCAGCTCCTCGACCCGGCGGCCTACGTCCACGCTGCGGCCGCCAAAACCGACCGTGTCGTGGACTCCCTGCGCCGTGAGTTGGCGGCGTGAGCGACTCCGCCGATTGGCACGCCACTCTTCGGATTCATCGGCCGACTCCGGCCGACGCGGAGCGCGTCGCTCGAGCATTGGCACCGGAAGTCTCCCGAGAGGTCCCCCGCGCCCGGGCTGAGCTCGTCCGAGCCAGCCAGACGTCGGTCGAGCTCCGGATCACCGCGGCCGACACGAGCGCTTGCCGCGCGGCGCTGAACACGTACCTCGCCTGGATTGGGCTCGTTCTGTCCACGGAACGGGCGGCGCAAGGGTCAGCGGTATCCGGTAAGCCCGACGAATAGCGCTCGCTCCCGAAGCGCTTAAGTTCGGCCCCCTTCCTGCGACCGCCGATGGCGCTGCCGGCGAAACTTCAGAACGATATTCGTCAGTACCAGCGGCTCCAGCAAGACCTGTCTCAGATCAGTCAGCAGCGTATGCAACTCGACCTCAAGCTGCGCGAAACAACGCACACTTTGGAGGAGCTCAAGACCGTGCCCGATGACACGGCGATTTACCGGCCGATCGGAGGCCTTCTCGTCAAGGCTCAAGGCAAAAAGGAGGTCCAGGACCTCCTCACAGATGACAAGGAGACCCTCGAGGTCCGAGTGAAGGCGCTGGAGCGGAACGAGAACCAGCTCAAGGAGCGTTACACCACGATGACCAAGGAGCTCTCGGACGCGCTACAGGCCGCCGGGGTTTCGCCGACGGACGGCCCGCAGTAGACGCCTCCGCCGCCGGGACCCGCGCCCGGCCTACATCGATCGGTGGACGAGCTTGTCCCCGACCTGTTCGAGCAACTTCTTCGCTCCCGGGCGGAGCGTCGAGCTCTTCTGGATCCGCGCGAAGGCGCGCTCCGATAGCTCGGAGATGTGTTGCTCGGAATATGCCAGGCTGCCGGTAGACCGGATCAGTTCCTGGGCGGCCCGAACGCGGGCGGGGGGCGCTGCCGCATTGCCGAGCACCTCTTGCAGGAGCGCCCGACCGACCGGGTCAGCCCGCCCCCACGCGGCGACCACCAGCAGCGTCCGTTTTCCCTCGATGAGATCGTTCGCGCTCTTGCCGATGTCCGCCTCCGCGAGCCCGGCGCCGAGGACGTCATCCCGGAGCTGAAAGGCCACGCCGAGGTCGGTGCCGATCGATTCGAGGTCGGCGAGAAGTCGCGCCGAGGCTCCCCCGAGGATGGCGCCGAGTCTCAGGGGCCCGGCGACGGTATATTCGGCCGTCTTGCGGCGGTGAACCTCCATCACGTCCTCCTCCCGGACTCGGTCGATGGGCAGCACGCCGTTGCGCACGTCGAGTAACTGTCCGTAGGCGGTCTCGCGAGTCATTCGCACGTACTCGTCCATCGCCCGAAGCCGTAGAGACCCGGGGACCGGGCTCCGCAGAATCGCATCGACGGCGAACGGTTCCTGGAGATCGCCGAGCGTGATCCCCATGCCGACACCGTAGTCGGTGCTCGAGCCGAGCAGTCGCTCATCGCCGTGGTGCGTGGCCAGGAGGCGATGGACCGACGGACCCCCGCGCCGTTCCTCTGCGTGATCGATGATGTCGTCGTGAATGAGCATCCAGCTCTGGAAATGTTCGAGGCCGGCAGCGGCGCTCAGTGCCGGTCCGGGCTCCCGCCCTGTCGCGACGTGATATCCCCCCAGCACGAGTAAGGCCCGGAGTCGCTTTCCGCCTCGGAGGGTAAATTCCTCCAGCATCCCGAGCCCATCGGCTACCGCCTCGCTTCCGGCGTCTTGTCGTGCCTCGGAATAGGTCCGAGCAATCTCTTGCTCGATCCGTGGAAACCACTTGGCTAGACGCTCGAACTCCACAACCGCGCCTCGACGGCTGAGTATATTTAACCTCGGGACGTGGCGGGACTCGTGCCCGCTCCGGCGTTCACCGAACTCGTGGGGCAGTTGACCGAGGCGTTCGGCCAACAGCCCGACTCTATGCGACCGACGCGGGAGGGCTTCCTGCTCAAGACGACCGACGACTTCCTCTACGCTTTCCTCGAGGACCCGGCGCAGGTCTCGCTCTCGACCGTACAGGGCCTACTTCGCGAAGCGGCGGACCGTCCGTCCCGGCTCGTGGTATTTTCGCCCGGGAGGCTCCCGCTCGCGTTGACGGCCGAGCTCACCGGGAAAGGGGCGACCGTTGTGGACGGAGCCCGGTTCCATGAGCTGGTAACGGGCCTCAACCTGGGCAGCTACCTCGGCGAGGAGCCCCGTGCGGTGCCGACCCGGCCCGGGGCCCGCCAACTTCCGAGCGCGCGCCAGCTCGACGAGGTCGTCATTCGCGCCCGAACGTGGCTCGACTGGGGCGTCCCCGCCCTGGCGCTTCGATTCTTCCGTCAGGCGCTCGAGCTCAAACCGGAATTCGCCCCGGCCCGGAACGGCGTGGCTCGGTCCCTATTGGCTCTCGGTTTGGTCCCCGACGCGCAGAAGATCTTCCACGAGGTGCTGGAGACCTCCCCGGACAATCTCGAGGCGCGAGTCGGGTTAGCCGCTGCGGCGGGGGCCGCGGGCAAGCCCGCAGAGGAGATTGCGATCTACCGGAGACTGATCGACGAGGATCCGACGCGCACGGAGGTGCGCGCCCACTTGGTAGCCGCGTTGGTCGACGCAGGCCGCTGGACCGAGGTGACGCCCGAGCTCAAAGCGATGCTCGACACGACGCCGGAAGACGCTCGACTGAGGTTCTTGCACGGCGCCGCCCTCGAAAAGACCGGGCATGAGGCGGAAGGCCGTAGAGAGCTCGACCGGGCCCGCGCGCTGGGCCTAGAGTTCGAAACGGAGCAGGCTCTTAGTCAGCATCTTGGCCTACCGGCGCCCGCACGGCCGCCGGGGATCCCGCGACGAATTCTCTCAACGGCTCCTCAGGCGGTTCTGCCGACCTCAGGAACGCGAGCTCGGTCGAAGGCAACCCGCGGGAAGAAACAGAAAGCCCGTAAGACCCGGTCTGCGTCGGCCCCTCGTCGCCCCCCAGCCCGGCGAGGCAGAGCTAAGTAAGGACAGGCGCCGGGCGAGCCGGTGGCGCGGCACGTCGGGGGAGTACCCATCGTTAACGCCCTCGGTCATCCTTCGCCGTGCACGCATGAAATGACGGGCTTCACGGCCAGGATCCCCGCGTGAGCGGCCGATACCCGGAGTCCGGATACACCTACACGGTAGGGCCGCGTATTGCCGCGCAGCGCCCCGTGAGCACATCACCCACCGAGATTCGCCACATTACGATCGCCGCACTCGTTCTCACACTCGACTTCGTCCTCGTGTACGGGGGACCTGCGGTCTACCCCGCCAAGACGGAGCTTCTTATTATCGGCAGCGCGGCCACCGCGGCGGTCACGGCATTCGTGGCCCACGAATTGGCGCACAAGATATCCGCCCAACGGCGAGGATACTGGGCCGAGTTTCGGCTCTCCCCGTTCGGCCTGCTGGTCTCGGTCATCATCGCCGCCTCCACCCACCTCCTTTTCGCGGCTCCCGGAGCGACGATGATTGGTGGAATGACGACCCCCGAGGACTGGGGCCGAACGAGCCTGGCGGGACCGGCCACGAACTTCGTTTTCGCCATACTCTTCCTCGGGTCGTCGTTCGCGGTAGCTGCCATCTACCCATCCGAGAGTATCTTCTCCGGAACTCTACTCTTCCTGGCTTACATCAACGGATGGTTCGGCGCCTTCAACATGATCCCGATCGGCCCCCTCGACGGAGCGAAGGTGTGGCGCTGGAACAAGTCCGTCTGGGTTGGTTCCTTCATCGTCTTCGCCGCCTTGGCCGGCGTACTGTTCTATCTTATCGGGTTCTGAGGCCGGCTTGGTCACCTAGGCGAGGCAGTGTCCGCTGTTCATGTCGAGGAGTTGGGAGCCAACCGCTTCCAGCTCGACCTAGATTTCCGTGACGTGGAGGGCCTCATCGCAAGCTATGCCATCCCGGGGCCGGACGGCTGGGCGATCATCGAGACGGGACCCAGCACTTGCCGAGCGCACCTCGTCGAGGGCATCGGAGCGGCGGGGATCGAGGTGAAGGACGTGGACCGTGTCCTCGTGACGCACATCCATTTGGATCACGCCGGTGGCCTCGGGAACGCGGCGGAGCTATTCCCCCGAGCTACCCTGTACGTCCATCGAGAAGGGGTGGCGCACATGCTGGACCCCACGAAGCTCAGGGCGAGCGCCCGTCGGGCCTGGGGGGCGGCCGCTGACGAACTGTGGGGAGAGATCCTTCCCGTTCCACCCGCCCGAGTCGTCGCTTTGTCAGGAGGCGAACGCCTACCGTTGAAGGACGGGGATCTGCTTGTCGTCAACACTCCGGGCCACGCGAAGCACCACCTCGCGTTCTTCGACGAGCCGACCCGCTCTCTCCTCACCGGTGACGCGGCAGGGGTGCACCTGCCGGGGACGGGCCGGGTGAGACCAGCGCTTCCTCCCCCGGACCTCGACCTCGAGGCGCTGCTGGCCAGCGTCGACCGTATGCGGGAGCTCGATCCGGCACGGCTGCTGTACACCCACTTCGGTCCTCGAGCGGACGGGGCTCGGGCCCTCCAGGAGTACCCGCCGATCGTGCTTCGGTGGCGGGAGGTCGCCCTGGCGGCGGCCCGGGAGGACCCTTCGGTGGAGCACGTCGCGGATGCGCTCCAGCGGTCCGAGGGGGAGCTCAGACCGGGGGCGTCGCCCTCGGACGAGAAGCCCGATCTCATCTCGGGAACCGCGATGGCCGCCCAAGGGCTCCTCCGATACTTTCGGACGCGAGGTCTGATCCCCTGAGCCGCGCGTCCGACCCCCGAAAACCGAGCCTCACCCCGGCGTTCGCCCTCTTTGGCGCGCGGATTGTCTACGCGTTCAACTGGTACAATGTTGGCGCCGTGCTCGGGCTCATCGGGACGTCCTTGGACGCGAACGCGGCGCAGCTGGGCATCGTTCTGGGAGCGTTCCTGGCAGGAGTCGGGATCTTTCAGGTCCCGGCCGGCGTACTCGCCTTGCGCTGGGGATCCCGTCGGACCGCACTGACCGGCCTCCTCGTCATGGGCATCGCGGGCGTGGCCTGCGCCTTTTCGACCCAGATCCTCGACCTCATCCTCCTGCGGTTCCTCGCGGGCGTCGGCGCGGCTTTCTTCTTCTCCCCGGCCCTGAGTTTGGTCGCCTCGTACTTCCCCCCGGGAAAGCGAGGCCCAGTGATCGGACTCTACAACGGCGGATTCAGTCTCGGGGGAGCGATTGGCGTCACCGTCGGGGCGGCCATCGGTCTGCGGTTCGGCTGGCAGTTCGCCCTGGGGCTCGGCGGAACCGCTCTGCTCGTGATGGTCCTCTACAATTGGCTCGTGCTTCCCCGGGAGTCGGCTCTTCAGCCAACGCCGGATCGCTCGCAGGTCTTCCGGGCGGTCTGGGGCGTTGTCCGGTCCCGGTCGATCTGGGCGCTCTCGCTCGCGTTCACCGGCTTTTGGGCCGCGATGTACATCGTCGCCCAGGACTTTGTTCTCTTCGCGTCCAAAGTGCACCCGACCTGGGGGACGCAAACCGCCGCCGACATTGCGACCGTGTTCATCTTGATGTCGTTCCCCGGTGGCCCGTTAGGGGGTTGGCTCGCCGAACGGGGCTGGGACCGCCGATGGGTGCTGGTGATTTTCGCGGTGGGCGACGGGGTCCTGGTGGCCAGCATCCCGTTCGTCGGGCTCTACCTCAGCGCCGGGCTCT
Source organism: uncultured Thermoplasmata archaeon (assembly GCA_963787975.1). Lineage (GTDB taxonomy): Archaea > Thermoplasmatota > Thermoplasmata > Lutacidiplasmatales > UBA184 > JAKIWV01. The sequence goes on from CAWBEU010000010.1 coordinate 42,395, forward strand.
TCGTGATCATGGGGCTGTTCGATGGGATCGTTTTCGCCGTGCTCTACCTCATTCCCTCCTACCTACCTGAAACTCAAGGCCAGGGCCTCGCCCTCGGCATCGCCGCGATGAATTCGATCCAGGTCTTGCTCGGGAGCGGGATCGCCATTGCCTTCGGCTACATCGCCGTCCTGGCTGGATTCACGACAGCGTGGATCTTCGTCGGGGTTCTCACCTTAGTCTCGATACCCCTCGTACTGCTGGTCGCGCCCAACCGGGCGGGCACCCCCCTGCCGGCGGTGTCCGGTGACTCCGGGACGGGCGCGGAGCCTCTCACGTCGAAGTGACTGTGACGAGGTTCGTCGGCCGTCCCTCCACCGGATATCCGGCGGTCATCACGACCGGCCTACCACCCGGCAGGTCGAAGGCGCGTCGGGAAGCGCTCTCGGCGAACCGTCGGAGCTGGTCAAGGGAAAGCCGGGCTGGCACCGATTCAGTATGGACGCCCCAGGTCAGCGCCAGGTGCCTACGGGTGGTTTCCAGCCGGGACAAGGCCAGGATGGGGACGGCGGGCCGGAGCCGGGAGACCAGCCGGGCGGTGCGCCCCGAGTGCGTCGGGACCACAATGGCCCCCGCACGGATCGCCTCCGCGGTCCGCACCGCCGCTTCCGCGACCGCTTCCTCGGTGGGCGGCGGGCGCCGGTCGGTGCGCGGTGTCCTAAACCGCTCCCGATCGATTGCCCCCTCAGTCGCTCGGGCGATGCGATCCATCCACGCGACCGCCAACGTCGGGAACGATCCTATCGCGCTCTCTTCCGAAAGCATCACGGCGTCTGTCCCATCGAGTATCGCGTTCGCGACGTCCGTGGCCTCGGCACGAGTGGGCCGAGGCAACGAGACCATGCTGAGCAGCATTTGCGTCGCCACGATACTCGGCCGACCCGCCCTCTGAGCGAGGGCGACCAGCCGCTTCTGTTCCAAGGCGAGCCGCTCGAGGGGCACTTCGATACCAAGATCCCCCCGAGCGACCATGATCCCTTCGGACTCGTGCAGGATGCCGTCGATCGATTCGAGCGCTCGTGCGCGTTCGATCTTCGCAATGACTCCCACCGGTTCCCGGGTTCGCTCGGCGATCGAGCGCCGGGCCTCGCGTACGTCGCGGGCGGTCCCCACAAAAGAGAGGGCGACGAAGTCGACTCGCTCTTCGAGCGCGACCGTGAGGTCCTGGAGATCCTTGGGCCCCAGGATAGACCCGCGGAGCCGGGCCCGGGGCAGGTAGATACCCTGGTGCGAGCGAATCGTTCCCCCTTGGACCACCCGGGTATGAATCGCGGTCGACGAGACCTGTTCGACCCGGAGCTCCACGTTGCCATCCCCTAGGAGCAGCGGATCCCCTGGTCGCGCCGCCGAGCTAAGCTCGGGAACAGAGATGGAGAGACGGTCGGCACTCCCGGGGGTCGGGTCCTGGTCCAATCTGAGCCGTTGACCATCGTGAACCTCGATCGAGTGGTTCACGACGTCCCCCAGCCGCAACTTCGGGCCCTGTAGGTCCGCGACGATAGCCACTTCACGGTGGAGCCCGCGAGCGACCGCCCGGGCCCGCCGGATAAGCCGACGCTGCTCCTCGGGGCTGCCGTGCGAGAAGTTGATGCGGAAGGCATCCGCTCCCGCGGCGAGCAAGCCGCGCAGCGCGCGCGTGGCTGACGAGGCCGGACCGAGGGTTGCCAGGATCCGGGTCCGACGCAGTAACTTGTCCCGGCCACGGCGAATTTCCGTCATCGGTTCGCCGGAGGACCGGCCCCTCCGTTCCGTTGATTGCCGGGAGCTTTTAGTATCGCCCCACGGTGCGTCCGACCGCAGCCCCGTGGTGTAGTGGCCAAGCATGCTGGCCTTTGGAGCCGGCGACAGCGGTTCGAATCCGCTCGGGGCTAGATCTCATTTCTCGTCTTCGCGCGAGCGTCTTCTCACGAATATTTCGCATAAGCGGCCGTTTCGAAACAGCTCGCTAACGTAACACGAGGGCCAAGTTGGTTTGACGGAGTATTATCTCCCTTAGAGTCACCGTCCACGTCGAGCCGCTCCGGGAGCGGGGGTCGCGGACATGCCGAAGGGGACGAACTGGCGAGGTGACTGTTCACGAAAGGGAATCACTCGCTCGATCGCGCTATTCGCGATCCGATGGGATCTGCGGGAGAGTTGAGCCGGGCAAGGGTTCTCCTCCTCCCTCCGAAGCGGCCACCCCTTGGGGGGACACTTCGATGACGGGCGCGTTCGGGTCGCCGTCGGTAGCGGCGGGCGGAACGGGTAGGGCGGCGGAGAGTCGGGAATCCACTAGCTCCCGGGGGACGGGAAGTGGAGAATCCACCAACTTTCGGGCGCCGGGCAGCCGGTAGAGCGAGTAGGAGGCCAACGCGACGACGATGGCCGCAAGCACGCCGAAAACTAGGTCGCTGAGGGTCGACCCCACCCACTTCAACCTCACGATCACCTGCGAGAGACCAAAGGAGACCACCAGACCGTCCATCCCCATAACGAACCGCGTGAATGCGTCTCTGGAAACGCGGCCCACTAACCAGGCCCCAGCCGGTACGCCGATCAGGACTGGCATGAGGAGGAACGGGATGAGCCCGAGCGAGGGCGCCGATATCAGGTTGGCCCCGAGGAACTCCGTGAACAGGAAGTAGGTCGTCAGGGTGAGGCTCGACTCCGCAACCCGCACTTGGGCCAGAGTGCACCGGAACTCGTTCTTGGACAAGCCCTGGTTCCGGAAGAAGACGGCCAGCGGAGGGCCCGAGATCGTCGTTAAAGCGTACAGGAACCCGATCCCCGGGCCGATTATCGACCCGCTGCGGCGCTCATTGGTGAACGGCCGTCGGAGCCCTAACAGTTGGACGGTCACCATCGGCAGGAGCATCAGGTAGACAGCGACCTTGACGTCGTTGACCGCGAGGTAACTGAGTCCCACCGTACCGAGCAGGACTCCTGGCAGCAGCGTTGTCACGACGGGCATCGCCCGGCTCTTGGTCGCGGGGATGTACGCGCGTTCCCGGAACAGGAGCGCGACATTGACAAGAAGTTCGACGCTGACCACCGCGGGGTTCAGGACCTTGTTCGAGAACCAGAGAAGCGCGATCGGCGTGACGATGGAGGAGAACCCGTAGCCGATCGCCCCGTTGATCATCGAGGCACCAAGGGCGACGATGGCGAGCCAGATACTCGACAGGTCCATGTTGGAGACCCGGGTGGGGCCAGAGGTGGGCGCGCATACGTACTTACTGATATCGGTGCCCCACAGACCGAGGAAATAGAGTCCGGGAGAGGGGGGATGCCTTCATTCCGCAGCGCGAGTGGCCCGGCCAATCCCCGGAGAGCGACGGAGCTCCTAGCGGCCGAGAGACGGGACAGCGGTCACCAGTCCACGGGTCTCTCAGCCACCAGTACAAGATCTCTCCTCACTCTCGATTTGTCCGAGCGAATCTCGGCAGGTCGGCCCATCTACGACACACGCTGAAGTCGGCCGTCGAGTAAGTCGCTACGCCTTCGGGGCCCACGATGCCGCCCTGAGGTGGAGGGGGGTAGTGCAAGTTTCAGCGAATTGGTTTTACCCCCCGTCCCGCGTGGGCCCGGTTAGATTCGAACTGCTCGCTCGGTCCGGAACGGCCCTCGGCCTGGCTACCGGAAACGGGCGCATTGGAAATAGTCAGGCTCCTCAACCAGCTGTGCCGACCTTTGGCCAAGGAGGGGTTTGTCTAACCGGACGGTTCCAGGTCGCAGGGAGATCACGTCCGGATTTTCGGACCGATCTCTTTGTAGGCTTCTGCCCCGAGACTGTATCCCTTTTCAATAGAAGTTGGACCGAATCCGTTCGCGGCTAGATATCCTCCCTCCCTCGTCGCTTGGGGCTGGGCCGGGGTCCCGCTCTCGACCGACCGCATCGAGTGCTCAGGGATTCGGAGCTGGAAGAACTTGGAATCCGGCCTCTGAGAAATTGTGATCGAACGTGAAGGCGCGGCCGATTTCGAGCTCTCGCATCAGGACAAAGCTCGTGCAATCGGTCAGGCTCCATCGCATGTCCGCGTGAGCGAGCATGAGGTCGACCGCGTGATCGAAGTCACGCTCGGAGACCCGCACCATCTGCAGGTTTGACGAGCCCGTCAGAAGGTCTCGCAATGCACGAACCGGGCCGATTCCGAGTCGCATGCGAAGGAGGGTGTAGGTTTCGTCGAGAACGTAGTCGGTGGTGAGGATTCTGCCGAACTCGCCTGTGGTCACACGCGCGAAGAGCCTGACGGCGTCCCCGTGGTGACGCTCCCGACTGTCCGCGAGGGCGTACCATGCGCTCGTGTCGACCAGGATCATTCTGACGGCCCGTACAGGATTTCGTCGTGACGCTCGGCCACGTTCGACTTCGGCCCCGTTCTGCGAACCAGGGGGAACGCGGTGAAAATGGGGTCGGTCGGGTCGACCTTGTCCGGTAGCAACTGGGCTCGAATGGCGGCCCGGATCCAGTCCTGCATCGTCTTTCCTTCACCTCGTGCCTTCCGGCGGAGTAGATCGTACTCTGCTTCCGGGACTCGGGTCTGGATCAGCTTCATACAATCTGTAATCTGTTATCGACTATATGAAGACGCCCAGCTCGTTCTGACCGTTCCCTGGGAGCGTCCGCGCCGAAAATGTGCCCTACATAGTCTGTAAGAGCAAGCGAATCCGGTCGGGGCTACGCTCCACTGTTCGGTAGAATCCCTCCTCGCAGGAATCCTTCTGTTCGGATTGAGATATGCGAACCCCCCCCAGGAACCACGAGCTCGGGGCCGTCGTTGAAGACGTATGCTCCTGACGACAGACCTGAGGCCGTCGACTCGCCGCTTGGCTTACTCCTCAGAACCGAAGTCGGAGGCCGGAGCGATTCCTCTGCGGACATACGGTTATTATCTGAATCTCAGCCAGCTAACCTCGACCTCAAGGGGGCTCGTTCACACCTGTGGCGGAAGTATCGAGTCTCGCCGATGCACTCTCCGCGGTCGGTTATCCGGGTCTGAGCTCGTCCCGACGTCCGGTGTTGCGTAGTGCCGGCGCTACCCTCCTCACGCTCGCGACCTTGGACCGGGCCGGTGCGCCGGTCTGGCACGGTATCTGGATCGACGCGGGGGGAGTCCGCCCTCTTGGATCGGAAGTCCCGCCGAGCCTCTTGGTCGAGGGGTCAAAGGCCCCCCCGGCCACGATCGCGCTTGTCGACCTGTTGCAGGCGGCCCACCGTTCCTACGTCGAGTGGCTCGAAGCTCTCGGTGGGCGCTTGGATGCTCTCGAGGGCAGACCGGATCCAGCTCCCTTGCCGGAGCTGGGCGCCCTCCTGCACGCACTCGCCGGAGCGCGGAAGCAGATCGTCCGGTTAGAAGTCCTCTCGGCGGAACTCGACGGTGCGCTCGGCTCAAAGTTTCCGGGGCTCGAGGCGTACCTTCCATCCGTTCGGGCGGAGGTGTCGCACCTCGATGAACTCTCTGCGGGGCTGGCTCAGGGAGTGCGCGACCTGGTAGCGATCCGGAACGCCATCGAGGCGAACCAGCTCGCCGGGGCCGCGAATCGACTGGGAGAGGTGTCGAACCGGATCGCGGCGCTTGCGAACACGTCCAATCTGCGCATGCTCGGCGTGGCGTACATCGCCCTGGTGCTCGCCCTCGTGAGCGTCGTGGTACTGATTCCCAATACGGGGGCCACAATTCTCGGCATGCCGAGCGCGGCATGGGTCCCGGGCCTATGGGTGGATCTGATTCTCATCGTACTAGGGATCGTTCCGATGGTGGTCGTATTTTCGCGCCCCTGGGTGTGGAATACACTCCGGGGGCTCCCGACCTTCGAGAACCGCACCCAGGAGGGACTCTCCGACCTTCCGGAGGTCCCGGCTCAGAATGTCGACGGTGACGCCTCTCTGATTCGACAATCCCGGTAGGAGTGGTTGACGGGTACACCGGCCTCGTCTTTACGCCCGAGGAATGGCGAAGGCGGCGGGCCTACCGCTCCCCGGCAGGGTGGTTCGTCCAAAGCTCCACGCGGTCGTTAACACCTTAAAGAGGACTCAAAGGTGGGGAATCCCACAGATGGCCGAGCCAGCGTCCATGCCGGGAAAGCTGAGATCGTCGGCATCCCATCTAGCGAGCCGCACCTACTCCTCAGGGGTACTGGACTCGTTCCTGGAAACCTTTGGGCTTCGGGCGCCCCCTGACATTGACCAGAAGGCGGTCGGCTGGTCGGCCTTGCTTGAGGAGCGATACCGCACCCTCCGTGTGCGCCGCTGGCCGGGGTGGCGCGTGCAAGCCTACAACGAGATTCTCTACGCGGTTGTACGGGTCACACGGCCGCGCGTCCTCTTGGAAACCGGAGTCGAGCACGGCTTGTCGTCGTCCTACCTTCTAGCGGCCTTGAGGGACAATGACCTGGGGACGCTCCACTCCATCGAAATCGGGCCTCCAGGCGGCTGGCAGCCCGGGCCCCCGACCCCGGGAGAGCTGCCCGCCTCCGAGGTGGCTCGAATAGGTAGTGCGATCCCGCCGCAACTCCGAGGCCGGTGGAATCTGCATGTCGGCTCCGCCCAGGACCAGCTCCCCCGGCTGCTTCGCGAGCTCGGGAAGATCGATTTGTTCTTCCACGACTCCGATCACTCAGAAGACCACATGCTCTGGGAGTATCGGACGGCGTGGGAATACTTGCCCGAGGGAGGTTGGCTCGTCTCGGACGACATCGATTTCAACCGAGCCTTTGACCGATTTGGCCACGACGTCGCCGGCGTGCCGTGGAGATGGATCGGCGCGAAACCCCGGCGGGGCCTATTGAGAAAGGGGGGGCCGTTCCTTCCGCCGTCGGTGACGAACGAATACCGCGACACCCCCCGTGGCCAGAACCACGGCTAATCCTGAGAGCAACGCGGCCCCGGTTTCCCCAAGCCACCCTCGTACGCCGCCGGGAGCGAGGGACCGTTGTTCTAACGAATCAACTTGGACAGGACCCGATTTAGATGTTGTGACAGCGGCTCCCGGTTGGTCGGGTTCTAGTTGAGTGGCCGTTACCGCCGAGGCCTGCTCCGTTGTGCCGGCGCGGGGCCCCCACGACGCTCCGGACGGGCGAGTGAAAGGGACCTCGAAAGTCTCTCCGTCCTTAAGTTTTATAGCAGCGGGACCTCAGCCTTCGCCCGACAGATTTTGGAGGAGCGTTCGATGAAGATCGTAGCGGTTCTGTATCCCGGAGGGCCTTCGGCGAGCAACCCCGAGCTCCTCGGCTGTGCGGAGAACGCGTTGGGTCTTCGCCCATTCATCGAGGGGAAGGGACACGAGCTGGTCGTACTTACTAACAAAGAGGAACAACTTGATGCCCAGCTTCCCACGACGGAGGTGCTCATCACGACCCCGTTCTGGCCGGCGTACGTGACGAAGGAGCGGATCGAGAAGGCGCCGAAGCTCCGTCTCATCATTACCGCCGGGGTTGGCTCCGACCACGTCGACCTCGCGGCGGCCGCGGCCCATGGGATCACCGTGGCAGAGATTACGGGCTCCAACGTGGTCAGCGTCGCCGAACACACGATCATGGAAATCTTGTCCGTCGTGCGGAACTACATTCCGGCGTACAAGCAGGTGATCGACGGTCGATGGGACATCGCCGAAGCCGCATCCCGGTCGCACGACCTGGAGGGCAAGGTCGTCGGGATTGTCGGGTCAGGGCGGATCGGGCAGCGGGTAGCCGTGCGCCTCAGGCCCTTCGACGTAAAGGTGCTCTACTACGACTTCCGACGGTTGACCACGGTCGAGGAAGAGGTGCTCGGCATCCGCTACGCGGTGCTGGATCAGCTGGTCTCGCAGTGTGACGTGATCACGATCCATTGTCCCTTGACGCCGGAGACCGAGGGCCTGTTCAGTCGCGAACGACTGTTCGCGATGAAGAAGGGGGCGTACCTCGTGAACACCGCGCGGGGGAAGATCGTCGATACTCTGGGGCTCGTGGAGGCGATGGAGAAGGGGCACCTGGCCGGGTATTCCGGAGACGTTTGGTATCCTCAGCCCGCGCCGCCGGATCACCCCTGGCGAAAGATGCCGAACCAGGCCCTGACGATCCATGTCTCTGGCACTTCCTTGGAGGCGCAGAAGCGCTACAGCGACGGGACGCGAGATTGCTTGACCCGCTACTTCGCGGGGAAGCCGCTGGAGCGAGACTATTTGATCGTCGACGGCGGCAAGGTCGTGAGTCCGAGCTACAGCTTCGCGTTCAAGCAGTAGTCCCAAGAGCTTGAACGGCCGGAGGATCGGCCTCTGCGACCCCCGAAAAGATCGGCATGGAATCGAAGGCGCTCAGGTTCCAGCGGTGGTATTACGTTCCAGTGTCCCCGAACGAGCTCTACCGGTGCCCCCGGATCCCCAACGGCTCGTGCGGCCGCTGCTCGTCTCGGCCCGCATCCGGCGGGCCTGCCCGGTAGCCGACCGACGACCCAACGCCGCAGCGCAGTTCCTGAATGGCTTCCCAGCGCGTACCGGAGGGGGTACGGCACCCGCCCGCGACCGACCCCTAGGGTTTTTGTCTAGGTCTGGCTGGTCGCCCCTGGGATGCTGAGGTTCGTGATTCTTACTCCATCGCAGTGGCAGTTGGTCCTGGGAGCCGCCGGAATCGTTGGGGCCCTCGGCCTGCTGGGCGAAGGGGTGTCTCGCCTCATCCGGCGGCTCGGCAAGCGGGCGGGAATCAGAGAGACCACGCTGATATTCGCCCGTGATGCGATCCGGGCGATCTGGATCCTGATCGCGGTCGTCGGAGTCGCCTTCTACACGAAGCTGGCGTCCGACCTCACGGTCGTCGCGGTCTCCACCGTCGGCGGATTAATCGTATCCTTGGCGCTTCAAGCCACGCTATCGAACGTCATCGCCGGCTTGTACATGCTTGAGGATGGGACCCTGCGGGTGGGAGATCAGGTTACGTACTCCGGCCAGAGCGGGAAGGTCGTGCGTATGACGCTTCGGACCTCCTGGATCATGAACGATAAGGGGGGCATCACCGTGGTGTCGAACTCGAACCTCATGGGCGGTCCACTGACCAACCACACTGCCACGACGCGGTTGGTGGCGAAGTATCATCTGGAAGAGGAGGTGCCTCCGCAGAAGCCCCCGAAGACAGTCCCGGACAAGGCTTCTGAGAAGCCGATTGAGACAACTCCCGGGAAGAGCGAGGGGAAGGTGCTCGAGGATCCGCTGAGGAAGGGCTCGGACAAGGAATCCGAGCGGGACGGGTCCTAGATGGTCCGGAGTTCTCGAGGGGACGGACCGCAGAGTTCCCGCGGAGCAGGCGAAGGACGCACCATCGACCGGATGAGGCTCGCTCGGCTCCTCGCTCGCGAGCTGGTGCACTTCGAGGATCAGAACCCCCGTTCGCGGGAGCTCTTCGAGCAGGCCCGCCGATCGTTGCTCGCCGGCGTTCCGATGAACTGGATGGCTCGGTGGGCGGGACCGTACCCGGTATTCGTGGACCACGCGCTCGGAGCGAGGATCTGGGATGTCGACGGGCATCGCTACGTCGATTTCTGTCTCGGCGACACCGGCTCGATGTTCGGTCACTCCCCGCCCGTGGCCGTCCGCGCCATCGCCCGGCAGCTTCGGCGTGGTATCACGACGATGTTGCCGACCGAGGACTCGGTCTGGGTTGGCCGGGAGCTCGCGCGCCGTTTCGGGTTACCGTACTGGCAGCTCGCGATGACGGCGACGGACGCCAACCGGTTCGCCATACGGATCGCTCGCGAGGTGACGGGCCGTCCGAAGATCTTGGTCTACAACGGCTGCTACCATGGCAGCGTGGACGAGTCCCTCGTTGAGCTGGAAGACGGACGGATCGGGCCGAACCCTGGAAGCATCGGACCACCAGTCGATCCCTCTCTCACGACCAAACTGATTGAGTTCAACGACGTGGGGGCGTTGGAACAGGCGCTCGCCCCGCGAGATGTGGCCGCCGTACTCGCCGAGCCGGCGATGACCAACCAGGGCATCATTCTCCCGGATCCGGGATATCACGACCGCCTGCGAGAGATCACGCGTCAGACCGGAACGATCCTGATCATCGACGAAACGCATACGCTCTGCGAAGGGCCCGGCGGGTACACTCGCGCCCACCACCTACAGCCCGACATGATCACGCTGGGCAAACCGGTGGCGAGCGGAATTCCGGCCGCCGCCTTCGGCATGGCAGAGGGGATCGCCGAGCCCACCCTCCCGAAGGCCCGTGCGGACACCGGCGACGAAAGCGGCATCGGCGGGACGCTCTCCGGCAATCCGGTCGCCGCCGCCGCGATGCGGGCGACGCTAGAGCACCTGATCACCCCGGCATCGTATCGCCGGATGATCCCTCTTGCGAAGCGGTGGACGGCCGGGGTGCAACGCACCATTCGCGAGCTATCGTTACCCTGGCACGTCACACGTCTCGGCGCGCGAGCGGAATACCGGTTCCGGCCCACCCCTCCGCACAACGGAGGAGAGGCGATCGCCTCGAAGGACGCCGAGCTGGACCGGTTCGTCCACCTCTACGCCTTGAACCGCGGGATTCTCTTGACGCCGTTTCATAACATGGCGCTCATGTCCCCCTCCACGCGGGTTGCCGACGTGGACCTCCACACGAAGGTCTTCTCCGAATGCGCCCGTGAGCTCGTGGAATAGTCTCACCGCCTCCCGGCCGCCCTCTCTCCGCGCCCGTAAAAACCTCCGACGTGCCACTAAGTACGAGGAGAAGATTGCACACGGCCATGTCTGGCCCGGACACTTCGACTGCAGGGCCCTCCTCGCCTCCGACCACCCCTCCCACGGCTCCCGCCCCGACCCCCTCCCGGGAGATGGAGGTCAAGGGCCTCGGCCGCCTAGGTACTGGAGCAGGCGTGGGCCTCGCCGGCGGAATTGTCGGGGTGGTTCTTCCAATTGTCTTCCTGTGGTTGGCTTCTCACAATCCCGGCGGCTTCTTCACTTACGACACGACGCTGGTCAACACGATCGGGTTCCTCGTCCTGGCAGGCGCGGTGCTCCTGCTGGTCTCCTTGTTCCTGTACCGCCGGGGCTTCGCCGTGCTGCGAAAGCTCGATGGTCGCTTCGCGGTCGCCTCGGTGCTTTGCATCATTGGCTCGATCGGTTTCTTGCTGCTTCTGGTCTCCGCCGCCGTCCTCGTAGGATCGAGCAGCTCGCTGGTCCAGTGCCTCCACCAGTCGCCGAGCAGTGCGCTCTCTTGCATTCGCTCCGGTCAACCCCTCGGGGCGGACACCGGCCTTGTCGGCTTCTGGCTGGGATGGCTCGGCGGCGTGGGAATCGTTGTCGGGCTCGCGCTGGCGGGCCGGCGGTATCACAACGGCGCGGTCCTGGGCGGGGCGGCCCTCTACGCCATCCTCCTCTTGGTCCTAATCGGGCCGTTCGTCGGCCTCCTCACACCTCTTCCGGGAATCGATTACCTTCTGCTGGTAGTCCCACTTTTCATCGTTCTCGCACCGGGCCTGGTCTTGGGTGGGGCGCGCCGTACCCTGATGAGCGCGTAATCGCCGGCCTGGGCAGCGGCCACCGAAGGCGGGTCATCTCGGAGAGGGACCCGTTTCGGGGCTGAATGTGCGAATGGCCCCTTGGGCGTTGAACGCCACCTTACATGCGTAGGACGCGCCGCCTCGAACGGCCCGGCAGGTTCTCCCCCGACGATCGCCTGCTATGTCAAGACTATCGACCGTGGCCCACCCCGTCTCGGCCTTGATTCGGTCCACCAAATTTCGGAACTGGGCGGCACAGACGTCGCAGCAGAAGAACAGCCGTGTCCCGTCCACCTCTTCCCAGAGGTTCCCCCAGCTGGAGTCGCAGATGGCGCAGGCCGCATAGTTAACTTTCAAATTGGGCCGCCCGCTCGAGCCGAGCAATCAGATAGTCGTCGAACAGGTCCGCCGAGCGGAGGAACGTGGATTGGACGTCCTCGATACGACCCGCCGGGGTGGCGAACTGATCGACGAGGGCGAGCGCCTCGTCCGAGTGTCCCACGTCCGCCTCGTAGCCCTCTCGGAGAAACGCCTTGGTGGCCCCGGTGACTTCCGAGCCCGAAAGGATGCCCGGGTCGAAGTAGCGAATGGATGCCCCCTCCTTCACGAGGTCCCGGTTGGCGATGAGCTCCAGGCTGTGCATCGCCGCCATCGCCTCCACCCAGTGCTCTCCGGTGGCGATCCGATTCCATTCCTGGATCGCGACCGCCGTCGACGGGAGAGGAGGGGTTCGGAGTACCTGGTCCCGCTGGACCCCGAGGCTCTCCCCCATCTGGAGCAGAAGTTCGTAGTGGGAGGGCGTCGGCGTTCCGAACCCGCCAAACTCTGTGTTGAGGTTGTCGAGCTCATACCGGGCCACCTCGGGCTCGTCCGTTCGTGCCATGATGTAGGCGCACGAACGCACCCATTGGCGGAGGAAGTGCTGATGCTCGAAGACGTAGCCGAGGAGGGTGGCGCGCGACGGATGCTGGAGCGCAGCGGGGAACGGGTGGGGGGGCTGGCCGTAGAACTTCGCGATGAATCGAGCCCTGATCCACGCGGACACCGGAGCCGAGCCGAGGTCAAAGAAGCGCCGGAGTCGGCCCTCCAACTCGGCGGGCGTCGATTTCTTCCTCGTGATGTTCTGGTTCAACCACCGTACGTGTGCGGCGTCGCTCGCATCGGCGCGTTCGACCAGGTGGTGGCTCAACGCGTCGTAGTCTCCCGGCGAATTGGGGGCCAAACACGCAGGGCATTTTGTCATTCGGGACCTCGAATTAGAGCTCAAAAGGGAAAGTCGGCGGGGAGGCGCGCCCGCAGGCGTTGGTACTCGGGATCAGCGGCGGCAAATCGTTCGCGCATCTGACGCAAGGTCTCCTTCACGTCCTCGGGGGTCCGGTGGCGGCTATCCGCGACCATCTCGATCGTTCGTTCGAAATCCGCGTGGCACGCCTCGAAGCAGTTTCCCATGCCCGTGAGCAATTCGCGCTCGCGTGGATTCACGCCCGGGGGAGACGCCGCCCTCCCTAAAACGGTGTTATGGGTCAGCTCCGGGGCGACTGGGCAAAGCCGTCATACCCTCCGCGTGAGGGAGAACGGCCTCGGAACGATTCATTAAGCCAAGAGCCTCTCGGGCGCCGGGAGGAACCAGCGATGCCTAAGCAAATCCGCACTCTAAAGAGGAAGGCCACTCCCCAACCGAGGAAGGAAAACGCGCTCCACATGGTCGACCGCCGAACCTCAAAAGAGTACACGATCCCGGTGCATCTGGCGTCGATCTACGCTCCGGATCTCCGGCAGATCCGCGTCTCGGAGGCCGATTTCGGGCTGGTGAGCTATGATCCCTCGTTCCAGAACACCGCGGCGTGCAAGAGCGGTATCACGTTCATCGACGGCGAGGCGGGGATCCTTCGCTACCGGGGCTACCCAATCGAGGAGCTGGCGGGAAACCGGAGCTACCTCGAGGTTGCCTATCTCCTGATCAACGGCCGATTGCCGGGGAAGAACCAGCTCGCCGAGTGGCTTCACAACATCACCTACCACACGATGCTCCACGAGAACATCAAAAAGTTCATGGACGGTTTCCACCACGACGCCCACCCCATGGGGATGCTGGTCAGCACCCTCGCGGGTCTCTCCACGTTCTACCCCGAGGCCAAGGCGATCCAGGACACCGAGCTCCGCCAGCGGCAGATCCACCGGCTGATCGCGAAGATGCCTACGCTCGCAGCCTTTGCGTTTCGCCACTCCATCGGGATGGCGTACATCTACCCCAGCAACGACCTCGGGTACGCCGAGAATCTTCTCACGATGATGCACCGGCCCTCCTGGACGACCGAGTACTCCCCCGACCCGGTCCTGTCCAAAGTGCTCGACCTACTGTTCGTGCTCCACGCCGATCACGAACAGAATTGCAGCACGCAAGCCATGCGAACCGTGGGGAGCGCCCATGCGGACCCGTACACCTGCGCCGCAGCGGCGGCGGCCGCGTTGTACGGACCGCTGCACGGCGGGGCCAACGAGCAGGTCATTCGAATGCTCCGCGAGGTGGGCTCGAAGGAGAACATCCCGAAGCTCATACGACAGGTCAAGTCCGGGAAGCGGCTCTTGATGGGGTTCGGGCACCGGATCTACAAGAACCGGGACCCTCGGGCCGAGATCATCAAGAAGGTCGCCGGAGAGGTGTTCGCCGTCACCGGACGCAATCCGCTGATCGATGTCGCCCTCGAGCTAGAGAAAGTCGCCGAGTCGGACGACTACTTCATCAAGCGGCACCTCTACCCGAACGTCGACTTCTACTCCGGGATCATCTACCAGTCCATGGGGTTCCCGGTCGACATGTTCCCGGTGCTGTTCGCGATCCCCCGGATGTCCGGCTGGCTCGCCCAGTGGCAGGAAATGTTGCTCGACCCGGAGCAGAAGATCACGCGACCGCGGCAGCTGTACGTCGGCCCGCGCGTTCGCCACATACCGGAGGCGGAACCGGCCCAGTAGTTGCGGCGGGCGCGGCCGCCCCCCGCGGGATGGCCGTCTACGACTGGACGGTGATTGTCCCGGAGCGGCCCATAGACACCTGGAGCTTGCCCCGGAAGTCCTTGACCCAGCCGTCCGTGATCTTGACCTTCTGACCTTTGGAATACTTCTTGATGTCATCCCCCCAGAGGGTGAGGGTAATCGTGCCGGTCTCGTCCTCCAGGGTGGCGTCGGCCACCTTGGACGGCCCCCGGGAAGTCGTCACATCACGGGGCTCAGAGATGGCCGTGATAGTGGCTTCGATCGTCGCGTTGGCGTTGGCTCGAAGGGAAGAGATACCTGCCATGGCGGGGGAGGCCAATCCGGTCGTGGTTAAGTTTATTGCGCCCCCCCAGGAACCTGTCTCCAGGCGTCCCGCAGGGTCCGGAGCGTGTGCCTTGCCGTCGCCTTCCAGTCCGAGTCTGGCCATCGAGTCAAGGAGGGGGCGGCGGACCGCCCATCGCCCTTTCCTTGAGTCCCCGAAGCCAGCTTTCGTGTCCTTCGAACATCCGACCGGGGCGTGTCGCATGGTCGAGGCGGGCCAGACTTCCGTACTGAGACTCTTCCGTCAGGACATGGGAGCCGGCGGGGGTCGGTGTGATCAACCAGGCATGATAGACATCCACGCCCGGCCCTCGGGCGCTCCACGCGAGCCGCTCGGGCGGAACGAACTCCTCCACCTTCGACCGCAGCGGGGCGCTGAAGGTCCGCCAGCGGAACTCGGTTCCTGGGCCGAGGTCGGCTCCGCCCCCGACGATCTGCATATGGGATGCATTGGAGTACCATGTCGGCCAGAGCACCGCCCGGACGAGCCAAGGCCAGACCTGGGCGGGCGGCACCGGAACGTCGATCTCGTTCCGGACGTGGACCGGTGCCCGGTCGGGCGCGAACCTCTCTGGCCACCGAATCGTCGGGGGGTCCTTCACGGTCGGGCTGGATGCAGAACCGCCAGATAAGTCATCACCCGCTTGGAGCGGTGTCACCTCCGCCGAGCGCTTCCTTCCCAGACCGGGCGCGGCGGCTGATTCACCGCGCCGGACGGCCGGAGGAATCGAAGGTATCCTCCGAGGATCCACGCCGGCGACCTCGTCGGAGGAGCGCCCAGATCACCAGGAACAGTGCGGCTAGGGTCGCTCCGCCGATCAGCGCCCACCCGTCTAGGGCGGGCAAGCCGAGGATCCGGGTACTCGAGTCCTGGAGATGTTCCGAAGTCTCCACAAGCGACGTGCCAATCCAGACTATCCCGCTCGAGACAAGGGCCGGCGCGAGTAAGTGACCCGGAAGACCCTGCTTGGCCGCTGGTCGGGGGCTCGCTGCGCTCGCCCGAATGAACTGAGACATCGTAAGGGAGGCGGGATCCCGCGGGCGCTCGCGGGGTAGGCAGGCGGATAAATGCGTATTGACCCTTGTCCCATATCAACCTTCGGAACGACCAGGCGCCCGGGCCTGGGGGGCACGCGGAGATGCTCGACCCTGTGCCGGCGCCTAGGTATTTATCCCCATGCGTGCGTATTGATGGGCGTAGGGGACGTCGCATCGACGCAAACCTCTACGGGGGAAACTACGAGGATGGAGGGTTTCGGTTCTTTTTCCGTTCGTCGGGTGGGGAACCCTTCGCTCTCCTCTACTTTTAGTCACTCTGGACGGGTCGACCCCGTCTGGGAGACGGACGTTGTGTCTGTCGGCCGTGCCCGGGAAATCGGCTGGCGCCAGGTCTGCCGCGGTGTTGCCGCACCCGGTAGACGTCCCGGGGATCGGCAAGGCGGACCGTGGAGATCAGCGACCTAATCCTTCCCCTCGGGGCCGTCGGGAGTCTCGCCGTCGCTCTGTATGTGGGCTGGAAATTCTACCATAGGTACTATCAGGCCGTTCCTCCGAACCGCGCTCTGGTCCTCTACGGTGGCTCTCGTTCCCACGGTCCTTCCTCCACGAACCAGTCGGTGGACCTGAGGCTCCCTCGGATCGTGGTGGGCGGAGGCGTGTTCGTCCCGCCGTGGCGGCAAGGGTCGGACCTCCTTTCCCTCAGCCCGCTGGACGCGGACGCCCGGGTAATCTTCGCCGGAACGGACCCTACGGAGACGCCGTGGGAGGTTCGCTTGGCGGTCCAGGTCAAGATCCCTGTCGACCCTCGAATGCTCTCGACGGCGGCCGAGAATCTACTCGGTCGTAGTGAGCCGGAGATCCGGGCCCTGGTCGTCCGCACAGTCGAGGCCATCGCGCCGGCAGTGGCCCTCCGGGAGCTTTCGAACGACCCGGGAGCCGGCTGGGATCGGTTGGCCGCCGAAATCCAGGCCGCGGTCGCTCCGGAACTCGTCGCGATGGGATTGGAGATCCGGACGCTCTCGGTGACTCAGCTGCGGCACCTCTCAACGCAGGAGCGAACTGACGTCTCGGCGGTGGGAGCTCCCCACATGTCTCGGGACCTGCTCTGGGCGTCGGGTGACCTCGGGGTACGGCTACGGGGCGTCGAGACCCGTCTGGACCGAACCGAGCGAAGCCTGGGGCTCCTCGGTGCCGAAGTGATGCGACAGGGGAAGGACAGTTCGCAGTTCCCGGAGCTTCCGGCGTTACAGCCTTACGATTCGACGGGGGACGAGCGCTCGTCTCGGCCCTCCATCCGCGGCTCGCGAGGAGCCGCGGGAGGGGGAGTCGGCGGGGCCACCCGACCTCTGTTGGATGCAGAAGGGTAAGAGGAAAACCATGTGCCCAGCAGCGATTTTGGGGGACAGAGCTTGCGGAAAGACGACCTTCCTGGGACTGCTCTACGCAGCCCAGGTCAAGTACGGTACTCGGGTGGTGGACTCGTTCCGGTTCCACGCCCCGTTGCAGTCGCTCCGCTTGATGAGCCAGGTCTACGAGGGAATGAAGGACGCCCGCTTCCCGGGCGCGACGCTCAAGGACGAAATGACCGAAATCGGCTTCGTTTTCGGCTACAGGAAGGCGCTCTCCGGCCGACTACCGGCGGTGCTGAAAGAGAAGAACTGGGTCAACCCGTTCGCCAAGCTCCAGTTCGCGGCCTACGATGTCTCCGGCGAGGACGTGCAGGAATTCATCGAAACCGGCGTCGCGGCGAGCCCGATCATTCAGCAGCTCATGAAGAGCCACATCGTTGTCGTGCTGGTCGACTGCAGCAAGATGACGACGGAGATCGACTCTCCGCTGTTCCGCCAGATGCTGAAGTACGACAGCGAGGTCGCGTCCCTGCTCGTCTCGCTCCAAACCTACAAGCGCCAGGAATTCTCGCGCATGAAGGCCCAGGGACTGAGTGCGGGAAACCCCGTGATCTACCCCGCGATGGTCCTGTCCAAGTTCGACTCGATCCGCGACGAGGTGCTCGTGAAACTGGGACTCCACCGCGGAGTGCCTGCGGGCGACCAAAAGCGCAAGCGGAAGGAGTACGCGGAGGCGTTGCTCCGGGTCTTCATGCCACAGAGCCTCTCCCAGATCCGCGGAGGGAAGGTCGCCGGGGTCAACTTTGACCAGGCCGCCTACTTCTTCAGCTGGGTCCGGACCGAGACCGTCGAAGCCGGCATGCAGCCCGTCGGGGCGCCCCGCATCGTCCGCAAGGGCTTCTCCGCCGACGGCGGAGCGGAGCCGGACTTCTCGTACGACGACTACGTCGCGTTCATCGAGCACTTCCGCGACGTGGCGAACAAAGTGCCAGACGAGATCGTCGAGCAGGCGACGCTCCAGCCCGCCCCCGCAGCGGCGCCCGCGTGAAGGGCGGACGCGCGATGACCGACGCACAACTGGAGGGTCTCCTCGTGGAGAGCCCGGAGGAGGTCCTCCAACTCGAGCACTGGATCTATGGAGCCAGTCCCGAGAAGGGCTACGGGACGAAGGCCGAGTCGATGGGACTCAATGGGCCGCTGTATCAGCGCTACCTGGGGAGTCATATGACACCGGTCCGGGTGGAGAAGACGGCGAGCGGATCGACAGTGATCGATGCCCGCATGATCCACCCTGCTCCCGCCAACGACGAGGTCTTGCTGTCCATCCTCGGGCGCGGCGTGGCCGATGAGTACAACCGCCCAACAATCCAGAACCACACGGTTGTGTTGCCCGGGAAGCTGCTTCGCGCCGGTAGGCTATCGTTCACAATGGCCGAGGGCGCCATCCTGGACTACGACCGACGGGTACCCAAGGCGAGTGGCCGCATCGAGCCGCTCTCGCTACGCCTGCCGCCCGAGAGTGCGCCACGAGAGAACCCAGGGACGGGCATCCGACGCTTTATCACGAAGGCCGCGGTCGACACGCTGGTCAGTCGGTTCCTGGCCGATGGGCACGGGAGGACCCTTCTCCTCTGCCGCGGCAGCACTCACCAGTATCGCAACGAGCTCCTCTACAAGCTAGTGGAGCTGCTGAGCGCCGGCGGGGAGATTCCTCAGTTCACCGCCATCAGCGATGCGCCTACGCTGAGCGCGATGAATCACTTCCGACTCGCTATCTCCTCGCGCGGAGTTCGGGCGGATGGGACCTGGACCCTGCTTGACGCCAGCATCGACCGAGCGACGCTCCAGCCGATCCGCGGACGTGCCCCGGTTTACTCAAGAGTGGCCGAGGCGTTTGGGAACGTGAGCCCTTGATGCGGGTCGCCCGGGGTCCCCCAGGGTCCACCCCACCGGCGTGATCGCGGGCGAGGAGATCGATGGCCTCCGCGCTCGTCCTCGGTGAGCGGGGCTGCGGCCTCACGACGTTCGTCGGGCTCCTCTACACTGCCCAGGTCCGTCTCGGAACGGAGAACGCGGATGAGTTTCGTTTTCACGCCGAACGCGAATCCATCCAGCAGATGGAGGCGGTCTACGGCGAGCTCGGCGCCGGCCGATTTCCGGCGGCCGACATCGATTGGGAGCAACATCCCCTGTCCTTCGTGTTCGGCTTCCGGAGGGGGCACATCGCTTGGTTCGCCGGCGGGGGCGCGTCCGGCGAGCAGGGGTTCTCGACCGTCCGGTTCCAGGTGGGGGGCATGCCGGCGGACGTGGTCCACGAGTTGCGGGACCACGACGCCATCTTGGATCGCACTACCCTGAATCTCCTGCGGAGTCCGATTCAGATCCCTATCGTGGATGGCGCATGGCTGGTCCCGGACCGCTCGAGCATCGCGGGGTTGCCGCTCGCACGGTACGATCAGCACTTGGCCGCGACTCTCGACCTGCTTCGGAAGTTCCTCGCGGCGGACCGGGACCGGCGCGCCCGCCAGATGTTTCCCCTCTTCGTCGTGACGAAATTCGACCGAGTCCGAGAGGAGACGCTCAAGGCGCTCGGAGCCCCCGAGGGCGCCCCGGGAGATTGGACACCCGAGGCCCGACGAGCGGTGGGAACAAGGATCCTCGAAGGATACTTGCCGGCCACGGCCGCCTTCCTGGCCCGGGCCACAAAGGACGGTGTCCGGCTCGCGGAGCCCGGCTGGTACTTCAGCGGTCTTCGGACGGAGGAGAGGGGCGACGAGATCAGGATTCTCCGACGGCGAATATCCCCGGTCAGCGGCTGGGAGCCGGAGTACCCCTTCGAAGAGTACCGCGGAATGCTTGCTCGGATCGGAGAGCTTGCGGGACGGCTCCCCGCCGAGCCGATCGAGTAGAGCGGCTACGCCGACGCGGCCGGATCAGGAACGGCGCGATACCGGTAGCCCTCTCGGTGCGACCCCTCACGAACAACGGACCATCCGGGGAACTTCCAGGTCCCACCCTCCGGCACGAACTGGGGATCCCCCTGGCTCAGCTCGCCCAGTTCCGCCTCGAGGTACTCATGGTCGGTGGCGACCTCGGGGGCGATTATTCCCTTCTGGAGGAGAGTGGTAAGCAGAGGGAGTCCTGCGGGCCGTCCTCGCCACTTAACAGCCAGGAACGCCTTTCGAAACTCTCCGTCCCGGAGGAGTTGCTCCCGGAGGCTGGCATACGGCGGCCGATTCCGGTAGTCCCGCGGCGGGGCGTCTAGCCGTCGCTTCTCCCGGCGGCTTTCCTCAACGACGGCGCGCCAGGTTGCCGCCGAGGCGGCCTTGGCCTCCCAGATCGAGACCGCGTCTACCTGTTCGTCCTCGCCCTGGCCGCCGGCAGAGGCACCGCCAGAGTCCACCCCTTCCGGATGCTCCTGCGTGGCGAGCCGGCCTCCAGCCTTCCGCGGTCCCTTCGGGGTGACTAGTGTGAAGGCCAGCGCCGCGCCGCTTGCCGCGCCCGACGGGGGTCGGATCTGAAGCTCCTCGCAATCCGGGTACCGGTTCGGATGCAGCACAATGAAGGGACCGCTCTCCGAGGCGCTGAACAATGTTGCGAGCGCCTCGTTCACGGTGGCGACCTGCCGACGGACCGCTAGCTCGCTTACCCGGATGAGAGGAAGGCCGGCCTCGGCCTTTCGAGGACGCGAAGCAAGGTCATCGACGAAGGCTTGGGACACCTCGGCCTGAATCTGTTGCGTCGCGGTTCGACTGACCGCGCCTTCCGCGGCATGCGACCGGGACAACCCACGTCGGACCCGATGTCCCACGCTCCCTTCGCGGATGGCCTGCTGGTGCACCGCCCAGAGCCGCATGTTCAGCCAAGGGTGGAGCTTCCCCCCACTCACCTTCGATTCGGCAAAGATTCCGCCCCAGCGATCTTGGGCCGTCTCCGCCCAGGTGGTGTCGTCCGGGCTGTGTCGGTACCAAGTCAACGCGAATTCCCGGAGAAGAGCCCCGGCGCTGAGCGGATCGTCGACCTCGCGCTTGACTCGCTCCATCAGGGCCTCCGAGCGTGCCGCGAGCAGCGCAAGCAACTCCGGGTCCCCCGCGCCCTCGCGGAGCAAGGGAGCGAGCGGAATCTGGTTCAGCGCCTGAATGTCGAACTGTTCGGCCGGGTCAAGAGCGAGGAAGCTCCGTAGGGTTTCGGAGCGGACCGGCCGCCCGATTGGCCGAACGGAAGCTCCCGGCGACGGCTGCGAGTCGGGTAAGGCGGGAGGGGGCTCTGGTAGTGAGACGGGCGGAGATTCCGGTGGAGCGACGGGTACCCGGATGGGACGGCTGGGTTCTGAGGCGGTTAGAGCCCGGGTCTCGGGTGGCGCCCGTTCGGGAGACTCGGACCCCGCGTGAGGAGCTGTTCGACGCAAGACCTCCACGTCGTGCAACCGGCGGTGGTGCTCCCGCTCGATGCGCAGTCGCTCATCCGCTCGCCGGCGATCCTTTTCGCGCTGGATTCGGTCGGCGTCCGTCTCGTTCACCATGCGGCAGGGGTCGCCAGACCCAACCAAAATTGGGGCGGCCCGAGGCATTAATCGTTTCGTCGGGGGAAGGCCGGAGGCTGGTCGTCCTTCGGTGGTGTCAAGGCCGGGCAAAAGTCTATGCCGGAGGAAATCTTGAGGCTCGCCAGGGACCGAACATGGTTCAGAAAGTGACCGAGGTCGTGGGAAAGTCGAGCCAGGGATTCGCTAAAGCCGCCGAAAACGCCGTGACAACCGCCGCCAAGACCCTCCGCAATCTGCGCTGGTTCCGGGTCACGGAGCTCGAAGGAGCCATCAAGGACCAGAAGACGATCGAGTACCACGCCACGGTCAAGATATACTTCGAACTCGAGGACGTAAAGTAGGCCGCTTCGCACGACCCTGGCAACGGGGACGATGCCGCGAAAGCGGGAGGTAATGAACCCGAAGGGTTAGCTGTGTCCGTGGCGGAATCGGAGCCGAGCCATTGGCGAAAGCTCAGCCGCAACGAGGAACGGGTCATCGTCCGGAAGGGCACAGAGGCCCCCTACTCCGGTGAGTACGAGCATCTCACCGCGGCCGGGACGTACGAGTGCAGGCGATGCGGCGCCCCGCTCTATCGATCCGAGAGCAAGTTCGACTCCGGATGCGGCTGGCCCAGCTTTGACGAGGAGATCCCGGGGAGCGTCCGGAGGCTTGCGGACGCCGACGGGTCCCGGGTCGAGATTCAGTGCGCCCGTTGTGGCGCCCACCTGGGGCATGTGTTCGAGGGGGAGCACTTCACCCCCCGGAACACGCGCCACTGCGTAAACTCGATTTCGATGGTCTTCCGTCCCCGTTAACCAGCCTCCGGCTGACAACCTTTTGTAGGCTCCCATCGGTCGGGCGAGCTCTGGTCAATCCCAATGATGCACACCACGAAAGGGTACGAGACTCACCCGCATCCTACGTTCCTTTCCGATTTCATCCTGGGGAGCCAGGACGGTCTCGTCAACGTCCTCGGAATCTTGCTCGGCTTGAGCGCTGCGACCATCAGCCTGGGCGCTGCGCCCGCCATCCACCGGCTGATACTTGTCGCCGCCTTCGCCGCCCTCGGCGCTGAGTCGATCTCGATGGGCGCCGTAGCGTACACTTCGACGCTGGCCCGCCGCCGGCTCTACTTGAGCGAGGTCCGCCGCGAACAGGACGAGATGCGCGAGGTCCCGGAGATCGAGCGCGAAGAAGTACGGGTCGTGCTGAAGGACTGGGGCTACACGGGCGCGGACCTCGAGGACATGCTCGACCGGATCTGTCGCAATCCGCGGGCCTGGATGGAGTTCATGATGGCGTTCGAGCTGAAACTCGCCCCGGTCAAGGAAACCCAAGCCCGGGACAGCTTTGTCACCGTCTTTCTAGCGACGGTGGCCGGGTCCTTCGTTCCGATCCTGCCGTTCCTAGTGCCCAGGATCACCATCGAGTCGGCCTTAGTCATATCCGTCGTCCTTTCGGCCATCACGCTGGCGTTCGTTGGCGTCTACGAGGCCCGAACGACGGGTGGGAGTCCCTTCAAGAGCGCGACCCAGATGATCATCATCGGTCTAGCGGCCGGGTTTGCGGGCTTCTTGATCGGTCTCGCGTTGGGCGCCACGTGAAAGGGTGCGTGACGGCCGGGAAGAGCCCGGGATCGATCGAGCGGCTTGGCAGTAGGTTCGAGCTGCGGACGTGTACCTAGCGGTTAGAATCTGCGCGGCGCGCCCACGCCGGCCACGGAGTGAGGCGACAGGTTTACGGCCCGACTGACTTGCCTCCCCGTGGACCCTGCCGTTCCGCCCCAGAGCGCCTCGCTCCCGCCGAGCGCGGTGTCGCTGGAGGACCGCCGCTGGCTACACGACAAGTTCGAGCGCCTGGCGGCCGAGGAGGGGCAGCTCGCGGCCGGAAGGACGTCGTACTTCGCCGCCATCGGCACGGTCTTGATCACCGCGATGGTCGTCGCAGTCGCTGACCTGTCAGGGAACCCGCTCGAGCTGACGTTCTTCATCACGTTCCTCTCTGTTCTTGGGGTCCTCATCACGTTCGTCTGGGCCGTGCTGCTCCATCGCACGAACGATGCCCAGAGCTTGTGGCGAGAATCGAACTTGCGCCTCGAGCAGCTGTCTCCACCGATCGAGGGGTCCATACCCGTCCCGGTGACCCTCCGGTCGGGAGCGTCTCTTTCCGTGAACCTCCTGCGTCCGTACGAGTCGCATGCGGCCCGCTTTTCGAAGGCTCGGTCGATCTCGTGGATGGACCGAGTGAACCCAGAGGGTCTCACGGAGGTACTGCCGGTCACCTTCCTGATCGTTTGGTCAGCGGCGCTGGTCGTCGTGTGGGCTTGGTACCTGTTCTTTCACTAGCGCGGGCGTCGATGTCTAAACGTCGACCTCAGCGTGGACCTTCGCCCGGCGGACCGCTCGGACCAGGGCAGCATGGTCTTGCGCCGTCTGGTCCGCGTACGCCTCGGCGAAGGATGCAACGGCGACATCGAAGAGATCTCGGGTCCCCAGATACCCGCTGATGAAAGCCGGGTCGCCCGTCCGAGCATGCGCCCGCGCCAGCGCCGCTCCGCAGAGGCCGGCCTGGCCGATCAATGTCTTGGGACGCAGCGTCGCGGCGTCGGTGGAGAACTTCATGTCCCGCAGCTGCCGGAAGTAGAAGTCGCGGGAGTTCAACCGGCTCCAACCGAGAAAGATGTCGCTGGCTTCCTGGATGAGGTGCTGGCCGATCACGACTCGTTGCGCGTGGTTTTCGAACCGGCTCGGTCCCGCATAGGGTTCGAGAACGGAGGCGTTGGCCTGTTTGAGCTGGAGAAAGAGGGGGTCTTCCACGTCGCGATCGGCCATGAGCAATATGACCGAACAGACGGTACCCACGCTTCCCACACCGACCACTTTCTGGGCCACGTCGACGATGTGGTAGCGTTCCAGCAACGTCCGCCGCTCATCGGCGAGGGTCCTCATGTACTGATCGAAGAACTTCCGAGACTCCTCGGCGTCGGCGGGATTCTTGTAGTGCACGATCAACGGCGGGTCGTCCCGGATCTTGTATCGCCCATGGACGGTCTGTACCAATTTCGGGAAGGCGTGGAAGACGGTGCGGCGGCGGGCTCGACGGACCGCCTGGGCGATGATCCTTCGGCCCTCGCGGCTGGACTGGCGCGAGATGGTCCGGCGGTCGATATGAGAGTACCACGTGTCGAGGTATCGAGCGGTCCCGAACGCCTGCATGTGGTGGCGGTAGGCCCGGAGGGCGGTGAGAGCGGCCCTCCGGCCGATGTCGCGTGAGAACCGGTTGTTCCGGCCCACCAGGACGAGGCTCGTTGCGAGTCGCTTGACATCCCATTCCCACGGGCCGGGCAGGGTCTCATCGAAATCGTTGACGTCGAAGACCCGATTTCGCTCCGGAGTCGCAAACACGCCGAAATTGCTGAGATGAGCGTCCCCGCAGAGTTGCGCTCTGCCTCCGCAGATTGGCGTGGTCGCTAGGTCGCGGGCCATTATGCTCGCCGACCCGCGATAGAACATGAAGGGCGAGAGCGACATGCGCCCGTACCAGATCGGGACGAGGGACGACACGCGGGTGTGGCTCGCGGCTTCGAGCGTGTCGACCGGGTCGGGTCGCCCTTTGGGTGGAGTCCAGCCGGCATGGCTCGACCGGGGCACTCGTTGCCGGGCGGCTTTCCCGTCCATGTACCGCTGCCGACGCGTTCGGGCGGGAGCGGAGGTCCGCCCCACCGAGATTGCCATGCCCACTCAGCTCCTGGGGACGTTCTCCGGGTGCGTCCGATGGTATTGGAGACGGGGAGTTACGGCGACGCCCCCGACCGCCTTTGGGAGGAGGGGGCTGGGGGCTCGTTCGGAGCAGCCGCAGGCACCCCAGCCGCAGGGGTAGAAACCCCCGGGGAGGACTTCTGCTGCGTCCCGAACGTCGGGGGAGTCCGGAACGCGATCATCAGCCGGTTCCAAGAATTGATTTCGACAATCGCAATCGAAAGGTCGACGATCTCCCGCTCCGAAAACTGTGCTTTCACGCGATCCCAAGCGGAATCGGGAACATGATCCAAGGACACCTGGGTCAAGCTTTCGGTCCAAGAGAGAGCGGCTCGCTCCTTCTCGGAGAACGCGGGGGACTCCGTCCACCCCGCCAGCGTATCGAGCTGGGGTTGCGGTACGCCCGCCCGGCGAGCCCGACGATAATGCACATCGAGACAGTACGCGCAACCGTTGATCTGAGACGCGCGGAGCTTCACCAGCTCGACCAGGGTGGCAGGAAGTGCGCCGCTTCGGACGAAGCGAGCGAACTCAGTCAGACCCTTCGTTGACTCGGGCGCCACCACCTCGTACTCGATGCGAGCAGACATGGAATCAAACGCGGAGCGACTCGGTCAAACTTTAGGATTGCGAGTCCGTGTTCTGGCCGGTCTGCTCGACCGGGGTAGGCCCTGCCGGAAGGCCGCCGTCGGGAGGGGCTCCGCCGAGACTTCTGCGCGCGCCGCGGAACGTGCCTGCCAATCCACCGTCGTACAGGGGACGGTGGGCCGGCTCACAGGTCGGACTCAGGGCGCGTCCACGACGAGGACGTTATCCTCGAGCCGGACCGGGAAGGTCCGCTCCGGGGTGGTGGCGGGCCCACGGACCACTTGGCCCGTGTCGAGGCTGAACTGGGAACCGTGCCACGGACACGTCACGTTCCGGCCGGTCACCGCCCCCTTCTCCAAGGGTCCACCCCGGTGCGTGCATCTCGCTTCGATCGCGCGGAGTTCTCCACCGATGTTGAACACGGCGACTGGCACGCCCTTGACGTCGACTCGGAGCGCTTCCCCGGGGGAGGGAGGTTTGACCTGTGGAAAGCGGATCGGCTCCATGGTGGTCCTCTCGGCGGGTGAGGCACTCACACCTCTTGAAAGGATTCCCGCGCGACGGTCGGCGGCCCGGTCAGTCTCCGAAGCCAGTAATAGGTGGCTCGACGTCCTTTTGCCAGAGGAGGGCGTTCATCTCGCCCCGGTGCTGGAGCTCCTCTTCGGCCATGTGCAGGAGAAGGACCCGGAGGGATATTCGTCGCGGGCTCCCGCGAATGGAGAACGTTCGCGATAGGTCGCTCGGGCGGAGCTTCGCCAGCACGCCCAACACGAAGCGGTCCGTCTGCCGCTCCTCGGCCACGGCCTCTGCCCGAGAAAGCTTCTGTCCGATGGGGTATTCGTTCCAATCGCGGTCCTTCGCGTAGATCGCACGGAACCAGAAGCGATACGCGTCGAGGACGTGAAGAAAGATATCGACGACCGACGGGAAGGATGCGCCACGGGACCGGTACCGCTCCTTGGTCGGCAGGCGCCAGATGACTGCTAGATACTTCTTCCGGACCTGAGAGTTGTACTTGTAGAGGGCACGGATGGTGTCGAGTTCAGAGCGCATCAGACGGGAAACGACTTACCCCTCTTATCCTCGACGGGATGCGCCACGGGCGACTGGCGAGCGTCGAGCCCCGTCGCGAAACGAGAGCGGTCTGCGACTTACGACCCAGGGCGCCGGCGATTCTAGGTCACCGAGAGGTTCAGCACCCCATTGTAGGCAGAGCCGGGGCAGGTCACGTTGAACTGGAGCATCTCGTTGGTGTTCGCCGGAATCGACAACGGCACGTCCGCACCACTCACCGAGAACCCCGCGGTCGCGGAACTGACTGTCGAGATCGTGCAGCTTGCTGTCCCTCCGCCTGACGTGACGTTACCGCCGATGCTGAAAAGGAGCCACACTATCTGGCTTGTGTTCGCTGTAAATCCCTCCCAGCTGGCATTTGCGGGAGTCGCGATTCCGCAAGGGTTGTCGGAAGACTGGAAGGTGATTTCGGTAACGTTGATGGCCGGCGAGTAAGGGAGCGCGAGGTATCCGATGACGCCCACAATCAAGATGAAAACAACGAGGCCGACTAGGATCCAGAGCCAAAGCCGCCGCCTCGGGCGCGCCGGAGAAGGAGCGCTGTACGGAGGAGCACCGTAGGGAGCGGCATCGTACGGAGGCGCGCCCCAGACGGGAGGTGGCGGCGGCGCGCCCGTGGGCCCGCTGGAAGGGAGGGGAGACGAAGGGGCCGGAGGGAGCGCCGTTCCGCAGGACCTGGCAGAATGCCGCCGTCGGAGAATTCGCCCCCCCACACTGAGGGCAATAGCGCGCGGCCACGGTCGGGTTGAAGCAGCCCGACGGTACTTATCGCCGTCGCCGAACAACGCTCGAGGGCCGGTCAGTGGGCCGAAAAGGAAAGCGCAAGTTTTGAAAGGGCGGATCGGGTGATTCCGAGGAAGCGCATTCCATCGACCCGCTGGAGGACCTCCCCGTCGCGGAACACGATGATCGATGGCGTGATCCGGACCCGAAAGTCCTCCCACAGCGGGTTCTCGAGGTCCGTGATGTCAGCAATCGCAAGCGTGGCCGGCAAGGTGTCCTTGAGCGCCACGAGCCGCGACATGAACCGACGGGTGACGGGACACCAAGCCGCAGCGAAGCACACGACGGTGGTTCCCGAACGGCTCAACCTCCCATTCGTGAAATCGGCATTTCCCAAGACCTCGAGTCCCGTCGCGGCCCAGGGGGTCCCGGATGTTGCTGATCTGCTCGCCACAGGGTTGCCTCGCCGGTGCGCCAACGCGGGGAGGCCTATGAATCCGGGCTCTCAGTTGCCGGGGGCTCCTCCGGGAAGCCACTAGGCGCCCGAGCTCCGGGAACCGCCTGTCCCGTGGGAGCCGGTCATAAGTTCGATTCCAGCGCACGCCGGGGGTCCCTCCAGGCGGTTCGGGTCCCGACCGTCCCGGTCGCTGCGTCCACCTCGGCCAGGACGCCAGCGGCCCGATTGAAGAATGCCATCTCGAGCGAATACCAGAACACCTCGAATCCTCCGGGGGTGGCACGCGATTCGCCGAAATGATGAGTCTCGCCTAGAAACCAACTCGCATGAAGCGCCGGCCCGTAGCTTCGGGCCAGGGCCTCGGCGGAGCTGGTGACGGGCCCTTGGCCCGACGAGGCGCGGGGGACCGTCAGCGACTCGGTGGGCGTGAGGAAACCGCGGAGGAGATGGTACCGGGCGACGCGCAGGCGGAGCTCCCCGCTGGACTCCGCGCGTCCGAAGAAGAGGAAGACGAGCGGGTTGGCCTGGGGAATCACCTCGTCAAAGCCGGCCCGTCGCTTCGCGATCCCCGCTCGCCAGCGGGCGAGGAGGCGGACGACAAGGTAGAGCAGCGCGGCTCCCAGAAGGAGCCACGCCGTAACCTCCCAGATCCAGAGCGCAACCCGTCCCCGTTCATAGATCATGATGGCGTAGGAAAGGACGGTAAACGCCATCGCGCCGACGTTCATGATCCGGTCCGCGTCGAAATGGTACTCGTGCGCGGAGAACGGCGCGAAGATAGGGACGGACCAGTGGTCCATGGCGTCGAGCAACACGTGGGAGAGGCCCCCCACCTCCAACGCGACGAAGAAGTCGAGGAGCGGGCCGGTACCGAATCGGGGCCCAAACGCCCACGCGAGCGCGTGCGGAACTACGAACGTGCCGACCGCGGCGATGATCGTCACCCCGAGTACCGAGTGCGAGATTCCACGATGACGAAGGAGGGGAAACCGGGTCGAGAGCGGGTAGAGCAGCACGTCCGCGTCAGGGAGCGCGCCCGCGAACGCGCAGGCGACGACGAACTGGAGGCCCGCCGGGCCCCAGAGGCCGAAGCCGAGCAGGTACGCGAGCAGGATGTGGCTGAACGGGTCCACCGGAAGCCCCGCGGAGCGGAGAGGCGGTCAGCGGGTCAAGGTTTGCCCGGAGACGCCCGCGCCGCACGCGCGGTCCTGCGGAGCCGCAACGCGTCTCTCAGCACGAGCGTCGCGAGTCCCAGGAGGATGGCTCCGGCCGCAAGCTCCGCGTACCAGCCGAGGGCGGGCCCCCAAAGGAAGGACTGCGACTCGGCTCCAGTAAACATGCCGCACTGTGTCGCAGAAGGTCCGCACGATCCCCAAAAAGTTGAGCCACCGACGACCGTTCCCCCGCCCGGACCTAAGTCGTGGATCACCGCCGACGGCTGAAGTGCCGCCACGCCGATCGCGGCCCCCAACGTGAAAGCCGTTGCCACTGCGAACGCCACACCGGCGCCCAACGTGACCCTCCAATCCGGCCTACGCTGCCGCTGATCGAGGACGAAGAGCGCCAGCGCGAAGAAACCTATCGAGATGGAAAAGATCGAGGCTATCCACACGATCGAATACATGGTCTGCAGGTCACTCGACTCGGGGTGTGACGAAAAGGGAACGATGTCCTGGTACGGCTGGAGGGTACCCCCCGCCTCTTGATGGGTCAGCGTGCAGATCTCACCCCAAACTGGGGCGTCCACCGGGTACGTGTCGCAGAGGAACCGGTAGTTTGATCCGGGGTAGAAAGTCGTGGTCGTGTTGAGGTCGAATGTAGCATTTTCGACTGTCCAGTTGTGAACCTCGTTGGAAATCGTGTACCACGGGGTGATTGGTGAAACGATTGCCAAAGCGAGCGCGACCAGGGCAGTAACGAACAGCGCCCAGCCCTTGCGGGACCAGGGGGGCGGGCGGTTCGTGTCGGCGCCCGGTACAGTCGCCATGGAACCGACTACTCCTCGCGCCGGGCCCGGTCAAGGAAATCGGCGACCCCGAACGGTCGCCCGGTGACCTCATTGAGCCTCGGGACCCAATCGTATCGAATCCCGTGACGGAACCAGTTGTGGGCCAGCCATGGGATCACCTCGCGGTTGGGCCAGAAAGGCCCCGGGACCTGCTCCCGGATCGCCTGCCGAAACTGAGCTCCGAGAAGGCTTGCGATCAGGTAGTTCTTCGAATAGAACGCCGCTTCGATCCAGAAGGGGTCCGCGTACGGTGCCTCGGGGTACTGGTCAAACCCGAAGGCGGCTCGATCAGTCCGGTGGAAGCGCGGACCGAGGTTCTCCCCGGGGTGCTTGTACAATTGAATTTCTTTCCAAACCCAGCTCGCCGTGTACGCTCCTATGCGCAGTTCTTCGTCCTGCATGTTCTCCCGGAACTGCCGAACCAGGTCCACCGTGACCCCGGGTCGGTCGCGGAGCCACGAGTCCAGGCTCGCGATACGCTCGAAGAGGCCGCCGATCCCTTCGTGGAACCCGGCGAAGCCCGGAACGTTCTCCGGACCACGCAGGACGTGAGTGGACCCTCGGGTGTACCGGTCCTGCACTGCGTGTCCGAACTCGTGCAACAAGATGCCGTAGTGGAGCCAACCGCCCTTAGGATTCACCGCGACGCGCGTATCGTTGGGCAATTCCACGGCCAGGGTCATTCCGCCGATCGGGATCGATCGCTGGACGATCCGGAAGGGGCGACGTGGACCGCGAAACCCCCACCCACGTATCGTGCGCAGGCAGTCCGGCACCATCGTCCGGCCGGAAAAAGCGGAGGCCGGGAGCGGGTTTCGTCCTTCCGCCGCTCGCCATGAATCCCATGGGAAGAACCCCGATTCGCCGGAGCGCTGCTCGAATTGTTCCCGGAACCGGCGGGACGTCGCCCGAGCCGCCGGCAGAATCCGAGCGATGAACCCCTCCAGCTGAGCGAGGGGCAGGCTCTCCGACCGGAGGCGGAAATCCATGAACGAGCGGTATCCGAGCTCCCGGGCGCGAGCGTTCCGGGTCTCGACGAGTCGGCGGAGATCCCGTCCGAGATCCTTAGCCAGTTGTTGCAGTGCAAGGTACGCCCTACGTCGGACCCGCCGGTCATCCTCGAACCTCAGGACTTCTCGCACGCGCGCCTCGGTGACTGGGTGCCCTTCCCACTCGGGACGGAAGGCGAACACTCGTTTGATGAGCGGAGCGCGCAGACGCACGACTGAAGGGTGCTGCTCGATCAGGGCGTCCTCCGCGATGCGGCGGAATAGCTCCAGTCGGCGAGCCAACAGGGGAGGATGTGGATGCGCCTGGGCCGCTCTGAGAAAGCGGAGCAGGTCCTCTCGGCCGACCAGCCTCGAGCGCAGCGCGTCCCACCGGCCGGTGCCGGCCGACGAGACCCCTGCGTACTGGTTCCACCAGGCGAGGAATAAAGAGTGATCCAGTTCGGCGAGCCCACGTTCGAGGCGATTCAGGTAGCTGGCCACCTGTGTGGAAGTCCCCGGGGTCGCCGGCGGTCGCTCCAAGGGTTCCTCCGGATGGAAGGTTCAGTCGCCTTAGAGGTTCCGGGCCCGGCGACCAGGAGCGGGCGGGTCCTAGAAAGCGCATTTAGGTCGTAACGCGTCCGACCGCCCGGGGTCGTCGCACGCCACAAGTGGGTGACAAGCAATCCATCGAGCACACGTTCACGCTCGAGGAGGTCCGGGCATTCGTCGAGGCGTCAGGGGACCGAGGGCTCCAGCACCTTACACCGGATTCCCGTGGTCGCTTGATGGTGCACGGGCTTCTCTTGGGTACGCTTCCGACCATTGTCGGGGGGAGGCTGAACTTCCTGGCTCGGGAGATGACCTTCGAGTTTCTTCGGCCGGTCTTCACCGGTGAGCCGGTTCGCTGCGACGTCGTTCTCACCGGGTGGGAACCGGCGGCGGACCGCATTCTGGTCGCCGCAGAATGGGAATGTGCGAATCGCGATCAGCTGACGGTGATGCGCGGCCGAGCCACGGGTATCGTTAGACCCCCGACAAAGCCGGGATGAACGGAGCCTTCTTCCAGGGGCCTCTCGCTCCCAGGCCGACTGACTCGTGGGTCGCTCCTCGGAACCGCCCTCGAAACGATTATGACAGGTGAGCCCGCGTCTAGGGCGTCGGCGAGGCAAGGAGCCGGACCCGCCGCCGCGTCCATAGCGTCTGGTTCATCGGCCCCGGCCTTGGCGTTCTCGAGCGGGGGAGGCCCGCTCGCTTTCCTTCGTTCTCCGGATTCGGTCGGAAATACTGATAATGTGGTCGTAATGGTGCCGAGGCCAGGAATGTCGCCTTCGAGAACACGCCCATTCCGTCGTCCGTCTGCGGCCAGTGGGCGTGGTGTTCCGGCTCGTCGCACGCGCCTCGCCGAGCCACGTCCGCCCGGATTCTCCGTGCGATACATGGACCCCTCCGTGTCGCCCGGGGAGGATTTCTACCGGTTCGCCGTGGGCTCCTGGATCCAACGCAACCCGGTCCCGGCCGATAAGTCGCGGTGGGGCGCCTTTGAGGAACTCAACGAGTACAATTACCAACGACTGCACCGACTCGTCGAGCGGACGAACCGTCACCGAAGCCCCCATCTGCGATCGGTCGCGCGCGAAGTGGGAGACTTCTATGCGTCCGCGATGGACCTGTCTCGGCGGAACCGGCTGAGGTTCCTCCCCATCGCCTCGGATCTGCAGCGGATCGAATCGATCCGGTCGGTCGACGATTTCGTTCGGCTGCTCGCGGAGTTCCACAGCAAAGGAATCCCTGCACTGTTCTCGACGATGGTCTACCCAGACAAGAAGCAGAGCCGTGTGTACGCCTTCTACATCCAGCAGGGCGGGCTCTCCCTGCCGGACCGCGAGTACTACCTCGCGCCCGGGTTCGAACCGCAGAGAAAGGCCTTCGAACGCCACCTGGTCCAGGCCTTCTCGCTCCTGGGTGACCCCCTGGCGGAGGCCCGCCGCCGCGCCACAGTGGTCATCGGCATCGAGACCGAGCTGGCGAAAGCGAGCCGTTCCCGCACCGACTTGCGAGATGAGCAGAAGAATTACCACAAGACCTCGATTCGCAGGCTCCGGGCTCGATTTCCGGCGATAGACTGGGATCGCTATTTATCCGGTCGGGGTGCAAAACGGCTCTCCTACGCGATCGTGGGCCAGCCCGAGTTCCTAGCGGGGGTGGAGAAGCTCCTCCGCCGGGGACCGATATCGGATTGGAGGACCTACGCTCGCTGGCACCTGCTGCGGACGAGTGCACCTTTTCTGCATCGCGAGATCGAAGCCGAATACTTTCGGTTCTATCAAAAGACACTTCTCGGGCAGCAGCATCCGGAGCCGCCCTGGAGGAGGGCCGTCCGCGCCGCCGACCGGGCGATCGGCGACGCACTCGGCCAGCTCTTCGTCGCCGAATGCTTTCCCCCCGAGGCCGCCGCCCGCATGAAGAAGCTCGTCGCCGACCTACGCGAGGTGTTCCGCGATCGTCTCCAGAGTCTGGAATGGATGACCCCGGCGACCCGGCGGCGAGCGTTGGCAAAGTTCGGTCGGTTCACTACGAAGATTGGACACCCGAGACACTTCCGTAACGACTCGTCCTTGCGGATCGATCGGCGGGACTACCTAGGCAACGTGCGCCGCGCGCTCGAGTTCGAGTCCCGCCGGAAGATGGCCCGGTTGGGACACCGAGTGGACCCCGACGAGTGGCGAATGACGGCCCCCATGGTCAATGCGTACTTCGACCCGACGCAGAACGAGATCGTGTTTCCCGCCGGTATTCTCCAACCTCCGTTCTTCGACTCCACGATGGACGATGCGGTCAACTATGGCGGGATCGGCCTTGTGATCGGGCACGAGATCACCCACGGATACGACGATCAAGGCCGTCGATACGACGAGCGGGGCAACCTGCGCGACTGGTGGACCCCGAAGGACGCGCGGGAGTTCCAACGTCGCGCGAAGAAGATCATCGCAGAGTACGACGAGTTCGAGGCTCTGCCGGGGGCGCACGTCAAGGGCGCTCTGACGGTGGGCGAGAACATCGCTGACCTGGGCGGCGTCAGCATCGCCTTCGAAGCGCTTCAGCAACGCCTTGCAAGAGACCCCGCAGGCCGTCGGCCAGTTGCGGGGCTCACGCCCGAGCAGCGGTTCTTCATCTCCTACGCTCAGATCTGGAGAGAAACGGTTCGTATGCAGGATGCCCGGCGGCTCCTGACAGTGGACGAGCACGCCCCGGGCCGGTTTCGCGTGATCGGGGCCATCGTGAACTCGGGACCGTTTTTCGAGGCCTTCGGAATACGCAAGGGCGCGCCCATGTTCCGGCCGGAAAAGCTCCGGGTGCAGATCTGGTGAGCCGCGTTCCGGCTGCTTAGCGCCTGTCACCTGAGTTGGAGGGGCTATCCTTATGTCGAGTCACCCATCGAACTCATCGCTCACGAGCCACGGTGAATCCACGATGAAGACCGCTTCCCTGAGGTCCCTGACGCTGACCGTCTTCGGCCTCATCGCGGCGCTCTGGTTCCTTCTGACCCTCGTCGCGCTGGTCGCCAGCATCGTCGGCGGCAATCCGTTGTACACCGTGGTCCACGGGAGCGTCGCGCTCCCCCAACTGTCCCTGCTCGGACAAGTGTACCTCGTTTCGTCGGGTCTTATGCCCTTCATCGTGATCGGCGCCATCGCGTCGGCTTAGAGGATCGGCGACCTACGGACGACGCGAGCCTCGGCCGACGGCGTCCTCTCGGTGCCGCCAAGAGGTGGGGTCCGGAAGGTCGCCTCGACCCCGTGCGGACGCTTTATGGGCGCGAGCGATGCAACGACCTTCCCGCGGTCTGATCCCATGTCCGAAGTGCGCGGCCCATTCGACCCTGCGGCCCGGAAGGAGCGCATCAGCGAGGGCTGGGATGCCATGGCGGAGAAATGGGACTCCTGGGCGCCGATCGTCGACGCCTGGTTCGCGCCGGCCACGAGCGTACTTCTCGAAAGGCTCCGCCTCAAGGCGGGCGATCGCGTCCTCGAACTGGCCGCGGGCAGTGGGGGATTGACCCTTCATCTTGCCCGGGCCGTCGGCCCGGAGGGACGAGTCGTCGCGACCGATTCCGGCCCGAACATGGTGAAGTTGGCGGCTCGGAATGCCCGCGCCGCGGGGCTTTCGAACGTGGTCGCCCGCGTGATGGACGGCGAGGCCCCCGACGTGCCATGGGCTTCGATGGACGCCGTGGCCTGTCGCCAGGGGTTCATGTTCTTAGCCGATCCCACTAGCGCCCTCGGGCGGCTCTTCCCGATCCTCCGGCCGGGAGGCAGGATTGGGCTGACGGTCTTCTCGACGCCGGAGCGAAACGGGTTCATGGCCGTTCCTTTTTCGATTCTATCTCAGTGGAAACGGCCCGAGGGGAGCACCGAGCCCACCGCGGAGGGTCCGGGTCCGTTCAGTTTGGGCGCGCCTGGGTTGCTCGATTCCATGCTACGGCACACCGGGTACGCGGAAGTGGAGGTCCAGGCGGTTCGGTCGCCGCTCCATCTTCCTTCTGTCGACGAGCTGCTGCGGTTTGACGACGATATCTTGGGGGATCTCGTGGCCGACCTGCCCCCGGCGGCCCAGAAGGAGGCCTGGCGCGCGGTGGCGGAGGCGTCCGCTGACTACGCTGGGCCCCACTCGGAAGGGGCACCGTGCGAGTTGCTCGTAGTCTCCGGTCGCAGGCCTGCGACCAAGGACGAGACCGTATAGTCCCGGTCCGGAACTCGGCGGAGGCGCCCGGGCGATTTGGTCAGCGCGCGCGAGCAGGTGGCCGCTTGCGGCCGCGGACCTTCTCGTCGATTCTCAGGTAGATGTGCGTGAGGTCGGGTTCGAGCCCACCGGTGCAATAGATCGTACCGTTCTGGTAACCCGTGAACACGCTGCTCCCAAGTCGAGCTCGCCAGAGTTCGTTCTCGCCCCGGAGGTCGCGGTCGAGTCCTCCGACCTTCGAGAGCAGGTTGCGGACCTCGAACGACGTGGGAAGCGGGACTTCCCGCCACGTCTTGGTCGGTACTCCGCGGTAGAGCACGCCCGAGGTGGCGCCCGAGTGACCTGCCATGTGGACCCGTCCTGAGCACGCTCATGGCTATGAAACATGCGATTGCGCTACTTCCTTGCGGCCCGTTGGGCCCAAACGAGCCTGGTGGCGTCGATCGACGCGGCGGGGCGCGCGAATTCCTGCCTAGCGGGACCCCGCTATGATGAACTCGTTCCCATCCGGGTCCGCGAACACGCCCCGGACTAGGCCCCACGGCATCTTCAGGGCCTCCGCGACGACCGTTCCGCCAGCCTGACGGATTTCGTTCAAGGCAACGGCGGGGTCCGGATGGGAAAAGATGATCCCGCTGACCGTGCCGGCCCTCCTCCCGGGGGTCCGACATCACGTGCATCGACAGCACGGCGGTTGTCCCCGGTAGAGCGTAGACGAGCCGCTGCCGCTCCGGCTGATACTCCTTCTCCTCCAGTCCGAGGACTTCCCCGTAGAAACGCCGAGACCGGGCCACGTCGGTGATATGAACGGTGACGGCGCTCAGCCCTTGGACCAGCGGCGGCTTCTGCGGCATGAGCGCTGTAAAGGAGCACGCCGCTTTGAATGTTCGGATTCGGCGACTCGGAAGGTCTATAGGCGATCGGAAGGTTGAACGCCTGTGTCGGCGCTTCCGCCCGTCCAGAAGCTTCCGTTGTGCGAGGCCTGGTTCGAGATCGAGGTCGCGGGGCCGGATCTAGTTCGGATCACCGAACCCCACATCGATGTCTTTCTCCGCGCCAACGCGTGGCTCCAGCTTGGCCGCGACCGGGACTTGCTCGTCGACACCGGGAACGGGATCGCGGCGTTACTTCCGGTGGTCCAGCGACTGCGCAAGGCGCCGGATAAACCGCTCATCGCGTTCGCTACGCACTCCCACCAGGATCATGCCGGCGGATTGCACGAGTTCGCAGAACGGTGGGTTCACCCCGCCGATGCCGAGGCCACCGCGTCCCCGACGCGGCTGCTCTTCCGGGGCGACGTCGGCGCTGCCACCCGGCAGCTGGTGGTGGAGGCGGGAGGAACGCTACCGGACATTCTCATCGAGGCCGTGCCCAGTCGCGCGTTCAACGCCCTGCAGTTCCAGCCGCACCCGGCGATCGCGACGCGAACGGTCGAGGAAGGGAGTGTGGTCGACTTGGGCGACCGGCAGTTCGAGGTCTTCCACTTGCCGGGCCACACCCACGGCTCTGCAGGGCTGTGGGAGTCCCGTACCGGGACGCTGTTCTCCGGGGACGCGGTGTACGCCACCGATCCGCTGATCGATACGACCCCCACGTCGAGTATACCGGAGTACCTCGAGACCATGCGCCGTCTACGCCAGCTACCGGTAACCGTCGTGCGACCCGGTCACGATTACAGCTTCGGGCGAGAGCTGTTGATCGAAAGGTGCGATGGGTATATCGCGCGACGTTCCCGCGAGCACGTCGTCCCTTCCCTCTCCCCCGGAGAGGGTAGGCCTGCGCCGGGCTTGCTCTAGATCTCATCCGTCCCGGCGACGCCCCAGGTGGGAGCCGCGAGCAGGGCTCGACTTGACTGAAAGAGCGCCGGCTCACTTTCGGGTCGGAAGGCGAGCCCAGTTCGCGGGTGGTTCCGGTGGGGGAGGTCGGCGTCGCATCGCAATTAGGAGACCAGCGGCGAGCAGGATTATTCCGACGCCGAGTGCCCCGAGTTCGTCCCAGCTCAACACCAGCGGCCCCGGGTTCGCGGCCGGGGCCAGGACCACTACGGTCATCGAGGTGTGGTTTGCTTGCCGGGCCGGTGATGCCGAGTCGTTGACCCAGAGGTAGACAGTGTAATCGCCGGAGGTCTGGAAGGTGCACGAGGTGTTGGCGCTCGACCCCAGGTCGTTGGCTGCTTCCTCCCAGTGGTACGCGTACGGCGCCACCCCGCCGGAGACGGCCGCGCTAAACTGGATGGTGAATGGCGCGATTCCGGAGGATCCGGACGCCGAGATTCCTACGTGCAGGTCCGGGGGTGAGACGTCCACCGTAAGGTGGCGCTCCACCGAAGTCCCTTTCGAGTCGTTCACGGTGAGGTTCACCGCGTAGTCTCCTGGTACGGTGTAGAGTTGGGCGGGGTTCTGGGCCGTGCTCCCGGCGCCATCTCCGAACGACCAGTCGTACGTGTAGGGCGGGACCCCACCCTCGGCGCCCGCCGCGAATGCCACGTTCAACGGTGCGGCGCCCTTGGATGGAGTGGCGGAAGGTTCGGCCCCTAGCGGTTGTGCAGGTGGCGGTGAGCATGAGACGTTCGCCACCGTGGGGAGGCCTTCAGGGAAAGTGAAGCACATCGAGGAGAGGGTCCAGTTGAAGATCGCCTGGCCGTAGTACGACGACGGGAACGGCGTCAGGAACTCCGAACCGAGATTCAGGTCGTCGAGGTACAGGTTCACGTCGTTGTTGTTCGGGTAACCCCAGCACGAGATCCCGTTGGACTGGATCATCTGATTGATGTTGAGCAGAACGGCGCTGAAGTTGACGCCCAGCGTCCGTCCAGTCGCATTCATCGCGCCGCCGGTTCCGTTGTAGAAGTACAGCACCGTAAGCTCGTCGTTGTCGGCTCCCTGACAGAAGTGGGAGAAATCCCACGGTTGTTCCGAGAGAGTGGCATTGACCATCGTCGGCAACGACGCAGTGCCTTCGTAGGGGAAGTAGGTGAACGGAGAACCTTCGAATCCCGTCGACATCCAGAGCATGACTTCCAGCGAGTAGTTCGTCGGGCCCGATACATTGCCCGGGTTCGGGAGATAGGAAGAAAGGAAATTGTCCCAGACATAGTCGTACGCCGCTGAGCCGAGACTGTCGTTGATCGAGTAGGAGTTCGTGAGCCACAGGCTACTGTTCGTCGCGTTCGACACCGGCTCCGGGAGCTGGAACCCGGGCGACATGTTCCCCGGGGATCCTCCCCAGAGGTCCTGACCGTACTCGACGTGAGGGAAGCCGAGGACGCCCTCCGCACCTCCCACGCTACTGAACTTGACGTCGTTGGAAACAGCGCCGGCCGTTCCCCCCGTGTAGCAGATGTTGTCGACGCCGGCGCTTCCCGATCCCAAACCGAACAAGTTCGCAGTCTCATATCCGTAGGGGAGGAAGGAGACCGGGAAGGGATTCGACGGAGTCCCATTGGCGCAGGTCTCGGGCGCGCCGCCGATTGGGGGAACAATCGTGACGGTTGAGGGGCGAGGCGGGGCGGCCGCCACGGCCGGGTCGCTCTCCGTCGGGGAGCGTCCGGCGCTAGCCGCTTGGTCGGCAAGGGACTCCGCGACACTCCCTCTGTGAGGCAGGGAAGCAGGCTGTGAGTCTCCCATAAGAGCTGGGCTAGCGGCTACCACGAGGCATAGGGCGAGTGCCAACGCCACCCAGTGTGAGCGCATTGAACATCGGCGCGGAGCCGGGCAGGCCGGGTGGACCGCCACCCTCGCTTCGCGAAGCTACTGAATTGAAATTCTCCGGCCCTGCATATGAACGTATTGGGGGCGAGTCGGGGAGATGGTGAGTGTCCGTTACCGCGTCCGGCGACGAGTCAACGGGATCCACATCATTTGAGGGGGCTTCTCGTCGCGCTGCCAGTAGATGCCGATGATCTCCCCCAGGTGATGAGCTTGCTCGAAGGTGGTCTGCAACACCGCGTCGCCGACGTTGTAGGTGCCCGGCATCCAGGGCGCCTTGACCCGACGGGTGACCGTACGCGGCGTCAGGGCGGCGAAGTACTGGTCGATGCCCCTCCAGACTTGCTTCGAGTAGGCGTCGAAGCCCGCCCACGTCGTCGGCCTGCGGTACGTCTGCTGAAAGAGCTGGTTCAACTCGCGGGTCCGCCCTTGGACGATGTAGTGTATCCAGACCTCGTGCACATTCAGAATGTGGACGAACGTCCCGAAGATCGACAGATGCCCCGTGCCCTTGTCGGCGGACGCCACGCGCCAGGGTAGGCGGCGGGCCGCCCGTACATATCGCTGGAAGGCCGACGCATTGTAGGCCGCGAGCCTCCGAGCGGTGTCAACCGTGACCGGCGAAGCGTTCTCCGGCATGATCCTCACGACGCCGGCCGAGCCCTTATCCCATTCGGCCGGCCCGTGAGCCCGCGAGCCGGAGGTCGCCTCGTGTGGAAGCGGCGGAGGCTAGTGGCTCGCGCGGGTTCGGGGTCGGCGCGCGGACTTCGGCTTCCACCCTTCTGGGCCGTCGGTTACCTGGCGGACCTCGGTAAATCCCATTCGCTCGAGGAGACTTGCCGCGATCCCCGCTCGGTACCCGCTCTGACAGTGGACGAACAGCGGAAGATCCTGCGCCAACGTCGAGGCTGCTTCTTTCTCCAGCCGGGGGAGGGGGATGTTGATGGCGCCGGGAACGTGAACCCGGGCGGCCTCGTCGGGGTTTCGCACGTCCAACAGTGTGAGTGGCGTCCCCTTCTCCATCACCCTGCGCACTCCCGCCATCGATACACGGGGGGTAGACGCCGTCGGGAATCCCGCCGCGGCATACGCGGCCAGTCCTCCCTTGAGGTACCCCCGAAGACCGTCGTACCCGATTCGAAGTAGCTCGATCTGCACCGCTCGACGGGTCGCCGGATCGTCATCGACGAGGACGAACGTCTCATCCTCCGGCCGAAGCCAGCCGACCCACGCGGACAGAGGCCCCTCGGACGAGATCGAGATGCTGCCCGGGATGTGCGACTTTTCGAAGCGTGCCGGCTCGCGGATGTCCAGGATTGTCACGTTGGGGAGGGATCGAAGACGCTCGACCTCGGCGGCATCG
Organism: uncultured Thermoplasmata archaeon; assembly: GCA_963787975.1. Classification (GTDB taxonomy): domain Archaea; phylum Thermoplasmatota; class Thermoplasmata; order Lutacidiplasmatales; family UBA184; genus JAKIWV01. The sequence goes on from CAWBEU010000010.1 coordinate 83,484, forward strand.
AGGCCCGGAAGGTAGGCGACGCTTCGCCCTATCGGGCGACCGCCGGCCAGATTGATCGCCCGGGACAGGCCATAATATTTCGGGTACGGCTGGTCGCTCAAGTACGCCGCGAAGAATGCCGTGATATCTCGCGACCGGAGAAGAGGGTTCGTGCGTCGCTCGCGTGCAAGGCTCGTTTTCTGTACAGGTCGAGCTCCGACCCCGCAGAAGCTACCTCCGGCGTGGGTCGGGAGGACAGTCACTGACCCGGTCAGTGGACGATAGCGGTCGTGCAGTGTCGTGAACTCCTCACGGACGAGCGCGTTAGTGAACTGGGGGCCCAGGAGGTCGGGGCGCGCGGCGGTGCCGGCCATCAGGCTTCCGCCGGAGAAGAGCACGCGGACGCGGCCCCGCGCGTCGTGGAGGAGGAAACTCACGTGCTCGGGAGTGTGCCCCGGGCTCCGTATCAGCGTCAGGTGAGTCGAACCAACGTCTACGCTGTCGTGATCTCCGAGCCTGTCGTGAGGAAATTTCGCGTCGATCTGGTCGCTGAGCCCGAATCGTGCACCTCCGAGATCCGCGAGTTCCTTGCCCCCGGATACGAAATCGGCATGGAGGTGAGTGTCCAGGACCCATCGCAGGGACAGGGCGGAACGCTCTAACGCATCGAGATATCGCGACACGTCGCGCGTTGGGTCGATGATTACTGCCTCCCGACGGGAACGGTCGGCGACGAGGAACGATGAGTTTCCCAGGTCGTACGATGGAAGTATGTCCACGTAGAGGTCGCCATCGCGCCAGGCGCGGACCGGCGCCTCCCCCGGTAAGTGACCTACCCGCTTGGCAGTGGGCTTTCACGATCCTCGGAACCCCACGCCCGCCTGGCTGTTAGACCGTTGCGGGTCTGGCAGGGTGTGCTGCCGCTGCGTGGACGGGGCTAGCAGTGGCCCCGGCTTACGACTTCCTCGCAGTGGGATGCGGGCGTGACCTTCAGGGTGCCCAACTGCCCAAATGGAGCGAAGTATTGGCGGACCAGGTTCTCGTCTGTGGCATCCACGATCAGGAAAAGGTGGTGACTCCCGTTGGCGACCGCATCTCCGTGGATCTTGATCCCTGCCTTCGCGGCATTCGACGGATTCACTATTTGGAGGAGAGCCGCCGCCATCTGAGGGGTTTTCGCTGGGCAGGTTTCCGCCGGATGGGTATGCTCCGTCACGAAGAGCGACATGATCCGGGCTGGTGGGACCGAGGAAAAAAGCATTCGGTTTACTTTACGCCATAAGTGCGTCCGAGGAAACCGACCGGTTCGGTGGCGGGTTGTTTTTTCTTGCAGCGCCGCGCGGACTCGCGATAGCGTGACCGCAGGGGAGCTAGAAGTGCCACGTCGGGCCGCCGTAGCCGTCCGGAAGCTTGGGGGCAATAGGGCGCCCGAACGGGTCCGGGCGCGGCGTGGGGGACCGACCGGTCTTTCTCGCGACGTAGGCGTCGATGGCCCCGGCCGTTCGGGTACCGGCGGCCATGGCGTAGACCACCGATTTACCTCCTGAGGCAAACACACCCTCCACGTCCGTCATCCAATCCGGCTTCTTTCCTTCCGGCCACGGCTGGGGAGAGAGTTTGAGGTCCAACTCCGTCGGAAGACCGGTGATGTCCCCGTACTCTCCTGCCGCCACGAGCACGGTATCGCACTCGATGGTCTCCTCTGATCCGGGGATGAGCACGGCCGTCGGGCGTCCTTTCGCGTCGGGCGGCCCCACGCCCGTTGCCTGGACTACGATCCCTTCCACCTGCCCAGTTCCAAGGATCCGGACCGGGGCACGCTGGAAGACGAAGTGGAGTCCCTCCTCCGTTCCCTCCGAGACCTCCTCCTCGCCCGCGGGCATGTCCGCCTTGCCCTTCCGGTAGAGCACCGTCACTTGACCGCCTTTGGCGAGCCGCAGACTGGAGCGGGCGGCATCGAGCGCCACGTCTCCGCCGCCGACGACAACGACCTGCCGCTCCTTGCGTCCGAACAGACCTTCGGACCCTTTGTTCATGGCGAGGAGGAACGGGAGGGCAGCGAACACCCCCGGGAGGTGCTCCCCCGGGATTCCGAGGAGGCGTGGCTCAGAGGCGCCGATCGCGACGTAGACCGCCAGGTAGCCGTCTTTCAGGAGGCTTTCCGGGGTGAAGTCCACGCCGGCTTTCTTTCCGGTCACGAAGGTCAGGTCGAGATTCCGCAGCCGGCCGAGGTCCCAGTCGAGCTCGTCTCCCGTGAGATGGTACTTCGGGATCGTATCCACTTGGCCGCCCATGAACGGCTGGGCCTCGTAGATGGTCACGGAGTATCCGCGGAGGCAGAGCTCCCAGGCGGCCATGATCCCGGCGGGTCCGCCACCCACGACGGCGATCCGTTGGTTCTTGGGGCCGCTCGGAACGTACATGATCTGCCCGTTGCCGAACTCCAGCGCGGCGCGCTTGAGGTGACGGATGGCGATCGGCGTTCCCTTGCCGCCCATCACGCAGTCCTCCTCGCAGTAGTGGTAGCAGGTCTTGCACAGCACCATCGCGAGCGGGTTATCCTGTACGGTCAGGAGAGCCGCCGCGTCGAACTTTCCCTGTGCGATGAGCGAAATGTACCCCCGACAATCCTGCGTGATCGGGCATTCCTGCACGCAGAACGGCATGGCACATTGCAAGCAGCGCTGGGCCTCGAGGATGGCCTCCTCCTTGGAGTAGGCGTGAAGGATCTCCTCGAAGTCGGCGGCGCGTACGCCTCCCTGATCTTCGGGGATCGGGATCCGCTGGTATCGCATCGCGCACATGGGGTGAGGTCCAGACGAGAGCCGCGAGGTTGAAAATGGCTACGCTTGACTCGCCACAGTATGGCCCAGGTGCATCTCGTTGGGAAGCTGCCCTGGATTCCCGGCCGAGCGATGGCCATTAAGTCTGGATGTCTGGCGTCCTTTGGATCGCTAAGGTGATCCTAGAGTGCAATGACGACGATCAAGACGCTCGCCGCCCACGAGATCGTCCAGCTGGTGTACCCTCGACCTCCGACGGAGCGGCAGGAGTTCGGTATGGCCGTGGGAAAGGTCATCGACTCAACGCTTTCGCGGTACAGCCACGAGTTCGACCAGGGCTTTCGCCCGACCGTGGGGGCCATGACCCGCTTCGCGGCCACATCGCTTGACGAGGAACTCAAGGACATCGACTTGCCGGTGGACCCGTCCGAAAAGACTCACGCCCAGGAACAGATCGCGGCGGTCCTACAGGCCTTTCGGAAAACGGAGGTCTTCGGCCTCCCGCGACCGAAGACCCGGATGGTCCTCATCGACGAGCGGGTGGGGGTTTACACGCAACCGGATTACTGGGACCGCAAGACGCGGTTCTACGAAATGAAGAGCTATCGCGCCATTCCCCCGCCCCCGGATGTGGCCCTGCAGCTCCGGCTCTTCCAGCTCGGATTCGCGGGCCTGGAGGCCTTCCTGGTCTGCGTCAACCGACACGCGAGCCCCCCGGACGTTACGATCACCCAAATCGCCCCGATAACTCCGGACGAATCGTTGGAGACCCTACGTCAGGCGTTCAACTTTGGGCTAGAGAAGGGCCGGGAGAAGGTACTGGAGTATGTCGATAGCCCGGTCGTGCGGTACTCGGTAGCCGGCGCCCAGGCGAACGATCCCGCCTAACGGCATTCTCGTCTCAGGAACCCCGCAACGGACCGGCCGGCAGGCCGCTTCTGGTCGAGCTGTTTGCTTCATAAGACCGTTCTCGCCAGACCTCCGTAGAACATGGGCCAGCTCCGCGATGCGCTGGGCGCAGTTTGCCCTGAAATAGAGGGTCGTGCGAAGGCCCGCTTGAGCGCCGACCCGAAAGATGGGCTCCACAGCTGGCTCCCTCAAACGTGGGGGTTTGAGACCGAGACGGAAGCCGCGACACTTTACATCGACGCCGACGGAAAGGCCATCGCGACCGACGGGCTCCATGGTCCCGTGGATGTGAGCGTGATCTGGAATCAGGCCGATCTCCTCGAGGTCCTCACCGCCGAGACTCGTTCGGTCTCGTTCAAGGGTAAGAACCCCAAGCTTCGGTTCCGGACCCCGCATGGCCAGCGCGCTTTCAGTCTGCTCCGAGCGGCGATTGGGCTCTAGCAAATCGCATTGAACTAGGACAAACTGGCAGAACGGAACTCATGGCGCTGATTGATTCGGGGAATGTTGCGTGGGTAATCGCCGCCACCGCGCTGGTCATGCTGATGACCCCTGCGCTAGGGTTCTTCTATGGCGGCCTGGTCGGGCGCAAGAACCTCGTCACCTTGCTCGCGCAGTGCATGGCGATCTTCTCGATCATCAGCCTCATCTGGACTCTCTGGGGCTACTCCATCACCTTCGCGCCCTCCTGGCACGGGATCATTGGATCCCTCTCCAAGGTGGGGCTCAACGGAGTCGGCGCCGCGCCGAACCCGATGTACTCCTCGACGATCCCGGAGCTTCTGTACTTCGCCTTTCAGTTGAAGTTCGCGGCGATCACGCCCGCCCTCATCATCGGGGCGATGGCCGGGCGCGCCCGGCTCAAGCCTCTCCTAGTCTTCGTCGTGCTGTGGGTCACGTTCATCTACGCTCCTATCGCCTCCTGGATTTGGAACCCGGGCGGCTGGCTCCACGCGCTCGGCCTCGTTGACTTCGCGGGAGGCCTCGTCGTGCACACCTCGGCCGGGGTATCGGCCGTGGCGGCCGCTTTGGTTATCGGCCGGCGGACGCCCGCCGAGCTCAAGGAGGCTCGCCCGAACAATGTGCCGTACGTCATCCTCGGCACCGCTCTTCTGTGGTTTGGCTGGTTCGGATTCAACGCCGGAAGCGCCCTGGCGGCGGATGGGGTCGCTGTCAATGCGCTCGTGGTAACCAACCTCGCGGCCGCTGCCGCCGGCGTGAGCTGGATGCTCGTTGAATGGTGGCAGAAGGGACAGCCCTCGGCCGTGGGGATGTGCGTAGGCGCGGTGTGCGGACTGGCCGCCGTGACGCCCGCCTCGGGCTACGTGGGACCTCTCGGCTCTATAGTGATCGGAGTCGTCGCGGGCCTCCTCTGCTACTCCGTGGCGAGCTGGAGAGCCCGGACCCGCCTGGACGACACACTGGATGTCTTCGCGTGCCACGGCGCGGGTGGGATGTGGGGGACGCTGGCGACCGGACTCTTTGCCTCCACGCTGGTGAACCCGAACGGTCCCAACGGCCTCTTCTACGGAAACCCGCACCAGGCCGTTGTTCAGTTGTTCGGGATCGTCGTGGTTGCGGTGTTTGCGTTCGTAGGGTCGTATGTGCTCCTGCGCGTGATCAATTTCTTCATGCCGCTGCGGGCCGGCCCGAGGGAAGAAAAGGAGGGCCTCGATCTCGCGGAGTTCGGCGAGGCGGCCTATGACCCGGGGGGTCCTGTCCCGCCCAGTCGCTCTGAGGCCTCCGGGCCCGGATAAGTCCCAGGAGCGCGTCGCATGAACGACCTCCGGGGCCTCCGAGCGCGAATCCGGCTCGTAGTCTCGAGGCCGGTGGCCGAACGCCGGAGGGGCGCTCTCGGCGGGCGGACAGGCTATTTACCTCGGCTTCGATTTCCAGAGAGACGATATGCAGAACCCGGGAGGCCCGTACCCAGGTCCGTACGGAAGTCCGTACTCCGGTGGATACCCCCGGGAGCCTCCGCCTCATCCGCATCGGTGGCTCTTCATCGGCCTCGCCGTCATGCTCGGCCTGATCGGCGTCGCGATACTGCTCGTCATACTTTCCCCGGCCACCTTCGGTTACCATCCAGGTACGCTCGGCTTAGGCCCGTTCGGCCTCTTTGGCGGCTTCTTTCTAATCTTCATCTTCGTCATGATCATTTTCTGGATTGTCCGGATCGCCATGTGGAGTTTCCGGCCGATGGGCTACCGGTATCGCCAAGGGTACGGCGGCGGCCGCAGGTACGGCGCCTTCGCGATCGCAAGGGAGCGCTACGCGCGCGGAGAGATCACACGGGAGCAATACGACCAGATCATGCAAGACCTCCAGCGACGCCCCGGCTACCCGCCCCCGCCGTAGTCGGCCGTTTCGCAACCTCCCCGACACCGATTGGTCCCGCTTCGTCTCCCGGGCGCCCATGGGTCAATTCACTGCCTATGTGTTCCAGGAAGAGGGACGTTACCGGATTGTCATCGACGGGCTCGGGACGGATTCAGCGGCGTCGTTGTTCGAGGCCGAGGACGCGGCACGACGGTTGATCGAACGCCACGTAAGGGCCTCCTATCCCGAACGGGGCCCCTCCGCTCCCGTCGATGCCCTCGGCGCGATGAACTTCCAGCTCGAGATCGTCCGCTCGGACGGTTCCCGGGAACGGCGGGAGCTCTGGGTCCGCACCCGGAGGGCCTCTACGCATCGGAGGGGGGACGTCGACTATCCCTAGGAACAGGAAGGAACATGCTCCAGCTCGGGTATGACCCTCGCGTGATGGGTGTAACCAGTGCCCGGCTCAAGGACGGTCGAACCGCTGTCCTCCGGCCGGCGGTCCCCGACGACGCCCAGATGATCACGGATTTCGTCAACGTCATTGGCGCCGAGGGGAGATTCGTCCTGCGCGAGCGGGCCACTTGGAGCGTCGCGGAGGAGCGCGGGACCCTCGGAGCAGCGGACGGACAGCGAGCCGCGTTCTTCGTGGCGGAGGTCTCCGGTCGCCTGAGCGGGATAATCAATCTCAGCCGCGGTCAGTGGACGAAGGACGCGCACCTCGCCGAGTTCGGGATGTCTTGCCTCCCTGACTGCCGAGGAGTCGGACTCGGGACTGCTCTCTTGGCTCGAGGGATGGCGTGGGCGCGGTCCGTCGGGGTGCGCAAGCTGACCTTGGAGGTCTTCGCGAGCAACGACCGGGCGATTGCGCTCTACCGCAAGGCAGGGTTCGTTGAGGAGGCGCGTCTCCGAGGACAGTATCTCATCGACGGGCAACCCGTGGATGGGGTCCTGATGGCCCTGTGGCTCTGAACCCGTTCACGTCCCATCCCTCGACCGAGTCGACCCACGCCCCCTGAGAAACGGCCCGAGGACCATTAACTCCCTCGGAACGTTTTCGCACATTCCGTGGAGCCACCAGCCGTTCTGGACGCGACGGCTCGGTAGCTCATGGCGCGTAAGGACCGTACGCTCCGGGCGCCGCAGCGGAGAGCTAAAGTTCGATAGGGTCCGCTCCCATCGGGTCCGGCTGGAATGACCGATGAGGAACTCCCCGGCGGTTTTCAGACGCTGAGCGATCTGCGAAACGTCGCCGAGAGGCGGCTCTCCCCCGAGGTCTGGGCCTACGTCGAAGGCGGAGCGGGGGAGGAGTACACACTCCAAGAAAACCGGACGGCTTTCCGCCGGTGGCGCTTGCGACCCCGGTATCTCGCCGGTATCCGGGCCGTAGACCTTCGAACGACCCTGCTCGATGCCGCCGTCGCGAGTCCTGTCTACATCTCGCCCACCGCGTACCATGGCCTCGTCCACCCGTCCGCGGAGGCGGCCACCGCGAAAGCCGCCAGCGCGGCCGGCGTTCTCGCAATGTACAGCGCCCTGTCGTCGCTATCGCTCGAGGCGATCGCGACCGCGGCCCCCGCGGGGCCGAGGTGGTTCCAGCTCTATCTCCAGCCCGACTTCCGGGTGACCCGGGAGCTCGTAGAGCGGGCCGAAAACGCAGGCTACACCGCCCTCGTGTTGACCGTCGACGCACCGGTCCTCGGGCCTCGGGATCGCCAAACCCGGGATGGCGTCGCGATTCGGTCCCCCGTGCCGATCGGGAATGGACCGCACGTCGTCCCCCCAGCCCGCGCGCCGGAACTCAAGAGCGGGCTCTACGAATTTCCGGCCGATGCGACGGCCGCGTGGGAGGTACTGGGACGTCTTCGAGAGGTTACCCGCCTGCCCCTGGTCGTCAAAGGCATCCTCACGGCCGAGGACGCGCAACGCGCGGTCGAGGGGGGCGCGCGCGCCGTCGTCGTCTCGAACCACGGCGGCCGCCAGTTGGACGGCGCGATCTCGGGTCTCGACGCGTTGCCAGAAGTAGTGGCCGCCGTGGGCCTCCGTGCCGAGGTGTATGTGGATGGCGGAGTCCGTCGGGGGAGTGACGTACTGACCGCGATCGCCCTCGGCGCGAAAGGGGTCGGTATCGGGCGGCCGGTGTTGTGGGCGCTCGCGGCCGGCGGTGAGGCGGGCGTCGCTCGACTGCTCTCCCTCCTCAATACCGAACTGGCCGTCTCGATGATGCTGGCCGGCCGGCGTAGCCTCTCTGAGGTTGATCAGAGTCTCCTGTCGCCTCGCCCGGATTGAGCCTACCTTCCCGCCAGCCAGAACTACTATTACGAGCCGCCCCGGTGTTACTGGCGTGCCGAGGACCCTGGGGAACCGCGAGATCGTCACCGGGGCGGTCCTGGTCGTGCTCGTTCTGATCTACGTCGCCTTCGATCTGGAGTGCGCCTTGCTCCTCGGTTGCTACGTCTCGCTACCGGCCCTGCTGGTGGGGTTCGACGCTATCTTCCTTTCGCTCGTCATCTTGTTGCTCGGGATCATGCTGATCGCGGCGGGAGCGGTCCGTCGAGCTCGATATAATCTCCCCTCGCCCATCGTGTAGGCCGCGACGGCCTGGTCGAGGATCCCGGGGCACTCCATAGGCCTCGGGCGTCGATGACCCCTGGCGGTGGGTTTATGGCGCGGAGGCACCGTAGCACGCGAGCAGATGCCTCCCGGGCGGTCGCATAGCACTCTTGATCTCGCTCTCCTGGGGAGCGGCTCGTACGGAACCTTCCTCTACGGTTCCTCTCGGACCGTGCTCCTTCGGGTGGCGTACGCTTTCGCTCAGGCGAACGATTCTCGCCCCTTTTGGGTCGACGTGAGAGACCCGAACGATTACCTCGATCCCCCGGGGCCAGTGGAGCTGGGCTGGATTCCGGATGACTACCTCTTTGTCGTCTCCCGGACCGAGGCCAAGCCGCAGGATGCGGTGAGCAACCTCGCCCTGTGGACCGTCGTCCGCTCGGACGAACCTCGTTCCGTCATCGGCGGCCTCACGGATTTTCTCCGGTTGCCCCCGCCGATCCAGGAGGCCCTGAGCCGCTACGGCCAAGAGAACTACCGCCCGGTCTTCGTCGTCGCGAACACGGACCGGGTCAGAGAGTACTACCCTCGAAACGTGACGGGAGTCCGTGCCATCATCGAGACCATGCTCCGCGGCGGAGTCATTCCGATTTTCGCTTCCTTAGGCCCACCAGGCCCCGGTCGGCTCGCGTTTGATCTCATCCTCGAGGTCGAGGCACTGGACCTGGCGCACTGGCGGGAAGGAAGCCTCCGATGCGAGCGAGCCTTCGAGGGTGCACCGTTCCATCCGGAGGAGCGCATTCGATTGGAGTCCGTTCCTTCGCTCGTCGAGGCGCTCGAAGGGCACCGAGAAGCGCCGACAGGTTCCGGATAGCTCACCTGATCGCTCGCCACGGGGCCGCCGTCGCCGGCCAGCGGCCCCCTAATGTGCGGGGCCAGTCTAGGCCCGAGGAAGTGCATGTCCCCCCTTCGCGCGGTGGATCTTACCGGGGAACGTCGAGAGCTGGCCGTCCCCATACTGATCGAATCATTCGTCGGAATCTACCGGTGGCACGCCAAGCGTACCCTGCGTCGCATCTCCATCGTCCGGGGAGCGCTGGACGGCGATCGGCTTGTCGGAGTCTCGATGCTGGAGGACCTCGCCCCCGGCGTCGGGTACGTGTACTACATCGCCGTGAGCCGGGACCATCGGAAGCTCAAGGTCGGCTCCTTCCTTCTCGACGACGCGTTGGACCGTTTTCGGTCGCAGAAGGCCGAGATCGTCTACGCGGCCGCGGAAGACGACAACGCCGCCTCCTTGGCGTTGTTCAAATCCCGTGGGTTTCGTGTGGTCGAGCGACACGAGCTGGGGTACCGCGAAGGAGGTCTCGGCGCGTGGGGGTTGCGAAGCAAGATGATGGTCGTCTCCGGGGAGGTTCTGCTCGGCGTCCGCCTCAATCCACCGGGCACGTCTGTCGAGCTCTCCCCGCCGCCGCCCTGAGGATCACCTGCGGCGGGCTCCGTCTTCCCCTAGGCTGAGACTAGAACACGTCGCCCCCATGGAACAGAAACGCGGGGGACCCGCAGATCGCGGTCGGATCGGCCGACGAGGAGTAGCGAGAGCCCGGTCGTAGCGGCTTCGCCATCATCGTCGGATGGGCGTGACGATAGACGGCATATCCACGCTTCCGGAACAGTTCTTCATGGTCGGTGATGAACGTCGTGCGCGCCAGCGCGAGCCAGCGACCCGCGGTCTCCCGCTCGAGTCCATCGAGCATGGCTCGTGCGTGGCGGGGATGGCTGACGCCGACCTCGTACGCGGCCCGGGCGTAGCGACTCGACGGCGCGTGCGCGTAGCCCACCAACTCCGAATCCTTCGAGAGCACGCGATAATCGGACGGCCGTCGCCATCCCAGCTTGAAGCGTAACCGGAAGGATCCGCGGTAGCGGGGGATGAAGCCGTGTCGCCCTACCGAGGCCTGTCCTAAGAGCGACTCAAGGACGTCGTGTTCTGTCGGACGGAGCGTCCTCCAGCCGTATCCCCGGGGGAGGACCCGGCGAGGTGAGCGAGCCAGCTGTCGAAGAGCGGCGGGCGGAGAGTAGACGTCCCGGTACCCTAGTTCTTGGTACAGGTGATGCGCCGCCCAGGACCGATGGGTCCACAGGAATGCCCAGCGCCGGCCGGCCGAGCGTTCCCGGGCGTGAGCCTCCTCTAGGAGCGTCCGAGCGACCCCCCGTCGAAGCGCGTCGGGGCGCGTTTCGACTCCGGAGACCCAAACGACTGACTCCGTCCCGGCCGGCGTTACGTACGGGTGGATCGTGGTGTCGAGCTCGCCAAGCACCTGACCGCCTTCTACCGCGAGGAGTGCTTGGTACTCCGACGCGGGGTACCCGAGGGCTCGGAGGCGATGGAGGAACCGGGCGTCGTACGGAGGATCGCCGTCCAGCCAGTTCAGGGCCCCGACCTGGGGCCCCAAGCGGTCCGGGAGTTCCGAAAGCTCGATGATTCTCATTGCGGCCCCTCCTCCCGCGGCGAGGATCCCAGGGCCTCGGACCCTACGGCAGGCTAGGGGCGGCTGTTCTTCGAGAGGTAGGTCTTGAGGGGAACCCAGTAGGAGGCCTTCCAGCCGGAGGCGAGGTGGCCGGCATGGCCCGGGAGAACGCCGGAGTGAACGAACGTAAGACGGGTCCCGCCCTTCGCCGGTGAGAGAGTAAAGGACACTGTTGAGTAATAGTCCTGGGGCCAGGTCTCTTCCGAGGGCCTCCAACTCTGGACGATCTTCTTGCCCGGAACCAGCTCCAGGTTCTTTCCGTGGATGTACCCTCCCCACACGGTGAAGGTCGCCCCCACCTTCGGCTTGATCGTGGCTCGGGCACCCGAAAAGCCAGAGTGTCCCTTCGACGTGAGGAGCGTCTCATAGACTACGTTCGGCGGGGCGGGGAGGAGGACGGTCTGACGGATCGTTCGAGTCTTCATTCGAGTCAGGGAGTCTTCACCCAGCCATCTAGCTTGCGGCGGCGCCGCGTCGGCTTTCGGGAGGGGACCGGCACCTCCGAGGCCCGAAAGCCCCTAGAGACGAGGAGGCCACCTAATGAGGGGTCGCCGGCTTCGTTTGGCTGGTGACCTGTGTCTAACACGTGCCCCGACTGCGGTGCCCCGATGGAGTTCGCCAGCCAGCCTGCCCAATTGCTGACCGGCTCGTGCGCGGGGTGCGGGCACTCGTTCACCATGTTGGAAGGGGTCGTGGAGGCTGGCCGGGGCCCCGCCCGGCCCGCCGGAGCGGCGCCCACCGCCGACGAGTCATCGGACGAGTCCGAATCTTCTGTAGGCCCTCCCTGCAGCCTATGCGGCGCGCCGCTCGAGATCACGGGGTCGCCTGGTGGCGGGCTCTCTGCCGTCTGCTCCGGCTGCAGCTCCTCGTTCCAATTCGTCCTCCAGTCCGACGCGGAGCGCCCCTATCGGCGGCCTCCCAGCCGCGGCGGCTACCGCAATCAGGACCGGGGGGAGTCGGAAGGGCCTCGGGCTCGTCCCTGCCGGAACTGCGGCGGACCACTTCAGTTCACGACAAGCCCCGAAGGGCTGGTCACGGGAACGTGCGCTTCGTGCGGGAACCGCTTCACTCTCCCCCCGCGGCGAGAGGAGGGGGGACGTGGTCGACCGAGTCAACGAGGCGGGTACGCACCCCGACCCCGGGGGGGCGGTGGCTGGGGACGAGGCGGCGACCGCGGCGCTCCGCCGCCACGCTTCCGCTCTCGAGGACCTCCGTTCCGTCGGCGAGAGAGTCGGGGAGGGGACGACGAGGATGAGTCGCCCCGGAGCTCTCGGCGCCGTCGCGACGACGAGTGAGACTCGTCTCGGCGGACGGCCCGCTGCCGGGGACACCCGAGATCCCGCCCCGGGTGGGGTCCCGACTTCCGGCCGATCGGGGCCTGGCCTTACCGTGCCGAGTACGAGGCCGCGACCGTCGCGATCCTGGCCGTAGTCTTCGGGTGGCGGCTGATCATTCTGCATGAGCCTCCGGACACCGCCGTTCTGCTGTTCGTCCTGTTCTTCCTGCTTCCCGACATCGTCGCGTTGGTGCCAATCGGGCTCTCCCGTTCCCCGAGAGGGACCTGGCCGGCGTGGGGACCGCCCCTGTACAACGTGATGCATAGCCTGCTGACGTGGCTGGCTGTCTTCCTCGTCGCGCGGGTTCTCACGGGACGTATCGTCTGGCGGTTCTTCGGCTGGGCCGCCCACATCACCAGGGATCGAGCGGTCGGCTATCATCTCCGCGCGCGCTCCGTCGCGACGCTGCCGTCGTCCGAAAGGCAATCCATCCAGGGCTAGCGAACGACCTCTTCGACTTCTCGGTACCAAGCCTTGGTGGTGCCCGCGCGGGAGCGCTTCTCCCATTTTCGGGTCTTGGGGGTCGCATGCAGACGCTGCTCGAAGGTGGTGAGGCGGTCCCGGACCCGGGCGAACTGATCCAGGTCGATCCGTCCCGACTGTTCAAAGGAATGGAGGAGCTGGCGAGTCCTCTCGAGGTTCTGGAGGGATTCGTGCCAGAACCCCCAGTCGTCTCCCAACACCTCCAAGAGGTATTGATCGTCGATCAGCTCCGTGTTCTCGGTCTCGTCCCCTCGAAGGTCGTGGCCGAGGAAGAGGATGATCAGGTCGACCAGGTCCTTCCGGGCGATGTTGTGGATCTGCAGCTTCTCGAGAACGATGTCGGCGAGGGTGATTGTCGGGAAGTCGAGCTCAAGGCGACCGTCCCCGGGCTTCGACCCGAAGAGCACGTCGTGACTGAACTCCAGCTTGTCGAGGAATACGTCGACATGGAACTTGCCGGTTCCCTCGTAATAGATCAGCCGTCGATCGCCGAAGAACCCGTTGACCATATCGTCGGGCTTGAATTGGAGATCCTTGAAGAGCCCGCTGATGAAGCGGCCTTGCTTGGCGTACCCCGCGAGGTCCAGGTCGGTGAAGAGGGGCTTTCCTTCCTCGACGCGTCCGAGCCGGTGGAACACCGTGATGCATTCTGGCACGTGCAGCGAGTGCGCGTAGATCGCGAGGGAGCCCAGTATCCTCAGGCAGACGTTGCGCTGACGCGCGGCGTCCACGACCGCCACCGACTCACGGAGGAACTCCTGGTCGCTGAGGGAGATGTAAGTCTGCGCTTCGGTCAAATTCTCAGGCTTCCGTATGGACGACGCGCAGAAGGCCGCTTCGAACCCCGTCGCCCAACGTTACCACTGCTCGGTCCTCGGCCGAACGGAAGACATCCGACCTATCAAGCTACCTTTCCGGAGCCAGCGCAAAATCGAGGGCCTCTCGGCGGCTCCGAGTCGTGACGGGCGGTTTCGGCAGAACTAAATCCACCTTCTTTCTACCGTGCTACCGCTTAGCAGGGGGAGCTGGGTGGCGGATTCAAACGTAGACGCGTTTACGCGCAAGTCGGAACCGGCGACCGGACAGGTACAAGTCTTCACGCGACGGGCGTCGGGGCTAGTGCGGGTGATGTCCCCGTACTCGGCTTTCGCGTACAACATTCTGAACATCGGCGTGATTTTCCCTTGGGTCTACATCACGACCCTCGCGGTCTACCCCGGAGCGAACGTCTGGGAAGGCATCCTGATCACCGGAGTGTTCACCTCCTTCCTTGCCGTCGTCTATGCCGGCCTCGCCTCGGCGATGCCCCGTACCGGCGGTGACTACGTCTTCCAAAGTCGGACCTTGCGACCTTGGTTCGGCTTCGCGATCACCATGACCGTCATCGGTACATTCTTCCTCCAGTGGCAAGCGCTGGGCGGCTGGCTGCTCGCCACACTGGGGCTCGGCCCCCTGTTCACCGGGCTCGGCGTGCAGTATAACAACCACATGCTCCTGGGCTGGGGCGCGTGGTATCTGACAGGGACCGGAGCTTTCGTCACCACGGTCATCGCGTCGTCGATCGCGGCTGCGGTGCTGATCAAGAGCTTCCGGTGGTTTGTCCAGGCCCAGTGGGTGATGTGGTACGGATTCCTGATGAGCTTTGTCGTCATGATCGCGCTGTTCATCGCCACCCCCACAACGACCTTCATCTCAGAGTACAACCACGCGGCCTTTGTCATCGCGGGGCCCGTCGCGGGCGGTGGCAGCGACTACTATCACGCCATCCTGACAGCCGCTGGTCAGACGGTAGCGGGGCCGCATGCGATCTCCATCATCGGAACGCTCCTCGTTGCGCCGGTCGCGTTGACGAGCCTGGGGTGGGTCGGCTACGCCCAGGAGCAGGCCGGCGAAATCCAGGGCGCGACCAGCCTCAAGAATCAGATGTTCATCAACGTGGGAGGCGGCGTCACGGCGATGGCCATGATGGCGCTCCTCGCCTTCGTCATGGTGGCCACCGTGGGCCAGGGATGGCTCTCGGCCGCGTACGGGGCGGGATTCGGCATAGCTCCGTTCGCGCCGTACTTCAGCTACCTCGCGGCGGTGCTGACGAACAATCCGATCATCCTGATCATCCTCATTTTCGGGATCATGATGAACGCGATCCAGGTGGTCTTCAACGTCATCATCGGTTGGACGCGGGTCGCCGTGGCCATGTCGATCGACGGGGTGCTGCCCAAGATCGTGAGCAGCGTGAACCCGCGGACCCACACTCCGGTGTTCGCTCACCTCATTTTCCTCGTCATGGGGGGAGTGATCTACGCCTGGGTGTACAACTTCGCTACGATCGGAGGGGTCCCGTGGACCACTTACACATTGGCGGTAACCTGCGTGGCCACCGTGATGTACATCGGGACCGCCATCGGGGGTGCCGTTTTCCCGAAGACGCGTCCTGAGATCTACAAGGTGTCGCCGATCTCGAAGTACAAGGTGGGCCCGATTCCGCTCATCACGCTCTGCGGTGCGATTGCGGCTGGCTTCAGCATCTGGATGCTCTACTGGTACCTCACGAACCCGTTCCTAGGCGTCGTGCTCAAGGGCAGCGCGGGGATGTGGTCCGTGGCGGTCATGTCGGGGATTTTCATCGGATGGGTGGCCTACTACTTCGTCCGGCGAGCCTACCTCAAGAGCATCGGCATCAACCTCGAGCTAGCGTACAAGGAGATTCCGCCGATCTGAACCGCTTCAGTGCCGGGGGCCCGTGACCCACGGGCTCCCGGCGCCTATCCCGTCGTGAACTGGAAGCTCAGTACGCGCTTGGGCTCGAGGTTGATGATCGCTCCCCGCAGGGAGCCGGCGCTGTACTCCGACCCGGGTCGATCGCGAGCGTGCGACCGATCTTCGCCGAGTTGCGAGTCTCGTGGATGTGGCCGTGGAGCGTGAGGAGTGGCTGGGTTTCCTTGATCGCGTCGCGGAAGGAAGTCACCCCCACTGGGATCAGGATCTCTTGGCCCCCCTGCGTCACCGGCCGGGGGGGTCGAAGGAGCTGTCGAGCTTGGGCGCGATATCGAGGCCGGTGCCGTAGGGCGGGGCATGCATCATGTAAATGGCGTGCTCGGGGTCCCGGACCTGCTTCAGGAGCTGATTGAGCCGCGGCGCAATCTTGTCCTCGGGCAGCTCGCGGGGAGTGTTCCATGGCGAGGGGTTCGTCCAACCGAATCCTAGGATCTCGTGGTCGTCATCGAACCGCACGACCGACTCGTCGATGTAGTGGACGTGGGATGTGGAGCGGATCTGGGCGAGTGCTTCGGGTTTGTCGTCGTTCCCCCCGATCCAGAACATCGGAATCCCCCGCGGCGCCAGGTGCTTCTCGGCCATGTCGACCCAGCGCTGCATCTGGCTGATCATCATCTGCGTGAACAGCGCGTCGATGCGTTCGGGCTCGGTGCGGATCGCATCGTACTCGTCCTCGGTCAGGCGCGCGGGGTACTGTCCCGAATCCGCGATGGCTTGCTCGATCGGTTTGAGCTCGGTTTCGCTGAGCCCCTCCCAGATCTTTCCGGAGAACTTCGTCCGGTACTTGCCCCCTCGGTCCTGGATGATCGGTGCGATCGTTTTCGCGGTGATATCGCCCGCGATGAGGAGCACATCCGCCTCATAGAAGTCCGCGGTCGATAGGAACTTCCGGAAAACAAGCTCCGAACCGTGAAGGTCCGCGGCGAGGAAGAGCCGCTTGAACTTCTTCTTCGACCCGTCGGCCAGCGTCAGGTTCGGCGCACTCCAGGAGACCTCCGACAACGGGTCTCCGAAGTTCCTCCTTTCATGCAGCCCGGCGCAAGCCAAGCGCGGGGTAGGGGAGGCCCGGGGCCATAAGGAGATTTCCGTCTGGCGCGAACACCCCTGAACCTTGATGCACCCTGCGGGAGTGAGGCGGCGGTAGACGCATGACAGATTCGGGCGAGGACGCTGCCGCCGGCAAAGGCCTAGAAACCGCCACGCTGGCCGGAGGATGCTTCTGGTGCACGGAGGCGATCTTCTCACAACTGCGCGGGGTCTCGACCGTACTGCCCGGATACTCGGGTGGGTCGGTAGCAGATCCGTCGTACGAGCAGGTGTGCACGGGCGGGACCGGCCACGCCGAGGCAGTCCAGGTCGTCTTTGACCCCCGCGTCATCTCGTTCCACGACCTGTTGATCGTCTTCTTCTCGACCCACGACCCGACGACCTTGAACCGTCAGGGCCACGACGCGGGCACGCAGTACCGCTCGGCGGTGTTCTACCACTCCCCGCAGCAGCTCCAGACCGTCCACGAGGTCGAGAAGGAGATCACCGCGAGGCGGCTCTGGAGGCATCCGATCGTCACGGAACTGATCCCTTTCCAAGCCTTCTACCCCGCGGAGGAGTACCATCGAGAGTACTTCCGGCGCAACCCGTCCCAGGCTTACTGCCAGATGGTCATCGAACCCAAGGTGGCCAAGTTCCGGAAGGAGTTTGTGCAACGCCTCGTCGCCTGAAGGGGACCAGGCCCCGTTACGCCTCGAACCACCGTCGCAAGGTCTGAGCGATCTCCTCCACCGCGTCCCTGCCTTCCCGGGCGATTCCTCGGTAGTCCAGAAACCCGTGGATCATGCCATTGTACCGGGTCGCCTGGGTCGGCACCCCCCCCTGCCGGAGCCGGTCGGCGAACAGCTCGCCCTCGTCCCGAAGCAGGTCATACTCGGCGGTGATCACGAGCGCCGGCGCCACGTGCGAGAGATCGGGTGTGCGGAGCGGCGCGACGCGCGGGTCCTGCCCTTGGCGCGGGGAAGTGAGATATTGATTCCACATCCACGGCATGAACGAGGCGTCGAGCCCGAAACCGGTTCCGCTGGCTGTGTAGGAGGGCGTGTCCGGAAAGTACGCCGTAACCGGGCAGATCAGGACTTGTCCAGCGAGCGAGGGTCCGCGCCGATCGCGGGCGAGCACCGCGAGAACCGCCGCCATGTTTCCTCCGGCGCTGTCGCCGCCCACGGCGATCTGGTCGGGGCGAAGGTCGAAGCGCCGTGCCGTGTCGGGCTCGGCCAGCCACTGGATGGTCGCATAGCCGTCTTCGAGGGCGGCGGGAAACTTCTCCTCCGGGGACCGGCGATAATCGACACTCGCCACCACCGCTCGGGAGCGGGCCGCGAGCTCCCGGCAGAGACTATCGTGGGTCTCCAGGTCACCGAAGACCCACCCTCCGCCGTGAAGATACACGAGAACTGGGCTCGGGGAGGCGGTTCCCGTCGGGAAGTAGAGACGGATTCGCAGCCGACTAGACGGCAGTGCCATCGAATGATCCTCCACTCGGTCCAGCGCGGGCGGAGGGCCCGCGAGTCGGTCGGTCTCGGCGGACATGGCGCGGACCACTTGCCGTCCTTCGGGAACCGGAAGCTGGGTCAAGTCCGGAAACGCATGAGCCTCGTAGTCAATGCGTTCCCGCAACCTCGGATGGAGAGGCACGGCCGCCACATCCCGAGGAGTCGGATATTTCTGCTGGCGCCGTGCCTCGTGGGATTCCACCATCGCCTCCGACGGCAGACTAATGGCCCTTTCGTTCTCTGCCCCCAACCGTGACGCACATCGTGAGAGCGAACACCGAGGTAGCGACGGAGGAGGACCAGTGAATCCACCGATCTGGCCTCCCGTGGACCGGCGCGGCCCGGCCTCGTTCCCGCCACCGATCAAGGGGAGCACGGGACAGATCTCCCTCGAGAGCACGATACTCAAGGGTAACCCGTGGGGCGACCCGCACGTCCGGGACCTGGCCTACTACATCCCGCCGTCCGGTCGGACCGAGGGACTTCCGCTGCTCGTGCACCTGCCGGGATTCACGGGGGCCGGCTGGATGGAGTTCGCGCGCCGCGGACTTTACCACGAATCCCTGATCCAATTGCTGGACCGGATGATCCGGTCGGGAGAATGTCCCGAGGCGGTGCTGATCTCCCCGGATTGTCTCACCGCCCTCGGCGGCAGCCAGTACGTCAATTCGACGGCGACCGGCCGATACGCCGACTACGTGGCCAAAGAGCTGGTTCCGTGGGCGCGGGAGAAATTCCACACCGGTCGGACCGGCGTCCTCGGCCAGTCCAGCGGAGGGTTCGGCGCCCTCCACCTCGGCATCGAGTTTCCCGAGGTGTTCCACGCGGTGGGCTCGAGCGCCGGCGACGCCGCCTTCGAGTACTGCTACCTCCCGGACTTTCCCCGAGCGTTTCGAGAGTTCCGGAAGGCCGGCGGTCCGGAGAAGTGGATGGAACAACTGTTCACGGACCCTTCAATCCTGAAGGGATCTACCGATGCCTCTGGAGCGGCTCTCAACACGCTCGCGATGGCCTCCTGCTACTCTCCGCGGACGGAAAAGGCGGGCAGCTTCGAAATACCGATCGACCTGGAGTCCGGTGCCCTCCTTCCGGACGTGTGGGCCCGGTGGCTAGCCTTTGACCCCGTGCGCCGCTTGTCCAACGACCGCGTCCGGACGGCACTGCGCGGCATGAGCTCGGTGCACGTGACCGGCTCCGACGCCGATGAATGGTCCCTCGACGTGGGCGCCCGGATGTTCGCCGCCGAGGCTCAGCGCGTCGATGTCCCGGTGCACCACGACGAGTTTCCGGGGACCCACTCCGCGCGGAATCCCCGCTTCGCCGCCCTGTATCCTAGAATGGTGAGAGCGCTCGCGGATTCGGCCGCGTAGCATCGCCTCTGGGCCCGGTCAACGGGGCCCGAAGGCGCGAGGGAGGGGAAAGTCGGGCGGGGTCCAAATCCGGTACTCGGTGAATGGCCGGAAACCCATCCGTTCGTACATCGTCCGTCCCATCGGGGTCGCCCAGAGGGCGCTCGCTCGCAATCCTTGCTCCCGACCCGCCTCGATCGCCGCCCATACGGCCGCGCGGCCGAACCCCCGACCCCGGGCCTCCGGCACCGTACCTACGTACACTATGCCCGCGATCCCATGCGAAGCGACGAGCGTCGCAGTGGCGACCGGCTCGCCTCGATGGTACGCCAAGTGAAACGAGAACCCCGGATAGTTGAGCCATCCCGCATAGACCGGACCCGATTCCACCTCGTACGCCCTCGAGGCCGCGCGTTCGAACCGTTGGAGCTCCTCCACGGTGTCGACCGTGTGGGCTTCGACCCCCTCGGGGGGAGCCGGAGCTTTCATGGGGATAGGGTCCAGGAGCAGCCCGGGGAACCAGCCCTCCTCCCGGAGACCGTGGTCGCGCGCCGCGCGCTCCAGGCCCGGGGCGGCTTCCGGCAAGGCAAACAGCATCCAAGGTCTCCGGTTCGGCCCGAAGAAGGTCTCCGCCTCGGAAATCATCCGTTCCGGATCGTCGGCGGGTGCCGTGGCTATCGCTACGTTTCCCATGCTGTCGGTGGCCAGACAATCGACGAGCACTAGGCCGCTCCGCTCGCTGATGACCCCACCCGGCGTCGTTCGGGCGAAGACGCGGTAGCTCTCCACGGAGTTCTCGTGGCAGCGCCGGCGCAGGGAGTCGATGTGTGCCTCCTCGGACGAGAGGGCAGTCGGTGCGGACTTCATGAGTACGGCGCCGTCAATCCCGCGAACTTAACGTCACGCGGTCGCAGAGGGGACCGGAGGACCTCGTGTGCCGAGGCGACCCCGGGTCGGCCCTCGGGCCACGTGGGGGTGGCCGGCCCGCTCCCGGGGGACCAGCTTATTCGCTCGGGCCTTGCCAGAGTCCCACTACATTTCCTTCGGGATCCTGGAAATATGCGGTGAAGCCCATCGGTCCGAGCGACTGCTTGCCCTGAACCGTCTTCCCCCCGTTCTTGCCGATCTGCTTCAAGGCTTGGTCGATGTCGTCGACCGCGATGGTGATGACGGGGGCCTTGACGGGAGGAGGGGAGCCGCGGGCCGCGATTCCCCCATTGATGGCCCCGGGGTCTTTGGGCAGCTGGTCCGCGTCGACGGGAGTCGTCTGGACCATCGTGTAGTTCATCTCCGGCATGGGTTGGATCCCCCACTGGAATGTCTTCTTGTAGAACGCCCGTGCTCGTTCGACGTTATCGGCCGGCAGCTCAAAGTGGACCACTCTTCCGCTCATGTCGCGCTTCCGGCTTGGAGCAGCGCGCTCGTCGCTCAAGTAGCTTTTCGGGGGGTCGTGAAACACAGCCTCGAGAGGCAGGCGTCTAGACCGTCTTCGAGAGGACGTCGGTCGGGATGCCGGTCTGGAGCGCCAGCACATCCCACAGGCGGGCCCCGGCCGCCGCATCGTAGGACGCGGGCGACGAGGCGACCTCGTGGCGCCGGGCGAAGTATTTTCCGGTGACGTTTTCGACCGACGGGTCGGAGGCGAGGAAGATCGAGGTGCGGGCACCCCGGTCCGGGCGGATCCCGAACAGGAACGAGAAGAACCCGACGGTGGCCCCAAAGGCGCCCGGATTGTTCTTTCCGAAGCCGGTCGAAACGAATCCGGGGTGGAGCGCGTTGGCGGTCACGCGCGTGCCATTCAACCGCCGAGCGAACTCGTACGTGAGGAGGAGCACCGCGAGCTTGGACCGGCTGTAAGCGCCGTAGGCCGCATAGTGCGCCTCGCCCTGCAGGTTCTCGAAGTTGAGCCGGACCCCCCGATGGGCGGCGGAGGCTACGTTGACGACCCGGGCAGGCGCGCTCTCCTGCAAAGGAGGAAGTAGGAGATGCGTGAGCAAGAACGGGGTAACCACGTTGAGGGCCCAGGTGCGCTCGATTCCCTCCGCCGTCACGACACGCCTCGAGAACAGAGCGCCCGCGTTGTTCACCAGCACGTGGACCCGCGGGTAGATCGCCTGGATCTCCGAGGCCAGACGTCGGACCTCGGTCTGAAGGAAGAGGTCGGCCACGATGCCCCGGACCGGCGCGTTCCCAGACGCCGCGTTGATCTTTGCCACGGCGTCCGAGGTGCGGCCCGGGTCATGGCCCACGGCCACGACGGACGCACCGGCCCGGGCGAGCTCTCGGGCAGTTACGAATCCGATACCGGAAGTAGCCCCCGTCACGACGCAGACGCGGCCGCTCATGGGACCCCTTCCGTTCATCAAATCCTCGCCGCTCCGCTAGGCGTACTTCCGGTAATGTATGGTACGCAGGAATCCGTGGAACCCGGCCTGCTCGTAGAGATGCTGACCGGCCGGGTTCGTCTCGTCCGTCGCCACGTACAGAAGCGGGATCTGGCGCTCGGCCGCCTCCCGGAGAAACCGGTCGACCAACCGTTGAGCCACTCCCCAGCCCTCGAACTCCGGCCGAACATGGAGCTCCTCGAGCCGGGCGTACCGGTCGGCTCCCTTGTCGAACCAGGGCTTGCGGCCCTCGAACCAGTAGAGGAAGCCGGCGTACTTCCCATCCTTTTCCGCGATCAGGAGGCCGTCCAGGGGAATCGTCGCGAGTCGTTCCGCATCGGCAAACGGATCCCAGGGGGTCTCGCCGACCGGACCGTATTGGCGGGCCACCTCGACGAGGTCCTCAATCCGGGCGGGTCGGATGGTGACGCCGGAGTCCGTCGACATCGGGGCGGGAAGCCGTCGCCGGCAGATATGAACTGCGCCACACGGAGGCGCGCGTTCAGCTCCGTCGGAAGATGACGTACGTGACGATGACCGACCCGCCGGCGATGAAGGCGAACATGATCAAGTCCCAGATCGAGATCGCCACGCTGGTGGCGGAGTGCACGATCGGTCCCGGCGCCGTGAAGGCCACGTCGACCGTGACGTTCGCGCCCGAGACGTCGACCGCTCCGGACGAGATTGCCGGATGGTAGGTTCCCACGTTCGGTACCCAGTACCCGTACGTCCCGACGGCGACGCCGGTGAATTCAACCACATCGGTGGGCGAGCCCACCGTGACGGAAACCGTGCTGTTGAGGCTGACCGTCCAGTCGGTGCCCGTTGGAAGGCCGGTCTCGACAAAGCTGACCGAGTAGGTGGGCGTGGGCTTCGCCGTCGTGATGGTCCAGCCGACATACACTGCCACGTTGGCTCCGTGGATGACCACGGTGCCACTGGTCACATTCGCCGTGTAGCCGGAGACCGGGGCGACCGTCCAGGGGAGCGTTCCGTTCGGCTCGACGAACACAATGGTGGCCCCGGCGAGGCTCTTGGAGCTACCGTTCAGGGTGACAGACCACGAGGTCCCCCCCGGGAGCCCGCTCTCTACGAAGCTGACGTTGTACGTGACGCGCACCCACTTGATGATCACAGTGACGTCGCTGCCGGCCACGGTCACATGACCGCCGTACCAGTTGGTGTGATAGCCAGGAATCGGTGCCACCGTGTATGGGTACGTCCCGTTGACCGCCGAGAAATCAAGAAACACGGAGAACGCCGACTGAGTCGCGCCGTTGAAAGTGACCGACCAGGTCACGCCGTCGGCGAGCCCCATCTCTTCGAAGTCCACGGCGTACAGCGGTCCGAACGTCGCGTTCTCGGTAATGGGCGCGTTCATGGTGATCGTTGGGGTGGCGCTCGTGCCCGAGTAGTTGCCACTGCCGGACCCGCTCCAGTTGAAGAACCCGTACCCGGCCGAAGGGACAGCCGATAGGCCGACGGAGGCGCCCGCGGGGTACCACCCCGAGCCCGGTGTCACGGTACCTTCCCCCGCGGGGAATGCGATCGTGGTCAGGAAATATTGCGTCGAATACGGCACTTCAACGACGATGTCGGCCCCGTTCACCGCCACGGTTCCGCTGGAGGTCACCGCAAGGAATTGCACTCCCGGCGAGCCGGAAAGCACGGCCGGGACGGTGTACGGATACGTGCCGTTGAGCACAGAGAAGCTGATCGATGAGGTCGCCGCGCTCGAGTTGTTGCCGTTGAGGTTCACCCACCAGCTCGTTGCCGCGGGGAGATCCGTTTCATTGAAGAAAACGGTGTACATCGATGGGCCGGTCACCGGCGTGAAGGTGATGTCGACGGTGACGCCGTTCATGGAGTCAGGGACGGTCACGTTGCCCGCCAAAGGGGCCGCCGTGTAGCCAATGACCGGCGTAACGGTGAAGGCGTAGGTTCCGGGAATCTCGGAGAAATTGATCTCCGAACCGATGCTCGCCTCGATCGAACCGCTCAGGTTCACGCTCCAGGAGGTTCCAAGGGCTAGCCCGGTTTCAATGAAGTGCACCGGTTTGTCCCAGGCGGGGCTGAGACCGGACGCGCCGGGTCCCGCGGACGCGGCCGGCGCGTCGGCGGCGAGCACTGCCACCGCGGTAGGCAGGACTAACATGAGGGCAGCCAGCGCCACCACCAGGAGCGTTCGACTGCCCGAGGCCGAGCCCGGTCGCTGCTCCTTCCGCACCGTTGCGCTCACGTCCCGTTCCCTCCGTGGACATCACTCGGCTCGCAGTCCTGCCCGTTCGACGTGCGATCGGTGTTGCGGGTCGGTCGGCTCTTCCGTCCCTCAGGTGAAGGGCGGGAGGACCTGCTTTCCCGGACAGGTCCGCGGCGTGTTGACGCCTAGTCACCCGTTCGGCTTCCGGGTAGATAACGACCCCGTCTGTGTTGGTTAACGACCCTCGCCGGAGTAACGGGAAACCCTTCACCCGGGCATCGTTCGCCCCGGGAGATGACGCGTGTTCCGCTCCGCGGGGGCGCGAAGACAAGACCCTTATGTCAAAACGAGTAGGCGGCGATCGATTCAATGCGGAGTCGGGTCCAGAGGATCTTCGAGCGGCTCGGGCCCGCCGCCGACGTCCTGATCCTCGCGAATTCGGAAGGTCCCCACATCGACACGAGCTTCTTCTACCTCTTCGAGGCGCCGAGCGGTTCGTTTGAGGGCTCCGCGGTCGTCGCTCGTCCCGACGGTTCCATGACGGTGCTCACTTCGCCGCTGGAGGCCGAGACCGCCCGCCAAGCCTCCAAGGATGACCGTTCCGTCGAGATCGAGGTCTGCGCGCGGATGGACGACCAAGTTGACGCGCTCCGGCGGCTGGTCGACGCCAAAGCTCGGGTTGCGTTGAACTACCGAGAGCTGACGCACGAAGGGTTCGAGGAGCTCCAAGCGCTCCTGCCGGGGGCCCGGTGGATCGACGCCACCGATGCGATACAACGGACCCGGAGGGTGAAGGACGCCTCGGAGATCGCCCGGATCGAAAAAGCGGGCGCGATCGTTTCGACGGTCGCAGGTCAAATTCCCTCGCTCCTCCGCCGTGGCGTGACGGAGTTGCAGCTCGCGGGCGAGATCGAGTATCGGATGGCCCAGCAGGGCGCTGCGGGCCGGAGCTTCGACACGATCGTGGCGTTTGGTGCCCACTCGGCGGAGCCCCACTTCTCTCCCGGCGGAGCTCGCCTCGAACGCGGTCAGTCAGTGGTCTGCGATTTCGGGGCGCTCTACCAGCGGTACATTAGCGACCTTACCCGTCCGTTCCACTTCGGACCGGCCGACCCCGAGATGGTGAAGGTGCACGCCAAAGTGGCGGAGGCGCAACAGGCGGCCCTGGCCCTGATGCGGCCGGGTGTCCGTGCGTGCGACCTCCACCAGGCCGCGCAGGATGTCATCGACCGGAGCCCGTGGAAGGGGCTCTTTACTCACCGGCTGGGTCATTCCATCGGCTTGGCGGTACATGACGGGTTCAGCCTTAACCGGGAGACCACCGACCGGCTCGAAGTGGGGGAGACGGTGACGGTCGAGCCGGGAATCTACATCCCCGGAAAGGGCGGGGTCCGAATCGAGGATGACGTCGTCGTTACCGATCGCGGTTTTCGGTTCCTGACGACCGCATCGCGAGAATACCTGGGCCCGGACGCGTGAGGCGGTTGGGCCCGTCGCCGCAGCGTTCCGGCTCGCCGGGCGGTTAAATAGGGGGCCCCGCTCGGCGCGCTCGGAATTGCGACGATGGCGATCGAAGACGAGCTCGGCCCCCAGGCGGTTAAGGTCTACAAGGCGATGAAGGACATGGGCTTCCTGACCGAGGACAAGATGGGGACCGCCGAGCGGATCACCATGGCAGCCAAGCTACCCAAGAACATGGTCATGAACGCGTTGCAGGAACTCCAGAACAAGGGCTTCGCCCGGCGAAAGGTCCGCGAGAAGGCCGCCGGGTACCACCTCGTCCGGTAGGGTTCCTTACCGGTCGCCGGCGGCCGGCCGGGGGCCGAGCAGCCGTTCGAGGAGGCGGCTCGTCGACCGAAGCGTGACTTCGGTCACGGCGCTGATCCGTGCCACCTGGGCGCGGGATCGCCGCTCGCCGTTCCGTTCCGCCGCGATGTAGATCAGCGCGGCCACGAGGCCGTGAGCGGAGAGTCCCGACACTTCAGGGCTCGTCTCCGCCTCCATAAGCATGGACTCAACCGACGATCGGATCTGCGGTGACAGCGCAAGTTCCTGGGCGTACCGCGCGAGGTAGACCCGGGCGTCCACCGAGGGCACCACCGTCGACATGCCCCGGCACGCCACCTTGAAGGCACGACCCACCTCCGACCGTCGGGCGCCAAGGACCTTCGAGACTTCTCCCAGGGTCCGGGGGACCGAGTAGCGCCGGCATGCCGCGTAGACCGAGGCGCCGACCGCGGCCACCTGGCTTCGTCCGCGATAGAGACCCCGTTGCGTTGCATCGCGGAAGAACCGTTCGGCCTCGGACCGAATGACGGGCGGCAACGCCAACCGGTCCGCGGCCATGGCGATCGCGTCCCGTGCTTGGGAGCGCTCCAAGGGATCCTCCAGAGCGCGGACGGTTTGGCGCTGCATCACGCGACGCAGGTGCTGGAATTCGTACCGGCGTTGCCAGCCGAGCGGGCGGCCCTGGCCGTCGCGGCTTCCCCTCAGCACCGTGCCGAGATCCCGGCGAGACGAGCCGGGGGTCGTGAAGGGCCCTATCCCACGACCCGAGCCCTGCGCCCCGGAAGCTTCGTGCACGGGAGGGCCGGGGGTAACCAGCTCGGAACCTTCGAACACCAAGCCACAATCGAGGCAATGCTCCTCGAGGCTGCTGGGGTCCTGAACGCGCCGGTGGCTGCCGCACATGCTGCACGTCGGCAAGTCGCCTGCCGGTGCCGCTTGGGCCCCTCGTCCTTCGGGCACGTCCCCGGTCCGAGACCCTAGACGGTATAAATAGAACTGACGCAAGCGGGCCCGGCGGTGCAGCCCCGGATCTCTCTGATTACGCTGGGCGTAAGCGACCTCCGACGGTCAGTGAAATTCTACCGCGAGGACGTGGGTTGGAAGACCTCCTTCGCCGAAGGTGACCCTATCGCGTTCTTTCCGTTGAGAGGCCTCGTCCTCGGCTTGTACGGGGGTCGGGCGCTCGCCAACGACGTGGGTGCGAACCCTCGAACCGGTGGATTCAGAGGCGTGACGATCGCGCACAACGTGCGGAGCCGTCGGGAGGTCCTCGCGATCTTCGCCCACCTGAGGAAGCGCGGGGCGAGGATAGTCAAGCCCCCTCAGGTCGCGGAGTGGGGAGGGTTCAGCGGGTATTTCGCGGACCCTGACGGCCATCTCTGGGAGGTCGCCTACAACCCGGGGTGGAAGCTCGACCGCCGTGGGGCCGTCGTGCTACCGGGATGAGCCGCGGAATGGCGGACCTACCGGACTTCGAGCTCGTTGCCGGATTCCGGTACCGGTGCCTGCCCGGATGTGGGCTCTGTTGCTACACGACCCCAGCCGTGGCTCCCGAGGAGCGGGCGCGATTGATTCGGCTGGATCCCGAGGTCCCGCTACTGGAAACGTCGGAGGGCTGGGCCCAGATCGCGAGCCGTCCCGGGGGAGGCGCCTGTTATTTTCTGCGCGAGGAGCGATGCAGCTGCCACGGAGTCCGCCCGGCGACCTGTGGGGAGTTTCCTCTTACCGCGCACGTCAGCCACCGCGTCCAAGTCTCGGTGGTATTGACCTGTCCTGGCGTCGACCTTTCAACCCTGGCTCGACGCGGGGAGGGCGCGCCGCTGGAGCCACTATCCTCCGACCTGCACTCGGAGGTCGAGTACTTGGACGTCGAGGTCAAGCATGCCGAAATGAGGGGCCAGCTCCGGTGGGCTTCTCAGCGGCGCCGCAGCGTCGAGCGCCGGCTGCGCCGAGATGGCAGCTGGCAATCGGAGGAGGAGGTCCGGGCACGCCTACGCCCCCGGCTCGACGAACTGATCCCCGCCGAACTGCCCGACGAGCAGCCTCCGGACGAGGAGGAAGAACTCGAGTCGCTCCCGTTGTTCTATGATCCCGCCTTCGGTCGCGTGGCCTGGCGCCCGCACGCCGGCGGCGTGGAGTTCCTGTCGCTTCGGGAAACCGGGGGCGTCGGGAAGCACCTGGGGGTGCTCGCCCCGCCCACTCGCTCCCCCGGGTTGGACCGACCCTCGCGCACGATGCTGCGAGGATACCTGGGCTATGTCCTGGAACGCGACGCGACTATCAGCGTGGCATACAACGAGCTCCTCGGAGGCGAACCAGGTCTCCCCGAACAGGTCGTGGCCGAAGACCTTCAGATGATCGCGGGCCAGGTTCTCCGTATGGCCTTGCTGCGGCGGGCATTGACCTCCGACCAGCGCGGCGAGCTCTCGGGGCACGACGTGGAGAACGGAATCCGGGCGACCGATATGGACATCCTGGACCGGCCGACGGCGGGCCTGCGGCTGTAGCGGGCATCGAAATACTCGTCGAGGCGGGGATTCCGCCGGCTCGAAGTGTATTTCCGCCCTCTGGCTCCTCGGGCGCGACGTGCGTCCGTGGTTAGTGGTCGTCGGGATGGTCTTCCTGACGCTCGCGGCAGGGACCCTCGCTACGCTTTTTCTCGCGGGTCTCTCGCTAGAATTCGATCTGCTCGTCGGCGCGGGGGCGGCCGGTCTCTTCCTCGTCGGTGTGCTCGCGATCTTCCTCGGGCTCTTCCTCCGGGGAGACCCCTACGGCCCTCGATTGCCGCTGGTCTCTCGTTCCGCCGATGATGCGGACGAAATGGCCCAGGACGACCCGTCGGATCATTGACCCCAGAACGGCTGCGTCGCCCGGCGGATGCGTAGCACCTCGTCCAGTACGAGCCGCTCCGGGTCGGAAAGTGGACGGTCTCGGAGCGCCCGGGCCGAGGACTCGGGAATCGTGACGTACAGGTACATCGCCCTCCTGCAACGTGCGTCCGACGGTCGCGCCATCGATCGAGGCCGCGAGCTCCTCGCCTTCCTCGGCCTCTTTTACCGATTCGTTCTCGCGTTGAAGACTGCGCAGCATCCCGACCTCTTCTCCCCGCGTCGACATGAGCCGGACCCCGGGCCGGAGCTTCCCGGACAAGACCTTGACGCCCACGACGGCCGGCTTTGACCGGCGGAAGACGAACCCCGGTAGGACCTGGATCTTGGCCGGATGCACGATCTCCTGACGTTGTTCCACGTCGAGCGCCCGCTGCTTTTCCTCCAGCCATTTCGCATACTGCTCGAGGAGTCGGTACATGACCTCCTCGGAGAAGATCCGGACCTGGTCCCGGAGAGACTCGGGCACCGCATCGGGCAGCACCGGGACATTGAACGCGAGGATCACGCGGTGCGTCGCATCCTTCACGTCTGCCATCCGGAGGACCATCGGGCGATTCACCGGACCGACCTGGGCGACGTGGATTGGAATGGAGGCCTCCCGGCATTCGAAGGCGAGCGCCTCCAAGCCGCCCAGGGTGTCGGCCGCGAGCGCGACGCCGCTTTCGGCTAGGTCGGCGACCGGCTGACTCTTGGTGGCCAACTCGGTGAGGGTTGCCGCCCGTTCATCGGCGTTGTGGACCGCCTTGATCAAGCCGCCCGGGAGCGACCTTTCGACCTCCGGAGCCGCCAAGAACACTCCCGCCGCGGCCGAGACTTCGGTGACGCTCTGCAGCTTCTTGGAGGCGGAGTCGCGACGTCCGGTGGCAGGGGGCGGGCGATAGAGGCCCCGAACGCGACTAGAGAAGGCACCCGAGGTGCCCGTCACGACGATCTCGTCGCCGACGTGCAGCGTCCCTTGGTAGACGATCACGCTCGCGACCGGGCCGATACCGCGCTGCTCGGTCCGTTCCAGTATGGTTCCCTCGCCGACCACGTTCTCGAGGGCGAGCTCTTTCTCCAGGAACCGCTGCGACAGTCCGACGAGGAGCGCCACGAGCTCGGCGACCCCGACTCCGGCTTTCGCCGACACAGGGACAATTCCGATGTTGTGGGTAAAGTCGCTGACGCGGTCGTATCGCTCCGACGAGAAGCCGAACGGGAGGAGCTCCTCCACGACGGAGTAGAGACGAGTGTCCAGGGCCCGTGCATACTCCGGACCACATCGCTGGAGCTGGGTCTTGAGCGAGGCATGCGCCGTCGGTTCTCGCCATCCGTCCACGAGATCGATCTTGGTCAGGGCGACGGCGAACGGGGTCTTTTCGCGCCGCAGGATCTGGATTGATTCCCGCGTCTGTGGCATCACGCCCTCGTTCACGTCGATGACCAGCACCGCGAGGTCCGCCAGGGCCCCTCCGCGGCGTCGCATCGTCTCGAACGAGCGATGCCCGGGGGTATCGATCATCAGGAAGCCGGGGATCGCCACCTGTTCCGGCTGGAGGAGCCCGTGGGAGAGCTTCAGGAGGGTTGAACGAGGAACCTCGAAGGCGCCGATGTGTTGGGTGATTCCCCCTGCCTCGTGCGCGGCTCGGGCGGCGCCGGTGATTCGGTCCAGGAGCGTCGTCTTGCCGTGGTCTACATGGCCGAGCAACGAGACAATGGGCTGACGCAGCTCGGACATGCGCGCCGAGACCTGCCTTGCCGCCTTATCGTTTGGCCGGCGGGAACGGTTCCCGGCCGGCGGTGCCGGCTACTTCGACGCGCTTGTCCCGGCATGCGAAGCTCCGGCTTTCGGCCGGGTACGCGAAGGTATCGATCCAGCCGGCGCTGCCGTCCGGTCCGGGGCCGGAGTCCTCCCAGCCGGACGGAGACGAGACGGACCCGCCGGTTACGGCCCCCGCGCTCCTCCTGGAGCAGTTCGCGGAGCAGGCGGAGTGATTCCCGGATGCTGGGCTCGCTGCCTTCCCGAGCAGCTCCGAGGGAACGTCCGTGCTGGACTTGCTGAAAGTCCTCCCACCGGAGTCGCAGCGTCACGGTCTCGTAGCGGAATCCCTCCGACCGCACGGAGGTCGCCGCCTCACGGGCGAGTTCGCGGACCACGCGCTCGAGCACATCCAGCTCACGCGTGTCTTCGGCGAGGGTGCGGTCGGAGCTCCGAGATTTCGGTGGACCGGCCTCCAGCTCCCCGGTCTCGCGAGGAGTACCGGCGGCGAGTGCGCGCAGCTCCTCTCCGAAGCTGCCGAACCGGCGAAGAAGGGGCTGGGGATCGGTCGAACGGAGGTCTCCGATGATCTGGATGCCCAATCCCTCGAGGATCGCCTGCGTTTTGGGACCGACCCCAGGAATGGCCGAGACCCGCAGCGGTGCGAGGAATTCGGCCGTCGTCTCGGGCGAAACGACACAAATGCCGCCGGGCTTCGCCCGGTCCGTCGCGATCTTGGCCACCGTCCTGAAGACGGAGGCGCCAATTGAGGAGGGAAGGTTTAGCTCCGAGGAGAGGGTCTGCTGGATCTCCCGGGCCATGCTTTCCACCGCCTCGATGGAGGGAAGATCGACGAGCACGGCCGCCTCGTCGATGCTGAACGGAACTACATCGGCACTGAAGCGAGCGAGGACCCGCCGGACCTCTTTCGCGGCGGCCGCGTACTTCGCGAAATCGGGCGGGATCCAGACCGCGGACGGGCAAAGCGCATGCGCCCGGCCCACCGGCAAGGCGCTCCGCAGGCCGAACTTCCGGGCCTCGTAGCTCGCGGACAGGACAACGCCGCGCGAATGGCCTTCCCGCGGGTTTGGCCCGACGGCCACAGGGAGGCCACGGAGGTCGGGCCGGTCGCGTAGCTCACAGGAGACATAGAACGCGTCCATCATCTAACGCGCCTCAACGTAAAGCTAGGTTTTCCCGGGATTCGGTAAGAGATTGCTTTGGGCGGAGCAAAACGCCTCCCAAACTAACGATCGATTCCAGGATCCACGGATTCTGCTCACGGCCTCTCGGCGTGCTAGCGCAGTGCTTTGGCCGTGGTTCGTGGCACGTCGACGTAGAGGCACCAGCGCATCGCTGCCGGGTCGGCGTTCGGTGCGCTTAGCCTCTCGGGAGGGGCGATGAAACGGGGGACGGCCCTAGAAGGAGTTGCCGAAATCCACGGCCTTGGCGTCGACCCGAAGGCCGGTCGGCGTGATCTGGTACGGTTGAACGCTTCGACTGTGGGCGGTCCGCCGCATCTTCAGGACTCGCAGGGAAAGTCCGACCCGATGTCCGTCCTGCGCGGTGCTGTACCCCAGGAGAATAACGCCATCCGCCACGTACTCGGAGAGGCCGTCCCGACTCGTTTCGGGATGCAGCGGGTTGGCCTCGGCAGTGAAGATCGTGGTCGCGCCGGCGGCCCGGCAGGCCGCGGCGAGCGTGAAGAGCGTGTTCCGGCGACCGCTCTCCGTGTCGCTCAGCATATTGAGCAACGAGACCGAGTCCACGACGATGCGCTTGACACCGAAGTTGGCAAGCTCCTTCGGAAGCTCGCTCTGGATCCGGTGGATATTGCGGTCGGTCTCCTTGGGGTCGAGCCGGAAGAACCGGAGCGACTCCTTCTTCAACGCCTCTTCGACCGGCCAGCCGAACTGTTGAGCGGATTCGCTGAGCGCCTTGGCATCTTCCTCCAGCGAGAGGAACAGTCCTTTCTCACCCTGCGCCAGTCCCGCGAACAGGAACTGAAGTCCGAAGCAGGTCTTCCCCGTGCCGGCGAGGCCCGTCACGAGCACGACGTGCCCCGCGGGAAATCCCCCGCCGAGCATTTCATCGAGCCCGGCGATCCCGGTGGAGACCTTCCGGACGGACTCAGATTCGCTCATACTGAGTGGTCACCAACCCCGTCAGCGCGCTCACGCGAATCACGAACCGTCCCTGGTGCTCGTGCGGAACGTGCGAGAGCACTGGCATGAACTTCTCGATCAGCATCGTCCGCTGTCGGCTGGAGCGGAGCGGGTGCGTGGACCAGGTGAAGGAGAGCACCCCGTCCACGGAGTCCGCCAGCGCCTGTTCGGTGGCGGGCGGGGCTACGCCGCGCGATAGAAGGAGGTAGATGACGCCCCCCCATTCCTTCGCCCGGCGACGCAGACCCTTGACGAGGGTCAGGACCGCCTCCGTGTCGAGGTTCCGACGGACCAGGAGGTCCGTGAGCGAGTCCACGATCACGACGTTTCCGTTCCCGTCTTGCTCCACGGCGCGGACGATCGCGTCCAATGGGTCGCTGCCTCCCAGGCTCGGATTCGGTTCGGCCAGTTGAGCGAGCAGGGGAGCGGAGGTTTGGGCCCAGGCCCGAGGAACGATCGTGTCGGAGAAGTAGATCGAGGAAAGGTCGTGGAAGATGAGATGACGGACGAATGATCTGTAGTGCGTCGGTTCGAAGGATATCTCGACTTCGTGGACCACTTGTTCGCGCGAGCGTGTGAGGCTCACGTACGCTACGCCAGCCGGGTAAACGAAATTTCCCTTGACGCTCCCGAGATAGAACTTGTGCATCCGCTCGGCGTCGTAGGAGAACATTAGATGGGTGGCCGACGTCAGCGCGAACTCTTGGTGCCCCGCCCCGGCCTCGCCGGTGAGCAGCACCACGGAACCGACGGGAATTCCTCCCGCCACGGAGTCAAAGTCCCCGACTCCCGTCGGGATCCGCGCGTCGGTCGGAGCGCTCGTGCTGACCCGAAGCGCGGGGAGCGAAGACAGGGTCACGGGGCTCGCTGGAAGCTGTGCCGTCATTCGGGTCCCGGAACCATGGTTCCGACCGCTGGGGCCGGTATTAGAACCCTCGTCTTCACGGGCTGCCGGAGCCGGATCCTAGGCGGTCCGGATCCGCTCCGCGCCCCGCTTCATGAACTCGCGTAGGAGCACCGTGGCATACGCTCCTCGAGGAAGATTGAACGTAAATCGGAGCGCCCCATCCAGCCCCGGCGGGTCCGAGGTGATATCGATGGGAGAGGCAGGGCACCAGAACGGTCTCCAGTTTCCGGCGCTCGCAAGATCGGGCGTGGCGGGCAGCCGGAACCGGTCTCTTGTCACGAGGTCGTCCGCCAGGATGGGCTCTAGGATCTCGCCCCCCGCCCCTCCGAGTCGCGGGGTGGAATAGCCAACCAACGGGCCGACGAGGCGGGCCTTCCCCTGCGCGACGAGGGCGCGCGTCTCCATGAGATTATCTTCGGAGACGGGTACGGGGTCGCGTCCGGGAACCGTGCCGTCGCGCGCCACGCGGAGGAGCCAGTCCCCGGCCTCGGGCTCGAGTAGGGAAAGGCCAGCAGTCCAGCGGCGGGACATGTATCGGTTGAAGATGTGGGCCTGATACGCGTGGATGAACAGCGTCCGGAGAGGGCGGCCCAATGCTCTGAGCGCTCTCTCGGGTGACTGGCCTCGGGCGAGATGGTCGAGCAGCTGTCGCTCGAACTGGAGCGGTGGAGGGAATTCACGAAGCGCTCGCACCGGGTCGCGATGCTCCGTGTAGGCGCGTCGGGCTGTCGCGCCGAGCGGCACCTCGCCGGGCGGAATTTCGCACAGATAGATCTCGATCGCTCGGGCCACATCCCCCTGAACGAGGGCCCGACCGACGGAATGGGTGATCGGCCGGACCTCTCCGAACCTTTGCGCGCCGAAGAAGTTGGGGAACCCCTTGGCGGTTCCGATCTCGGATCGGATCGCCTTGGCTCGCTCGATCGCGCCTTCCGGGGTTTCCTTGAGTTCACGCAGTCGGATGTCGAACCGGTTGCCGTAATGGTGCCCGAGGACGAGTTCCTCGCGTGCTCGGTAGACCTCCCGAACTTCTACGTTGTGAAGGGCGACTTCCCCGGGCGCGGGCGGCGGTCCGCGATATGACAGTATCCGCTCGGCGATCGCGCGCCGGTCCTTCGTTCCAGCCCAACGAACGGCCGAGGCGGGAAGTCGGAGCTGCTGCGCGATCCGCTGGGTTAGCTCGTGCTGCTCCCATCCCTGGCTCTCGACCCGAAGGACCGTGACATCGCCGTTGGGATCCGGGATGGGGTACGCCGACAGCTCCTCGACCCTGAAGTCGGCGGGCTCGCGTTTCAGCCGGCCCCCGAGCCCCGGCGACTCGGTCGCGTAGAATTCGAGCCCGAGGAAGCGTTCATCCGCCGGAGGGAGCCATCGGTCCGGAGACATGCTCGAGGGGGGGCTTCAGCACAAAGGACATAGCCCCACCGTACGGTCTAGCTTCCGGACGACATGATTCGAGCGACCGCGCGCGTTCTGCGCAACGTTATCGAGATGGAGGTCGGCGGCGAGGCGTGGAGCTGCCAGCCCGTCGCGGAGGGGAGCGCCGGCGCCTTCTCGCACCGGATCGCGCTATTGTTTTCGACCCGGTACGAGACGATTCGCGCCAGCGACGGGGGCAAGGTCCACTCGACCGTGACCTACCATCCCAAGAAGGACGAGATCCTCATCCAAGTCGGCGAGCAGAAATGGCGGACGAAATCGACGGTGTTCGGTCCGATCACCTTTGACTACGCGACCTCCTCCTACACGATCAACGAGAAGCTCACCGGCCGGTTCGGCATCCTCAAGGGCACCGAGCTCGTTGCTTCCGGGGAGCTGCTCTTTCGGACCGTGGTCATCCGAGACTACCCTCCGGAGATGGAAGGTTTCCTGGCGAACCTGGCGCTAGGTTACTTGATCCGGACACTGTGGTGGGCTACCCTCCGGTAGCCTGACGGTCCGGTCAGACGAAGGCGCCTATCAGGACGCTCAGCCCGAGCAGCAGCAGAACGGTTAGCGTCAGACCCGTGAACGGTCGGTCCCCCGCCCTCGCGAACAGCCCCACCGAGATGATGACCCGGCTCAGCGGGGTCGCGATCAACACGATGAACGCGAGCAGCAAGATGTCCATTCCCTGGCCATGAGCTAGGCCCGACACGAACCCGGGGCCCGAGAACGAGGCGCCGTGGACGGTAGCGGCCGTGAACACGGCGGCCGGGTCCGACAGGAGCACGCCGAGCCCGAGGATCGCCAGCGCCGCCGACAGGCCGACCCCGATGCGAAGGGTCAGAGCGATCGACCGGGTCAAAGCCGGAGGGAGAGCGTCCTCCCCGCCCGCGCCGGACCCGGTTTCCACGGCCCCCGTTGCGGTCACGGTATCACCCCGAGCCCCCGCAGGAGCATGACGGCCGCCGCAAGGCCCAGAATGGGGACGAACAGACCCTTGAGAGTGGCGGCGGGAGCGGTGCGGTGCAGACGGGCTCCGACGAGGCTACCCGCGAGCACTCCAATCGCCACAGGCGCGGCGAGACCGACCGCCAGATGGCCGAAGAGGAGGTAGACGAGCGCCCCGGCGGTCGCCGTGATCCCGATCATGAAATTGGAGGTGGCGGTCGCGACCCGGACCGGGATGTTCATGAGAGTGTTCATTCCCGGAACGTAGAACATGCCCCCGCCGACCCCGAGGAGGCCAGAGAGAATTCCCGCCAGGCCGGATACGAGGAGGCCGGGCTTCGTCCCGGTCACCCGGTACTCCACCCAATCGTTGTGGGCGGCGTCAAAGTACCGACCATGTAGCCTCAGTCGGTCCGCCAACGCGTCGTGGGGGGGGTCCGGTCGGACGTCTACCGCGCGAGTTCGGTACATGAGTACCGCCGCCAGTATCACGATCGGGACGAATATGAGGGTCAAGATCTGGGACCGACCCGAGAGTAACGTGACGGACACTACCGCCCCTATGATGCCCCCGATCACGGTTGCGACCTCGAGGAACATGGCGATCCGCAGGTCGGACAGGCCCTCCCGGACGTACGAGGCCGCGGAGCCGCTCGAAGTGGCGATGACGCTGACGAGGCTCGCGACGATGGCCGTCTGCGCGTCGACGCCGAAGAGGACGATCATCACCGGCACCAGGAAGACGCCGCCCCCGAGCCCCAGGAGGGCGCCCACGAGCCCCGCCGCGACCGAGAAGAGCCCCAGGACGATGATGAACTCGAGGGGTGAGATCGCGAAGGAAACGAATTCCAACACCGTGCCAAAGGCTAGACGGGGCGGTTTAGAAGGCCGTCGGTCCCTGTTCCAGGGTCGCCAAGGCACCTATGGGCGCTCGCGTTGCTTCGCTTCGATCACACGTCGAATGCGTCGAAGTGCCCGAGGACCCACTGCTCGAGTCGTTCCGAACCGCCGGCGCCGGGGGGAGGACGAGATGCTGAACATGTGGTATGGGATCGGAAGCAGCAACGCCGCCCCAATGAGCACGACGACGGCGGCCGCGAGGTAGGTCACGGTGACCCCAAACATCGAGTAGGCCAGGGCGCCCGCGATCGTGCCGAGCAAACCGCCGAAACCGGCGATGGCGTTGTAGAGGCCGAGCGCCCGGCCACGGCTGGACCGGCCCGCGAGCCGTACAAGGAACAAGGTGCTCGCCGTGCTCATGAACGCCCACGTCACACCCATGAGCGCGTTCAGGAGCGCCAGCCAGCCCACGAGGCCGTCCGACCCCGCGACAAAGACGACCGTGAAGATCACGGGTAAGAACAGCGGGATTAGCGCGAAGCGACCGACCAGGCCCTCGAGGAACACGAGCTTCGGCGAGTGCCATTCGACCGCCTTGCC
Source organism: uncultured Thermoplasmata archaeon (assembly GCA_963787975.1). Taxonomy (GTDB): domain Archaea; phylum Thermoplasmatota; class Thermoplasmata; order Lutacidiplasmatales; family UBA184; genus JAKIWV01. The sequence continues at coordinate 120,931 of CAWBEU010000010.1, forward strand.
GGAGGGGAAGAAGAGCGACGTGGACGCCGCGCTCGAGGCCAGGTAGACGATGAAGACCTGAGCGTCCTTGAGCTTCGCGACTTGAACTGGGTACACCGGGAACGGACCATAGAATAGGAAGAACCCCACGGACATGATGGCGAGTGCGACGAGGAAGAGCCACTCGCGCGGAGGGAGAGGAGCCTCGGGCGCCCGCGTCAGTTCGAGGATGCTCGTCACACGACGGCGGACCCCCCGGAAACGCTCGACGATTCCGCGCTGCAGGTTGAGCAGCTCGGCCACCGTGCGTCGCTCGATCCGGTGGAGCGGCTCCTCGATCCAGACCCAGGCGAGGATCGACGATAGGAACGCGAGGACGCCGGCGGTGACCAGGAGAGACTGGAGGGCGTGGAAGAGGACAGTGGAGGCCGAGCCCGGTCCGAAGGCGAACAGCCACACGAACCCCAGGGCCAAGCCAGCAGTGGTCCCAATCCCGGAGATCAGCTCGAACAGGCCGATGTCCTGAGGCCACCAACGCTTGTGCCGCGTCTCGAGGAGGAGCATCGTTCCGATCGGCGCGCTGGCGGCCGAGGCGAGACCCTCGCCCACATTGAGCCAGAAATAGGAGTAGATGTCGTGTGCCAGCGCGATCAGGATTAACGCGACGCCAGTAGCCAAGAACGACCCGACGAGGAAGAACTTCCGATGGGAGATCCGGTCCGACAGGTTCCCCCAGAGGATCGTGAAGGGAACCTGGCTGATCCCGCTCGCCGCGATGATCAGGATCACGACGATCGGCTGGGCCCGGAACTCGACGAGCGCGAGCAGGGGGATGAGCGGTGTGGCGATCCCGTCGGAGACCGACAAGGGAAGATACGAGAAGAACCACAGGTCGCTCGACGACGCGCGTATCGAGACCGGGCTCTTGACGTCCAAGCTGCTCGCCCCGTCCGGTGCCCGGCAGGGCATCAGTCGGAGATTGGTCGCTTAAAGACTCGGTCGCTCTGGAAATCCTCGGAGGCCGGGTGCGGCGTTGCGACGCCCCGGACACCCAGAGATCAGGGCGGAGGAACGCCGACCGCAGAGAGGAGCTCAAGAAATTCCCCGTCATCGATCCATTCCACGCGGAGGTAGTCCCGGAGGAATCCATCGGTGACTCCCATGCCCCGGGCCTCGTCGACGACGAATCGATACGCCTCTACTTCGGTCGGCCGTCTCACGTAGCTCTGGCCTCTGCCAAATAACTGGGCCCCGTCCTGCCGCTGCAGGACATGGCGCAACTCGTGGAAAATGTCCATGAATAGGGTAAAGGCCGGACTTTCCCGGAGGTGTTCAAGGCCGACAACGATGCAATCAAGGCCCGGCGTCAAGACCGGGTTCCACCGTCCCCTCCGGGCGGCAGGAATCTCCCACGGCGCGACGTACATCCAGAGGTCGTCTTCGACCAGCTCGATCTGCGTTGAACGAAATAGTTCGGTCCGCTTCGTCGGGTCCGATTGAAGATGCCGAGCTGTCGGGAGGGCGTCGAGGCCCGGAAACACTTTCAGAATCGGCTGCCGCCCGCTCGACAGCGACCGCTCGATCGTGAAACCGGCGGGAGGCTCCGGAACGACGAACGGGGCGGCATTGTCCACCATTGTCGCTCCCGAGGCCCGAGCGCGCATAAACCTCGCGTCGAAACTCGGGCGACATCGTATTTGGGCGGCCGAAACTGGCCTCGGCCATGAGCCGGCCCCAACGCGGCGCGAGTCGGCCCGTCCGGGTACGGGGACTTCGGATCGGCCACGCGACGGCGCCCGACGCGTCCACCGGTGTCACCGTCGCCCTCTTCATCCTCCCGCCGCCGTCGTGGTCGATATCCGGGGTGGCGCCTCCTGCACCTACGATACAGCTTCGCTGTCGGTCGAGGCGACGTTCGGTCGTCGATGGGCGCTTTTCTTCGCCGGTGGGAGCATCCACGGGCTGGACGCCGGACGCGGGATTCGAACGGCTCTCCTCTCAGGGGGCGCCGGAGATCGCCCGTTCCGGAATCCGAACCGGGTCGTGCAGATTTCGGGAGCGACCCTCTTTGACCTCTCCGCCGTGGAAGGACCTATCACGGACTACCTTCCACTCGGCTTCGACGCCGTCGCGCACGCCTCTTCGGCCCGAGTCGAAGTAGGCCGGGTCGGCGCAGGGGCCGGGGCGATGGTGGGCAAGTATCTCGGAAGGGAGCGGGCCATGCCCGGAGGGATCGGGTACTCGGCCGGGCGCCTCGAGGAGTTCGGTTCGACCGGTGCTCTCGTCGCGTTGAACTCCGTGGGAGCGGTCCGTGACGCTCGGTCGGGACGCTGGGTCGCCGGGGCACGAGGACCGTCCGGACGCGTGGTCCCTCCAGGATTCTCCGGCCGGGACGAAGGCCTGGCCCGCGAGGTCCCTCGGGGCACGAACCTGGTGCTAGTCGTAACGGAGGTGCCGCTCGACCGAAGAGGGCTGTATCGACTCGCTCAACAGGCCCACGACGGTATTGCGCGGGCCGTGGTCCCGGCCCATACCGCTACGGACGGCGACGTCGTATTCGCCGCGACGACCGCTACAGATGCGCGCCCGCATCGAGAATTCTACCCGGGTTGGACCGCCGACCGCGTCGGAAGCCACGCCGCGGAACTGGTGGCCCGGGCGGCCGTGGTCGCCGTCCGCCCTAGGTCCCGCTAGTTCCCGCTGGTCCCCAGGCTGTGAGGGGTGCGGCGGAGTGGCGTGCCGCGCAGCCCTCGGATCAGGTCGATGCGCGTTACGATGCCACGCAGCTCGCCGCGGTTGAGCACCAGCACGGCCGGATACCGCGTAAGGATCGAGGCCAGCAGGTCCGCCGGGAAATCCTCTCCCACCTGCGGGTAGGCCTCCTCCTGAACATCCCGCACCCGGACGCGACGGCCGTTCGGCTGGGCGAGCGCCCGTAGCAAGCTCGACTCCGATACCGCTCCGGTGACACGCCCCGATTCGACCACCGGGAGCTGGGAGAAACCCCCCTTCTCCATTACCCGCGCCGCCTCCCCGACGAGCGAGATCCCGTCGACGGTGGTCACCTCGCGCTTCATCACGTCCCCGCTCCGCAGAGGAGGAGAGGCGTGGGACTCCAACTCTTCGAGGTACGACAGGATCTTCTGGACCAGCTCATAGGACGGCCGGATCTGGCCCCGCTCGATACGGGAGATCGTGGCATCGCTGCGCCCGACCGCTCGCGCCAGCTCCCCCAGGGATAAGCCGAGAGATGTGCGCCGTTTTCGGATTTCCGCCAGGGAGTCCATGGCGGAGGCCTACCTCCCCCTCCTACTCCAATTTTGCTGTGCGCCTAGTTCGAGAGACCCGAGTTCCCCCGAGCTCGAGCCGGCACCCCCCCTCGGGCGAAACCTACAAGTCGGCTGGGGCCGTACCCGTACATTGGTTCTGTGACCGCTCCCCCGCGACGGATTTCTTGGATCGTGGCCCCACCGGAGACGTGTTGCCTCTGTAAGGAGCCGTTGGCTCGCGGGTCCGAGGTGAGTTCCTGGAACGGAGTCCCCGCCCACCGGGAGTGTGTCCGGATCCACCTGGTCCAGCGGGACCCCGCCTTCCGCGACTGGACCCACGAGGGGGAGCCCACCGAGGAAACTCCCGACGCGCCGGACGAGGCCACCCCACGCGAGGATGACGACGAGGAGTTCGGCTGAACGCCGGCTTTCGGTACGGTTACCCCCGCCGAACGGCAGCGGCGTTCGCGCCGCTCTTATCAGAGTCTTTAAGAACTGAACCCGGTATGGAATTCGACCGTTTCCCCTCGATAACGGCGTAGAATTCCAGGAGGTACCGATGCCCGAAGTCGTGATTACGTGCGACTGGACCATGATGAGCAATCATCACGGGAAAGAGTTCCTAGGATTCGGGACGACGACCCCCCCGTACCTGCTCCCGGAGGCGGTGTACAAGAGCCTCTTCTTCCCCAACATGCCCGTCGATGAACACGGCTACCCTCAGCAGGCCCCGTACGGCATGCGAAAGATCGAGGCGTCCCTTCTCGATGCCGGGTTCGATGCCCGCATCGTCCACCCGGGCCACCTCGATAAGTACATGCCCGGCGAGGCGAAGGTCCTCCTGATTTCCGGGCACGATTACTTCGGCCTGAACCCGCCCTCGTCCACGTTCGGCGGGATCATGCGGAAGGAGACCCTCAACTGCACGAACTTCAAGCGGATGATGACCCAGCCGCACGTGATCGAGGCCCGAAAGCAGGGCATGAAGATCATCGCCGGCGGGCCCTGCGCATGGCAGATCTCCCCACCGACCCAGATGAAGCTCCCCTGGATCGGCGAATTCGTTTCTTCCTTCGGCGGCGTCGACTGCGTGGTCGAGGGCGAGGCCGACACCTATGTCCGCGAGGTGGTCCAGAAGGCGCTCAAGGACGAGTTCCTCCCGCCCCACGTCATCCTCCCCCCCAAGAGCTCCCCGAAAGTCGAGGAGATCGCCACGATACACTATCCCAGCGTCAATGGGCTCATCGAGATCGGCCGTGGCTGCTGCCGGGGCTGCTCGTTCTGTTCCGTGACTCAGCGCCCCACGCGGTGGTACCCACTCGACAAGATCGAGGCCGAGCTCAAGATTAACGCCGCGATCGGAATCAAGAAGGGGATCCTGCACTCCGACGACGTACTCTTCTACGGCAGCCCGAATGTCATGCCGCACGAGGAGAAGCTCCTGCCGCTCCTCGAGCTCGCGAAGAAGCACTACATGCAGGTCGGCTGGAGCCACGTTGCGGTGGCCACGTTGATGACCAAGCCCAGCCTCCTCCCCAAGTGCGCCGAGGTGCTGCTCGACGAGAACCAATCCTGGTGGGGCGTCGAGATCGGGGTTGAGACCGGAAGTCCCCGGCTGGTCACCAAAGCGATGCCCGGCAAAGTCGCGCCGTTCAAGGCGAGTCAATGGCCGGAGCTGGTCGTCCAAGCCGCGGGCCTGCTGAACGACAACCACGTCTTCCCGGCCTGCACGTTCATCGTGGGACTCCCGCAGGAAACCGAGGACGACGTGCTGAAGACGATCGAGCTGTTCGACGACCTCTGGGATTTCAAGGCCATCCTCGTGCCGATGTTCTTCGTCCCGCTGGGCCATCTAAAGACGAAGGACTGGTTCAATCGGAGCATGCTTTCCGATGTTCAGGTGGAGCTGATGAAGCGAGCCCTGACGCATGGCCTGCGGCAGGCCCCCGGGCTGATCCGGGACTTCTTCGACATGGAAGGCAAGAACACGGGCCTGTACCGGGCCGCGTTCCGTGGCTTCGTGGGTTTCCTCGAATGGGTCGCGAAGGCGAACGGACTCTGGAGCGAGCCGAAGGGCGTCGCGCCGAGCCTGGTCAGCCCGCTCCGCCACCCGGAGCAGATGCCGATGCCCACGATCCCGCTGCGAGAGTAGTGGCTCGGCCGGCCCTACTCGTCGTCGTCCGGTAACGGGGGCGCGCCCATAGAGTCGGGTGGCCGCCCGGCTGGCGGTCGGTACACCGGAAGCGCCAGCTCCGGAGGCCCCACGGCGGCGCCGCGGACCGCGAGGTAGGTCTCCTCGCCGTTTCCGTCGTAGGCTCGCCAGGAGCCCACGCCGAACGGGTAGCCAACGATCACGTGCCGTCGGCCCCAATGCCGAAACAGCATCAGGTCCGCGGCGGAGGGATGCAGCGCGCCCGACGGGTGGGAGTGGACCGTCCCCATCACGCCGAGGTCTACCGGGAGCATGTACAGCTGGAAGTTCGCATGGCGGGTCCCTGAGGTCGTCCCCGGCAGCAGCAGCAGGTCCGTGATGAGCCCCGGCTCCTCCGACCGGAGGATTCCGCCGAACTCCTTCGGGTAGCTAGACCTGGCGCAGGCGAGCGCGGAGTCGAGGCAGTTTCGGCTGATTGCCGTCGGGGTGGAACCGAACCGTGGACCGCCGGGCGCGCGCTTACGATGGGGTCGGAACATCCGGGTCCTCGAAGCTTTCGCCGTTCTCGCCGTCGACGCCCCAGGGAAGGATGCGCTTACCGTACAGGCGAGGGAAGTACCGGGACGCAAATCGGACGAAGACTGCCTTCCTCGGGGAACGGTAACAGATGACCTCGGATCCCCCCGGGAGCCGGGTCTCGCTCTGGCCATCGACGACGACGACGGCGTCCTTGTCGGGCGCTACCAGGCGAACGGTGATGGTGTGGCCGGGCTCCACAAGGACTGCGCGCGGAGTCGTCTGGAACGGCGCGAGAGCGGTGATGACCATCGCCTCCAGCGTGGGCTCGATCACCGGCCCCATGGCAGACATAGCGTACGAGGTGGAGCCGGTCGGTGTGGCGACGATGATGCCGTCGGCTCGAAGTCGCCCCACCGGCTTCCGGTCGATGCCGATCTCGAACTGCCGCATTTTCGCCACCTGCGACGTGTGGATGACCACCTCGTTCGTCGCATCGGCCAGGTGCGTCGAGCCGACCTGCGTCGCGATCCGCATCCGCTCCTCTAGGAAGTAGGCGCCGCGGAGGAGCCGCTCGAGGGCGCCCTCAAAGGCGATTCGGTTGTCGCCATCGACCTCTGCCAGGAACCCTACCGTCCCCGCATTCACCGGCAAAAGGGGAGCGGCGCTGCGCTGCAAAGCGTAGAGGAACGTTCCGTCGCCACCGAGGGCGACCAGCACGTCGGCTTGGAGGCGAGACAGCGGTTCGGATCCGCGAGACAGCTCGGGGACGAGGTCGGCGGTTTCGGTGGAGGCCACTACCTCCGCACGGTTTCCAACGAAGGTCATCAAGTGTCGAGCGAGGTCGAGGGCTTTCGACTTGTGGGGGTTTGCGTGTACTCCGATCCTCACAGGTACCCCTCCGACACGGCGTGGCGGGCGAACGACGGGTCGCCCCAGGCGAACACGCTGGTTCGCTGGTCGAGGCTAAGGGGGAACGTCTCGAGAGGCTGCTGCGTGGCATCGCTGATCCCACCGCCGGCCTCGCGCACGACGAGATAGGCCGCGGCAATGTCCGTCACCCTCAGGTTGCGCCCCTCGTTGTCGTTCTCGAAGAGGTACGCGTCGGCACTGCCCTGGGCCACCATCGCGAGCTCGAGCGACGCGCAGCCCAGCGAACGGACCCTCCGGCCCTTCTCGGCGAGTCGTGCCGCTCTCGGGGTGGAGTGCCGGCCGAGGTTGACGCAGAAGAGCTCCGTACGGGGCTCCCAGGTCCTCGTATGAAGCCGGTGCCCGTCGCGGAAGGCTCCGTGGTTCCGCTCCGCCCAGTGAGTGACTCCGTTGTCCAGGTTATGCACTACCCCCACGTCGATGTCGCCGAGGGTCGACCGCCCCAGCGCGAGTGAGACGGTGGACATGGGGAAGCCCCGGAGTGCGTTGTGGCTTCCGTCTACCGGGTCCACCACCAGCAATCGCGACCCCCCGCGCTTGACGAAGCCCGCCTCCTCGCTCAGGACGTCCCAATCGACTCCCTCCTCTTCCAGGCAGGAGAAGACCTGCGCCTCGGCGATGCGGTCGAGCTCCTCGGTCGGACTTCCCGCCGCCCCCATGGCCACGATTTCGCCCCGGCGAGGTGAAGCCCCCGACTGGCGGACCGAGTGGCGCACGGCGTAGGCCATGCGGAAGAGGATCTCCAACTCCTCCGAGCTCTCTCGGGTCACGCCCGTCGGGACCGGGACCGGAGTATTAGCCCTCCGGCCACCACCGCTCATTTCCGAGGCAGGCGTTAAATCCGACCCCCAGGTTGCCGACCGAATGGAGATTCAATTCCTGGGAGGTGCATCCCAGGTCGGCTCGCTCGGACTGGTCGTCCGCGACCAGGGTCGCACCATCCTCTTCGATTACGGTCTGACCCCGAGCGACCCGCCCGAGTATCCCCGCCCCGCGCCCTCGCATCTCGACGCGGCGTTCCTCTCGCACGCCCACCTCGACCATTCGGGAATGACTCCGCTCCTCTCGCGTCTCCCCCACACTCGGGTGGTGGCCACCCCGGTGACGGTTGCGGTGACGGAGCTGATGGCCCGAGACACGCTCAAGGTGGCCCGCCTCGAAGGATACCTGGAACCCTACACCCCGGACGATATCCGGAGCCTCGCGGGCCGGTTCTTTCCGGTGGACCGGCACGGCACGTTCCGGCAGCACGGACTCGAAGTGGAGCTCTTTCCGGCGGGACATATCCCCGGCGCGACCATGTTTCTTTACCGGGGGGAGAAGGACCTTCTCTTCACGGGCGACCTCCAGACGATCCCGACCCATCTGGTCGACGGCGCCCGGCCGCCGGAGTGCGAGATCCTGGTCATCGAGTCCACCTACGCCGGTCGCGAGCACCCGGATCGCCGGGCCACGGAGGACCGCTTCCGGGCGAAGATCGAGGAGACCGTCGACCGCGGAGGAAAGGCCATCGTGCCTGCCTTTGCCGTAGGGCGCGCTCAGGAGGTCATCATGGCCCTGGCCCAGACCGGCTTCGAAGTATGGATGGACGGCCTGGCTCGAACGGTGAATAGCATCTACCGGGGCCACCCCGAGTACCTTCGCGACGCACGGAAGTTCCGGCATGCGCTCGATTCCGTCCACCTGGTAGAGCATGCCTCCCAGCGTCGCCACGCCCTCCGCGAGGCGGACGTCATCGTGACGACGGGCGGGATGATGGACGGCGGTCCCGTCCTCTACTACGTCGGCGAGCGGTATCAGGACGAACGCTCCTCGATCCTTCTCACCGGGTACCAGGTCGAGGGCTCGAACGGCCGGCAGCTGGTCGAGCAAGGGACGCTCACGATCGATGAGGTGACGATCCGACCTTCCTGCGAGGTCGACTCCTACGATTTCTCGGCGCACGCGGGCCACACCGACCTCGTGAACTTCATCCGAAAGTCCAAGGCGAAGAAGGTCGTGCTGATGCACGGGGACCATCGGGAGCTGCTATCGACCGTGATCCAGGACGAGGTCGAGGTGCTGCTGCCCGAGAACGGGCACCGCTACACGACGTAGTCTTCCGCCGCCACGACCGGAGCCTTGGGCATTGCCGCGAGCAATCGCTGGACCTCTCTCCGGAGCTCGTCGATCCCTTCCCCTGACACCGCTGATACAGCCAGCTGCCCGGACCCCGACCGACCGAGGTCGGCCTTGGTCTCGACCGCGATGATCGGCGTGTTCGGGAACTCGGTTTTCCACCGTTCGAGCAGGCTCTCCTGGTCCGCGAGCGGATAGCCGCAGGTCCCGGAAGGGTCGAGCACGAACAGGATGATGGTTGGCTGCGTCCCGACGACCGCGAGGGCTTCCTGCTCCGCTTCGTTCGAGCGGGCCGCTCGACCCAGCACGCCGGGCGTGTCGACGACCTGCAGCCGGTCGAACCCGAGGTCGGTGTGGCCGACCACGATGGCCCGCGTGGTGAACGCGTACGGCGCCACCTCGGGCTTGGCGGAGGAAAGGCGGGCCACGAGCGATGACTTTCCCACGTTGGGGAAGCCGGCCACCACGACGGAGGGCACGCCGGGGAGAACCTCGGGACGGGCCCGTCGGAACTGGATGATCTGGTGCAAGCGCTCCAGGTCCGGGTCGATTTCCTGCAAATAGCTCGCCAACCGGCCGTACGTCCGCCGCACTAGGTCACCGAACTCCTCCTCAGAGGACAATGTGGCGAGGCGCTGCTCCTCCTCCTGGAGGAGCCGTCGCATACGTCCCTCGGCGGTGCGGACGCGGCGCATGGACCGTTCGAGGGATCCTTGGGGGAAATGCGTGTTGAGCAGTCGGTTATCGAGCTCGGTCAGCGCCGGCGTCGTTGCGGACTTGCCGAGTCCACGAATCGTTCGGAGAAGGATCGCCGTGCTTCGCACGATCCGCAGCTTGGCGTTCCTGCGTGACCGGTCCAGCTTCGAGGTGCCGTGGGCCGACGCGCGATGCGCCTTTCGAAACGCGGCATCGAGGATCAGAACGGAGGGGGGAGGCCGGGTCGATGGATCCGGCGGCGGTCGAGGCTTAGGTCGAGGACGGGGCGCCCGGGGGGTGCGGCGACGAGGACCACCGTGACGCGACACTCCTTTCGCAGGTCCACGGACCTTAGAAGAGTTTGGAGGGGGCCTGGTGGGCCAGGTCGGTTCGGCTCGGGGGCAGGGGCCGAAATCCTTTAGCCCAACCATCTCTCGCACCGTCCCCGGGGTTCCAGAAATGCCTCGGTGGATTCCATCCGGCTCCCGAGAGGAGTCCATGCTCCTCCAGGAGCTCGGCATCCCGAACACCGAGGCGCTCTTCGTCGATGTGCCGAAGAAGCTTCGAGTGGGCCGCATGGGAGTCGGCGCGAGTCACTCAGAGCCGGAGGTCGTTGCAGCCGTTGATAAGATCCTCGACCGGAATCGCCCTCTCTCCAAGTTCGCCTCATTCCTCGGCGGTCGGATCGCGGTGCGGTATGTCCCCGCGGCGGTCGATGCGATCCTCTCGCGGAGCGAGTTCTACACCTCGTACACCCCCTACCAGCCGGAGGCGAGCCAGGGGATGCTCCAGTCCCTCTTCGAGTTCCAGAGCCTCTGGGTAGAGCTCTCGGGAATGGATGCGGCGAACGCATCGCTCTACGACGGCGCGACGGCGCTGGGGGAAGCGGCCCTGCTCTGCAAGCGTCTCCACGAGGGAGACCGGTTCCTGATTCCCGCCAGCCTCCCATGGGAGGAGAAGAGCGTCCTCGGGAACTATCTCTCGGGCTCCCACTCGCGAGTGGAGGAGATCCCCTACGATGCGCGCACCGGCCGGCTCGATCTGACGGCGGTCCGCGACGCAGTCGCGCGGCCGGGGGTGTTCGGATTGCTCGCGGACCTACCGAACGGCTTCGGCGTGGTCGATGAGGGACTCCTCGAACTCAAATCGATCCTTGGGAAGATCCCGCTCGCGATCTCGGCGGACCCGCTGGCGTTGACGGTACTCGAGCCTCCCGGCAGTTGGGGAGCTGACGTCGTAGTCGGGGAGGGGCAGCCGTTCGGCATCCCTCCGGCCGGTGGGGGGCCCTTGCTCGGTCTCTTCGCGTGCCGGAAGGAGCATGTGCGGCTCGCGCCCGGTCGAATCGTCGGCATGACGCAGGACGCCGACGGTCGTCAGGCGTTCGCGCTGACCCTCCAGACCCGGGAGCAGCACATCCGGCGGTCCCGCGCCACCTCCAACATCTGCACCAACGAGTCGCTCCTTGCCCTGGCTTTCGTCAGTTACGCCACCCTGGTCGGGCCGCGCGGCCTTGCCGAGCTCCAGCGCTCCCTCGCCGAGCGCGCACGAACGCTCGCCACCTCCCTTGGCGCCATCGAAGGGCTGGAAGCCCCTCGGTTCGATGCGCCCTACCTCAGCGAGTTTACGGTCGGACTCAAGCAAGGTACGGTCTCGGAGTTCCTGGACCGGCTTCGACGGAAACGAGTGCTCGGTGGAGCGCCCCTTGCGGATCCTCGGCCGGGTCATCCGGGGCTCGCCGGCGAATGGTTCCTGACGTCGGTCCACGAACTAACGACCGAAAAGGACATCCAAAAGTTCGCACGCGCCGCCCGCGCCTCGGTCACCAAAGGGGTGACTGCGGGGTGACGTTCCGACAAGCCCGCTGGGACGAACCGCTGCTGTGGGACCGGGAATCGTCGGACGACGATCCGCATCCCGTGGGAGTGATACCGGGAATCCCCGCCTCGATGCGCCGGAAAACGCCGCTGGACTGGCCGGAAATTTCCGAGCTCGAGGTGATACGGCACTTCACCCGGCTGTCACAGATGAACTTCGGCATCGATACGTCGGCATACCCACTTGGCTCGTGCACGATGAAATACAACCCGAAGGTCCAGGAGATGTTGGCCCGGCGACGGGGTGCCGCCGATATACATCCGTTCCAACCGGAAGCGACCCTCCAGGGCGAACTCGAATTGTTCTGGCGCCTGGAACGTGCTCTGGCCCGGATCACCGGCATGCCGGAGATCTCCCTGCAGGCTGCGGCGGGCGCCCATGGAGAATTCGCGGCCCTCCTCATGATCCGCGCCTACTTCCAAGAAAAGGGCGAGCTCGACCGACGGACCGAAGTGATCCTTCCGGACACAGCTCACGGAACCAACCCCGCCTCCGCCGCGATGGCGGGATTCCAGATCCGTGAGATCCGGTCCAAGGAAGGATGCGTCGACCCTGAGGAGCTCCGCGCTGCTGCCAGCGACCGCACGGCAGCGTTCATGCTGACGAATCCGAATACCGCGGGCCTGTTCGAGCCCGACATCTCTGAGATCGACGAGATCATCCACGGCGTGGGCGGAATGCTCTATTATGATGGGGCGAATCTCAACGCCATTCTAGGAGTAACGAGCCCTGGTCGTATGGGGTTCGACGTCGCCCACCTCAATCTGCACAAGACCTTCTCGACCCCTCATGGGGGCGGAGGCCCGGGGGCAGGGGCCCTCGCGGCCGGGGAGACTCTAGCTCCGTACCTTCCGATCCCCCGCGTCGTGAAACGGGGCCGGAAGTTCGCCTTGGACTACGACCGCCCCAAGTCGATCGGCAAAATCAAGACCGCTTTCGGGAACTTCGGGCTCGACGTGCGCGCCTACGCGTTTATCCTGGCGCACGGGGAGGAGGGATTGCGGCACATCGCCCACCGGTCGGTGCTGAACGCGAACTACCTCGGCAAGCGACTCGGGACCGTCCTCCCGCGTCCCTTCCGGCCGCTCGTGAAGCACGAGTTCGTTCTGAGTGGTGCGCCGCTACGAGCGCGGGGGGTGCGAACCCTGGACCTCGCGAAGCGGCTTCTCGACGAGGGGATCCATGCGCCCACGATCTACTTCCCCACGATCGTGGAAGAGGCGCTGATGGTTGAGTTCCCGGAGACGGAGAGCCGGCACGAGCTGGACCGGTTCGTCGAGGCCTTCACCCGCTCTGTGAACGACTCCCCGGAGAACCTGCGGACGTCCCCCCACTCCCTTTCCGTAGCGCGAGTCGACGAGGTCCGCGCGGCCCGGCAGCCGATCCTCTCTCGGAAGGACCTCCCGGCCGCGGCAAAGCTTGAAGCCGCCCCGCCGGATGGCGCCGCGCCATGAAGGCCCGCATCCAGCGCATCTTCGACAAGCTAGACCCGGAGGCGGACGCGCTGGTGCTCCTCAACGCCGCGAGCCCTCACATCGATTCGAGCTTCTTCTACGTCTTCGATGTTCCCAGCGGGCTCTTTGAAACGTGCGCCGCCGTCGCCCGTCCGGACGGCTCGCTCACGGTCCTGACCAGCCCGCTCGAGGAAGAGAGCGCGCGTCAGGCCGCCCGACACGACATCGGGGTCGACGTCGAGCTCATCCGGGGCCGGGACGAGCGCGAGAAGCGCCTGAGCCAGCTCATCGATGCCAAGAGCCGCATCGCCCTCAACTACCACGAACTGACCCACGAGGACTTCCTGAGCGTGGCGGGCGCGTTCCCTCACGCGGAGTGGGCGGACGCGAGCAGCGCCGTCCGGAAGACCCGGATGGTCAAGGACGCCGCCGAAATCGAGCGTCTGCGTCGCGCCGCCGACATCGGATCCCAGGTCGCCCGAGAGATCCCCTCGCTCCTCAAAGCGGGCATCACGGAACTCCAGCTCGCCGGGGAGATGGAGTATCGAATGGCGCGGGCCGGGGCCTCGGGCCGGAGCTTCGAAACGATCGTTGGATTCGGCCCCCACGGCGCCGAACCCCACTTCTCTCCCCAATCGTTCCCTCTCGCGCCCGGTCAATCCATCGTGTGCGACTTTGGGGCGCTCTCGCAACGCTACGTGAGCGACATCACCCGTTCGTACCACTTCGGGCCTACCGACTCCGAGCTCAAACGCGTGCACGAGAAGGTCCTCCAGGCTCAGCAGGCGGCCCTGGAGCAGGTCCGGCCGGGCGTGGCCGCCAAGGAGGTACATCTCGCGGCAGCCCGGGTCATCGACGCCAGTCCCTGGAAGGGACTGTTCAATCACGGGGTGGGCCACTCCATCGGCCTCGCCGTCCACGACGGCTTCGCGTTGAATCCCCGCGTCGAGGAACCCCTCGAGGTCGGGATGGCGATCACCGTGGAGCCCGGCATCTACATCGCCGGTCGGGGCGGCGTGCGGATCGAGGACGATATCCTCGTCACCGAGAAGGGGTACGAGTTCCTCACGACGGCGCCTCGGGAGTATCTCGAGGTCTCGGCGTGAAGATCGGAGTACTCACCGGCGGCGGGGACTGTCCGGGGTTGAACGCCGCCCTCCGGGGCGTCGTCTACCGGGCGCATACCCATGGCCATCAGACACTGGGCTTTCTCGACGGGTGGAAGGGCGTCCGGGATGGTCTAACCCGTCCGCTTCCCCTCAGCGAGGTGGCCGAAGTCGCGGGTCGCGGGGGAACGATTCTGGGGAGCTCACGGACCAATCCGTTCCAGAACCCGGAGGATGTTGCGAAGGTCGAGGCGTCGCTCAAGGCGTCCGGCGTGGACGCGCTGGTGGCGATTGGTGGGGACGACACCCTGTCCGGGGCCCTCGCGTTGTTCCGTCGAGGCGGGAAGGTCGTGGGCGTGCCCAAGACGATGGATAACGACGTCAACGGCACCGATTGGACCTTCGGATTCGATTCCGCCGCGTCGGTGGCCATGGACGCAGCGGAGCGGCTGCGCGATACGGCCCGGAGCCATCACCGAGCGATCGTGCTCGAGGTAATGGGGCGGCACGCGGGCTGGGTGGCCCTGGCCACCGGTCTTGCGGCGGGAGCGGACTTCACCCTGGTCCCTGAGGAACCGTACGACGAGGCTCGACTCCTGGAGCACGTCCGGAAAGCCGTCACGGCCCGCGGATACGCGATCGTCGTCGCGTCCGAAGGGATCGACGTAGCCTCGACGAAAGGGACCACCGGGACGGGCGATGAGTTCGGCCATGAACTGCTCCGAGAGCGGGGTGTCGGGTCGTTCCTCGCGAAGCGGATCGAGGCAGGCACCGGAGTCGAGACGCGAAGCGCGCAGATCGGACACATTCAACGCGGTGGTCCGCCGACGCTCTTCGACCGATTGCTTTCGCTCCGACTCGGATCGTACGCGGTCGACCTTATCCTCGAGGGACGGTTCGGCCATGTGTCAGTCCTGCGCGGAGAGAAGGTCCTCGGTATTCCTCTGGAGGACGCCGTGAGGAGTCCCAAGATCGTGACGGGGGATTGGCTCGATCTGTTGCACACGTTCGATGCCTGAAACGATGCCGATCCGGGCGCTCTGGTTCTCTCGCGGCCGCTTGCATCTCATCGACCAGAGAAAGCTTCCGGGACGCAAGCAGATCCTCCACCTGTCGCGGGTGGAAGAGGTCGCCGAGGCGATCCGGACCCTCACCGTTCGAGGAGCTCCGGCCATTGGAGTGGCGGCTGCCTACGGCATGGTCCTCGCCGCGAACCAGCCCCATCGCTCGCCCGAGTCGGCGGCGCGACTGCTCCGGTCGACGCGTCCGACGGCCTACGACCTCTTCGTAGGCATCGAGGCGGTACGCGCGGCGTGGGTGGCCGGAAAGGATCCCCTCCAGGCCGCTGATGCCTATCGAGCGCGGATCGTAGAGGAGTGCCGCCAGATCGGGCAGGCCGGGGCTTCCCTGTTCCGCCGTCGGCCGCGGGTGCTCACCCATTGCAACGCCGGGGCGCTTGCGACGGTCGAGTGGGGAACCTCCCTCGCCCCACTCCGTGTAGCGCGGGACCAAGGCGCCCCGATCTTCGTCTGGGTGGACGAGACCCGACCGCTTCTCCAGGGTTCCCGGCTGACGGCCTGGGAGCTCCAGGAGGAGAAGATCCCGTACGCGGTCATCGTCGACAACGCGGCGGGATATTTCATGCAGGCCGGCCAGGTCGATGCGGTCATCGTCGGGGCGGACCGGATCGCACGGAACGGGGATTTCGCTAACAAGATCGGCACGTACGAGAAGGCGGTCCTGGCCAGGGAGAACGACATTCCGTTCTACGTCGCCGCCCCGTGGAGCACCTTCGACATGAAACGGCCGAACGGGGCGTCCATACCGGTAGAAGAGCGGGATCCGTCCGAGGTGCTCCGGATCGCCGGACAGGCGCTCGCACCGGCGCGAAGCCCGGCGCGCAACCCTGCCTTCGACGTGACCCCGGCCCGCTTCGTGACCGCCTTCATCACGCCGGGCGGCGTCGCACCTCCTGGAAAGGTTGCCGAATTGGTCCGCCGTCGAACACCTTTCGGGGATGTTTCGAACGAACCTTCGAAAGGAAGGAAGACCGTTGAACGTCATTGACATCGGGTGTGGATCGCGTCGCGACCCGCGCGCCACCGCGGGCCTGGACTTCTACCCCTATCCCGGTGTCACCATCGTCCACGACGTGACGACCTTCCCTTGGCCGATATGCGATGGGTCGTTCGACAGCGCTGTGTCGCACCAGCTCATCGAGCACCTCCCTCACAAGGTGAGCGTGGCCGGCAACGACGTCTTCTTCGAGTTCTTCGACGAGGTCTGGCGAATCCTCAAACCCGGCGGCACGTTCTCATTCGATGTTCCGGACCACCGTGGGGCGGACGCATGCGGTGACCCAACCCATCGCCGACTCCTCAACGTGCAGGCGTTCAGTCATCTGTGGAATCCGGGCCGAGATTCGCTCTACCCGCGGAAGACGTGGGAACTGGTGGAGGCCCACAACGACTACTGGTTCGGAGGGGCGTCGGGATTCAACACGTGGCACCTTCAGAAGTATGCCCCTCCGATTGATCGCGCCTTCCAGTTCCTCCACGTCGGTTCTCCGAGGAACATTTACGTCACCGTGAGAAAACCGGGATGAAGGTCGCCGTCGCGTCGATCGGGTGGTCCAATCCGACGACGAGCATGCATTCCCACTCGACCGATGTCTTGGCCGCGATCCGTTCCGTCGGGGTCGATGCAATGCCGATGCCCTTGCGGTCGTATCGGGGCGCGAAGGTCGGTGGATTACTGATTCCGTGGGCGCTCAGGACGTTCGGTTCGTACCCGGATCGTGAGGGAGCGTTGGTGCATCAGATCGACCAGGACAGCTTGCGAGGCGTGGATGTGGTCACGGTGCAGGATCTCTTTTGCTTCCATGAGGACCGGTTCGTGGACCGGTTCTTCCGCTCGGCGGTACGCACGGCCGTTCGTCGGGCGCAGCGGACCGTCGTCACCACCGCGGCAACGGGCAAGGAGCTGGGGGAGCGGTTTCCGGCCGCGCGCGAGAAGGTTCGAGCGGTACCACTCCCTCACGCTCCGACCACCGCGGACCGTCAGCAACAGCGGTATGACGCGCTCTGGATCGGAAGGAACGCACCGAACAAGGGGCTGCTGGAGTACATCGCGCTCGCCTCCCGCTTCCCCCAGTTCCGATTCGCCGTCCGATGGTCGAGGAGCCCGGGCCGACCATTGTTGGATGAGCGGTTGAGCCACGCGATCCAGCTATCCGATAACATCCAGACCTTCACCCAACCCCTCACCGAGGAAGAGATAGACGACCTCTATCGGTCTTCCCGGGTATACGTCTCGACCTCTACCTACGAGGGATGGCACCTGCCGGTCTCCGAGGCCTACGTCCGCGGGTGCCACATCGTAGTCCCCAGAATCGAGCCCTACGTCTCCATTTACCCGGAGGAGACGGCCTTCTGGTATGCCCCCTCGGACCGTGCCTCCTTGGACGCGGCGCTGGAAGCGGCGGTCGCCGCTCCCTTCCGACTGCCCTCGCCTCAGGTCGTCCGGTACGTCTCCTACGAGAACGTGGGGGAACGGCTCAAGGCGGTGTACGAGGAAATATCTCCCCGATAACGGCTCGGAATCTCACGGA
The DNA here is from genome assembly GCA_963787975.1 of uncultured Thermoplasmata archaeon. Classification (GTDB taxonomy): domain Archaea; phylum Thermoplasmatota; class Thermoplasmata; order Lutacidiplasmatales; family UBA184; genus JAKIWV01. The sequence goes on from CAWBEU010000010.1 coordinate 138,636, forward strand.
GAACGAGAGGGACGGACGCCCTGGTCGGGAGTTCCGCCGTAGAGGTTTTCCCGCGCCGGCTTCGAACCCGAGTTCCAAGCTCGACAGGCTTAGATCCTAGACCGCTAGACTACCAGGGCATCCGCCGGGCCGCCGTATCGATGGGCGTTATTGAACCTTCCGGCTGAGCGGGTGCAGCCACGCCTTCCGTTCCTCCCTCGAAGATCGTCGCGCGGCCGCGTCCTTCCAGTGGATGCCGTCGTTTATCTACCGGAAATTTCCGTTAGGGGAATTCCCGGGGTGCGATACATGGATCGCGTGGAAGTCTGGACGACCTTCGTTCTCGTTCTCGTGGCGGGACTCGTCTTGCTGAGCCTTTTAGGAGTGCTGGTCGGCGCGTGGGTCGACCACGCGTTCGGCGGCCTGATCCACACGCTGGGCAGTCCCCTCGTGCTGTTTCGGTAGCCGGTGCTGACGGGGCGGAGCGGGGCCGGCGCGCGTCTCACGCTGCTGTTTGGAAATCCTTTTAAGACTGGCCTGACTCTGTTTTATTGAATGCGTTCGACCCTGGTGAGGGGCTTCCGGCCTCCCCTGTAGCTTCTCGACTTTTCTTCTTCGGCCGACCCATGGACCTCTACGAGGCGATACGGGCGTTCCGCCCTTGCACGACGTTCCAGACACGCCCGGTGCCCGAGGAGAAGGTGCGCGCCGTGGTCGCCGCCGCCCGGCTCGCCCCGTCACAGGCCAACCTCCAGCCGTGGCGGTTCGTCGTGGTGCGCGACGAGGAGCTGAAGCGGCAGATCGCCCAGGCCTGCCCGCGCGGCAAGATCGTGGCAGAGGCCCCCGTCGTGATCGTGGCCTTCTCCCTCGAGGAGGACATCCCGATGACCGTCGGCGGGTACATTTCGACCTACCCGCTGGACGCGGCGGTCGCGGTGAACCAACTCCGGCTGGCGGCGGTCGCGGAGGGGCTCGGCACGTGCTGGATCGTCGACTTTCACGAGGACAAGATACGCCGCGCCCTGCAAGTTCCGGAGGGAATCCACCCGATCGCGGTCCTCCCGCTCGGCTACCCCGGGGAATCCAACGGGTCCGCTGCCCCCGAGGGACGGAAGAGTCCGGACGAGATCATCGCCTACGACCGGTATCCCTGGTAAATTCATGGACCTCACGTTCGTCTCGACGAACGCGGGGAAGTTCCGAGAGGTTCGGACCATACTGGCCGAGTACGGCGTGAAGGTTCGCTGGAGTCGTCGTAAACTTCCGGAGGTCCAGGCCGAGCGCCTGGAATCAGTGGTCCAGGCGAAATTATCCGCGGCCCGGCGCGTAGGCGCCCGCGTTCTGGTCGAGGATTCCGGCTTGTTCATCCCGGCGCTCGGTGGATTCCCCGGGGTCTATTCCGCGTACGCGCTCAAGACGATCGGGCTGGAAGGCGTTCTGCGACTGCTCGAGGGACGAAAGCGTCGCGCGATGTTTCGGACCGTCGCGGGCCTCTCCGTAGGATCCCGTCAGTGGATGCGGGCGGGCGTGTGCCGCGGACGGATCGCCGACCGGCCCTGCGGAACGCACGGGTTCGGGTACGATCCCATCTTTATCGCGGACGGAGAAACGCAGACCTTCGGCCAGCTCGACCCGGCGGAGAAGAACCGCCGGTCGCATCGCGCCCGGGCAATCCACCGAGTGGGTCGCCTGCTGAAAAGCCTGGAGTGAGCTTCGTCAGAACACACGTCCCCCGGGGTGTCCCCGGGGGACGGGGAAGAGGTTCGGTCGAGTCGGGCTACGGGAGAGCTGTTCAGTCCTCGCCGAAGTCGCCGCCGCCCATGCCACCGGGGCCGCCCGGACCACCGGATCCGCCGCCCGCGGGGGCTCCGCCGCTCTTCGAGGCGATCACGTCATCGATGCGGAGGATCATGACCGCTGCATCGGTGGCAGATTCGATCGCCTGACGCCCCACCCGGATCGGCTCCACGACATGAAGGACCTTCATGTCGTCGACCTTCCCCGAGAAGACGTTGACGCCGGAGAACTTCTTGCCGTTCTTGTGCGACTGGCGGAGCTCGATCAGAATATCGATCGGGTCCAGACCCGCGTTCTCGGCGAGCGTCCGGGGCACCGTTTCGAGTGCCTCGGCGAACATCTCGAACGCCATCTGTTCCCGGCCGCCGACCTTCGCCGCCTCGTCACGCAGGTGCATGGCGAGCTCTTCGGCGGCGGCGCCGCCTCCGTAGACGATCTTTCCGTCCTCGACGGCGACCGCAACCACGTTCAGTGCGTCATCGAACGACCGCTCGATCTCGTCGAGCACGTGCTCGGTACCGCCGCGCAGAAGGACCGAAACCGCCTTCGCGTTCTTGGCGCCCGAGACGAACGTCAGGGAGTCTTCCCCGATCTTGCGCTCCTCGACGAGGCCCGCCGAGCCGACGTCCTCGGGCGATAGCTCGCTGACCTTCGACACGATGTTCGCGCCCGTCGCCTTCGCCAGCTTCTCCATGTCGGACTTCTTGACCCGGCGGACGGCGTAGATGCCTTCCTTCGCGAGGAAGTGCTGGGCCAGGTCGTCGATGCCCTTCTGGCAGAAGACGACGTTGGCGCCGGACTTCTTGACCTGGTCGACCATCCGGTGCAGCATGTTCTCCTCCTCCTGAAGGAACGCGTTCAGCTGCGACGGTTCGTTGATCTCGATCTTCGCGTCGATCTCGGTCTTCTTGATCTCGAGCGCGGCGTCCAGGAGCGCGATCTTGGGCGTCTCGACACGCGAGGGCATCGCGGAGTGGACCTTTTCCTTGTCCACGATGACGCCCTCGATGAGCTGCGAGTCGGTGATGGACCCGCCCTGCTTCTTGACGATCTGGATGTCGTCGAGGTCGACCGTGTATCCCTTGTCGTGCTTCTCGGCGACGGCCTGGACGGCCTTCACCGCGATGTCGGCCAGCATGTCCCGGTTGAACGAGACGGACTTCGAGGACATCGACGTGACGGCGACCCGCCTCAGCGTCTCGGGGTCGTCGATCTTGACCGGCTCCGACATGCCGTCGAGCACTTCGAGTGCCTTCTGCGCGGCGAGCCGGTATCCTTGCGAGATGATCGTCGGGTGGATGTTCTGTTCGATGAGCGCCTCGGCGCGCTTGAGGAGCTCGCCTGCGAGGATGACCGCGGTGGTCGTCCCATCGCCGGCTTCCTGGTCCTGGGTCTTTGCGACCTCGACCAGCATCTTCGCCGCCGGGTGCTCGACGTCCATCTCCTTCAGGATCGTGACGCCGTCGTTCGTGACGACGACATCGCCCATGGAGTCGACGAGCATCTTGTCCAATCCGCGCGGCCCGAGGGTCGAACGGACGGCGTCGGCGATCGCCTTCGCGGCGGCGATGTTGTTCGAAAGGGCGCCGCGTCCCCTCTCCCGCTTGGTCCCTTCCTTTAGCACCAGAATTGGTGTCTGTCCTGTCAACATGGTTCTCTTTTCTCCCGAGATTCCTCTCGGTTGTCAGGAGCGATGAACCTGCGCTTGTATTTAAAGGGACCGCAACGTCGTACTGGATGTGGTGTACAGGAATTAGTTCCTCTTCGAGCAGAGGGGGGTTCGGGGGGAGCGACCTTCCTCTTTCTGCGCTTCATACCGTCACCTCTACGCGCTGCAGGTGGAGTCCGAGGAGCGTCTCCGGCGGCAGCTTCCGCTGGAACGCCTCTCGGGGCGTCTCGAGATCCCACAGCGCCCCGTGCACCTCGTCGTTCTTCCAGTCGACCCATGCCTGGAGCGTAGGGAATCGCCACCGCAGCTTGTCGTATTCGAGCCACAACCGTTCCGCCTTTCCATTCGTCTCCGGGTTGTTGACCCGACTCACCACGTGGCGGATCCCGTGCTCCGCCAGGAACTGCTGGAACCGTCCGAGGCCGGGGTCCGCCCCGAACCGTCGGTTCGCGTAGAACTGCGCGCCACGGTCCGTGTTCACTTCACGGACCGTGAGATTCCATCGGGCCGCCACCGCCAGTGCCTCCTCGAGCGTCTCGATCGCGTGGTCGCTCGTCGCCTCGGGGAACTCTCCGCCCGAGAGGATCATCCGACTCGCGTCGTCCAGCCAGAGGATCGCGTGCGGGTGGGCCTCCGTGGTCCGATGGTAATCGGCGTGGAGGAGCGACCCGGAGTGGTCTCGCTCGTACCGACAGCGGCGACGGGGCCGCTGCTTGCGCAGGTTGGGCGCGGCCCATCCCTGGCGTCGGAGGTAGAGGAAGACCTTCTGGTGGGGAAGATGGATCCCTCGCCGTGCGAGCGCCTTCCACAGCTGGGTCGCTCCTCGAGGGGCGCGATGCCATTCCTCCGCGACCTGTTGCTCCTGGAGCTCGGTGAGGGGCGGTCCCTTCGGCCGTCGGTTCGGGTTGAGCCGGGGCACGACCCCCGACTCGCGCCAGCGTTGAAGGAGTTTCCTCAACCACCGACGGGTCACGCTCCACCGCGCGGCGATCTGCGGAAGGGTATCGCCGTCCCAGGCGCGCTGGGCTTGGAAGACCAAGTAGGCGATCCGACCGTCGGTGAGCTTCGTCACACCCCCGAATCGCGCTGGGGTAAGCCGTTCGAGGCCCCGAACGGCGGTCCAAGGGACCCGGGGAGCTCGATGGACCGGTTCGAGGGGCGGGAGGTCGACCCACCGGCCCGCGTGGAAGGCCCGAGTGATCCCTCGGACCTGGAGCTTCTTCCACCACGAGTATCGCAGGGAGAGGCGGCTCCGAAGGGCGGGACCGAAACCCGAATCCCCCCTATGACCCCCCTTTCCAGTCGAGGGCAGGGTCGGAACTAATTTCCGTACTCTTGACAACGTCGTACTGGAGGTGACGGGCGCCGTCCTGAGGGACCCTCCGTCCGAGCACCGACAGCCCTATGCGGTCGCGGCGAACGCGCCCAGACGCCGACGCAGGAACGGGGTCGGTGGGCAAGTTATGGCGATAGGTGCAGAACTCGTTGGAAGCCAGCGGGACCCTCCACTCGGATATCGGCGAGTCCAGCCCGCCGACCCGAGCGAGTTGGCTGAGATCACGGTCTACCTTCGAAGACGACCCGCCGAGGGCCGGATCGCCTCTCTGCCAGCGTTCGGCCCGGGTCGCCCCTCTTCCCGGCAGTATGTTGCTCGCGCCGCGTTCGCCGCAACTTATGGCGCCGCCGAAGAAGATGCGGCAGCGGTCCGTGCCGTGGTCGAGAAATCGGGGGCCCAAATCGTAGAGGTGGACCTTGCGCGACGCTCCGTTCGGCTCGCGGGCCCTGTCGCCGCGTTGAGCCGCTTGTTCGGTGCAAAGCTCGGAAGGTACGAGGGCCCCCTCGGCGGCTTTCGAGGGCGCGTCGGGACGCTTCAGGTTCCTCCGGGTCTAGAAGACCGTGTGGTCGGGGTGTTCGGACTGGATCGTCGCCCGCAGGTCCAGACCCACTTTCGAGTCGCGCGAGCGAACGGGATCTCCTACACTCCCATGCAAGTGGCCGCGGCGTACGCCTTCCCCGGGGGCAGCGATGGAGCAGGGCAGACGATTGGGCTCCTCGAGTTTGGGGGAGGGTTCCGGGCCGGAGACTTGGAAAGTTTCTTCGCGTCCGCCGGACTCCCACTGCCGAAGGTAACGACCGTCTCGGTGGATGGTGCCGCGAACGCTCCCACGGGTGACGTGAACGGGCCCGATGCTGAAGTCGACCTCGACATCGAGATAGCCGGGGCGTTGGCCCCCGGAGCACGGATCGTAGTCTATTTCGCGCCAAACACGGACCAGGGGTTTCTCGACGCGCTGACGACAGCAATCCACGATTCGGTCCATCACCCCACCGTTCTTTCCATAAGCTGGGGGGGACCCGAGTCGACGTGGACTCCGCGGGCGATGTCGGTGTTCAACCAAGCCTGCGAGGACGCTACCGCCATGGGGGTCACCGTGGTAGCGGCGGCCGGAGACGGCGGAGCGAGCGATGGGGAGCCGGCCGGCACCCTGGCGGTGGACTTCCCTGCCTCGGCCCCGTACGTGCTGGGTTGCGGAGGAACGCGATTGCTCATCGACGCGGAGGACGCCGACGAGATTCGGGAAGAGGTTGTCTGGAACGACCTGGCGGAGGATGAGGGAGCGACCGGAGGAGGAGTGAGTGAGTCTTTTCCCCGCCCTCTCTATCAGAACTCGGCCCACGTACCGGCGGGCGAGGGAGACTACGCCGGCCGAGGCGTACCGGACGTCGCGGGGGACGCGGACCCCGGAACTGGCTACTCGGTCCTTGTCGATGGGGCCCCGATCGTCGTCGGCGGCACGAGCGCGGTCGCCCCGCTCTGGGCCGGGCTGATCGCCCGCCTCAATCAGGCCCTGGGCGCGCCGCTCGGGTTTCTCCAGCCCTTGGTCTATGGTGCTCCGGAAGCGAGCGCCTTCCATGAAATCACTGAAGGGAACAACGGTGGATTCGATGCCGAGCCCGGATGGAACGCGTGCACCGGGCTCGGGTCCCCCGATGGGGCTGCGCTCCTAGTGGCGTTGGCCCGAAAGTAGGGGCTCCGGTCGAGGGGCCGGCGTGCCGTACGACTGGCGGGAGCTAGCGAAGCCGAGACCACCTACTTCCCAAAATTCCGGCGGCGGAGTTGGAACGTATGGATGGCGCGCAGGAAGTCGGTCTTCGTTAGGCCGGGCCACATTACATCGGCGAAGTAGAGCTCCGAATACGCTACCTGCCAGAGGAGGAAATTCGAGATACGTTCTTCGCCGCTTGTTCGAAGGACAAGATCCGGGTCGGGCAGGTTGGCGGTGTAGAGGTTCTCGGATACTTTCCGGTCGTCGATCTCCTCGGGGCGGAGCGTTCCGGCGGCGACCTGGGTCGCAAGGCGCCGGATCGCCTGCACGATCTCCTCGCGACCTCCGTAGGCGATGGCGACGTTGTAGTAGTACTCCGAGTAGTCCTTGGTGGCGCTCTCGGCGAGGTCGATGGCGGCCACGACATCGGCTCGGAGCACCGCCCGGTTCCCGATCGCGGCGACGTGGATACGGTGCTTGTGTACGCGAGGGTCGCGGGCGATGTCTCGGAACGCCTGGGCGAAAAGGTCCATCAGCTGGGACACTTCCTGATCCGAGCGGTTCAGGTTCTCCGTCGAGAGCGCGTAGACCGTCAGGATGCGAACACCGGCCTCGAGGCACCAGTTGAGGAGCTCCTCGAGCTTGTCCTTGCCCTTCAGGTGCCCTTCCTCGACCACCAACCCGTGGTCGCGGGCGAACCGCCGGTTCCCGTCCATGATCAGGCCGAGGTGGCGGGGGACCGGTTCCTTTTGGACCAGGTCGAGCAAGTGGCGTTCGGTGCTTTCTCGGAGGGCGTCGGCCAGAATACTAGACAGGTACGGAGGTGGGCCCTGAGGCGAATCCCTATGGGCCCGTCGATCCGACGACACGCCGATTGTATTCCTCCCCGAGGTTAAGCGTTCTACCCCCTCTCGAAATGTTGGACGCCACCGTCTCCAGCGCCCGGGAGACGGTGCCCGAACCGCTGCCCGGATCCTCGGCGGAAAGTAATTTAGCGGGTGCGACGCAGATTCATCTCGGGCCCGTGACCCTATGGGCGGAGTCGATACCTTGGCACCACGCAATCGTGTTCGGTTCGGCGCCCGGGACTGGTTCCGGCGCCTCCGGGAGCTGTACGATGTCTCTGCGGGAAGTCAGCTCACCGAACTCGGACTTTTCTACGAGCGCCACCGGAAGTTCGTGGAGCACGCGCGGCGAAGTGACCCAACGAGCCCCGAGTACACGGACGAGGAGTGGGACCGAGTCATGGGGATCCTCCTCGCCGAACTCGCCGGGGAACACCGGCTCGTTCAGGCTCGGGACCGGAGCGACCGGCCTCAGTTGGAGTGGTACCTTCCCGGCGTCACAGACCGACCGACGGTGGTGATCCGAGCGGCGTCCGACGCGACGAACTCCATCCTCACGCACGATCTGGTGGAATTGTCCCGGCTCAGAAGCGATCTGACGGTGTTCCTCATGTACCCCGACTATCCGTGTCCGAAGGGGACTGTGACTGTCGAGGCCGCGACCCTCGCCTGGACGGCACGGATCGAGCACCGTCTGGCGGACCTGCAGCCCCCTCGGGAGATGCTCGCGATGATGATCAGTGCCTATTCCTTCGATCTCCCGGCCCCTTGGCAGGGATTCGTGTGGAACCCTGACTCGAGTGCTCTCGAAGCGGCGGAATGAAGACTTCCTAGGGCCGATCCGGCCCGCTGCGATTTATCCGTCGCCTGAATGGCGGTCTCCGTGGCGCCGGGGGTCGACGCGACCGTGCTCCGATCCCCTCCGTTGATTCGCCCTGCCGTCGCGGCGGATGCCGGAACGATCTTGGAGATCTACAACGAGGCGGTTCTATCCACCACCGCGACGTTCGATACGGAACCGCGGTCCCTCGAGGAGCAGGCCTCCTGGCTCGCGCACCACGACACGCGCCACCCAGTTCTCGTCGCCGAGCTCGAGGGGAAGGTCGTCGGCTGGGCTGCATTGAGCCCCTGGTCGGAACGGCGGGCGTACATGGAGACGGCGGAGAGCTCGGTGTACGTGGAGACCCGGTTACAGAACCGCGGGGTGGGCCGTGCTCTGATGAAGGAGATTCTCGCGGAGGCCTCGCGAGCCGGACTGCACTCCATCCTGGCGCGGATCGCCGAGGGTAATCCGGTGAGCCGGAGACTGCACGTCGTGGCGGGTTTCGCCTCGATCGGGGTCATGCATGAGGTCGGCTACAAGTTCGGCCGATTTCTGGACGTTGAGCTGATGGAGCGTCGAATTGAGCGTGGCGAACTGGCTAAACCGTGAGCATGACGCGAGGGCCTCAGGGCCCATAGCTTAGGGTTTGAGTAGACGCCCCGAGACCATACTGCGACGGTAGCCGGCTATCGGCGCGACGGCCCGCCCGTGAGGGGAGGCGTCACTATTCCGCAGGGTTGAACCCCAGAATGGAATACGCATGCGTGCGCCTCCAGCCTAGGTTAGCTTTAAGACAAGCGGACTCGAAACGTATTGACCGTGACCAACCGACAGTACTCGACCTCTGCGATCCCTCTCCCCGCGGGGGCAACTTCCTTCTACGCGTGCGGCGCGAAGGATATTGGATCCGATCCGACGCCTTCACTGGACGCAGTCAAGCTCCCGGACCGGGGGTCGGTGCGTCCTCCACAACCCGTCTGCCCTAAATGCGGCGCCGAGGTTCCCGATGGTTGGCCAAGTCCAGGGTTCGACCATTGTGTCGAGTGCGGTATCCCCCTAGGCAGACTGGCGTTGACCAATGACATTCTCGAGGTCACCAAGAAGACCCGTCCGCTGGCAATTATCCAGGCTGGACTCATGGGGTCTGGCGGGACGATTTTGGCTGGCATTCTGTGGTATTCGCTGTCTCTCCCCAGCTCCGAACTGAGTCAAGCAGTTCCACTCTGGGCGCTGGAAGACACCGTCGTGTGGCTCGCCCTGTGGGTGGCGGGGGTGATTGCCCTCGGAATAATGCTGTGGATGAACCGTCGTGAGCTCCGGCGGCGGGCCATCGACTCCCGCGTGACGAGGGCCGCCGCGCAATCGTTCTTTCCTCGATACGCCATCTCGAGACTAATCCGTTCCGGTCGCCTGGGGACCGTCGAACCGGTAGTGCCTCACTCGTCGGGCGCGAGATCCTCCTCGCCTTCTGCGACTCCTTCGCGGACGCCCAGGTTCATCGGCTACGGCCGAGAGCGCCGGCCCCGGTCGGGATGAGCAGCCACAAGAACGCTACGGCTTCCGAACGGTCCCACCGACGCTGTGAGACGTTCGGAACCTGAGCGCTCGGAGATAGTTCTTCCCGTAGAATCCGTCGAGCGGGGTGGACCAGTGCCGTCGGGGGCGTCGAAGATCACCACCGCTCTGCGGCCGACGTTGACAGCCGCCTCCAGTACCCGGGCGAGGACCAATGGAGCCCACTACGCCGAAACGTTCAAACGGGTGCCAGCTTGGCTCGGTTCGGGGCCCATAGCTTAGGTTGGCTGGAGCACCCGGCTGATAACCGGGAGGTCGTCGGTTCAAATCCGACTGGGCCCACTCACCGTCAGAGAATCGCCTCTGCTCAGAGACCTCGTCCGGCCCGAATCGGGCCAAATTTCGGGCACTCGCGCCCTCGAGATGCTCCGACATCAAATCGACCTTCTCTGGGAAGCGCCAAGGATGATTGAACCAATCCGTTCGGCGGGGGACACCCCCCGCGTTTCTCTTTGTCCATCGGTTCGCGGCCACCGGCGCCCGGATTCTGGGCCAAACGGTGGCCGAGCTCGGGCCCGGGCCGTCCGGGTCCCGCGCGGTCGTCTCCGTGTGCGCCGACGGTGGGCAAGGCGCCGGAGCGCTCCTCGAACGGGCGTAGGTCCCGGATCACTCTCGTCGAGGCTTCCTCGGGGCGGGCTTGGTGGCCTTCTTGGGGGTCGCCGCTCCCCGTTCGGCCATCTTGGCTTGATTGAAGGCTACACCGGCCCGAACCAGGTCCTTCAGAGCCTTCTCGTTCAGGACATCGGTCTCGAAGATGTCCACCGCTCGCCATTCCTTCCCGCCCAGGCCCGCGTTGAACAGCTCGGCCGGGTCCGGTAGCCTGGCGCCTTGGGAGAAGGTCAGCTTCACCTTCCCCGTATGGGGGTTGACGAGCGCGACCATCCCGTCGTGGTACCAGACGGGGGTCCCCATCCACTTCCATTCCAGGACCATCTCGGGGTCGACCTCGTGCATGAGCTGACGGATCCGCGCAATCCGCTGCCCTCGCCAGTCGCCCAGGTCCGCGATCAATTTGTCTAGGAGTTCGGACGGCGTCCCTCCCATGGCGCGGCGGGACGAGCCGTAGGCTACTTAAAACCGGCGAAGTCCGGCGCCCGTGGTGATCGTCTCTGGTCGGGCGCTCGCGTTCCGAGACTCGATTCCCATCGGTCCATCGTCGGACCTCACGAGATCGCCCGGCCTGACCGTGCCTAGGAAGGGAGCCGGCCAAAGCGACGGAGCAAATCGGGTAGGCGCGCCGTGGGGAAACCTTCGACCGTATGGCCCTGGTACCCCACCATCCTCTGGCCGGTCACGAGAGCGTTGAGGATCGCCTCCTCGGTGGATTGGACGACGCTCTCGAAGAGAGGGTCCAGCGAATCGTCCGGAAGAAAATCCAAATGACGTCGGCCGGATCGTTCCGCCGCGAGCTCGGCCCGGTTCGCGGTGGAGAAGGCGAGGAACAGATCGCCGGAGCTCGAGTGACCGGTAGTTCCCGTGCGCGCGAGGCCGAGGCTGCAACGCCGGGCCAGTCGTTTGAGCTGGTGCGGCACCAGCGGAGCATCCGTGGCGACGAACACCAGGATCGAGCTCGACGGTTGCGGCGGGGCCCGTTCCGCGGACAATTCGCGACCCACGGGCACCCCTGCTACCACGAGCTCCTCGCGGGAACCCTGGTTGGCTTGCACTAGGGTCCCCACCGACCAACTTCCGTCCACGGAGACCCGACGCGAGGCGGTTCCGATGCCGCCCTTGAATCCGTAGCATATCATCCCCGTTCCACCGCCGACCGAGCCTTCGGGGACTGGGCCGGGTCGGGCTTCGTCGATGGCAGCGAAGGCGTGGTCCCGGGTGACATGGAAGGCCGTGATGTCGTTCAGAAAGCCGTCCCAGGTCTCCCCGACGACCGGGAGGGTCCATCGGGTCTCGGGAAGACCGTGGTCGTGCGCCCAAGCGAGAACAGCGTCGCGCACGATGCCTACGCTGTAGGTGTTCGTAGAGAGGACGGGGCCATCCAAGAGCCCGGACTCGTCGATCCAGGCGGTTCCCGTGAGCTCCCCATTGCCATTCAACGAGAACCATCCCGAGAAACACGCCGAGGAGTCCCTCCCTCGCGGAAGGATCGCAGTCACCCCCGTCCGGGCGGTGCCTCGCCCTGACCTCGGGTCGCCTTCTTGGATGAGCGTAACGTGTCCGACCTCGACCCCCGAAACATCGGTGATGGCATTCTGCGGGCCCGGTATCCCATCCAAGGGGATTCCGAGCGCACGGGCGCGCCGGGGGGTCATCGGCGAGTCGGGCATCCCGGGGGGAGACGACGCAAAGGTAATGGAGGTTCTGTTCAACGAAGCGCCTCGATGCACGTTTGGGTCCCCTCCGGGCCGGACGAGTCCAGGCCTCTGGATTGCCGCGTTTGGTCGACGGCTACCCACCGGTGGGCTGGAGCTGGGTGCGATCAATTTCGCGCCCGGTCAAAGCTCCTCGTAGGCGGTAGCGCTGCGCCTTTTGGTTGGGGGTCTTGGGAATCTCTGGAACAAACTCAAGATACCGCGGAACCATGAAGAACGGGAGTCTTTCCGCCGCAAATTCAAACAGGTCCCCGGGGGTCATCGTAGCCCCCTCCTTGAGTTGGACGAAAGCCTTCACATCCTCCTCACCGAGCTCGGAGGGGACTCCGACCACGACGCACTCGACCACGGCCGGGTGTTGGTTGATCACCGTCTCCACGTCGTACGGGGCGAGGTTTTCGCCCCGTCGCCGGATGACGTCGCCCTTTCGGTCAATGAAGTAGTAGTACCCGTCCTCGTCCTGCTTGAGGAGGTCCCCCGTGTGGAACCACAGATTCCGCCACGCCTCCGCGGTCTTCTCGGGCTTGCCGAAGTACTCGAGGAACATCGTGAACGGTTCTCGGGGGCGAACCACAAGCTCGCCCCGGGCGCCGATCGGGACGGGACGGTCGTGGTCATCGACGATCTGTGCCTCGACGAACCCTAATGGGAGTCCGACGGACCCGACTCGGACGGCCCGGGGAGGATTCATGAGCGTAGTGCAGCCGCACTCCGTCATTCCGTAGCTCTCGATGATCCGAAGCCCGAAGCGCGCCTCGAACTCCTTCCAGATGGAAATCGGTGTGCCGGACGCGGTTGCAATTCCCACCCGGTGCGTTCGATCGCTGGGTTTCGGAGGCTGCTTGTACAGGATGGTGATCATCGTGGTGAGCAGCGACACGTGCGACGCCCCGACCCGCGACGCGGTCTCCCAGAAGGTCGACGCGTGAAAACGGTCGTCGAAGACCGCGGTGAGGTCGTTCAGGAGAGCGACGAGCGTTGTCTTTTCCTGAGCATTGCAGTGGTAGAGCGGTAGCGCTGTGAATAGGACTGAGTCCGGAGCAAGATCCGCCCGTGCGCCCAACTCTCGCGGGGTGTTCACGAGTCGACGGTGGGGCAGGACGGCGCCCTTCGGTCGGCCCGTGGTTCCGCTGGTGTAGAGGATCGACGCCGGTTCCCAGGGAGCCGGAGGTTCCGTCGGAGGGGCGGCTCCGGAGGCGCCCAGATCCGAAAACCGAGCGGTTCCTCTCGGGGAGTCCGTTTCCGAGGCGCGCGAGTTCACAATCCAGACCGACGGAGAGCCGCCCCCGTCCGCCACCGTTTCGTATATCGGGTAGAGCCCCCGTTCCACGACAACGGCTTTCGGGCGGCAGTCCGCGAGCTCGTATCGAAGTAGCTCCCCACGGAGCGCGGTGTTAAGCGGCACGAAAACCGCTCTCGACTTCGCGACGCCGAACCACAGGATCGGGAACTCCAGCCGGTTCCCGATGAGGCAGGCCACTCGGTCTCCCTTTTGGATCCCGTGCTCCACGAGTCCCCCGGCCACCCGATCGCTGTCCCCGTTAAGGTCCGCGTAGGAAAGATCCCCTGCCGGGAACCGCAAGGCGATTCGGGAACCGTTTTTCGCGGCCTTGGCCCGAAGCATCCCCACGATTTCGTCGTACCGTTCATCGGGAGCGAGCATCGAACTTCAAAGGCGGGATTCCAGTCTTCAACGGCGGCGGGACCCGCTGCCCGGAGACTTGTCCTGTTCCTACATAGACCCAACGATTCGGCCCTCTGAAGCCGGCAAAGGAACCGAACTAAGCGAAAGATCTGGTCCGAAGAGGACCGAGGCTCGGCTACGTGACGAGTACCCGACGCGGAGGATTCGGACGGCGCGGCAGGACCCGACAAGGGTGAGGCCGGGACCGTCCCAGACGACCGGGAACTCCGGGGAACCCCGGCCGATTCCGCATGCGGCCCGTTGCGCCCCCGGCGCAAGAGACCCCCATCCTGCAGCTCTTTCGTGACCTTCTCGACGGCGAGAGCGACGTCCAAAGGTCGGCGCGCGCCGGTGCATACTAACTTGCCGCTGCCGAACAGGAGCACCACCACGCGCGGCTCCTCGAGGCGGCAGACCAGCCCGGGAAACTGCTCGGGCTCGTATTCGACGCGGTCGAGACCGAGGGTGATCGCGACGGAACCCAGGTTGATTTCGCTTTCAAGGTCGGAGGTCGCGACGATGTTCTGGACCTGAATCTTCGGGTGCATGAGAATCTTCTGCCCTCCCTTACGAATCATCTCCGAGACCGTACGGATCGATTGCTCTACCTGAGCCATGCTCTTCCCCCCGGTGCAGACCGCCTTGCCTGAGCGGAACAGCAGGATGGCGGTCTTGGGTTGCTTTAGTCGGTAGATAACCCCCGGGAACTGATCGGGCTCGTACTCGGCTCCGTCGAGGGTCAAGGCGACCGATGGCAGGTCCAGTTCGTCGCCCAGGCTGGTAGAGGCCACAACGTTCTCGATTCGTATTCGCGTCACGGGTGTATATATAGTATTTAAATGGCTATTTAAAGAGGCTCACCCTCCTCGACGTCGGAAGGCGTCCGAAACGGACCGCATGATAAAGTGTCTCACGAGGGCCCTGATGAACGGCGCTCGCTCTGGATCATCGACCGCGAGGATCTCCTGTATATCTGCCCGGATGCCGACTCATCCAATCCTCGGAAAATGTCGGAGCAGCCCACGGCCGATCGATTCTTCGAATTTCTTTGGAGCTAGGGGGTTTCAAATGCCTTCCCCCCCGGCGTTTTCAGCCGGCGCAGAAGGCCGGTGCCGCCCCTGCCTGAGCCACAAGGCATTAACGTGAGAGCCTCCCCGTGCCCTCCACGGCCGCCCCGGGCGCTCGACCTTTCCCGCTACCCGAACGTTTACGACGCCGCGTTCTCGTGGGATCGCTCCCAAGAAGCACGCACGTATCTGCGCGTGGCCGCCTCCCGGATGGGAAAGCCGCCTCGGTCCGCGGCGGAGCTCGCCTGCGGTACTGGCCCCCTCGCTCGCCTCTGGGCCTCCTGGGGGCTCGAAGTTTACGGCGTGGACCGGTCGGCCCCCGCCGTCACGCAGGCGCGCGAATTGGGCCGGGGAACCGTTCCCCCGGGGCATTGGCTGCTCGGTGACCTTCGGAGCTTTCGGCTCCCCCGGCGAGTCGAGATGGCGGTGGTGCCAATGGACAGTCTGGGGTACTTGGTCGAAGAGGTAGACATCCTCGCGTTCTTCCGCGCGGTTCGGAGATGCCTTGCCCCGGGCGGGGTTCTGGCGATCGACCTGACCCTGCATCCGGAGGGTGCCCCACCGCTCCCCCTCCGAAATGCGTGGAAGGTCTCGCTGCGTCCGCGGGGGATCTCAAAGTCAGCTGGCGCGGGCATGGGAGATCCTGGGGTTCACCTCCTCGCCGGTGGGAGGTGGGGTGGGTCACCGTCCACGTGCCTGGTAGACCGAATCAGAACTTCTACGAGGCGTGCCCACACGCAACCCTCACCGCGCGGATGCTCCGGGATCTCTCGCACAAGGCGGGCGGGTTCGGAGAAATGTGGGTCTATTCCGACGCGGCCCACCGAGCTCGCTGGAAGAGGATATCTCGGGTCTCCTCGCTGAACCGAGTCCGGGGTCCGCGATTGGTCTGCTGGCGACGGACCTGATGGCCGGCCGGTTGGCCATTCTCCCAATCCGGCCGGCGGTTCCGACACGCTCAGGGTGGGGAACCGTCGGGTCGGCACGCCAACAGACTGGACCGTGGGAAGAGGTTCATTTTCTGTCGGCAAGCCCTGTGGGCATCTCCTTTCGATCCAGAACCCGAAAGGGGCCCTGGCAAACCTCCTTCGGTTGAAACGGCCCGGACTACCCCGGAGGAGGCGCCGCCTTGAGCACGGGCCGGTCTCGACATCCGACTTACGGGAGTCCCAGCATGATCCTTGGTCGGGGGGCGCCCCAGACGACGACTCCCACCGCCACGAGTGCTACTCCTACCAGTGACAGGAAGGGCTTCGGCCAGATTCCCATCGAGCACGCCGAGCACGGCGGAGGGAGCAGCAAGGCAACTAGTAGCAATCCAACGCCTCCGACGAGCAGGAGGCCGGCGATAAGATTTCTGAAGCCGTCCCGCACGCGCTTCGAAAGTCCCGCCGACTCAATTCAGTTACGGACAGCGACCGATGGCTATCGGGATCAGCTCCTCCCGGGATGACCTCTGATCTGACGCGCGGCGTTCTCAGCCGTTATATAGCGTGGCAGGGGTCGGGCGCTCCACCATGAAAGTAGCCTATGTTTTCACGACCTCGGGACACACTGTGGACTACAAGCTCGGCAAAATGATTCTCCCTCAGCTCGAGGCAGGTACTCATGGGGTGCAAGTGGTGGGCATGTTCTTCTTCGACGACAATGCGTATGCCTTGCGCAAGGGAGATCCGCTCGGGGAACGATTGGCCAAAGTTGCAAAGCAGCACAACATCTGGCTCGGGGTCTGCGACATGTGCGCCTTGGACAGGGGACTTGCTGAAGGAGAGCCCGTTTGGTGCACCCCCGACAGGGGGACTGCCCGTCCCAAAGCCGCCCCGGAAAAGATCCGGTTGAAGAACGCGATTGAGGGGCTGCACGTGGGCTGCTTCCCTGACTTGTACGCCGCCCTGGCAACGAATCCACCGGACGCGGTAGTCAGTCTGTAGGGAACGGACCCCCCGGCTTGTTCGGGGAACCCCAATCTACGACGCCGAGGTTTCGGGTCGGTTCAAGGGGGCCCGGATTACGGCAATGGGGATCTTCGCGCTGCGGGCCGTCGTCGAACGGCGGCGGGAAATCGGGATGGAGCGGGCGATGGGATTCACCCAAGGCGAGATTCTTCGCTCATTCTTCCTCGAGTAATCCTTCGTTTCGCTGCTCGGTCTGGCGATCGGAACCGTGCTTGGAATCTGGATCGTCTACGACCGCTCGACCAGCCCCACCGCGGCGGCCGAGCGGGTCTCGTTCTTTGCCGTGCCGGTCGTCAACATCGCGATCGGCGTGCTGGTCGCCTACGCGCTCTCCATGCTTGCGGTCGCGGCTCCCCCCGATCCGGGCCTCGCGCATGCCCCCTGCCGAGGCCCTCCGCCCGATCGAGTAACCAATCCCCCCGACCTTAGGGGGACCCCTACGCCGACGTTATACCTGCAGATCAAACAGGTCCTGTGCACAGTCGGTGACCCGGGCCTCCAGCGGATGCTCGTCGAGGGAGGGGAGCTGCATTTTTTCGGCCCGCCCGATCTCCGCTTCCGTCTTCCCCGATAGCGCTGAAAGAGGCTCGGTCTCCGGGGCATACCCCGGTGCCGCGAACTGGTCGCGGAGCTTCATCAAGAGCCAGGTGTCTTTCGCCGTCGCCTCTTTCCGGTAGCGAACCATCTCCCAGAGCCCGCGGAGCTTAGTTCCGTGAAGGATGAACTTGAGGTAGCCCCGGTCCAGCCATTGGTCGGGCGATATCCGCGCCGGCAGCAGGGGCTCGTACGTGCCCGTATCCCAGACCATCACCACGCCGGCCCCGTACCCCCCCTCGGGGATCCGGCCCTCAAACAGCTCGTAGTCCAACGGATGGTCCGGCGTCCGAACCGCGAGGCGACGGACCCCTGGGTCCTTCGAGGGACCCTTGGGCACCGCCCAGGAGACCAAGTGTCCCGCAATCTCCAGCCGGAAGTCGTAGTGAAGGGTCCGGGCCCAGTGCTTCTGCACGACGAATCTCGGCGGCTCGTGAGCCCGCCCCTCGCTCCTCCCCGTCGACGGCATCGTGTCTCTCCCGGACTACCCGATAGCCGTCGGAGGTCTCGGGATTCCCACGGCGGCGCGGGCGACCAAGAGGACGATCATTGCGGCGTGAGGTCCCCCCATCACCGGGAGCAAAGCACCCGAGCTACTTCGGGGCTTCGGATGCCCCACGGGAACCCGTCGGTGCGGTGGATACGAGACGCCAAAAGACTCCGGGAGCTGGAGTCCCCGAGGCGGCAGGGCTCCTGTCGCGAAAGACGGCGCCTCACTTTTCGACGGCGTCTTTCCGCCGGCGTCAAAGGAGTTCCTCCTGAACTCTCCCATGTGAGCAAGGGTGGGCGTGGTCCCCGGTTCAAACGCCCGGCTCCGGTCGAGCATCGGTAGGCAAGGGCGGGGCCGCGTCGGAGCTCTTCGCCTTGCGGGGAAGCGTAGGGAGGTGGGCGAACTTTGCGTGCCTACGCCCGCCGAGAACTTCCTGGGCGAATAGGACGGTCATGGTGCCTGCCACGGTAATCGCAGCGGCGACGAAGAACGCGTATTGGAATCCCATATGGGCGGGGAAGATCCCGGCGAAGGGCCCCGTCGTCAGGAGATAAGTGGCGAGGAGAGAACCAGCGATGGGCGCGCCGACGCTGCCACCGACGTTCCGGAACACGTTGTTCATGGCCGTCGCCTGGCCCATGTCCTTCGGGTCCACCGTGAGGATGAGGAGGTTGATGATCGAGGCATTGAGGAGCCCCATCCCGGCTCCGATGATTACCTCGACGATGAGGGCCATGCCCAGCGAGCGCGCGTAGGCCTCGAGGACGAAAGCCAGCGCCGTGATGAGGCCCCCGGCGAAGGCGAGCGGTTTAACGCCCACCCGGGAGACCACGACGCTGGCGGCCAACGCGACGACCGTCATGCCGGCCGCGAGGGGAAGGATGTCGATGCCAGCGGTGAGAATCTGGAAGCTACAGTGCAGGAGTGAGGCGCAGGAGGCGTTGTAACCTCCGGAGGCCAGCGGGTACTCGAACTGGTAGATCAGGCTGAACAGCGCTAGGTACATCCCGAGGCCGGCAACGGTCAGGACGATGTTCGTGACGGCCACGTTCCGCTCCCGGAGCAGGTGCATGTCGACAATGGGTTCGCGCTTCCGGGCCGTCAGGCTCCGCTCGACCATGGCGAACGGGACGAACATGACGATCCCGAGGGTGAGGAAGCCCAGGGTGAGTCCTGAGGTCCACCCCCACGATTCGCCCTGAGAAAGGGCAGCTACGATACCCGCCAGGCCGAGACCTAGAAACAGCGCTCCAAGGTAGTCAACGGGGGTATTAGGACGGCGGTACGGGGACTCCTTGACCAGGAGAACGAGCAAGACAGCCATGATGAGTACGAACGGGATCGCCGAGTGGTACGTCCACCGCCATCCGTAGTCCTGGGAGACCCACGACCCGAGCGGAAGGCTGATCGCGAACCCGATCCCGAACATGGCGCTCAGGATTCCCTGGGCCCGGGGGACCATTTCCCGGGGGAACTCCTCCCGCATGAGCGACATCCCTAGCGGCATGATGGTCAGGCCAATCCCCTGGACCGTCCGCGCTGCCACCATGAATTCGAAATTGGGCGAAAAGCCCGTGACGGAGACGGCCGCCGCGTAGGCGAACATGACGCCGATCATGACCTTCCGCTTCCCGTAGATGTCGCCGAGCTTGCCGATGACCGGGCTGAGCGCCACGCCCGAGACGGCGTACGCCGAGATGATCAGCGTGACCTGCGCGGCGTCGACGTGGAAATCCGACTGGATCGTGGGGAGGGAAGGGGTGAGCATCCCTTCGATGTAAAGGACCACGAGGACGATACCGGCCAGCAGTAGCATGATGCGGGTGGCGTATCGCGAATCGAACGTGTCGAGAGTCTTCGGGACCGGTATGACCGCGCTCGTCAGCGCGAGCTCGTCCCCGGGGAACTGAGTCACTCCTTCCGTCATCGAGACCTCGCGACGCTGGACCTACGAGGACACTCCTAGGTCAAGCTCCAGGGAGGGGGTATTCATGCGCGCTCCGCCTGATTATCAGCCGACACGAAACATAAGCGCGGCGGTCCAACGTGCCAAGGTTATCTGGTCGGTTTGCACTCAGCGTCCATCCCGGCGAACAGCCTGGACCTCTCATGTCGGTACGAGTCGTTCGGGCTGAGATCGGCTCCAAGGATGTCACCACGCGCACCGTAGTTCCGACGGTCGCTCAGCCCCGGTGGCCGCCACTCCAGCGGGTCGCCGAGACCATTGCAACCCCTCGTCGACCTTTCCCTCCGCATCGGCACGAAGGGGTAGAAGTCCTCAACTATGTGATTGAAGGGTCGGCTTCCTACTCCGTCGATCGCGATCCCCCCGAACCGCTACTGCCGGGTTCCACGAAGCTCCTTACCGCCCCGACAAGCGTTTCCCACGCGGTCAATCCCACGGAGGGCCGGACGGTCCGTTGGTTCGCCCTCGTGGTCACCCTGCCGGCCGGAGCGGCTACTACGCCGCGGCTCCAATCGGGCCGGGCAGAGGCAACGGAGATGCAACCGGACGGCACCGTCGTGCGGCATCTGGTGGGCCCCGGCTCAGGGCTGACCTCGGCCGCAGGCCTTGAGTGCGATGCGATTGAGTTCCGTCAGGCCGGCACCGCGTTCCGGAGGGTGGGCCACGACCGCCGCGCCATCGTCTATGCACTGTCGGGCCCCGGAATGGTCGATAACGACGCCCTCGATGCGGGCGAGGCTGCCCTCGTCGAGGACGCTGCCGGCATCGCGCTGCAGGGCGAGCCCGGCTTCCACGTCATTCTCTCCAGCGCCCCCCGGCCATCTCCTCCATAGGCGCGGCGCCGGAGTCGTCGGGCGAGTCGCATGGCCCGGTCGACTGACGTGTTGAAAGGCGACCGGTGCGAAAACGCCTGTCGCCCGGCTGGGCCTTCGGCCGGCGAATAGACCATATTTCAGGATGACGTCGCCGACGCATGGCAAAGTCGACCGAGCCAAAGATCGTGGTCTCGGAGAACGGCCCTTATCTCGTTACGGGAAACGTGCCGCTGACCTTGCAGACCATCGTGCCGGATCCCCAGGGTCTCTCCTGGGATTGGGCCAAGGGCCGGACGTTCAGGACCGCCACGACGTACGCACTCTGCCGTTGCGGCCAGTCGAAGAAGAAGCCCTTCTGCGACGGATGCCACGCGACAGTCCGGTTCAACGGAAGGGAGACCGCGACCCGCCAGCCTTTCGCGCGCCAGGCCGAAACGTTCGACGGCCCCACGAGGGTGCTACTCGATGCGGAGGGGCTCTGTGCCTTCGCCCGATTCTGCGACCCCGGCGGGAAGATCTGGTCCCTCATCGAGCGGACGGATGAACCGGACGCGCGGAAACTCGCCGAACGGGAGGGGGAGCACTGTCCCTCTGGCCGGTTGGCCGTGCTCGACAAACTCACCGGAAAGGCCTTCGAACCCTCCCTCCCGCCATCGATCGGAGTGGTCGAGGATCCGGCGATAAAGTGCAGCGGTCCGCTCTGGGTTCGTGGCGGGATCCGGATCGAGTCGGCGGATGGGAAGGCCTACGAGGTTCGGAACCGAGTGACCCTCTGCCGGTGCGGGGCATCAAACAACAAACCGTTCTGCAACGGCAGCCACGCGAGCATCCGGTTTCAGGACGGGCTCGGGTGAGCGCTCAACTCCTCCGCGTCGGGTCCGTTCGGCCTTACGCCCCGGGTGTGCTCGGATAAGCGCGGACTCCCCCGGCTGGGTCCGCGGTCCCCGAAGCTCTCTCCGCGAGCCGGATGGATAGGCTCAGCCCATCCAGTGCCAAAAATCGTCTCGCCAGTAATCTACCGCTTCGTGGATTGTGCGCAATGCGACGGGGTGGAGGCCCTGGGATTCCGCCTCGGACAACCGATGGGCCAACTCCTCTTCGGTTTCGTTCGACAGCTGGTCGAGCGTCGTGGAGAGATCACGGCGAATCCCCAGGTCGAGCACTCGTTCCGGGTGCCGGATCACGAGTCGGTAGTGGTGCTGGCCCGGACTTCCTTCCACCCGCAGCACCTGCCACTGCAACGTCTCCTTCCGGAGCTGTTGGAGCTGGAAAGCCGCCAGGTTCCCCAACGCCTGAGCAACGAACGTCTCGTCGTGGAGGCCGGGTCGAAGGGAGATCCCCACCTCGAGTCCACGGGACACGATGGCCGAGGAGACCGGTGCAGAGATAAGCGCGACGAGCAGCAGTCGCTAAAGTCTGGGCCTGCACTCCCCTGCGCGTGGGTGGCGCCGTCGAGTTCGACCAGATTGCCCCGGTCTACGATGAGACCCGGCGACCTCCCTCCGAGATAGAAATTCAGGCTCTGACCGAGGTCCTCGCAGGGTGCCGAACCGTGCTCGATGCCGGCGTCGGGACGGGGCGGTTCGCCGTGCCCCTGCGGGCAGGTCAGTTCGATGTTGTGGGCGTCGACCTATCCTTCGGCATGATGCGACGAGCGCGGGCCAAGGGCATCACCACGCTCGTCCGGGCCGACCTTCGGCACCTTCCGTTTTCGGACAAGACCGTAGACGCGACGTTCACGGCCCACGTCCTCCAGCTGATTCCAGACCCTCAAGGGGTGCTGCGCGAACTCGCTCGCGTCGCCCGCCGCGTCGTCGTCGTGCTCCTTCCCGAATGGTCGGAGCGGGAGCCCTCGAGCGGCTGGCGGGAGCTTCGAGCACGCTATCGTGAGTTAGCGGCCGAGCTGGGATATCCGCTGCCAGAGCGTGGGAGGCGATACCGACATACTCTGGAGGAACTGAGCGCCATCGCGCCGCCCAAGCTCGTTCGTCCGGTGGAGGGGCCCTCGGCGACCGGGACGGGCCTGAGTGACTGGCTGGCCCGTTGGGAGGCTCGCGCCACCTGTGGAAGCCAAATTCCACCAGAGGTCCACGCCGAGATCGTCCGCCGGCTTCAGTTGGAGCAGCCGATCGATCCGGCGCGTTGGGCGCGGCCACGGATCGAACGCTTCGTCGCGTGGGACCCGGCGGACCTGAAGGGCCCCTCCCTTCGAAGTTGACGAACGACCATTGCCACGGAACGGGGAAATAGCTACCGGCCTCCAAGGCCGCAGATCGGATTCGTAGGGAGAGCGAAACCCATGGTCGAACTCGTTCCGGTCCGGGCGTATCATCCGGCGAATCGGAGCGCCTCGGACCTCGTGAGTCCCGTCTACGACACGCTCTCTGATGCGGACCTCCGCCGTTTCTCGAAGCACCCTTACAACGCCGCCACGATCGTCGCGCGCCCCTCCTCGATGAAGCTCGAAGAGTTTCTCCGACACGCCACCGATCGGCTCCGAAAGGCCCTCGCAGCAGAGGCCTATGTCCAGGATCCCCGGGAGTCCCTGTACGTCTACGGGATCCGATACACTCCGCCTCCCGACATTGTAGAGGCGCTCCCTAGCGAAGGCCGCCGAGACGAGTACCTCCTGCTCGGCCTCGTTGGGGCACTGGACCTGACGCGCACGCCGGAATCCTCCATCGCGCGTCATGAGAACGCCTTTGCCGAGCGCGTCGAAGAGCGCGTGCGGCTCACCGAGGCGACGGGGATGACCTTCGCGCCGATCATGGCGGGCTATACACTTCCGAGCCACGCCATCAATGACCTTCTCGAGAAGACATTGGGGCTCCACCGGCGTTCCATGTCCCTGGAAGGGACGGCGACGCCGCTCGTTCAGGCGACGCTCGACGGAAACGAGCATCGCCTGTGGCGGCTGGACGACGAGCGCGTGCAGACCGAGATTACCGGATTACTGGAGCCGCTGCGCATCCTGATCCTCGATGGCCACCATCGGTACGGAGCGGCTCGGGAGCTGCTGCGTCGGGGCCAGCCGGGGTCTTCTCCGCTGGTCATGCTGGTCGAAAGCCGCGACCGGGCGCTTCAGCTGCTCCCCTGGCATCGGGCGCTCGCAGCAGGCGCGCCCGCTCTGAATGACCTGCCTGCTCGGGCGGGCTCTCGCTTTGTGTCGGTTGAACCCCTCGGACCGGCAATCTCGGTGGAGGCTCTCATCACCGAGCTCGGACGGATGGCGCGCCATCACGAGCGGGGTTTCCTGGCCGTTGGGACCGCGAACATTTGGCGGTTCAGGGGCTCCGATAGTACGGATGGCGGGTACGACTTCGACCTGCTCCACGGGTACCTAGGGGAGGAGTTCCACCGGGACCCACACGATTTCGGGGTCTTTCGCTCCCCCCGGCAGGCGGTCGAGGCGGTCCGAGGCCCCGGCTCTCCCTGGTCCGGCGGCATCGCCTTCCTGCTCCCCCGCCTGCGCGAGGAGACGATCGAGGAACGGGCCTTCGCGACGGGTCGCGTTATGGCGCACAAATCCACCATGTTCCTTCCTAAGGTCGCGGAAGGCGTTGTCTTCGCTTCCGCGTCCACCTTGCCGGCGGCAGGGCCCGGCCGGGCGTCCGGCTCGACCGAGCAGGCTTATCTCCGGGACCGATTCGGCCGGCGTGAAGGTGCTCCTGGTCGGAACGGGAGCCCATCCGATTCCTCCCACCGGCTACGGGGCGGTCGAACGCATTCTCTTCGAGTACGGCCAAGCGCTGATTCGCGCGGGCCACACGGTGCGGATCCTCAACGAGGTTCATGGGAGCGGAGCGCTCGCGGAGTACCGGTTCGCGTTCCACCTTCCGGCGCGGCTCCGTCGTGAGGAATATGACATCGTCCACGCGAGCACCCCCGTTGTCGCGAACCGACTCGCCGGTGCCGGAATCCCGTACGTCTACACCTCGCACTCCCGCCATTGGTTCTGGCGCGAGAGTTGGAGGCATCGGTGGGGCTTCTGGCTGGAGCGACGCGCCGTCCGACGCGCCGCGGCAGTGGTCGCGCTGACCCCGGCCGTCGAAGCCGCAATGAGGGCGACCCTGCCGAAGGAATTCCATGCGCCGCTGCGCGTGATTCCCTACGGAGTGGATTTTGACGAGTATGCCCCGGCCTGGAACCTCCGAACGGGACGGCGGGCGCTCGGGGTGGGTATTGTGCTTCCGCTCAAGCGATGGGAGATCGCCGCCGCCGGGCTGAAGGGCACCGGCATGACGCTCCGCATCGCCGGCCCGGTTCTGCACCCAGCCTACGCCACACGGGTTCGCACGGCGGGGGACGGCGTAGAACTGCTAGGAGAGGTCGACGAGCCACGGCTTCGGCAGCTGTATGCCGAGTCGGATGTGCTCGTCCACCCGAGTCAGGTTGAGGTACTGCCGAGGGCAGTACTCGAGGCGTTGGCGTCGAGCCTCCCGGTCGTCGGTTCCTCCGTCATCGGGTCCCTCTTTCCTGGCGGAAAGGGAGGCCTCACGGCCCCCCCCGGGTCATCCGACGTTGCCCTGATCCGGTTCTTCCATGACTCGGTCGAGCGTCTTGCGGGCGATGCGGCCCTGAGGCGCGAGATGGGGGAGGCCGGGAGCGGGGTGGCGCGGGAGACCTACTCCTGGGACCGGATCGTCGCGGCCCACGAAGAGATGTATCGCCAAGTCGCTCGTCCCGCGCGCTAGCCGACCTGTATTCCCCCGAGTGTGATCGTGAATGGCCGGCGCTCGAGATCGTGGGCGGAGCCTCGGAACCGAACGACCTTGATCTGACGCACCGACTTGTCACCGATCCACTTCCGCGTGAGTAGGATCTCGCCTCGGCTCAGCATGATCTCGGGCGTCATAATCCGGGGATTCTGGGGGGCCGAGGTGAGGAGTGCGGTGACCCCCCGCTCGCTCAGGAAACGGAACAGCGACTGGATTTCGATCCGCTCCGCCTGCGGGTCGCTCGACGCCTTGAGCGCGAACTTTCGGAGGGAGGTGAGCGAGTCGACCACGAGGCGGCTGTACCTGTACTCCGGACATCTGCTGTCGCAGCTTGAGATAGACACTCTGGAGTGAGATCTCGTCCCCCGTGTCCGGCGCACGGCGGCCTTCCGCACCGAGCGTCCCCATCGACTTCAGATTACCGAGCGACCGGATCTCCTGGACGTCGGCGAGCCGCCTCAGACCGTGGGTCCCGGGGTTCGCGTCCAGCGTGCGGATCGCCGACAGGTCCCAGCCGAAGCTTTGCACGTTCTCCATGATCTCCGTCGGGGGCTCATCGACGGCGACCATCAGGACCTCCTCCCCGTTCCGGATCCCTTCGATCAGGAAGCGCAGGCCCAGCAGGGTTTTGCCGCTGCCGGTCTCGCCGGTCACCATGTAGGGACGGCCCGGGAGCAAGCCACCGCCGAGCATCCGGTCCAGGCCCGCAACTCCCGTCGAGACGCGCCCGTCCCCGGCCATCAATGTCAGTTCTCCGCCGGCGGGTCTGGCTGGGTGCTCGTGGAGGCCGCGGTTGTTTCTCCGGACCCGGACGACGGCGGTTCAGAGCCTGCGCTGTCGGACAGCATTCTCCCCGGATCGGCGCCGGTCACCGGAGGGGCCTTCCGCCTTCGCCTCGGGGAGCGACGTGGTGGACTGGTCGATACCACGAGTTCGGCTTCGGGCGCGGGGGGTGGGGTGACGATGACATTCGCGCCGGGGAAGGGCGGCGGAAGCGGGGAGGTCGGCTGGCTGGATTTGCTCCGACGCTTTCGTCCCGAGGTGGCGGCTGAGCGTCGGCGCACCTTCGGCGGTTTCGGAGTGGGGGGCGGCAACGGCAGGGATTCCGCGACGGCGCGCGGGGGAGGCTCCGCGGTGACGCCGGGTGGGATGGGAGGAGGGGAGGGAATCGACGCGGGCGGAGCCATGCGCGCTTGTGGTGAGGGGGCGGGCGCCGGAGAGGCCGTCGCGGGCAACATCTCGGCCGCGGCGCCGGGCGGTACCGGCGCTGTAGCGGCCGGCGGAGCGGGAGGAGGGCGCAGCGGGGGCACGGGCTCGGCCGCGCGCGCACGTGACGGGGGAGGTGCGCGCACTGGCGTGGGGGTCGCGGGTTCCGGTTTGCTTGAAGGGACGAAGGGCGGGGGGCCCTTCGGCGACAACTGATCCGGCGCCGGGGACACGACGCGCTTCACTCGGGCCGTAGGGTGCGCCATCGGCGGCGAGGGCTTCGGTGCCCGCCGGAAGAACCGGTGGACCAGCGTAGGCGAGGTCGGCTCCGGTGAAGCCGGGGGAAGCGCCGGAACCGGAGAGGTCGACGCCGAGGCCGGTAGCCCCGGATGTGAGCTGACCGGGGCCCCCAGAAGCGGGGGTTCGGCTGCGATGATTGCCGGCGCTTGGGGGGGAGGGACTGGGAGAGGTGGGGGAGAAGGGGGCGGAGGAGGAACGCTCTCGACAACGGCGGCCCCGACCGCACTCATGGCGGGCGACTCAGGAGACGGTGGTGACGGAGCGACGCTGCGGGCGACGGCCGGTTCGATGGCTAGGGTCCCCGGAGGCTCGGAAGGCGGAGGGGGCGGCGGAGGAGCAACGCTCTCACCGAGGGCTGATTCGGTCGCGACCACTCCGGGTAGGTCGGGTGGTGGGCCCGGTGGCGGCGGGGGCGGTAGCGAGGGAGGAGCGAAGGGCGCCCCGGGGGAAGGAACAGTCGGCGCCTCGATGGGGCGAGGGCCGGAGGGGGGCGTAGGCAGCGCGACGGGCGTCGGCACGGGGCTGGGAATCGTTGTCTCGGGCACGATCTCCAGAATCTCGGGCGCCGGCGCCGGAATCTCCGTCGTCGACGCGACGACCTCGACCGGCGACGGGGCTGCAACAGCGGGTGCCACCACAGGAACCACGACCGGCGGCTTGGGCTTCTCGGCCGCCTCGGCCACGTGGTAAGCGTTGATCATCCCATCCGCCATCGCGCGGGTTTCTCGGAGCCGCAGAAGGGCCTCGTCGTACCGGTGGTCGGCGAGGGCGGTGAGAACGCTGCGGACCCCTTCGTGCATCGGCTTGACGTCGACGCCGACCTCCAGCAGGTCGCGGATGTCCTGGTCCAGGTTCAGTACCGATCGACGGATCTCGTAGGCGACCTCCTCGGGAGGAACCCCGAGCACCTCGCGAGCCTCGGCCTGCGCCGGTAACGCGACGCCGCCCGACGGAATCGTCACGCTGAGATTGATGTCGAGGCCCTGGGGAGAGATGCGGTACGGGTGGAGATGGATGTCGTGGGAGCTGCCGCGGAACTTCTCCACACCAACGGCGTACTGGCTCCTACCCTCGGCTTCCCAGCGGAACAGTCGCAGTTCGCCCCGGGCGAGGAGATGCTCCTCCGACTCCTCCTCTGCGGCCGGCACCTCAAGGGTGAGGACCGTCGTAGTCCCGAGGTCGGACAGGAAGCGTAGGAACGTCTGAGCTCCTTGAGTGAGGTCGATGCCGGGCATGCAGAAAAATTGCAGCGCGGTGAGCGAGTCGATTACCAGCCGCTTGAAGTGGTGACGCCGTACTTCCTGTCGGATGGTAGGCTGTAACGCCGTCAACGTCACGTCCACGCTCTCGAACTCGGGCGTCTGACGGATGGTCATCGGGACCTGAGCGAACCGAACCGCCGACCGCGCGGACGCGATGTCCTTGAACGGTATCTTCTCGTACCGCATCACGTCGGGGACGGCGTCGAAGACGTAGATCTGGTCGAGTTCGGGTCCCATCGACTGATGGTCCATCCGCACCTCGTTGGGCGGCTCCTCGAGCGTGACGTAGAGGACCTCCTCGCCACGACGGATACCCTCGATGAGGAACTGGAGCGCGAGGGTGGTCTTCCCGGACCCGGCGGACCGACGAGCAGGTACGGGCGATGGGGCAGGAGGCCCCCGACGAGCATCTCGTCGAGCTCGGGAACTCCCGTGGATATGCGGTCTACAGCGGCAACGGACCGAGGGTCATTCGCCACCACATTCGACACCTTCCCCGGGGCGCACCGAGACCGCCGGCCGCTTGTACGTGTTGGAGAAAGGGGGCGAAGCGCAGATAGTCGTTTCCGTCTGCGCGCTTCCCTCCGAGTCGGCTCCGCCGCGTCGCGGCAATGCGAAATACCGGGTCCACGCAATGCATCGGCATGCCCGCGAGCCGGCCCACCGGAATGGAGCAACTTTCCGAGTGGACTCGGGCGTTTCCTTCGCATCTGCGCAGTGGGTTCGCCGCCGGACGAGCCCTCGAGTTCCGGTGGCCTCGAGGGGTCGATCGGAGCGTCGTCGTGGGGATGGGCGGCTCCGCGATCGGGGCCGACCTCCTGCGCTCGCTCACGGACGCCGAGACGGAGCTGTTACTCCAACCCGTGCGCGAAGCGTCACTCCCGCGATGGGTGGGCCCCTCGACGCTCGCGGTAGCGGTGAGCTACTCGGGCGAAACCTGGGAGACTCTTTCCGCCTTCGACGAGGCCGGCCGACGGGGCGCTCCCCGGCTCGCCGTGAGCTCCGGCGGCCGACTCGAGGAACGGGCTCATCTGGAAGGGGTGCCCCACCTTTCGGTCCCCCCCGGACTCCCGCCCCGCGCGGCGCTGGGGTACCTTCTTGGCGGGCTACTCGGACTCTTCGACCCCGCGTTCCCGGCCTCCAATCGAGATCGCCTCGACCGAGCGTCGAAAGTATTGGTGGCCCACGCCGAGGAACTCTCCGCCCGAGAGGGCCCTCCGGTGCGGCTGGCGGCTCGAATCGGCACTCGACTTCCGTGGATCTGCTGCTCGAGAGACCTCGCTCCGGTCGCCCGCCGGTGGACAACCCAGATTGAAGAGAACGCGAAGCGACTGGCCCACTGGGACGTGCTCCCCGAGAGCTTGCACAACGCCCTCGTCGGTTGGGATGCGCTCCAACGGCGCGAGGCGAGCCGGTACATCGTCATCCGCCTCGAAGGCTTCACCGACGACGGGATCGTTCACGAGCGATTCGAGTACCTGGGCTCCCTGCTTGCGAGGAAAAAGGTTCCCGTGGCCACGGTGCGCTTCGACGTCATCGACCGGCTGGAACGGACCCTCTCTGCCGTCCAGTGGGGAGACTACCTGAGCCTCGCCCTCGCGCGGCGGAGCGGCGTCGATCCCCTCCCGATCGACGCGATCCAGCGGATGAAGCGCCAGCTCGAGGCCGGGGGAGCTCGGCGGAAGCCCGCACAGTCGGGACGACGGTGAGCTAAAGTTCGGATGGGGGCGTCCCCCAGGCGTGCCGATCACGCGGGACGAGTTCGACCTCGGCAAGACCCCGGACTCATGGGAGGACTCGATTCAAGGGTTCCTGAACAGCCATCCCTCCGAGGCATTCGGGGTTCTGGAGCTCGCGAAGGCGATTCAGTACCCCATCAGCCCGATCGTCGGGGCCCACAGCCTGCACGCGATCCTTCATCGGATGGCGGCTCAGGGAAAGATCCAGGAGCGCATCGTCCGAACGGGTCGGCGGGCCGACACGTTCTACGCCACGATGGGCTGAGAGTCGGGGCTTGCGGCCCCTCGCTAACGGCCCGCTGGGCCGTGGGGCAGAGACCTGTCGCAGTTGACCGCGCGAGAACGGCGAAGGCACGGTCACAAGCGGGGAGGTCGGCCGGGCTCGGTGCCGCGGAAAGGGCTAAAGAAGGGCCGGACTCCCCTCGAACGGGTGCTGAGGTAGCCTAGCCCGGCCAAGGCGCCAGATTCGAGATCTGGTGGTGCGTATGCATCGCGGGAGTTCAAAGGGACCTCGAGGGAAAACCTCTCGTCCGGAAAATCTCCCCCTCAGCGCCTCTCCCACCATCCGGATTCAGTTGGAGGTCGCGCGAGCGGGGCATTCCGACCGGCACACGCTGCGGGTTCCAAGAGGCACGCCGCTGCGGGCCGTCCTCCGCTCGATCGGACAGGCGGCGGAAGGCAGCGCCGTCCTGTCGGGCGGCCGACCCGTGCCATTGGATCTTCCGCTGGAGAAGAGCGCCCGTTTCACGGTCATCCCGACGTTCTCCGGCGGCTGATCGTCCTGTGAACCGTCCCAAGCCCGAACGGAGTGCCTATTAGTCCCTCACAGACATTGGGAATGCAGAGGGAGTGGCTCGCCAACGGGATGACGGGACAGTGCGCCATCTGCGAGGGGGCAGTCCCGGACAGCGCCGCGCACTGCGTGACGTGCGGTTTCCCGATGGCGATGTCCGATCTGGCCGCCCGGCTGATCGTGGAGCTGCCCGAGCCGGAGAGCACCGTCATCCCTCGACGAGGCGAAGCCGATGGCGCGGCGGCCGCTCGAGCCCGGGATCGTTCCGGATCTCCGCCGGCCGGGACCCCCAGGTGGAGGTGGTCAACCGAATCGCGCGTGATGTCAGCCACGCGGTGTCGCTCCTGCAAGACCTCGGCGGCGATGGCGCCGACATCGCCAACGAGCTTGCCCAAGCCGCCTTCACCGAAGCGGAGGGGCGGGTCGGCGAGGTCCTCGTGCTCCTTCGGGACGCGCAGGGCCGGGTCAGTATCCGTCTCAAGGAACAGTTCGACTCGCGACTCAAGCAACTCGAAGAGCGCCAGGCTGCGATGATCACCTCCGGCGTCTCAGTTAACCTCCTGACGGAGATCGACCGTATCCGGACCGATGTACGCGCCGGACGGCGTGAGGCGGCCCTCCAACGGATCGACCTCGCAGACCGTAACCTGTCGAGAATGGAAAGCGACTGGCGGGGACTGCAGGGGTTGCTCCGGCAGATCGAAGCTCTCCGGGAATCGGCTCGACTTCTGGAATTGGACGTGGCGGAACCTGACGATTCGCTTCGTCAGGTGCGGGTGATCCTGGCCCAGCCGGCGCTCGACGTGGGCGCCCTCGACCACGCGGCAGAGCTCGCGGCGGAGGCCGTCATGCGCCTGCATGATTCCATCCCGCTTGCCCTCGAGGAATACGTTGACCGGCTGTCCGCGCAGGTCGCCACGTGGCCGGCGGGCTTCGAGGGCCGCCGTCGCGCCGGGGATCTGGAGCGCGAGACGCGGAAGCTGCTCAAGTCGAACCGTCTCGTGGAGGCGACGCAGCGCGCCACTGAGCTGCAACAGCTGATCGCCGCGACGGGAGTCCCACCGGCGCCACTCGCGGCGGAGCAAGCGTCTCCCGACCTGGTACAAGTTCCGGCATCGACGAGACCGATTGAACTGACCCCTCCCCGCAGGACGGAGCGAATCGACCGCCCTGCGCCAGCTTTCCGGCCCACCTCAGCTCCCCGGCCCGCCGCTCCCTCTGCGCCCCTACGCCCCGCTCCCGCTCCTACCCCTGCTCCCGCGCCTGCCAAGCCTCCGGCCACGGTCGCACCGCCCGCGGCACCGCGGGCCGACAACGTCCGCTCCCTGGTGGCCCAGGCACGGGAATTGGCTGCGCGAATCAAACGGCTGCCCGGGGACAGCGACCTGGCTCGGGCCGCCGCGGTCGAGATCCGAAACGCCACAGAGCTCCTACGGGAACGTAAGATGGATGAGGCCGAAAGAACACTTGCCGAGTTGAAGGACCGGCTCGACCAGGCGCTCATGGAGAAGAAGGAATGACCCCGAACCGACCGGGGGGAACCGCGGTGGCGCTCACCGCCCGTGTCAGCGGCATCGTCCGGCAGGGAGAATCCCTCGCGTCCGAGGGGATTCCGTACGACTCCGCATCGTTCGTGGCAGAGGTCCGGGGCCAGGTCGCGAAGCGGGACCTCGCCGGCGCGATCACGACGGTCCGGCGCGCCGAGGCCCTCCTCGACAAGACCCTTCGCGACTGGACGTGGCTCAAGGAGCTGCTCGCCCGGGTCGACGAGCTGCGCTCCCTGGCCGCTCGAAGCGGCGTAGACCTCGAGGTGGTCGACCAGCGGATCGGCAATGCCCGAGAGCAGCTCCGGACCCTTCCGCTCGCGGAGGGCTCCCTCGAGAAGGCCGCGGCGAGCGCGTCGCTCGCGCTCGTGGTGCTCAACGATACGCTCCCCAAATTCTACACGCAGGAAGCCCAGCAACTGGCGAAGTCGATCCACGATGCCCACGAGCGAGGCGAGGACGTCCGCGAGTCGGGCGTCCGGCTCGCCCAGCTCCTGCAGGCGCTCCGGGAAGGCCGCCTCGCCGACATCGGTCAGCGGTTCATTGACCTTCGACGGGCCGTCACCCGTATTCCGAGAGCTCCGGCCGTTCCCCCGAAGATGCTCCAACGGGAGGAGGAGGAGATCCTCCTCGAGGCCCGGAACTTGGCTCGCCGGCTCAACCGGATGAAGTACCGGGCCCGCGACGCCCAGGGCGCGGCGCGACTGATGAACCAGGTCCGCGCGGCGCTCTCGGAAGATCGACGCTACGGCAGCCCCGAAGAGGAGCTCGAGGAGCTCTGGGGCGAGGTGGACCGGCTAGCCCGAGAACGGACCGACGCCCTCGCGATGCCGCCGGCGGCGGCCGGCATGGAGGCCCCGGAGACCGAACCGGCCTCCACCGAGCCCACCGTCAGCTACTCCGCGACCCGCCGGAACCGGCGGCCCCCCGCGTAACGCTTTAATACCCATCGCAAGTCGTTTATACCCCTTGTCTCGCCGGGAGAGCCGCGGCAGTGGTCGAGGTCGCGACGTGGGCGTTGTCACGGCGATCACCCCCACCGGCCATGTGACGGCCCGCACGGCGGGAAAATGGGTGCCGCTGGAAGGAACCAACGTGGTGGATGCGTCGGGACGGTTCTCGGGTCGAATCGTCCGAGTGTTCGGACCGGTCGCCCGCCCGTACGTTTCGGTGCGCCCACGTCGGCCGCCGCGCGACGCGGAAGCGGCCCTCCTGTTGGGAGCCACCCTAGTGGAAGCGGAGGGAACACATGGCGCAGCCTGAGGAAGCGGCAGGGAATGCGAGCAAGCCGGCCGACCGACCGAGCGACGTCGTGGTGCCGACCCGGTGTTCTAACTGTGGCTCGACGCATTTGACGCGGGACTACGAGCGCGGCGAACTCGTCTGCGACGAGTGCGGGCTCGTCCTCGAAGAGGGGATGATCGACCAAGGGCCCGAATGGCGCGCCTTCGACGCCGAGCAAGGCGAGAAACGAACGCGTACCGGCGCCCCCACGACGCTGACGATCCATGACAAGGGACTCTCCACCGAGATCGGCTGGAAGAACCGCGACCCGTATGGGAAGTCCATCCCGACGCGCAACCGCGCCCAGCTGTACCGTCTGCGGAAATGGCAGCGCCGAATCCGGGTCTCGAACGCCACAGAACGGAACCTGGCCTTCGCACTCGCCGAGCTCGACCGCCTGGCGTCGAGCATGGCGCTCCCCCGGAACGTCCGAGAGACGGCGGCCATGATCTATCGGAAGGCCGTCGCGAGGAACCTGATCCGGGGCCGCTCGATCGAGGGCGTCGTCGCGGCCTCCCTCTACGGCAGCTGCCGGCAATGCAACGTCCCCCGGACGCTGGACGAGATTGCGAGCAAGTCCCGCATCGGCCGGAAGGAGATCGGCCGAACGTACCGGTTCATGACGCGGGAGCTCAAGCTCAAGCTGCTCCCGACGCGTCCCCAGGACTACATCCAGCGGTTCTGCTCCGAGCTCAAGCTCAAGGGCGAGGTCCAGACGCGGGCCAACGAGATACTCAAACTCGCGACGGAACGCGAACTCACCAGCGGGCGCGGCCCGACCGGCGTCGCAGCGGCGGCGATCTATATCTCCTCCGTCCAATGCGGCGAGCGGCGTACCCAGCGTGAAGTCGCCGAAGTGGCCGGCGTCACCGAAGTGACGATCCGGAATCGGTACAAGGAGCTCACCGAAAAGCTCGGCCTTCGCGTGATGCTATAGGCCCCCTTCCCCTCGGACCGGGGGACATCATGCCGCGACAGGTGGCTCTCGGGGTGCTTGCGTCGGGCGAAGGCACGACGTTGGACGCGCTCGCCGAGCAGGCGGCCGGCGGTCATGTACCGGCCCGCATCGCGATCGTGTTGTCCGACCGGCCGTACGCGCCCGTCCTCGAAAAGGCCCGCCGCCGCGGCCTGGCCACCGCGGTGCTACCGCTGAAAGGCACGCCGCCTGACAAGTGGACCGCGCAGGCGACCAAGATCCTCAGCGAGGCCGGGGTGGAACTCGTGGTGCTGACCGGCTTCCTTTCGATCCTCCCCCCCGCTTTCACCAGAACCTGGGAGGGTCGGACCATCAACCTCCACCCGTCGCTCCTTCCACGCTACGGCGGCAAGGGGCTCTATGGCGACAAGGTCCACGCCGCGGTGCTCGCGGCGGGTGACGCGGAGACCGGCGCGACGATCCATCTCGTCACGGAGGATGTCGATGGCGGACCGGTACTCGCGCAGCAGAAGGTACTGGTCGAACCGGGCAACACGCCGGAGCGGCTCCGTCTGAGGGTCCAGGCCGCGGAGCGGGTCGCCCTCTATTCGGTCATCGCACGTTTCGCCGAGGGGGAGTGGCCTCTTCCTTACCGGGGCCCGCCGGGCCGCGCCGGCTCGCGGCGGACGGACAGTGATCCGCTCTCCGGATCGTCGGCCTGAAGCTCCGCGAGCGTCGTGGGATGAGGGGCCGGCGCGGGCCCGCGCCAAACGTGCCGGGTCGTTTTCGGGGGAAACAGCGGTCCCTCTCGAGCGCGCCGGACCACCTCCGCTTTGTCGAACGGCGGGCCTGCGTTCCAACGGCCCACCTCCATCGCCGGGTCGGGATAGTCGACCGCCCAGGCCGGTACCCGCCGGACGTCCAGCTTCCGGAGCGCCGCATATCGATGATGGCCATTCAAGATGACGCCGTCGGCCTCGGTGACCCAGATTGGTTCCCGAACGATCCCCTGCGCGCGGATCTGGTGGACGAGGAGGTCCACATCCGCCTCGTCTACCTCCTCGTGCGGGAAGAGCGATTCGACGGGCACGAGCCGGAATTCGGGGATGCGACTCACGAGCCCCTTCGTTGCTCCCACAGTGCGGTAACCGCGCGCCGGACGAAAACCCCGGTCATCCGCTTCCGGTAATCCGGCGGGTACGCGGTATTGTGCACGGGCCGAACCGCGCCCTGGACGGCCCGCGCGAGTTCCCCGATGCGGTCGGTCGACAGGGCCTCACCGACATACCCCTCGGTGATGGACCGAAATCGGCGAGGATATGTCTCGAGTCCTCCGGCCGCAATGTCGAGGGCCGTCAACCGGTCCCCCTCCCGCGCAAGCGCGACCGCGAGGCCGAGCTCAGGGAAGTCGAATGAGGGACGGGGCCGGAGCTTGACGTACGTGCTCCGGCGCCGCCGCGCCTCCGGAGGAAGGTGGACGGCCACGAGCAACTCACCGGGTCGGAGATGGTGCCGTTGAATTCCGTCTCCGTCCGCCGCGTATAGATCCTCCAACGGGAGCCGGCGGTGTCCCTCCGGTCCGGCCACCTCGACGTCGGCACCCAGCACCTCGAGCGCAGGGGCGAGGTCTCCGGAGAATGTCGCGTAGCATTTCTCCTTCTGCGGGACCACGTGGCATTTGTCCCCGTCGGCCTTGAGACAAAACCCGAGACTCGCCCGCCAAAAGAAACTTTGATTGAAGAAGAAGCAACGCGTTTCGACCAGCAGGTTCCCGCCCACCGTCCCGCTCGCACGCACCAGAGGCGTTCGCGACGCCGTGCACCGCTTCACCGAGCGCGGGGTAGTGTTTCGAGATCTCTGGATCGGTATCGAGGTCGGCGAGCCGGGCCATCGCGCCGATCCGGTCGAGGTCGTAGCCCTGGAGCTCCGGGATCCGGTCCAGGGAGATCAGATGCGGACGGACGTTGAGGTGCATCTTGTAGTTCGGGAGCAGGTCGGTGCCCCCGGCAATATAGTCGAATCTGGGCGACAGCTCTTGGGCGAGCCGAATGGTCTCCTCGACCGACTCGGGCCGATGCAACTCGAACGGATCTAGATGCATCGCCGACGCCTCGACGTTAGTGGCCCTTCCAAAGCCGCGACTCGGCGCGCCGTCGGTCCAATCCCTTGACCACGCGGTCCGGGGTCACCGGAAGGTCGTAGAATCGGACCCCGATCGCGTCGTAGAGCGCGTTCGCGACGGCTGGAAGAGTGGCGACCAACGGTCCCTCGCCGGCCTCCTTTGCGCCGAAGGGACCCTCCGGGTCGTCGGCGCCTACCAGGAGACACTCGACCTCGGGCATCTGATGCGGCATGATGATCTTGTAATCGAGGAGGGAGGGATTCATCAGACGGGTTCCCCGGTAGTCCATCGACTCGCCCATGAACTGGCCGAGGCCCATGTGGATGGAGCCGTGGATCTGCCCCTCCACGGCGAGACGGTTGAGGGGGCGGCCGCAGTCGAAGGCCGCCCATACCTTCTGCACATCGTACACTCCGGCCTCGTCATCCACCGACACCTGCGCAACGTACGCGGCGAACGAGTAGGCGGGCGCCGTGCCCGCCCGGGCGCCCTTGAAGGTCCCGCCCACCGGCGGTGAGGTGTAGGCGCCGGTCGACTGCAGAGCCCCGGCGACCTGGATCGCCTGGTGGAGCGCTTCCATGTACGTCGCGCCGATGTCGGGTCGGTGCTCCACCTCGTAGCGTTCCACCCCGACGCGGATCGCCTCGCGGGGATAGCCAGTCAGCTGATGCGTCGCTTCGATCAGCCGGTCCCGGAGGCCCTCGGCGGCCTTCCGGGCCGCGTTGCCCATCATGAAGGTGACACGGCTCGAGTAGCTGCCGATGTCGACCGGCGTCACGTCCGAGTCAACGGGGCTGACGTGGATGCGGTCCAGCGAGACCCCCACGACCTCGGCCACGATGGCCGCAAGGAGCGTGTTCGATCCTTGGCCGATATCCGCCTGCATGCAATGGACGGTGATCCCGCCATCCATGTCGGCCTTCAGATGGACGGTGCATTGGGGCATCTTCGGCGTGAAGTGGATCGGACTGTTGGAACCCGAGATGTAGAACCCACACCCAAGGCCCACGCCCTGTCCGTACGGGAGCCGCCGCCACTTGTCGGCCCATCCGCTCCGTTCACGGGCCGCTTCGAGGCACTTCAGGAACGAGGTCGAGGTCACGCGGAACTCGTTGATCGTGGTCGAGTTGGGAGCGAGGGCATTGCGACTCCGCAGGTCGAACGGGTCGAGCTGGAGCTTCTCCGCGAGCTCGTCGAGGCCGACCTCCACGGAGTAGCGGATGTTCGTTCCCCCGTGGGCGCGCATCGCCCCCGAGGGGGGCCGATTCGTGAACACGCGCTGCCCCTTGTACCGGAAGCTCGGGAGGCGGTACGGGCCCATCGCCATGACGCCGTTGTAGTACGTCGTCACGGTGCCGAAGGAGCTCCACGCTCCGCCCTCGATGACAGCCTCGATGTCGTAGCCGAGGAGATTTCCGTCCGCGTCGGCGGCGATCCGGACGTCGTTGTAGGTCGGGTGCCGCCCATGATTGGTGTAAAAGACCTCGTCGCGGTCGAAGAGTATCTTGACCGGTCGGCCGGTCTCCAGCGCCAGGGCGGCGCACGCGATTTCGTGCGGTAGCGGGTCGGACTTGCCACCGAAGCCCCCGCCGACCTCGGGCTTCACCACCCGGATCCGGTGCATCGGAAGCCCGAGCACCTCCGACAGCGCCCGGTGGAGGTAGTGCGGCACCTGCGTCGAGCTCCAGACGGTGAGCCGGCCGTCCGGCGTCGCTTCGGCAATCGTGCACTGCGGCTCCGTGAAGGCGTGGGTAACGCCGGCGAACGAGGCCCGGACACGGACCGTCGCGGCGGCCGCGCGGAACGCCGCGTCGACGTCGCCGAAGTGCTGGACCACCTCCTTCTGGATGTTCGAGTGATTGAGCCCCTTCTCGTGGATCGGCACGTCCACCCGTTCCCGGCCGACGCGAGGGTCGGAGTACTCGGGGAGCGGTTCGACCTCGATTTCCACCGCCGCCAGGGCTCGCTCGGCCGCGAGCTCGTCCTGTGCAGCGACGGCGGCCACGATATCGCCGATGTACCGAGACCGGTCGACCGCGATGGCGGTCTCGTCCTTGGTGATCGGAAGCACGCCGAACGGCGTCGGGTACCTCTCGCCGGTCAGTACCTGCGAACACGCCGGGCATCGCTCGCGCCTTCGTCGTGTCGACGCGAACCAATCGAGCATGGGGCCACGGGGCCCGAAGGAGCTTTCCGACGAGCATCCCCGGTCGCTTCAGGTCGTCGGTGTACTCGGCCCGGCCCGAGACCTTGAGCGGCCCCTCGATGTAGGGGATGGCTCCCCCGAGCAGTCGGAGATCGGGTCGGCGCGTCGTCGCCATACTAGCCCGAGCCTCCGGGACGGGCCGCCAGGATCGCCTCGACGATCTTCGTGTAGCCGGTACAGCGGCACAGATTGCCGGAGATCGCGTCGACGACCTCGCGGCGGGAGGCGTGGGGATGATCGCGCAACAGCGCGACCGCGCTGAGCACGAAACCCGGCGTACAGAACCCGCACTGGGTAGCCCCGCATTCTACGAATGCCTTCTGGACGGGATGGAGTTCGGTGCCCGAGGAGATTCCCTCGATGGTCGTGATGGCCTTCCCCTCCGCCAAGGTCGCTAGGGTCAGGCACGAGAGAGTGGGCCGGCCGTCGAGCAGCACGGTGCAGCACCCGCACGTTCCGAGGTCACAACCGCGCTTCGTGCCGGTGAGATTGAGGTCCTCCCGCAAGAGGTCCAGGAGGATGCGCTCCGGGGGAGAGGGAACCTCGATGGGTTGACCGTTTATCGCGAGCCGCAGCAGGCGCTGCATCGTCACGAAGACAGCTCCCGAATCGGGGCTTTGCGACTATTCGTGGAGCGGCGCGGGACGGGAGGCCGAAGGGACCGGATGATCTCGGCGACGACGGCGACCGCGATCTCGGCCGGGCTCTCGGCCCCGATGGACAGTCCAATCGGGGCGTGGACCTGAGCGATCGCGGCGGGCGCGATGCCGCGGCGTCGGAGCTCCGCGAACATGTGCGTTCGCTTCGGAGCGCTGGAGATGAGACCGATATATCCGGGAAACCGTTCGATCGAGCTCGCGAGCAGCTCGAGGTCCTTCTTGGCGTCATAACCGAGCAAATAGAGATGGGAGAACTCCGCGGGATCGAAGACTGCCCAGACCTCCGCCGCCGTAACGGCCTCCCTCCGGTCGGCGTCGGGGAATCGCTCCGCCGCGACCCATTCGGGACGGTCATCGGCCACGCTGTAATCGTACTCCAACGCCGGAAGGAGGCCGGAGATCGCTTGGGCCACGTGGCCGCCTCCCCAGAGGAGAAGATTCGGTCGAGCGGGAACGTACTCGACGGACACATCGACCGAGCCCCCGCATAGGCTGGGGAGGCCGCCGGGCTTCCACGCCTGCAGGTCGAAGTGGAAGAGGTCGCTCTTGCGTGTCACCCGAATCGTCCGGGCATGTTCCTTGACTTGTTCTTCCAGGCCCGCCCCGCCAATCGTCCCGAGGAACGTTCCGTCGGGCCTCAAGATCGATCGTCGCGCCCACCTTGCCGGGGACGGAGCCCGTCGTCTTGACCACGGTCGCCCGGACGAACGGCACGTGCAAGGTCCATCAACCGGACGACCTCGCGGGCCAGACGACGGTTCACAGCGGACCCTCCCCGGCGGGATGCCGCGATTGGAACCTGACGTAGTCCTCCTCCGTATCGACGTTGGCCCGCACCCCGGGATCTTCCACGGGGACTCGAACGACCTGAGGACCGAACCCAGGGAGCAGCGTCCGCAACGACTCGGCGGGGTCCAGCTCCTTGAGGCGGGAAATTACGGCGGGCTCCAGGAGGACCGGATGACCTCCGAAACCCTCGAACGTTGGGATGAACCAGACCCCCATGGCGTCGTGTTCCGCTGCCGTACGGAGCCGGCGGAGGGTCATAGCTTGAACGAACGGATGGTCGACCGGCCACAGAAGAATTGTCGCGTCGTCGGCCATAGCCGCTAGCCCCTTCTGGATCGAACCGGTCCGGCCCCGGGCCCATTCCGGGTTCTCGACTATGTCAGGCAGGGGCGACTGAAGGGCCCTGCGGATCGCGCTTGTGTGGAGCCCCACCACGACGCGTGGGACGAACCCCTCCTCGCGACTTATGCGAACTAGCCTCGCGACCGCGGGCTCGCCCGAGATGGACAAGAGGGCCTTGGGCCGACCTCCGAACCGGGTCGAGGCACCCGCGGCCAGGATCAGAGCTACTGGTTCAACTGACATATGCTCAGCCGCGGGTCTGTGTCGCGGCAAGGGGAGAGTGGGTATCGCTGGAATTAGCGTACGTGATGGTTCCTCCGGCTTCGGTGCTCTAAAACCGGCTCTCCGCCGGGTTCGGCCTCGATTGCCTCCATTCGGTTTAAATAGGGCGGCCGGGTGGCGCCGCGCGCATGGCTCACCCTACCGATGTACCGCCCTCCGTATTGCTCCCCCGGCTCGCCCAGGAGCTCGAAACCCGGAAAGTCGTTCGGCCGCCCGAGTGGGCCGCCTTTGCTCGTACCGGCGTCCACACCCAGAACGCGCCCTACCAGCAAGGCTGGTGGTATCTTCGAAGCGCCTCCGTCCTCCGAAAGTTGTACACCCGCGGCGCTCGAGGGGTGATGCGGCTCTCGGCGGAATACGGCGGAAGCCGCGACCGCGGGTCCGCCCCGTACCATGCCCGGAGTGGCTCCCGGTCGATCATCCGTGAGATTCTTCAGCAACTCGAGGCCGGCGGCCTCGTCCGCAAGCAGAAGAACGGCGGCCGCGCCTTGACTCCCGATGGCCACCGTCTACTCGACCAGCTCGCGAAGGAACTCCTCAAGGGACTGGCTGCGAAGGATACCCAACTCGCCAAGTATCTCTGAGACGTACCGATTTCAACCCACCACGGAGCAGCGATGTCCTACCAAGAGGATCCCGAACTCACGGCCTTGCGTCAGCGGCGGGTACGCCAGCTCCAGGAGATGCAAGCGCGGGAAGCCGCCGGGGCCGACCCGATGGCCATCGCTCAGCAAAATGCCGAGGCCCAGCGAAGGGAGGCCGAACGGTTCGAGGTCTTACGTCGCCTGCTCACCCCCGAGGCCCGCGAGCGGC
Source organism: uncultured Thermoplasmata archaeon (assembly GCA_963787975.1). Classification (GTDB taxonomy): domain Archaea; phylum Thermoplasmatota; class Thermoplasmata; order Lutacidiplasmatales; family UBA184; genus JAKIWV01. Next base: position 180,244 of record CAWBEU010000010.1, read on the forward strand.
TCGCCCGAATCCGGCTGGCCAAGCCCGATGTCGCGAACTCGATCGAGCAACAGATCATGTCCCTTGCCGCTTCCGGCCGGCTTCAGCGGCAAATCGACGACGAGACGCTCCGCGCCCTGCTCGAGCGCATCATGCCCGAAAAACGGGAGATCAAGATCACCCGCCGCTGAAGGAACGAAGGAAGGCATCATCGATGGCAACACGTCGCAAGAGCTTGGCCCGAAAGATCCGCATGTTCCGCTACGTCAAGAGCAACCGCCGCGTACCCGCTTGGGTGATGCAGCGGACGAACCGGCACGTCACTCGTCACCCGAAGCGCCGCACCTGGAAGCGGGGGCACCTGCAGCCGTAGGAGTCGACCGATGGCACGAACCCCCGACCGTACGCGCACCGAGGAGCTCGAGCGCGAGTTCGTCGTTCCGCTCCGAGCCAGCAAGCACATGCCGGCGCGTCACCGTCGCGCCGGCCACGCGCTGGAGACCGTCCGTCGGTTCATGATTCGCCACATGCACGGCGAGCCGGAAAACATCTGGATCGACCCCCGACTCAACACGTTCATCTGGCAGCACGGCGCGCAGCACATCCCCTCGAAGATCCGCGTGAAGGCCATCCGGTTCGAAGACGGCCTCATCGAAGTCGACCTCGCCGAGGAAACGTAGGCCGCCAGCTCGGAGCGACGGAGTGCCGGTCAACCGTGCAACGATTGCGGGGAGCCCATACCTCGGGGTCTACCTCCGGGTGTCGGACCGCGGCGTGGTCGCGCCGCCCTCGCTGCCTGACGCGTTGGGACATGAGGTCGAACGGCTCTTCGGCGCGCCAGTGGTCCGGACCACGGTCCTCGACTCGGAGCTCGTGGGCTCTTTCCTCGCGCTGAACTCCTACGGGGTGGTCGTCGCGGAGGAACCCGGGACACGCGAGCGCCAGCGGCTCGATCCTCTCGGTCCTCTCACGGTCGTCCCGACGCTGCAGAACGCGCTCGGCAACAACGTGCTCGCCAACGACCTCGGCGCGCTCGTACACCCGAGTCTTTCCGAATCGGCGGCGGCCCGGATCGGCACCGCCCTTCGAGTACGGGTCACGCGCGGAACGGTCGCGGGGCTCGGGACGGTCGGAATGGCCGCCGTCGCGACGAACAAGGGCGTCGTCGTGCATCCCCGCGCCACCGAGGCGGAGGCCGGCGTGCTTCGCGACACCCTGCAAGTACCCGTCCATCGGTCCACCGCGAACTTCGGCGTGCCGATCGTCGGCGCCTGCGTCACGGCGAACTCCCGAGGGATCCTTGCGGGAGCCCTCACGACCCCGGTCGAGTTCGTCCATCTCCAGGAAGGGTTCCAGATCCTGGAATAGACCCGCGGCGTCAGTCGACGATCCCTCGTTCGAAGATCGATAGCCGCGCCAGGGTTTCGTACCCGCAGGGTCGGTAGAGCTGATCCGCGAGCGTCGGGGAACGCGTCGTCATATGGATGCCTCGGGCGCCGGCGCGGACCGCCTCGTCCGTGGCCCGCAGGACGAGCGTGGTCGCAACGCCTTGGCCGCGCCATTCGGGCGCCGTCTGAACATGGTCGACCGATGCCAACGATCCCATTCGTACGAGGTCGCAGGAACCGGCCATGGTGTCTCCAAGGAAACCGGCGAAGGTCCGGCCGCCGGGCCGGTCCGCCAGGCTGGAGTAGAAGCTCGCCCAATCGGAGACGGACTCCCCAGGCCGAGCGGTCTCCTGCTCGACGCGATAGGACAACGTGAACCACGCCGGACGCAGGAACGGATCCACGAGCCGGATTATCACACGAGGGTTCGCGTGCGCGGTGGTGAGACCGCGGAAGGCGAGCAACCAGAGGCTCCGCTCCTGGAACCCGTCGGCCGACAGCGGGCCGGCGAGCCGGCTCCGCACGTCGTCGCCGAACAGCATGACGCGTCGGCCCCGCACCCCGAGCGCGCGGAGCGTGGGCTCGGCCTGAGCCCGGATCTCCTCCCACTCGACGGGCGGCTCCGTCGCCCCCACGAGGACCTGGTTGGCCCACATCAGGGCCCGGTATCGGGCGTTCGTCACGAGGCGGGCGCCGCGGAGGCGACGAACTTGACCTACCCAACCGCGACGCTCGCGCTCGGCTTCGAGAAAATCTACAACCGTCGGAGGAGGTAGGTCCCGCACGCTCGCGCGCGCTCCCCCTACGTGGCGCGCCGGCGCTTGACGTATCGAGTCGCGTAGCCGGCAATGCGGTTCGCGAGCTTCTTGTAGACCACCGTCGGGACGCCGGCCACGTCCACCCGGAGGTCGGTCAGCTCGAGGACCTTCTCCTTATTGTGGGCGAAGTCGCCAGTGAACTCCTCGGGGTAATGTCGGATGAGGTCGATTGCGACCCGCTTGATGTAGGTCTGACGGATGCTCCCCATTGGCGGCGCGCCGACCCACGCTCCGTTTATGAGCTTATCCGCAAATCCTATTGATCTCGCCTCATAGGGCCCCCCGGGGATTCCATCGACACCGCCCTCGGTTAGGCAGGCTTCACCGTTCACACCTTCCATCTGGGTTTTTCTCTCCCACCTTCCTCGACGCACGTCGTCCTATGGGCAAAACCTCCTCCGAGTCCATCCGCACCGTCACCGTTCTCCATGTCCTAGAACCCGGCCTTCTCCGCGCCCTGTACGACGTCCGTTCCGCTGTCAACTGCCTCCTTCCCGATTGGCGGGCCCATCCCGAAGAATCGCGATTTGACTCCACCAAGCGGTCTTATCCGCTCCTCCGGACAAGGTATCCTCACCTCGCCGCGTCATGGTGCGTCGCCATCGCCAACGAAACGTCCGCTGTTCTTCGGGCCTGGGAGCACTCCCTGCGCCGGGCGCGCCGTCAGGACGCTCTGAGATTCGATCGAATGCGGCAGGCAGGGCCCCGTCGGCGTCGCCTCAAGGCGAGCCTTCATTCCCACCTGTTCCAGTGGGATCCGAGCACGGCTCGGCTTGGTGTGAAGGTCGGACCTCGAGCCCGGATTTGCATCGATCTGGCCACGGTGGCGAACCCCCTCTTCTGGAAATACGGCCAGGTGTCGGGCTGGCACTTCGGCCTCTCGCTGACACCGTCCGCTCTCCTCTTCCATTTTCGAGTCCCCCACATCGTCAGACCACCCCACGGCGCGGCGGGCATCGACCTCAACTTCGATTCCTCCGACATCGCCACGTCGGACGGGTTCCTGGCGCGAGTCGACCTCCGCCCGATTACTCGCGTCCAGGAGCGCATGGCTCGCAAGCGACAATCGATCTCACGCCAGATCTCGAAGGACCTGCGACACCAGCGGGCAGTTCTACGGCGGTACCACCGTCGGGAGACGCATCGGGTAACTCCGCTCCTTCACAGCGCCGCCAACGAACTCCTGGAGACGGTAGGGGAGCGCAGTTTCATCTTCGAAGATCTCTCGAGCACGACAGAGTCGATCACTCGGCGGGGTCGGGGCCACGATGGCCCCGTCCTGCGCCGACGTCTTTCCGCGTGGACCCATGGGCGCCTCGCGGAGATCGTGGGCTACAAGGCCCATACACCGATCGTCTGGGTGAATCCGGAGGGGACCTCCTCGGAGTGTCCCCGCTGCGGAGGGCAACTGGCTCTCCCGTCCGGAGGAAGGGACCGGTCCAAAGGACCGATGACCCGACAGACCGTCTGTGGGAAATGTGGAGGCGCCTGGCATCGGGATGCGGCGGCGGCGATCGTCATCCTGACCCGTGGCCGACGCATCCTACGGGGAGCGGCTGTTCCCCCGAGCGCGCGCAACGCGCTTCTGGAGGCGGCGACGTGGCGTCCGAGGGAGGGAAGCGGCGCAAGCCGCGCCCCATCCTCGGGCCTCACGGTCGAGCCGATGAAAGAAGACGACGCGAAGAATGGAAGGCCTAGTTCAACCAAGGTTTCCGGACAGACAGTATAACTGTATGCGCGCGTAGGACGCAGCGCGTCGAGGGCCGCCCCACCGCCGAGCCAGGTGCGATTTCCGACAGGCGCCGGTGGGACAAGAACCATATAGCTTTCGGCCCCTAAAACGAGAGGTGACCGGGAGTAGCGAGCAGCAGCGGCGGAGCTTCCACGGGGTGTCGTCGGTAGCCGCCGTCGCGTTCTCGTAGGTCAACCCCTAATGATCGCAGACGACCTTGAGACTCCTCCGCCGCCGGTCGCCCGGCCCCGGCACGTCCTGGTCCTCGACCTTTCCAAGAGCATGCTCGCGCCGTTGCCCGACCCTTCGGGGGTTCAGGGAGAACGTCGGAAGATTGAAGTGGCGCGAACCGCGGTCTACCGCATCCTCGAGAACGCAGAGGCGACCGGCGCTTTCTTCGGGCTCGTCACGTTCACCGACAGTGCCCGCGTCGCCGTACCGTTGACGGAGATCCGGCACGAGAATCTCCCCTACATCGAGAGCCTGATCTCGATGCTCGCGCCGTCCGGCCGCTCGGCCATCTGGGACGGCATCGCCCTCGGGGCCGACCTTCTGCGCAAGCCCTCGGGCGAGGTGGTCGGTACTCTCGTGCTGGTGACGGATGGTTGGGACAACGCCTCCAGCCGATTCCGGGCCCCCGCCACGGAACCCCTCACGCCGGAGATGAGCCGGCGCATCGATCTCGTGCCCCACGTGCTGCCCAACTCCTCCCAGCTCACCCTTCGGATCATAGGAATCGGCAGTGGGTCCGAGCGGGACAAGGGCGTCGATTCGGGACAGATGAACGGCCTGGTCGAGCAGCTTCGCGGCCGCGCTCAGGCCGCCGGGATCGCCGCCGAGGTGGCGTATCAAGAGGTCGTGACGAGCACCGACCTCTTTGCCCAGATGGTCAGCTCGTTCATCGATATCGACTACGAGGGGACTCGCCCGCTGGAGGACCTCCACCCCGAGGAGATGGCCGAGCACGCCGCACGCGCCGCCAAGGCGCTCAAGGCCCCCGGGGAACACGCGACCATTACGCAGCTCAAGAATCGGAGGGATCTCCCGCCGCCTCCGTCCGACGCGGGCGCCGGTCCGTTGCCCTCCGAGGTGGATGTGCTAGAGCTCCAAGGCGGGACGCTTCCTCCCCACCTCAAGGAGAGGTACGGCCCGCTCGGAGAGGTAGTCGAGGCGTTCGTTGCGCGCGACTATGCGACGGCGATGAACCGGCTCTTCCGCGCCCAGTCGCTGCTTCCGGCGCTCACACGATTCTACTGGGAGGCCCGGATCCACTACGCGCGCGGCGAGGTCGTCGAGGCGGCCCGCTCCCTGCTGCATGCGTGGGTCGAAGCCGACCGGCTGCCGACGGACTCCCGGGGCCGGATCGGCCGGCGCCTCGCCTTGCTCCAGAGCCGGATCCAGAACGACCCCGAGACCGAGACGCTCGTACGGTTCATGGACGAGACCCAGCACCGGCTCGAGCGAAAAGAGCCGGAGCTTGGGCTGGAGCTGGAGAACATCTTCGAAAAGCTCCTCGAACTGCGGACGACCTACCAACTCGCCCGGGTGGGCAGCGCCGACCAGTCCCTGATGGAGGGAGCGATCCAACACGAGAACTCGGTCGAGGAGATTTTCGGCCTGGTGCAGGATATACGTCTCAAGAACACGCAACGCGACACGGTTGCCGACGGGGCGCTTGATTTTATGGAAATATGCCTCGCGGAGATGCGTTGAAGCTCGTTCCGGAGCCGTAACCGATGACGGTCAAGACCACCCCGAAGACGAAGGTCAAGCGCGCGCCGCGCAAGGCCGACGAAACCGGGCCGTCCGCCGCGGCGGCCCGGATCGCCGTCGTGGGCATCCCGGCGTCCGGAAAGACCACGTACTTCCGCTTCCTCGCGGGGCACTTCGGCCTCAATCTCCCGATCACCTACGTGCCCTCCCGCGCGGACTCGAACGCGATCCCGATCTACGGCGACCTGGACTCCGACGTGATCCTCGAGGAGACCACCTACGAGACCACCGACCCCACGGACCCCGAGGGCAGCCTCGAGGCGACGACCCGATACTACGTGAACCGGCCGATGGAGGACCCCAAGAAGCTCTGGGTCGAGCTCGCGGCCTCGCGGGACGAGCAGGGCGTGCTCACGAAGTACCCGTTGCCGACGAAGTTCAACCAGTTCGTCGAGATGAAGATGCGCTTCCGGTTCGGAAGCAATGACCCGAAGGCCCCCATCTCGCGCCCGATGATCATGCACACGATCGACGAGGCCGGGGGATCATCTCCGACTACTTCACCTACGACCGGCTCTGGCTCCCGAACGCCGAGGCGCAGATCGACGACAAGAGCTGCCGCGTCATCCCGCACTTCGAAACCTGGCGTCCGGACCGGCAAGAACTGTGGCGCCGGGGGCTGACGCTGCTCGGCCGGTTCGTCGTCGAGGCCGACGGAATCATCCTGCTCCTCTCGCCCGCCCTTCCGTCGTTGCGGGACCAGGCCCAGCAGGTCAACCTCGCGCGCGGTGTCTTCCGGTACGTCAAGGCCCGGAACATCCCGCTCGTGATCGCGATCTCGAAGGCCGACCTGCTCAAGGATTTCTACGGCGAGATCGACCATGTGCTCAAGGACCGGACGTACCAGAGCACCTTCGATCCCCAGGAGTTCCTGCTGCGCCGCGACGGCGCCGGCATGGGCACGATCCTGGTGGCCCACGAAGGGCAGGGGATCACCACCAAGGACGACGTCTTCCTGGTGTCGTCCGCCGTCTCCACGGGCGAGGGACGGCCGCTGCTCTGGACCGACTCCGGAACCGTCGAGGCCGCCCCGACCGAGGGCATGCCGGGGGGCTCGTCGGGGACGGGGATTCCGGTCATGGTCAACACGCCGCTCCCGCTGGCCCGGATCTGCGAGCGAGTGCTCGCGAAGGAGCCGGCCGGAGACAAGTAATGGCGACTCCCGGCGCCAAGGCCGCGGACGCGACCGCCGGCGGGACCACCGAACCCGTCGCGGTGGTCTGGTGCCGTCAGGTCGACAACGAGGCCGAGAGCCCGGGCTACACGGCGCTTCCCAACGACTTCCCGGGATACCAAGAGACGCTCGACGCGATCCGGATCGTGGGTAACCTCGCCGTCAACGTCTCCGACACGCAGGATTACTGGGACCCCGACCCCGCCCTCCCGTTGTCGTACTATCGGAACTTGTTCCTCTATCCGGCGTACGGCGGCACCTACACCTGCCTAGGCCGGATGTTCCTGTCCACCGAGGACCGGCCGCGTCTCGGGATGAAGACACTCGTCCTCGATACCGGGCGACTGCTCGCCGCGCCCAACTTCGGCGAGACCCTCCTTCGCTGGTACGAATCGATGGGCGGCGGCCGGCACGACCAGCGGCCGCCGCCCCCGCCCGACCCGAAGCTCTATCCGCTGGTCGGGGAGGGATTCCTCTTCTACCGGGGCTCCACCGAGCCGGTCCTCCTGATCGCCGCCGACGAATGGGAAGCGACGATGGAGACGGTCTTCGAGTACGTCCGGACGCTTCCCGCCTCCCTTCTGGCGCTCGGGGCCATCCTCGCCTTCCCGTACTTCCTTCCCGAAGCGAAGACCAACCTCGCCGACTTTGCCGAGGCCACCCCGCTGTCGCTCGCCGTGTTCTGCGTCCCTCGGGGAGAGTCCGGCGGGGAACGGCACCGCAAGCGGGTCCAGAGCTGGGAGGAAGCGCCGGTCACGCTCTACGACCTGACAGACGGCATCCCCTCGCCGTCGGGCAAGGGAAAGGAAGCCATACCCCTCGTAGTCCAGTACGTGCGCGACCACGCGTCGGCGAAGTTGTCGCCGGTGACCGAGCGTGTCGATCGCGTCGAGCTCCGGACGCTGCGCGCCCGCCTTTCCGACCCGGATCGCCAGGGCGGAAAGGACCGGCGGAAGGAGATATGGCGACTTGCGACCGCCATGGAGAGCACCGCCCTCCTGCTCCAGCGCCCGCGGGGCCGGCGACTCGAGCTGAGTCCCGAGCTCTCCCGCCGCGCCCAGGAGTACCTCCAGGCCCATGCCGGCGAGGAACCGGCCGAGGAGATCCGGCCCGCAGACCTGCCCCCCGCCCCGGCGGCCCCGGTTCCGGACGCGCAGGTGGCCGGCCAGCTTCCCCCCTGGCTCCAGCGCGGAGGCTCAGCTCCGGCGGGCGTGCAGCGCACCGGCAAGGTCGAGGTCGTCCCGATGTCGGTCAAGGACGACCCATCACTCCAGAAGGCCCGCGAGCCCGGCGCCGCCGCCCCGAGCCCTTCTCCCTCTGTCGATGCAGGAGCGCTACGGCGCCAGATCGAAGCGGACCTGATGCGCTACCTGGACGAGCGACTGTCCAATGTCAACCCGGTGCCCCCGGCAGCCTGGACGAAAGCGCTGGAGGACCAGCTAGCCGATCGCTTCAATGCGGCCGTGGAGCAGCGGCTCCAAGCGATCCCCCCGCCGCCCCCACCGACCCCCGTCGACCCGCTCCGGATCGATGCGGCGGTGCAGGAACGGTTGAAACCAGCCCTGGCCGACCAGGCGGCGCGCCAAGCCGACGCGCTCAAGGAAGCCCGGGCGTCCATGGAGCAGCGCTTCACCACATGGACGGCACTGCAGCAACAGGCGCTCAGCTCGCTCACCGACCGTCTGTTGGCACGGACGGCGGAGCTCGAAGCCCGGCTCAGCCAGGATGCCACCACCCGGATCTCGCAGGCCGAGGAACGTGTCCAGGGCGACCTTCGCACGATCGTGAACCAGGAGCTCGACCAGGGGGTTCGCAACCTCGTCGACCCGAAGGTCCAGGAGTTCAAGGCCCGTGCCGACGAATCGCTCCGCCAATCGGCGGAGGAGATCCGGACACAGCTGCGGGAGTCCCTCACGCAGGCCCTCACGGACGTCAAGCAACGAGCCCAGGCCTCGGAGGAGGACCTCCGGGGCGCGCTCGTGGCCCAGCTCGACCTCCATCTTCGCGAGGCCCAGGACCGGGACGAGACACAGCGCAAGGAGCTGGAGGAGAAACTCCGCGGAGCCAGCGAGGCCCGTATCGCCGAGGCCGAACAGCGCCGCGCGAAAGAACTCCAGGAGATCGAGCGTCGGCTGTCGCTTCTCATCGATGGCCGGGCGCGCGAGGTTCAAGAGAAGGTAGCGGCCGCACTGCGAGAGGCGGATGCCCGGACGAGTGGCCAGGTCGAGGAGCTCCTCGCCGGGCTCGAGGGCCGGATGGACCGGAAGGTCAACACGAAGGTGGACGAGCTTCGTGACGCCGAAATGCATGAAGTGGCGGAATTGCAGGTCCGTCTCCAGTCGTATTCCGACCAGAAGCTCCGGGAAAGCCTCGACCGCGAGCGGGAGAAGTACCTCGAGCTCCTCGCGCGCCTCAAAGGCGAGACCGAGACGAGCCTGAACCGCGCCCCCGATGCCGCCGCCATCGAGCGCCTCGTCAAGGAGCAGTTCCAGCGGAGCACGGAGAACCTCCGGACCGATGTGCAGCATCTCATCGACCTCCGCGCGATGGCCGTCGAAGAGCGGTTGATCCGCGAACACGCGGAGCTCACGCAGCGACTCGACGCCATCCGGACGGACGTGGCGGACCGGAGCCGGGACAATACCCGTCTCGAGGACGCCGTACGGGCCGAGCTCGAAGAACTCGACCGGAAGATCGTCGTGCTGACCGACCGCCTGGTGCCGGTCGTGCGGAAGGCGTGGACCCGCCTCTCCGAGCTCGAACGGGGGACGGCGAGTTCCGCCGAGGCCGACCTCAAGTACGCTCAGCTCCGCCGCGAGTTCACCCACGACCTCCGGCGCATCGAAACGGACCTGGCCGACCGAACCCGGGAGATCCGCGAGCGGGTCGAGGGCACAATCGCCAACCAGGGACGGGTGTGGCTGACCCTCGTGCGCCAGCTCTCCCAGATGACCGAGGAGCGTCGCGCCAGCGAGGAGGCCCGCGCCCCGAGCCTGCTGGCGCGTCCCAGGAACGCCCCACCCCCGGAGGACCTCGACCGCGAGCTCGATTCGCTCTCGGAGCTGACCCGCTCCCGCCCGGCGGGGGAGGCGCCCGCGACCGACGAGTCGGACGACTCGGACGCCAACGCTCGACGCCGTTCGCGCCGGCCGCCGCCCCGCTAGCCCTCAGGGCCGGAGGCTCTCGGGAGTGCCTCGATCCCTCGCTCCCCCCGCGAAGGCGCGGCGGGCCCGCGTCGCCGTCCTGGGCGGGACGTTTGACCACCTCCACGCGGGTCACCGAGCGCTCCTGTCCGGGGCTTTCCAGCGCGCCGACGAGGTCAAGATCGGCCTCACCACCGACCGCTTTGCGCGGGCCGAGCGGAAGCCGCTCGCTCGACGGGTCCAGTCGTACGCGACCCGACGTCGCCATCTCCGGGCGTTCCTCCGAGAACGGTTCGGGGACCGGGCTTGGACGGTAGTGCCGTTGAACGACCGCTGGGGCGGTTCCGTGGGCCCCGGGATGGACCTGCTGGTCCTCTCGGAAGAGACCCGGACGGCCGCCCGCCCGATCAACGCGGAACGTCGCCATCACGGCCTGCCTCCCCTTCGGGTCTACGTAGTGCCACAGGTCCGTGCCGAGGATGGGCGCCCCATCGCCTCGCGGCGAATTCGGGCGGGCGAGATTGACGGCCAAGGGCGGCTGCGGCCTCCCTCGCGCCGCCGTCGGCGCGCCTCAACGAAGCCTTAATCTAGGCTCCGCCCGTCGTCTGCCCGATGGAGACCTATCTCCGCGTCAGTTTCCACAGCGAGGGGGCCAAACCGTCGGAGATCTCCGACCGGCTCGAAGGGTTCGGCTTTGAACCGACCCAGGGGAACTATGACTTCGTCTACGACTGGCACGGACCCGCCACGACGGACCAGCTACTAGACCTGAGCGACGAGGTTAGTCGTCTGCTTCGGGGGTATCGGGTCCTCTTCGAAATCGAAACCGTGTGACGTGCGGCGCTCCGTAGGGAACCGCAGTCCCCCGAGGGGGGCTTCGTCGGCTTGGATTCTTCGCGTCGGTCAAGCTTAAGGTCGGATGGCCCTAGAACGGCCCGCCGTGGGAAGCTACAGCGTGCGCCCGGCGGTCCGGGCCCAGTTGACGCTTGACCGAATCGCCGAGACTTGCGAGGCCGAGTTCGGAGTGGCAGGTCGTTCCGCGGACGCCGTTACCGCACGATACGGCGCGATCGACTCTCTAACCGCTCGTCCGGGCAAGGGGGAGCTCTTGGTCGAGCTTCAGATGAATCCGAAAGTCCCGAACGACGTCGCCGCCGAGACGGTCCGCCGGTACAACCGGTTTCTCGAGACCCTTACCGGCTATACCGCCAAGGAGCGGGCCAAGAAGGCCCAGAAAGCGGCGAAGGCCGCCGCAGCGGCAGGGTAACCCGTGGCCACGGCACCTCCGTCCCCACCGGGTCCCGAGATCGATTGGCTCCGGGCCGAGGTCTCCCGGTTCTTTCCGGTCTACGAGACGCGCATCACGCCGGTATCCCTCGTGCTCCTCGTCCACGCAGATCCGGCGACGATCGAGGACAAATTCGATGCCCTCCGGCAGGACCTGTGGCCGAAGTTCTACGTCCCGCAGCTGCACTACGCCGGGGGAGAGTACAGTGTTGAGATTGTGCGACGTTCCCAGCGCGGAAGCGGGTGGGGGTTCTGGGTCAACCTGGCCTTACTCGGCGCCACCATCGTGTCGACGTCGTTCGCCGGCGCCTTCCTCTGGCTGGCGTACGTCGGCCGCGCCACGTTGATCCCCACGGACTTCCTCTGGGGAGGAATCTACTTCGCCGCGCCGCTGCTCACGATCCTCGGTCTCCACGAGCTGGCTCACTACGTGGTCGCCCGGCACCACCATGTGGAGGCTTCGTTGCCGTATTTTCTGGCCGTACCGCCGCCGTATCTGATCTTCGGCACCTTCGGGGCCTTCATCAGCCTCCGCGAGCCGATCCCGAGCCGCAAGGTCCTGTTCGACATCGGCGCGGCCGGCCCGTTGGCGGGATTCGCCGTGGCAATCCCCGTCACCATCGCCGGCATGTTCCTCAGCCTCCACTCCCCCGTCCTGTCGCCCACGAACTGCGGGCCGACGATCCTGGGAGTCAACTACGGCGACCTGCTGATCGGCCTCCCGCTCGTCTGGCAGGCGCTCGCGGCCTTCGTGCCCAATGCGGCGTCGATCATCAGCCTCCACCCGTTCGCCCTCGCCGGCTGGGTGGGGCTGCTCGTGACGTCGATCAACCTCCTGCCGGCCGGACAGCTCGACGGGGGCCACGTCTTCCGTGCGCTGTTCCGCGACGGGTCGCGTTACGTGAGCTACGCCGCGGTGATCTTCCTCGCCCTCATCGGTTTCCTGACGCTCTACCTCGGCTGGCTGCTGTTCGCCGGCCTGATCATTCTTCTCGGCGTCCGGCATCCGCCGCCGCTCAACGACGTGAGCCCCCTTGGAATCCGGCGGTACGTGATCGGAGCCCTTGTCGTCGCCGTGTTGATCGGGGGCTTCGTCCTCGTGCCCATCTCCACGCCGGCCGACAGCTTCTCCTTGGAGAAACCGGCCGCCACGCACGTCAGCGGGACCCCGTACGGCGTCGCGTCGGACATCGCCGTAACCGTCGAGAACCACGACCAGGTGACGCATGCCTACAGCATCTCGGCGAACGTGACCGGGGTGATCCTCCAGAGTACATCGGGTCCGCTCATAGGCCCCGGACTCTCCGCGTATCTAGCGAACTCGTCGTGGACCATCGTCCTGCCCAACGGCAACATCACCACGTTTGACGGGATGGGGACTTGGACCTTGCCGTCCGACCAGTTCCTAACGCTCCCTATGGACGGAACCGGCACGCTCCAGATCACCTACACGAATCCCCAAGCCGCGACACTCACGATCGCTTTCTCGGCGTCCCAGTACTGCAATGAGTCGGGAGGCGGCCCCGCGTCCCAGTCTGTCGAAGGGGTCTATTGAAGCCGGGGCGATTCCCCCTCTCGTACGTAGACCCGAAACTCGCGGGTGAGGCTCCGGTGCACGCGTTGAGGAATCGCGAGCTGTAGCCGGGCGTCGAGGGTCGGAAGCTGGACGCCGGTCGGGACGACGATCCCGAGCCGTCCGCCCGGACGCACTTTCTCCGTCCAGGCCAGGAGGGCGCGGCTCCAGAGGCGCTCGGGCGCCTCCCCTCGTGTGCCGGAGGCTCGACCGTACGGCGGGTCCGTCACGAGAGCGTCAAAGCTGGCGGGCGGAAACTCCTCGGCGGCCTCGGCGGCGTCCGCCTGTCGAAGCGCTTCGGGGGTCCGGCCCATGTGGGCGAAGTTGTCGAGAGCCCCCCGGACCATCGCCGCGCTCGCGTCGATTCCCACGGTGTCGGCCCCGAGCAGAGCCGCTTCCAGAAGGAGCGACCCGGTGCCAACGAACGGGTCGACCACTCGGTCGCCAGGCCCCACGTGGGCAAGATTGACCAGCGCTCTCGCCAGACGAGGGGCCAAGGTGACCGGGCGTTGGAACGGGAGTCGGGGCGTGCGCCGCTCCGAGAACGCGGCACGGTCTACCCGGCCGATCTCTTCGTAGAACCTGAGCTTGCCGTCCGGGGCGGCCTCGAGCCAGAACCTGTGATCCGGATGTTCGAGGGCGATGCGACCACCTCCCGACCGGAAGATGCTCCCCAGCCGACGGAGCGTCTCCGGGGGGCGCGTTCCCGGACTCCTGGAAACCCACTGAAAGGCCGCAGACGCCCCGGACGCGCCCGCCTTCTTGAGGCGAGTCTCGAGCGACACCGGGTCGGACTCGGGCCACAACTCGACGCATCGGTGCGCCAGCGCCAGTCGTCCCGAGAGCGCCACGGCGGCGGTATCGTCGGGCAGTTCGACGACGCCCCGACCGGTCTCGCTCTCGGAGCCTGAAGGGTTCACGGACCGGCCGCCGAGACGCTGGGCCGCTGCGGTGAGTTCGGCGTGCGCCAGCGACTGGTTCTCTCCGGAGAGCCAGACCGTGACGATCATCCGGTCACCGGCTCCGGCGGAAGCCACTGCGCCAGTCGGGCCCGCACGGACCGCGTGTGGGATCCCTCCCAGTAGAGGTGGCCGCACTGCTCACATGCGTAGAGCGGAACGCGGCCCGCACGCACGTCGGGGGGAGCGCGTCGAGCCCCGGGCCTTGCGACGGAACCTTCTCGAGGATAGACAAGCGCCCGTTACAGATCGAGCACCGATCGAAGCGCACGTCAGCTCGCAGCGCGGGGAACGCCGTTCTGAGCTCGCGCATCTGCCCCGCGATGTCGGTCCTGGTGAGCAAGACCGCGTCCGGCAATCTCCTGGCGAGGGAACGGTCGCGGGTGATGACCCTTCGTTGGTCCACACGGGCTCGTTCGACGATCTCGTCGTCGGTGATCCCGCGGACGTACTCCGCATCGTACCCGAGGAACCGCAGGTAGCGGACGAGGCGGCCCAGCATCTCGTCGACCAGCCAGCGGGGCTCGTCCATCTCCCGCGAAGTCGTTGCCGGCGATAAACCGCTTGTCCCCACCGCGTGGGTAGAGATTATCTGTCTCGCCCCTCACCTGGAAACCGTGCGGCTGTTCGGGACCAACGGCATCCGAGAGGTCGTGGGGGCGCGGATGACCGCGCCGTTCGTCACATCCGTGGCCGCCGCGATCGGCCGGGCGTACCCGGTGGGCGCGCCTGTGGCCGTCGGGTGGGATGGCCGGACTTCGAGCCCCGCGTTTGCCGGCATCGTTTCCGGGACCCTTGCGGCGGCCGGTCACTCGGTGGTCGAGCTCGGACTTCTTCCCACGCCAGCGATCCAGTACAATGTTCGTTCGGTGGGTGCCCAGCTCGCCGTCATCGTCACGGCCTCCCACAACCCCCCCGAGTTCAACGGCATCAAGTGCATCGCGGCCGATGGGCTCGAACTTCCCCGCAGAGACGAGGAGCGGATAGAGGGCCTGGTGGAGTCCGGGGAGATTCGCAGCGTCTCTTACGACCGAATCGGGGCTATCCATTCGGACACGCACGGCGCCGAGCGGTATCTGCACGGGATCCTCACGAAGGTAAGTCGGGACGCGATCATCGCGAAGCGGCACCGTGTTCTCCTTGATTGTGGGAACGGCGCGTCGTGCGAGACGAGCCCGTCGCTGCTGCGCCGGCTCGGTTGTCGCTACACTACCTTGAACGGTCAGGTCGACGGCACCTTCCCGGGTCATCTCTCCGAGCCTACAGAGCAGAACCTCCAGGAATTGATCCGGACCGTCCCGGCGCTCGGCGTGGATTTCGGCGTCGCACACGACGGCGACGCGGACCGGGCCGTGTTCGTCGACGGCAAGGGACACTACGTTCCGGGCGAGCGGATCTTGACGTGGTTCGCCCGGGAATTTGTTCGGCAACGCCAGGGAGGCCTCGTCGTCGTCCCGGTGACGGCCTCGCAGAGCGTCGAGGACGTGGTGAAGGCCGAGGGGGGCCAAGTTCTCTACACTCCCGTGGGTTCTCCTTCCATCACGCGCGCGATGCAGGAGCGCGGCGCCGTCTTCGGTGGAGAGGACAATGGCGGGTACATCTTCCCGCGGCTCCAGTTAGCACGCGACGGCGCGATGACGTTGGCCACCGTGCTCGACCTAATGACCCAACTCGGAACCTCGTTGGAGGATGCGCTGCGTGACCTCCCCCGGTACTTCGTCGAGAAGGAGAAGGTTCCCTGCCCCGCTCCGCTTCGCGCAGCGGTGATGGACCGTCTCGCCGCCGAGCTGGCCCAGGGGGCCGACCGCGTCGTAACGCTCGACGGCATCAAGGCCTACCAAGGGCGAGGCTGGGTGCTCCTCCGGCCGTCGGGTACCGAACCACTCTTCCGCATATTCTCCGAGGACCCCGACCCCGAGACGGCCCGCCGGCGGGCGGCGGGCGTCGTCGCGAGAGTGACCTCGGTGGCGGCCGAGCTCGAGGGGACGGCCGGCCGTTCCTGAGCCGATTAGCCGGACCGCGAGTGGCTCCGCTTGAAACCGGGGCTTCGCCAATAATTGGCGGGACGCCGGGCAAGCGTTCACGGCTCGGACTTCTGGCGGAATCCCACTGAGCCAAACGGTTAATCGGGGGACGCCGTCCCGCGTTCGCTGCGCATGGGCGACCAAGACCTGTCGGCGGAGCTGTCCAACCAGGGCTACCAGCTCGTTGGCCGCCACAGCGCGGTGAAGACCTGCTACTGGACACGCCAATCCCTCATCAGCGGACGAGACTGCTACAAGGGACGGTTCTACGGTATCCAAAGCCACCGGTGCGTCCAGATGTCGCCGGCGATCGATTCGTGCAACCTCCATTGCCGGTTCTGCTGGCGGAATCAGGGCTGGGAGAACGATGAGTCGATGCCCGAATACGACGACCCGGAGACCCTCCTCGACCGGTCCTGGAAGCGCAGCAACGCGCGATCTCAGGATTCAAGGGGGAGGGCGAGGTGCCCGAGGCCCGGTGGGACGAGGCGCGTCAGCCGCGGCACATCGCGATCTCGCTGACCGGAGAGCCGACGCTCTACCCCAAGATGAACCGGTTCCTCGAGCTTTGTCATAGTCGAGGCATCACCACATTCCTCGTCACGAACGGAACCAACCCCGATGCTCTGCGGCACCTCGATCCCTTGCCGACCCAGCTGTACGTGTCCGTCACCGCGCCCAACGAGGCGCTCTTCCGGCGGCTCACGCTGCCGGCCCACGAGGACGCTTGGCAACGGCTCGAGGAGTCGCTCGAGATCGTCCGGCACCTGAGGACGCGCCGCGTGGTCCGGCATACTCTCGTCCGGGGCTGGAACCTCGGATGGGAGGACCAGTACGCGGAGCTCGACTCGGTCGCTCGACCGGACTTCATCGAGCCCAAGGGGTACGTCTACATGGGGAAGTCGCGCCAGCGTCTCTCGCGAGCCCACGTGCCGGCGCACGAAGCGATCCGCACATTTGCGCGACGACTCGCCGCACGCGCCGCGTACCGGATACTCGACGAAAGCCCCGAGTCGAAGGTGGTGCTGCTCGGTTTGCGCGAAGAGGGCCGCTTCCTACCTGGATTAGGCCCGGGCGAGGCAGCGGCGAGCTGAGTCTCTAATCGGGGACCCGGCGCGTTAGACGAACTTCCAGTTAAGCACTTCGACGAGGACGGCGGCGCCGATCCCGAGCATGAGGACGTAGTACGGGGCGATCTTGAGCGCCCGCGTCTCCTCCATGTCGTAGTATTGGATGAGGCCCGCGGCGGAGCTGAACGCGCGCTGGCGCTGTTCGGGAGGCATCGGACCACCGACGGCGCCCGGCGCTATTTAACGCCGATGGGCGGGCCGCTGTCGACGCCTAGCGGCCGAACAACGAGTCGTAGGCGAGGTCTTCTACCGCGTCCCGGACTCCGGCGCGCAGGCCACTCCCGATGTAGCTTGAGCTGCCCGATAGAAGCCGCTGCATGAACGGTTGCGGGGGAGCCACCCGGACGACGCGCCCGACCGGAACGCCGGTGCCCTGGGCCAGGTCCTGGAGCGCGGCGTCCCGGTCTCCGAGCGCGTCGATGAGTCCGAGCTCGAGCGCCTTCCGGCCCGACCAGAATTCTCCAGTGGCCAGGGGGAGGATCTGCTCCACGGAGCGGTGTCGTTCGCGGGCGACCGTCTCCACGAAGTCCCGGTAGCTGTCGCCGATGACCGCCTGGAGCTTTGTGCGCTCTTCATCCGTCAGGTCCCGGAGGCCCTGGTAAGCGTCCTTGTGCCGACCCTCGTGGAGCATCTCCACGTGGACGCCGAGCTTGTCCAAGAGTCCGCGGACCGCGACGTGCGCCGAGACGACACCGATGGAGCCTACGATGGAGTCGGCATACGCGTAGATCTTGCGGGCGCCGAGCGCGGTCATGTAGGCGCCGGAAGCTCCCATCGAGCCGATGGAGGCCACGACGGGTTTCACCGCGTTGAGCCGCTTCACGGCCAGGTAGAAGTCCTGCGAAGGAATGTCGGCGCCGCCTCCGCTCGAGATGTCGAGGAGAACGCCCCGGACTCGGTTCTTGCGCTGGAGGGTCTTCAAGATCCGAAGGTAGGGCTCGACCGACTGTTCGCGGATTGTCCCTCGAAACTGTAGATGGGCTAGAAGTGGTCGCATAGATCCTTCCGGGCCCGGCCGAGGCCTCTGATGGATATATCGTGCATCTAACGCCGGCTCCATCGGCGACAAACCCGCTTCGGCGCCGCTGCACGCATGCCAGGGGTAGAGCGCGACACGGTTTGGGTCGAGAAGTACCGGCCCAAGAGCCTGGCCGACATGGTTGGACAGGACACGATCGTACCCGTACTCCGCGCGTATGCGGAAAAGCGGTCGATGCCTCACCTCCTCTTCGCGGGCCCACCGGGCACTGGGAAGACCACCGCGGCCATCGCCCTCGCGCGCGACCTTTTTGGGGAAGAGTGGCGGCAGAACTTCCTGGAGCTGAACGCCTCCGACGAGCGCGGGATCGACACGGTGCGCACGACGATCAAGAGCTACGCCCGCAGCGCGCCCATGGGCGGCGGCTTCAAGATCCTGTTCCTCGACGAAGCCGACAACCTGACGGCCGAGGCGCAGGCCTCGCTCCGCCGGCTCATGGAGCGGTATTCCGCCGCGTGCCGATTCATTCTCTCGTGCAACTACTCCTCGCGGATCATCGAGCCGATCCAGTCTCGATGCGCGGTCTTCCGGTTCCGCATCTATTCGCCGGACCAGATCCATGACCAGCTGAAGCGGGTCGCCATGGCCGAGAAGCGCGAGGTGTCCGCGGACGCCTACAAGGCGATCATCGAGGCGAGCGACGGCGACCTGCGTCGCGCTATCAATCTACTCCAGCTGGCGGCGACGTTCCGCGACCGGGTCGATCTCGCCGCCATCCGAGATGTCGTGACCGCCCCTCTGCACGACGAGGTCGAGGCGATCTTCGGAACGGCCCTCCAGGGCGATTTCCTCGCCGCCCGGGAGCAACTGTTCCGGCTCTTCGTGGAGCGCGGAGCCAGCGGGGAGGACATCCTCCGGTCGCTGCACAGCTACGTGGTCGGTGAGCCCGGCCCGCCGGTAGCTGCCACGGAGAAGATACGGCTGATCCAGTACCTCGCCGACGTGGATTTCCGGCTCGCCCAAGGGGCCTCGGACCGGATACAACTCGAATCGGTGCTCGCGCGCATCGCCGCCATTAAGCCTCGGGCTCGGTGACCGAGTGACGGCTCAGCGGAGGGTCCACCGCAAGCCTATCGTCTACCGCCGTGCGGTGGTAGAAGGGGCGCTGACTCTCACCGAGAAAAGTCGTCGGGCTATCCGAACCGGCCGGGTCGAGAAGGGTGACCCGCTGGCCGCGGCCGAGCTGGCGGGCATGATGGCGATGCGGCGGACGCCGGAGTTGATTCCGCACTGCCATTCGATCCCGTTGACAGGCAGCCGGGTCGTGGTGCGATCGACTCGGACCGGCGTCCGGGTGGAGGCGGAGGCCGAGGCGCTGTGGCGGACCGGGGTCGAGATGGAGGCCTTGGTGGGAGCCATGGTGGCCCTTCTCACGGTGTGGGACATGGTCAAGTACCTCGAGAAAACTCGCGGCGGGAGCTATCCGGAAACTCGGCTCGGCCCCGTCCGTGTCGTTTCCCGGGAGAAGCGGGCGATTTCGGGAGGCCGACGATGACAGAAACCACGAGCAGCGCGGGTCGGCACCATCTCGGTGGGGACCGCTCCATCGGCTTCGTTGTCCTCAGCGTCTCCGACACGCACACTCCCGAGGACGATCCCTCCGGCCATCTCGCTCGCGACCTGCTCCTCCAGGCGGGGCACAAGGTCCTCCACTACGACCTGGTCGCGAACAGCGTGGCCGACGTGCGGGACAAACTCGACCCCTTCCTCAAGGAAATTCCGGTTGAAGCGGCGATCACGGTGGGTGGCACCGGCGTGAGCTCGCGGGACCTGACCGTCGGCGCCCTCGAAGCGATGGGAGGACGCCGGCTCGAAGGCTTCGGCGACCTCTACCGGACCCTGAGCTTCCAGGACGTCGGGCCCCTCGCGATGCTGAGCCGGGCCGGCCTCTTTCTACTCCGGGATAAACCGGTCTTCGCGCTGCCGGGCTCGGAACGCGCCGTGCGGACCGCCCTCGAGAAGCTCATCTTGCCGGCCGCCCAGCACCTGATCGAGGAGTTGGAGCGGTAACCGCGCGGCGGTGGAGTCTCAGCGCCCGGGGCTTCGGCTCATGCTGACTGCTCCGAGCCGAGGCGGTCCGGGGTCGAGGATCTGCTCCCTCACTCCCTGGGCACGGCAGAAGTCGGACCAGGCCGGGTTCGCATCGACATGGTGCGCCAGCAGGATCCCCCGCGGCGAGAGCGCGGCCCAAGCCGAGTGGAGCTCGAACCGGGCGCGGTCGGCGTCGGGTCCGTTGTCGTAGAGGAACAGGTCGACGGGTCGCTGCTCCGCCAGCAGCTCCCGGAGGTTGTCCATGGTATTTCCCAGGACGAGGGTCCAGCGTCCCCGGAGCGCTGGAGGGACGAACTGGCCGACGGTCACATCACGGACGCCCTGGATGCGGTGCGCGGTGGGTCCCGGGCCGAGAGAGTGGAGGGAACCCTCTCCATTGGCCTCGAGAGCGGCCAGGATCCACGCGGTCGTGTAGCCTGGCCGCACGCCGGTTTCGATGACCCTCTGTGGGCGCTGGCTACGGATGAGAAGGTAGAGAAGACCGGACTGGGGAAACTCTTGGGTCGACGGCAGGCCCGCGCCACGATTGATAAGTACGTCGGGAAGCGCACTGGCGGCGAGTTCCCGACGGAAGCCTTGGATCTCGGAGCTCGGCCGTCCCGTCAGGACCGCCAGACGATCGATGGAAGCTTGCCGGAACCGTACCATGCGCTGACGGATCCCGCGCCGCACGGCGGGACGGAGCAGGACGGGAGGGCGTCCGCGCAGCGAAGGCGGAAGAGTGATCGAGGACGATTCAACCGAGACTGAGACACTCGATGGAGAATACCCGGAATCCATCGAGGGGAGAAAGGCCCGCTCCTACTTTACCCATCCGTCGGGCAACCTAGACGCGTCGCTGTGAAGCGGCTCGGCCGCAGCGTCATCCTCCGGCTTACATCCGTTCCACGACAACCGTTTAAAGGCCGCAATGCTCGTTGCTGTACCTCACGGGAGGAATCGAAGAATGACAGTCTCCACACTCGATAGCGCCAGCTTCGACAAGTTCACCCAGCAGAACGCCGCGGCGGTCATCGACATCTGGGCGCCGTGGTGCGGCCCCTGCCGGATGGTCTCTCCGATCGTCGATCGCCTGTCGGAGAAGTACAACGGGAAGGTCGCGTTCGGCAAGCTCAACTCGGACGACAACTCCGACAAGGCCGGCGCGCTCGGCATCATGAGCATCCCGACGCTGCTGTTCTACAAGCAGGGCAAGCTCGTCGACCGGATCGTCGGGGCGTATCCCGAAGACACGATCACCGAGCACGTTCAGCAGCTGCTCTGACTGCGCCGCGCCGGGACGGGCGCCTCCCCGTCGACCACCGCCCCGGAGGCCTGAATGACAGCCGCCGCGGAACCGGATACGCAGCTGGCCCGGTACACCTTCAAGCGGAAGATGGATGAGATCGCCTCGGCGCGCGGCCGCGCGACGGAGTTGATCTCGCTCTACGTGCCCCCCGGAAAACAGCTCTCCGATGTGATGGCGTACCTTCGGAACGAGTACGCCCAGAGTTCGAACATCAAGAGCCGGACCACCCGGAAGAACGTCATGTGGGCGATCGAGTCGCTCATGGGACGGGTCCGCCAGTTCAAGGAGCCGCCGAAGAACGGCGTCGCTTTCTTCGTGGGCAGCAAGGCCGTGGGCGCCGACAAGTCGGTGCCGGTGACATTCATCGTGGAGCCGCCCGAGCCGCTCAACACCTACCTATACCGATGCGACTCGACGTTCTTCCTGGACCCGCTGCTCGACATGATCCACGAGCCCGAGCTATGGGGGCTCATCGTGCTCGACCGGGCTGAAGTGACGCTCGGTTTCTTGCGCGGAAAGCGAATTGAGGCGCTACGGAACAAACAGTCGCAGGTTCCCTCCAAGCACGGACGCGGCGGCCAGTCCCAGCACCGGTTCGAGCGACTGATCGAGCACGCGGCGCACGACTTCTTCGTCCGCGTTGGAGAGATCGCAAACGAGCTCTTCCTCCCGAAGAAGGATACCCTGAAGGGAATACTCGTCGGGGGCCCCGGGTCCACGAAGGACTTCTTCGTGAAGGAAGGGTTCCTCCACTACGAGCTCCAGCAGAAGGTGGTACAGCCGCTCTTCGACACGGGATACACCGACGAATATGGCCTCAAGGAACTCGTGGAGAAGGCTACCCAGACCCTCCACGGACTCGAGATCCACGACGAGAAGCGCCTCGTCCAGCGCTTCTTAAACGAGGTGAGAAAGTCCGAGGCAGGTTTGGCGGCGTACGGGGAGGCGGAGGTACTTGGCGCGCTCGACGCAGGAGCGGTTGATACCCTGCTCGTCTCCGAGGGTCTCCGGAAGAAACGAGTCCACTTCAAATGCGGCTCGTGCGGGTACGAGTTCACACGGACCTTGCCCGACGCCGAGGTCGAGAAGGTCGCTTCCGCTCCCTGTCCAAAATGCGGAGGCTCTCCCCCGGAGATCGTCTCCGAAGAGGACTACGTGGAGCAACTGTTCCGCAAGGCCAATGACTCCAATGCCACGGTCCGACTCGTCTCGGCGGAGAGCGAGGAGGGAGAGATGCTCTCGAAGGCGTTTGGTGGCGTCGCCGCCATTCTCCGCTACCCGATGCCCCGCGGCTCGACGGCTCGCCCCTCGGCCCCCACCACGGGCTGATTCCCCCGCACGTCACGAAGGCGACCGATGCAAGCGCTGCCTCGAAACGAACTTGCGGTGGTCGACAACCTGGAAAAAGAGAGGGCAGGAAAGGGTTTGGCGGGGTGAGCCCCGTCTATCGCTAGACCTAATCGCCAGTAATTCCCACGTTAGAGGTCGTGGCGGTGGCGGACGTCCCTACCTCGTAGAAGACGTCAGTTGTGATCGGGTGGCCCACCGTCGGCTCGGTCAACGTGACGGTGAACAGGACTGGTGCGTTGGTACCCACTGTCACTGCGAAATTGTCCACAGGGTTTGTGACAAGGGCAAATCCTGGGAAGGTGAGCTCCTCAAACCAGTCGGGGGTGGCAGTCTGACAGGCAACCGGACCGGTGACGTACACGCCGGCGACATTTGTGCCGGGAGTGACAGGACCGCTCGCCGTGCAGGTTGTTGCGGTCGTCCACACCAGGTTTACCGTGGGTGTACCCACGGCATACGACGTGCCTGTCGCTGAGGTCACGCTGTAACCGTTCTGTCCTCCGGTCGTGACGGTGGTAATGAACGCAGCCACTGCCAACCCGGCTACTACCGCCAGTATTGTCACGATCGTTCCGATGTAGACACTTCTCCGATTCAACTTGAGTGCCATTTCGTTCCTGAACACCAGTTCGAAGCCGGTGCGCATTTATACACCATTTTCGGGGTATAAAAAACCCTCAGCCGCTCGGAAACCCCCGGATGCCTGCAGAAACGCCCACCGCTCCTGGTCCGACGCCGGAAAGTAGTCCAGACCGTCTCGATTCGTCCTGGGCCCCTGAAACCCGGCACACGCGTGCTTCGGTGCGTTGCACGCAGCCACGCGGTGGCGCTCGCGTAGGTCAATACTTCCCAAGGTCGCACCCGTTTGGTGGAAGGAATCGCAGCCCGGGCACAGCACCACATTCGGCTCTGGTGGATCGCAGCCCTGGGTAGCCTTCCACACGCAGTGGATGGCCCCCAATAGGGGTCACTCACCGCTGCCGGCAGGACCCAGCTCGGGGGGAGGCTCCGTGAGAACTGCGGAAGACGTGGTCGGCGTCGCCACCGCCGTCGTCATTGCACGTCGGCTCCTCGGGTCGAGGACGTCCCGGAGCCCATCCCCGAGCAAACTGAAGGCAAGAACGGTCACGAAGATCGCCAGCGCGACAAACCCGATTAGCAGCGGGTTCGTGAGGAGGAACGACTCGTATTGGCTCACCATGTTCCCCCACTCCGGGACGCCGCTCGGGACGCCGATCCCGATGTAGGAGATCGTCGAGTAGGTGACGATGACCGTACCGATGTCCATCGTGAAGTAGACCACGAGGGGCTCGAGGAGGTTTCGAAGGACATGGCGGACCAGAATGCGTCCGTCGGGGACCCCGGCCGCCCGCGCCGCCACGACGTACGGCTGCTGCTTGATCACCAGGACCTCCCCGCGGGTCAGCCGGACGTAGAAGGGCCACCACGACGCCATCACCGCGATCATCGACGGCAATGTTCCCCGGCCCAGCGAGTTCGCGATGGCGAGCGCGAGCACAATGGTGGGGAATGAGAGGAAGACGTCGGTGGTTCGCATGATGACGACGGAGAGGGCGCCTCCGGCCGTCCGGGGCGTGTCCCAGAAACCGGCGGTCAAGCCGAGGGCCAGGCCGACCAGGAATCCGAACCCCGCGATCGCGACCCCGATGAAGAGGTCGAGGGGGAGCGCGGTGAGGATCCGGGAGAGGAGGTCCCGTCCGACGTCATCGGTCCCGAGCAGGTGCGAGGGGGACGGCCGTGCGAAGGTGTCCGTTGGGTTGACGGCGTTCGGGGGGTAGGGAACGACCAGGACGGCGTGCCCCGTGAGGGCCAGGGTGACCGCCGGGACGGCCACGACGAGGACGGCGGTGACCACGATCAGCACGACCAGGATGAACCCGACGAACGTCAGGGGATTGGGCCGTAGAACCCGGAGGAAGAGCCCCAGGGCCTCCCGGAGTCGCGTCGTGGTGGAACGCGCCATCTACCGCCACTCGACTCGCGGGTCTAGGAGCCCGTAGAGAATATCGGAGATCAGGTTCGCGACGACGACCCCGATGGCGAAGAAGATCGTGACGCCGATGGTTCCGGAGAAGCTGTAGCTGGTCACGGCGCTGTACGCATAGGCGCCCACTCCGGGCCACTGGAAGATCTCCTCGACCACGACCGTGGAGCCTAGGAGATATCCCGCGGTGAGTCCGAGGATGCTCGCGGTGGTAATCAGGGACATCCGGAGGGCATGCTTGTAGAGAACCCAGAACTCGGCCAGCCCCTTCATGCGCGCCGTTTTCACGAAATCCATCGGAAGGGTTTCGAGCATCGAGCTCCGCGTCATGCGCGTTATGATCCCCATATTGAGGAAGGCGAGCGCGACGGCCGGCAAGGCGAGGTGGATGAGGGCGTCCCAGGTCGCGTGGAGGTTCCCCGCGAGCAGGGCGTCGAGCACCGACATGTGGAGGTGCTGCGGAAAGGGAGGAGTGGTGGTCGTGAAATCCCCCGAGCTGATCCCCAGCACGCTGCCTACCCCGATGGCGAGGAAGGCGGCCGCGAGGTACGTGGGGGTAGCCCAGCCACTCAGGTAGAAGATCCGAACGATGTGGTCGGAGAATCGCCCGTTCGAGTTGGCGGCCACGACGCCCAGCGGGATCCCGATGACCACCATCAGCAGCAACGCCGCGAGGACGAGTTCGAGGGTCTCGGGGAAAACCTGGAGGATGTAGGGGAGGACCGGGAAGCCGTTGTTCGGGTCGATTCCCCAGTTCCCGCTCAGGAGCCCCAGCCAGTACCGTTCGTATTGGACGTATCCGGGAAGATTGAGCCCGAAGTAGTGCACGCACGCCTCGATCGAACTGCGGCTTGCTTTCGCGCCTTCCCAAGCGGCGCACGGGTTCGCGATCGATAGCCGGGCGAAGACGAAGGTGACCGTGACGACCCCGAAAAGGACGGGTATCAGCTGAGCGAGACGCTTGAGAATGAAGATGAGGAGCTCGCCGAGGCTTCTCCCCACAACTGGCTAGCCTCCCCGCTCAGGACGCGTATTCCGTATTCATCTCCATGACGTACGGAAGCGCGGCGCCCATCGGGTTCGAGAATTGCCCTTGGAGGAGCGTGTTGTAGACCGAGAAGCCCGTGGGGATGAGCAGCCACGCGTTCGTGTAGTTCTCGTACATCAGTTGGGTCATCTGAGCGTACTCGGCGCTCGCATTCGTGGCGTTGTGCTCTCCCGCCGCCTCGTAGACCAGGCCGTCCATCGTCGCGTTGGCGTATTCGCTCTGGCATTCGTTGAATCCCGCGAAGCTGGTCGCCAGCGCCTGGGTGGCGTCGTCCGGCGCGACATAGTCGGCCGTGTAGAAGTCCTCCCCGATGTAGAAGGGGCCTCCGTTCGCGGACGTCGTGGAGCCGCATTGCCCCGTGCTGGGGTTGAGGGACTGCTCGTCGGCAAGCTGGCTGAGGTCGATCCCGACTGGGTTGATGGTGATACCGATCGGCTGCAGTTCGGATTGGATCAACAACGCCGCCTCGTAGAGGTCGGTCCCGATGTCGATATACTCGAAGTTGAGGGTTTGACCGGTCATCTTGGAGTATCCGCCCTGACTGAGGGGCCACGGCGAGTTGTTCATTTCCTGCTCCGCCAGCGGGACGTTGTATGAGTACGGTGCGAGGTGTCCCGGGTTGTAATCGGGATATCCGGGTGGAACCGGACCCACCCATTGCGAGGCATACCCCCCGAACGCCGTCTGATTGATGGCTTGATAATCGATTGCGTGGACCACCGCCGCCCGGACGGACAGGTTGTTGAAGGGCGCCGCGTTCTGGTCCATGTAGATCCAGCTCGAGAAGGTCGTCGCGCCAAACACGGGGGGGTTTGCTATGACATCGACACACGGCGTGCTTTTGAGCTGGTTGACGGTCGAGGGGCCGAGATAGGCAAAGGAGGCGGTCGCCGCCGCTCCCGTCTTGAGATCCTCGACATCGATCGCTGTGTCCCCTTGGAACCGGATCTCGACCGCGGTCTTGGCGGGTTGCAGGTTGTTGTTCCACGGCTCCGCCCCGGCGAGCGACTTGGCCCAGTAGTTGCTGCTCGGCGAGACGGTGTACCCGTTGGAAGGGTCGTAGTTCGAGAGGACGAAGGGGCCACTCCCCACCATGTGACCCGACATCCAAGAGCTCGGGGAGCCGAGCTGGACCCCCCCGTTCGCTTCCACCACCAAGGGATCGACGGCGGCGAAGGGCGGCATGGTCAGCTGATCCAGCAAGTAGGTGTATGGGACCGGGCCCCCGGTCCCGTAGAGGTAACCGAATCCGAGGTTGAACTGAATCGTGAGGTTGTTGATCACCCGGAACGATTGGTTCTGCGCCTCGAGGTAGCTCAGGACCGAGGGGGCTGGGTCCGTCACGTTGGCCAAGGTGTCGAACGTGTTGACGATTTGTTCGGTCGTGTTGTTTGAAGCCTGAATGGCCGATAGGTTCGAGTAATAGCTCACGTTGGGCGGGTAGAAATTCTCGTCCATCAAGATGGAAATCGGCTGGTCCATCACGAGCCCGCGCTCGAGGCTGTACCACATCACGTACGCGTTGAGCGGGTCGCCATTCGAGAAGTGCTCCCCGGGCCACATGGTGAAGTTCCAGTGAAATCCGTCCGCCGAGGTGGTCCAGTTCTTCGCCAGGATGCCGGTCAACTGCGTGTCGCTCGTGCCGTTGTAGTCGACAAGGCCCTGGTAGACCTGCTGCATGCGTTTTCGGTTAACGGGCCTTTCGGCTGGAACCCCACAGGCTCATGAAGGGAGGTCCACCTCGATGGGATGTCTCACCCGTCGCGGAAGACCCGAACGAAACGCCGAAGCCGATCGCCGATTGGAAGCGCCACCGCCGACGACTACCTCGAAGCGTTCCTCACCCTCTTCCCACCCCGGGTGATCCAGCGCATCGCTCGCGAGAGTGGCTTCATCCGCCGTCACCGTAAGCTCGACCCCGTCGCCTTCCTCTACACCCTTGCCTTCGACACCGGTCCCCAACTCCAGCGTACCGTCGAGGCGCTCCGCGACGCCTACAACAAGCGGACCCCGGACCCGATCCTCAGCGCCGGCGGCTTCCACGGCCGCTTCACCCCCGAGCTGGTCGAGTTCCTCCGTCAGTGCGTGGCGTATGGCCTCGCCCAGCTCCGGGCCCGCCCCGGGAATCGCCTCACCCCCAAGCTCGCTCACTTCACCGACCTCCTCATCCAAGACTCCACGGTGATCCGACTCTTCGCCGCTCTCGCCAAGTTCTACCCACCGACCCGGCTCGCGAAGAACACCAAGTCGAACCGAACCGCCGGGGCCAAGGTCGCCACGCTGTTCAGCGCGCGAGCCAATGGCCCCGCCCGCCTCGAACTGGTCCCGGAGAGTACCCCTGAGATCGATACGCTGAAGGTCGGACCGTGGGTGAAGAATTCGCTCCTCCTCGTCGATCTCGGCTTCTACAAGCACCAGGGGTTCGCCCGCATCGAGGAGAACGGCGGGTTCTACCTCTCCCGCCTCAAGGGCAACGCCAACCCGATGTTGATCGGTTCCCACCTCGTCCATCGAGGACGAGCGATCGACCTCGAAGGGAAGCGGTGGTCGGAGGTCGCCCCCCGCCTCCACCGCGAGGCCCTCGATGCGGAAGTAGAGCTGTCGTTCCAGCGACGGGCCTATCGAGGCAAGCACCGCGGTGACACCCTCCGCGCCCGACTGGTGGCGGTCTGGGACGAGGAGCATCGCGAGTACCACGCCTACGTGACCAACATCCCGGTCGAGGTGCTGAGCGCGGAGGACATCGCCGAACTCTACCGAGTCCGCTGGTCGGTAGAACTCCTATTCAAAGAGGCCAAGGGATCGTTCCACCTGGACCGGGTGGCAACGGGGAACCGATACATCGCGGAGTCGCTGATCTGGACGTCGTGGATCGCCCTGCTGGTGAGCCGACGAGGCCACACCGTGTTGCTCGAGCACGTCCCTCCCGAGGAGAGGTTCCGATATCCTCCGCTGCGCTGGTCACGCGTGTTTCGAGACGAATCGCGAGAGTTCCTCGCTCCCCTACTCGACCGACTCCATCGACGCAAGGTCATTCCCGACCCGATCGACGAGCTTGTCGGCCGTCTGGACGTGCGAGCGCGGGACCCGAACATCACCCGAGAGAGATTCCGAGAGGAATGGTTTGGCTAAACCGAAAACACATGGACCTGCTGGGCAATCCCCCAGCCGGGGGACGTGTACACCTTCGCAGGGTCGAGAGAATCCGGCGCTTCGGCTTGGTCGAAGATGAGCGGGTTGGTGCTCGAGAGGCTACAGGTCGTCGATTGGTGCGTGGTGGCGTAATAGTACCCTCCCACGCCCGCGGCGACCACGATCACGACCACGACGGCCGCGATGATCCTCACTCGCTTGGGGTCCAGGATACCACCAACGAACTGAGCCGAGGGACCGCTTCGCACCTTATAAACATGGTTTCGTCGAGCTCGGGAAGACCTTGCGAGCGAGGGCGTTTCGGCGGCAATCGCCCGGGGGTCACGCGGAGGGATAGCCCCGGAGGTTCGCCCCGGTGGGGAGCTGCTGCGTGATGCAGTGAATGATCCCGCCGCCCAGTCCGATATACTCTCCCCGGACCCCGACGACCTCCCGGTCGGGGAAGGCCGACCGGATCGTATCCAGCGCGAGGTCATCCGCCGGATCGCCAAACGTCGGGACCACGACTCCACCGTTCGCGAGGTAGAAATTCATGAACGATGCCGCGATTCGGCGGTCGTGGAGGTGGCGTCGGGTGGGGTACGGCAGGTCCAGCAGCTCGATCGAGTGGCCACGGGCGTCCGTCTCGCTGGCCAGCTTTTCGCGGTTCTCACGGAAGATTTCGAAGTTCGGGTCGCCGTGATCGGTGACCACCGCGGCCAGCACGGTCCCGGGTCTCACGAACGATGCGATGCCGTCGATGTGCCCGTCGACCTGAGAGCTCTGCATGCCTCGCCGGAGCCAGACGACCTTGGTCACGCCCAGGTACGCCTTGAGCGCGTTCTCCACTTCTTCCTTGGAACAGCCCGGATTTCGGTTGGGATTCAGAAGACACGACTCCGTGGTGATGACCGTGCCCTGGCCGTCGACCGTGATCGCTCCCCCTTCCGCGATGATCGGCGCTCGGTAGTTCCGCAACGACAATCGGCGCGCAATCTCCTCGGGTACTTTGGCATCCTTATCGAAGGGAGGGAACTTTCCCCCCCAGCTGTTGAACCCGAACTGGACGACCGCGAGCTCCGATCGATCGGATCGGACAAAGGTGGGTCCGTTGTCGCGGATCCACGCGTCGTCCAGCTCCATTTCTTCGACAAAGATACCCGGCCCGAGTTGCGCTCTCGCCTCAGTGATGAGACGGGGCGTGCAGAGAACGACGACCGGCTCGAATCGGGCGATAGCCCGCGCTACCTCGACGTACGCTTTCTTGACATCGGACTCGTACCCGAGCCACGTTTCGGGCTTGCAGGGCCAAGCAATGTAGCACGCCGCATGCGGCGTCCACTCCGCGGGCATCCGGAAGCCGTCTCCCGCGGGGGTCGAGCGAGGAATCACCGCTGCGTCTTCCATCGTCGTATCCTACGAGGGCGCCGGCGTGACCGCATGAGCCTGCAGCTCGCCATAGGTCGAGGGGGCCCGGGTGTCCATGAAACCGAAGAACGAATTCGCCTTGGCGGCCTGGGAAAGATCGAGGTCCGCGACGAGAAGCCGGGGCGCGGTCGGACCCGCGCGTCGGACCACCTTCCCCCAGGGGTCGGCCACGAAGCTCCCCCCGTAGAACCGTATCCGCTCTTCCTGGCCGACGCGGTTGACCGCCGCGATGAACACGCGATTCATGATGGCCTGCGCTCGCATGACGAACTCCCAGTCGGGGTGCGAATCGAAGTCGGGAGCCACGACCTCGGAGCCGATGGCGCTGGGGTAGATGATCAGCTGCGCCCCCTTGAGCGCCAGGATCCGCGACACTTCGGGAAACCATTGGTCCCAACAGATCGCCAATCCGATTCGGAGCGACCCGAGCTGGGCCACGCAGTACCCGAGATCGCCGGGCCGGAAGTATCGGTCTTCCCGATACCCCTCCGCGGCGGGGATGTGGATCTTTCGGTACTTTCCCCGCGCCTGACCCTCGGAGTCGATCAGCACCACGGAGTTGTAGACTGCCCCGGAGTCGGTCTTTTCCATGAACGGGGCGAGGATTGCGAGTCGGCGCCGACGCGCGTCTGCGGTCAAGGTCTCGAGGATTCTCGACGAATCAGGGACGCCCTCGAGGAACGCCGGAACGTCCTCGAACTGGCCGCAGTATCGGTTGGAAAACAGCTCCGGGAGGACGCACAGGGACGCCCCTTGGCGCGCCGCGCTCCCCACGAAGCGACGGGCGACGCGGAGGTTCTCCGCCGGGTCCGTCGCGCACCGCATCTGGGCCAGCGCGATCCGGTAGGGCGGAGCGGGTGATGGGGACAGGTCGGCTTCCATGGGTCGGCCGCCCATTGAGGGTCGGGACATAAAGCGCGCGACCCGCGACTCCCGCGACCCGGAATGCGGCGCCGGAGCGTCTCCGCTGCCGACGAGTCGGGAAGGGATCGCTCTCGACGGCTCGGGCGGCGCCGCGAGCGACGAGGGCAGTGCGGGGACCCTGGCGGCTCGGTCAGTCGAGGACGTGGATGTTGTGCTTCGCGGAGATCTCGGTCAGGATCTTCGGCCAGACGGAGACGCTCACCTCGCCCAGATGCGCCTTGCGGAGCAGGAGCATCTGGGTCCGGGACTGACCGATCCCACCTCCGATGCTCTGCGGTAGTTCGCCGCGAAGGATCGCTTGGTGGTACGGGTATCGCATGAAGTCTTCCTGGTTCGACATCGTGAGCTGCTGGCGCAGCGTGTCCGCATTCACGCGGATCCCTCCCGACATCAGCTCGTGCCGACGTTTGGTGACGGGGTTCCAGACGAGAATGTCGCCGTTGAGCCCATGCATCGGCCGGCCGTCGTGGGAGCGCGTCTCGGTGACCCAATCGTCGTAGTCGGCGGCGCGCATTTCATGGGGGTATCCGTCGGCGAGGGGCCAGCCGATGCCGATGATGAACACGGCGGGGTACTTCTGGAGAATCGCGGTCTCGCGCTTCTTCCGGGGGAGGTCGGGATAGGCCTCCAGGAGCTCCTCCGCGTGAAGGAAGTGGATCTCTTCGGGCAGGTCCGGGTACCGGGGGTCCCGGAGTTGTGGGAACTCCTTCTCGGCCACCCGTTGGGCTCCGGTGAGGACTTTCCAGATCCGGCGGACGGTCTCCTTGAGGTAATCCAGGGTCCGGTCGGACGGAGCGATCGCTTGTTCCCAGTCCCACTGGTCGACGTAGGCGCTGTGGTCGTGGTCCAGGAAGTAGTCCTTTCGAACGGCCCGCATGTCCGTCAGCAGCCCCTCGCCGCGGCCCAGGCCGAACTCCCGGAGGGCCATCCGCTTCCATTTCGTGGCGGCCTGGACGACCTGCGCGTTGACCGGGTGCAGGTCCCGGTCGTTCGGAATGTGGAACTGCACCGGCGTTCGGGAGCCGTCCCGGTCGAGAAGGTCGTTGACGCCGCTCTCCGCTTCCACGATGAGGGGAACCTGGACCATCGATAGGTTCAGCGCCCGGCAGAGGTGCTCCTCGATGTACCTCTTGACGGAGAAGATCGCCGCCTGGGTCTCTCGGGGCGTTAGTAGGGAGTGGTAATCGGAGGGAAGGATCCGGTCGATCTCGGAGTAGTCCCCGATTCCGGGCCCGGCTAGGTCCGCCGCCTTTGCGTTTTGCGCCGCTGTCGCCATAGTGGACACCGCACCGGGGGGATGCGGAATAAAGACCTCGTCAACTCGCGCGGACCTGCTCGCGGCGACGACCGCGGTCCCGCCAGTCCACGGGGCGAACGGAGCCGTTTCACTCTCGGCTGAGCCGCCGATGATTTATAGTTCCCTAATAATTTGGGGTACCGATATATACTCCCGGGCGCGTGCAAACGTCGTGGAAGCGCTCCAGCGACTGACCCGGCGGCAAGTCGATTCTCTGCGGACTATCGCCCGTCACGAGACGCCTGCCCGCGGCGTCTCCCTCAAAACTACCGCCGCCTCGCTCAAGGTGACTCCTCCCTCTGCGCTGGGCTACCTGACGCCGCTCGAGGGGATGGGGCTCATCGTTCGTCACCGTGGGAAGTCCCGGCTCACCTCCAAAGGTCGGAGCACGCTCATCGAGTACCAGCGTCACCACCGGGTCGCCGAGAGCCTATTCGGGCAGCTCGGTCTGACGCCCCAGGACACCTGTGAGGCCGCCCGCGAGGTCGATCTCGCGATCTCCCACCACACGGTGGAACGGATCTGTGCGGCCGAGGGCCACCCTTCCGTGTGTCCCCACGGGCAACCAATCACCCCTTGCTCTGACCAGAAGGAGGGAGGCTAACTACGCAGAAGAACTCGAAGATGGCGATCGCGGTGGCCGTGGCGGCGGTGCTCGTTGGCACGGGAATCTACGCCGGCTACGTCCTGAGCTCTCCCGGCTCTCCGTGCGGGTCGTCGTCGGCCGCTCAGTCGGAATCGACCGTCGGCGATCGGTCCGGAGTCCCATCGACCCATGCGACCGCCGCACTTACCGCCTCGCCGACCTCCGTGGGGAGGACGTCCGCCGCCCCAAGTCGCGTGTCCGACCCCACCGATCCCAACCAGGCCATCAACGTGGTAGCCGCCGAGAACTTCTGGGGCAGTTTGGTCTCCCAGCTCGGTGGAACTCACGTCAACGTGACGAGCATCGTCACCAACCCCAACACGGACCCGCACGAGTATCAGGCGAATGACTCGGACGCGAGGGCGATCACCGCGGCACAGTACGTCATCGTCAACAACGTGGGGTACGACACGTGGGCGACCGGACTGATCGCTGCGGACGGGGACACGAACCAGACGATCCTGAACGTGGGCGACAGCTTGGGGGTGAGCGTCACCGGCGGCATTGTCACCGGCAATCCTCATCTGTGGTACAACCCCGCGTACGTGAACCAAACCGTGGCCTGGATGTACCACAATCTTACCTCGCTCGCCCCCGGCCTCACCGGCTACTTCACGGACCAGTACCATAACCTGACCGCCTCGCTGGGGTCGCTCTATTCTCGGGCCACCCAGATCAAGACCCAATTCCACGGCACGGAAGTGGCGTCCACGGAGAGCATTTTCGTGTACCTCGCCAACGCAACCGGCCTGGACCTGGTATCTCCCCCCGCGTTCATGGAGGCCGTCGCCGGAGACAACGAACCGTCCGACGCGAGCGTGGTGCAATTCGAGTGTCAGCTCGAGAGCGGAAACGTCAAGGTAATGGTGTACAATGCGCAGACCGTGACCCCTATCACGACGAACATGAAGGCGATCGCCGCGGAGCATAACGTCACGACCGTGGCCTTCACCGAAACGATCCAGCCGTCGAACCTTTCGTTCCAAGATTGGATGATGGACGAACTGGACGCACTGCAGAATGCGCTCAACGCGAAGGCGCTCGGGCAATGATGTCCCCTGAATAGGTCCGTGAACCGGGGAAAACGCAGCTGTGCCGTCTGAACTCGCGTGGGCCGAGCATCTGGAGGTCGGGTACAAGGACCACACCGTCTGGAGCGACGCCAACTTCCGGATCAACCGCGGCGAGTTCGTGGCGGTGATTGGTCCGAATGGAGCCGGAAAAACAACGCTGTTTCGGCTGCTCCTGGGACTGGTGCGACCGACGGGCGGGGCGGTCCAGATATTCGGCGCTCCTCCCCGACGTGGGAATGCGAAGATCGGGTACGTGCCTCAGAGCCATACGGTCGCCACGGACACGAACGTCGAAGCGGACCAGCTCGTGCGGTTGGGATACTCCGGCAACCGGCTACCCCCCCTCACGCCCAAGAGGCTCCGGGCGGAGCGGGCGGCGGCGGACAGCGCCCTCCAATCGGTGGGCGCTACTGAGCTGGGGAAGAAGCCGCTCGGTGCGCTATCTGGTGGGGAGCTTCAGAGGATCTTCCTCGCGGAGGCGTTGGTCGGCCAACCCGAGATGCTACTCCTGGATGAGCCGCTGGCCAGCCTCGACCTTCGGCGTGCGGAGGAGATGGTCCAGGTGGTGGTCGGCCTGGTACGCAAGCGGGGCGTGGCGACGCTGCTGGTGGCCCACGACATCAACCCGCTCATCCATCACCTGGACAAGGTCATCTACGTCGCGAACGGGCGAGTAGCGACGGGCCTGCCGAACGAGGTGCTCACGACGGAGAGGCTGACCGAGCTGTATGGGGCTCCGGTAGAGGTTCTGCGAGACTCGAAGGGTCACATGGCCATCATCGGCGGGGAGAATCTCCCGGCGAGCCCTGGCGTATGACGACCTTCAGCTGGAACCTGGTCGGCGACCTCCGGTTCATGCTGGAGTTTGAATTCATACGCAACGCCTTCGAGGCTGGGACGATCATTGCCATCGTAGCCGGCGTCGTGAGTTACCTCGTCGTGTTGCGTCGCTCGTCGTTCGCCTCCCACGCCCTCGGCGAGGTCGGTTTTTCCGGGGCCGCGGGAGCCGTCCTGGTGGGCGTGGCCCCGATCTTCGGCCTGCTGCTGTTCACGACGGTCGGAGGTACCACGATGGCCCTCCTTGGGAAGAAGGCGGCTACTCGGGACGTCGAGATCGGCACCGTTCTGGCGTTCACGCTCGCCCTGGGGGTGCTGTT
Organism: uncultured Thermoplasmata archaeon; assembly: GCA_963787975.1. Classification (GTDB taxonomy): domain Archaea; phylum Thermoplasmatota; class Thermoplasmata; order Lutacidiplasmatales; family UBA184; genus JAKIWV01. The sequence goes on from CAWBEU010000010.1 coordinate 215,663, forward strand.
CCTGAGCTTCTACAAGGGTTACGCCACCGCGGCGTACTCGATCCTTTTCGGAGAGATCGTGGGCATCAGCAACGGCCAGGTGCTGTTCACGCTGGAAGCGAGCATCCTGGTCCTGGTGGTCCTGGGGCTGTTGTACCGGCAGCTCCTGTTCGCCTCGCTGGACGAAGACGTGGCCGAGGCGAAGGGGATGCACACGCTGCTGCTCGGCGTCGTGTTCATGCTCGCCCTGGCCGTGGCGGTCTCGATCGCGGTCACGGTCATCGGCACGCTCCTGATCTTTGCGCTGACCGTTACCCCGGCGGCGATCGCGATCCGGCTCTCCAAGAGACCCCTCTTTGCGGTGCTCATCGCGGTGGTTGTGGCCCTGGGCGCGACGTGGGCCGGGATCTTCATCGCGTTCTATGCGGTCGAGCCCACGAGTTTCTTCATCGTAGCCATTGTCTTTGGGACCTACGTGCTCGTCCGGGTCATCCCCCTCATCCCGCCGCTCTTCAAGAGGAGGGTACCTCGGCCCGCGTCGCAGTTTACCCCGGTGAGCCCTCCTCCGGTCCCGGCGGAACCGCTTCACGACTCGTCGGCCGACCCCGGACGGGCCTAAGGGCCCGCCCGCGAGCGGTGGACGCGCGGGCCGGGTGCCAACGGTCATTAGGCCGAAAGCGATGCCACGATTCATGAGCTTCCATTGTCCGTGGGGATGTGGGGCAGGCGTCGAGCACGACAACGCGTGGGAGTGTCCGAAGTTCGCCCAGAAGTTTCTGGGAGCGGTCCAAGGGGTGGCTCAGAAATTGGACAAGGGCGAGGAGTGATCCGTTCCCCTTCCCGCCAGAACCCGCGGCTTACCGGTCTTTGCGTCGACCGGGGACCCGGGCGGCCGGCCTCGGATGGGCTACGTCGGCGAAGGGACGAGGTAGCGAGCGAACCAGCTTCCGGCCAGATCCGCGACCGCCTCCAGGGTCCCTTTCTCTTCGAACAAGTGAGAGGCCTCCGGCACGACGACGAGGTGTTTGGTGCAGGTGAGCAGTCCCATCGTGTGCTCGTTGAGCGCCCGGATGCCGGGGTCATGCCCTCCCACCAGGATTAGCGTCGGGCAGCGAAGGTGAGCCGCCGCCTCGTCCCCGAGGTCGCTGCGCGCGCCCCGAAGCACTATCGCCCGGACGGCCTCGGGCCGCTGCGCCGCCGCCTGCATCGCCACGGCGCCCCCCGTGCTGGCCCCGAAGTAGCCTATCGGACCCTTCTGAATGTCCGAGCCTTCGAGGAGCCAGTCGGTGGCCGCCAGCAGTCGCCGGGTGAGTAGAGGGATATCGAATCGAAACTCGGCCGTGACCTCGTCGGTACGCGCTTCGGGCCCGGCCAGCAGATCGAGGAGGAGAGTGCCGAGGCCTCGGTCATGCAGCGCGCGGGCCACCTGGCGGTTCCGAGGGCTCCGGCGACCGCTCCCGCTGCCGTGCGCGAAAATGACGGTGCCACAGCCTGGAGAGGCGAATGTGAAGTCGGCGTCGAGCTCGACCGTCCCCGTCGGAATTCTCACCGCCCGCTCGGGGTCACCTCAGCCGGCGATTCGGCGCCGGCGACGATCCCGATGCCCGAGGGAGAACAGCCAGACGCGCGACCACTTCAAGCGCGAGCAGCGGGCACCTCCGTGGGGGCCAGACCCAGGAGGCGTTGGACCTCCTCGTCCTCCACCGGTTCGAAATGACGATAGAACTGCCCGACAGCGTAGAAGTGCCGGGGCGTGAGCAGAACCACGAGGTCGTCCACTTCGCGCTTGAGCCGACGGAAGGTCTCTTCGGGGCTCACCCCCAGGGCGAGGACCAGCCAGCGAGGATGCTGAGCCCGCACGGCCTGGATCGCGGCGCGCATCGTCCCCCCCGTGGCGACCCCGTCGTCCACGACCACGACCGTTCGGTCCCGGAGGTCCACCCGCGGCCGAGAGCCGCGGAAGGCGCGTAGTCGCCGCTCGACCTGCTCGAGCTCGGCGGTAACGTACGGTTCCAGCTCCGATAGAGAGTAGCCGGCCTCCCGGATTCTCGGCTCGTCGAGCAGCCGGATTCCCCCCTCGGCGACCGCCCCGAGTCCGTATTCGGGGTTCCGTGGCGCGCCCACCTTGCGCACGACGAGCACATCCAGAGGCGCGTCGAGGCGGCGCGCCACCTCGTAGGCGATCGGAACTCCCCCGCGGGCGACGCCCAGAACGACCGGCCGATCGGCTCGGTACCGGAGGAGCTTCTCTGCTAAGCGACGGCCGACCTCGCGTCGGTCGTCGAAGAGGTCGGAGCGGGGAGGGTCGTCTTTCATCGGGGTGTCATCTTTTTGGTGGCGAGCAGAGACTAAAGGTCGCCGTCGAGCGGGTTCGACTCCTTAGGGGGTGGCTGAGTGCGCCGTTTGATCGGGCCTTGGAGGATTCGAACGCCCGGGGGTGCGAATACCCCAACGGCCCGATCCGGGACAGATTCGTCCGTTCGAGCGGTCAACCCCATCGAGCCCAGTGCATGGCAAGTCCAGTCGGATTCGAACCGACGACCTACCGGTGCTTGGCCCACCCGACGCTAATTCTCATTTCAGGGCGGGGGGATTCTGTTCTAAAGCCTCTGGACGGCGAAACTGCTTCACAGGACGTCGACTGCGCCTGAATGGGAGCATCGAGGATGGACGGCGTGGCCTGGCTGGCGATCCTCGTGCTGGTCATCGCGGTCGCCCTCGCTGTCATCGCATTCCTCGTTAAACTGCTCGTGTTGCTGGTTGTGGTCGTCGCTCTGGTAGTCCTCGGTGTTCTCCTCTACATTGGATACCTGCATTTCTGACCGGCTCATCAGATTCCCCGCATCCCTGGCGGTAAATGGACCCAGTCGGACCCACCGCGCTGAAGGGCTAGAGGTGGTACCTCACCCACCGATCCGGCCCGCGTCGCTAGGCGAGAACGGCCATGCGACCAGTAATCGAAGTGGGTCGAGTAACTCACCGCCGACTGGACCACACTCGGTAACGGGACCTCGCGGCCCGCCACCGACCGCGCCCCTTTCGGAATCGGCGGTCGTCAACAACCTGGGAATTCTTCCCAGTCCCCGGTCGCGGCCTGGATTGGAGGCGAGTAGGAGGCTTTAACGCTGGCAGGACTGGCCCAAGTCCTATGGTCTCGCAAGCCAAGAAAGCGGAGGCGTTCCGAGCGTTGCATCACGGGAATCATCCCCTCATTCTCCCCAACGCGTGGGACGTCCCCAGCGCGCGAGTGTTCGAGGATGCTGGCTTCCCGGCCGTGGCGACCTCTAGCGCCGGACTGATGGTGTCTCTCGGATATCCAGACGGCGAGAAGATGCCACGCCGCGAACTGGCGGCGGCGGTCGAGCGCATAGCGCAGCGGCTCTCGGTCCCCTTGAGCGCCGACGTAGTTTCCGGATTCGGGCGCACCCCGCGCGCGGCAGTCGCCACGGTTCGCATGATGGTCAGGGCTGGCGCGGTTGGTATCAATTTAGAGGACCTAGAACCCTCCGGTCATGGGTTGTACGCGTTAGTCTCGCAGGTCCAGAAGATCGAGGCGATTCGGCGGCTGGGCGAATCCCTCGGAGTTCCCCTCGTGATCAACGCCCGGACCGACGCCCTGAGGCACGCGAAGGGCGATGACGGGAAACGGCTCCGCGAGGCAATCCGTCGCTCGATCGCGTACCGGGACGCCGGGGCCGATTGCGTCTATCCGATGGGATTGACTGACGCCGATTCCATATCGACCTTCGTTCACGCGCTCGGTTGCCCTGTCAACGTGATGATCCGGGAGGGACTTCCACCCATCCCCGAGCTGAAAAGACTGGGTGTGAAGCGAGTGAGCTTCGGCCCTTCCGCATCCTATGCGGCGCTGGGACTGCTAAGGCGAGCCAGCCAGGAGGTGATCGCCCGCGGAACCTACAATTCCTTACTTGACGGCGCGATTACTTTCGACGAGCTCAACCAACTTGCCGTGCCGAAGAACTCCCGCAGCGTTCCCCGTCGTTAGGAGTGACAACCGGAAGTCGGCGAGCGATTCGAGACGGGAGTCCTGGAATCTCACGAAATCACTAGATTGCGGAATCGCTTAGAGGGACGCCGACTGCGACTCAACGCGACTATTGACGGCGCATTATTGGCGCTCCTGGTGCTGGTCATCGCCGTCGCGCTCGCCGCCTACCTCTGCCCGATCGAGCGATTCTCGACCGTCGACAAGCTGAGTTCGTACGTGGGGCTGGCGCCCTCGACCCACCAGTCCGGCGAGTCCGAGTATCACGGACACATCAAGCGGGACAGCGTCGCGCTGATTCGTTGGCTCCTGATCGAGGCCTCGTGGCATCACCGGCACCGAGTGCCGCGCGGTACGGTGGCCAAGGTCGCTCGACGGGTGAGTCGTCGGCGGGGCCAGGGCAAAGGGGCGGTGGCCGGGGCGCACGCGCTCCTGAAGGTCGTCTTCGCAATGTTGAAGCACCGAGAACCCTTTCGGCTTGACGCTCCAAGGCCGACGACTGCGGAAAGGACCCTGCGGCACCCTCGGGTGACCGCTGGAAAACGTGTGCAGCGAGCGGTCTTGGGGCCCTCGACCGCGAATCGTCTTCCTGCGCCGTAGAGCGCGAATAACTGGGTGCGGCGAGGGCAACCGACTACTCTAGAATCATGTGAGCCGACAAGCTCGGGAGAACTCTCCCACAGTCACCAATCGCTCGGCGGAACCCACATAACCGGACCCATTGATCGGCTTCCTCGACTGCCGAGAGGATAGCACCGGTTCCTACGTTCAGCTCGCCGCTCGTCTCGCCCGCGAGCGGGGGATTCGCCGGGCTACGACCCACCGATGCATTGCTATCTTGCGTGCCTTCTCGAATCCCGCTTTCTCGAACATGCCCAGGGTCCCGCTGCAGAGGAAGGAACTAGAGATCTTGCGGCCCTCGTAGTCCTCCGGGTATGCCTCCACCGTCCCACCTCCGAGGTGACCGATTTCTCGTAGAGCCTCCCGGAGTGCGAAGGTAGCAACCCCTTCTCCTCGCCGTTCCCGGTCAATAAAGAAGCAAGTGATACGCCAGTCAGGGAGCTCGCGAAGCCCTTCTTCGTAGGCCTTCCGGCTCCGTATGTTCGGGAGTTCTGCGGTAGGGCCGAATTGACACCAGCCGACTGCGTCCGGGCCGTCGAAGACGAGCGCCGCATGTGCCCGCCCTTCTCGGACCAGTTCTTCCTTCCTTGAACGGTACGTCGCGGGAGATTGCTTTCCCCCCATGGGATCGAGGTGGAAAGAGATGCACCAACATCCTCCGAAGATCCCGTTGTGCTTCTCCACAAGGCGGGCGAACGCCGGCCACGTTTCTGGAGAGAGGGGTTTCGAGGTCAGGGACATTTTTCGCAGCCGTCGCGCCGACCATCAAGAACGCGATGGATATACCTTCGCGGCCCCGATGACGCCTCTGGGCTCACACTTCCTGACCCAACCCGATGCAGACCCACGACGACCCCGGCAGAACGAAGGTCCCTACCGTGTAGAAACCACACGTTTCGGGAAGGCCAATCGGACCGAGGGCCTCCTCCCTGCGAAAGGTGCCCTTTTCAACCAACTTTGGAGAGGTCAAGCGCGCCGGCTCGAACCGGCGCTCCCACCGCATGCAACGGCGGGGGACATCGCCAGGATTTCTGGAGCTTCATGAGACATTTTCCGTGCAAATGTTCATCGGCCGGCGCGGCCTACCCGTCACGTCATGACGCGAGGCGGGACAATATCAAAAGATGGCTCGCCCCCAATGCGAATTTGGCCTTGGAGGAGAATATCGGCCATCCTGATCGTTTGCCTGGTCGTCGTTATTTGTCTGTTCGTTGCGACCGCCCACTGGCCGGTTTCAGTTCGCACCGTTCAGCAAACGGGCATCGAGTGGCGCACGCTAAACGGCGCGGCCCAATTCTATGAATTTGACAGCGGTGACCTCACTCCGCCTCCGAGCCAGTGCGTGGGAACTTCCAGTTTCCTGTGCAGCGACCTCTGGGTCGCCTTCAACTGGTCCACGCACGACGGCCAGCCGCTCACGTTCGAATTCGAGAGTGATCAGGGGCACCCTCAACCCGTGGTCCTCTACACATCATCGAACCTGAGTTTCGGAGGCTACTCCTTCTACTGCGGGGCCCCGTGCGGGGATCCCTTCCTGATCACTACCAACGACACGTCTGGCCACGCTTGGAACTTCGACTGGGAAGAGATCTACAACTTCACCGCTACGGAATCCAGCGCGTCCCTGCTCTGAGAAGGAACCCCTTACCGGACGGAGATAGCGGGCCCGACGCCGAATAAATGCAATCGCCAATGCGTGTTTAGAGTAGCGCGCTTTCCCCCGAGGAAAAACCCCTAATCCGGCCCGGCGGAGCACGATTTCACATCAGAAGGAAATGGTTTGCGTCCGCGATTGGTTACGGCGGAATATTGGCTCGGGCTAGACTAAGCACGTAGACTGAGAACGAGGGGCATCAGATCGTGGGAAGCTCCGAGGCCCAACCGCGGTTTCACCGACTCCTCGACGGCGCGAGGTTCGGGGATGACCGTCGGCGACTCGTTCGTCATCCAACTGCCATCTTGGCGCCGCAGACTTGTCCTTACGTGATGTTACATGGCGGGCGATTTCGGCCCGCCGCGCACTGACGTTCACCCGTCGTGACGGCAAGGATCCACCAAGGGTTGGTGCCCCTTCGCAGGTGAGTTCCGGGGCCCCGCCCGCTTACATTGAGGCGGAGTGCCCGTGAATCCCCGCCGAACGGTTCCCGCTCATCGGTCCGCCGTTCGAGCCCAGGGGTGGTCGTCCCGACGCCGGTTCGAACGCGCCTTGCTCGAACAACTGCCGACGCTCCGCGGACCTTCGGCTACGCGACCGTTAGCGTGAATGACACAGTCTTGCTTACGTAGGCCTTCCCGCCGACGGTCCCTTTGAAGTATCCCTTCAGGTGATAGGTCCCCTTAGGCGTCGTGCTCGTGACCTTGTACGGATACACACTATACTTCTGACTCGCGCTGGCTCCCGCCTTCACCGAGAACGCCTTGAATCCGGGACAAGCGCCGGACTTGAACGTATGCGATCCCGGCACCTCGACCGACACGATGCAGGCCGTCGCCTTGAAGGTCGATGAACCCGTGTTCTTCTCCGTAGCGGTGACACCGGGCGATTCGCCGACAGTGTAAGTGTGCGACGATGGATTCACCGAAACTTGCAACGCGTAAACCGCCGCTGCCATAACGGCGGGCTCAGCCGATGCGAGAGGTAAGGCGACGAGCCCAATCCCGAGCACGACAGCGACCGCCGCCAGTCCAAACAAGGCAATGCCACGAAGAGGCCGGTCGGATCCTGCGGACATTCCGGGCCTCCCGTAAGAGGTCCTGAACGTAAATCTTGTGCCCGCGCCCTCTCGGGCTAATCTCCCGTCAGTTTCCGCGCCGGCACTACACGTCCCCGTCGGCCGGGATGCTAAGGGCTTCGGGCGGCAAACTGTGATGCGCTGCCGCGGAAAACGGTGGGTTTCCTATCCACAGGCGGTTCCCGACCACTGGCACCGATTGCGGTCCTGTCATCGGTCGCGCGCGACGGGGGGCCCCGGACCGAGGAAAGCGCCCGTGCGGGGACTCGGACGCTTATGGTTCCGTTTCTGCCCGATTCGAGACCCCCCGATCACTCCTGGCGTGGACCTAGCCCGAACCGGAGCACGTCCCCTGCGCCACTAGTCACCCGAATATGTGCCGGGGCGCAAGAGCGGTTAGAGAATCGCATTCGAACTCCACGGGTCGAAACCAGTGCGTAAAGGCTCGAGAAGGTTAGCTGCCTCCGTTCCCGCGGCGGCCAGCTGGTAGACGGGGCGCTCGAGGAGCAGCTAGGGGCGGGTCCCCCAACAGATCCTCGAGGCGATACCCCTCGAGTGACCGCTCATACTCCATCATCAGCGTCGCGATCATCCGTGCCGCCTCAACGGGATACTTGCCAATGGCAGTCTCCGCCGCGAGCACTAGGCCATCAGCGCCGTCCATGAGGGTGTTGATCACATCGTTCACCTCGGCCCGAGTGGGGACGCGCCGGGTAACCATCGATTCCAGCAAGTTCGTAGCGACGTAGACCGGGACCTTCCGCGCATTCGCCGCACGGATAATCGCCTTCTGCAGCAGCGGAATGCCCTCGATCCGGACTTCGCGTGAGAGGTCGCCGCGGTCGATCAAGATCCGGTTCGTGGACTTCAGGATCTCCTCGAGGTTCCGCACGCCCTCCTGGCTCTCGATCTTCGAGACGATTGTGTTCCCCGGCCCGATCATCCCCCGGAGCTGGTCCACGGCATCCCGGTGCTCGCAGAACGAAAGGGCAAACTCGTGGACCTGATTATCCAGCGCAATCCGGGTGGCGAGCAGGTCCTTCTCGGAAAAGGTGGGCAATTGGGGCGAAGGAAAGGCGGTCACGGCCTTTCGCGATCCAATCTCGCCTCCCGAGAGGACCGTGGCCTCGGCGGACCCGTTGTTGACCTTGTCGATTCGGAGAATGACCGCATCAAAATCGATGCTCATCTGCGAACCGGGTTTCAGTTGCGCGATGGCGTCGCGGGGAGCGATCGGGATGGTGAATGCATCCCCCCAGAACGCCTCCGGGACTAGGCGAACTTGGGCGCCCTCCTCAACCGCCACCCCGTCGCTCATGAGGCCGGTTCGGAGCCGTGCTCCTTCCGTATCAATAGAGATGGGCACCTTGGTGCAGTTCTGAATGTACTGGACTATTCGTTCCAAGTCGCCGACGTCCGTGTGGGACATGTTGATTCGGAAACGAGTGGCCCCAATCTGTTCCAATTGTGTAATCACCCGCTCGTTGAGCGACGTGGGACCGAGTGTGCAGAGCAACGCACGTCGGAGCGGCAAGCATCCTCTCTCAGGTTTCGTGAGTGCGCGGCGTACTTCGGCTTCCTGCGCTGGTCGTCAAGAGCAGCCCTTCGATAGTGAAGGCCAATCTTAAGAGTTCTTTCGGAAGGCGGCTCATGGGAACCCACTCGTCCCTGCGATGGTTCCCTTGTCGGGTGCCCAGTCAGCGGATGGAGTAACTGACGACGTAGAGCAGCATAGCCGCCCGGGGAGGCTCGCGAGCGTTTCAGCGTGAAGGGAACTTAGAGAACGGACCCCTTTCCGGAGGGAGCAGACCGGTTCAGGTGTCTCAAACTTGAACGTTGATACGCGCGGACACTCCGCGACAAATCGACGAAAATTCCAGGGGGGAGTCAGACCGCCCGGGGGTTCGAATCCAACCGGGCGTGGGGGGATTCGATGAGTTAACTCACCGAATCCTACGCCACATCGATAGGCTCGAATCCACTCCGTGAGGAGCTACCGAACCACGGGTTCAAACCCAGGCGTAAATGCCGGATCCCAATCACACCGAGCCTTAGGATCGTCAAGTCTGTTGGCACGCGATATCCACGGTGAAAGAATAGTTGCTTGACAGAACCGGGCAGGTGTCGAGATTCAGTTGACAGGGTCCTTCCGGAGGCACAATGGCTCGACCTTTCTAGGGCAGGCAGTGACTGAACACGAGCATGGTTGAGCGAGTTCTAGAGAACACCCGCCTCCTTGCAGAATCGACCGACGTCTGGATCAAGTGCCCGGCTCGGCGTCGGCGACGAGCCCAGGGTCCCAGCGACGTAGATTGAATGAGCGGATTCTCCAGATCCGAAGAAACTCGTCAGTACCCGAGAACAGGGATGGATGTCAATGACTTCGGCTCTCCCCATTTCTTGAACATCGGAGTCATCATAGCGAGACCGAGAATCCTCGCGGCGAAGTACGCAACCATTGCATCGTCGAACGAGAAGGTGTGGGTGTCCGCATCCAACGAATGAGGATCGCCTGCGGGGAGGGCGTGCCTTGCGAACTCGTGCTTCGCGAGCACGTATGCCTGGTTTAGCGTGTTGGCTTGATCGAGCAATTGGCGGGCGGGTGCTTCCAGACTGAATTTCGATTTCATCAGAGTCGTTAGGGTGACTCCTAATGACCCTGGGCGACTGTTCGGGCGGAGATGGCTGAGGTACCTTTTCAGTACGTCTTCGACGTGCGCACCCGACATGTCGACAAGATAACGGGAGTCGAGCTGTGTCAGGCTTTCCAGGATGGTACGGGAACAGTATTGGATCGACCGGAATATGTCCCGATCCTCCTCCAAGTATGCCCCGGTAATGCGAAGACCCTCGGGGTTGATGTCAACATTGTGTGCGCCGAACCCTCCAATCATCTTGTCGACTTCGTAGAGCCTAAGCGCCCAGTCGTGGAAGGCCTCACTCGATGCCAGGAGTCGCAAAATCGAAACCTCGGCCGGGTTCCACCTTATGATTGACTCATAAATCCGGACTACCTCAAACCTCATCGTGTTCGGACTGGTGTGAACAGTTTGGGAGGGTAAGAGGCTGCCTCGCCTCCCAGAGGAGGTCGGTTCAGAACCTCCCTGGGATTAGCTCCGAGCGGGTCTATGCCCAAACAGGTTCGAATCTGCTGGGATGCGCTAGGCCTAGCTAATGAATAGTTTGCCCACAAAAGGAACGCGACACATGGGCTTGAACCGGGGATCCACAAGGCAGACAAAACCGACCACAGAAGCGACGTGGTTCATGTTACTCGCTTTCGTTCAATCTCCTTCCAACGAGTCTCGACTGACGTAACAAGGTCGAGTTGGAGGTGATGAGCGGAAACAAGAATCAAGGCGAGCCAAGCAATCAACCCTTCCGTAAGGAGGGACCTCGGGTCGAGGCTCTCAATGTGGTCCAAGGACTCAGCGACCTTGCACCATTCTCCCGTAGCAGTAGCCCCGGTCCAGTGGTCCACTGCGGTACCAATCGGATCCGTGGAATCTGGCATTTCGGGCGACGCCCTCGCCTCCGCGAACGATGGCAGCGCAATTTTCGTTGCGATTTCCTGGGGCGGGCAGACGGCAGTCTATGAGTCGTTGAAACCGTCGTACGGCGCCAGTTGGACTGACCTCACTCCAACACCTCTTTCCGGCGCGGACCCCCAACTCAGCTTCGGCGGAAGCGCCGCCCTTCTCACGACGGTCAACTCCGGGTCGGTTGTTGCAACAACGTTCTACTTGGCAGGAACCCCTTCGTCTGTGTCCACTTCATGTGTTTTCGGTTTAGCCAAACCATTCCTCTCGGAATCTCTCTCGGGTGATGTTCGGGTCCCGCGCTCGCACGTCCAGACGGCCGACAAGCTCGTCGATCGGGTCGGGAATGACCTTGCGTCGATGGAGTCGGTCGAGTAGGGGAGCGAGGAACTCTCGCGATTCGTCTCGAAACACGCGTGACCAGCGCAGCGGAGGATATCGGAACCTCTCCTCGGGAGGGACGTGCTCGAGCAACACGGTGTGGCCTCGTCGGCTCACCAGCAGGGCGATCCACGACGTCCAGATCAGCGACTCCGCGATGTATCGGTTCCCCGTTGCCACCCGGTCCAGGTGGAACGATCCCTTGGCCTCTTTGAATAGGAGTTCTACCGACCAGCGGACTCGGTAGAGTTCGGCGATGTCCTCCGCGCTCAGCACCTCGACCGGGATGTTGGTCACGTAGGCGTGGTACTCGCGATGCTCCTCGTCCCAGACCGCCACCAGTCGGGCGCGGAGGGTGTCACCGCGGTGCTTGCCTCGATAGGCCCGTCGCTGGAACGACAGCTCTACTTCCGCATCGAGGGCCTCGCGGTGGAGGCGGGGGGCGACCTCCGACCACCGCTTCCCTTCGAGGTCGATCGCTCGTCCTCGATGGACGAGGTGGGAACCGATCAACATCGGGTTGGCGTTGCCCTTGAGGCGGGAGAGGTAGAACCCGCCGTTCTCCTCGATGCGGGCGAACCCCTGGTGCTTGTAGAAGCCGAGATCGACGAGGAGGAGCGAATTCTTCACCCACGGTCCGACCTTCAGCGTATCGATCTCAGGGGTACTCTCCGGGACCAGTTCGAGGCGGGCGGGGCCATTGGCTCGCGCGCTGAACAGCGTGGCGACCTTGGCCCCGGCGGTTCGGTTCGACTTGGTGTTCTTCGCGAGCCGGGTCGGTGGGTAGAACTTGGCGAGAGCGGCGAAGAGTCGGATCACCGTGGAGTCTTGGATGAGGAGGTCGGTGAAGTGAGCGAGCTTGGGGGTGAGGCGATTCCCGGGGCGGGCCCGGAGCTGGGCGAGGCCATACGCCACGCACTGACGGAGGAACTCGACCAGCTCGGGGGTGAAGCGGCCGTGGAAGCCGCCGGCGCTGAGGATCGGGTCCGGGGTCCGCTTGTTGTAGGCGTCGCGGAGCGCCTCGACGGTACGCTGGAGTTGGGGACCGGTGTCGAAGGCAAGGGTGTAGAGGAAGGCGACGGGGTCGAGCTTACGGTGACGGCGGATGAAGCCACTCTCGCGAGCGATGCGCTGGATCACCCGGGGTGGAAAGAGGGTGAGGAACGCTTCGAGGTAGTCGTCGGCGGTGGCGCTTCCAATCGGCGATCGGCTTCGGCGTTTCGTTCGGGTCTTCCGCGACGGGTGAGACATCCCATCGAGGTGGACCTCCCTTCATGAGCCTGTGGGGTTCCAGCCGAAAGGCCCGTTAACCGAAAACGCATGGTGTCCACTTCACTCGCGACCGGGGTGGCGAACGACACCCTGGGTTGGCTCCCGAGCGCCGGGATGGGAGAAGAGGCCGTGGTCGTGACGACTGCGTTCGATACGGTGCTCCTCTACGCCTCCCTGGATGGGGGCCATCTCTTCTCCCACTGGCAAATAACGAACTTCACCTCATCGCCGGATACGTCCGCTTTCAATTCGGCCGGCGGGACTCGGATCTGGAACCCTGGCGGTATCCCTGGTCAGGTCGCAATGGCGGTGGACGGGGCAACTTTCTTCCTTCTCTACACAACGAGCATTCAGGGCGTCGTGGTCGCGGCCACAATGGCCTCCGACAACGCCGGTCTCACTTGGGTCGGACCGTATTTTACCTCCACTTCCACAGGGGCAGTGGCCGACCCGGTCGTTGCGGCATCGCCGGCAGGCTACTTCCAGACGCTGTGGCGGGACAACTCACAGGGAGTTTGGGCTCAAGACGTGGCGACTTATTCAGCCGACGCTCGCCCGATAGCACCTCCAGAGTCCGTCCCCGGGGCGGGCCATCTTAACAATCAAATGACGCTGTACCCCTCGGCGATCGCGGTCGATCCCTTCGAGCGACCCTTCTTCGCTTGGCAGGGACAGCAGAGCGGCCAGCTAGTGGTTCGGTACTCTGGAGCGTTTCTGGGGGCGAGGAATGCGCTCAACGTCCTGAACGCCGAGTTTAGCCAGCTCCAGAACTGGGACTACCGCGCCGGCCAGGTAAATGGGGCAAACGGCTCGCTTCAGACCCTCGCGGCGAATCGGATTGCGTGGGCGAAAACGAACGTCACCAACTACATCAATCACCCCACCAAAACGAGCTACCTCTGCAATCTGCAGAACAACACGGGCAACCTGATCTATCCCAACGTTACGCACGTTCAACTTCAGTATGCCTCCTCTAGCGCTTTGTGCGGCAATTTGGGCCCCGGACTACGGGCGACGAATAGCAGCACCTCATCAGGGATTCCCAAGCTTCCCCCGAACTACTACTGGGCTCCCAGCGTCGCGATGACCCTTGGCCCCTTCGCGGCGAACAGCTTCCTTGCCGTGCTCTGCGATTGGTCCCTGGAGGCCGAAGGAATCGCGGTGAGCTGGTCGGCCGATCCACTGCGGACCCTCAACCCCACAGGGAATGTGCTTCCCCCAGTCTCAGACACGGTCTTCAGCGGCAGCTATACGGACCCGACATTCCATAAGACGGCGACCGTCGAGGTCAATGCCACGCCGCTGAACCCCACCACCGGACTGCTCGCGGTCGGCCCTGCTTCGTTCCCCACGTATTCCACGAATTGGACCGGCAGCCAGATCTATTGCGGCAAGCTGGGTGTCTGGGAGGCATGGCAATACACCGAGACGGCCTCTCCTTACGCTTATTACAGCAACGTTTCCGTCGAGGGACCCGGCGTGCATTCTTTTGAGAGTGGCGCGAACCTCCCAAGCATCTACGTAGCGAACCTTACTTCCAACGCCACGGCCGCGTGGTCTGGCAACTTCTCCGCCGCTTACGAAGGATACGTGACCGCAACGGCATGCGGGAGCCACACTAACTCTGATGTGGTCCCTCCAGAGGAGGGTCTCCCCGCTCGTGTCACGGTCCCCGTTCAGGGCAGCCTGACCACGAGCCTCCGGATGTTCCCGTCGCCCCCACCTATCGTCAACCTTCCCAACAAGAACTACGTGAATTACTTCTGGAACAACACCATGCCAGCCAATGCCACGACTGAACTCACCAACCTCTCTCACACCGGTGGCGGGTCTCCCAACACTTGGAGCAACGGCACTCCGGAAAGAATCTCCGAGGCTCTGCAGTCCTCCAACCTTTCCGTCAACGACTGGTACACAGCCCAACTTTCGGCCACGAGCCAGACAGGGCGTTACAATCGCAGCCTTAGCCCCACGATCTACGTCAACCAAATGTCCTCGGCACCGCCTGCCGCGACAAACTACGGCTGCACGTTCCAATTCACCACGAACTCCGTGAGGGACTTTGGTCTCGGCATTACCAACTACACCGCCGGGAACCTCACCGTGCAGTGGAACTCGTCCGTTAACGGCAACGGGTGGGTCCGCTACTACGAGCTCGGAGTCGGGATTAACTTCACACAGACGGCGCAGGAACAGGGGGTCGGATCCCCATACGAGTACATCGCCGAGCTCCACGGCTTGACGCCCTCCTCCTGGTACGAGATCACGGGCGTCACGGCCGAAGACTCGGGTTGCCTGACCTTCGAGGCAAGCAACTCGACATCATTTGCGACGTTCAACAACTTCCCGCTCCACGAGCAGGAATACGCTTACGACTCTATCTCGCACACAGGTGGCGGCGTGCTGATCTGGTGGAACCTTCCATCGAACATCACGAGGTACGCGAACTTCGTGAGCGGTTACCTCTCGTACACTAACCAAAGCAATCTGAGCCAGCAGGTCAGCATGCCAATTGTCGCGCCGTTGGTTCCGCTACTGGCTTGGGATTCACTTTACGCAATGAACGTGACCGGCTTGGGGCTTAACACGTCCTACAGCGTCACTGTAGTGCTCAATTACACAGTAATCAAGAACGGGCAGGGAGCGACGTTCCAGAGTCGACCGTACATCTTTACCTATGGTCTTGACAGCTCTGGGGACGGTCTCACCAATTGGGAGAAATCCTACGGTTGGATCGTCCCGGTGCCCAACGCGTACGGGGGGTATTGGAATCAATACGTCGAACCGTCCATAACGTGGGTCACCGCAAACCCTCTGGCCTGGGCGACCAATGGCCTGGTGAACGACTTCGTCGAGAAGGAGTTTGACCTGGACCCGAACACCATCGATACCGCCGGGAGTCACATGCTCGACACTTGGAATCTGACCTTCGACATCGGATCGAGCACGAGTTGCCCGACCCAATACTTCCAGTGCTGGAACGAGAGCAGCAAGACCACCGGGATGAACCCCTTCAACTTCGCGCAATACCCCGGTGGTCCGCACACCGGAAAGGCGAACACAACCTGGACGCCTCCGAACAAGTACCCATTGGACGACGGCACCCAATACGACGCCTATCACCTCTGGTCGGGCACGGGCACGGGAAACGCCCTGAGCTACCTGGAGGGCCTGACTTCGAGCGAGGGAGTTGGCTGGCTGCGGGCTGTTATCGGTTACTACCCTACCAACGGCCATTACACGCTGACAGTTTGGGGCAAGCTCTCCTGGGGTGCGAATCCGCTGGCTGCTTCGACAGTCTTCACCGGAATCCCCGACGGCGAGCGGGTAAATCCGGTCTATAACGAGTCGCTGGAGATTGCTTCCCTTTCGGCCACCGAGTCAGGGCTCTCGAACGGGAACGGTTTCGCCGTTGAGTTCACGGTCCGCAACGGAACCGCGACCTCTGGCACGCCCGAGCTCCAGAACTACTCGGCGCCGACCATCGTCAGCAGTACAAGCAAGTCGATCTCTGGCTACAGCGTTTCGATTCCGGTGAGTCAGACGTTCCAGAACCAGACTCTCCAGGTGGAAGTGATCGCCAACGAGGGTGGTACGGACCACGCTCTTCCCTTCAACGGAAAGCACTGGGAGGCGAACGTGAGCCTCGACATGGTGAACGGAGCGCCCATCACCTATGCCAAGACGAGCGGTACCGGTTCACCGAATGCTACGCTGAGCTTCACCCTAGAGGGGGCCGCGACCGGCGGGAAGGCGACCACCTGGCTCTGGCTGCCTACGACCAACTCGACTACAAACGGCCTCCCGCTGGGTCTCGAGCGCTACACCGGCGAGCAATCGTTCGACCTGGTGGTCGTGAACGCCTCTGGTCCGTGGACTTCGCCTGTGATATCGTATCCCGCGAACCCTTCCAATACGTACACGGTGAGCCTCAATACGGGGCTCAACAACCTGCTCATCCCGCGGGAGCAGTTCCTTAACTCCTCGTTCGGAAGGGGGATCCTGCTGAACGCGACCCTGCCGTACACGAGCGCCTCGAATCCCCCGTTGATCGTCAACGGGAGCGACGCAAGTCTGCTCACGGGCTTCGGGGAAAGGAACCTGATGGCCGACTTGTCTTGCTACTGGCAGGACCGGGCGGTCGCGACCGGCGCGGGAACGATCAACAGCGCGACCGAATCCGGAACGGCCAATAACACCGAGGGGGTCGTGCGCGTGCTCGGGGTTACGAGCGCCTCATCAAGCAATACGGGTGGACTGGCGACCAACCCCACACTATACAGCACGATCGGGGCTCCCCCGGCGGTCCAATCGATAATCACCCTGAACGTCTCCTCCCAGAACGAGCTCGACCTGTTCCTCGCTGGATTGCTCGACAACATCACTGGGGGACTCAATGGGTCGTTCCAGCAGGTCACGAACCAGGTGCCATTCTTCGGCTTCGACTCTCCGGTCGTATCAGCCCTGGCGAACGCCGCACTAACCACCGATGGGCTCTACGGGCCGCCCCCGACGACCACACCCCCGAGCCAGACCAGCCGCTCGAGCAGTCTCTGGGGTCTCTTCTGGAATGCCGCTACGGATGTCCTCGCGCTCGGAAAGATACTGGTCTCGCTCATCGAGATCGCGTGGAACGCGGCCGCCGCGGCGTTCACCTACATCGATCACCTGGTAAACGAGGCGGCGAAGCTTGGGGGAAGCATTGCGGCGCGCGCCGCGAGCGCGCTCAAGACGGCGGGGCAGGCGCTCGAAACGGGGCTGAATGACCTCGTTGGGCTTGTGGAGACCGGGATCGACGATCTGCTGAGACCGGTGGTCCAACTTATCGTAAATGGCGTAAACGCCTACGTGCCACCGGTAAACACATCCCTCACCGCGGCTGTGACCACATATGCTCGGTCGGGGGTTGTCACTAACCAAGAGGAGCACAATTTCTACTCTGCCCTGTCAGGGGGGCTCCTGCCTGCCTCGACGGTTGTCGGGTTCGCTGTTCAGATAGCGCTCTCGCTGATTTCTCCGCTTAGCCTAGGGGCGGGGTTTGTCGTAGGTATCGTACTGATCCTCCTTACGGTCGCGATTACGGCGTCCCACGGCAGCACCCCCGACGGGCGAGGATGGAGTAGTGCGGGTGCCGGGCTTATCCAGACTTTCGTGTCCGGGCTCAACGGCATTAACGCGGTTTTCAAGAATGCTTCCTTCTGGGGCGCGCTGAAGGACCTCGCTGTAGCAGGCGGCGTGGGCGGCTCGCTACTCGCCGGGTTTCTCTGGTGGGAGACGACAGGATCCGCGGACGACTCTGGCCTCTTTGCTGGTGGATTGTTGGGTTTGGAAATCCTCGCGCTCTCCTTTACTCTGTGGACCTTTTTGTCAAGCTCGGTTTACATTCTTCTCGTTGCTTTAGTATTCAACCTGCTGGTCTTTGGGTTCACGGTGGTCAAACTGCTAGCGACCGAAGAGGACGACCCCCTGCTTTGGGGTGCGCTCATAGGTCTTTCAGGGTTCGGAGCCGCGGACGCTTTAGTCGACATCCTGGCCTATCCTTGATGGGAGGATTCGGACCGGAATGGACCAAGAGTTCGATCTAAGCGGTGTTAACAGCATCGTGGCGGACCGGTTCCGACGGCGGCGGGAGGTGTTCACAGCAATCGGGGCAGTAGCCCTCCCTGCCATTCTCGCCGTAGCAGTCTGGTTCGGACTCTTCGGTCCGACTAGCCCGCTGGTTCGCGCTGGGGTTGTGACGTGGGCACTGATTCTCGCGTGGTACGGCGGCGCGTATGGCTTCACGTCAGCCCGCCGGCTCGCGCCAGGGCCGTCCGGGTTGAGAATAGACGAGAGGGGGATCAGTTTGGTCCTAGTGGATGGGCGCACGCGGCACTGTCCGTGGACCGGCAGTAACGCCCACTTCTGGATGAATTCGAGGAGTTCCCACGTAGCCGGAATACCGGATTACTCGCTTGTGATTCGGCCTAGAGTTACCGACATGTTCCCGCCCTATAGGGGAATCCTGCCAATCATGCCATTGACTGGGGAAGCCTTCGAGGCCTTGCTCGGCGCTGCCCGTAGCCACGGCGCGGTGGTCGTCTCCCAACCGAGTTCACGGTTTCTGGGAGTGGAGGCGCCGGGAGTCTCTCATATCTTCGAACTTCCTTCTCGAGCCGGGAGCACGGGGTTCGGTTGATTCACCGAAGTTTCTTGACTCTCCTATCTGTCAATGGTTGATCAACACCACGGGGCGATTGTCAGAATTGTTTGGATAGATTCCACTTTAAGGTTCGATATGATGAATTTCTGAGGCGCGAGCCCTTCGAAGCTCCGTGCCGGCTTACCCTATTCGATTTCAGTACGAGGCGTACGTTCCCTCCTGACCCGAGAAGCATTCTCTGCAATGCTCGATCAGGTGGTGCGGCACGGCCTAGTGGATTCGGTCGCACCTGGAAGCCGGTGGATCTGCTCCCTCGATTCGCCTCCAAGGTTCCACCACATCCGAGCACGGATGGCCGATGTTCACATTAGTCGCCAAGCTACTGGTCAGCGAAGAACCTTAGGTAGAGGTTCTAGCGGTTTTGGGTTCTCGAAACGGGCACCCTGAGTAAGTCCGGGTCCTTCCGCCGGGTCGTCTCACCTTTGTCTAACGACGGAGTTGTCTAACAGCCCCCGCCGTGCCCGAGAGACGACGTTGGCGCATGTTCCCCGGGGAAGGCCCACGCGCTGCGCCATGACCCGGTAGCTGAGCCCCTGCGCCTTGAATGCGAGGATTGCGTTGGCCTTCTCAGGGGTCACCCTTCGAGGCCGCCCCGGGGGTCTTCCAGACCGCGTCGCCCGTCGACCCTCCCGGATCTCCCTCATGGCGACCCTGACTCGCTCCGAGCGGCGGCGAGACTCGAAGGAGGCGATGACGGGGAGGATCGCTCGCAGTAGGTCCCGACCCATGTTCGGCGTCCCATCTTCCGACGAGTCGAGCGTGGGTTCCCGTAGAGAGTGGAACCGGACGCCCGCGGCCTCGAGGTCTTCGATGGTCGCGACGGCACGGCTGAACCGCTCCTCCCGGGACCATCGATCGAGGGACCAGACGAGGAGGTGGCCCCAGGAACGCTCCGGCGTCCGGGCCTCCGCGAGGAGGCGCTCGTACTCCCTCCGTTCGACCTTGCCCGTGCCTGACACCTTTTCGGAGTAGGTGGCAATGACCTCCCAGCCCCGACGGTCGCACTCCATCCGGAGGTCCCGTTCCTGGCCGGCCAGGTCTTGATCCTCGGTCGAGACCCGAAGGTAGAGCGCGGCAGACTCTGTCAAGGCTCAGACCTTCGCCGGCGGTTTGAAGGGGAGACCGTCCAGTTTCCCTCTTCCTCCATCACCGTATCGCCTTGGTCCGGTCCCGCACCGTCGTGTGGCGGGTGGGGGGTGTTGGGTCGTTGAGGGTCCCCCCCGGATCCTACCCCACCACCCCACTCCGGGCCCCTCTCCGACCCCACTCTCCCGCCAGAGGAACCCGATACAGGGCTGAATGTGGGGTTGGTGTTGGGTTGTGGGGTCGACGTGGTGAGGTTGGGTGGATGAGGGGCTGAGCCGGGGGTGTCACCCGTAAGTCCCTGTACAAAGGCGCCCGGCAGGTTCCAGACGTATCACCCGTGGAAGTTGACTAGCCAGGAGTCCTTTACGCCAAGCTCGCGTCGGAGGAGCGCCAGTCGCGCCGTTGTGAGGGGCCTGTCCCCCCGCTCCTTGTGCTTCCCGTTGACCGCGTCGCGGACCGCCCGTTGAACGACTCGGTAGACCGCCTGACCGTCAAGGGAGGACGAGACTGTGCTCTCTATCGTCGCCACGACCGCCTCGCGTAGCTCCTCGAGCGCCTCTGCTTGGTCCTCGCCGACCGCCACCTCCCGCAGCGCGCCCGCGCTCGACAGGGAGGTCGCGACCTCGACCGGTACCATGTGGGCGACGAGGAGCGCGATCGTGAACAGTTCCGATGTCCGATTCGCGCCGATCTCACCTACGACCGATTCGACCTCGCTTTGGAATTCCGGGGTACGGGCGAGGGCCTCGAGCCGCGCGTCAGGCCACTCCTTCGCCCCGGCCCTCCCCCACGCGCGCAGCTGAGCAACGAGGTCTGACGTCCTCGACCACAGGTTAGCGAGTACGAGCCGGTACCCATCCTTGCCGAGCGGCTTCGCCGTGGGAACGGTAAACCCCCTCGACTGGAGGGCGGGGTCGAGGACCGATCGGAACGTCGCGGCCTTCGGGGAGTAGATCGGGACTACCTCGCGCTGCTTGTTCTTCGCGTCCCACCGAATGTATGGGGGCCCGTTCCGTCGGTAGCCGCTCCGCCACAAGGCGGCCATGATATCGTCGAGCTCTGTGCCGCGAGAGACGTCAATCTCATCTTGGCACACCGGCCTCCCCGCCTCAATCGAGCGGGCGAGGGCGGACGTAGAGATGTTCTCCACCAGGAGAGAGTCCGTCAGCGATGAGAGCAGGTACAGGATGTTCGACTTCCCCGAACCGAACTGACCGCCGTAGTAGAGGTAGAAGAACGCGGGGAGGGCCCCCGCGCGGGCTGCCCAGCACTGGAAGATGTAGAGGGCGGTGATCGTGTAGTGCCACTCCTCCTCGAAGTAGTAGTGAGCTCGGATCCGCTCGACAAGCTTGGCAAATAGGACGGCGCCGTCGCCGACCGGAGCTGCCAGCTCGGGTGGTGATTCCCCGTTGCCCGTCCTGACCTCGGTGCTCCGCGTCCGCCCGGGCGCCTGCCCATGGAACTTGTCGAAGGACCCCTTTGCCATTCGCTCGAGTTCATCGTCGGGGTGCGCGTGGAGGTCCGAGAGGTGCGTATCGCGCCACACCTTCAGCTCGCGCCCGATTGTGTCCGCGTCGAGGCCGCTGTGGGCTTTCGCCGCACTCAGGCGGAGGAGCTCTTCGTGGTGCTCTCCGCGCGGGTGCCACAGGTCACGGAGGTCCGGGGCTTCAGGCAGCTCGGCGACAGGAGGGAGCGGCCGCGCCCACGCATACGCCGTGCCCGATGGGTGGACGCTCGGCGGCACGAGGGCATACTTATTGTTGCGGTGGAACTCCATCGTTCCAACAGCGGTCTCTCTGTTCGGTTCGTTTCCCTCTTCGGTGCTGGGCTTGAAGTACCAATGCCCGCCACGACGGGATCGGACGTTGGGGTCTCCGAATCTTTCGGTAGCCCAGGCGGTCGATCGGTCATCGTTGGTGATGAGAATCGCGGCCTCGCCACGCACGCCGATCGCCACGTTCCCGCCGGCCGGTATATCGTAGGCCTCGGTTCGTCCGGTCCACCCTTTCGGGGGTACTCCTTCCTTCTCGGCGGGAGCGGGAGGAGGAAGTATCCCTTCCGACGGAGCTCGTCGACGTGACTCACGCCGGCCCCTCCGCCAGAACCTCCGGTTGGCTCGGATCCGCTCTCGGCACGCTTGCCCCGGCGACCGACTATCAAGCAATGAGCCGGTTCACGAGCCGCTCCCCGAGCATTAGGCCCTCACCGCGGGTTCACACAACGTCGGTGGCTGCATGTCAGCCCTCGTCCCATCACCCCATCTCGACTTGGTGGTGGCAGTGACGACAGTAACATTCGTCATCCCGACGATGGCCTTCATAGTCAAACCGTTCGATCCTGACTAAATCCTGACAATTCTCGCAACGACACATCCTAAAGCCGCCCCAGTCGGACCCAGCTTCGGTCTCGAAGCTGTTGCGTGGCCCGAAATGATAGATCGAACCTGGGATTCTACATTCAGTACACATCGTCAGCACACTATCCATTACCCATGACCCGCCAGTGAGCGTGGCGTCGATTTTGGTCGCGCTCGCCAAGACCACCGGGCCCGCGGTTGCCAAGCTTTTGCGACCGTGACCGCGTGGTCGATCATGACGCTCGCTCCGCCAAGGACCAGAATGTCGGAACCAGGGTTGCGAACTCCACCGAGGGCATCTTATCAGGCAGGCTCGTGACCAAGAGACGAAGGGGGTGCGTAGGGTCCAGGGTCGCCGTCGCGGCCTTGAGCGCGGCGAGCTGCACCTGCCCCTCACCCCTCCTCATGTTGCCGACCTTAGGAGTGGTCCGCTTGGGCACGATTGGAGCCAAACATCGAAGGACACGGGTTTGCACCCGCGGCTACTCCGGGGTCGTGCCCCAAGCTCGACGGAATAGATCGCCGAGACCCGCACGAAGCGCGTCGCGCCGGAGGTCGTCGCTGACCCGGCCCATCGTCTGCCGGTACAGCGGCGAGACTGCTTGCGCACGACTCCGAAGATCCTCGCGCATGACTTGGCCAGCCTCGCCGTTCCACTCACCCGCGGCCGCCTTCCTGAGGCCCGCCCGCAAGTCGGGACCTGCGGCCCGGAGCACAGAGCGCGGGGGGGCCGCGGAAGGCGCCTGCGTTCCGAGTGTGCGCTGTCGAGCTCGCGGAGGATCCGCCTCCGCGTCGTTGCCGTAGACAAGTCTCCCTGTCTCTTCGCTTCCGTTCATGTTTCAGCCTTTGCCTCTTCGTCAGAGGACTGGGATTCCGATGAGTCCGCCGATTCGCCGACCTTGTTCTCCTGAACCGCGCTCGCCTCCGGGAGCGCCGGCTGGGGTGGAACTCGCTGGACGGTCTTGTAACGGTAGACCCCGGGATTGCGCACCGTTTCGACTACTTCGTGGAGGTGCTCCTCGCTCTCGGCGATGACGAGGGTTACAGGCTTGCCCTCTTCCTTCAGGTTCGTGAGGGAGATGCGAACAGATCGGCGGGCGACTTCCAAAGGGCCGATCCCCAGCTCGGCGCCGAGCCGGAGTACGGCCAGATCGTGGTCGAGGAGCCTCACAAGGGCTTGCCGAGCTTCCTCGAGAGCCCGCTCAGTCGGGACGAGTGCTGCGCCTTGTGGTACGAGTTCAGAAGTCATGGCGCCCACTTCCTTGTATCGGATGTACGTGGTTCGGGGAAGGACGAGCGCGAGTAACGCTCGACAACCTTCGGGATGAAGGCCGACGTGGAAACGGCCCACCGTCCGTTGAGGGAGGCTCTAAGGAGGTACTCGAGCGAGGCACGAAGCCGACCAATCCACGCGAACCGGAATTGTTCAGCACCTGGGTCAAGATAGTCGAGGGAATCTTCGACCCGTATCTGTCGCGGTCCTCCAAAGCGGCGGAGTAACAGGTGCCGGCCCGGGCCAAATGGTGGGATTCTCCACCGGAAGGGTAGCCGGCGGGAACACCCTGGACAGACCTGATCCCAACGGTAGGTCGCGTGAGTTGGCATGGAGACTCCTTTCGTGCTCGCCTCACAATGTGACGCCACACGATTCGGGGGAGGGGGGTCCCCCTTTATCTCAAAACGACAATTTGGCGACCAAATGGTCGGCCCAAAGCCTGTGCCCAAGTGGAAGCAGGAACTCTACAAAGTGTTCGAGGACATTGAAACGGATCTGCGAACCAAGAAGCACGGGGTGGAGCCTACTGACGGGGATGTGGCGAGGGATGCTCGGCAACTTGCAGAAGACCCAGCCTGGGCGGATGGGCACCAGCCGGAGACAGTAGGCTATCTTAGGGATCCCTCGAGGAATACTGAGAGGGCTGTCAGGAACCGACGCCTGGCTCGCCAACGACTCGCGACGGAGGGCGAGGCAACCGAAGGGGGTCGACCAGGCTTGCGGGCCAAAGGTTCCGACCTGACTTCACTCGCCTCAGAACTGAATCGACGGAGGCGACAGCAGCGGTACAACATGCTTGAGCAGACCATCTTCGGGCCACTATCGAATCACATCCATCGGTCGATCCGCTCAGGTTTCACGCCAGACAGTTGGAGGCCCGGTACCGCGAACGGCAGGATTCTTGCGTTGGATTTTGACCTCAGCGAGCTAAGGGACGATCCCTCATTCAATGAAGGCATAGCCCACCTCCGGGATGGCGTCTTGGGTTCCGACGACTTCCATGCGTTTGAGACAGTGGAGAAGCGCGTCAAAACATTCAACGACAAAGTTGAGAAGACCTCTCTGTGGGCCGAGGAAAAGGCCGCCTCTCGGTTGAAGGGACTCACACCGCTCATCGAGGGAGCTAACGCTTACTCAAGCCCGTGGCCCGATCGGACACTTTGCTTCCCTTACGTCCTTCAGGGTCTTTGGGAGTGGTGGTGGCTGACCGCCATAATGGACACGGGCATTGAGGGAGGGGCCTTCAAACGATGGCCCACTCGCAAGCAGTCCTTGGCTCAACTTGGTACGGGAAGACTGAACCTCGTTGGCGGGGGAACCACTTTTGCCTCTCCGTACCGGTGGGATCGCCCTTGGGTACGTTGGGGTGGGACCTCGATCATGGGCATCGCCTCCGGGGACGCGGAACCGCTTGTCTCAGAGGTCCACCTGGCGCTTGCAGAATTGATCTCCGACCGCCCCATACTAAGTCGTCTCTCTTCTCTCAGAGCCGAGCGCTCCGGCGTCGTCCACGAGATGCAAGGGCTCGCGCGAACCGCCAAAGCGCTTGACCGCCTGACGGAGGAAATACGTAGGGGGCTCTACGACCGCCCATGCGGTAACTGTCCCTAAACACGCCGCGTAGGTCGCCTACGTGCTTTGCAAGCAGAAGGGGCCCGGCCCTTTCAAGGGTGCCGACGCAAGATTGCGTCATTGCTGCCGAAAGGGGCCACCCAGCTCCACCCTTCCGCGAGCCGGGACTTGACCTCTTCGAGCGGGACGACGGCCTCCAGGCTGCCCACGGTGCCGTTCGACCCTCCGTTCCCGTTCGGTGGCGTGTGCGGTGCCTGTGGTGCCAAACTCCAAGCGACAGGGGGCGTCATGGTGGCCTGAGCCCCCCTCAATTTGTCCCCCACGAGCGTTCGAACGTCGTGCGCCGAGAGCTTTGCGACGTCTAGCTCGGCGACCTCATCCTCTGGAAGGAAGACCCCGAGGATTGCTTTTTTCAGGTCGATCTCCGAGACTACGGCTTGGGTCTTCGTCGTGGAGAGGAAAGGCTCAGCGCGACGGTAGGCTTCGCGCATCTCCTCGATCATGTCCGGGTGTAGCTTCTTCGACAAGTTGTAGAGACCTGAAACGCCGAGATCGTGTCCGAGTAGAGCCTCCCGAACATCCCGCGTGATCTTTCCCGCGTTCTCGGCACTGAGCAATCTCGTGGAGCAGTAGGCCCGAAGGACGTAGGGTCTCCACCGGGTCCCGGGCGGCAGCACCTTCTTGATACCGGTCCGAAGCTCATAGGTGATCGTTTCGGTTGTCACAAACGAACTGCCGCGCGCGGTTCCACGAAGCCGATTCTCGGATTGATGAGGAACAACGGCGATGACGGGGGAGCGCGCCGAGAACTTCTCGCCCCCGTTCATCCGGTGGGTCAGGTAGGCGACGAGCGCTGCCGCCTCCTCGTTAGTTCCGAATGTCACGTACTCCCGGGAGGTCTTCGACAAGGTTGCCGGCACCCGGACCAGGAACGGGACCTTCTCGAACGCGAGTTCTTCTCCATTTAGATCTAATTCCGGGAGATCACCCAGTGTGAGACCGGTCCCGCCCTCGTGTGCAAGAACTCCAGGGCGGAGGCCGCTATGAGCCATGAGGAGAGCCACGGCTCTTCCGCGCATCGTCAGGGCGCTCAGAATGTGTCCCAATTGGTCTTGCGTTGGCACCGTCTCGCCTCGGAGGGACAGTCCCTGAATCGCTCGCAGTCGGGGATACTGGTCGAAGGTCACGCGACGGAACCGCAACCAGGACTTGAGACCGGAGAAGGTCTTCGCGATGTAACTCTCGAGTTTACCTTGCCCTTTCAATCGAGTTGCGTATTGGATCAACCGGCGGGCCAATTCCTCAGGATGCTTCTTGGCTCTCTCGACCACTCCGGCCGGGTCAGTCCCGATCCGGTGGGTCAGCAGTGCGAGTTTTCGCAGGTCGGACTGAGCGGAAACGTCGGATGTCAATCGGCGGCCGTCGAACCACGATTGTACGTTCTTGTCACTGAGCAGCGCCTGCCGGCTCCAGCCTTCGCCCGAGCGCGCCACAACCTGGACATGGAGTTCGGGTATCTAATTCTTGCCATATTCGATAACTAAGCTTATCGGGCGTGGGGGGATTCGAACCCCCGACCCTCGGGTTAGGAACCCGATGCCCTATCCAGACTGGGCCACACGCCCATCGGTCACGGCACGTTCAGTGCCTTAGCCCTTGCCGCGGGCGATGCGGAGCAATCCTTCGGGACGTCAGGTCGGAGGTCCCGGAGGAGGCGAGCCGCCCATGGGAGGCGTTCCCCCGGATTCCTGGGGAGGCTGCTGTGCGGGCTCTTCCATTCCCATTCGCCCGGCACGCTCCTCCCGCCTCGCTTGGAACAGCAGGGCAACGGTCACGATGGCCCCGACGACGACGATGCCTATGACGACCGCCCAGCCGGTCGTGCCGATCCCCGGGGAACTGGTCTTGGCGGCGGAAACCGTCACCGCAGCGCTGCGGGCCGTCGAGTTGTAGCCGTAGGAATCTATGGCCATGACCGCCACACTGTAGATGCCCGCCCGCGTCGGCGTGCAGGCGAACGAGGCGGAGGTGCCCGCGCATCCGAGCGGCAGGCCGGTGTACGAGAAGGTCAGGGGTGCCGTGCCGCCCGAGGCGGTGGCGTTGAACCAGATCTGGGTACCCAACGTGGAGTTGAACTCGCTCACCGTGAGCGACGTCAGCGTCGGGAGAGGATTGACCAGTATCGGGAGAGTCGTCGAACCGTTGCTTTGGCCCGTAAAGTTCGTCGCCGTCACCGAGATCGTCAGTGACCCGGCGGAGGCGGCAGTGCAGTTCAGCACCGAGGAGTTGTTGCCCGGGTTCGTGCCGGCGCATCCGGAACCCGGGGTGCCCGGTACGAAGGCCGGCAGGCCGGTCCAGGCGAACGTGTAGTTCGAGGCGTTCAGGGCCCCGCCGGTCAGGTTCACGACGTTCACGCTGACATTGAAAGCCATCGAGACGTCAACGGTCGTATTATTCGCTGACAGATTTACGAGCTTGAAATTGGCCGGGGCCACCGGGAGCGAGAGCGAACGTGGAGCGGCCCCGGCAAGGTCGCCCCGGCCGCTGATGGCTCCTGCAGTCCCGGAAAAGACGCTGAGCAGCAGTACGGCCACAACCGCTGAGACACCCAGCACGGCCGTCAGGCCAAGCAGCGCCGACCGGCTAGTTCGCCGGAGGACGCGGGGGGAGGAAGGACGCGCTCCCGACATGCGCGCGAGGACCCACACCTACGACAAAAACCTATCGGCGGGCCCTGAGGAGCCCGGACCGGCCCTCCGCGTAGCATCGTCATCGACGCCGAAGACCGGATCGCGCGTCTCCCGCAACGGCCAGTTGCCTTCCGCTGGTCAGTAGCGCGGGACCTTGGAATCGATCCGCCGAGACCACTCGTCAATGCCGCCCGTCAAGTTGGTAACGTCCGTGAACCCCTCGGTTTCGAGGTAGCCTGCGACGGCGTAAGAGCGCCCGCCGTGGTGACAGAACACGATGATACGGCGGTCCCGGGGGAGCTCGACGAGGCGATCCGGCACCGAGTTCATGGGGATATGCCTAGAGGGCTCGATCGAGGCCACCGCGCGCTCGTTGTCCTCCCGGACATCGAGCAGGACGATGCTTTCGGGGTCGCGCTTTAACAGCGTCGCCAGGTCATCTGTCGTGATGGACTCGACCACCTTTCCTCCGAGGCGACCCACCGAATAGACTCTTCGTTTAGGGACCGTTAATCCCGGCGTACTCTCGGGCCAGCGCCCACAATCTCGGGTCAGTACGAGGAATCCATCCAGACCAGGGCGCTGACAGATTGACTCCACAGGAGATCAGTGTTGAACAGGACGAGGTAGACGGTCTCTCCCGGCAGATCAGCTAGGTTCGCCGCGAGGTCCGTGGTCCGGTTCGACTGACACGACCCGTTCATCTCGAGGCACCAGATGGGATTCGTGACCGGGTCGCCGAGCGTGAGATTCGTCTCGTCGTGCACGTTCAGGATCTCGACGTAGGCCGCACAGTTTCCCCCGAGCGAGCAGCCCGTCACGTTCGTGGTCCCGTAGACCCAGGCCGTGACTGCGGTCGAGGGGATGGAGATGGGCACGATCCACGCCTTCGACTCGCCGGCCCCCAGGGTCTGGGCAGAAGCGTTCAGGACGGTCGTCTTCTCCTGGACTGTGTCGACGGTGACGGTGACCCCGCCGCCCGCGGTCCGGTTATCAAGGTCTGTGACGCGGAGCAGGACCTGGAACGTCCCGTGGGTCGTGTACACGTGAGTCGCTCCGGCGGCCGTGGCGGTGCTGCCATCGCCAAAAGTCCACGCGTACCGGTACGGCGGGGTTCCGCCGCTCACATTCGCCGTGACGGTAACGGAGAGCGGGTGCGGACCGCTCGTGCGGTTGATCTCCACGGCCGCTTCGAGCTGGGGGGTGCTGGTGGGGCGCGGAAAGGGCCAGTACGCCGCTGCGGCCACGCCCACGGCCAGCACAAGGGCAACCGCGAGAGCCGGAATGAGCCATCGAGGGGTGGGCTTCTTTACGGGGCCGGAAGGGCGACGCGCCGCCGCGTAGAGCGCAAGCGGCGGGGGCAAATCCCGGGTCCTATCGCGGCGAGCGGGGGGTGCTTCCGTGAAGGGGGGAACGTAAGAAAATCGAAAAGCATTGCGTGTGGCCGCACCTGACGACACAATGCCATAAATCCGCCCGCCAAGCGCAAAATCAGCCGAAGTCGTCGAGCCGCCTGGACGGCATCGGCGTCGACCCTGCGACCTCGCCCCGCTTCCGGCTCCTCTCCTCCACCATCCATCGGTCGTACGGGACCGGCACAAGTCCCATGAGGTTCCGGAAGAGGTTCGCCGATTCTGGCGCAAACCCGGCGTAGTGGTTATTGAAGAACACCAAGGCGCGACGCAGGTCGCTCGACACCGCCCGGAGCCGTTCCGCCCACCGTGCGGTCTCGGCGGTCCGGTCCGCGCGAACCTCGCCGTGGGTCTCGGCCGGAATGGAGGTGTGGTCTCCGATGAACCGGAGGTAGACCTCCTCGCTCGTCACCTCCGGGGGTATCTCAACGTAGTTGAGGCTCGCCCAGGCCAGGATGATCTGTCGGTCTCTCAGTTCCCGCAACAGCCGCTCTCGCGTCTCCCCGGTGTACCATCCTGCGTCGCGGAGCTCCACGGCATATCGGGGTCCCGCTGGCAGGACGGACAACAATTCCCACAGGAATTGCGTACTCCGAGCTGGCTTCACCCACGGAGGGAACTGCAACAGGAGAGGCCCCAGCTTCTCCCCGAGGACCTGCGCCGCGGAGGCAAATCCCTGGAGCTTCTCCGCGTTCACCGGCGTCTTGGGGTCAAGCAAGTCGCGGGTCACCTTCAGCGTGAACAGGAACCCCGGTGGCGTCCGGGAGTACCAGCCTTCCACCATCCGGCGGGTCGGAAGCGTGTAGTATGTGGCGTCCACCTCCACGCAATCGTAGAGGCTTGCGTAGAGTCGGAGCCGGTCCGCAGGAGGCGTTCCGTCCGGATAGACGCGTCCCCACCACGCCTCGGAGGTCCAGGAGGACGTTCCGATCCGGACCTCCGCTCCCACGCTCCGGCAATCACGCGGCGGGAAAAGGCGCTTCCTCCAGCGCGACGAACCGAAGGTAGAAGTCGGAGCCGGTCTTCCAGCGGCCGGTTGGACAGTACGGGCGGGCTCGAACAATGCGGCGGCGACATCAAGCGGTTCTGGTCGACGATGCTGGGCCTCCGGAGGAGGCGATCCTGGTGGGACCCAGCACCTTTCTTCCCGGTGGCACGCCCCCTCGATTTCGCCCCGACCCTCGAGCCACGCCGGAATGGCGGCGGCTCCGCAAGGTCGTGCTTGCCCGGGACGGTTTCGCATGTCGCGAGTGCGGCCGACCTGCGTCCGATGTCGACCATCGTCTCGAACTGATCGATGGGGGGGCGCCCTACGCGCCGGAGAACCTTCAGGCGCTCTGTGCGTCGTGCCATGACGCCAAGTCATCCGAGTCGAGGTATCGGCGCGCGCTCCGAGCCACTTCCTCGTGGGGCCGGATGGCGCTGTGCCCGAGGTGCTCCGGAACGGGGCTGTGCAGCGAGTGCTCTACAAACCGGCACGCGTGCACCACCTGCCTGGGCGTCCGCTTCATTCCGGAGCGCTGCGCAGAGCGCGGTGAAATTCCCAGTCAATCGATAGTGGCCAAGGTCAGCTCGCTCGCGTGGGCCGGTGCGGAGCCGCCCCCGGCCTAAACGCGGCTCACGCTCGGGACCGCGTCCGCTGGGGAGCGGTAGGCCCTTTCGAGTGCACGGAGTCGAGGAGGCCGCAGAGGGGGCAGAGATTCGGCTTCCCTTCGACGAGGGATCGGTCGCGACACTCCGAACAGAGAGGCTCCCCGCAGACCTGGCACTGGGACGGGGGCCCGGTGTGGAGGATCACTGATCCGCATCCCACGCAGCGCGCGACCTGCCGAGGGGCTTCTGATTCCAGCCGGTCCGGCCTCGCAGGGGATGACCACGAGGGATCGTTTCTCGGGCGGCTGGTGCCCGCCAGGTCGGTTGCCACCAGGTCCGCATCGGTATCGGCCGGACGGCTGTTTCGGGTTCCCGACGGCGGCGGGCCGCCCGAAATGCGGGAGGCATGAAGGTCCGCGTCAATCAAGTCGATCTCCTTCAGGAGGGAGGAGGCATCGTCGGGCATGGGGGCGCTCCATTCCGCACTGGGGGGGGCCACCGGGTCGTGCTCGGTCGCCGCAGGCAGCGGGTCCGCCGGGCGGGGTCGAGGTCGTGATACATCGCTCGCCATCGGAGGCTCGACACGGGGCGCTGTCCGAGCCACGGACGCGGTCGCCGGCGCCCAAGAGCCCTGGGGTCGGTTGGAGGGAGTGTATCTCGCCACGGGGGGCGGGGGGCTCCGGGGAGCTTCCACGGTCACGCCGGTGTCGGTCGTCTGGTCCGGCTCGGCGAAGACCGAGAGCGTTCCCCCGGCCAGGGCGATGATCCCGAGTGCGACGAAGGGAACCCACAGGGGGATTCGGCCGATCGCGGCGGCGGATCCTCTAACAGCACGAAGGCGGCTGCGGCGATGCACCCCGCGCCGAAGAAGAAAAGAGGAAAGCTGGCGGCGAGGTTGCTGACTTCCGGTTCTGACGGCCGCGACTCCTGCGTGCGGGTTCGGCTCAGCTTGGGCCTCGCGCGCCGGACCGATGGAAACGGGCGGCCGGAGTGAAGCCCCGGGTCGGTGCGGGCCTGAGAGACGCTCCGGTGCCGGCCCGGCGACCCGGCTCCCAGCGAGGTGTTGGCGTCCATCTGTTGGAGAGGCTCCCGCGGAGGGGTCCTTACATCCTGCGCTAGTAAACACCCTGTCGAGGGAATTCAAGCTGTCGGACACAGGGCGGTGGCCGCGTGGGCCCTTCGAGGCGGTCCGCGGAGAGTTCCGGGCGGTTGGGAGCGAGTTCTACGGCTGCCCGTCGGGCGGGGACCGGTCGGGGGCGTTTCTCGGCGCGTTGAAGGGTTCATAGGCTTCCGCCGACGCCCCCGGGGGAAGATTCGTCCCGGCGGGAGAACCTCCGCCCCGGCGGGCCGCCCGGGCGGCGTAGGCATGGCGGAAGTCGGCCGCTTGCCTCACCGTGATCCAGCCGGCGGTGCGGAGCTCGGTAAGTCCTTCGTCGAGACGTTGCAACAGGTCGGGGTCGGCCAGTACGTCGGCGGCCCGGCTTAGCTCCTGGGTCGCCACGCTGAGCCACGGGTCCCTCTGGAGGGCATCTTCCATCGTCGACCGGAGGACCTTGTCGAACTGGGCGGTCTTGGGTTCGAGCGGCAGCACAACCCCGCCGAACAGGCTCTTCAGCGTATCCACGAGGCCCGTGCCGGTGCGTACCTGCATCGGGGGGAAGACCAGTTGGCGAACGCCCCGCGGTCCCCGCAGGGTAGCGGCCCAGAGAGGGAACCAGATCACCCGAACATCGGCGAGGGAGGTCAACGGCAGAAAGTAGCCGGCGAGGAGATTCTTCTGCATCGATCGCGCGGCCAACTGACCGTCGATCGCCTTCACGAGGTCTCCGGCGGTGGCCACGAACTCGTCGCGCGTCAGCTCCAGCGTGGCCAGTCGGCCCGCGTACTCCTGCTCCAGCTTTGCCGCACGGGCCGTCGCACGCTCTAGCTCGGCGCGAGCCTGCTCGTGGACCCGCTCCAGCTCGCGACGGTGGTCGTCGATGTCGCGGTCCGCCTGGCGGCCCATTCGCTCGGCTTCCCGGGCGCGTGCAGCATGGTGTTCGGTCTGCGTCTGTCGGTGCTTCGCGCGCTGCAGGAGCGTGTCGGCCGTGGAGGCAGAGGCCTGCGCGGCCGCGGCCTGCGCCTGAGCGATTCGAATGCCCTCGAGGTGAGCCCGTGCGGCCTGCTGATGCCGGGCCTCCAGGGAGTCCATCTCGACCCCGATGGACTGCAACACCTCCTGCCGTTGGCGCTGGGTGTCTTCCTGGAACCGGCGAAAGTCCTTGTCCAGCTCGGTGGTGATGTGCGCAACGCGCTGGACTACGCCTTCGCGAATCGCGGCGAGCGTGGCCAGGTCTTGCTCGAAGCGGTCCAACCACCGCTGCATCTGCGCGACCACGTCCCGGTACCACGGCGCGTCGTGGCGCGCGGGCAGAAAGCCGGCGTGGGGGACTTGCGGGTCACTGCGGAGGTCGCTGTGGGATAGGACGTCAAACAGGAGCGGGGGATCGACGGGGAGGAACCCCTCGACGGTCAGGGTCTCCGCGCCCGGGTCGTGGCCAAACAGCGGGATGAGGGTTCTCGACAGGTTCACGAAATCCGTCTCCGTTCCGGGGCGCTCCAGGACGAGGTGGACCTGGTCCATGGGCGGCAGGAGCGTGTATCGGAACGTCCGGGTCCAGACCCCGGTCCCGTCGAAGATGGCGATCTGGGGCGGGACCGGGCCGGGTAGCACCAGGAGCGGCCAGAAGACATTCGCGATCGCCTCGATCTCCTCGTTTCCGCCGCCGGTGAGGAGGTGGACCAATCGGCGTCGCTCCGTTTCGACCGCGATCAGGATCGTCGCGAGGACGATCGAGGCGGGGAGCTCTTGCTGGCTCCCGTCCTCGAGCCATCGCATCGCAAAGGAAAGGGTCACCTCGTCCGGTTGCCACGCCGATGGAGGCTGGACGACAGAGCCGCGCCGGGGACCTTGCGCCGCAATCCGTTTCGCGAGCTCGTCGAACGAGGGCTCCTGCCGTTTGCGAGGGGCCGGTGGGGCCGGGGCGTCCGGCCGAACGACCGGCTTGGCGGGTCGCTTCGGGTCGGGGGTTGACGGGCGAGAGGCGGGCTTGGCACGGGCCACGAGGATGTACACGCGAACTCACGCCCTATAATACTCGTGCAGGTGGGAAGAGCGTGGCGCGGCGGCAGTACCCCGGCCCTTCCTTGACCGTAGACGCCGTCTGGTTCGCTCGCAACCGGATCCTGCTCGTTCGCCGCGCACGACCTCCGTTCCGAGGCCGATGGGCTCTCCCGGGCGGGTTCGTCGAGGTCGGCGAGACCGTCGAACAGGCGGTCGTTCGCGAACTCAGAGAAGAGACCGGTCTTCAAGCCGCAGGGCTCCGATTGCTGGGAGTGTATTCCCGCCCCGGCCGGGACCCCCGGGGCCCGACGGTCTCCGTGGCGTTCCGAATACGGGGAAAGGCCACGACGCCCACCGGAGGCTCGGACGCGCGAGAGGCCCGATGGCTTCCCCTGGCTCGTGCGCGCGCGCTCGCATTCGACCACGACGAGATTGTGGGCGACGCCCTGCGAGCAGGTGGGCCCCGGAAGAGGGGCCGCCGGACCCCCTAACGCTTCGTTCCGGTCCGGATTTCCTTGTCCCGGGCGTACTTGCTGTAGGAAGCGTCGCTCGCGCGCTTCAGTCGAGCGCCGTCGCGATCGCAGGTTGGCCGTGAGCTGGCAGGGACATCGATGACGTATCCGCCACCGCACTTGGGACATTCGTAGTATGGCATTGCAGGAATCCTCGCATCGGGAGTGCGTCGGGGCTTTATAACCACCGGGAGCGCCCCGGGTAACTGCTCGTCCCATGAAGCCACCATCAGGTCCCCCACGAGGTCCGCGGTCCCGGCGCGCGGTTTCCCCGTCCGGAACCTCTCCACACAGTGCGCGCCCCTTGCCCGGGCGGCATCGCTTCCTGGAATGGGACGATTACCGGGTCGAACGCGAATGGCGACGGTACGAAGGAACCCCGCTCCGCGACCTCTACCGTGAGCTGAGGGAGCGTTTCTTGGTGCGCCACCGGCCGTCGGCGCCGGGCCGAAGCCTCGAGATCGGTCCGGGGCCGGGCCGTTTCACTCGCCTCATCGGCCATGCAGGCGACCGGGTCGCCCTCCTCGAACTCTCCAGGGCAATGCTCGAGCGGATCCAGGCGGATCCCGCCGGGAGAGGTCTCCCCGGACTTGACCTCGTCCAGGGCGATGCCGTGACCCCGCCCTTCCGCAGCGGCAGGTTTCATCGGGTCGCAATGTTGGGCAACGTCCTCGGATTTGCGGAGAGCGACGCCCCGGCCTTGCTGTCGCGGACCGCCGCGCTCGTCGGTCCCGGGGGTGAGCTGCTGATCGAGTTCGTTGCGGGCCCGGGGGAGCGTTCCCGGTACCTGCATCGCCTCCCCGCCGGCGCGATCGCCCGCCTGCTGGTCGCCCCAGTGCGCGCGGTCCAACCGCGCGTTGAACGTGAGGGCTTCGACCGGTCACGCGAGCGAGCGACCGGGAGCCGCCATTTCCGCCGGATCGCCGCCTCCGAGGTCGAGACGCGCCTCAGGGCGGCCGGATTCGAGGTCAAGGAGGTCGTGGCGGTCGCCCCCTGTCTCGGGAACGACGCGAGCCGACTGAGTGCGGTACGGTCCGCCCCGACGGCGTGGGTCCACCTGCTCGAACTCGAGGAGGCGATCGGCCGAGAGCCCGCCCGGCTCAGCCGGTGCCGCCGCGATTCTTCTCGCAGCGGAACGCTCTCGTCTTTGACCGCGTGGCGTTGAAAAGCGTATGATTAAGTAACGGCGCCACCGCTTTGAACAGGTAGGCGGACTCCGTGGCCAAGAAAAGGTCCCGGGCCACCCCTGGCCCTTCTGATTCAGCCACGGCGCCAGCGACAGCGACGCGCGCGCCGCCGCGACCGTCTCCGGCCGAGCTGGAACGGGCGCGGCAGGACGCGCTCATCCAGCTCAAGATTGGCCGTTCGGCGCACTACTACAGCGTCGCCGTCTCCGTGGCGCTGCTGGTCGACGCGTTCCTGGTCCTCTACCTGCAACCCGGCCTCAACATCGCGGCGGTCCCTCTGCTCAAGGCGATGTTTCCGGTGATCTTCCCCCTCATCGGAGGCCTCTACCTGTCCGTGATCGGAGTCCAGGTGAAATGGCAGGCCGAACGGTTCTCCCACGCCGAACCTCATTTCATCGTTAGCTGGGTGGCGCTGGCGTACAATGCCGTTCTTACCTACCTCTACTTCGCCCGCCTGGCTCAATACGGCCCCACCGGACATTGGAACCTTCTGCCTACCTTCTACCCGCTGGTGCTGCTGGGGATCGCGCTGCCCCTCATCGGCATGGCCCTGACCTGGCAAGAGTGGAGCCAGCGCAAGATCGCCTCCATTGTCGCGGCCATCATCCCGATCCCGATCGCGCTGGCCCTGTACCTTCCCGAGGTCACGAAGAGTCCCACCGCGGCTGCGAGCGGACTTGCGACGACGTTCTTCGTCGGCGCGGCGCTCTTCCAGACCTCCGGCTCCTTCCTCCACCTGATCTCGTCCGGCACCGAGGTGCACGAGCGAGAGGTGATGCAGGGAGGGCAGGGACAGCTAGCGGCCTTCGCGGAGGAGCTTCAACGCCGGGACCAGGCGCTCTCCTTCCGCGAGCAGGCCCTCATCCGACGGGAGGCCGACGTCGAGAGCAGCGAGGCGGCGCTCCACGACCGCACCCGCTCGTACGAGAGTGACCGAGCCGCCCTCGACGCCTTCGAGGCCGACGTCAGGAAGCGGGGCGCGGACGTCACCCAGCGTGAACAGACCGCGCAGCTCGACGGCGCCCGGGCGGACGGCGCGCGCCAGGCGGCCGAGGATAAGGAAGCCACTCTCAAGCTCCAGATCCAGCAGCTGGCCAGTCGACAGCAACGACTGATCGAGCGCGAAAAGTCGGCCGCCGACCGCGAATCGGACCTCGGCCGGCGCGAGATCGAGGTCAAGACGCGCGGAGACGAACAAGCCCAGAAAGGCGACGAGCTGAAGGCGCTAGAGACGCGCCTCGGGGGTCGGCAGGCGCAGCTCGAGCAGAAGACCTCCGAGATGATGAAACTCGAGAGCGACCTGCGCGGCCGCGAGGGCATTGCTTCCGTGGCGTCGGCCGACCGCACCACCCTCGCCGCCAAGACCCAGGAGGTTGCCAAGCGCGAGGTCGAGTTGACCCAGCTGAAGGCGCGCCTCGAGGAGGACCGCCAGGCGCTGCAGTCTCGGACCAAGCAGCTCGACACCTCGTTTGAGGAGGCCAAGAAGGCCCGCGAGGATCTGGGCCGGCGCGAGCAGGCGCTCACGATCCGGGACCTCTCGGTGAAGCAACTGGAGACCGAATCGACCCAGAAGGCGGAGGCCGCCCGCCAACTTCAGACGCAGTACCAGGAGGCGGTGAAGAAGGCCAGCGATCGGTTGAAGCTGCTCGACGAGCGGGAAGGCAAGGTGGGAGTTCAGGTGGGAGAGGTCGAGAGCATCGGCCACCTCCTTTCGTCCCGCGAGACCTCCCTGAAGGAGAAGGAGGCCGAGGTCTCCCACCTTCGGGACGAGCTCACCCGGCGCGAGCGCAACCTCATCGAACGGGAGCGGACCAACGAGGCGAAGGAGGCCGACTTGTCGATCCGTCAGCTCTCCCAGGCGAAGTGGCCCGAGCTGGCGGGGGGCGGGGGTTCTGCCGGCGCAGCGGCCAACGTCGCGGACCGCGAGCGGATCCTCGACCTTCGCGAGAAACAACTCAAGGAGAGGGAACAGCAGCTCCTTCGCCAGCGCGCGGAGGCCGGGGCCACGATCGGCGGCAGCGGCGAAACCACGCTCGCGGCCCCGACGATCACACGCCAAACCGACCGACTCCCCACCGGCACGCCCCGCCTGGATGACCTCCTGGCCGGCGGCTTCCCGCCGAAGGCGCACGTCCTGCTCGTCGGACCCGCCTTCACCGGAAAGGAAATCCTGCTCTACTCGTTCGTCGCGGAGGGGCTCCGCAGAGGAGAGCCTGCCGTGCTAGTCACCACGACGCGCTCCCCCGACGAGATTGCAGCCGACATCGGGAAGGTGACGCCCCAGTTCAAGGAGTACGAACAGCTCGGCTTGGTCCGGTGGATCGACGCCTCCAACCCGGCCGTAGAGCCCGGCACCACGAAGGAGGGTTCGCGGGTCGTGGTGAAGGGACCGTCGGACCACGCCGGGATTCTCACGGCCCTCGTCAAGGCCGCCCAGATGGCCGAGAAGACGAAGGCCGGAAGTTTCCGGGTCGGATTCCTGAACCTGTCGACCTGCCTCGCCCAGAGCGACGAAAAGGAGGCCTTCTCGTTCTTCCAGAACTTCGTGGGCATTCTCAAGGCCCGACCGGCGCTCGGCGTGTACCTGGTGGACCAGGGAACCGTGCCCGATTCCCGGGTCGAGGTGGCTCAGAGCCGTATCGACGGCGCGATCCGGTTCAAACAGGACCGCGACCGGGCTTACCTCTCCGTCCAGGGGCTCGGCGACGTGCAGACCCGCGACTGGGTGGAGTACCGGGCAACGAACCGGCAGCTGATCATCGGCTCCTTCGCCCTGGAACGGATCCGCTAGGGATCCGCGCCGTGGGTCAAGGAAATCCGGCCAGAAGTTCGTCGATCGCATGGGCCGGATTTTCGGCCCGCGCCACGGCGCTGGAGACCAGGATGCCCTCCGCGCCGAGCTCGAAAGCGCGCCGGACGTCGTGCCGGTTATGGATCCCCGCGCCGCAGAGGACGTGGGTACGCGGGGAAACCTTCCGGACGGCCGCGACGGTGCCCGACACGACGGACGGCTTTGCCGTAGAGACGGACCGAGTCCCGCCGATCAATTCCGGGGGTTCGACGGCGAGGTACCGTGGACGGAACTTCGCGAGCTGTCCAGAGCGAGCGATGTCGCGGGCACAGAGGATCGCTACCAGGCCCAGGGCTTCCAACCGCCGGAACGTGACCGCAATCGTGCGCAGCGGGAGGGGGTGCTCGGAGTGGTTCAGGAGGCTTCCCCGGCCGCCCACGGCCGCGATGGCTTCAGGAACAACGTACCCCGTGTGCGGACCGGCTTCGTACGGGTCGGCGTGTTGGGCGACCACCGGGATCCGTAGGCGCTGGCCGACTACCCCGAGATCCGGCGCGGCGGGCGCGATCGCGCCGGCTACGCCCGAGGCTTGGAGTCGGGCTTCGAACGTCTCACCGATCTCGGTCGCCCCCGCGCCGAGCCGGGGCGCATATGCCTTGAGGTTCAGGACGAAAAGAGGGACGCCGAACGGGGCCGTGTCAGTGGACGGGGTGGACGGCCGGAGCCTTCGTGCGCTTGGGCCGGGAGCAGATGGCATACTCGTCCCCGTCGAAGAAGACCTCGCGGTCCGGATGCTTCCGCTGGATGTCGGAGATCTTCGCCAGGACGTCCTCGAGGGTCGTGCTTTCATCGTTCGGGTCGATCCTCAGGTGAACGGTCTTCTCGGATTTTTCGGGCCGATGACCTGCTGACGCCATGCGGTACCGGGCCGGCGACATACCCGCCACGCGCCTAAAAAGCCTTCATCACCGGCAGGGGCGTAATCTTTAGGCGGCGGAGGCCCTCGGCGCGAGCGGAACCTGACCGATGAAAGACCGCAGCGAACTGTCGCGCGTGGTGTATAACCAGACGCGGGTAATCCTCGTCCGGGACCTGTCGATCATGAACCCGAACCTGATCCAGGGTGCCACCGGTCTGGTCGTCGGCAAGATCGCGAACTACACCCTAAAGGTCGCCTTCCCGAAGGTCACGGTCGGCATCAACTGGAAGGATTGCGACATCGTCGAAGGGAAGACCGGCATGCCCACCGAAGCCGACCAGCCCAAGTCGATCCCCGGGCCGCGGTCGCTCCAGGAATAGGCGCGCGCCGACCCGGCCCGATCAGTCCAGCGCCGCGATCGGCCGGCCCTGCATCGTCGGCGGCAACGGAACGCCGAGGTGCTTGAGCAGCGTGGGGCCGATGTCGATGATCTGCTGAGGCGGCAAATGTTCCTTAGCGGGGCGCCGGGGGTCAGCGAATGCGAACACTCCGTCGAACGAGTGGACCGCATCGTCGGGGCCGGTGTCGTTCTCGGTCAGGAAGAGGCCGGGATGGCCCAAGCTACCAGCCGACCGCCAGCGGAGGTCTCCGAAGTACAGCATGAGATCCGGCGGGTCTCCGCGGACCGTCCGGTAGATGCGGGCGGGCTCCAAGACCCGCACGCCGAGCGGAGCACCATCGGGTCGCCGGACCTCCTCGAGCGCGCGGGTCATCTTCTGGGCGACCGAAGGCACGTCGCTCGCCGCGAGCCGACCGTGCGGCTCGCGTCCACGGATGTTGAAGAAGATCCGGGCGTAGTAGCCCCGGCCCCCCACGCGACCGTACGGTCCCAGTCCACCTCGACCTTCTCGAATGGCGTTCCGGGCGCGGGGCGGCGGGTCTTGACGTGAAGGTAGCCTTCCTGTTCGAGCCATTGATTGATGCAGAAGCACCCGTGCATCGCCATGCTCCCGTGGTCGGATGCGACGAGGATCGTCACGTCGTCCGGCACCAGGTCGAGGAGGGCACCGATCTCCTGGTCCAGCAGAGCGTAGTACCGGTCCGCCACGTCGGCGTACTCGGAGCCCGGAGTGAACCGCGGATGCGTCGGGTCGAAGAACTTCCAGAACGCGTGATGCAGCCGGTCGGTCCCGATCTCGTGGATGGCGAACAGGTCCCACGGTTCTTTCTGCCAGAGGTGGCGCGCCAGGGCCCATCGCTTCCGCGTCATCTCGAACAGCTCGCGCTCGACCCGGGGCCGGTCCTCGGCTCGGTACGTGATGTCGAATTCGTAGCCGCCGCTCGCGGCCTCGATCTCGGGCGCGAGGGAGGCTGGCGTGACGAAGTCCTTCGCCCCGTCGGGGGTGAGGAAATCGGAGATGTAGATCCCGTTCACCGTGGGCGGCGGATACCCGGGGGGCATCCCGATCACCGCGACGCGTCGACCGAGGCGCGAAAGGATTGCCCAGAGGGGCGGAGCGGGAAGCATCTGTGGGGTCGGCGTGTACATCTCGGTGTACGAGCCCGGGCGACGGTGGCGAAATCCGTAGAGGCCGAGGGACCCCGGGTCCATCCCGGTGAACATCACGGCCCAGGCGGGGACGGTGATCGGCGGGTCGGTGCTCAACAGGGTTCCGAACCTGGACCGGTCCAGCACGGACTTCAGTCGAGGCATCCGGGGCAGGAAGCGGTCGAAGAGAAATTCCGGCGGCACCGAGTCGAGGCCCAGCACAAGGAGCCGGCGGCGCGGGGACTGCACGCGCCCGCCGAGGTGTGTGGGCCTAAACGGTTATCGTTGGCGGAGAAGCTCCCGCGCCTCCGCCTCGGCCCATCGGCGTTCTCGCCGCCGGAACCGCCACAGCGTGACGAGGAATACGATGATGATGAAGGCGAGGCCGAAGAGGAGGCCCAGGGCAAAGAAGTCGACCGGGGCCGGCACGGACCGAGGAAGGGTCGTCGGGGCTTAGATACTCTCGGCTGACTCGCAGGAAGGAATGCCCGGACCTCGCGCCGCACGCCGGCCCTCCACCCCGGAGGGAAAGATTTCACGGCCGTTCTTCGAGCGCGTGATCCGAACCCATCTCGGCCGGCGGCGTCGGGACGTGCTCGTAGGCCCCCGAACGGGCGTGGACGTGGGCGTGGTCCAGCTGCCGGACGGAGGCGTCCTCCTTTCTACGACGGACCCGCTGTACATCGAACCACGGCTCGGGTGGGATCGGGCAGCCTGGTTTGCTTTCCATATTCTTGCGAGCGACCTCACCACGACGGGTCGGAGGCCCGACTGGGCGACGATTGACCTCGACGTGCCCCCCGGAACTCCGGATCGCGTGCTCGAGAGGATCCTGAGGGTGTTCGACCGGGAAGCGCGCCGGTTAGGCGCCTCGATCGTAACGGGTCACACTGGTCGGTATCCGGGCTGTGCCTTCCCGATCGTCGGCTCGGGTACGCTCCTGGCTGCAACAGACGCCACGGGGTACGTCACGACCCGGCGGATCCCCACCGGCGCGGAGCTCCTGATCGCCCGGACGGTCGCCCTAGAGGCGACCGGCATGCTGGCGACGTTCTTTCCGGACCGGATCAAGGACCGGCTCGGCAGCGAAGCACTTCGAAGGGCGAAGGCTCTCACGGCTCAGATGTCGACCGTGCCGGACGCTCTCCGGGCGGCGAAGGTCGGTCTTCGGGGAGACGGTGTCTGGGCGATGCACGACGCGACGGAAGGCGGGGTGCGGACGGCGGCATGGGAAATGGCCGTCGCCGCGGGTCGTGGCCTGGAATCGGACCTGGCGGAGGCCTGGATAGATCCGACCGTCCGAGACGTGACCAAGCTCTTCGGGATGGCCCCGCTCGACGCCAGCAGCGAGGGCACGCTTCTCCTCGCCGCCGACCGGCGCCGCGTAGAGGAGGTGATCTCGGCGCTGCGAGCCGGCGGTGCCGTCGTATCCCGTGTCGGTCGGTTCACCCAGCGTCCGGGCACCCTGCGCGACGGCAAGCGACTACTGCGACCTCCGGTTCGGGACTCTTATTGGACGGCTGTGCGGCGAATCGGCGCCGCGCGCCCACGGGGGTCCGGTTGATGAGGTGGGAGATGGATTCGCCGCGTCGGTGAGGAGGCTCCGAGCAAATCAACGCGAAAACCGGGGGAACCTTCCCGTAACCCACCCCTTCGCGTCACCGCGGGGCGAGGTGGAAACGAAGGGATTCGGGATGGCCGGAAAAATCTCCTATCGGCCTCCGGGGAAGTGGTGGAGCGCTCCAAGACAATGCTCATCTAGCGGGACACTGCCCTCGACCGTCCTAAGCGGCTCTCGACCCCGAAGGACCGCGGCGCGAGGCTACCGGACGAAGTCGATCCCCTCATGGGCTTCCCCGGTCCCCGGTGCCGCATCAGAACCCAAGAGCGACGCGGCCGTCACCCCCGTGATGATCAGCAGAACCCGAATCGTTTGGGCCATCTCCGGGGAGGGGTCGACAGAACAGCCCCAGAGAATCCGGGCGCGTGGCGAAACCTTGGCCCCCACGATCCGGGCTGCCTTCTCCGCCTCCGACACCGTCATGGTCGGCCCGCCGGTGACGCGTACAAGAACGCCGGTCGCCGCATGGAGGTCCATATCCCCAAGGAGCGGCGAGGTGAGCGCTCCGGTAATCGCCTCCGTCACCCTGTCGGGGCCGCTCGAGCTCTCGCCGAGGCCCACGAAAGCCACTCCCCGGTCCTTCATGATCGTCAAGAGGTCCGCATAGTCCAGGTTCACGAGCCCGGGCTGTGTCACGATCTCGGCGATGCCCTTGATCGTCGTCATCAGCACCGTGTCGGCCAGCTTGAATGCCGTCTGAACGGGCATCCGAGGGACGAGGTCGCGCACGCGGTCGTTCTGAATGACGACCGTCGTGTCGCAGGTCCGGCGCAGCCGCTCCAGGCCCTCACGGGCCACCTGCATCCGTACGGGCCCTTCGCCCGAGAAAGGCATCGTCACGACCCCGATGGCGAGCGCGCCGGCCTCCTTTGCGAGCCGAGCCACCAAGGGAGCGGCTCCGGTCCCGGTGCCACCCCCCATCCCTGCGGTCACGAAAACGATGTGGGCTCCTTGGACATATCGCTGGAGCTCCTCCTGGTTCTCCCGGGCGGCTTCCTCGCCGATCTCCGGTCGGTCCCCGGCCCCGAGCCCCCGGGTCGCCCGACGGCCGATGAGGATCTTGCGTGGAGCCCGTACGGAGAGCAGGTGTCGGGCATCCGTGTTGATGGCACAGAGGT
Source organism: uncultured Thermoplasmata archaeon (assembly GCA_963787975.1). Classification (GTDB taxonomy): domain Archaea; phylum Thermoplasmatota; class Thermoplasmata; order Lutacidiplasmatales; family UBA184; genus JAKIWV01. Next base: position 259,180 of record CAWBEU010000010.1, read on the forward strand.
CTGTTTCCAAAATGCCGGCTTCGACACACCGGTCGACCGTGTTGGAACCTCCGCCGCCACAGCCGACGATCCGGATATGCACCTTGAGCGACTCCGCGACCTTCGCGATCTCCGCGTCATCGGCTCCCTCAGCCGGGAGGGAGCCAGTCCTCTCCGTAGTCACGGGGAGATTCCCCGCTCGCGTCTGGACCGTGGCCCGAAGGAGCGACTTCATGATCATCCGGCATGCACCGGAGATTTCCGGTGCGATTCCGGGCCCTCGAGGACGGTGTTTTCCCAGTGCAGTACTTGAATACTAGCTTCCACTGGACAGAGACGCTTTGACGCCGGGGAAAGCCGCTGCTTGATGGCCGACCCGTCCGCTAAATAGGACAGGGGGAACCGAAGGGGCTGGCGCCAGGCCTTTCGTTGCTTTCTTTCCTCCTTTTATGTCCAAGAGTTCGCGAGACCCAGGTGGCCTTGAAGCTCGCTGAACACAACGCCTTGTGGTTCAGCCAGCAACGCGTTTCGAACGGCTCGGACGGTGATTGGCCGGGTCTTAACTAATCGCATCCTTTTTCAAACGGAGCAGGCTACGGCGGCAGGACGGCGACGAGCCCGCGGGGGGGAATTAGGACCGTGGACTCGCGCCCGCTTGCGGATGACCGTGCGCCTCCGGCAGGGTCTTATGCCGCCGGTGCAATCCCCCGGACCGCTGGGGGAGCTGCCACGCGGCTGAGAGGACAGACGGGCTCTGTCGACCCCTTGAACCTGATCCGGGTAATACCGGCGCAGGGAAGGCCATGCCTCCGCGTGTAGCGACCCCTGCAGCGAGCTGCGGGAATGGCTGAGGGAACGAACCAAGAGACGGCGCCGGCAGCGCCAACGAGCGGCCTTCGACGGCCTGTGCGCCGGATCCCATGGCTCGTCCCCGTCGTGGCGGTTATTGTTATCGTGGCCGGGTTCGGCACGTACTTCTACATCGAAACGACGAAGAACTCGTGCGTCGGCGGGCCCCATACCCTCTTGGTCGAGACGTACGCGAGCTTCTTCGACTCGGGGACCGACCCGGCCTCAGCACGCGCCGCGGTATTCGGGGGGTTCGAGAACGCCACGCACAGCCGGGTGTGCGTCGAGTACGTGAATGGCGACCTGGCGACGAGTCTCCTGACCTCGGGGGAACCCCTGCCGGATGTTGTCATCGGTCTGGACGAGCTGACCGCCCCTCGTGTCGATGCCGCCGGGCTCCTCGTTTCCTACGCTCCCCCGGAACTGGCGGAGGTGCCGGCGGGACTCGTCGCCGACCTTGCGCCGGACCATACGGTGGTCCCGTACCAGTACGGGTTCATCGGACTCGACTACAACGTGAGCTACGACATGGCGCACGGATCGCCGTTCTCTACCGGGAACTACCTCGAGGCCGTGGCCGGCAACCGCTCCCTCGCCTCCCAGTTCCTCTACGAGGTGCCGCCCGACATCACCGGCGAGGAGTTCCTGGCGATGCAGATCGCTTTCTCGACCGAGGTGCTGCACGAGAACTGGACGGACTTCTGGCGCACCGTCGGTCCCGTGGCCCCATCGACCACCGACTGGGGGACCGGCTACTCCGAGTTCTTGGCCGGAACGTACGCGAGCTTCGTCAGCTACACCACTGACCCGGCGTACGGCGCCTACTTCGGCCCCGCGGGCGCGCTCAACACCTCGGTCCTGCGATATGGGGGCGAGAACTACAGTTGGGAATCGATCTACGGAGTAGGGATCGTGCGGGGTGGTGTCCACAACCTCACGCTCGCGGAGCAGTTCGAGAACTGGTTACTGTCCGGGCCGGTGCAGAACGATATCCCCACCAATGAGTGGGAGTACCCCGCGAACGGGACGGCGGCGCTGCCAGGCGCGTTCAATTGGAGCGTCCCGCCCGCTTCCATCACACCGCTGAATTCGTTCGAGTCGGTCAACGCCACCGCGGCCAACCTGCCGGGCTGGATCCTCGAATGGCAAGCGGCCGTGGGCGGCTAGTCCCGCGCCGAGGTATAGGAACCATGGCCACTCCGTCCGCCACCGAGGCGTCGGGTCTTCGGCGCCTCTGGGACCGCGCCAGCGAAGTCGTCGCTGAATTGCCGCTCGCACTGTTCGTCCTCCTGTTCGTCGCGCTCCCGGCGGCGGCGCTCTTCGCCGGGGCCGTAGATCGATTCGGAGTGGGCAGCGGCTTCGCGGCGCTGGTCTGGGGCCCGTCGTTGGGCTCCCAGGTGGCGCGCCGGGCGCTGGAGAACTCGTTCGTCCAAGGCGGCCTGAGCGCCGGGCTCGCGGTGGCCTGGGGATACCCCTGCGGCGTGTTCCTCGGCCGACACGGCTTCCGAGGACGGGACCTGCTGTTCAGCTTCTTGCTGATCCCCTTCCTGCTCCCGCCGCTCGTGGTAGTGCTGGGGATCGACGAGCTGTTCGGTGGATCCAGCCCACTCGCCTCCGGGCTGGGAGTCCTCGGTCACGGGCTGCCGGCGATCGTGCTGGCGAATGTGTTCTACAACGCATCGATCGTAGCGCTATTCACCTCGGCCGCGATCGCGAACGCCTCGCCTCGGCTCGAAGAGGCGGTCGAAAGCCTCGGCGGCGGGGGCTGGCGCCGGTTCCGGGATGTCTGGGGACGAGGCTCGCTCCTCGGCGCCGCGAGCGGAGGGCTCCTCACGTTCCTGCTGTCCTTCGTCGGCTTCGCGGCGCCGCTGCTTCTGGGAGGCCCCTCCAACTACACAATCGAGGTCTGGATCTACTCCCTGACACGAACCGTCTACGCCGCCCCCACGTTGGGCGCCGGCCTCGCGCTCTGGACCGTCGCCCTGCTGTGCATCCCCGCGTTCCTCTACCTGGTCGTGGCGCGTCGAGCGCGGCTGATCGGCGGCCGGGAGCGTGGGACGCCGCGATTGTACCCGGTGCACTGGCGGCGGCCCGCGACGGCGGCCCTCGCCGCGACATTGGCGGCGCTCCTCGTGTTCGTCGGCGCGATGCTGGGGGCGGTTCTCCTACTCTCCTTTCACCTGGTCGGAGGCGGCTGGGGGATCGAGAACTGGTCCGCGCTGTTCACGACCCGGACGACCGGCGCGGTGGGCATTCCGACCGGCCAAGCGTTGGTCAACACTCTGTTCTTCGCCGGGGCGGCCACAGCCATTGTAGCCACCCTCGTGCTTCTGGTGGCGTACGCCTCGACGCGACCGCGCCGCGAGGTCGGAGTGCTCGAGGGCCTCGCCTTCCTGCCCGTTCTGCTCTCCCCGGTGATCCTCGCCTTCGCGCTCCGGGACTTCTGGGGGAGCAGCCTGGGCATGCCTCCCTTCCTCTGGACCCTGATCGTGGCCAGCGAAGCCGCGCTGGCCCTCCCGTTCGTGCTACAGAGCGTCCGCGCATCGCTCCGGAGCCTTCCCCCGAACCCTCGCCTCGCCGCGCAGACCCTGGGGGCGTCGCCGTGGCGCGCGTTCTGGGGGGTTGACGTGCCGCTGCTTCGGCCGGCGCTCGTGGCCGGGGCTACGTTCGCCTTCGCGCTCGGCCTCGGCGAGTTCGCCGCGACGAACTTCCTTTACATTCCTACGTACACTACCCTCGTCGTCGAAGCCTACCTGCTCGAAACGCTCCGGCTTCCCGGTCCCGCCTCCGCGTTGGGAGCGCTGCTCGTCGTGGTGAGCGGGATCGCCTTGTTTCTGTTGATGCGCGGAGGCAACCGTGTCCGCTTCTAGCGTGCCCGAAGAGACCGGCCTCCGGGTGGAGGGGCTTCGGTACGAGTCCGAAGGGTTCCAGCTCGGGCCGGTCAGTTTCCGGTTGCAGAATGGAGAGGTGCTCGGGGTTTTCGGGCCCAACGGCGCCGGAAAGTCGACGCTGCTGAGGCTTTTGGCCGGCCTCGAGCCGACCGCCGAGGGCCGCATCTGGCTAGACGGTCGAGAGATCAGCGGGCTCCCGAGCCATCGACGCGGCGTCGGGATGGTGTTCCAGGACCTCGCCCTGTTCCCCCAGCTGTCGGTATGGGACAATCTCGCCTACGGGCCCCGGGCCCACCGATGGACGGAGGCGGATGTCTCTACTCGGGTCGAAGAACTGCTTCGCGACTTCCGGTTGGGCCCGCTCGCCGACCGGATCCCGATGAACCTCTCCGGAGGCGAGCAACAGCGCGTGGCGCTGGCGCGGGCGCTCGCTCCCCGCCCCCGGCTCCTCCTCTTCGACGAACCGCTCTCGTCCGCCGACCGGGAGATCCGAGAGGCGTTGCAGAGAGACATCCAGGCTCGCGTCGTCGGCGACGGTCTCGTCGCGGTCTATGTGACCCATGACCTCGACGAGGGCGCGGCACTCGCGACCCGGATGGCGTTCCTTCGGGACGGTCGCTGGGTGGCGGAGGGCCCGGCCGATCGGATTCGCCGGTCCCCTCGCTCCCGGTTCGTCGCCGAGTTTCTGGGGTTCAATGTGCGGCAGATCGGCCAAGGCTGGGTGGCCACGGACCCCTCCCGTACGGAGGTTGTCCCGTCCGGCACGCCGGGTAGCATCTCGGGCGTGGTCCGAGGGATTCGGCGGGATGGGGAGCTGGTGCACGTGAGCACCACGCTCGGCGAAGCCACCTCCGGCGGCGGGATCCTTGTGAACTCCCTCCGATGGGGCGCGGACCTGGCGTTCCGGACGGGCGACGTCGTGGGGGTTCGTTTCCGTGAGGAGATTCCTCTGTCCGATGAGTAGTCCCCCCGGGGGCCGCGTACCTCTAAGGGCGGACGCATCCATGGCGGACGCATGCCTCTGCTGCCTCACGGCGAGGGGGAGGCCGAGGGGCAGGTGCTCCGGGGCCTCCGCCTGGCCGTCGAGCTCACGATCCTCATCCTGGCGATCGAGGCGGTGGGCGCCTTGTTCTCGCGCAGCCTCGCCCTGACCACGGACGCCGTCCACGACCTCCCGGACCTGGTGGCTTTCGGAGTATCCTGGGGCGCTTTGCGCGCCACCGCAGGGGGCGTTACAGCGGAATCGACGTACGGCGCCCACCGGTCTGAGGTGTTTGCGAGCCTGGCGAATGCGAGCCTCATCCTCGGGAGCGGGCTCGTGTTCGGCTACGTGGGGGCGAGGGCGCTCCTCGCGGGTGGGTCGTTCGCCGGCCCCGTAGATGCCCTCTGGCTGTTGGCGGCCGCAATCCCCACGCTCGGTCTCCGAGCAGTGAACCTCACGGTCCTGGCTCGCATCCCGGGCCGGGTCCGCGACCTGAATCTCCGGAGCGTCGTCGTCCATCTCGCGAGCGACCTCGTGATCACGGGCGCGCTTCTGGTCGCCGGCGTCCTGCTCCTCGTCCGGCCCGGCTCGGGGTGGGTCGACGACGCCGCCGCGCTGGCCATTGCCGCCATCCTCGTCTTCGAGTCCCTGCCCCTCTTCCGCGAATCCTGGGACGTCCTCGGGGAACGGATCCCCCGGGGACTTTCCGTCGACCAGGTCGTCCACACCGCCCTCTCGGTCCCCGGCGTCGCCGAGGTTCACGACGTACACGTCTGGTCGCTTTGCCCCACCCTCGTCTGCATGACCGCCCACGTGAGCGTGCGGAACATGTCGGTCCAGGAGTGGGGAACGGTCGCAGCGACCCTCCGCCGCCGCATGGAGTCCGAGTACGGAATCCTCCACGCCGTGTTCGAGGTCGAGGCCGCCGCCTCCTGAATGCCTACCGCGCCCGTCCCCGGGGGCACTTCGGCTCTCGAACCGGCTCGACGGAAAGGGTGCGAGTTGCCGCGTCCCGGGTGGAGCCGAGCTGATAAATACAACATATGAAGATGCATATGCATGCCTTCCCACAACATCGCCGTCCGGAAAGACGTGTACAACGCGCTGGATCGAGAAAGGCGCCCCGGCGAGAGCTTCACAAAGCTGTTCGTCCGACTCCTTCAGCAGCGGGGTCCTCTCGAGGAGCTCTCCGGGAGTTGGGGCCAGACGGCGCGCACGGCCCAACGTCAGTGGAAGGCCCTCCGGGGAGGCAGATCCCGCCGATGAAGGGCCTCGACACCCCCGTGCTCCTGGCGCTGCTCGAGGGAACCCCGAAAGCCCGTGCGCTGGTTCGTGCTCTCGCCGGTGAAGAACTCGCGACCACCGAGGTGAATCTCTTCGAGATCGAGCTGCTGGGTCGACGCGACAAGAATCCGGGGAAGGAGCGACGGACACAAGCGCTCGAGCGCCTCCGCCGGAAACTCACGGTCCTGCCCATCGACGAAGAGACTGCCCGTCGGGCGGCCGCGATCGCCGCCTCGGCGCGTCAGGCAGCCCCGGAGGGCACCTGGCTCTGCCTGGGCGCGGCGGAGGCCCACGGATGCTCGGAATGGATCACGAGCGCCGCTGGGGTGCCTCCGGCCTCGTCCGCTCGGATCAAGGTCAGCACTATCGAGCGATGGAGGACCAAGTAACGTGAGACACGTGACGACAGAGTATAACGCACCATTTGGGCAGCTCGGAAGGAGATTCCTCTGACGGAGCGCGTCGGAAACGGGCCCTACAGCCCTCGATCCCCCCGGATAGACCCTCCAGGCCCTGGCCCGCTCCCGGCAGCCTGTTTTGACATTAAGCCTTCAGAGTAACGATAGATGCGTAACTAGTGTTACTTGAATAGGCAAACGGTGTAGACAGGGGATTCGGCCCGGCCCAACTCCTGATCCATTCTCTGACGGAGCGGCGTATAACCATTGTTATGCGTCATCCACCGCCGTTGCGGTACCGGCCTGTCGCCCCTAAGCGTCGGGGGCCGCTCTTAACTCGCTGGACCCTGGGCGTCGCGCTGTGGCCCGTCCACTACGCCCTCCGACGGTCATGGGGCTTGATCTCGCGGGATCCGCCCGCCGGGACACGGGCTGCTGCGTGCTCGCCGGCCTTCGAGAGGCGCGCGTCTCAGTCCTGCACTCCGACGAAGAGATCCTGACGGCGGTCTTCACGGCGCGGCCGGCTCTCGTACTCATCGATGCCCCCCTTTCGCTCCCGAGGGGGCGAGCCACTATTGAGGACCGCACTGGACCCCACTTCCGGGAGTGCGACCGAGAGCTCCGGCGGCTGGGGATACGATTCTTCCCTCTCACCCTCGGTCCGATGAGGATGCTGACCGAGCGGGGTATGCGACTCGCCAGCACCGTGCGGGCGCGAGGGTACCGAGTCGAGGAAGGCTATCCTGGCGGCTCGCAGGACCTTCTCGGGATCGCGCGCAAGCAAGCGGGTGCCGAGGCCCTACAGAAGGCCCTTCGGAGGCTCGGTCTTCGAGGGGACCTGACCCGCCGCTCCCTCACCCACGACGAGCTCGACGCCGCCACCCTCGCCTGGGTCGCCCGGCGGTTTCTCGAGGGAAAGGCCCACACGATCGGAGACCCGTCCGAGGGAGTCATGGTCTTGCCGGGGAGGCGCACGGCCCGGAAGGATCGAGCGGGGACGATTATACATACTCATATGAATATGATGTCTAATCGGCGCTCGCGATAGTACCCGATCCGGCGATCAAGTCAGTGGGTGGGATCCGCCGGACTCGACCAAAACCGTCCGGTGTCGAACACCATAGGGGAGCGGGTTGGCTAACTCCACGGAGGCCGTCCTGGTTTCCGGTGCCGGTCTGGGCGAGGAGCGTGCGTCCGCTTCCCCAGGCTCGGAGCGTACTGGAGCCGCCTTGGGACCTCCAGGGCACTCGCCATCGATGGTGGACGATTGTCCACGATCTCCGGCGCCCGGCGGCAGATTTCTCGGCGAAAAGCGCTCTCGTGCCGGCTCGACACGGCGTCTCACATTGGGTAATATAGCAGTCTATTCATTCGAGCGTTCAGGAGGCCCGAAACCGCGCCCGACGGGAGCGGAAAAGGTTCGCTGATGCTTGCAAACGAGGCCGGAAAGGTCTGGATGAATGGGGCCCTCGTCGACACGGCGGAGGCCAAGGTCTCCGTCCTCGCCCACACTCTGCACTACGGGGTCGGCGTGTTCGAGGGGATCCGTGGATACTCAACCTCGAAAGGCGGGGTAATCTTCCGGCTCCGGGACCACGTGAAGCGGCTCATCCTCTCCGCGAAGATCTACAAGATGCCCATCACGTACACCGAGGACGAGATCGTCGATGCGATCGTCAACACCCAGGCGGCGAACGACATCTACCCGTCGTACATCCGGCCGATCGTTTACCGCGATGGCCCGGCCCTGGGCGTGAAGAACCTCGCGACCAAGGTGTCGCTCGCCATCGCCGCGATCCCGGCGAAGAAGTACCTCGGCGAGAAGTCCGACAACGGCATTCGGGCGAAGCTGTCACCCTTCCGGAAGGTCCGCTCCGACTCGCTGCCCGCGATGGCCAAGGCGAGCGGCAACTACCTGGGCGGATACCTCGCCGGCACCGACGCGCAGCAGGACGGCTATGAGGAGGCGATTCTCCTCGACTCGAACGGCTACTTGGCCGAGGGCTCCGGGGAGAACATCTTCCTCGTGCGCGGAGGGACGCTCTATACCCCGAGCCCCGAGGGAGACATCCTGCTCGGCATTACGCGGGATTCGGTCATCCACATCGCCCAGGACCTCGGATTCCCGGTAGTAGAGAAGACCCTCTCGGTCGGCGAGCTCCTCACGGCGGAGGAGGCGTTCTTCACCGGCACGTACGCCGAGATCGCCCCCATTCGCGAGATCAGCCACTACACCATCGGGAACGGAAAGCCGGGCCCGATGACACGCGACATCCAGGACGTGTTCTACAAGATCGTCCGCGGCGAGGAGCCGCGCTACGCTGAGTGGCTCCATCCGGTCCCGCCGATCGCGAAGCCGGTGGCCCGCGCGTCGCGCCGCTGCGGGTCCGCCGGTCTCGCGCAGGGACTCCAGCGCCGCGGCGAGTGGCGTCGGGCGGAATCCTAGGTCCCCCAGTCGGCCGGGGACGAGCCCCGGATGTCGCTCCGGGACCACCTCGTGGGCGGCCGCTACGCCGCCCAGCGCCCGGAGCATGGCTGACGCGAGTTCCGTCCGCCGTACCGGTTCGGCCAGCGCGACGTGGAACCGACCCGACACCGGGTCCTCCACCAGCTGCCGAATCGCTCGAGCGGCGTCGGCGACGAAGGTCGGTTGAATGTGCTCCGGTGCGGCATCGTGGTCGCGACCGAGTTCTCCGGCCAGCCGGCGGTCGCACCCCGGTTCCAGCCTCCACCCGAAGAGAGCCGAGACGCGGAGGATCGCCACCGAGCCGGGGAGACGGCCCAGAAGCATTTCGGCTTCGGCCCGGGTGCCTCCGTACCAGGATGGGTTCTCGGTCCACGGCAGGGGAGCGGCCGATTCATGAGCGGGGCCCCCGCCCTCGGCAAATATCTCGTCCGTGGAGACCACCACGACCCGCTTGCGCTCCGGGGCGGCCGCTCGCCCGATCGCCTCCGTCGCGAGGACGTTGACCTCCCACGCCACACCGGTGGGGATGGCGCCGGGGAGCGGGCGCTCTTCCTGACAACGCCGTCGGTTCCCTTCCTGAAGGAAGCTGACCACGGTGTCGCAATCGTTTGCGCGGACCGCGAACTCGAGCGGCCCGATGTCACGTGCATCCACGATATGGACGATCTCGTAGCGGTCCGCGGTATGGACCGCGCCCCTCCGACCGATGCCCTCGAAGGCCCAGCCGGCGGGAGCCGCCCGGACGAACTCCTCGGCGAGACCGGAGCTCGGGCCGATCACCAGGATTCGATGCAACATCGGTCTCCTGGGGCGGCCTCGACGCGGACCCCGCTCAGTGCTTGCGGTTCGAGAGAACCGACCGGACAGGTTCCGGCGGGGTAAGCCAATCAAGGCCCCCGAGTCCAGGAATCACGTGAATGGCGGAATCGGCGGGCGTACAGGGGGTCGCGGCGACGATCTCCGGGTGGTCAGGGGGCTCGTACGGGTCGTCGACTCCAGTGAAATCGTGGACTCCCCCCTCGCGGGATCGCTGGTCGAGCTCCTTTCCCTCGGGTGGCTCGCAGACCTCGATCGGTGTGCGGCTGAATACGTCCCCGAACCGTCCGATCTGATGCCGCGCCTGGGCGCGCAAGGAGGCATACGGAGAGATCAGCGCGACATTGGGGATCACCCCGTGGCAGCCAGGCGACCTGGTCACGAACGTGACCCCGCGCGCGTACCGTTCAGGGGGCGCCCGGTCGAACCCGAGGTCCTCGCGGGGACCTTTCCCTACCTCGTCGCCGTCGAGGAGTCCGACCCGCCAGCCGAGGGCCATGAGAGGCGGGGCCAAACCCCGCGAGATGGTGGTCATCCCCGCGCTGGGCAGGCCGGCCAGCCAGCGACCGAATCCGTTTCCGGACGGTTTGGGGTCCATCCGCTCATTCCACGGCATGGCGGGGATAAAGAGCGTTTGCCCGGGCGCTCCGGTTCAGCGGGGAGGTTTCGGTGAGTCGAGCAGCCGCCGACGGTCACGTCGGGCCCCTCTTCCGACATAGATGAAAAAGCCACCGAAACCCATCAAAAGGATCGCAGCCTCGAGGATGCCCCACAGCAGGGGGACGGGGTTGAGAATGAACGCGACGAGAAGGAGGCCCCCGGCGGCGATGGCCAAGCAACCGCCGATGGCAAAGACCCGCTCAGTCAGCACAGTTCCCTCTCCCAGCGAACGGCGGCCCGCCTTTCAGGCCGGCTAGCCCAGGCTCGTGGAGCCGGCTCCAGGGACTAGAGCGCTTTATCGGAGACGAGGACCAGAATCGTGTTGCAGGCCCGGCAGCGAAGCCCTTGGGCGTTAGCGGAGGAATTCACATGGAAGCGGGTCGGCACGAGCACCTCGAGACCGTCCGGCCGGACCCGCGTCTCGGACGACTCGCGTGCCCAGAACAGGCCGGAACCGTTGGTCGTGGTCATGAAACCGCTCTCGAGAGGGCCGCCACAGGTGGCGCAACGACGATCCAAAGGAATCGCTCTCCCCTTCCGGCGACTCGCGGCAAGTATCTTTCCTTTGCGGCGCGCTGGAGCGTGACTGAGAAACCGCTCGGGCGTTGAGCGGGCTTCCTCCGTCCGTCGTTTCCTCTCGACCCTACCCTGCGAAGTGGGGGGAGGCCCCGCAAAGGCCAGTGTGCAGCCAGCCCGCAGGGGCGGCCTTGCGGCCGCAAACCTCCCCGAGCGCTCAGCCCTCTGCCGACCGAAATACTCTCGCCCTCGCCCGCATGGCCCTGGGCGACGGGACTGGCGAACCTACCGTCGGTTCCTCCGGAACGGCATGGGAAGAACCCTCGAGCTCCTCTCCGAACGGATCTCCGAACGACCGCCTCCCTACTCCGTCCGACCTCCGCACACCCGAGGTCGACCCCCGACCGACCCTCGCGGCCTCGTGCGGTTCCTTCTCCTCCGAGCCTTGACCGGGTGGTCCTTCGACACCACCCACGCGATGCTCGCGGCCCTCCCGGAACTCGCCCATCGACTGCGGTTCCGTCGAGTGCCAGCGGCCTCGACCATCGCCCAGCTCGTCGAGAAGGTTCCTCTCTCCTACTTCGAGGCGCTCCTCCGCGAGACTGGGGCGGACCGACTGCAGGGGTCCGTCGCGCATGTGGCGGGCGACGCCACGGGCATCGGCCAACACCGCCACGAGCGCTGGATCGACCTACGGAACTTTCGCCCCGGCCATCGCCATCGGTTCGTGAAACTCCACGCCCTCGTGGTGACCCGCGCTCGATGGCCCTTCTTCGTGGCGGCGACGGTCACGCCTGGGAACGTCAACGAATCGCCGGCGTTCCCCACGCTCTTCGGCCAACTCGACCCGAGCCTCTCGCTCGGGAACGTGGCCCTCGACAAGGGCTACCAATCCCGCGCCATCGCCCAGGCGATCGCCGACCGGGGCGGTCGGCCGGTCATCGCCCTGCAAGACCGGGTGACCAGTTGGGCCCTGGGACACCCCGCGTGGCACCGGATGGTCCGCGAAGCGCGGGACGACCGTCGAAGATATCGTGGGCGCTATCGGAGGAGAGCCGTGATCGAAGGAACGTTCGGGGCGTTCAAATTCCGTCTAGGTGAAACGGTCCGCTCCAGAAAGCCGCACGCTCAGGCCGTCGAAATCCTCGGTCGGACCGTCGTGTGGAATCTTCTCGGCCTCGCCTACTCCGGACGATGAGACGAATTCTCAGTCACGCTCGGCGCGCTGGGCGTCGGGATCGTCGGCCACGGTCGGCAACTCCTTAGCCGCGCGGGCCTTCGCGGGCTCCCTTGGACCGTCTTTGATCCCTCATGTTCGTTGACATTCCCTGGGCTCGCCCGAACTGGCGCCCCGGGGGCATCATGAGGTCATTCAGCCAATCAGAAAACGGTGAATCGCTCAAAAGGCGGAGGGGAAAAAACTGGGGACCCTGCGTGGTCCGGGCACCGCGCAGGGTCCCGCTCAGACATCGTGAGGTTAGAGAGGAACGAGGTCAGCCATGCTCAGCTGCTCCTCCGTGAGCGCCGGTGACTCGAGCGAGCCACCGACTTGGACGCGTTCTCAAACGACAGCAGCCAGGTCGGCCAGCCGGATTCGACCGACCGCGCGGGCGCCGGGGCGAGGCCGAGCACCACGCTGCGGGAAGCGGGCGTCGACATCCCGATCGTCGGTCGCCCGCGGAGCGGGGACTGGCGGTCCAGTACCACGATCATAGGTAGGCCTCATCGAAGGAGGGGGCCGGCCACGGGATGGGGAGTTGGCCCAGCCGGCGCGCCAGCACCGGGGCCTCGGCGTCGGACGGGTCCGAGCGGCCCCCCTGGGGGGAAGGCTCGGAAGCAAACGGGAAGTCCACCATGACCTCGGCCGGCTCGGGAAGCTTCATGAGCATCGGGAACGGTCCATGCACCACGACGGGGCAGACCTGATCGGCCCGACCCGTCCGGTCCCAGAAGGGCCGGCGCCGACCTTCGTGTTGCCCGCCGCAGGAGGGGCAGACATCGGCCTGGGTGACCATCGTGCTGATCCCCCCGAGTCGACCCCCGCTGCGGGTCGCCTCGATTTCGGACGAGCGGCTCATGGTAAGCAGGACTGTGGCGAATTTGGTATTTAATCCGAGCCGGTTATTTTGTACAAACTAATTTAACTATCCTGAGCGCGTTGGGAGTTCGACTGTGCCGCTAGTAACGCATCTCCCGATAGAGATTCTCGACTACATCGAGACGCACGAGCCTCCGCCCGAGGCAGCGTACGGCATCAGCCAACGGGAACTCGCGACAGCGCTGGGCTACCATCCCTGCTCGATGTCCCGTCCGCTCGCCGACCTGCTCGAGGAGGGGAAGCTCCATGCACGGCGGGGCAACGTCCGTGGAGGGGCCCGGAAGCAGTTCGTCTACACCCTGTCCGACCCGGGGCGCCAGTTCCTCCAGAAGCAGACGCGCGCCGTCCCTCTTCTCTCGGGAGCCCTTCCGGCTCCTCCGAATCCGTTTGTGGGTCGGAAAGACGAGCTCTCCCTCCTTCGAGAGGTCTCTCGGAGCCCGGGGTCCCTGATCTTCGTCGAGGGAGCGCCCGGCATGGGCAAGACGGCCCTGGTGAGCCGCCACCTTCGCTCGATCAAGGCCGGGCGGATTCCGTTCTGGTTCGCGGTTCGCGAGGCCAGCTCTCCCCGAGACCTGACCCTCGGCTTGGCGCATGCCTTGGCCGCCCTCGGGTCGCCCCAACTCGCCTACTACGCCCAACTCCCTCGGCAGCCCGTGGGCCGGGAGGTGGCCAACCTGGTGGCGCGCGCCATCGGAGACCGCCAGCTGGTGGGCGTCATCGATGATGTCCAGTTCGCTTCGCCCGACCTGCGGCACTTCCTCGAGGAACTGGTCCCCGGGCTCCTGAACGACCGCGGCGACCTGCTCTTTCTCGTCGGCCAGCACTTCCCTAACTTCGAATGGAGCGAGGTGCCGACGCACCGGGTCACTATCGGCGGGTTGGATCGCGCCGCGGCCCACGAACTGACCGACCGGAGAGGCGGACTGGCCGACCGGTTTGAGCAGGTCTTCCAAGCAAGCCTGGGAAGCCCGCTCCTACTGCTGTTGTCGGTGGCGACCCCCGGTGTCGAAGCGACGTCTACTACGCTGCCCGCGGTCGTCGTCGCACGCCTCACCAGCCTCGAGGCCCAGGCCTTACTACCCATTGCCATCGCGAACGAGCCGCTCCCGCTGAGCTGGATATCGGAGTCGGGGGGAGTTTCGCTGGCTACGCTGAGCAACTTCGTCCAGTCGGGGCTGCTGCAGAAGTCAGCGGGCGGCCGGGTAGAGATGCTCCAGGTCGTCCGGAACGCGCTCCTCGGACGTGCCGACGCGGCCCGGGAGCGGGCCGCCCATTTGAGTCTCTCCGCGTTCTACGCGCGAAGCCACCGGGCCGACGCGCTCCGGGAGCGGTTTCTACACCTTGTCGCCGCCGAGGAGTGGCGCGTGTCCTTGCAGGTCCTGGCGCGCCAACAGAAGGCCTTGCTTACGCTGGGGTATCCGATCATCTTCGGAATGCGTTGCGCCGGCTTGCGATGGGTCTCTCCTCAGGCGCCGGCCGGATCCGAGCGTTACGTGCCGAAGCGTCGATCCTCCACCTGCACTCCCAGTACGCCGAGGCCGTGCTGGCTCTCCGGCAAGCGATCGCCGAGGCGGGTGGGGACGAGCGGATCACGGCGGAGTGCCTGCTCGAAATGGTCGAGCCCCAGATTCGGATGCGCCAGATCGACGAAGCGGCCCGAACCCTCGAGTCGGTCAGGTCGCTCGGTCCTCGATCCTCGCGGCTCGAGGCGATGTATCTACTCGACCAATCCCGGATACTGGAGGCACACGGCGAACTGGCCCGCGCGAAGGACACCTGCTACGCTTCGTTCCAGATGGCCCGGCGGTTCCACCACTCCGATGTGGCGCTTCAGAGCGTGGCAAACTGGACCCGCCTCGCCACCTTCCGCGGCGACCAGGAGGCGGCCCTTGCGACCGTCGAAGAGATGCTCCCGGAGGCACGACGTTCGACGCGGATGGACATCGTGTTCAACCTGCTAAACACCCGGGCGAGGGCCTACGCCGAACTCGGCCGCAACGAACTCGCTGAGGAGGCGATGCTCGAGATCAAAACCGAATCGGAAGCGCTGGGCTACCTCGGGCAGCTCGCCTACGCCCTGAGCGGTCTCACGGCAACGGCGGCCCAAGCCGGAAAGTGGCCGGAGGCGCTCGCGTACGGAAAACAGGCGAGCGCGCTCGCCGAACGGTTGGGCAACGATGCGATCCTCGGCCACACCCTTGCGGTGACCTGTTGGGCGGAAGGGAAGCAGGGCCGGCTCGAAGAAGCGCGCCATCACGGCGAGCGGAGCCTGGCCGTTCTGGCTCGTCTGCCGCCGTCGGACATGACGGTGATCGCGCACTCCTACCTTGCCGAGGTGCTCGTTGCCCTGAAGGACCTCCCTCGAGCCCGCGTGGAGTACGATGAGGCACTGAGACTCGCGAGAACACTGGGGACGGACTGGCTACGAGCCTCGATCGAGAAGGAGATGACCGCAAGCCTAGGCGCGACCGGTTAGGTCATGCGGCGTTCGGTCTCCTCCCCCGCCCTCGCGGGGAACCTCACCGACCGAACGCGAGGAGTCTCCCCCCCTCTAGTCGGGAATGGCAGGCGATTACAGTTGGTCGTTCTGGAGCGGCGGCAGGCACGGAAGCATCCGTTGTACACCTCCGCGCCTTCGGGCGAGTGTGATTATTTCAATATTTCGTACGAGATCTGTGCCGGTCCATCGAGTTATACAACGCGTATCTATACCGATGTATGCGCATAAAAATGAGGAATCTCATAACGGGCGGAAGCAGACCGTTCCGTTTGGGCGCGCGCGAGCCATGCGCCGTGCGTCGGCGACGCCGCTTGCGCGAGGGAGATGGACATAGCTCCGGACCGTAAAAACCTTCGGCCAGCGCACCAGCGCCGCTAAGATCGTTCGACCGTAAAGATTTCACTGCGTCGGTTGGAATAGGTTCGCTTTGCGCATCCGATAAATCTCTCTCACGTCGTCGACGGTGTACCGGGTCTCCAACCAGGGGTCGGCGACGTTCGAATACCCGCGGACCTCCCAGAAACCGGGTTCGTCTTTCTCGACGAACCGGAGTCCCCGTAGCCACTTGGCGCTCTTGTAAAAATACCGCTTCGGGACGAACATCCGGACCGGTCCCCCGTGCTCGGGAGGCAGCGGCGCCCCGGCGTAGGTGTGCGCCACGAGGACCGATTCGCCCAGCAACGGTTCGATCGGCAACGAGGTAGTGAAACCCTGTTCGCACTCTTCGATCACAAACCGGGCGGTCGGCCGAGGCTTCACTCGGTCGACGATCGCCTGGAACGGAACGCCGCTCCAGACGGTGTCCAGCTTCGTCCAGGAAGTCACGCAATGGATATCGGTCGTGACGTTCTTCTGCGGCATCGCGAGAAGGTCCTGGAAAGAGAGCGTCTGCGGGACGTCGACCGCTCCGGAAAGCTTCAGACTCCAGTTTTCCCGAGTGAGTTTATAGGGAACCGTACCGGCGTGCAGCACCGGGAACCCCTTGGTGACGATCTGGCCCGGGGGGATCCGCGCGTTCACGGCTAGCGGCTGGCGTCGCGGCTTATCAGGTTCCCGGTTCGAGCAGGTACGTTTGCCTCAGGCCGGGTGCGGCGGGTCATGTCGCCGAGCGGGTGATTTTCACTTGGTCGCCGGTCCACGAGTACCGAAGTCGACGGCGCGGCTGCCATCGCTTCCGGTGATCCCAGAGTCCGCCGGCGAGCAACGGCAGGCCAATGGAGGCTTCGATCCGCGCCGTGGCCCGTGTGGCCGTCTTGGAGATCTTTCCCCAGGACTGCGCCTCGTCGAGCGTGCTGCCCGAGAGACCGCCCCAATCGGGAACGTCGGTCGTGATCTGGAGCGCGTAGAAGTGGCCCTCCCCTTCGCGCTCGAAGGCATAGTTCGCCATCACGATCCCGTCGTTGATCCAGTTCTTCGGCGTCCCACCGCCCACGTAGATCACAGCCGTGCGCGGGGAGTGAGTGAGGATCTGGACGAGCTCATAGTTATCGCGAATAGAATCGAGGACGAACCGCGGCTTGCCTCGATGCGCCTGATGGTACAGCGTGAGACCGATGCCGATAGAGCTGTCAATCAGGGCCGGCGAGAAGACGGGAATTCCGCGCCGCGCCGCCGTCGCGAGGATGGACTCGCGGTCCTTGAAGTTCCGCCCGAGGAACTCCAGATATTCCCGGGACGAGGCCGTGCGGGCCGGAAACCTGTTCGTGATCCGGCCAAGGACGCGGTCGGTGTCCTCGAACTTGAGCTCGTCCACGTACGTGTCGTAGATCCGGTCAAGGTAGAGATCCCGAAGCCGACGATCGTCCGCGAGGGGGGAGCCCATCCAGTGGCGTCCGCCGACGGTCTGGTATAGGTCCTGATAGAGGATCGCGCCCGTGGAAACCACCACGTCGACCACGCCCCACTCGATCAGGTCCCGGACCACTTTCCGGAGTCCCGCGGCGATCAGGGGGCCCGTCAGTCCGAGGAAGATCGTGGGCCGCCGACGGTCCGTGAGCGCGCTCTCCCATACCTCGAGACACTGGGCCAGATTGCGGGCCTGAATCGAGGTCGAACGGAACGCGTCGAGGAGGTTGCCGACCCCGTGGACCTTCGCGACATCGACCGGCCTCACCGTCTTCTGGAGGTACGGCCGGCGGCCGGCGTCGATTCGCTTAGACACGAGGGCCGCATCCGCTGCGCGGAATAAAGCAGTGGGTCGTCGAAACGCGGCGGGGGGAGTGCCGACCGCGGTGAGAGACCCCAGCCGACGTCCGCTGTGTTAAATCCGACCCTCGACCCATCTATACCGAGGTCCGGGAATGCCTCAACCGCCAGCCTTTCTACGGGCGTACGCCGGCCTGGAGGCCCGCTCGGGGCGAACGATCGCACTCGCCGGTCCGCCGACGAGCGGGAAGAGCGCCCGGATCGCGGAGTTGAGAGCCGAGCTGGAACTCCGGGGCATCGTCGTGCTAACGACGGAGGGCTCGTACCGTGACCGGGACCTCGACTACGGAGCGCTCGTGTCGCTGTGGTCCCAGTTTTCAGAGAAAGTCGAAGACGCGTCCGCCGCGGGCCCTTCGTTGGTCCCCGGAACTTTTGCCGATGCGTTCGGCGGTGAGGGGATGCCAGCCATGGGCGGGCGGCGACGGAGTCGAGCGGGACGCTTCGGCGCCGGCCCCGGCCCTCGGACCGGCTCCGGAGGCTTCGAGAGCGTGACGGCCGTCTGGACCGCCTTCACGGAACGATTCCGGACCGGAGAGGCGATCGGACTGGCGCTACTGATCGAGGAGGCCACACTGCTCGACCCCGCGAGCCGGACGTTGCTGCTCAAGCTGTCACTGCTCGCGCGCCGCCGGCCCTTCCTTCTCGTGTTGGAGCTCGATTCGTCGCTCCCGTCGTTCAGCCAATGGGAGGAGGAGCTCCTGGGCCGCCCCGACGTGGATTGGATCCGGCTTGGCCATCCGCACGCCGACGTCCGCGAGACCGAGCGACTCCAAGAGATCATGGCGTCGTTGCCCCCACCGACGAGCCGGCTGGTCGGGTTCGTCGCGCTGCTCGACGGCTCCACCTCCGAGGTTGTGCTCGCCCGGATCGCCCGGGAGCGCACCTCGGGGCTCAGTGACCTACTCCAACCGGCGCTTTCGGCCAACCTCCTCAAGCTCGGCGAGGGGCGGATCACCGTTTCCCATGAATCCTGGGTGGATCACCTCATCGAGAGCATCCCGGACGAGAGCCGCCGGAACATGCACCGGATCGTGGCCGAAGGCCTCGAAGCGCTGAGTCCAGAACCGAACCTGCAGCGGAGATTCCAGATTGCGGACCATTTCTTCCGGGCGGAAGCCGGCCCGCTCGCGCTCCGGCACCTGGTCGAAGCGGCCCACCTCTCCGAGCGCGTTCTGGCGTTCGACCCGGCAGAGGCGGCGATCGCGCAGGCGATCGAATGCATACCGCCGGCGCCCGACCCGGCGCTGGCCGAGATGGCCATCGAGCTTCGACTTGAGCGGGCCAAGCTCCTCGCCTTCGCAGGACGGCCGAGCGACGCCGAGTCCCTAATCCAGGAGGCAGTCGATGCCGCGGCACTGCACCCTCCACCGGAGAGTCGGATGGAGGAGCTGCTCCTCACCCTCGCCCAAGTGGTGTACACAATCGGGCCGCGCCCGACGCTGCGACAGGTCCTGACCGACGCCGCCGACCGCTTCCAGAAGCTGAAGTGGCCTGGGGCGGAGGCCATCGCCCACACCTTGCTGGCGTACCTCGAGATCTTGGGGGCTCGCCTCGCCGAGGCGGAGACCGAGATCAGCAAAGCCCACCCGCTCTCGGAGCGACCCGGGGACGAACTCGCCCAGATCGCCGGCCTTCTCTTTGACGCGATGATCCAGCTGTGGAACGCCGACCGGGCGCCGCCGACCGTCCCGGAGGCGCTCGAAACGGCCCGACACCTGCTCCGCGGCAGCCACCTGACCGAGCTCGACCTGCTCGCCACCGTGGTCGAGGCCCGTTGGTCCGGGTTGCAGGACGGCCGAGCCGCCGGCCTCAAGGTCACCGAGCGGGGTTTGGTCGTAGCCGAACGGACCGGCACCCTGTGGCTCGAGCTCCATCTTCAGAATCAGCGAGTGGCACTACTTCTTGCGGGCGATACTCCGGCGGCGGCGCGCGCCCCGCTCCAGCGGTGCCAGTACCTGGTCGAAACCCTTCACCTGGTCCCGCCCAGTCCGGCGCTCTTCCGACTCTGGGGGTTCGAAGCCCGGCTCGCCCAACTGCAGGGCCGGTTCGAGGAGGCCCGGGAAGGATGGTTGGATGTGCTCGCCCATAGCGGCTATTCGCAATTGCCGCGAACCCGGGCGCAGGCGCTCTTCCGCCTCGCCGCCCTCAATCTGGAGATGCATGTACCCAACCGAGCGCAGAAACGAATCGATCAGCTCCGCCAGGAAGGGCTCGAGCCATATCTCCCGGCGCGACTGGCCGCCGGCCTGCCCGGGCTCTCCGCGGACGTCGCACGCGCCTCGAAGAGCGACGCAGGCGGCTAGCCGAGGATCCCACCGAACAGCCCGGGGTCCAGAGCGTACAGGATCGTGAGAACCCCGGCGACCGCGAGGATCACCACGACCAACCGTTCGAGGAGCCGGGGCTCTACACGGGCGCCGAGCCGGGAACCGAGGAAGGAGGCGAACGCCGCGACACACGCCAAGGCCAGAGCCGCCGCTGCGAAGACGACCAGCAGGTTCGCGAACTCGACGGAGAACAGGATCGTGAAGATCATCGTGGTATCGCCGAGCTCGAGGACGAAGATCAGCAGGAACGCGGCCACGAAGGCGGACCGACCGGTGGGCGGCTGACGGTCTTGCTCGGGGATTAGGAGAAGATAGGCCGCGTACGCGAGTAGTACGACGCCTCCGCCGAAGCGCACCCACTCCAGTTCGCGGTGGAACGCGGCCTCGAGGCTGCCTCCCACGGCGACGGAGATGGCGCTGGTGGTGAGGAAGGCGGTCGCGGCTCCCGCCCACGTCTGAAAGGCCGGATGCTTCGAGCTGAAGGCGATCAGCGCGAAGAAGGTCCGGTCCAAAAGCTCGAGTCCGCCAATGACGGCGAACACGAAGGCGAAGATGAACAGCA
The DNA here is from genome assembly GCA_963787975.1 of uncultured Thermoplasmata archaeon. Taxonomy (GTDB): domain Archaea; phylum Thermoplasmatota; class Thermoplasmata; order Lutacidiplasmatales; family UBA184; genus JAKIWV01. The sequence continues at coordinate 279,714 of CAWBEU010000010.1, forward strand.
CGCTGGACGCCATTGCGAGGCTCGGGGCGAGACCCTAGATGAGATGCGCCAGGAAATCGTCCATCTGGCGCTCGCAATAGACGCAGCGAAGTACTATCGGCCGACGCCGCGCCACTTCGAATTCGCTCTCCACCGGTTCGCCGCGGTTCGTAATGCAGTTTGGGTTGGGGCACCGCGCGACGCCGACGATGTGCTCCGGGAGGTCTACCGTGCGCTTCTCTCGGACCTTGTAGTCCCGAATGATGGAGATCGTTGCGGTGGGGGCGATTAGCGCGATCGCGTTGACCTTCCGGGGCGAGAGCTCCATGTTCTCCACCTTGACGATGTCCTTCCAACCCATCTTCTGACTGCGCACATGCAGCGCGACGGAGACGGTCGAGTCCTTGTCCAGCTCGTCGACCCCGATGATGCGGAGCACCTCGAGCGAGAGCCCATTGCCGATATGGTCGATGACCGTGCCGTTCTTGATTGGCGTGATCTTGAGTTCGCGGGGAGCGGCCATGACTTCTAGGTCCCCTTCCCGGTGAGCACCAATGAGAGCAAACCCATGCGGACGGGAACGCCAAGGAAGGCTTGCCGGAAGTACGCGGCGTGGGGGCTCGCATCGACCTCGGGCGCGATCTCGCCCAACCGCGGCAGGGGATGCATGACGATCAATCGCTGCTTGGCGCCGGAGAGGACGGCGCTATCGATCCGGTAGGAGCCCGCGACCTTGGCGTACTCGGTTTCGTCGCCGAATCGTTCCTTCTGGATCCGGGTGACATAGAGCACGTCGGCGTCGTGCAGCGCTCGATGGAGCTGCTCCTCCTCACGCACGCGGGCGCCCATCTGGTCGAGGTGTTCCGTCACCTCGTCCGGCAGTTTCAGGGACGGGGGCGAGACTAGGATGATTTCGGCACCGAACAACGCGAGCGCGTGGGCGAGCGAATGGACCGTGCGGCCGTACTTGAGGTCCCCGAGAAGCACGACCCGAAGACCGCTCAGAGTGCCGTACGCCTCCTGAATCGTCGCGAGGTCGGTAAGCGTCTGGGTGGGGTGTTGCCCGGCCCCGTCTCCCGCGTTGATGACCGGCTTGTCCGACATCTGGGCGGCCAGCCGGGCGGCTCCCTCGTTGGGGTGGCGTAGGACCAGCGCATCTGCGTAGCCGGAGAGCATCCGGACGGTATCAGAGAGGGTCTCTCCCTTGGCCACGGAGCTCGTGGTCGGGTCGGCAATGGTGATGGTCCGTCCCCCAAGCCGCTGGGCGGCGGTATCGAACGAGAGCCGAGTCCGCGTGGACGGTTCAAGGAATGCAAGGGCCAGGAGGACCCCGTCGAGACGTCGGTCGATCTTCGACCCCTCCGCGATCGGGATCATTCGATGGGCGACCTTCAGGACCTCCTCGATCTCTTCCCGGGAAAGGTCCTTGATCGAGATGATGTCGCGGCCCTTGAGCGCCATCGAGCCCGCGCAGCCGAGGAGCGAAGATAATCATTGTCCTGTGTCTCCGCGCCCGGGTCCATGGCTCGTCCGGGTCCCGCGAACTGGATCCTTGCCGTCCTCTACGTGGGGATGGTCATCGCTTGGGGCCTCAACTTCCTGTTCGTAAAGGTTGGCCTGGCCTCGAGCCCCCCGTTGTGGCTCGCCGCCTTTCGAGCGCTCCTCGGAACGGCGGGCGTGGCCCTTGGCGTGCTCGTGTGGCCCTCCGACATTCGGTTGACCTCCCGTGAACGACGGGACGCCTTGCTCCTCGGCATTCCAACCACGGGACTGTTTTTCGCCCTCTGGTTTTCGGCCGCGACGCAGGTCCCGCCCGGCCAGACCGCGGTGGTGATCTACACGTTCCCGCTGTGGGTCGTGCTCCTCTCGTTCCTGCTCCTGGGCGAGCGAGCTCCGCCGCTCGCATGGGTCAGCGTCGTGGTCGGTTTCCTCGGGGTCGTTCTCATTGAACAGCCGTGGAGCGGCTCTTCTGGCAAGATCCCGACAATCGCCATAGTGGAGTTGCTTGCAGCGGCGGCCTGCTGGGCACTCGGAACGGTGCTTCTCAAGTCGCGAATCCGTGGGGCCGGTCTGCGGACGGCGAATGCCTACCAGCTCCTGAGCGGCGCCGTGCTCCTCGTCGTGGCCGCGGCGGTGTTCGAGCCCCACCCCACCCTCCTGTTCGACTCCAACCTCCTCCTATCGCTCCTCTGGCTAGGCCTCATCGGCACCTCGATGGCCAACGTGGTGTGGTTCATGCTCCTCGAACGGTTCCCCGCCCCGACGGTGAGCACCTGGGCATTCCTCACTCCGGTCGTAGCCCTGGTGGCCTCCGTCGTGATTTTCGGGGAGAGGCTCAACGGCCTCCAGCTGGTGGGCGTTGCAGCCGTCCTGGCCGGGGCTTTCGTCGATCTCCGGGGCCGCGGCGCCGGAACGGCCCCCGCTCGGCTCGTCCACTCAAGGGAAGTAGTCCGCTACGCCGGGCGCCTTTCCTGGCCTGCCCGAGGCACATAGTGATGATGTGGCCTCGCGACGAGCAGGAATGCCGGCCAGCTTCCACTCGCTTTCTCGTCCATAAGCTACAGCTGATCGCCGGGATCCATGACTGACACGGGTGAGGTGTTGCCGTTAAAGAAATCGGACGGAAACGCCCCTTCGACTCGAAACCGTGGGCCAGACTTGAACGGTACCTTCGGGGTTACGCAACTATCTCCAGGGAAAATCCGCGTCGAAAGACACCCGGCGAACTTCGGAGGTCAGGGGCGGATATCGGCACCGTCGGCACTATCGACCCTCCCCCCACGGGGTAAGTGTCGGTAGTGTTGGGAGTGTCGAGGTCCTTACGGATGGCCCACCTCCGACGCCGCCGACCTGGCCACCGAGTTTAAGGGGCCGTCGGAAAGTGACTGGCCGTGGCCAACGAACGCGAACTCAAGGAAACCGAGCGTCGGCTGAAAGCGGTGCGGCGACTTGGCGACCGGGTGATTGCCGAGATCGCGACGTATTGCGAATCCACCCCTCTCTGGGAAAAACAACCGGCTACCGCCAAGTATTGGGAGTTAACCTTCGGCGAACACGGACTAGGAATTATGATTAGTGGGGCCTTCAAGTTCGAAGGGCTGCGGCTCCTTCCCCTTGATGGCCGAGCCAAGACGGTTGACGATTTCTTTGCCGGGCTAGACGCGTTTGTGCGACAGCGTGCGGCCGAGTATCATCTCGACGTGGACCCTAATGCCACGGGCCTTCGTCCCCTAACTGAGGGAATCTATCCCGCGGTAGAGGGGTTTCCTGTTAACGCGCGAGCGTACTGGGCGCTCCATCCGAAGCACCCACCGGTGCGTCCTTAATTGTCGGGTCGGACGGTCTCCGGAGGGCAGAACCTTCACGTGGGGGGCGCGCCGCACTTGTCGCAGCGACCCTTGGTTGCATCGTAGAGGTTTCCGCAGTTTCGACAATGCATCATGATCTTGGGCGCCTCTTGCGCCGGGATATTTACAACAATCTGGCGTTGGTTGCCGTACCCAGGAGGAGGGGGAAGATGGTGGGAGGGCGGAGGAGGTGGAAGCGGGGGTGATTGGGTCTTCGTACTTACTATCGCGGCGGCCCACCTCCGAGCGGCCGGGACTTCAAACACGGTTACTCCTGCGCTCTAGATGGTCAGGAATTCGCGCGTGCCCTCTAGGAATTTTGAACTTGAACCGGCGTGGACATTGTAGACTCTGCCGATTTCGAGGTCGTACGCAGTGTGAGGGGTCGGGCCCCCCGCCCCCTCCTCAAAGACGATCCTGGCGCTGGTTAGGTAAAGCGCGCCCGGACTCTTTCTCTCACTGTATAGTGGAGAGGCTCCGCTCTGAAGGATAACGAACTCACCTTTGCGAAGAATCATTTACGCCCGGTAGAATCCCGATTGAGGTATCTAACTTGTCTGCGTCACCTCCCCTGCCGTCGAGTTCCCTAGGGTCACCGGGGCGGCCGGAAACGGTTGGCTAGCTTCTACGTTCGGTGGGGGGCTCTCCTGGTTGCGGAACCGGGAAGTAAGCCGCGATGAATACGAACAGGACCCCTAAGGATAGGAATACCAAGGAAGCGACACTTGCAACGATGATGACCGTGGCGTTCTCTGTCGTAAGCGGGGGGACCGGACCAACACAGCCGGGGACATGAAAACTCGGCGGGGCGGTTGGACACTGTTGCGCACTGCTCCAGTAATCGCCTACCCAGCCGAGTCCAACGAGCCCTCCCACAACAAATATCAATCCTGCGACCCCGGCCCCTGCGGCACGGGTCCACCGCCACGGGGGCGCAGGGCGGCTTGGGACTGGCTCGCCGGCGGTCGTCAAGGTCCGAAGTGGAAGACTCCCCTGCGTGATAGAACTACCGGCCACGGTCGCCCTGCACCGGGGAAGCGATCAGCAGCCGGAAGGGGGTCGAACTGCCTGTATGAAGGAGTGGCACCGGCTTAGGCAGCGCCTCCGACAGGTATCTCCGTGAGCCGTGACCCGACTGCCTGCTCGTGAGTTACGCTGAACTGTGCGCGCACGGGCTTTCCCTCTGCGCGTTGACCTGTAGGTCCGCTCGGCACACACCTAAGATGGCCCTTGTCGCGGGCAAGTCGTTCAATGGTACGACGACGGAGGGCTCGGAATCAGTAGCGCTCCCCCGGTCGTCGGTATCTCCGAGGACAGCAAGGACGCCGGACGTCGTACGACACCGATCCGTCAGCGTGTACAATGATTACCACACTGGGGCACCAGCAATGCCGCCAGTCAATCCCGTGCCAGGAGCACAAGAGGCTCCGGCGTCCCTTCATGGTCACTCCTGGCAGCCCGCGCAGGCGTAGCGTCGAGAGGGAAAGGGAGCCCTCGGTTGTCCGGGGGACGAAGGGGTTGGCTCAGTTCGCTCTTCGGTGGAGGACCGGAGAAAACGACGAGCTTGGTCGGCGAGAGAGCGCGCTAGTTGGTTTGGGGTCCACGGGTGCCGGGGTTCCCGGCCCAAAAACTCGCGTTCTTGGGCCGGCGGCCCGCCAGCTTTCCTGACCCCGGTCGTAGCCCTCGTGGCGTCCGTTGTGATTTTTGGGGAGAGACTCAACGCTCTCCAGCTCGTGGGCGTCGTAGCCGTGTTGGTGGGGGCCATCGTGATTGCTCGGGCCGCGCCGGCTGAGTTGGACCCGCTTGACGCCCCCTCAGAAGGGGAATAAATTCCAAACGGCGGCTTGCTGTCGGGGGCGGCGCATGTCACGCCAGCGGTTGCTCGAAAGGCCTGGCGGTGCGGCCTTCTGGCCGGTCGTCAGCGCCCAGAAAGCCTGGTCGATGCCGGCGCGCGTTTCACCCCGGCGATTGCTCGCCGGGGCGGCCAGGTCGCGGTAGTAAGCCCCTCTATTACCGTGTCGTCATGGAACCATGCCCCTCAATCGACCCCCACGACGTCTCCGATGCCTACGCCGAACTTGCCTCGATCCTCGCTCGGTCCTCCGCCGAACGTAGAAGCTAGCCAACCCTTTCCGGCCCCGGGGCAACCCGGGGCCCCTCTTCCTTTCGCGCGGTGCGAGTTCCGGATGCATTAGGCATAGGGGTCCCGGTCACCGCGGCTCGACTATTGTGGGCCTGTTGGACAACTTACAATCCACACTGAAGTATCGTCCGGAGCGCGGAGAGTTAATACACGCACGTGCCGGTCTGCCACCGGGGCTCGCAGGGAGTTTCCGCGCCGAGCCGAAACATGGAGCCGGTGCACGGATCTCGCCCTAACCCAGGTACGCAAGCGGCACTTCCCGAAGTTCGAGTTGGTTTCGACGTCGTCGATCCGCGTGCCGACGCGATAGCAGAATCTCTCAGGAACTTCGGATACACTCTTCCCAATGCGGTCGCCGACCTAGCGGACAACTCTCTTTCGGCAGGAGCGACTGAGATCGCAGCGACTTTCTGGTGGGATGGACCCGCGTCTTGGGTTCGGGTTCGCGACAACGGGCGGGGGATGACCGACGCTGATCTGAAGGAAGCGATGAGGCTTGGCACCAAAAGCCCGCTGGAGCCCAGGGACGCCACGGACCTAGGACGGTTCGGACTAGGTCTCAAGACCGCCTCCTTCTCGCAGTGCCGTCGAGTTACGGTCCGGAGCAAGACCAAGGAAGGTCCAGTCGCCACGAGGTGCTGGGACCTCGATGTTATCCAGCGCCAACGAGAGTTTGCTCTCCTCCGGGGCCCTGCCGACAGTCGTGCAGACCAGGTATTGGGACAATTCGAAGGGGAAGAATCAGGGACAGTTGTCCTCTGGGAGTTCATGGACCGGGTTGTCTCGGGCTCCCCGACATCCGACGATGGCGCTCACAGGTCTTTCTTGGAGGCGGTGCGCGACGTCTCCAGTCACTTAGGCATGGTGTTCCACAGGTTCCTCTCGGGCCGGGATTCCGTGACCCTGACGGTCAACAAGACCCCTGTCCTATCCTGGGACCCTTTTCTCGTAAACGAACCCAGCACGCAGCCCCTTCCGGTCGAAACCTTCGGGGCCGGAGCAAGGACTGTCACCGTTCGCCCCTACGTCCTCCCCCACCAGTCGAAGATCACAGAGGACGTCTTCAAAGCCGCCTCCGGCCCGCGTGGATGGAACGCCCAGCAGGGATTCTACATCTATCGTAACCAACGGCTAATCGCCCCGGGGGGGTGGCTCGGGATGTTTCACCAAGAGGAGCACTTCAAGCTCGCCCGAATTCAACTAGACATCGGAAACGCCCTTGATGCGGACTGGCAGATAGATGTGCGGAAGGCGAGGGCCCGGCCGCCTAACGACCTTCGCAGGGAACTGAAGAGGATTGCCGACGCGACAAGAAAGCGAGCTGTCGAGGTCTATCGGCACAGGGGAAGAGCGATCGCTCGGGAGGGGGCCTCCACCGAACAGACCTTCGTCTGGGAGGTGGACCGGCGTCGGGGCAAGACGTTCTACCGCATCAATCGGGAGCATCCCCTCATCAAGCACATGTTCGAACAGGGCCGGCCCAGCCACGACGACATCCGCACAGCCCTCCGTCTGATCGAGGAGACGATTCCTGTCCCCTACATCCTCGGCGCCTTCACGGAGAACGCAGAAAAGCGAGGGAGCCCGTACCGAGGGGGCCGAGGCCGACCTGCGGGCGACGGTTCGGGAGGCCGCTAAGGTGCTCCTCGGCTGGGGGCTACGCGGAGCCGACCTCAAACGCGCCCTGATGGCGATGGAACCGTTCCAAGACTATCCCGAAGTAGTCGAGGCGGCGACCATCGAGGTCCCGACGGGAGGAGGATAGGATGACCGACGAGAGGTTCGCGGACGCCGTCGCCGTGGCCGTGAGGTATTTCATGGCCGCGGTCGCGGAGGGCCACAAGAACTCGCCCGAGCTGAGAGAGCAGATCCTCGACTCGATACTCAAGCTTCAGATCGGTCCCATCAATCCGTACGAGGGATTGGACCGGGATGCTCTGCGCTCTGAGCTTGAACGACGGTTCAATATTGTAATCGAACCGCCGAAGATTTTGGAGGGCAAGGGAGAGCACCGCGCCTGGCTCCTCGAAAGGAAGGCTGAGGGGACCGTCGAATGGACTCTTTGGGATGAGTACCGGCGCATTCTCCTGGACGTGGCCCAAAGGCCGGCGCCGGTTGTGGCCGACCTGGACCGGACGACGGACGACGTCTTGGGCCGACTCGAAGACCCGCAAGATCTCGACCGAACTTGGGACCGGCGTGGGATGGTGGTAGGTCAGGTCCAATCGGGAAAGACCGGCCACTATGCCGGGCTGATTTGCAAGGCCCTCGATTCGGGTTACAAGGTCGTAATCGTGCTCGCGGGTCCCTACAACAATCTTCGAAGCCAGGTCCAAAGAAGGTTGGACGAGGAACTCCTGCACTTCGACACTTCCCGACCTGATGCTCAACCCTTCGCTGACGGTGGTGTTGGCGGGGTCGAGGGAGGGACCCGAATCATCCCTCTTACGAGTCAGCTTGAAGACGGCGACTTCAAAGCCCAAGTCGCGACCACGGTCAGTATCGGGCCGGGTCACTCTCCCATCCTCCTGGTCGTCAAGAAGAATGCGCGGGTGCTCTCCACGCTTCTGAGATTCTTCGCCACAGGCCCGGGGGCGCGACAGGATCCGGGCCGGAGGCGAAACGTAGTCGGGGGCGCTCCTCTCCTCGTCATCGACGACGAGGCCGATTACGGATCGGTCAACACGGCCGATGTCCCGCGTGACGAATCCGGGGAGTTCGTTCAAGACTACAATCCGACGAGAATCAACCAGCTCGTGCGCGAGCTGTTACGAACTTTTCAGCAAAGTGCTTACGTCGGGTACACAGCCACGCCTTTTGCGAACATCTTCATCCACCCGGACCAGCCTCACGATCTCTATGGCGAGGACCTCTTTCCCGAGAGTTTTATCATCAGCCTGCAGCCGCCATCGGACTACTTTGGACCTGCGCTCGTGTTTGGACTCGGCGGAGCAGACTCGGAGCCATTGCCCCTGGTCGAATACGTCGATGATTACACGACGTTCGTTCCTGATGGTCATCGGAACGGGTACCAGCCTCCTGGACTCTGTGACTCGGTCAGCGAGGCCATACGGATGTTCATCCTCACGTGCGCAATCAGGCGGGTACGCGGGCAGAGAAACGTCCACAACTCGATGCTCATCCACGTCACCCGTTTTGTCTCAACCCAAGACATCGTGACTCGACTCGTCGAAAACGAGGTTGGGTCCATTCTTGACCGACTAAAGTTTGGTGACGGCGCAGCAACGCCGAAGATCCGTGACGAGATTCGTCAGCTCTGGGAGAACGACATACTCCCCACATCTGTAGCGCTGGGGAGGACCGAGCCGCCGGAGGCCTGGGATGCCGTGGACTCGGAGCTGTTGCCCTCCGTCGAGAAGATGAGAGTACGGACGATCAACGGCAGTGCGGGCGACGTGCTCGACTACAAGGAGAACCAGACCCAGGGTCTGAATGTCATTGCAATCGGCGGGGACAAACTGTCGAGGGGGCTGACCCTCGAGGGGCTCTCCGTGAGCTACTACTTGCGCGCCAGCAAGATGTACGACACCCTCCTCCAGATGGGTCGCTGGTTCGGCTACAGACCTGGCTACCAAGACCTCTGTCGCATCTACACCACTGAACTTCTGGTCGAGAATTACCAGAGGATCGCGAGAGCGGACGAAGAGCTCCGGCGAGAATTCGACTATATGGCCGACCGGAAAGAAACACCCCGGAGCTACGGACTCCGCGTAAGGGCGCACCCCGGGCTCCTAGTGACCAGCGCGGTCAAGATGCGCAACGGAATCACGCTCGACCTCGAGTACCAGGGCGACGTTGCGGAGACCACTGTGTTCGATCCGGACCCTACAGTTGTGGACTCCAATTTCAAGGAGACCGATGCCTTCGTAGGCGGGCTTGCGGGGACGCCGGAAGTGGGCGCCGGTTACCTGCTGTGGCGCTCTGTCCCCGCCGAGGCCGTGATCCATTTCCTGAGGAAATTCCAGACACACCCCGACGCGGTCGAAGTTGATACTAACCTTCTTGCAAGCTACATCGAAGCCCAGAATCAGGCGGGTGAGCTTCGGACTTGGTCGGTGGCCCTCACCGATCGGGTTCCGTCCCTGAGAGATGACGAACCGGCCTCGAGTGAGCTTCTGGAGGTCAGGGCCAGTTTAGGAGGACATGACATCCTGACGACGCAACGCAAGCCTCTCCGTCACGTTCCCGGAAAGAAGGTCTCCATTCGGCGGGTAGTGAGCCCCAGACACGAAACCGTCGACATCACCGAAGACGAGTGGAGGAAAGCCGATGAGGTTCGCAGAGCGAGGTCGCTCAGTATCCCCGAGGAGCCCCACACGAACGCCCAGTATGCTCGAGAAGCCCGCCCCCCTGAGCGAGGCCTGCTCATCATCTACCCGTTGAATCCCAAGCGCATGGAAGAAATAATCCGGGACCCCCACCTCATGAAGCGGACGCCCGACCCGACGTTCTCGCTCTCGAATCCGATTATCGGACTGGCGCTGAGCTTCCCGGGAAGTTCGACTGCCCATGCGATCCAGTACACCGTCAACAACGTTTGGTGGGAGCGGGAGCGAGGAGTTCCTTGACCGGTATGCGGTATGGGGAGATTTGGCTTGACCTCGATCGTGAAGCCGCTGCAGAGCCCGCTTCAGTCCTCGTGAAGAGACTGGTGGAGGCTGAAACCGGAACCGAGCTTCATCTCGCCGTCGATTCATCACGGCGGAAGCGATACCTGATGGTCAGGATGGCCGACGACTGGGACGAGGACACCACCGGTTTTCCACGTTGGAGGGGCGCTCGCGTGGGCCCGTTCGAGGGCTCGGAGAGGCCCGTCCCCCACCGATTCCTAGTGATAGAACAAGGCGACGAGAGCCCCTCGGAGGTGTTCGAGGTCCTCGTGGCGGATGTAATCGATGCGGCATTGACGCGGCAGTCAGGGGAAGATCTGAGAGCCGTCGTGGCCACCCGCCTCGACCGTTGGAAACTGTTCTTCGAGGAACGTGGATTCGTGGGGCTTGGGCCAGAAGCCCAGCAGGGTCTCTTCGGCGAACTGTGGTTCCTTCGGGAACACCTCGTTCCGATGGTGGGTTTGTCCGCGGCCGTTTCAGCCTGGGACGTCACGCCCAGGGCCGTCCACGACTTCCAGTTCCCTCGCCACTCCTTCGAGGTAAAGACCTCGTCCGCCAAGCAGCATCAACGCATCCACGTGGCAAGCGAGCGGCAGCTCGACACCACGGGACTCGACTCGCTACATGTTGTCGTCGTTTCCCTATCCGCTGCGCTGGCTGGTGGCGAGACCCTCCCTGGACTGGTGGCCACGCTCCGGGCCAGTCTCACCTCAGTTCCGCACGTAGCCAGGCTTTTCGAGGACAAACTCCTGGACGAGGGATACATCCAGACGCACGCGGAGCTCTACAAGACCGGGTACGCGTTCCGATCAATCCGCGCATACCGGGTGGGCCCCGGATTCCCGCGGGTCCTGGAATCTGATCTCAAGCCGGGCGTCGGCGACGTAACGTACTCAGTAATGCTCTCTGCCTGCGAGTCATTCAAAGTCGAGTTGGAAAACGCGCTGGCCGTTTTGGGGACCGAGACCTCCGAGGGTTCGGGATGAACGCGCGAGATTGGGGCGCGGACTTCCTAGAGGACATCCTCGCCCAGGCCGGCGCCCGCGAGGACGGTGAGTTCCAAGAGAATGTCTTCACCGAAGAAGCGATCAGGTACCTTGTCGGGGCCGGCGAGTGCATCGACCCCGAACTGGCGTACCTCCGGGCGAGAGGTGTCAAGCTAAACGCCTGGGATCTCCACGAAGATACTGATTCCGTCGACCTGTTCGTGAGCCTATTCGATAGCACGGAGCCGTGCCGAAAGGTCCCGAGATCGGAGGCCTCGGACGCCTTGGCCCGGTGCCGGAAATTCCTCGAAAAGGCGACGGAGGGGCTATGGAAGGAGCTCGAGGAATCCGCCGAAGTCTTTACCGCGGCCCAGACATTGCACGCCTTATCCGGGAAGCTGAAACGGGCCAAGGTCTACCTTTTGACGAATGGGGTGGTCGACCCGGAGCCGTTTCCGGACGTCAAGGTACATTCTGTCGAAGTGTCTCACTTCGTTTGCGACTTGGACAAGCTGTTCCAGTGCACTGGGAACGGGGCGATCCGCGAACCGATCGAAATCGGTCCCGGCGATCTTGGAGGGGGGCTCTCCTGTGTCAAGCTCCCCGTGGAAAACCCGGCCTATGACTCGTATGTGGGCGTCGTGCCGGGGACCATTCTGGCAGCCATCTACCAAAGGTGGGGGCAGCGGATCTTGGAGCGAAACGTCCGCTCGTATCTGCAAGCTCGTGGAGCCGTGAACAAGAAGATACTCGACACCCTCCAGAACGAGCCGGGGATGTTCCTGGCATACAACAACGGGATTTCCACGGTCGCCGAGTCCGTGGAGACCGAGTCACTTGGTGGGAGCACCTTCACGATCAGGCGTCTTAGGAACTTCCAGGTGGTCAACGGAGCCCAGACCACCGCCTCGCTCCACGACGCCCAGAAGAACCGGGGAGCAGACCTCTCAGGGGTCTACGTCCAGTTCAAGCTCACAGTTCTCAAGGACCCGACCACTGTAGACGAACGCGTTCCGTTCATCTCCAGATACGCAAACACCCAGACGAAGGTCAATCTCTCCGACTTCAGCGCGAACGATCCGTACCACATCCAGCTCGAGAGGCTCTCCCGGGCCACTTGGGTCCCGAGCGAGAAGGGCAAGTCCACTACGAAGTGGTTCTACGAGAGGGCCCGCGGTGGTTACATCAACGCCATGAACGCCGAGGGAACGGCCGCGAAGAAACGCGCTTTCAAGGCCACGTATCCCAAGTCCCAGATGCTCAACAAGACTTCGGTTGCGAAGTACCAGATGTCGTGGGCCCGGTTACCGCATCTGGTCAGCTTGGGGGCCGAGAAGAACTTCAGTCGGTTTATGGATAGGATCTCCCGTGAGCCGCGTCAGGCGCCCGATGAGCGCTATTTCAAACGACTCGTGGCGAGGGCCATACTCTTCCGGGAGTGCGACAAGATCGTTGAGCGACAGGGGTTCGGTGGGTACAAGGCCAACATAGTAACCTACACCGTGGCCTGGTTGTCCTACCTCACTAGAGAGCGGGTCGACCTCGAAGGCGTGTGGGAGAACCAGCGCCCGTCGGAGAAGGTGAGGGCCGCAATGTTGGAACTTTCCAAGGCGGTTTGGGACCACCTGAACCATCCCCCACCTTACGCCAAAAACCTTAGCGAGTGGGCGAAGCGTGAGGCCTGCTGGACCACGCTGCGGGACAAGCCCCATCCCCTCCCCAGCCTCGAGGGCGAGCTCGTGTCGGTGGTCCCTAGCGAGGGACCAGACCTCGAGCGCGTTCCCGAAGCAACTCCCGTCTCGCCGCAGGCGGAAGCCGACATCGCGCTAGTCGAGTCCCCGGGCGCGGACTGGTGGTTCGCCCTTGCCCATTGGGCGGCCGAGACCGACAATCTCCAGGGCTGGGAGCGCAAGCTGGCCTTTTCCATCGGCCGGATACTTGCATCGCATCGTCGCCCTTCCCCGAAGCAGGCTCACCAGGGAGCGCGAATACTCGGCGAGGCTTCCGACGCCGGATTCAAAGTGCCCGCCACCTCTACGAACGGAGGGAGCGGGATTGTAGATTCCCAGGACGAAGGAGAAACCCAAAACTCTCCCCATGAGCAAGGAGGATCGTCGACCTCAGCCTTTGAGAATCTCGATTAGCCGTGACGGCGACTGGAAATTGGGGCTCGACTGACAGCGGCCGCACGGGTAGTCCGACCGGAGAAAGGCAATTGCGAACCCGGGGAGGATAGTCGCCCGAAGGCCCCTGTTTGATGAATCCGTGCGTACCGGCACTCTGTAGCGATGGGGCAGCCGCTGCAGAGCGGATTGTGCGGCAGGCACAGGCTCGCCGCTAGGTCAATGATTGCGCAATAGGTCTCCTTCGGCGACGCATTCTGGACCCAGTTCTCGGCTGCGTGGCGAAAAATTCGACTTCTTCGAGAAGCATCCCGGACCGGTAGACCTTCGACCCGACCGATGACGCGCACGATATTGGTGTCCAGCAGAATCTCCGGTGAATCCTCCGTGAAACACCGGACCGCCCCCGCGATGTAATCGCTCACGCCGGGAAGCTGAGTTAGCTCGTCGCGCGACCGGGGGATCTTACCGTCGTAGCGCTGGACAAGCTCGTGGGCCATGCGGAACAGAAGGTCCGTTCTCCATCGGAGACCCAGAGTCTTGAGGAGTTTACGTGCCTTCGCTTCGTGTTCTAGTAATGCCTTCGGACTCCCGCAAAGCGCGAGAAGACGAATGTATACCGGCAGAACCTGATCTGCGCGAGTTCGGTGAAGTAGGATCTCCGCGACGAGTACCTGGAAGGGGTCGTCTGTGCTTCGCCAAGGATAGCGACGCCCGTTGGTCCGCCACCAGCGGACAAGTGAATTCACCTTGCTCAGCCGGGAAAGCGTATGCGGGGTTCGTTGCGGCGCCACCGGTTACGGCAGCCAAGATTCGAGCGTATTCGCGATAGCTACTGAGAATACAGGGCTCACTGAGTCCACCGCCATCTGGTACCGGGCTGCTAATCCCAACCCCTCGGGGAAACGGAAGGCCTTGCTGAATCCCATCAAGAGGAGGGCCTCCCGAACGGAAATCACCCTCGGAGGCTTTCCCTCCCAACCAGACGGGTGCATTGTGTAGGTCTTGACGACATTCCCGAATGACGGGGCCGGTCGGTCCCAGTCCAAAATGTACCACCCGTAGTTCCCATCCGAGTAGTATTTTCGGTACTTTCTCAGGGTCTTCAGCTTAGGGTATACATGATCGGGAACGGCACCCTCCGGAATATTCACGAGATGGCCGATCACGTCCCGGACGGTTTGAGCGGGGGCCCGTTGCTCTTCCAGTTGTGAAATGAACTCAGTCGGATCGCCCTTCCTAGCGCCAATCATGAAGTAACGATGGCGCGAAGTCGGGGCCCCGAAGTCACTATACTTAACGATAGTCGAGGCAAAGCGGTACCCTGCAGACTTCAGCCGCGCTGCACGGCGTTCCGCAAACGGCCTGACGGCCGGAACGTTCTCGAATATGAATGCGGCCGGGCGGTTCTGTTTGACATGAAGGAAGAAGCGGCTAAGCAAATCAAAGTCGTCGTGCTCCGCAGCCCGGCGTGTCGTGTTTATCGACGACCATGGACGGCAGGGGGGCCCCCCGATTATCACATCATAACCGCCGTTTTGAACCGACTTGCCGAGATCCGCTGTGATTGCTGACCCGATGCGGTTCTGTTCGAACACTTCTGCGGCGACGGGATTTACGTCAACGCCAGTTACATCGAACCCGGTCGCCCGGAACCCCGAGGAAAAGCCACCGGCCCCACAAAACAGGTCAAGAACTCTGAGCTTCGTCATACGACCCACCCTGTTCAGGTTAGTGAACGCCTCTTACCGCATAGCATAGGTGGTCAACGCATGGCTGCGACCAATCATCTCTCGCGAAAGGACGCCTGTGTTCCGGGCTGTGCATAGCTCGTTCCCCTATTCGCGACAGCTAAGCAAATCGATAACATCCAATACGGTCAAGGAAGTTCGAAGCGGCTCTTCGAGCTCAATCACCCGAATCGCCAACGAAATCCTCGAGGTGGAGGGTCTGTTTGGTCTGTTGGCCCACCTTAGTCTCGAGGATGCCCCGGACTCGAACGCGGTACTTCCCATGAATCGCGTGGAACACACGAACCCTCAGATCCTCAGGGAAGTCTCCCCGGACCGTGGGTCTTCCCCGTGGTCGCTCCCTTAGCTCGAAGAAGTGCTCGGCTTTCTCGGTGTCGACCGTCACCTTGCGTAGGATTCCTGTGTCTTCGAATTCTTGGGTGGTCGATCCAGGGTAGGCACCCTCACGCGCGCGTACCCGGGTCGAGTTCGTTAGCACGATCGGGTGAGCGACAATCTTCGGATCCCCTTCGATTACTAGCGAGGTGATCCGGCCTTTCGGGGTGGGGCTGAGCTGCCGCACCTGTTCCAGCACGACCTTTCTGGTGCTCGGATCGGGGATTGCCTGCTCGATTCTATCGAGCGATTCCTCAGAGGCGGCCCACGACGCCGCAATCAGCAGAAGCGTTATTGAATCCTGGATCGGCGATTTGACCGATTTGTCGGAAGGTTCCGCTGACCAAGAGAGGACACTCCTTTGGTGATACGAAGGCGGAAGGTCGAGTCCAATTCGGAGACTTCCGGGTGCCAGCCAAAGGACCCGGGGTTCCGAGGCGACCCGTAGTTCCTCGGGGGGCCTACCAGCTCCTCTTACTCCACCCCGTGCAAACTGAGAGTACGAGCTAGCAATGGCCTTCCGGAACTTTTCTAGGGTGTCTACCAGAATGGTTGACGGAGCGCCATCAGTTCCAATGTCGGGAGACGCGACCCTTAGAATAAGATCAACTTGCCGTGGGTCTCCTACGCCGAGAAATGTATCAATATCCAAGCGAATGCTCCGGAGTCGGGATTCGTACCCGCGGACCATCTCGTCCGTGAGTCCCTTGCGGGCCGGTAGGGTCTTGCGGATCTCGAGTATGAGAGTCTCAAGCCTCTCGGCCTGCTTTCTCGCCTGTTCCAGCTCCTTTTCCGATGTGATCATCTGAAACCAACCAACTCGATTATTCCCTTAGGTTCGCCGCCATGTTCAGGTTTGTCCTCCTGCATCCAATTGATTAGAATTTCCGCCCGCGTGCTTCGATCGAAAAACCACAAGAGTTCTACAGCTGGGTTGAACGTCTTTCGCAACTCCCTCATCTTTCCGATCAGTTCCTCGTCGGCGCCCGGGTCACTAGGAGGCGCAATCAACGCCACAACATCGACGTCTTTTGTAGCTGAACGAGGGCCAATGAAACACCCATCGACTAGGATCCTCCGGACCGACGGAAACGTGGCAAGGATGCCGACCAAGCTGGAAAGGAGACTCATAAGGTCCTTCCGGTCGGGGGTTACGGCAAACCGGGCCTCAATCTGGGAAAGGGTTGCAATGTGAACGCCGACCGGCAGATACCCGTTTGGCGCAGGGTCTGGGAGCGACATTGCCAGTTGTGCTAGCCGGCCCTTAGGCAAAAGGGTCTTGCCCACATTTCATCGGGTTTGCGCCGCGTATCGCTCGTTCCCCTCTTCGCGAGGAACGAGCGATGCAGACCAGCATCCCGCTTGCTGACGAAACTCCCAACTAGCCGGGAGTCGCTTTCACTACTCTGTGAATCGCCGCCGGC
This sequence comes from uncultured Thermoplasmata archaeon, assembly GCA_963787975.1. Classification (GTDB taxonomy): domain Archaea; phylum Thermoplasmatota; class Thermoplasmata; order Lutacidiplasmatales; family UBA184; genus JAKIWV01. Next base: position 296,473 of record CAWBEU010000010.1, read on the forward strand.
AGATGGTGACCATTTTCGTCGCTGCAGCGATCGTCGGTTCGGTCGCCGTGCTTGGAACCTACTTGTCAACGCCCCAGACCGAGCCTCTCACCACGGCTCAGAGGATCGTCGGTTGCGCGCCAATTCCAGTAGCACAAGGTCCTCCGCCCTTTTCCGTGGGACTTGCATCGGCTGGGAACACGAGCAAGCCGCCTGACCACTGGTTCAACTTCACTCTTCTCGTAGGGCCCTCGAACCTTTCGCTCCGCTACTTCTGGCCAAACCTGACCTCAGGGCCCAAGATGACCTCTGTCGCGTTCCCGCCCGGCGAGGGCCTGGAGGTGATTTCGCACAAATCCGGGGCTTGGGAGGCCACGTTCGATCCGAGCTCCGGCTGGACTTACCAGTCTGGGTTAGGTCCGAGCGCCCCGGTCAGGAATGGAGACCTACTATCGATCTTCTGGGCGGGTCCGGACCCTGCTACGGTGGCCGGAGACGCGATCACGGTTGGCACTCCCTGTGGAGCTGCCGGTGAAATCATCACGTAGCCGTCCATCGGACCTCCCCCGCATCGCTTCCCCTGTTTTTCACGAGGTGAAGCGATGCAGCAAAGCATCCCAGCCAACCCGAGCGAACCCCTAACGCCGACCACCCACCGCCTCCGAACAGTCACCGGAAACCGATGGCCAAGGAAGTGCGCTTGCGGGTGCGACCAACCGATTCCACGCGCCGCGGACATCCGGTACGTCGTGGACTTTGGCGTGCCACGACCTTACCCGACCTACCTCCGAGAGCACTCGCCCGATTACGGGACCTACCGTGGTCGACCGAGCCCCCGGGCCGATGTAGCCTCGCTCCCTGGGTTCGTAACTGCGAAGGAACTCCTGGAGATCTCAACCACGGCCGAACCGAGCGCTCCTACCGATTCGGGCTCCCCAATCGATAACGCCCACCCCGAAGCGGATGCCTCGCCAAGCCCCCAAGCCGGTCGTCCTTGGGCGTCCGGCCAGCTTGTCTTCAACGCGGGCCAGTTCGAGTCTGCCCGCAGCGGGTTTGCCGACTACGCGAAGGACGGCGAAACCGGAGAGCAGCTCCGGACCCGCGTGAATCGGATCATCCTCCAGGACCTTGAGCAGAAGGTGCTCGCGCTCCGGGCGCTCCACGAGAAGCTCCGCGACCAGCTCGCGGGTCCTTCATTCGGGGACCTCGTGGCGCGCTCCCGGCCGGTCTGATGCGGAGCTTCGGCCCCGTCCCGGTCACCGTGGGGTCGCATGTTCGAGTTCCAACTGCGTATCCTCGACGTTCGGGAGCGCGAGACGGACCCTCCCTCTTTCCTCGGAATCGTAGACGGGTTCCCGAAGATCCTCGTCCACGCGACCTCGCCCGAACAGGCCGAGGCGGAGCTGATGGCGGCCCTAGTCGAGCATCTCAAATGCTTGCAGGACCGCGAAGCAACCCGGATTGATTGGGATGATTTCCCTACAGTGCGGGCGATCCGGCTATATCTGGGTCCCAGCACGGGCTAGTCCATTATCAGAATCTCAGGGAGGGATAGCTCCCCGCTTTCGCATGAACGCCTCAACCGTTTCGATAATTCGTCGAGTCTTGATGACATAGCCCAGATCCAAGGGAACGTAGGACTCTGACGGCAGATCTGCGACCACCGGTACCTCGACGAGGGCTGCGGCCTGCCGCGGACGTTGAACGTACATTTTCGAGATCATCCCCAACAAGACGAGACGGTTAACGCCAATCTTCGTCTCCTTTCCAATTCGAGCGACACCGCCTTCCTGAGCAATCAGGACTGGGCTTCCACTTGAACCCGGAAAAATGGGGGCGTCGACAAGGAACGCTGCTTCGCCGTCTACATCAACAGTCGGCGGCGTTGCGGTCGTACCTCTGCGAGTTATGGGAAGCAGATTCTTGGAGTCAAAGATTCCGATCGGAAAACCGAGGATTAGGACCTCCTCGATGCTGTCGAGGTAGCTCAGCGCCTCACTAGTGGGGTATTGCGGTGGCCCAAGGCCGCCGTACAGGATGTCGGGAGCATGTTGCTTGAACCAACTGACTGCCTTCGCCATGTTCATGATGGCAACATCTACCTGAGGGTCAGGGTGGAAAGACCAGCACTGTGGCCAGTCTTCGGGGGAGATCCACAGGGCTGGTTGTAGATTCGGTTGAAGTTTTGTGCCTCGGTGAAGGTAAAAGCCGCCGTTTGTCCATCCAGAGACGACGTGCCTGTTGGTTACGAGGAACTCGGTGGCTTGCTTGCCGCCGTCCCACTCATAGCGGAGGAAGAACCCGGTCGCGCGCCCACGGACGTTTGGGGAATCCTCGTTCCAAGTCTCGATTCGCGTTACGTGCAGGAGCAGGTTGGAAACCAAAGTGTCAGGCAAGGGATCGGATTGGGAGGCAGACTTCTGAACCACGGCAGGTTGCAATTGATAGTCCTCGCTTAAGTTGTAGGGACGAGTCCGGCCGTCGAGGGAGGATGGCCCGGAGGCATGTGCGCCGAGCGGAAGCTTGTAGCAGGTAAGTTGCGAACGAGGCGAAGGCTGTTGGATGAAGCACTCAATGCTAGGGCTGCTGGAGAAACAATTCGGTTTTGGGAAGAACGGTCACCGTGGAGCGAGATTCGCCGCTCCCTGTGGCGGGTGTATTCCGAGACTAGGGAGGGTTCTAAGGCGACCCTTTCCCTCCAAAGGAGCTCGACCTTTAGGCAAATCGACCGAGATGAACTCGAGGAAGCCGTCGGCTTGCCATTCGCACGGAACTTGTGGGCGAAATGGGGTGTCGCCGGGAGCGCAGCGAGACCTTCCGTGGTCGTGATGTCTGGTTCCCCGCTCTCTGGAAAGACGACCCTCGGAAGGAGCATCGTAGAACACGCGACCGAACCTACGGTTCTCGTGGAGAACGATGCGGTTAGAGCAGAAATCACCCGAGAGATTGGACAGGAAGCGCCGCGCTACGCCGTCAAGGAGCATCGACTAACGTACAACGTGTCATGGGAACTAATTCGACTTGCCTTGGCAAACGAATCTCACGTCGTGTTTGATGCCACAAACAGGACCGATCGTGGGAGAGAGGGAGCCTACGAGGCAGCTTCAGAAGCCGGCGCTACCCTTCTTGTCATCTTAGTGACCGCGAGCGACGAAACGGTCGCTTCACGACTTCGGAACGCAAGCCCGGCGCAAAGAAAGGCCTACCAAAAGATAGGGACTCAGTACTACACCGGCAAAGGTTGCACTGCCCCCTTCGTGGAACTGAGCACGGAGCGACCCGTCGAAGCTCTCCTTCAAAGTTTATTCCCTCAGATTCCGATTCCACTCCGCTTGTCACCTTGAGGATTCTACAGTCTTGCGAGCAGGAAACGGAGTTGCCCGACGCTAAGTGTTGTGCAGGATCCGTATCTCCCCCAGCGCTCATCGCGGTCCGGTCATCTACCCAGCACGAGGGCTACGATTGCTGTGACTGCGGCAATCGATGTGACTATGACGAGCACGAGCCACTGGCGGCGGGCAAGTCTTCGTTCGTATTCGTAGTATTCTCGGTCCACAACCTTGAACTCGCAGAGCATCGAAAACGGATCATCTCCACTTCTCTTCTGGAGAACCACGCTGTCGACATTGTAGGCGTCATCGGGCGCGACACCTTGCACAAGCCGATACGTGGCGAGCCCCTCACTCGCCAGGGGCGGACCCTCCAAGTTCATGTTGAAGCTAGCCGAAGGCCCAAGATGGAGCGGAATAATGATCGGAAATCTCGTTCCCTCGAAACCGCCAAGGCGAAAGTCCACAACGAGTTTGACATTACGCTCGGCCGTCCTGCAGTTCCGAATCGAGAGTGCAAAAATCGGCTTCTCGTTCACAAAATAGAATGGCCTATCGACCTTTGGGCCCATTTGGATTTCCATATCGCCGAACTTCTGGGCGGGGGCAAAACTCGTCAAGTGCTTTCAGTCACTTCCCTGAACCTTCGTAGCTTCAGACGAGAGGCGTACTTCTGCTTCAACGTCGCGCTCATCGCGGTCCAGTCATCTGGCGGCGACAGCCTCGCTTGTAAGCGTGTTCGGAACGCTTCGCTATCGGCAAACGATGTGGTGGGTGTCCCCGGACCTGTGATTGAGGGATGCACTAGGAACACCAAGCTTTCAACCCGGCACGAACGAGCAGTTGGCGGGACCACGTCATGGATCTGAGCAGGTCCCGCAGTTACGAATGAGATCGCCATTGGAGGTTTCATTGCAACCCTCCTCGGCCTGACCGTTTCTATTTGGTTTCTCTTGAAGCAACTCCGAACGCAAGTTGAAGCAACGAAAGCGCAAGTCGAGGCCACAAAGGCGCAGACCAACGCGTTAGTTCTCGAGGCTATAATACCGTACACGGAAAAGTACGAACGGATCATGGGAGATCTCCGCCCCGATCAGAGACTACAGGGACTTTGGGGGTTGACAGCTACCTCGGTTACCGAAGAAGGAACAATGAAAACATTCCTTCAGTACTGCAATCTCTGTTCCCAGGAGTACTGGTTGGCCGACGGCGTTCTTGATCCTCGTCTCTGGAAGGTCTGGAAGGACGAAATGGTGAAGGTGTTCAGGTCGGACTTCGGCAGGGCTGCGTGGGAAATCATCCGAAAAGGCGGACACTTCGAGTCGCACTCGGACTTCGAAAAGGCGGTAGATGAGTGGACCGGATTCGCGCAGTCGTGAGCCAATTGAACGGCTTCCCTCGGAAACGCCGCGCTCCTCGCGGTCCGGTCGTCGACCGCGCGCTCCGTTCACGAAGCCCTGGGGGCTCTGCAACTAGACCATGAGCCCGGCATCGGGGGGCTGGTGAAGAAGGTTCCAGCCTCTCAGTAGGAGGACTACGCCCGCCGTTCCAAGCGCGACCGCGACTGTGCCGTAGACTGCGTAGAAAGTCCAGGGTAAGGGTGGGACCGCGCTGGCCGACGCGATGAGTATCGCGGGTAAGTACGAGACCGCCGCAATGGCAAGTAGAGTTCCCGCCAGCCAGGACGCCCATCCCTTTCGCATGGCCTTGTGCCGAATCATGCCGTGGGATGATAAATGGCTCGCTGGCCCTGAGGCTCATCAGGGGGTTTCGTTCGCGCTTGACAACCAGATCCGTTCCGAACCGAGGGCCTTCGTGTTGACCAATCGGACGCCGTACAAGCCACAAGCTTCCTTACAACCCCAGTCCAAGTACGGGAGACAGTCGCGCGCTCATCGCGGTCGAGTCACCGACCGCGCGCTCGTTTGATTGAGCCGGCGGTCGCGCGATGTGTGGACGCCCATCGCGCAGCCAAGCGAATCCCTTTTGGAGAGCCAACCCATCATTGCCCGCGTGAGCTTTTACGTCATCATCCGTGGTCCGCTGGGAGTCGGCAAGACCTCGGTCTCCAAGGCGTTGGCGAAGGGGATCGGGGCCGAGTACCTCTCAATCGACCAGATTCTCGATGACCACGGCCTCTGGAGAAAGGGTCGTCTCGCGGAGTTCTTGCGAGCCAACCGGGTAGCGGTCGGACGGGCAGAACGATTCTTGGTGAAGGGCAGGCCGGTTGTGTTCGATGGAAATTTCTACTGGAAGTCCCAGATCGAGGATCTGGAGAGACGCCTCGATTACCCTCACCACGTATTCACGCTGAAGGCGCCGCTGTGTGTCTGCATCGCAAGAGACCGCCGTCGGAAACCATCCCACGGGTCCGTGGCTGCGAGGGAAGTCTACGCGAAGTCGACCAAGTTCGGTTACGGGGTTGGGGTAGACGCCACTCGCCCCCCTGAAGTGGTGGTCCGCGAGATAGCCAAGCGTCTCTCTCCCCGCTCGGATGGGGCAGCGTAGGCTCGCGCGCTCATCGCGGTCGCCCATCGACCACGCGCTCCCTTCATGAAATTCACGGGGAGGCGGCCACTCCCGCGATTATCATGCGGGCCCGGCCGCCTTCGTCGCTCGTACCCCTCCTCCGCCGGCCCCCAAGTTTCTCGCCGACCGATCATGAGCGGGCGGCCCGTTGCGGTGGTCGATTTAGTAGTTCTGAGGCCATCCACTTTCTGGGGTAACTTCGCTACACCAGAGGGCGGCTTCCTGCGTCAAGCGGAAAATCGGGAGGGATAAGGAGGGACATAGCCTAGGAACTCGGCCTCCGATTGCTAGTCCCAAGCCTTTTCGGAAGATCTTCCCAGAGACACAGCCGACCCAATGCCCGGTTGGCAGGATCCCACTTGATTCCTCTTTGACTCACGTGAAGCCAACCGAGTACTTGGCTATCTTCGAATACGGTAACGTACATTCCACTCTGTCCGTGAAAATCCAAGTTCCTCTTCTTTCCCCCCGCGAAGAAGATGCGTGCCTTTCGCTTGCCCGGCATGTATCGGAGGACTGTAGCTACCCATTTAGGCTATCCTGTGCCGTTCGACTTAGACGCGGTCCGAGTGCTCATCGCGGTCGAGTCATCGAACGCACGCTCTGACGCACTACCGGTACGTTGGCCTCCGGAGTGCTGCGTGGATAGATTCAAAACCGAACATGTGGTCCATGCGACATGCGATGCGACCTTGAGGGCATCTCGGTCTACTATGAGTCACGGGGAACAGGACGCCCCTTCCTCATGCTCCACGGCAGCCCGAGCGATCATGCCCGGGCAATGGCCCAGGTCGAACCCGCGTTCCGGCGCCGGAAGGGCTGGCAACGGATCTATCCCGACCTGCCGGGCCACGGCAACAGCCAGGGCATCGACCGGATCCACGACATGGATGACTATCTTTGCGTGCTGATCGAGTTCGCTGACAAGATAGCCGACGGGGGTAGATTCTCGGTGGGCGGAATCTCCTTTGGGGCGTATCTCGCCCTGGGGATCGCCCACAAGAGGGCGTCGAGGATCGATGGACTCCTCCTTAGCGTCCCGGAAGTGAACCACAGCCCCCTTGAGGAACGACGCGACCGGGCCCACGGTACGCCCTCCATTCAGACACCTCGGGCCCTTTCTCGAAGTCTCCCTAAGTATCGGGAGGACACGACATGGCTCTATTCGCTCCCCTTCCAGGACGTCTCCTTGGACCTCTACCAGTTTCCGAGACCCGTTGCCTCACCGACCTTGTTCCTCTTCGGTCGACAAGATGCCCCCTTCCGATACAGGACCTACTGGAGGGTCCTGAAGGACTTTCCGAGAGCGACCTACGCCATCCTCGACGGGGCCGGGCACGGCCTCTGGAATGATCGGAACGAACTAGTCTGTGGCCTTGTTCGCGATTGGCTTGATCGGGTCGAGAAGTGGTCCTTGACGAAGTCGCGGCGGCTGCGCTAGCGAAGGGACCCCGTCTCGTCGTCCGTGTCGCGGGTTGCGCTCATCGCGGTCAGGGTCGACCGCGCGCTCCCGTTCATCAAGCTCGCGGCGACTCGGGCGAGGATAGGAAGAAGAACCTAGCGCCCTCGCCGCCGTCCCCTCGCTTCGCTCGCCGAGCATGATGAGGGCCCGGTCGCCCTCGTCGCTCGAATCGCTCCTCGAGCGGCCTGCGCGCTCTCTGCGAGTCGATGACCGCGATGAGCGCGCAACGCGCCTCCAACGCCGCGAACCCGTTCCCTGCAATCGCCCACGTCCGCATCCCGGGCAGCGACCGCACCTACCAGGTGCGGGACGTCCTCCGCGGGATGGGTCTTCGATGGGACCCGCTCTCTCATGTGTGGCACGGGATGCTCCCTGGTGACCAGGGCTCTCGACTGGCTCGCGATTACGGGCTCAAGCCCCATATCGTCCCCACAATCGAGGCGTTCGCGGCCGAGCCGTCTGTGGTGCGCCCGGTGGCCGCTCCGGAGGCCCCGGCAGGCCCCGAACCCCCCATTCGCCGCCAGGCTCCTCGCGATGGGTCCCGGACGTGCGCGGAGGCCCGTCTGGCGTTCCCGGGTACCGGAGAGGCCGCGGAGGATGGGGAGGACGGCCATGAGGGGCGCCGGTTCAGCCTCCTGGAGATCACGAGCGGTCTTCCCGACGACTCCCGCGAGGCGGACGAGCGGCGCGAGGAACACTTCCTAAGGGACGTTCGCGCCCGGGTCAAGCTCGCTCGCGCAGTCGTTTCGAAGATGCCCGGCCTTGCCGCGATTCTCCGGGAACGCCCCGACCGCGCCGCACGGTTTTACGCGCGGTTCGCGATCACAGAGGAGGGTTTCCTGCAGGGGGTTCATGAGAACTCAGACATCAACTCCAACAAACTTTCCGGGTCGACGGGAGCCTAGCGGCTCAGACTTCGGAAAAGTATGTCAGGGTGGAACCCCGGAAGTAATCCGATCTTCTTCCAATGGCCGGATACTTTAGGTCCGGTCGGTGCGTCGGATACGGCTCGAACGGGAACTCCTTCCCGATGACACTCTCTCCTGAGAACCAGGAGTCCTTTTGATTTGGTTTGAGGTCGTACATTACCCACTCGAAGTCTGGCACCCAGCCGCTTCTTCTTCGGGGTTCCTTTCGTTGGCCAATTTCTCGCCACACATGGATTACATCCTGACCGAGGAGAGACCTAGGCGAGGTGTCTTCCGTGAATCGTGTGTTTTCGGGCTGTGCAAAGAGATCCTCTTGAATCATGAGGTCCAATTTGAAAACGGATACCTTGAAACGGCTTACGAACCCAAGCGCGGGTTTGTGGACTAGCCGGAGAAATGCTGTGAGGCTGCGCATCTTGACTTTACGCCCGTCGAACGCCTGCGCCTCTCCTGCCGGAACCGTGTCATCTATGCCGATTTTCAGTACCGATCGGACAGCTTTCGCGCCCAAGATCGTGCTACTGGAACCGTCGTCTATCTTGAACTGTATAGTCCCGCAAATTGGCCAGTCGCTCTCGGGTCTCGGGATTCTGATCTCCGCGTGGACGAACTTCATCGGGCCCGTTCGGCTGTTTTTCAACATCCGGTACGCGTAGACTACCACAGCCGACAATCAGAATCAAGACACTTCTTTGCGCTTTCCAGACCTCCCGGCGAACCCGATCGAAGCTTCCAAATCGTTAACGGGCGCGGGTCTTCCCCGCTCGCTTCGCTCGCGGGTCACCCCGAGGTCCATCCGGCGCTAGGAGAGCGCCAAAACGCGTCAGGGATCGGCTCTGAGGAGACGATCCCTTCCTAGGCAACCGACGATGTTAGAAGTGGCCAGGCATACAGCCACCCTTCAAGTAGTAAGACCTCGGTCCCCTCACAACGAGAGGTCGGATAAATGGCCGCGCGCACCGAGCGCGTGGCTTGGGTCGCTCCGGGGCGATTGCAAGCCCGGAGCACCGCAGGGCGGAACCGCCGATGGAAGAAACCAGAGACATCGGTCGAGAAAGATTTCCCTCCTGTCGCATCAAACCGGGCGAACCAGTATCCTGCTCTGCCAGAAATGCTGCCGTGCATGGAAGCCGAACCCGACCAAGGAGCCCAAAGACCGCCCCACGTAGTCGAACTTGAGCCTTTTCCCGCGATCGTCCGGCCATCGCGATGGTACGAGCATCCGTGGCGGAATCTAGCAGGGCCCCGTTCTTTAGTGCATCTCGAAATGCACAGGGGTAGTCTAGAGACATTGTTGTATTTGTCCGAGAGGACTTCTGGCTCGAAGAGCGCCATCTATCAGGCGTTGTGTCCAAACGGCCAGACACTTGATCGATGCATTACTACGTTAATCCATCTCGGGCTCGTCCACGAGAGCCGGCAGGCAAATTTTCCATTCCGGAGGACTTACTCGCTTTCCAACCGTGGTGCAAAACTTGTCCGTTCTCCTTTGGCGTCTTGGCCGGGTTTGTTAACACTGGAATAGCTGAGCGTCCCCCCCGGGTGGCCAGCGCCATTCGGAACCGTTCCACAGTTTTTGGTTAGCGACTTTTCGCGGGCTCAACCTTGGCCCTGCAAGGCGTTGGTGCATCCGCAGAACGTCGGGTTCCATTTCTGTGGGGCTTTTAGGAGGGAAGCTAGAGATGCACGGGAAAGAAGGGTATGGAAGATTGGGTTTGGTCGCTAGCGGGTTAACTCAGGAGGGCCAGTCCCTAGTTCAGATTCAGACAGCATTCGTCGAGACTAAAAACGTCCGCCACTCGGCGAGGTTAACAGCGCGCCGGCGAAATCGGCGGCTCTCGATCGGGGCGCTTACGATTACATTGGTTATGGTGCTCGTGTCGCTCGTCGGTATACAGTTCCCCACTGGTAGCATGACGGGACAGCTGCGCGTGAGTCCCGACACGTCTCCAGCCGCTCCATACCTAGACGGATTCGGTTCAAAGTACTGCGGAGGCAATAGCCACAGTTCTTGCACAGCGACTCTATTCGCGCTCAATTTCAACAACCTCATCTTTGCTTTCTGCACCCTGAGTGGGACCGACTTGCCCACCGTCGGAGACTCGGCAGGACTGACCTGGATGAACCGACCCTATTCCCAGGAAAATGTTGTCGAATTTTATGCCCTAGCACCTACCGGTGTGAGCGATGACAGTATCACATGCCATTCGCCTGCCTCGCCGGACGTTAACATCAACCTCATCGTTTTTGGTGTCTCGGGCGCCAGTCTCAATGCGCCGTTCGACCCGAGCAGTTCCCTCCCTTACAGTACGAGCAGCAGCACGGGAGGAACCCCGACTGTGAACGTCCCGCTCTCGGCGTCCCCCGACCTCCTTCTCGGCTACATCGCTGAGGACGGGTCCAGCTGCTCGACTCCGAGCGTAGGTTCCGGCTTTTCAGAGATCACAGCATCGGGGAGTCCTCCCTGCAACGAGGTCGAATACGAGGCAACCTCGGCGACCGGTTCGCACACGGTAAACTTTGGCTCTACCGGATCGCATGGCTACAGCTTCCTCGTGGACGCCATTGAGGCGGCCAGTACCCCCGGGGTTGCCCTCGACGGAGACGGATCTAACTACTGTGGCCAGAGCGCGTACTCTTCTTGCACAGCCACTCTAACCACCCTCAATGCCGGAGACCTAATCATTGCCTTCTGCACACTGAGTGGGAACTACCTTCCCTCGATCGGCGACTCGGCAGGACTTACCTGGATGAACCGGCCGTACTCTCAGGAAAATGTCGTCGAATTTTACGCGAATGCCCCCTCGGCTTTAACCAAGGACAGCATCACATGCAATTCCCCCGCCTCGCCGGACGTCAACATCAACCTGATTGTCTATGGCGTAGCCGGCGCCAATCTCAACGCGCCGTTCGACCCCAGTAGTTCCTTGCCTTACAGTACCAGCAGCAGCACGGGCGGAACGCCGTCTGTGAGCGTCCCGCTCTCGGCGTCCCCGGACTTTCTCGTCGGTCTAGTCGCCGAGGACCTGCCCTCCTGCTCGACTCCGAGCGTGGGCTCCGGCTTTTCAGAGATCACAGCATCGGGGAGTCCTCCCTGCAACGAGGTCGAATATGAAAGAACCTCGGCGGCGGGACCGTACACGGTCGACTACGGTTCCACGGGATCCAACGGCTACAGTTTCATCGTGGATGCCATTCAGGCCGCCCCCAACGGCTGCACCGGCTCTGTTAGTTTTAATGGCTCGCCATATGCGGCTGCTCAATCCACCAACACATCGATCCAATGGTACACAGCTCTCCCGCCAGGGTGCCCTGGCCCCGTAACCACCACCTTGACCTGGGGAACCAGCACTTCCTATCCATTCACGGCGATTAACGGCGCCCCATACTATGGTTCGTACGTCGAGCATTACGCACCCCTTCTCGATTACCTCGAACCCAGCACGACGTACTACTACCACCTCTCTGGTACTGAGAGCGGACTTACCGCCGGCAATTACTACGGCTCCTGGACTACCGGGAAAGATTCGATGAATGAGTTCCAGGGAATCGTAGAGGATGTTAACGGCACAGTGGCGCCCGCCGGGGTTTACCTTGGGGCGGAATGCGCGGGCGCCTCAACACCGGCGTGGACAGGCTCCACGGGCTCGGGCGGGGTCTACGCGCTCCCCGTTCCAACTGGTTGTGGGAGCCACGGGGACGAGGTGGACGTCATGAACGGCTACTATTGGAACCCTTTCAATGATCAGTGGGTCTGGGAGGGCAATGGATGGGGCGGTCGCGGGAATGAAAGCCTCATCGTGTGGAATGCCCAGTGGATGAACTTCTACCTCTCGACTTCAGTTCAGACTTGGGTACCGCAGGTTTACGAGTTTGACAACAACGGGTCTGTTTTTCCCAGCTTCCAGTTTACTGGCTCAGCGAGCGTGACAGCGTCGAACAGCTATTCCTTCGCGGGCCTGTCCACATCCTCGAGCCGATCGGTCACAGTTTCGTCTTCAGACGGTACCCCCGCAGGCAGCGGACTCGAACTGGCGAGTCGTTACTCCACCACTGCGAGAGTTGTCTTCAATGCCGTAACTAATCGAACGCCCTACGGCGCTGGAGCCCAATACTGGGGCCCGGCAACTTCGAAAATCGTTACCGCGCCGGTGATTTCCGACTGGGCGACTGTCAATCAATACGGCCCCGCTTCGTGCGCGGAGTGGGACACCTGGGTGCAGCGAGGTCTTTGGCACAATGACAGTATGACGATCACCGGGAGTGTGAGTGGTACTACCGGGTACGCCGGAACGATAGATGTTGGATATGAATTTCCGGGCAGCGGAGTAACGATTGGAACATCAATTGCATTTTCGATCGGCATCACCGCGTCGACCTCGAGCTCAGCTACCGCCGAGCCAAAGATTTACATTCCGACGAGCGCGACCTACGGGTGGTACGAATTCGACGTCTGTTACCAAGGGGACGCGGGAGCGGAGGCGACAAGCGGGCTGGTGGCGCACGTCTGGCAAGTGGGAGAGACAAATATTAATCCGCTCTGATAACTATTTGAAATGCACCCCAGCGCCGGGAAATGCCCGGATATCGGTGACCTTCGCATGAAGCCGGCTGGCGATTCTCAAAGTGAACAACGCCGTGAAGACTTGCCTTCAAACAAGACTCAGGGGAAGGTATGGGCGATTCTGACTGTGGTCTTGGTGGTGGTCGCGGGGGTGTTTGCGGGAATCTACATCTTCAAGACCAATGGGCCTCAACCTCAGCCGTCTGGACTCGATTTCTTCGCAGCACTAGCGAAGTCGAATCAAACAATCGCGAACCTCTCAGGTGGGCCTTGGAAAGTTGTTTCTGCGCTCGCAATTGTCACAACAGAGGCCGTGTGGCCATCCCCATTTCAAGGAAGCGCCTGCCAGCAGTACGCTGGAGTCTCGGTGTGGAACTCTTCGCGAATCCCAATCTGGACAGGAAGCCTTAGTTCGGGGGTAAGTCCCTTCTGGTCGATCTGGTACCTCAACGAGAGTCGCTTTTTGCTCGCAGCTTTTACGGTGGGCGAATCGATCCACATCGTCGGTCCGGTATCCCCGACGAGCGTCTGTGGCGAGAACTTGGCTGCCACTCTCGCCAACATTGGGTTAGGAGGCGAAACAGTTGAATGGACGTCAGTAGATTCCAGCGCAGCCTCTCAGGTCGCCTGGAATGCAGCCGGGAGAGGATTTGCCAGCTCCCACCATTCATTGGTAATCTACTATGAGCTAGACGGCGCGCAGCAACTCGTTGGAATTTCGGAGGCGCCATGGGGGTGGGCAATCACCTACTCTTTGTGCGGGGGTCCGGGATTCGCTGGCTCTACGTCATGGCCGGATGTTCTCGTAAATGTCAATCGTTCGGATGGACCAGCCAACTATGTCGTAAATGGGGCGGACCAATGTTCGCTTCCCTCCTATCACGTCTTCTTCTCGAAAACCAGTTTGGAACCGCTCGGTAACGGGAGCGCGCTGGTCACGTCTTCTATTACGGTCAATTCGGGAGACTCCTCCAACGCGAGCTACGCCTATGGGTTGCTTAGCTGGATGACCGGCTTTCATTTGATGAACCAATCTGATAGCGCGTTGGAGGCGCTCGCCAACGTTTCCTGCACGGGAGGAGATTTCAATGATACCTCATGCCGGCCCAGCGGAGCAGGCTGGTATGCTGCTCTTGCCGAACCGGATGGCTACTGGCTGGACGTATTCAGTGACCGATCAGGCAATCCGGGGTGGGCCCTGCCGAATGTACCGGTACTACACGGGCGACTCGATCATCCTGTACCTTCCATCCGCCCTGGTCAACGCTTCGCTCGCCCTGTCCATTCTCTCGACAACAGAAGCAATGCAAGTTTCAGGTCAAGCCGATCTTTAGTAGCTTGACGGGTTTTTCCAGCTCGCCGCGATGGTCGGAGCGAATCCGGGGGTGGTGGCCTACGACCCCGTGGTTTCTACAATTGCGACCCGTGCGGCAAGAATCCTACCCACCACAGGGCGACAGGCGCCGGTCCCCAAGGCTCCGAGGGCACTAGTGAGGTCCCAACGAGTTTCGTGACTTCTTTGACTTGTCGAGCGGACTGGGGGAGAGACTCCGCCAAGGGCTCCATCATGACATCAGCAGTACATTGTTACAATCTCTGGCCAGAACGCAGGACCCCGGTAAAGCGTGTCTGGGCCGGATCACGCGTGTGCTTGCGCTGCGGGCATGTTGGAGTCGGCTCCTTTGCAGAACAGGCGTCCACTACGAGTCCTCCTTCACCCAAAGGCGAGTCAGGGTAGGGAAGCCGGGCACCGGGCATCGTCTCTCGCGAGTAGGCGGCGCATGTCTCGCCCTTTCTCCCCCTCTTCGCGAGGGAGAAAGATGCGAGAAGGCATCTGGAATCAATCGAGAACGAGACCGCGGATTCTTTGGAGCGGCGCCATCCTGCTCACGATCGGACTTTCCGTTCTCCTCCTCGTAGGCGAGTGGTTCGGCGCGTTCGATGCCTGCCTCGCGAATCCGGCCTGCGATCCACCGGGCGCGCTGTCGACCCTAGAAGGATTCCTCGCGCTCATCGTGGTCGGGGTAAGCCTCGCGGTGGGCGGCATGCTGACTGTTATGATTGGATGGCCCGACAATGGACACGAACTGCGAGGTGCGGTTACCTAATCAGTCGGTCCAGCCGGGTCACTCGGGTCGGCGTCCTCGTCCTCTGTCGGAGAATCGATGGACCGACCCAGAGGTCCGGCCTCGTCGGCAAACGAATCGATTCTGAGGTCGGTCCAACGCGTCGGTCCAGGGTCGGGCCGGACGTCCTCAAGCTTCTCAGCTGGCCCGAGGGTCTGGAGTTCGTAGACACGGACGCGTGTCTTTCCTACCCAAACCCGATGGCGCACGAGTCCCAGGGTCTTGAGCGCCATCCCAATCTGCTGCTCGGTCGGCCGCTCGGAACCGGAAAAGACTGCGAGGATCTCCGCTAGGGTGGCTTCCAGCTTCCCGGAAGTGAGGAGTGCGCGAACCGCCGTCCGCACTCGCTCGATCAGTGGATCTGTGTCCGCCGCGACGACGGGAGGATTCCTCGGCCCCTCATCCAGGGGTGTCTCATCTAGTCCCGAACCTGATTCCAGGAACGACCAGACCTTGATCTCCGGGCCCGCATACGGTCGGAAAGACCCCGCTCCGTCCCTCCAGACCAATCCGACCCCGTCGGCCCACAGGCGGAGCCCCGGGAACGCTCCAGAAAGCATCCACAGGAGTCTAGGCACCCGTTCGCGGTCTGGAAGGACGATGAGAACCCGGAATCCTGCCGTCTGGGCCTTCTTGACGTTCCGAACGACCTGCCCGATCGCCTTCGCAAGCGTCGAGCACTCCACCTCGACGTTGTAGGTGGCATTCCCGCACCGGAACTGACCATCCGGGAGCAGCACTCCGGCCACCTGTCGTGGGACGGCCATCGCGATCCCGCGTCCTCTAAGGAACATCGCGAAGTCCGTCAGCGTCTCGACGTGCTCCTCGCCTGAGTTCCCGCGTTCCTGCAGTACCCTCAGATGGGACCTGCCGCGGGGGGTCAGCTGGAAGCTACCTTCTGCCGTTCCTGACTCAACGTCTCCGGCAGCCCTGGACCACGTGAGCGCTCCTTCGAACTGGTCCACGGGCACGAAGGAGCCATCCGCGAGCTCCTGACGTGTTCTGGGGCGTTCGGAGAGGGCTTTCAGCAGCCCCTCGACCGTCTCCTGACCCACGAGCCATGGCGACGCCAGCGAGTCTTCCAGCTGGGCGTAACGACGCGAGCTTTTCGTCACGGCCTCCTTCAGTTCGATGGCGCGAGGGCCCGTTGGAGAACCCGGGAGCGTCCTGAGCTTCACCAGGTCGCCAAGAACCGACATCGCGACTTCGTGCGGCAGCAGGCCGTCCACGAAATCCTGGGGGACCCATCCATGGCTCCCGCCACTCACGATCTTCCAGGCGTCCTCCATGTCTTCGACCCCGAGCGAGAAGAGGAGCCAGGCGTCGACATTCCCGAAGAGAGCGCCGCGGACCGACTCCGGCATCCGCCGGAGGTACTGAGTCAGGAGTACGACGTGGAGACCGTACTTCGACCCCTCGCTCAGCATGTCGGCGAGCGCCGGGACTGCATAGTTATGAGCCTCATCGAGGAGGAGGTAGACCGGTCTGTCAGGTCGTCCGCTCCGTTGTAGGGAGGCCCAGTGCTGAGTGAGGTAGATCGCACCGAGGAAGTTGGCGCCTTCCGCCCCGATAGCCGCCTTCGAGAGATTAAGCAAGAGCAGCCGGTGTTTGAGGAGTTGTCCGAATGACACCGGGCGGCTCCTTTGACAGAGGGAGACCCGTAGGAGCGGGTTTGTCGCAATCTTCCCGACCTTGTCGAGCGATGACATCGTGAAGTCGTAATCGAGGCGCGGAAGGTGACGCTCAAGGAAATCGCGAAGAGGTCCGGGTGGGGCAGTGTTGACAAACCTCTGGAGGGCGGGCTTGGAGGAAAGGATGTGGTACGCGTCGACCAGATTGGAACCCTCGGTTAGCGATAGACCCTGCACGAGAGCACGTAGAACGAGTTCTGCCCGTCCCCCGACGCTTTCCTCGCCCCAAGCACTTCGAATCGCCGACAATAGGCCACCCGCGAGCGCTTCTGCTGCACGTTCGTGGCCGAACGGATCGCTGCCTCCGTTCTCCGGCAGTTGAAGCAGCGACAGAGGTACCGAGACCTTGGTTGCGTCTCCCTCTCGAAACGCCGCTCGGGCAGGATCAATCTCTATCGTCTCCGCGGCCGCGTCGGTTGTTAGTCGAGACGCGATTCCTTCGATGAGCTCTCCAGTGGGTTCGACGACCACAACTGTCGCTACCGGGAAGTTGGTGAGGAGCTGAAGGGCCAGATTTAGGGCCAGCGTCGACTTGCCCGACTGGGTCTTGCCCAGTATCGCGAGATGGTTCCAATTCTTCGGAAGTCCCACAAAGCGGGAGCCGGTGGTCCCGATCACGAGTCGCGCGTCATTTTGGGGACCAACCAGGCGAACAGGTGCATGGACCGGTTTATGCAGTTCCGTTGTCGAGGCATGCGGGGGGAATCTGAATCCATGTACGAGTGGCTGCGAATGAACTTCGGGCGCGTAGGGTCGCAGCACGAGGTCCGGCGTCGGCCGGCCAGACGGAGGCCCACTGTACGAACACTCAGGGTGCTGGGCAGCCCAAGGAATACTGAGTAAATGGGCGAGCTCGCCGGCCGATACGTTTCGTCGGCTCTTCGGACTCGAGAACGTGAGAATATCGTGTCTCGCGAGGGCGGTGTAGAACTTCCCTTCGAGGCGAGGGGGAATCACCTTCCACATTCGCCACAGACCTCCTTCCGGGATCGTCCACTTCTCCAACCACGCGTCCAGGGCGGTCAGTGCTTCAAGGGGCCGCGGCCCAGCGATCCGAGTCCGCAACTCGACATGGTAGGGCACATCGGCCATCCGCGCAGCCATCTCGAGCCTCAGCGCCTCGTTCTGCCAACCGGCCACAGTTTCGTAACCGGGTGACAGGAAGCCAAACTCCCAAGTGTTGACCCGACGAAACAGCAACTGAAGGAACAGGTCGTGGCCCTGAAGCATCGATGTTCCCAAAATCCTCAGAAGGAACCCCGCAGGATCGGTTCCCAATCCCGCCCGAATCGGAAAGTAATGGTGAGATTGGGCCGGCACCGCCCTGGCGAGGAGCCCTTGTTCCGCAGGAATGAGGGCCGGGCAAGTTACTGAATGCCCGGTCGCAAGGCGCGTACCAGGTACTTTCGAGGTAGCTGCACATCAGGTCGAGGTCGATTCCGTTCGAGCACCCAATCAGATACCGGATCTGCCCGAGTGGCTCTCGATGAATCTCGAGCCAGAACGGGCTGGTCGTCGTCCAGACGAGAGGCGGGACCAGTGGCGATTCCCTGCTGGGCTTGGGAAGCAAGAGTTCTCGATGGAACGAGTCTGGTCCCACGTACCAGCAATCCCGAGGGCATGAGATAACTCGGAATGGACCAACGAATTGTGAACGCTGCCCGCCTTCCACAATTCAGCGCGTGGGTTCCCTTCTTAGAGAGAAATCAGTTGACCCAAGTGGTGGCGGCCGGGATGGCGCACGAAACAACCCCTTCCCAGGCGGATGCCTGGCAACTTACCTCCCGGCCGTCATCTCAGGCGTCCTCCCTCCATTCCGCGGATAGACTGTACGGAGAGTCCATCAACTGGGACGCCTCTCGGTTTGGTTTGGAGGACGCCGTGCCCGAGAGGGAACGGCGGTGGACCAAACGAGTCGAGGCATGGGCGAGGGCACAGGAGATAGAGAAGAGATCCCAGGACACCTATGCGGAGCATCTCTGGCGGTTCCCAGAGTACTTCGCCCAAGTGGGCTTCCGGGGCATCTACAGCGCGTCGGCAGTCACGCGGGAATCGGTTCTTGCGTTCAAGTTCGAGGGCAAGGGTTACCGCGGAGTCAACCGGGGGAAGGAGCTAGCGATCACCACACGAGCGATGGACCTCGGCTTGCTCCGAAGCTTCCTAGCGTTCGAGCAAGCGCCGTTGGCCCTCGACGAGAGGCTCTTCCGGTTCCGGCGAGGGCAAGTCAGGCCGGACCGGATCCGACGGATGGACTCGAGGGAGGAGATCGCTGCAGTGTTGGCTCGGGCTCCCACCGACGAGGCCAGGGCGGTCTTTGCCCTCGGATTGTACGGCGGACTCAGACCCGGCGAGGCGCGAGCCGTGACAGTCGCGGACGTCCAACCCTCGTTCACGGGGAAGTCGTTCGTTCGAGTCCGGAAAGGAAAGTGGTCGAAGCCACGGCTCGTCACCCTTCCGAGGCACGCCCGGAACCTGCTTCTCGCTGCGGTCGTCGGCAAGCGGCCAGAGGACAGGGTCTATCCGTACGGACGGACGCGGCATGCCCGGGACTTGGCCGCGGCTTGCGAAGGCGCGGGGACGAGGCACTACAGCCCACACGACCTGAGGAGGACCTACGCGTCGATGATGTTCGCGGCGGGTGCTCCTTTGGAGGCAGTGCAGGATCAGCTGGGGCACGAAGACCCGCAGACTACTCGCCACTACCAAGGCCCCGTACGGGTCGACGCCGCGGTCGCGTTGTTAGAGAGCTATCTGGGAGCCTGAAAAATGGAAAAGGGGCGTTTGAGGGGCATACGTACCGGCGATTTCTCGCCGGTACGGCCAGGTCGCGGTAGTAAGCCCCTTTCTGTTTCAGGCAGCATTCGACTGCGCGCCTTCCTCGACGGTCGGGAAGCCTTCTTCATCCCGTCTCCTAGGGCTTGCTCCTGGGGAGTCGGCCGTTTCACCATATCCTGAGGGATCCTCCGGCGCAACGCCTTCACCGTGCCCTCGGGCTGTGTCGTTTCTGCTCCGTGGCTCGCGCTCTCGCCCGGTGGGTTCCCGCCCACCCCCATGGCTTCCGGAGAGGGGACTTTCCTCAGCGGTCGGTTGTTGCCAACACGGACCACCGTCAGCTGCCCTCCGCCTCCTGGCGGACGAACCCACGAGGGACTACTCGATAACGGTTCCCTCGACCTCGGTCCCACGGATTCCCGGCCCGGCCAAACGACAAGAAGGGTACCTCTCTGGCCCGACCATGGGCGCGTCGAACCCGAGATCCCTCCCTCGGTCGGGCGGTCCCGGAGGAGCGCCGATCCTCGTACCGAATCTCTACCTCGACTCCGGGCGCATTGTCGAGCCGGAATCCGGCCAGTTCGAGCCGGTCCTCGATGAGGCCGGGAAGCGCGTCGACCCGTTCGAAGTCGCGGACCGACTCGCGGCAAAGTATCAGCGGTTTTGCGTTGTAGACCTTGAAGGGCTTCGTCGGAACCGAGCACAGCTCGAGTATCTCCAGGAACTTTCCCGGAGTGGAGAGCTCTGGGTCGATGCGGGGATACGCACCGGGGACCAAGTGATCGATATTCTTGTGACCGGGGCCCGCCGTACGGTGCTGAGCACCGCTTACCTGCTGAGTCCCAAGGAGCTCCGACGGGCTTGGCGCCTGTCCACGGAGGTTCTGTTCGCTGTGGAGACGGAGGGGCCTGTCGTCCGTCCTCGAGGGAATGATTGGGACGGCCAACCTACGCCAGAAGCGGTCGCCAGCGCGCGTGCCGTCGGTGTCGTCGACGTCATTCTCCGGAGCCGTACCTCGCCAATCGACTGGCCTCTGGTTCGGCAGCTGGCGGCGCAGGGCCCACTCTGGGTCGGTGACGACGGTGAGTCGACACTGAAGTCGCGTCTCCCTTCCTCTGGTGCGGTGGGGGGATTCTTCGACCCGCCCCGCGGCCTCCTCATCGGATTGGAGGACCCGATATGACGACCCGCCAACCATCCGCCCAGGCGGTTCCCTCGAATTGTGAGCCGGGCACCATCGATGCCATCCCACTCCAAGTCCTACCCAGAACCTACGTCCGGGATGATGAAGCCTAGAACCAGCTGATTGGTGATGAATGATGGGCGAGCTGACCGGACCTCGACATGTGCGTTCGGCGACTCGCCGACGCGGGGACCAAAGGTAGTGGATCGCGAAGAGTGGGAGAAAGGGCAAGACCGTAGGACGACTGGGACTCGGGGGGAACCGCGAGCGAAGCGAGTGGGGAGGACCCGCGCCTCGTAGACCATGTTTCTACACCGGCACATTAATGCCCGGTGACGATATCTCACAGACTCGGAGCTCGTCGTGAAGCGGTGGCTTCGCATTTTGGTGTTCTACGCGCCAGGGATCGCCTTGTTTGTCGCGGGCCTCGTCGTGCTCCTGACTACGACGGTCGCGACCACCGTGTACGTGTCGTGTCCGATTCCTGTCAACCCGACGCCAAACTACTGCCCTCCGATTACCGAGTACGTGATCAATCCCGCGGTACCAATCTTGTGGTTCGCGGCTCTCGCTTACACGGTGTCGGTGTCTGTATACCGGTACCTTCGAAGACCCGGCGTGCCCGCTGAACCTTTCCATCGGCTGAGCGGCTGAACTGCGTCAGTCGTCCTCGTCTGAGTTCTGCGGCCCGGGTCCCGCTCTGATTCTCTCCGCGAAACATCTCGATCCTGTCTCCGCCGGTGCGACCCCGACCCCCGAGCACCCAGACTGAAGGGAGTGGGGGACGAACGGGCGAAGCGAGTGGGGAGGACCGCGGGAGCAAGCTGTTCGAAAACTTCGCGTGTCTAAGCAGTGCTCGTGACTAGCCGTTCTCGCCGTTCACGCCGCACTCCAACAATCCCGAAGATGAGAACCAGAACCCCGACAAAGACGAACGGCGATACAGCCCAAACAAAAGCCCAGATTGGCGGCGGAGGGCCGCCGCAATGCGGGACCGTCGTGCACGCAGCGGAATTCCGTTCGTAAACGCGGTCTGCATTGACGGCGAAGGCAATCCAATACAACCCAAAAGCCAGCAAAGCGATTCCGACGGCGAGCAGGACTAGGGAGTAGCGCATTGGTTTGCTCGTCTAGAAGAATGTCAAGCAGGCTCTTCGAACTATCGCGCTCGCGAATAGGGGGAGAAAGGGCGAGATTCGAGGGTCCTCTTTGGAACCCATCCGCAACAAACATACGTGCCGTGAGGCTCCGAAGTACGTGCGTCACGGTCTCAGGTTCCTTCCGGGCAGCCTCCTGCTCGCCGTGGGCGTCGCGGTGCTGATCCTTGCTCTAGCGCTCCCGCATCCGCTACCGTGCGGCTGCATCAAGACGGCGAACGGAACCTGCCAATACGTGACTTGCGCGAACTTCCTATGGCCGAGTCCTATCCTGCTGTTCCTCGGAGGGGTGCTTTCCGTTTTGGGCGGGGCGTGGTTGGCGGCTGTCACTTTGCTACGCCCACGCCGACCGATGCCGTCGGGAGCAGGCTAGCTCTCGACTTTCGAATTGAGAAGGGCAGACGGCGCTCAAGTCCCGAACATCGACAGAACCAGGTTCGACTGACCCTGGCGCGGGGGGGGACCCGCGAGCGAAGCGAGTGGGGAGGACCCGCGCTGATATGGGTGGGGCCGCTGACCCATCGAGCTAGTGATGGCGCCGCCTAGTATCGCCGGCGAGAATTTCGAGATTCTCCTCGCGGACACGTTGGAGAAGGCAATCCCCCTGTCCCTGTATCGCGTGGCGTGGCGAGAGAGGCTAAGGTATTCAGGCAGAATGGACCCCGTATCCGGCAACCGCGAGAACCCACACACCGACTACCAAGTCGACCTTGTTGTCGTCCGAGGCGTTGAATTCCAGCCTGGGGACACGGCGGAGGAAGTGCCCCTCGTGGCAATCGAGGCAAAAACTCAGTCGACAACAGACAACATCCTCGCTGCTTCGAAGAAGGCGGAGGCGCTACGGACAGTCTACCCCTGGATCCGGATCGGATATGTCGTCAACGCCCCATACCTGACCGCGAAGTCGCTCTGGCACGGGCGGACGTTCGACTTCCTTCTTTGCGTGAAGAACCTCTCCCGGAGCCAGCTCCAAGAACGCCTCGGCGAGAGAGTACTCAAGGAGTTGGAAACGGCCGAAATGGGAATCGAAGTCCTGGGAGGCTCACATCGAAAGCATCGCGAATATCCTGCTCTCCCAAACCGGTCACTTGAGAAACGGGTCAGGAGGATTCGACCGTCGGGACTCCGAGATTGAACTGGGTCTCCGAGATCCCGAACCGTGCGAAGAACCGTGCAGCGCGGTCGGGGCGTTCCCGGAGGATCGCGGCCAGGCCGGGCATCTTCGAGGCGACTACACGAGCTAGCTTGATCCGGGCCCGGACATCGCGGAGGTAGTGCTCCTCCCGGTGCTCGTCCGCCTCGCGGGAGTCGTCGGGGAGACCGCGCGTGATCTCCAGGAGGCTGAACCGGCGGTCTCCGACCTCGACCTCATCGGGGTCGTCATCCACCCCCGGGAGCGCCAGACGGGCCTCCGCACGCGTCCGGGACCCGTCGCGAGGAGTCTGACGGCGGTTGGGAGGTTTAGGGCCAGACGGGGGCTCCGGAGCGGCCACCGGGGGCGCCAGAGACGGCTCGGCTGCGAATGCCTCGATCGTGGGGACGATCTGGGGCTTGAGCCCGTAGTCGCGGGTCAGGAGCGAGCCCTGGTCACCAGGGAGGGTCCCGTGCCACGCGTGGGAGATCGGGTCCCACCGGAGTCCCATCTCGCGGAGGACGTCCCGAACCTCGTAGGTCCGGGGGCTGCCCGGGATGCGGACGTGGGCGGTGGCGGGGAACGGGTTCGCGGCGTTGGTGGCGCGTTGCGCGCTCATCGCGGTCATCGACTCACAGAGAGCGCGCAGGCCGCCCGAGAAGCGGTGCGAGCGACGAGGGCGGCCGGGCCCTCATGATACTGGCGCGAGTGGCTGCCTACGCGCCAGTTTCATGAATGGGAGCGCGCATTCGATGACACGACCGCGATGAGCGCTTCCCGAACCAACGCACACGACCACCACGAAGTCGACCATGGGCCGCCCAAAATAGTGCCATCTTCAGCCTACGAGGAGATCTCTCGCCCATCCGCGCTCGACCCCATTCCGAGAAGTCTTCCCCGATGGCTGGTACTACTTCTGTGGGCAGGTCTAGCCCGTCGGGGTATTCGCGATATTCTACGGCTGGCTCTTCTGGGCTACGAATGCCCCCTCGCCTGGGTGGACTACAATCACTGTGGGATTCATCGTTGTAGCCGGCATCATCCTCCTCTATCTCAGAGCCCGCCGCTTCGTATCGGGACGGATCGTGAAAGCCGGCCTCACCCCAACTGGTATTTCGGCAACGCTCGCAAACGGCACCCCGCTCGTCGCTGATTGGAGAGACCCGAAACTGGCTCTCGAACTATCCCGGCGGCCGTCGTGGGAAGGAAGCAACACGGTGAGCTTCGTGTTGCAGTGGCCGATGAATCGAAGGGTGTCGTACGGCAACCTGACCGAATCCGGTATGGGGCGGATTCTAACCGAAGCGAGAACTCGAGGACTTGAGATTCGTGACCGGCGAGTTCGGGACCGGCCCGAACGCCTGGACGATCTATCGGATTCGGCACGTACCGACGAGATCTCCGTGAAGGGAGCGCGCGGTCGATGACCGGACCACGATGAGCGCGGGTGGCCGCAGCGCGAACCGCGAGTGTCGCGACCGCCGAATCTAAACAGCTTCTTGACCTCCCTCCCGCGATGACCGCGACGACTCCGGGCGAGATTTGGATTGGTTCGATCGTTGTAGACTGCAGTGATCTCCCGCGAATGATCGCCTTTTGGCAAGAAGCACTTCACTACGTCCCAAGAGATCCCCCGGAGCCCGACGGGGTCGTTCTGAAGGATCCTGAGGGTCGGGGTCCCAACCTTTCGCTGAACCTGACTCCTGAAGGACCCTTGGATGACTACCGAATTCATCTGGACCTCTATTCTTCCGCCCCAGAGGAAGAGGTTCAACGACTCATTCGACTGGGCGCGAAGTTGAAGAAGGCTGTAGAAAAGGGGCACGACTTCGTTACATTGGCCGACCCGGACGGGAACCTCTTCGATGTGATTGACAAGAAGGATTGGTCGTTCGGCCAACACGCGTGAGGAAGCGAGGCCGAGCGGAGCGAGCGAACGGCGGATGAAGGCCGCCGCGACCTTCATGAAGGGGGCGTGCGGTCGATGGGGGACCGCGATGAGCGCTCGATCGCCGGACACTGCCGCAAACTCCGGGCGCGTGCCTCAGAGGAGATAGTCTGAAGTTGGTTGACGGAATACTTGGGGAGGTCGGGAACCTCCGCCCATGTACTACACGACCTATCGCTACGCCTTGGTGGGCTTCTACATCGTTGTCATCGGACTCCTCAGTGCGATATTGTTAGCAGTCTCCTTCGGAGCTGGCATTCTGTTTCTCATCTTGTTTGGTTTGATTGGTCTGTTCGGCATGCCCCTCCATTTTTATCTGGTCGGGCGGCGGCTTGACGACTACGACGGACGGATCCCCATGCCGAACGCCGGGCTGGGATTGTTGGGGGTCGACATCATCGACGACCGATGTGGGCGCCCGCCCGAGTCCGAAGAGGAAGTCCCTAACCTTCCGAGCGACCGATTCGATTGAGTCACGCTCGATCGGGCTACCGGGTCAGCTCTCGCGGATAGGTTGGCCTACGAAGCCTGTCTCGGGAGAGGCAGTCGAACCAGCATAACCGAGGCCCAAGGGCGGCCGCGCCACCATAATTCCCGCGAGGGAGGCCGCGGCCTCGCGGGATTTATGAGTGGAGTGCGCGGTCGAGGGCCGGACCGCGATGAGCGCGCTCCTTTTGGAGGTCCGCGACGTGACCATAAACGGCTGTCTGTGAGTTACGTAGGGCTTCTTGACGAGTCGAATCTAGGGCCAGGCGAGCATGTCCGGTTCTACGTAACCGCGGTTCTGGCATGCCCATTCGAACAATTGGGGAAAGTTACTCGTCTAGTGTCCGAGATCCGGTCGAGGCATGGTTACCAGCGTACTGACCTGTTCAAGTGGGACACGCACTCCAGACCCGGGCAGGTCGACCGGCTCCGCCACCTCGCGGCGAAGGAAGAGGCCCTCGCGTTACTTGCCGAACAGAACCTTGTGTTTCTCCCCGTACTGGTTCACCATCATGTGGCTGAAACCAAGTCAAAGCAGACACTAGTCGAATGGAACGCGAATATGGCGATGAGACTCTGGGATAACTCCCTGCAAACACAAGATCAAGATGGGGTGTGCATCCTCGACCGTCGCCCGGCAGGGGAAGAAGGAGCCTATCTTCGAGGGTTGTTCTCGCGAGCCCCGGAAGAGACTCAGGGACAGGACTTCTCGCTCAAGCGCACTTTCCTTCTTGGTTACACCATGGACGGTGCGTCCCATCTCCTCAGCGTTCTGGATATTGCGCTTGGCGCCTTCTGTTACGCCATAAACGAGCGGCGTGAGGAGCGGACCCGTACGGCCGCGAAGCTCCTCAAGACCGTAGTCAGCGCGATGTGGACCCTTCCGACCACGGACGGGGCTCTCAAGTTTGCGCCGGGCGCTTACGCATTCCTGCCGGTCCGAAAGAAATCCCCTAAGGTACAGGCGGATTACGACGAGCTTGTGCGCCACTGGAACCGCCTCATGACGCATTAGTGGCGACCCGGCCTTCAACACCCGGTCGTTGAACGACCGCGATGAGCGCGAAGTTCACGACGGACAGGCGCTATACGCGAAGGACAGACCACCCCCCGGTGCGTCTGAACCAAGGGTAAGGTTATCGACCTCCCACGTGCCGAAATCCGCTGGGAAGAAGTACGTGAAATTGGCGGTGTAGCCCCACTGGCTGATGAAGGCGAGATTGTAGACGGAGGCGTTGAAAATCACCGTCCCGTGCGGCACCCGGAACGGAACCTGAAAGTGAACGTCCTTCGACGTCACGTTGAGTTCTCGGGCCGGACCCCCGCAAGTGGAGACAATCCCACCGTTGTCTTCGGTGAAGCCTTCGTGGAACGTTGTTGAAGTCGCTCCCATAGATCCGACACTGGTCCAGAGGGAAACGTTGAACGAGGAAGGTTCGGAGGCATCGCTCTCGTTGCCCGGTCCGAGGAGGTCGCAACCTACGCAGCCGCCGGATTGCTGCCACGGTGGTAGGTTAGGGGTCCCTTCGGCGAGGTAAGTGGGGCATCCGGGGCTGGAGCCTAGCCCGGCCACAAGCACCCGGTTCACGCTACTCAGGTTCCACTCAATCATCCCGAAAGCCACGGCGACCTCGCCGTTATGGGCCCCCCCAGCATCCTCGCCCCTCGAGTTCTCGACTTGTCCGTAAACTGATCCTCCGTACGGAGCGTTCCAGAACATGTCTGGTGTCCAGCTGTATTGGGAGGCGAGCAACTTTCCCCTCTCACACGCGAAGTGGGTCCCCGGAAGTGGGGAACCCGTCGTACCCGCGAGGAGGAGCAGGCCCACAACCACCCCGATCCCAAACGCGGCCGATCCCATGTTCAAGCGACGGGAGGCTCGCATAGCTCATCCGATACGGGGGCCTGTAGGGAGTCCGCCCTAAAGAACACCATCGGGACAAGCAGGACGCCCTCCTTCTCGCCGGCTTTATGAACGGAGCGCGCGGTCGAGGACCGACCGCGATGAGCGCGCGGGACCGTAGGATGGTGACTGACCAGACCCAAGCCGTTCGCGTCGGCGAGGCGGATCCAACCACTCTCCACTGGAAACTACATCCTATCCTGCTGCTTAGAGGCCTACAGTGACCAATCTTCCCCGCTTGCAACTTCCCATCGTCGGACGCCGTCTGCTCCTTCGCACCCCGAAACCGTCGGATGCTGCTGCCATCGCACACGCGCTTCGAGACCGCAGGGTGTCCCGACCGATTCATCTGCCGGCGCATTACTCGGTTCGCGACGCTCGAGACTTCATCCGTCGAAGCAAGGAGGGACTCAAGGACGGATCGAAGTACTACCTTTCTATCGTCCTTCGAGGGAACGGGGAACTCGTTGGTGGATGCGGTCTCGACCATGTCCTAATTGACCACCGAAATGCCCACGTCGGATACTGGATCGCTCGGCCCCACTGGGGGAAAGGATACGCCTCGGAAGCGGCGTCAATCCTCATCGCGGCCGGATTTCGCGACCTCGGGCTCCACCGAATTCATACGGGTGCATTCCCCGATAACCGTCGGTCGATTCGAGTACTCCGACGATTGGGTTTTCGAACCGAGGGACGGGCACGCCAGGATCGTCTTGTGGACGGTCGGTATCGCGATCTCGCTCTCTTCGGACTACTTCGCCAGCAATTTCGACCCTTCCGACCCTAACAAGCCCCATAACTCAATCCGCCCAGTGATGGCGAGTTGTCAAGTCGGGACCATCCCCGCGGGCGAGGGGTGAGACGCGCGCGGCCGATGACGGGACCGCAATGAGCGCGCGGGAGAGATCGAACGCGTTCAATTCCCTAATGTATTGGCTGGACCTGCATTCGATTCGGTGGATTCGCCCATGATTGCCGACCATTCGAGAGGGCAACGAGGAGAAGAAACGTGACCGATGGACTCGTGCTATCGTCCGGCGAAGGACGCAAGATTCGAGGTTCTGCGATAACGCTCAAGTTGGGCGCGGATCGGTCGAAGAAGTGGTCGGTGTTCGAGGCCGAGGTTTCGCCCGGGTTCGACGTGGGGGCACACCTCCATCGCGAAGCCGAGGAACTTTTCTACATCCTCGATGGCGAACTCGACCTGCTCGCGTTCGAGCCACACATTCGCACCGAGGGCGACTGGCGTATGTGGGAATCGAAGACGGGGGCCAAGGTAGTTCGAGGCGGCCCCGGAAGCGCCATGTTCGTTCCGTCGGGATGCCCACACGCGTTCACCAACCCAGGAACCACGACGGCTCGGATGCTCTTCCTGGTCGCCCCGTCCGGTCACGAGCACTACCTCGATGAGCTCGGCGAGTTACTCGGAAACCGAGGACCACCAGACCAGGCTGCCATCGCGAAGCTCCGCGCTCGTCACGACATCGAGCAACTCACACCATTGATTCCGGGACGCGCTTCCGGTCCACCCGGCCGGCCCCCGGTGTAGTGTTGGTCCGGGCTACGCGCGGTAAGTGACCGACTGCGAGGAACGCGCGGTAGGTCGCGGCCGCGCGAGCTTTATCAGCGACCCGCGCGGTCGAGGACGGGACCGCGAGGAGCGCGCCGACCCGTTCGACGATGACGACCGGGATCTGGGTCGTTCCGAATCGGGTGATGCCGGAAGTCCCGATGATGAAATCGAGATCGACCATTAACCATGTCGGGCGGCCCCGGGTTGCCCCGGGGCCGGAAAGCGTTGGCTAGCTTCTTCGTTCGGTGGAGGACCGAACGATCTCCGGGCAGGGTCCCCTCGTCCTCAGCACACGGAAATACGAGAACAGAGGTGTCGGACCAATGTCGCAACCGAGTCCAGAGACCGCACCTCGAATCCCGCAGACCAACTGGTGGATGGTTTCCGGATTGATGATTGCCGTAGGCGGCATCTCAATAGGAATTGGATTTGTTGTCCTAGGTACCAGTATCTTTTCAACGTCAGGTAGCCCGGACTACCTAGCGGGCTTCTACACTCTCGTCGGGATCGGGATCGCGTTCATCGGTCTGAGCTGGCTGTTCGCACGAATGAGTCCGCGAATAAAACAGCCGGGCGGTTCCTAAAGGGGAGGGTGGGCCCCGGGTTGCCCCGGGGCCGGAAATGGTTGGCTAACGTGTTGCCCCGGGGGGCGGAGGTGGGGACGGCTTCCAGAAGTAGAAGACCAGGCCCAAAATCAGCGCGATGAAAGAGAGTACTAGAGCGATTTCCGCCTGGCTCGTGTATGGGTAAACCTTGCCACACACGTTGAATCCGAGGATTTGGTAGCAGGACGTTTCGGAGTAGACTGCGAGCGCGGTTCCGAGGATTAGCAGCAGTACGAAGACCACCATGAGGGCCGTTCCGAGGGAACGGTTCGGGGGACCCGGCGGAGGAGGATATGGGGCGGACACGGCCCGAACTGAGAGCGCCTTCGAGATGATACAAATGCCGGCCCCGGGTTGCCCCGGGGCCGGAAATGGTTGGCTATCTACACCGTTCGGTGGAGGAACCGAACGGGACGGCACGCAGTCTCTGGGCGAGGTCGGAGAGGGCGAGATCCGTGGGTGAAACGGGCCACTCCCTTGACGGTCGGTCAAATAATGGGCGAGCTGACCGGACTCGACAAGAAGCGGAGCGCCTCTCCAAACCTTTTTGCCGCCAGCCGGGTCGTGGCGAAGTCAGCGAATGACCCCTCGAGAGAATGCCTCGGTGTCGATCCGCTGGCCTGACGGCACTTCGACGGAAGTACCCCTGCGGACTCCTGCGGGAGAGGCGCTTCGTGGCTGGAACCTGGAAAAGACTCGCGGGGCGCTGGCTGGAACCCTTGACGGGCAGCCCATCGACCTTGCTCGACCGTTGACGCAAGGCGGAGCACTTGCCCCTCTCCTCTTCGCAGACCCCGCGGGCCGGGACATTCTGCAACACTCGGCTGCCCACGTCGTCGCCAAGGCTGTCACGGAGTTGATCCCGGAGGCACTACCGACCGTCGGCCCGCCCACCGAAGAGGGGTTTTACTACGACTTCCAGATGCGCCCGCTCACCGCCGAAGAGCTCCCGGCGCTCGAGGCCAAGATCAAGGAAACCGTCCAGCGAAAGGAGCGGTTCGAGCGCAGCGAGGTCTCCAAGTCGGAGGCCGAGCTCCTCTTCCAGCGCAACCCCCACAAGCTCCGTTACATCGCCGAGGTGCCGGAGAATGAACCCGTTTCCATCTACCGGACCGGTAGCTTCACGGACCTATGCCGTGGCCCCCACGTGCCCGACGCCGGGTGGCTGCAGGGGCTCCATATCCTCGGGTTCTCGGCAATCACTCCGGAGTCCGTAGTCCCGGGTGCGACGTTCCAGCGCATCCGGGGCATCGCGTTTCCGACCCGGGCCGAGCTCGATGCTTATCTCAAGCGCCGAATGGAGGCCGAGGCGCGTGACCACCGCGTCCTGGGCCCACGTCTGGAGCTGTTCACCTTCTCGGAGGATATCCCGGGCTTCCCGTTCTGGAATCCCAAGGGGATGATAGTGATCCGGGAGCTCGAAGCGTTCGTGCGAGAGCACCTCGCGGAAGCCGGCTATTCGGAGATTCGGACCCCGCTCGTCTACCCCCAGTCGATCTATGAGACCAGCGGCCATTGGGAGCACTACCGGGAGAACATGTTCCTGACCACGATCGAGGACCGCACCTTCGGAGTCAAACCGATGAACTGCCCGGGGGCCATGCTCGTCTTCCGGTCTCGTTCTCGCAGCTACCGGGAACTCCCGATGCGGCTCGCGGAATTCGCTCCGCTCCACCGTCTCGAGGCGAGTGGAACGATCCATGGACTCACCCGCGCCCGCGAATTCGTGCAGGACGACGCGCATGTCTTCGTCACCGAGGAACAGATCCACGCGGAGATCCAGACGCTCTTCCAGTGGATCCAGCGCGCGATGGGCACCTTCCGCTTGGAGTGGAACGTCGAATTGTCGACCCGGCCCGCCAAGTTCCTCGGAACCCAAGAGACGTGGGACCGCGCGGAGGCGACGCTCAAGAGCGTGCTCGACGCCTCAGGCGCCGGCTACAAGATCTCCGAGGGAGAGGGGGCGTTCTATGGCCCGAAGATCGACATCCACATCCGGGACTCGCTCGGCCGGTCGTGGCAGTGCGGCACCATCCAACTGGACTACCTGATTCCGGAACGCTTCGGCCTTCAATACCAGGGAACGGACGGAACCCTCCACACTCCGGTGGTCATCCACCGGGTCATCCTCGGCTCGTGGGAGCGATTCTTCGGTGTGTTCCTGGAACATTGCGCGGGCTGGCTACCTCCCTGGCTCTCTCCGGTCCAGATCCGAATTCTGCCCGTTACGGAACGGCAGGTGGGGCGTGTCACCGAATTGGCAACTGAGTGGCGAAGGGCGGCGCTGCGGGTCGAGGCCACCGATAGTCAGGACACGCTCTCCAAGCGGATCCGGGAGGCCGAGGTGGCCCATGTGCCGTATATCGCGGTGATCGGCGAGCAAGAGGTCAACGCCGGCACGGTGGCGCTGCGGGTCCATGGCCACAAGGGTCAGCGCAGCATGACCCCAGCCCAGGTCTCCGAATATCTCCGGGCGAAGATTGCTTCCCGAGAGTACGATCCTTAACCCCGGCTCGTCGGAGTATTCTATACATCCCTCGCCCTTCGCCTCCTGTGCCGACCGCTGGTAAGTTAGCCCTCCTCGGGGCACCGCTTCGAAGTTCCCTCGCCACCGAAGGCACGGAGTCGGCCTCGACTCTCCTGAGAGCCTTCGCCGCGAGCGGAGCGAACTTGGAGGGCGTTGAGGTGACGGACGCGGGCGAGATCCCGCTCCCGCCTCCTGGAACGACCGATTTCCTCGCCGGCGGGCCGGTCCCCAAGAACGAAGGTCGCGTGCGCGAATCGCTCCTGATGGTCGCCTCTCGCGTCGCCGACAGCGTGCGCACGGGGGCCACGCCCGTAGTCTTCGGCGGAGACGCGACGGTCCTGCTCGGGCTCCTCGCGGGGCTCCACGACGGACGCGCTCCGTCGCCCCGGATGGGCCTCTTGGCGCTCGACGGCGCCGCCCGCTTCCAGACCGCCGTCGATTCCCCTGGAGGCGACATGAGCACCATGGTACTTGCCCTGGCGACGGGCCGGGGCCATATCTCCCTCGCCCACTTGGCCCGAGACCGGTTTCCTCTGCTCCAGGAGACAGACGTCCTCCTCGCCGGCGTCCGCGACGCGTCACCGGCAGAGGCGGCCTCGCTCGTCGCAAGCCGCATCACTCTCCTCACTTCTGACCGCCTGCAAGGCAGCGGGGGCGAAGCGCTGTTCATGGGGGCCCTGGGACGGCTCGTCCCGCGGACCGCTGACGTGGTGCTCCACCTGGATGTGAGCGTCCTCGATCCGAGCCAGTTTCCGGTGGGAGCGGGCGGGCCCTCCCCCGGAGGTCTCTCGCTGGAACGGCTCAAGACGCTCGTCGGCGAGCTATCGACCTGGATCTCGGACGGCACGATCCGGATGTCTGGGGTGTCGGTCACCGGCGTAGATGCCCGAAAAGATCCCGGCGGCGTCCGGATGCACGAGCTGGCGGGGTTCGTCCTGCGATTGTTTGGGCGCCGAGGGAGCGGGTCCGCCTAGGCGCGGGTGTGCACCGGGCCACGGATGGCGTCCCGGCGGGCAACGAGGAGCGCCGCGTCGAGTTCGGCGCTCTCCAGGTGATGCGCGTCGCGCAGGTGCTCCCGCATACGCTGGAATTCCATGGTGCGGTCACACCGAGGGCAAGTGGTCCTCAGATTACGTCGGCTGGGTCGTGGCGCGCTCGACTGCATCGGCCCCTTAACGAGGCACGCTGCAGTATGAAAGGCCTCTCCCGTGACGGAAGTTACCGCCGAGGGGAGGCGAGGCGCCCTCGGTAAGGGTTTAATAATTGTCGGACAGCCCGACCGTCAGTCCCGGGCCCTTTCCATGATGTTCACTGCCTTCCAACTCGAGATCTCCGTACCAGCTGCCTCCCTGGTCGCCCTCGCCTATGCTGCGATTCAGACCGTTCTCGTCCTGCGGGAGCCCGAGGGGGACGAGAACATGAAATCCATCTCCCTCGCCATCCGCGAGGGAGCGGTCGCGTTTCTGCGCCGAGAGTACACCACGGTTTTCGTCGTAGCGGCGATTCTCGCCGTGATCATCTTCGCAGGATTCGCCAGCGCCGAAGGGGTGGGCTTCGCCGGTGACTTAGCGGTGGGATTCGTGCTCGGCGCCGCCGGGAGCGCTCTGGCGGGCGCCGTTGGAATGTTCGTGTCGGTCCGCGCAAACGTCCGGACCGCTGCGCACGCCCGAGGCGGGGACCTGGCCGGCACGATGCGCTTCGCCTTCCGAGGCGGCTCGGTCACGGGCCTCTCCGTGGCGGGCTTCGCGCTGCTCGAGCTTGTGGGCTTCTACCTGCTCCTTGGTGGGAACGTCCTTGCGATGGTCGGGCTCCTGTTCGGGGCCTCGCTGATGAGCCTCTTCGCGAGGGTCGGCGGAGGGATCTACACCAAGGGCGCCGACGTCGGTGCAGACCTGGTCGGCAAGGTGGAGGCGGGAATCCCTGAAGATGACCCGCGGAACCCCGCGGTGATCGCGGACAACGTGGGAGACAACGTAGGGGACTGCGCCGGAATGGCTGCCGACCTGTTCGAGACCTATGTCGTGACGGCAATGAGCGCGATGTTGATCGCCGCTCTGGTCAAGGTCAACGCGACCTACCCGATTCTGGCGCAGTTCCCGCACGCCGTCCTCTTCCCCCTCGTCGTCTGTGGCTGGGGGATCATCTCCACGATCGTCGGCGCCGCATTCGTTCGCATGCGCCCCGGAGGCTCGATCATGGGCGGTCTCTACCAGGGACTGGCTGTGACGACCGGCCTCGGCATCATCGGACTCTACATTCTCGATGCGCTGCTGATGAACGGGAGCCCAGGGGTCTTCGTCGCCACGGTCCTGGGTCTCGTCGTGATGGTATGCGTCGTCCTCGTCACCGACTACTACACCGGCACTAACTACCGGCCCGTTCAGAAGATCGCAGAGGCCGCCCAGTCGGGCGGCGGCCCCGTCGTCATCGCGGGGTTGTCTGTGGGGCTAGAGTCCACCTGGATCTCTGGCCTCGTGATCGTCGGCGCGATACTTGGGTCGTTCTTTGCCCTCGGATGGTCGGCGACCGGCGCCCTCATCGACACGGCCCCGTTCGGGTACTTCGGTCTCTATGGAATCGGATTGGCGGCGTCGAGCATGCTGGCCGTGACCGGGATGATCATCTCCATTGATTCGTTCGGCCCCATCACTGACAACGCGGGAGGGATCGCCGAGATGGCGAACCTGCCGGCCGAAGCTCGAGGGGTGACCGACCCTCTCGATGCGGTCGGCAACACCACCAAGGCGGTGACCAAGGGCTACGCCATCGGCTCCGCCGCTCTGGCCGCTTTGGCCCTCTTCGCCGCCTACGGCTTCGCGGCGGCCAATGCCTCCGGCGTGAGCTACACCGTGTGGGTCATGGCGCTGACGATCACCAACCCGCTCGTGGTCGTCGGGTTGATCCTCGGCGCCCTGCTCCCCTTCTTCTTTACCTCGTTCCTGATGAACGCCGTAGGCGTCGCGGCGCAAGCGATCGTCTTCGAGGTACGCCGTCAGTTCCGCGAAATGCCCGGCATCATGGCGGGAACGACCAAGCCGGAATACGGCAAGTGCGTCGACATCGTTACCCAGACGGCGATCCGGCAGCTGGCAGTCCCGGCGGCGATTGCCGTGATCGTCCCGCTCGCCGTCGGGTTCGTCCTCGGGCCTTACGCGCTGGCCGGGCTGCTCCTAGGCGTCATTCTCACGGGCCTCCCTCTCGCCCTCATGATGACGACCGGGGGAGGCGCCTGGGACAACGCGAAGAAGTACATCGAGAGCGGCAAGTACGGTGGCAAGCATTCCGACGCGCACAGGGCCGCCATCGTCGGCGACACCGTCGGGGACGCCACCAAGGACACCGCCGGGCCCGCGATCAACCCGCTCATCAAGGTGGTCAACACGATCTCGATCCTGTTCGTCGTGCTGATCGTCGTGCACCACGTGATCCAGTTCTAGCGAGGGGGGAAGGGATCCGCCGGCTCCGCCGGCGAGCGCGGCGCGCTCCGCGTGTCCTATCGAATGGTCAGCGCCCACACGCCCGGGTATTCCCCCCGACGGGTGTTGGTCAGCAGAGCGAGCGCAGGAGTCGAGGGCCGGACCCCGTAGATCAGCGTGGTCCGATGGTGATGGGTGGCGCGGATGTGGTTCCGGACGCTCGAGACGATCTCGGCCATTCCGGGCGTGGTGGACGAGCCGATCAGCACCAAGATCCCCCCGCGCTCGGTCGTGCGGGTGCTCAAAGACGCGATGGCGTCCACGAACTCTGCCTGGCTCCCGAAGGAGGAGGACAGCGCTCCCAGGACGACCCCGACAAAGGAACGAGTGGTGATCGATTCCTTGAGTTGATCGATGATGTGGCGCGTAGCCGGCGGGGTCACCTCTCCCGGTGTCACCAGCGGCGGGGGGGTGAATGTCGTGGTGTGCTCACGGATCTTGACGGGGTCCGTGAGCTGACCCAATCCGGCCACGAAGCCGCTCAACGAGAACGGAAGATCCGCCAGGACCGTGACTTCCCAACCGCTCCCGATCGCCTGGGCAACGGTACGGTCCGACAGCGGACGAAGGGCACCACGATCGACACGGGGCTCGTATTCGATAAGCGTCGGCTCTCCCACTCGGAGGGGCCCGAGGGTGCGGTCGAACTCGGCGAGTCCCCACGATAGCCCGTTGGGGGGATTCTCACGGACCTGGAACTTCTCTTCGGCGACGGGATCCAAATGCGGGAAGGCGCGGGGAACCGAGGTGAAGCGGCCCCCTTCGAGCGAGAACAGCACGGAGCTGGATTGGAGGGGAACTCCCCGAAGCTTGTGATAGACGAGCTCCCGGAGCACCATCCCCTCCAGGTCATCTCGGCGAAGCTCGATGACGCCGTGGACGAGATACTCGAGCGAGGTGAACGTCGCGGTTTCCTGGATGAGGATCGTATGGACGTTGGCCTTCGAGAGAACGGAGATCAGCGCGTTCTCAATGCGGAGGCGGTGCACGGCCGAAGGGGGCTCGGCGGGGTTGCTGAGGTACGGCTCGATCAGGCCGTCCCAGCTATCGATCACGAGCGCGGATCGTTCCCCCTCGGGGAAGCGGCTGAAGACCTCTTGTACCCCGGGCGGGAGGGTCAGGAACTTGTCGAGGCTCCCAAATTCTTCCGATTCGGGAGAAAGCTGGGTGATCTGCCGGATGAGCGACGAGTATTCCTTGCGTCCCTCCGCCCCCGGCCACATCGCCTCGGCGTCGACGACGTGCTCTTCCGGCAAATGGTCCTGCAGCCACGGATGGTGCTCGATCAGCTCGGGATAGAAAACCCTCGTGGAAACGTAGAATCCCGGGGTTTTCAACCCGGCAAGCAGGCTCAGGGCGAAGGTGGTCTTCCCCGTGCCGGGAGCGCCGCGAACGAGGAGCGACTGGCCGACCCGGCTCCGGAAGAACCGGCGAATTTCGGTCGGCAAGTGCCAGTCGCCGACGCTGTCGAAGGGCGGCGGGGACGGGGGAGTCTCCCGGTGAGGGGCCGGCTCCGGTGCGGTCGCCTTTTTCCGCGCGCCTCGCATCGATCCCCGGAATTCTCAGTCGGGCCGTGCCTGCGGCCGTCGGAGAATCTACTGTCAGGTACGTCCTTCTCGTGATATTAGAACTGACGGCCCATCCACAGGGCCCGCTCACTCCATCGAACAGATGTACCGGGGACTCCGTGCGCGCATCGTGTTCTCCCTGAAGGGCCGCGTGGGCCTGGTGACGGGAGCGTCTCGCGGGATCGGCCGGGCGATCGCGACAGACCTTGCGCGAGCGGGAGCCCGGCTCGCGGTGCATGGCCGGACCGTCACGCCCGCTCTCCGAGCCTTGGCCAGCTCTCTCGGGCCGCCCCCGCAGTCCGCCCGAGCGTTTGGAGGAGACCTCTCCGACCCACTCGCCGCCAAGACCCTTCTGCGACAGGTGGGTCGCTGGTCCTCCCACCTCGACTTCGTCGTCGCAAACGCCGGGGTCTATGCCGGGTCCCCGAGCTCGGACGTGTCGGAGCCGGAATGGGATGCGATGCTCGGCACCAACCTGCGGGGAAGCTTCCGGACCATCCAGGGAGCCCTCCCGCTGCTCCAGGGTTCGCCGCACGCGTCGATCGTCGTCGTGTCCTCGATCCTCGCCACCCGGGCCACGGCCGGAGGGGTTCCGTACCAGGCGTCCAAGGCGGCGCTCGAGCAGATGACGCGGGCGCTGGCCGTCGAACTGGCCCCCCGGGTACGCGTGAACGCCGTCGCGCCCGGGTTCATTCGGACCGATATGAACCGTTCGGGCCACGAGGATCCGACGTTCCGCCAGCAGGTCGAGGACGCCACGCCCCTCGGGCGATGGGGCGAGCCGGCAGACATCGCCCCTGCCGTCCGTTTTCTGCTCAGTGGTGACGCGGCGTGGGTCACCGGGGCGACCCTGCTGGTCGACGGGGGCTTAGGGCTCGAATGAAGGAATCCCCGTCGCTCCACGGACAGGTCGCGGTCGTAACGGGAGGTTCTCGCGGCATCGGTCGGGCGACGGCGCTGGCCTTGGCTAGGGCGGGCGCCGACCTCGTGGTCCATTACCGTCAGGACGAGGCCGCGGCCGGGCAGGTGGCCCGCGAGATCCGGTCGCTCGGTCGGTCGGTCGAACTGGTGGGGAGCGATGTGCGCGGCAAGGACTCGACGTGGGAGCTGATCCGTCAAGCGCAGCGATGGAAAGGGCGACTCGATATCGTGGTGGCGAACGCCGGCGTCGCGGAACCGGGCTCGATGCGGTCCGTCGATCGCGACTCGTGGCGACGGATACTGGAGACGAACCTGGTCGCTCCCTTCGAGCTCGCTCAAGCGGCCGAGGAAGCGCTCCGGCGTAGCCGGGGGACGTTCATCTCGACGGCATCCACCTCGGGACTGGTCCCCTCTACGACGGAGATCCCGTACAGCGCCTCCAAGGCCGGCCTCATGATGGTGACGCGATGCTTGGCGCTCGCGATGGCCCCGGAGGTGCGCGTGAACGCGGTGGCGCCGGGGTGGGTCGAGACCGACATGACCCGCGCCGAGCAGACTGACCCCCTCGCATATCGTCGGATCCGTGCCGCCACGCCGCTCGGCCGATGGGGCCGGCCGGAAGACATCGCAGCGGCGATCCTATTCCTCGCGTCGGACATGGCGCGGTTTGTCACGGGGCAAGTGCTGGTGGTCGACGGCGGCCAGAGCCTGCACTGGCGCGTGGATGAACCGGCCCCAAAGTGATGCGGTCGCGAGGGGCCCCAGCCCGGCGTGCGACTAGGCGTAGTGGCTCAGCGAGGTGCGCTCTTTCCGGGCGTCCTCTCGTTGGCTTCCCTTCTCTTCCGCCTGCCGCTGCCGCTCGCACTCGTCGTCGGTCACCCAGTCGAACTTCAGCTCCTCCGGATGGTCGTGCGCGAGCGACGCTCCGGCCTCGAAGGCGCTGAACAGGAGCTCCTCCAGATTGTCGGCGTCCTCTTCGCCCTCCAGGCGCCCCGCGGTCCTCCAGTACCAGTCCGGCGCCTTGCCGGCTTCCTGGAGGTACTCCGTTACGTGGTCGAAGATCGAGGCGTGGTCGTCGGCGAGCCGGACGTGAAGATGTCGACGCGGCGTTTCATCCGCCGCTGGGGGAGAGGTGGGCGGGGACATGGACGCGAAACGCCCGCATCCGCCTATAAGCCCTCCCGGCGGTTTGGCCGCTGAACTGGTCCGGCCGCGAACGCTTGAATAGGGCTGATGCTTCGAACCGACCGAGGCAGCCGTGTACAACCCCGCCACCGCCGGAAACCCGCCGCCCGCCCCGTCGCCGCCGCCGGCCCCCCCACCTCAAGAGGCCGAGGCCCCGCGGTATCAGTATCTGGTGGGCCGGCTGCGGAACCGGCAGATCACCATGGAGGAAGCCACAGAACTGTTCGCGATCCAGCGCCAACAGGTGAGCCTCCTCATTGCCCGCACCAATGCGCTCGCGGCCGCCGCCGCGACGCCCTCCTTCGCCCCTCGGATGCCTCGGCCGGTGGCTCGACCCACACTCCCCCCGCCGGGGGTCCCTGTCGCGATCGAGAACCTGGACCCGTGGGGCGAGGGCCTCCTTTTCCTGGCGTTAGGGGCTGGACTGCTCGCCGCGCTGATGAAGCGCTCCCAAGGACCTGCCCCCACGGCGCCCAGCCGGCCGCCGCCGGCAGCTTCGGGTAGCCGAGAAGCGTAGGGGGCGTCCCGTGGCCCCACGTGACTTCGTCTTCGCCCATCTCGCCGATGCGCACGTAGGTGCTTGGCCGCGAGACCCGGCGGTCCGGGCCGCGCTCCGGGAGAGCGTCCTCGCCGCGCTCCGGACGGTCGCGGAGCGGTCCGCGGATTTCCTCCTGGTCTCGGGCGACCTGTTCCACACGCCGGTGCCCGACCCCGACGAAGTAGCGCCGATCGCCGCCGCGCTCCGCGACCTCGCCGGCCGAGGCATCCGAGTCTACGTGATCTTCGGCTCCCACGACTACGTGGCGCATCGGACAAGTTGGCTCGACGTGCTCGCGGAGACCGGGCTCTTCGTGCGAGTGGCTCCCGAGGCAGTTCGCTCCGGGGAACAGCGGTGGCAGCTCCCGTTCCTGGTCGACGAACCGACGGGCGCGGTCATCGCCGGGATATCGGGCCGGTCCCATGGGCTCGACCGAGAGTACTATCGCTCGATGGATCACGGCGCCTACGACCGGTCGCCGGGTTTCCACATCTTCATGTTCCACGCCGCGGTTCAGGAGTACCTCCCTCCGGGACTCCAGGCCCATATTCGAGGGGTGGCGCGGGACGACCTACCGCCCGGCGTCGACTACTACGCGGGAGGCCACATCCATGCTAGCTACCTGGGACAGGGTCCGACAGGGGGGCTGCTGGTCAATCCCGGCGCCGTCTTCGGCACGAGCCTGCCGGACATCGCCCAAGGGGCCTCCGGCCGCAGTCACCGGGGCCTGGTCATCGTCTCCGTCAAGTCGGGGGTCCCGACGGCGGAATTCGTCGAGACGCTCCGTCCCGGAACCGTCGACGTGTTCGACGTGGACCTGTCGGGGAAATCCGCGGAAGAGGCCCGGGCCACCGTCCGCGATGAAGTGCGCGCCCACTCCGTCCCCGGAGTGCTCCTCTTCCCTCATCTCACCGGCGTAAACGACGCGACGCGCGCGGCAGAACTCGGTCTGCCGGACTCTAGCTCCGATGCCGCCGCCCTGGGCGCCGCGAGTGTCCACTGGGACATGGCCGACCTGGCCGTGACCGGCCCGAGCTCACCCGCCGTGCCGGAGACCGAGGCCCAACTCGAGGACCAAGTTCTGGTGACCCTCGGGACTCTGGCCCCCCTGCCGCTCCCCGGACTGACGCCGGAGGACGCGACCCGTCGGGTTCGAGATCTAGTGCGCGAGCTGGGAACGCCTCCCGGCGACGGCGAGGCCAAGGAGGACTACCGAACCGGGCGGGTGAACGCCGGCCTCCGAGTACTTGGGATTCGCCGACGTGAGCTGGAGGCCGGCCCCGAGTGACGATGCAGATCGCTCATGTCGGGCTTCGGAATCTCCGGAGCTATCGGACCGCCGACCTTGAGCTCGGTCCGGGCACGACGCTGCTCACGGGGGACATCGGCTCGGGCAAGACGTCCCTCCTCTACGCGATGGAGATGGCGCTCTTCGGATTCGCCGAGGTCGACCCCGGGTACCTGGTCCGGCACGGCGCCAAGGACGCGGAGGTCACGTTGACCCTCACGGACGGGACGCACCGATGGGAGCTGCGGCGCCGTTTCGTACGACGGGCGCGGAAGGGACGGGATACGTTCGAACCGACGGAGAATTCTCTCGCGGAGGATGGGCAGCGCCGGGCCTACTCGGCTACGGAACTTCGACGCCGGACCATCGAGCTACTCGGCTTTCCGGACAACCCCAACCCGCGCGCCCATTCCGATGTATGGCGGTGGGCCGTGTATCTGGCCCAGGAACGGATGCGGGACGTCCTCGATCCGGATGTCGAGGCGCGGATGGAGACGGTCCGGAAAGCCTTGGGGGTCGAGCAGTACCCGGCTCGCCGGGGAGAACGCACGAGGCCTGGCTCGTTCCCTCCAGGAGCGCGCTGCCGGC
Organism: uncultured Thermoplasmata archaeon; assembly: GCA_963787975.1. Classification (GTDB taxonomy): domain Archaea; phylum Thermoplasmatota; class Thermoplasmata; order Lutacidiplasmatales; family UBA184; genus JAKIWV01. The sequence goes on from CAWBEU010000010.1 coordinate 337,932, forward strand.
CTGGCCGAGCAGGGCGCGCGACACCGGGGCGTAGAGGACGAAGCCGTCCAGTGGCGACATACGGAGGCGACCGCGCGGCAGCAGCTGGCCGCGCTGGACGCGCGTGAGCAGGGACTGCGCGAGGAACTGACGCAGGCTCGCGCCACGCTCGAGCAGGTCGAGCTTCAACGCCGAGCGTTCGAGTCGGCGCGCGAAGCTGTCGCGCACCAGGAACGACTCTCGGAGGAGCTGCATCGGAGCATCGAGCAAGACCGCGCCGCGCAGAAGTCGGCGCGGGAGCACCTCGCCCGGCTCGAGGCAGATCGCACGCTCGAGTCCGTTGCAGCCCCCCCGGGCGAAGAGGCACCCCACGCGTTGGAGCCCCTTCGCATTCGAAGAGAGCAGCTCATCCATCGATTGACAGGCCTCGAGGGCCTCCGCGGCCAAGCGTCAGGAGTCGACGAGCAACTCGCCCGGTGGAACGACCGAGAGCGAGAACTGACGGCTCGTCACAAGGTGACCCTCCAACAGCTTACGAAGGTACGCGCGGAGCAATCGCGTCTCGGAGCGATGGAGCCGGTCGAGGAGCCACGCGCGCCGGATGGCCGGACACAACTGCAGCTCGCAGCCGAACGGAACGAGCTCGAGGAGGTGCGACGCGACTTCGACCGTCAACTCGCAACGGCCACCGTGGAGCTCCAGGAGTTGGCCGAGATCGTGCAGGAGGGCGTATGCCCGCGGTGCCACCGTCCGGTCGAGGCGACCGAATTCGAATCTCACCGGGTGGAGCAGGAAGCGCTCGTCGTCGGGCTGCAGCGGAAGCTGGACGCGGCCTCGAAGAAGGTGCAGGCCGTGGAGGCGAGCTCGCTCGCGCGTCTCGAGTACGACCGCGTGCACGACCGGTGGGACCAGCTCGAGTTGCGCCGCTCCGACCTCCGGCAACGCGACGCGACGCTGCAGGCCGCCGGCGCGGAGGAAGACGGGCTGCGGGCGCAACTCGGCGAGGAGCGCGCGGCCCTCGAAACCCGTCGACGTGCGCTGACCGGCCGGCTGGAGGAGGTGGAACGTGTGCGTGAAGAGTTGGCCCTCGTCGATCGCGAACTCGTCCAGACGGAGGAGCGCGCTCGAGCCGCTGCGGCGAGGAGGGAACGCGTGGCCGCGCTCGAACGGCAGATCCCGGAGGTCCAGGCCGAGGTCGAACTCCGGGGGCGGGCCGCCGCCGAGCGAACGGCACGAAGGAAGGACGTTCTGCGCCAGATCGAGGAGGGCCGCGATCGCTTGCGGACATCTCCCGACCTCGACGGGAGATGGAACGCGGCGCGGCTTCAGGTCGACGAGCTCGGCGGATATCTCGAGGGCGTGCTGCGAGAGGCGAGCGGTCCGCAGGGCAAACTGGCCGAAGCGTCGGCCCGTCTCGACGACCTCGCGCGCCGGCTGCACGAGCGGGAGACGCTCGAACGGCAGACCCGTGAGCTGGGCGACCTGTCCAACTGGATCGACAAGGATTTCCGGAACGCGATGCTCGAGCTCGAGCGGCGTCGACTGCAGCAGGGACGTCTCCAGTTCGAGCGTCGGTTCGCGCAGTACTTCGCCGCCCTCGTGGAGGATCCTCCTTGAGCGCCCGCGTCGACGAGACGTTCGCGCCGTGGGTCGATATCGGAGGGCAGGCGACGCCGGCGGAGGCGCTCAGCGGGGGCGAGCGTACGGCGCTCGCCCTCGCGTACCGATTGGCGCTGGGACGGACGGTCCGGGATGCGGGGCGACTGACGCTGGAGACGCTCATCCTCGACGAGCCGACGGAGGGATTCTCCCAGGAGCAGACCCTTCGGATGGGGGACCTGCTCGAAGGGCTGGGCCTCCCGCAGGTGATCCTGGTTTCGCACGAACGCCAACTGGAGGGGATCGCGGACCGGGTCGTTCGGGTCCGGAAGAAGGGAGGGGTCTCCGTCATCGAAGAGGTCGACCAGCTCTCCGAGGCGTCCCCAGCCGCCGGCGGGCCGGCCGAGGAGCCGGCCGCGAAACCCAAGGTGCCGACGCGCCGTCGAAAGATCCGACGACTCTCCGACCTGGAGGTCGCCGAAACCGGCGATGGGTCCGCTCAGGCCAGATAGGTCTGGAATTCTCGACGATCCCACGGCGCCCGGTCCGCGAGCCGGAGGTTCTCCGAAAGGTGGCCGGGCTCCTTTTGCCCCACGAGGGGACCGATCGTGCCCGGAGCGGACCGAGCGAACTGGATCGCGGTCTGCGCGGCCGACAGGCCGTCCGCCACCGGGCCCACGCGCGCCAGCTGGCCCTGCAAGAGCGGGACGCTCGTGAAGCACCCGAGACCCAGACGCTGCGCCGCGTCGAAGAGGGTGAGTTTCTCCCCCTTCACGGACTGGTTCCGTTGAACCGCGGCTTCCGGCATCCCGACGCTGAACGGGAATTGGATGAACCGGAAGCCATGCGTTTCGCCGGCCACCGAGCGCGCGACGACGACCGCCTCGTCCAGCGAGAAGTAACCCGCCGATCCTCGGGGGCTTCGGAGACAGTCCCACGTGGCGAGTCCATAGGTGCCCAGTTGCCCCGACGCGCGGAGCTCCTCGAGCAGACCGAATGCCTCGGTGAGACGCCGAACAAATTCGTCGTGGCCGACCACGGGCAGCTGGGCGTCCGGCGCGTTGTGGAGGTACAGAAGGTCGATCGTTTCGAGCCCGAGATTGGCCCGGCTCCGGTCGACCTGGTCCCGGAGGTACGAGACGCTCATCGCGTGACAATCGTCGACGATGTCCGCCGGGTCAAGGACCTCCTTCGCGACGAGCTCCGTCTCCACCCACCGATCCGTTGCAATCCGTGATTCGCCATCCGGCGCGAGATAGCCACACTTGGTGGACACGAAGACCTCGTCCCGTTGGAGAGGCCCCCGTTCGAGGGCACGCGCGAGGCCTCGGCCGATCGACCGCTCGGCACGTTGGTATCGGTAGTTGATGGCCGTGTCGAGCACGTTGATGCGGCCCGACTCAAGGCAGACCTGCGTGGCCTGTTCGACGGCTTCATCCGTCACGCGGTCCGGAGGACCGATATACGTGCCGAGCCCGATCGACGACAGGCGTAGACCGCCGGGGGCTGTCCGGAAGTGCACCGCCGGCACCCCATGCCTTTGGGTGGCCCGGGACGCGAACCGGCCGGTGCCTTCGGGCGTTGCCGCCCCCGGGATACGGGGCACGGTGCATCACGGCCAAGTTGGTTCAAAAGGTCTCCTCGAAGTCGCTCTCCGAGGGGGCGGTGCCGAAGCGCTCAAGCGCTCCTTCGTCTGCCCCTCCCGAGCCAACGTGCCCCGTCGCAGGTACGGTCGGCTGCAGAAGCCGATCTCGCCGGTCAAACCGGAAAAATGCCGCTACTGTCGACTGAACCGGTTCTGTCCGGCCCACGGCCGAAGCCCCGGGTGACCCGGCCGGGGGCCTCAGCTCTTCAGCTCAAACAAGTCGCTCTCGGCCATCGTAGAGAACCCGGAGCGCAGGAGTGCCTGCGCGTCGTCCCCGGGGGGCGTAGGGATCGTCGTTCGAACCCGTTGGGCTCCGACGCCCTGGAGCCATGAAAGAACCGCCTCGAGGAGCTCGGTCGCGACCGGCGGACTCGCCGCCTCGGCGAGGACCCACGGGCCCAGGAAACCGATGGGCGCCCGGGGCCGATGGGTCCCACCGGCCACCCCGAGGAGGTTCCGTCGAGGCCCGGCGATCCAGATTGCCCGTTGGATCTCCCACGCCGGATCCCGCATCCAGCTGCCGCGCAGTTCAAGGAACGCGACGGGGATCGGGGGCGGGGGCTTTTCCGGGTGGCGAACCGCGAAAAGGGTCTGGGCCGCCGAGAGGTCGGACCGGCGGAATCCGCGGACCGTCACGGGCACCGCCGAGGCGGAAGGGAGGGGGCTCAGGTCCCGGTCCAAGACGGCCCGGTGCCATAGGACGCGACCGCCCCGTTGCGCGACCGACCGAAGGTCGGCCCGTCCCTCGGGCACGTCGACCACGAAGTGGCCGGCGTCCTGATGGAGAAACCATTCCCGCGCGGGGACGAGCAGGGCCTCCAAAGCACCGCTCGTGTCCTCCGGCGGAACCAGCGGGACGATGTAGTTCTGCTCCGGGTCGGCCCTCGCGTAAAGCCAGCCCACGGGCGAGCCCTGAGACTCCGCGATCCACCCGCCTTCCGCCGGTTCTCCCCGGCGCGGACGGCGCCCGCTCATCGAGTGTCGGAGCAGGCGACCGATCGATCGGTCGACGTCCCCGTCGGCGGTGGGGGAGGTGTTTCGGTACCAGCCGCCCAGGTCAATCCAGAGGCGACGTGCGGTTTGACCGTCTCCGCTCGCGAACTCCCGGACCGACATTGGGCGTCACGCCGAGGGGCCTTTGTTCGGGGGTCCGTCCGTGACCATCGGGAGCGCAGCGTCCGCCGCGGCCGTCTCGGGGCCGCGGGCGCTGGCCGGTCGCCGGAGGAGCAACGGTTTCGCGACCCGCTCGTTGAGCTCGTCCACCGCCCGGGAGAGTCGGTCGGCTACCTCGGGGGAGAACCGCTCCCGGACCCGGCGCAGCCGGGCCTCCCACGCGAACCGGACCTGTTGCCAACGGTACATCGTCTCCGGGTACGCTGCTTCGTAGAGAAGCGACGCGCCACCGGAACCCTGCGTGGCGCGGGCCCGTCCACGGAGCCGGTCCTTGACCGCGTCGTAGAACCGGGTGCCGGGCACCGGCACCGCGATCGATACGGAGTACTCCTCCGGAGAGAAACGCCGGAAGAGCTGGAGCGTCGCTTCGATGTCATCGAGCGTCTCGCCGGGGTAGCCCAGCATCAGGAACCAGAACTGGCGCACCTGGTGGGCGCGCAGGCTCGCCGCGACCCGCTCGATCTGGGCAAGCCGCGTGCCCCGGGTCATCGCATCGAGCATCTTCTGGCTGCCCGATTCCACGCCGAGGTATACACGCTGGAGTCCCGCCGACTTCATTCGGTCCAAGAGGTCGGTTTTCAGGAGGTCGACGCGGGCGAGGCACTCGAACCGGAGGTGCGGCCCGTCGGTGATCATCCGGTCCAGGAGCTCCTCGAGCCACCGGCGGTCGACGCCGAACACGTCGTCGCAGAATCGGACATAGTCGACCCTGTACCGGTCGTGAAGCGCGTTGAGCTCGGCGAGGACGCGATCGACCGACTGCTGCCGGTACGTCCGGCCGAACGTCGGCTTCGAGCACCAGGAACAGTCGAACGGGCACCCCCGGGAAGTGAGCACGGCGGCCCGCCGTTCCCCGGTGCGCTCTTGCCACGTTGACAGGTACGCTTCCATGTCGATGAGGTCCCACGCGGGCAGCGGCAGTTCATCCAGGTTCCGGAGGAAGGGCCGGGGAGAGCCCCGGACCGTGCGACCGTCCGTCCGAACGACGGTGCCGTGGCAACCGGCGAGCGATTTTCCGTCTCGCACCCGGGTAGCCGCCTCCACTAGCGTCGCTTCGCCTTCGCTCGGGACCACGGCGTCAAAGCCGGCATCGAGGTACTTGTCCGGTCGCGTAGCAGAGTCCGGGCCCCCGGCGAGCACGGTCACTCCTTCCGCCCGGGCCCGGGCCGCAATCTCGAGCGCCCGCGGCATCGTGAGCGTCTTCGTGTGGACGCCGACGAGGTGGGGACGGAACTTGCGCACGTGATGCGTCACCGGCTCGGCGTTCCGGGCGAACGTGAGGTCCGTCACCTCCACCCGAATGCCATGGTCCCGGAGCCAGGCGGAGAGCGTCAGGATGCCGAGCGATGGATAGAGTTCGACGAACTTGCGCTCCATCGGGTCTTCCCGAGCGACGTACGGGTCGACCAGGAGGACCCGGGGAGCATCGGCGGCCGGGGGGCGCGGGTGCGATTTCGGAGTGGCTCGCTCAGGCACGGCGACCTCGTCTCCGGGGGATTCCGCGGCCGCCGGACAACGCCCCCACGGGGCAGTACGGAATGCACCACCCACAGCCGGTGCAGTTCGTGAGCACGTGGAGCTGCGTGGGCGTGAGCTCCAAGGCGTTGGGCGGGCAGACGCCGGTGCACAGCCCACAGAGGACGCAAGTGTCAGAGTCGACCCGAATGCTCGCCGACGCCGTCACGATTCAGGCCTGGGCGGGCTCCGCCGCGGCCGGCTGGCTGTGGAGAGCTCGGCCGAGCGCGGTGAACCCGGTCAGCGCGCACTTGACGCGAACGGGGGACAACGGGATCGCCACGAGCTGAAGGACGTCGTCCCGAGTGACCTTTTCGACGGCCGAGAGCGGCTGACCCGAGAGCTTCTGCGTCAGCATCGACGCGCTCGCCATCGAGATCGCGCAGCCGTCGCCCGAGAATCGAATCTCGGCAACCGTCTCCTTCGTGGGGTCGAGCCGGATGTCCATCCGGATGTGGTCGCCGCACAACGGGTTGCTCTCTTCCCCGGAAAAGTCCGGATGGTCTAGCTGCCCGAAGTTCTTGGGGGTCCGATAATGCTGGAGGATCCGCTCCTGGTACATGTCGTAAGCCATGGAATCGACCCTCCTCTCGGCGCCGAAGATGGAACTCGGACCGCCTTATAAGCACCGGCCGACGAGGAGGAGAGCGCCCCTATCGGGACCCCGAGGGCTTGGTCGGCGCGTCCCCCAGCACGCGGTCGTACCGATGGTCAACTACCGGTGTGAGACCGGCAACCCATTCGGAGTCTACCTCGATCCGACGAAGGTACTCCTGGAGGGTACCCAGAACGGAGGGCCGGTCCCCGTTCCCTCCCAGGGGGGCGGGCCCGGATTGGCCGACGGAGCCCACGACCATCCTGACGTTGTCATGGGCGAGCAGGAAGGGGTAGACCCGGCACTTCTCGGTCAGCGCCTTCAACAACTCGGCCGGTGCTTTCCCCTCGAGAAGCTCGCCCCGAACGAACACGACTTGGTCCGCCCTTCGGTCTTGGTAGGGAGGGAGAGTACCGAAGTCCGGCAACACCCGACGGAAGACCCAGCCGTCGTCGAGCAACCGGTGCTCGGGACGGGTCAACCCGAGCAGGCCCAGGAAATGTCCCGAGCGGCCCTCGTGGTCGGCCACGATGGGACGCAGGATGAGGTTCCGGGCGGCCCGGCAGAGCCCCGGCGAGGGCGGCCCGGTCGGCGCGTGACTACCGGGCGGGAGGGGAGGGGTGAGCGGCCGGGGGTACCGTGAGCTGCCGGGGATCCCCGCCAGATGCGACCAAACCCCTTCGAAGTCGAAGTAGACCGGGAGGGTCTCAACCCCGGTCCCCGTTGTAAGGAAGAAGCTCCGGGGCCGCATCACGTCGTCCACGAGACCGGCCGACAGCCGACGCGCCTCGTCCCGGTAGTGGTGAAGATAGATTGCAAAGACGAGGCCGGAGCCTCCCCACAGGACCACGTTCGACTCCGGCCGGCTCCAGCGTTCCATCAACTCGACCGAGCTGTCGGCGAACGGGTGGGCCACCGCGATCGTGACGAACGGGAGCTCGAAGCAGGTGGGATGGGGGACGAACCGGATCCGCAACCAACCTTCGTCGTAGACCCGCTTCCGGACGGCATGATACGTCGACCGAGGGAGCTTCGTCTCTTCGAGGAACTCTCGCTCGGTGTCCCCGGGCGCCGCTAAAAGGGCCCGGATGAGGCGGGCCTCGGCGTCCGTCAGTCCCCGCATGGAACGTCTCCGTCTCTCCTGCTCCGTGACGTCGAGTCCAATCAGGGCGACTCCGGGTTGGACATTTCTTGATGTAAGCCTATCGGCGTCAATCTCCTCGCCACGGCCCCGAAGGGTCGCAGGAGGAAAGACAAGAAGATGTCCGACAGAACGCCCGCGCCCTACAAGGTCCGAACACTTCCTGTCCTGGGGGCGGTGATTGTAGTGGCCGTGACCCTGGTGATGCTCCTCGCATTACCGGTCCTCGCTTCTCCGGTCGCCGCGCCAGCGGCTTCGAGCGGGGCCGCGCCCGCCGTTGCACCCGCCGTGACCTCGCCCGTCCAGACATGGGCGTACGGCGGGACCAAGACCATCACCGGTGACATCTCCGTCACCGGATCCAACGGGAACGGGTTCGAACTCCAATACCATGCCTTCTACGGCTGGACGGTCGTCTTCACTCAGACGAACAACTCGACGAACAGTGGGTTCCAGATCGAAGCGCAGCGCACCGCCGCCGCCGAGCTCTTCGTGAACCTCTGCACGCCCAACTGCACGAGCCCCACCTGGACCGGTAACTACACCGCCAGCGCCAGCGAAGTCGACACCGCCTTCGGGAACTTCACACGGGACGGAACCGTCTATGAAAAGACTCCGAGCGCCGGTCCGGTCGCCGCTCTGGGCTTCCTGAACGGCTCGGCTGCGACGCAGGACGCGCTGCACTCCAAGCTGACCGTCACGGGGCCTCATGGCCAAGTGTCCCACTGGTGGTTCAACGTCACCGGATCGGCCCAGGCCCAGGTGTCGTTCACGCCGGAACTCGGCTTGATCCCCCACAGCTTGACGGCCGGTGAGACCTGGAACAGCACCGCCGCGTTCAACCTGACGGGCAGCTACGCCCTCGCGTGGGACTTTGTCGGCCCCCAGGCGCACGCGAGTGGAAACCCCAGCGGCTCGATCTCTGCCAACGGTACCGTCGACCTGGTAGGCGCGTACAGCTCGGATCTCTCCCTCAAAAACGGGGAGCACACCCACATCCTGCTGCTCTCGCTTTCGGGCCCGTTCGACGTGTTTGACGGCGTGATCATCCTCCCGCACATGGGAAACGTCTTTAGCGGCGACCCCAAGGCGCTGGGCGGTCAAGGCCTCGGTTTCGCGCCGGTCGCCTCGACGAACGCGGTCGACTACGACTCGCAGAGCGGCCACCTCGGCATCGCTGCGGCCGCCACGACGTTCGCGCCCGGAGTCTCGGGATCGGTCCCGACCACCGCCGTGAGCCCAATGGCTACGTCCACCTCGGGCGGAGACATCCAGGCCCAACCGATGACGGTGCCCGCTGCGCAGTCCTGCGCGGCGAGCCTCGTCAACGGCGGAACCTGCGCCGCGGTCCCCCCAGTGAACCCCCTGATCACCTTCTTCCACACGACCCTAGGCGAGGTCGTCGCGCTGGCAGCGGGTATCGTGGTTCTGGTCGCCGTGCTCGGCGTTGCGATGGGTCGGCGCCCCAAGGCGCCACCGCCTCTGCGCGTCCCGAGCACCACGAGCCGCGTGCCAGCGGGAGCCGCTGGAGAGCTCGCGCCGCCCCCGCGGACACCCCCTCAGCAGCCATCGGACCCTCTCGGGAATCTGTGGTAAGATAGGCGAATCAGAGCAGTAGCACGCTGAACCCAGGGGCCGGCGGTTCCCCCCCGCCGGCCCCGTTAACCCCTTCCTCCCCCTCTTTCAGATCTCTCCTCGGAATGGACCGACCCGCCCTAGTCCCGTTCAAGTTATAAACACGAATCTGTGCGTATATTCGATGGATGCCTCGGCCCCGGCGTACGGGCGTTGGTTCGATGAGGCGCAGGTCGCCGGGCTATCGAAAGAGCTCGGAGACCCGCCGGAGTTCGCGACCCTTCGCAAGGCCGCCTTCGAGGCATTCCTTGTGTTACCGATCGAACCCGACCCGCTCTATCGGAAGTATGCCTACTTCCGCGGCGCCGACCTGACGGATGTCTCCCCAAGCTCCGGCGGAACCCCCGTGGGCCTCCCTCCGCTACCACCCCATGTCATCCGCGTCGTCCACGATGGATCCGGCTCCCGCGTGGAAATCCCAGAGGAGTTCCGCGTCGCGGGCGTCCAGGTTCGGACACTCCCCCACATCCTTCGGGCGGGGGACGAGGCCGTGTCGACTTTCCTTCGTGGGGTCGACGTCAAGGGAAAGCGCATCGATAAATTCGAGGCCCTGAGCACGGCGTTCTTGAACCGGGGTCTTGAGGTCGACGTGCCGGCCCAGTGCGCCCTCCCTGTCCGCGTGCAAGACCTTACGATCCTGTCCCGGCCCCATGAAGCGCTCGCGGTCCGGCGGCACATCCATGCCGGCGCTCATAGCCGGGTCATCGTCTCGGAGGAGGTGTACAGCACCGGGGACGCCGCCGGGCAGCGCTACTACGGTTCCATGGTCCGCGCTGAGACCGACGAGTCGGCCCGGATGGCCTACCTGTCGGTCCACGCGCCGGACGAAAAGGTCGTCTCGTCCTACTCCCGCAGCGCCACCATCGGGCCGAGCTCGCAGCTGGCCTGGGTATCGGCGACCTACGGCGGATTCCGGACACGCACCCGGAATTACTCGGACATCGTCGGGAACGGAGGAGACCTGAGCGACCTCCAGTCGTTCTACGGCGACAACCAGCAGGCCTACGATAGCTACGTCCAGATCACCCACATCGGCACCGACACCCACGGGCAATCGATCACGCGAGGCGTCTTCCGCGACGAATCGCGCGGCGTCAGCCGGGGGATGGCCCGAATGGAGAAGGAAGCCCGCAAGACCATCAGCTACCTCTCCGAACACGCCATGCTCCTCTCGAAGGGAGCACGCTCGGACACGATCCCGGTGCTCGAGATCCTTTGCCGGGACGTCAAGGCGACCCACTCCTCCTCGGTGGCGCCCGTGGACCCGGAACGGGTCTTCTACCTGGAGTCCCGCGCCATTCCTCGTCAGCAGGCCATTCGGATGATCAGCGAAGGGTTCCTCTCGTACGTCTTCGACCGCGCCCCGATCGTGGGCCTCCGCGATTACCTGTACCCCCATCTCACGACCCGCTGGGAGGGTCGCCAGGTCGCCTGGACCGACGGCGGCTACCCGGCGTTGCCGGCCCTGGAGCTCCTCGGCGTCGAGAGCGGCGACGAGTGGCGCTTCGACACGAAGCTGCGGTAAGGTCGGCTCAGCCGACCGCGCCGATCATCTCGAGCTGGATCAGCCGGTTGAGCTCGAGGGCGTAGTCCATCGGGAGCTCCTTAGCGAACTCCGCGAGGAAGCCCATCAGGATCAGGTGGATCGCGTCGTTCTCGTTGAGCCCGCGGCTCATCAGGTAGAAGATCTGCTCCTCGCCGATCTTCCCGACCACGGCCTCGTGGGTGATCGTCGCGTCCTCTTCGTGGATCTCGTTGTACGGATACGTGTCGGAGCGGCCCAGCTCGTCGGGGAGCAGCGCGTCGCAGCGGACGGCGGCCTTGACGCCGGTCGCCCCCTTGGCGACCCGGAGCAGGCCCCGGTAGCTCGTCTGGCCCCCCCGGATGGCAATCGACTTGGAGATGATCTTGCTCGAGGTGTCCGGCGCCAGGTGAACCGCCTTCGCGCCTGAGTCGATGATCTGGCCTTCGGATGCGAAGGCGACCGACAAGATATCTGCCCGGGCGCCGCGCCCCTTCATGAAGACCGACGGATATTTCATCGTCACTTTCGACCCCATGTTGCCGTCGACCCACTCAACGAGGGCGCCTTCCTCGGCGACCGCCCGCTTCGTAACGAGATTGTAGACGTTCTTCGACCAGTTCTGCACCGTCGTGTACCGGAGCTTCGCGTACGGCTCCGCGATGACCTCGACGACGGCCGCGTGCAACGAGTCGGTGGAGTAGATAGGCGCCGTACAGCCTTCCAAATAGTGGACCTTCGCGCCCCGGTCGGCGATGATGAGCGTCCGCTCGAACTGGCCCACGTTCTTCGCGTTGATCCGGAAGTAGGCCTGAAGCGGAATGCCGGCGTCGACGCCGGGCGGAACGTAGACGAAGCTGCCCCCCGACCAGACGGCGGAGTTCAGGGCCGAGAACTTGTTGTCGTTGAACGGAACGATCTTCCCGAAGTACTTCTGGACGATCTCGGGATACTCCTTCACCGCAGTGTCGGTATCGGTGAAAGATGACCCCCTTCTTCTGGAGGTCCTCACGGATCTTGTGGTAGACCGTGCCGGAGTCATACTGCGCCCCGACGCCGCCGAAGAACTCGCGCTCGGCCTTGGGAATGCCGAGCTTGTCGAAGGTGTTTTTGATGTCGGCCGGAAGGTCGTCCCAACTCTTCTTGGTGTCCCCCTCCGCGAGCGGGTTGGCGTAGTACGTGTATCGCGTCGAAATCGAGGTCCGAAAGGTCCGGGCCCCAGTCGGGCATCGGCTTGTCGACGAAGGTCTCGTAGGCCCGGAGACGATAGTCCAGCATCCACTGGGGCTCGTCCTTGATCTTCGAGATCTGCTCGACGATCTCGCGGGACAGTCCCTTGGCGGTCCGGACCTTGTAGGTCTCGGGATTCTTGAAGTCGTACAGGGTGTAATCGAGCGGCTGGAACTCGGCAACCGTTTGCGCCATGACGACTCCGGTAATTCCATCACCTATACGTATTTAAATACGGCGTAGTCGCCGGGCCGACAGCCCGGCGCCCCCTACGGCACTAGGAGGTTGTCGCGGGAACCGCGAAGACCTTGTTGACCTTCTCGAGGGCCGCGAAGAGGCGCTCGATCTCGTCCGCCGTGTTGTAGAGGTAGACGCTGGCCCGACAGAGCGCGGGGACCTGGAGTCGCTCCATCAGGGGCTGGGCGCAATGGTGCCCGCTCCGGATCGCGATGCCTTCTCGGTCCAGGATCGTCGCGACGTCGTGCGGGTGGACCCCCTTGACCGAGAAGCACAGGACCGACTCGTGCTCGCCCGAGATCGGCGGTCCATAGATCCGGATCGTGTCCGGGAACCGTTCCCGGGCGATCCGACTCGCCAGCTCAAGCAGGGCGTGCTCGTGGGCCGCCAGGTCCTCCCATCCGACTCGTTCGAGATAATCGAGCGCCACGGACAGCGTGCAGGCGCCCGCGACATTGGGGGTGCCCGCCTCGAACTTGGCAGGGGGGTCTGCGTACTCGACCTGGTCGGTGTGGACGGATCGGATCATCTCCCCGCCGCCCATGAAAGGCGGTATCTCGCGAAGGAGTTCGGCACGTCCCCAGAGCACGCCGATTCCCATCGGACCGAGGGCCTTGTGGCCCGAGAAGGCAACGAAATCAGCACCGAGCGCCTCCACATCGATCGGCCGATGAGGCGCCGATTGGGCCGCGTCGACGACGACGACGGCATTCACGGCGTGGGCCCGGTCGGCGATCTCGCGCACGGGGTTCACGGTCCCGAGCACGTTGGAGACGTGGGAAAGGGTCACCACCTTCGCCGTCCGGTCGAGCGCGGCGTCGTACTCGTCCAGCTTGAGTCGACCGTGTTCATCGATATCGATGAACTGTAGGTCAATCCCCGACGTCTGGCGCAGCATGTGCCACGGAACGATGTTGGAATGGTGTTCCATTACGGTCGTCACGACCCGGCCGCCGTGCGCGAGCCGGGTCCGTCCCAGCCCTGCCGCGACGACGTTCAGCGCCTCGGTCGTGCCCCGAACAAAGACGATCTCCTGGGGGTCCGAGACGTGGAGGAACCGGGCCGTACGCTCCCGCGCCTTCTCGTATGCGTCGGTGGCCTCTTCTGAGAGCGCGTAGACTCCGCGGTGGACGTTCGCGTTCCGTTGCTCGTAGAACTCTCGCTCGGCGTCGAGGACCACGGTCGGCTTCTGCGAGGTGGCCGCCGAGTCGAGGTACGCCAGAGGGTGGCCGTAGAAGGTCCGACGGAGGATAGGGAAATCCTGGCGAATCCGTTGGACATCCATGGGACTAGGTAGGACCCTCCGACCTTTGTCGTTCCCGGTCCGGGCCGCCGAGGAGCCTCACGCGGGGGGAGAAACGGGCGGCTTCACCCAATCGTAGCCCCGCGCCTCGAGCTCGAGGGCCAGCTCGCGTCCACCCGAGAGCGCGACAACTCCATCCACCATCACGTGGACCTTGTCCGGATTGAGGTACTTCAGGATCCGTTGGTAGTGCGTGATGACCAGGATGCCCATCTCCGGGCTTTCCTTCTGGACCTTCGCGACGGTCTCTCCGACCGCCTTGACCGCGTCGATATCCAGACCCGAGTCGGGCTCGTCGAGGATGGCGATGTTGGGTTGGAACGTCGCCATCTGGAGGATTTCGGAGCGCTTCTTCTCCCCGCCCGAGAACCCTTCGTTCAGCGAGCGCTTCAGGAACGCCTTGTCCATTTCGAGATAGCCGAGGTGCCGGGTGAGGCTCTCATCGAAGACCGTTGTATCCACGTCCGGTTCGGGATGGCGCTGGGCATACGCAGTCCACAGGAATTTCGCCATCGACAGGCCCGAGATTTCTTGGGGATACTGGAAGCCGAGAAACAACCCCAGCTTGGCGCGCTTGTCCACGGGCAGGCTCAGGAGGTTCTGCCCGTCGAGCGTGACGGTGCCCGACGTGACCTTGTATTTCGGGTGACCCATGAGACAGTACGCGAGCGTGCTCTTTCCGGAGCCGTTAGGGCCCATGATCGCCGCGAGTTCCCCCGACTTGATCTCCATTGAGACGCCCTTGAGGATTTGCTTGCCCGCGATCTCAGCGTGAAGGTCGTGGATGGTGAGTACGTGCTGGGGTGTTCCGGCGCTCGCCATTTTCCGCCTCACGCATTCGAGCCGCGTCGTCTATTAAAGCATATTGCGGTGTGTATAATTGGGAAAGGCCATATAGCGCCCTCCCCTGTTCTCTCGTAGGGAAGAGATGAGCGCTGGCGAGCTGGTGCTGACGGACGGCACTCGAGGGAAGATCATCGAGGCCCTCGCCGTGGCTCCCCGGAGCGCCCGCGACCTCGCTCGCAACCTCGGGATCCAAGAGAGCGCGGTTCGGGGCCACCTGGACCGGCTGAAGGGCCGGGGTCTCGTCTCTCCGTCGTTCCATCGCGAAGGGGTCGGTCGCCCGAAGAAGCGCTACGTGCTGACCTCGCAGGGCCAGGACCTGTTCCCTCGCCGGTACGAGTTCTTGCTCGACTCTGTGATGGAGGAGCTACTCGCCCAGGAGGGCGAGGGGTACACCTCTGCGCTGTTCGCCGAGGCGGCCCGGCGCATGGCCCGTCAGATCGCCGCCGAGATCTCTCCGAAACTGCCGAAGGAGGCGCGAATCCGCGCGCTCGTCGATGCCCTCAACAAGCTCGGTTTCCGAGCGCAGGTGCAGACACTCCCCGATGGCGAGGTCCGGATCAACCGGACGAACTGCGTCTTCCGGCATACGGCCCTGACCCACGCGTACCTGCTCTGCGACGTCTTCGACAAGAATCTGACCGAGGCGCTCCTAGGACAGTCCGGCCTGCAGCTCGAGGACTCGATCACGCGGGGCGGACTGACGTGCACGCACCTCATCCAACTCCGGTAGAACCCGCGATCCCCCGCTCGACCTCCGGCGGCTCAGCCGCTCCCCGCCGAGTCACTTCTCGGTCCCGTGGGTCACAACCCCGCTTCTTCGGCTTGGACGGATAGGCCGCGAACTGCGTCCCGACGTCGAGCTCTGGGGAAAGGCAGAGTTCCTGAATCCCACCGGCTCGGTCAAGGATCGTGCGGCGTTCGGGATTGTCCTCGCCGCCCTCGCGTCGGGTGACCTCAGCCGTGGACGGACGTTGATCGATGCGTCGAGCGGAAACACGGGGATCTCCTATGCGATGCTCGGGGCGCGGCTCCGTTTCCCCGTGGCGATTTGCCTACCTCGCAACGCCAGCCCCGAGCGGGTGCAACGAGTCAAGGCCTACGGGGCTGAGGTCATTTTCACCGACCCCGCCGAGGGAACCGATGGAGCCCAGCGGGAGGCCCGTCATCGTGCGTCGCAGGATCCGGCCCGCCTCTACTACCCAGACCAGTACAATCATCCCGCGAACCCCGAGGCGCATTTCCGCGGTACCGGCCCCGAGATCTGGCAACAGACCGACGGGCGAATCACCCATCTAGTGGCGGGGGTGGGAACCGGGGGAACGATCTCGGGGGCAGGCCGGTTCCTAAAGCAGTCATCCCCCGGGCTGCGGGTCATCGGGGTCGAGCCGGACGGACCCATGCACGGGATGGAGGGATTGAAGCACCTGCCCACCGCGCTGCGACCGGGAACGTACGACCCGCGGTGGGTAGACGAGACGGTCCGGATCGCCACCGAGGACGCCCAGGCCATGACCCGTCGACTGGCGCGCGAGGAAGGGCTCTTCCTCGGGACCTCCTCGGGCGCGGCCGTCGCCGCGATGCTCTCGACCGCCGGGCGGATCACGGGCCCCGCCGTGCTCGTCGCCATCCTTCCGGACGGAGGGGACCGATATCTTTCGGAACGCTACTGGCAGGAGACCCCGTGAAGGTCCTCCTTCCCGCGAACGTCGTGGATGAGATCCGCCGTCACGGGGAGGTTACGTACCCCGAGGAGTGTTGCGGATTTCTCGTCGCAAAGGAATCCTCCCGGGGCGCCGACGAGCCCCGCCGGATCGTTCGCGTGGCGCCCATGGAGAACCGCATGCAGGGGGCGAGGGGCCATCGCTTCGTGATTCCGCCGGAGGAGCTCCGACGATTCGAGGCCTCTCTGGAGGGCACCGGCGAAGCTCTTGTCGGGTTCTACCATTCCCATCCCGACCATCCGGCCGTTCCCTCGCTCTTTGACCAGGAACATGCCTGGCCCTGGTACACCTACCTCGTGCTGGCCGTCGATGGCGGGCGGGCGGGAGAATTCGGGACGTTTGAGCTCTCCGCCGAGGACCGGCGCTTCTCACCGGTCGCTTGGGCGGTCGAGCGGGGAGATCTGCCGGCGAGGTGAAGCATGGGTAAGGGAGGGAGTAATATCGACCGGCCGACGAGGGAGCCATCTCCCATGTCCGAAGGTGCAGGTCCGGGTCCCCACCCCGCTTCGAAGCTTCACCGGCGGCGCGGCGGTGACGGAGGCGGAGGGGTCGACCGTCGGCGAGGTGCTCCGGGGACTCGTACGGGAACATCACGCCCTGGAGAAACACCTCTACGGTCCGGGCGGTGAGCTCCGGAACTTCGTGACGGTGTACCTCAACGACGAAGATGTGCGACACCTCGAACGGGAAGCGACGCCGGTCCATTCCGGCGACGTCCTGAGCATCGTTCCCGCCATTGCAGGCGGCGCCCCGGCCGAAGCGACCCGCTCGGCGGGTCGCCCCGCCCCGCTCGTCGGCATCGCCGCCGGCGAGGAGGACCTCGGCCCGCCCCTCACGAGGGACCAGATGCGTCGCTACAGCCGCCATCTGTTGCTCCCCGAAGTCGGCGTGAAGGGACAGCGGCGGTTGCTAGCCTCCAAGGTCCTTCTCGTCGGCGCCGGCGGGCTTGGCTCTCCCGCGGCGCTGTATCTGGCCGCCGCCGGAGTGGGTGAGATCGGCCTCGTCGATTTCGACAAGGTCGAGGCCTCGAACCTCCAGCGCCAAGTGATGTACGGGACGCGGGACATCGGACGGCCGAAGCTCGAGGCGGCGCGCGACCGGCTCACGGACCTGAACCCGGACGTGGCGGTGCGAACCTACGAGCAGCACCTCTCGAGCGAGAACGCGCTCGAGATACTGCGACCCTACGACGTGATCCTCGACGGCACCGACAATTTTCCGACGCGATATCTGGTCAACGACGCTTCGGTGATCCTGGGGAAGCCCAACGTCTACGGTTCGATCTACCGATTCGAGGGACAGGCCAGCGTGTTCGACGCGCAACGGGGTCCTTGTTATCGTTGCCTTTATCCGGAGCCACCTCCGCCGGGACTCGTTCCTTCCTGTGCGGAGGGCGGGGTTCTCGGGGTGCTGCCGGGGCTCGTAGGCACCATCCAAGCGACGGAGACGGTGAAACTGCTCCTCGGGATCGGAGAGCCGCTGATCGGCCGGTTGCTTCTCTTCGACGCGCTCTCCATGCGGTTCCGGGAACTTCGACTTCGGAAGAATCCCGACTGTGTGGTGTGCGGAACGCATCCGACGCAGACGGGATTGATCGACTATCCCGCCTTTTGTGGGATCGTCGCCGAGGCGGACACGGCGGCGGCCGGCGGAATCCCCGAGATTTCTCCCGAGACCCTCGCCGGGCGTCTCGGAGGCGAGGACCCGCCGATGCTCATCGACGTGCGGAATCCGCCGGAGTGGGAGATCGCCCATCTCCCCGGCGCGACCCTCATCCCGCTCCCCGAGCTTCCTCAGCGCGTCACCGAGCTCGCCCATGCACGAGAGGTCGTGCTGTACTGCCATACCGGTCGCCGTTCGGCGCAGGGCACGCAGCTCCTGCTCGAGCTCGGCTTCACGCACGTATCGAGCCTGGTCGGTGGAATCGAAGCGTGGGCACAGAAAGTGGACCCGACAATGGCCCGCTACTGAGATTCCTCCGCGGGTCCCTCTCCAAGCATACATTCTTAGCCCCGAGGGGGGTGCTGGCGCCGTGCGGCCACTCTCGGCGGTCTCAGCGCGGAGGGGAGGGAGACTTCTTCCTTTGCTCTCCGTGGCCTTGGTACTCGTGTTCCTAGCGCCCTACGGGATCGGCATGATCTCGCAGGCCCGCGGCGCCGCCCCGGCCGTCACGACGGCCCAGGGCAATTCGGTCTCCGGCACTGTAGAGTGGAACGGGGTCAACGTCGACAGCTACCCTAGCGTATCGTCGGCAGCGAGCTGGTCGTTCACCAACATCGCGACGGTCAATTTCGCCTGGGCCGGCGCGCCGACCGGTGCGGGTGGCGTGTCCCAAGCGTTCCTCGTGATTCTTTTCCTGGGGTTCCCGGCCTACACCAAGCAGCAGGTCCAGTCCGTCGCCCTACCCACGGGAGCCATCAGCATGACGTACAACCTGACCCAGTTCAAATGGTACCTCCAGGGCGTTTACGAGCTCCACGCCTACCTCGAGAACCCGGCCGGGAACAGCCTCTGGAGCGAGAATTTCTACGTGCGCGTCGCCGAGCCGTACGACATCACCGTCGCCACGGTCGGACTCTTGCTGCTTACCGTCGCCGAACTCTACATGATCGCTACCGTCGGTCCCCGGGCGCTGGATAAGACTCGCAAGGCGCAGATGAAACAGCAGGAGAAGGCCGAGGTGGCCGACACCTCCACCGACGCGGGCGCCCCGCCCCCGGAGAAGACCTGAGATGGGGGCCGGCAGCAGCGCCGCGGGCAGCGGACTCGTGGTGGGTCTCTGCCTCGTGTTCCTGGGTCAGCAGTTCGGATTCTTCGACCTCAGCAACCTCGTGACCGGCGTCATCTATCTCGTCGCGTTCGCGGTCGTGTTCGCCGTTGTCTTCGGCCTCGCCGGCATGTGGATCGGCGCCCGCTACCTGCGGAAGCACTCCGGCCTTACCGCATGGCAAGCCAAGGCACCTGCTCCGGCCTCGTCCACATCCGGCGCCCCCGACTCGTCCACGACGAGCACCGAACCCGAAACGAAGTGAGCCCCGGGCCGCCGACCCCACTCACTGCGGCGAACCCTCGATATCGACATCGGGGTTGAACGACCGCACCCGGCGCGAGAGCTCGGCCACGAAGGCGTCGGGGTCTTTCGGCGAGATAAAGACCGGGACGCCGCTTCCCCCGGTCACCAACAGGCCGTCCGAGCTCGTGTGGACGGTGTCGAACGGGCCAAGCCGCGGGCTCCACATGCGGCCTCGCCACCCCCAGCTTCCGATGAAGCTCACCGGCGCCAAGTCGCGCAAGTTCGCCGGCGCAACGTGCCGGATCTCCTCAATGGGGATCCGGCGGCTACCGAACAGCCGCGCTGCGGTGAAGTTCCGGGAATCCAGCCAGTAGCGGGTCGAAAGGTATCGACCGAGGTAGACGATCAGGGCCGCATCGAGCACCTCCGCGACGAGAGGATTCGTTAGGTGGTACGTGCCGAGGTACGTGATCGCTCCGATGAGGATGAAATAGAACACGACGATCCCCGCGGAGTACCGGGCCGGCATCCGGTAGGGACGCGGTCGCCGGGGGCGCCCGCCATCGGTGCTCGTGTCCACGGCAAGCTCAGGCGACGGCTTCGTCGTCGT
>CAWBEU010000011.1:0-104833 GCA_963787975.1 uncultured Thermoplasmata archaeon
CGCACTGGAAACGTGGACGCCAACCCATACCGGGAAGGGCGCACCGAATCACCACTTCAACGTCGCCGTCGAGAACATGGGACTCCTGGCGACGCCGAACGGGATTTGCCCCTCCGACGACATATTCCATGCGGCGGGGATCACTTGCTGGTACGCCGTGATTCCCGCGCAATCGCCGGACCCGGCCCAGTTCGACAACGCCCACGGAGGCACCGCATTCATGCTGGAGTCCCTCGACTTCTACGGTGCGGGGGACACCCGGATCGCGGTGTTCGACTTTACCGACCTGAGCGCTCTCAACAGCAAGGGGTGCACGACGTGCGGCGGGATCGAGTTCGGTGGCCAGCTATTCTCCGGGGTCGACTCGTACTACAACCCGGGGATCATCGCTCCGCAAAAGGCGGGACCCATCCCGCTGGGCCACGAGTGCGGAAAGGCCGGCCTGACGAACGCGACGATCGAGCCCAAGTGTCCGGAGGGCGGAATCGCCACGAACGGGGACGACTTCACGCAGGTCTCGTACGCGAACGGACAGCTCTGGGGATCGCTCTCTACGCTGGTCGACCAGACGTACACGACCCCATCGACCTCCTGGTCGGAGTTCCACATGGGCGTCGCCTACTACGTCGTCGGAACGGCCTCCTTCGACTCGGGCGGGGCCTTCACCCTGACGAGCGAAGGGTACGTGACCGCGGCGCACGAAGAGCTGGAATTCCCAGCGATCGGGGCCGAAGGCACCTCCGAAGAGGATGGCGGGAACGGGATGGCGCTCATCACCTTCTCGCTGTCGGGGAACGGCGGGCCGAACGCGGCCAATCACGGTGGGTTCTTCCCCAGCTCCGCGTATGGGTGGCTCACCAGCACGTCGGCCGGACTCGTGCACTCGACGATCTTCATCGCCGACAAGGGCCGCGGAGCCCAGGACGGGTTCACGGAGTATCAGGGCCTACCCGGTGCGACTCGGCCCCGGTGGGGAGACTACAGCTGGGCGATCTACGTTCCGTATACGGACGGTACCGTCTACTTCGCCACCAACTACATCCAATCCCCGAACTGCATGGGCCATGCGTTCACCCTGACCATCGGCACCTGCGGCGGGACCAGGAACGGCTTCGCTAACTGGGGGACCTCGGTCAACTTCGTCAGCTAGAGTAGTGTGCGAAACCCGGCGGGTGGCTAACCACCACCCGCCCCTCTTTTTTTTGCCGCCGTGAGCGGACTCGTCGGTCCGGTCGACGGCCCACGCAGCATTTGTGGGGCTTGTTCAAACTCGGACAGGGCACCTCCTGGGCAGGCGCACTCCGTGCGTTCAGGCGAAGAGACCTTGCAAACGGCCCGGGTCGAACGGCGGGCCAGAATCCGATAGACAGGCTCCCGGCCCGCGGGCGCGGGGTACACAGTGAGTTTTTACCGCCGGCTGCCTATGGGGAGGGCATGGCTCCGCCGAACGCGCGGACCCGGGACCGCTGGCTGAAGGACCTTTCGGAGGATCGCGAGACGCGGGACCTCCAAGAACAATCGGGCCGGAAGGACCTCACCCACGATCGGGGGACGCGCGACGTCGTCAACGACCTAGGTCGACGTGAGCTCGAGCAGCTCGGTGTGAACACGACGAGGCCGCGCGTCCTGCCCCTTGCGATCTCGATTTCGGGAGGCATCCTCACCGCCGCCCCGCGGAAGAGGACCCGAAGAGCCCGCGGAAAGCGCCGCTCGGCCAAGTAGCGGGTCGGGCGCGGCCCGACGGGGTCGCGGCGGCTTGGGGTCTCCTTTTGTCTTCCGTGACTGAAGCTCTGCGAGTTCGGGGCCGAAGCGCTCCCAACATGAGATGGCGTGGAGCGACGCAGCGCCTCCCCTTCGATCGCGGAGCGGAGGAGGCACTGGAAGCGCCCGCCGGCCACCGTGATGGGACGAAAACCGAGTCCGTAGCCGATGACTGGATCAGAGCCCTCCGGGGCGGCGACCGGGAAAAGGGGCGGTGTGCCGGCCGTCGACACAACGCACGCAAATTCTGTTGGGGTTTGAGAATACCGTCACGACTAAGTAACGCACACCCCGTGGGGCGGAGCGTTCCTACGGGTTCGGGTCGGCGGCGCGAGTGGAGGAATCCGGGGGCCTACTGCGACCAAGCGCCCTCGAGGCGCGTAGGGGAAACGCGCGATGGAGGACCGGCATGGTGGCGGCTCTCGTGGCGTTTCTCGTTGCTCCCACCGCTCTCTCTGCCGAACTGTCCGGGGCGTTTCCGGTGCCTGGGGCGACCTCACCGACTACGTCAAATGACCCGGTGGCAACGCCTTCACTGGCCGCCGGGCCTTCCTCGGAGGACTGGCCTACCTACCTCCACGATACCGCCCGGAGCGGGAACAGTCCTGTCGAGCCCGCCCTGCCCTCGTCCGGGATCCGCTCACTCCATGAGCTCTGGACCTACGATACCGCGTCGCCCGTTGCGTCGTCGGCCACGGTCGTGGGGGGAACCGTCTTCGTGGGGTCTTGGAACGGATACGAGTACGCCCTCAACGCTTCCACCGGAGCGGTGGAGTGGAAGACGTTCTTGGGGCTCAAGAGTAGCCCGGGATGCGGAGGAGGGACGATCGGAGTGAGCTCCGCTGCCACGGTAGAGAACGGGACCGTCTACGTGGGCGGGGGCAACGCGACCTTCTACGCACTGGCCGAGCAGACCGGCGCGATCGAGTGGCAGCTCGTCCTGGGAAGCAGCTCGAGTGCGGTTTACCTCTGGGCCAGCCCTCTGGTCTACCGGGGAATGGTGTACATCGGCACCGCGAGCCAGTGCACCGACCCCTTCGTGCTCGCGAAGCTCCTCCTCGTGAACGCGACCTCGGGTTCGGTCGTTCGGACCTTCCTCACCAACCCGAAGGGGATCACGGGAGCCTCGATCTGGGGGTCCCCGACCCTCGACCCCAAGAACAACTCCGTCTTCTTCGCCACCGGGAGCGGCGGAACGCTAAAAGAAACGGTGTTCGTGCTTAACGCATCGACCCTCAAGCTCGAGGGACGCTGGTCGATCCCCTTTGCCCAACGGGTGCCCGACGGAGACTTCGGAAACACTCCGACCCTATTGACCGACTCCCGGGGAGACCGGTGGATCGAGGTCGCCAACAAGAACGGAATCGCCTACGCCTTCAACGAAACGAACATTTCGTCGGGGCCGGTCTGGGAGGACCACATCGCGGTCGGAGGACCGGATCCCACGAACGGCCAGGGGAGCATTAGCCCCGGGACCTTCATGGGAGGGGTCCTCTACCTCGGCGGGGGGCACACGGTGATCAACGGCCTCCACTGCTCCGGTTCCGTCCGGGCCGTCGATCCGTGGACGGGAGCCTATCTCTGGCAGTACTGCGCCCCGGGAGTCGTGCTCGGGGGCCTCGCATCGGTGAACGGGATGATCGTCGTGGCGGCGGGCCACACCCTCGTCATTCTCAATGCCTCGACGGGCCTCCGGGTCTGGCACGAGAAGCTCGACGACGCGCTCTGGGCCTCCCCGTCCGTGGCCGAAGGGAAGATCTTCGAGAGCACCACGGAGGGAACCGTCTACGCGCTGGGGGAGTAGCCCGGCTCGGGAAAGGCGACGCTCGATCCGGCCGGGTCATCCCACGGCTCGGCGACATCCAGTTCTCTCGACCATTCGGGAATGGTATTCGGCGGAGTGAGTCCGTTCCAGGCTCGCCCTCGAACCAGCGCGTAGCCAGCCTCTGACAGGGTAATCCGGGCCGACGGCGCGGCTGCTCCGGGCCGGGACGGCGTAACGGCGACCCGAGCCAGGAGGGCGATACGGCCGCCGCTAGGGTCGGGTCCGGACGCGGTTCGAGAGGAGCGGCCCGGAACTGAAGGTCTCTCCCCGCATCGGGGTTCGAACGGCCGAGGAAGATAATGACATTCGGAGGACCTCTTCGCCCTGCAATGTTACTTATGCGATAACGGAGTTCCGTCTCAAGTTCTCGCCCATATCGGGACGGTCCCATGGGGGAGCTTTCGGGGGTCCGCTGACGCGTAGAGCTGTTTATGGAAGACAGCCAGGACGCGCCGCGGACTGCGGTCGGGGTCTTCGCGGTGGTCGTTCTCGCCGCCACTGCCGTACTCTCTTCGTCCTCCGTCGCTTCGCGTGTGGCTCAGCCGTGGGGTCCCGAAGACGTACCCATCGACCACGTCGTGATCCTGATGATGGAGAACCACGCCTTCGACAATTACTTCGGGACGTACTGCCCCGCCGTGGGCCCGTACTGCACTGCCGCGGTGAATGGAGAACCGCCGGGCCTCTGCGTGCCCAACGTCCCGCAGGGCGGAGAACCGGGCCTTAGGCCCGCGGTCATTGCCGAAGCTGTCTCCGCCTCCGAGGAGGACGACGTATTCGAGAGCAACGAGGTCAACTCGACGGCGTTGATCAACGAGACCTTCCTCGGGCCGCAGGCGCTGGAGTGGAGCCCGCCCGCGGTGAACAATTCCACTGCCGCGGCAGGTCCTATCCTCTCCGTGTACCAGACCGTCAGCGTGAGCGGGCTCAAGGTCCTGGCGATCACTCACGTGACCGTGCTTCCGACGGGGTCGATGTTCCTCCAGTCGATCACGGTGGACTGGGGGGGTGTACTCGTGACCTACAACTACACCGTGCAGAACCGGACCGGTTCGTTCGGACCGTTCCTCAGCCATACCTTCCCGGCCGGCGGCAGTTACTTGATCAATGCGACGGTGATCGCCACCGACGGCCCGACCCGATACACGGCGACCTCCCCGATCACGAACGTCACGCTGGTCAAACCCCCGCTACCGTGTACCAAACCGTTCGAGCTGAACGAGACCGAGATGCTCCACAAGGACCTGGCCCACAACTATCCGAACACGGTCGGGTCGATTGATGGAGGGGCGATGGATGGGTTCTACAGGTACGAATACCAGACGAGTGCACCCTTCGGCTACTACAACTCGTCCACAATCCCCATCTACTGGGATCTCGCGGAAGAGTATGGGCTCGGCGACTACTTCTTCTCCTCCGCGGATTCCTACTCGCTCCCCAACCACTGGTTCTTGGTCGCCGGGTCGGCGCCCCCCAACTCGGTCCTTGCGAACGCGCCCAACCGCAACAACGCGTCCTACAGGCACGCCTACCTCAACCAATCCAACGCGACGTACACCGTGGAGGATATGCTGAACGCGACGCCATCGGTATCGTGGAAGGACTACGACTGGACGCTCCCGACGTATCAAGCGGCGATCAACGGACCGTGGGGATCCTTTGCCGCGAACGCCTTCAACTACTGGAACCCGCTGGCGGCCAAGGCCGATTCCTACACCGCCAACTACGCCTCCCACTTCGTCTCCCGTGACGAGATCTTCGCCGACGCGGCCGCCGGAACGCTTCCGGAAATCTCCTACGTCATCCCGTACCCGACGTTCTCGGACCATCCGCAGACCTCGAATATCTCGGCGGGCGAGGCGTTCATCGCCCAGGTCGTCGACGCCGTCGAGTCGGGCCCGGAGTGGAGCTCCACCGCGTTATTCATTTCGTGGGACGATTACGGCGGATGGTACGATGGCGTCGCCCCGCCGCTACCCCTGGGATCCTCCGGAGGGCCCATCAACAATACGAATGTCAGCGCCGACCTGAGTGTGCGGGTCCCGCTCCTCGTGATCAGCCCATACACCCCGCAGGGGATCGTGGTGAACAGCCTCGGCTACTTCGAGTCGCTCCTCCATTTCGTCGAATGGTTGTTCGGCCTCCACACGGCGTGGGGAGCCGACTGCATCAACCCGCGCGACTGCAACGCGCCCCTCCCGCTCGCCTATTTCAATTTCAACCAGACGCCTAGAGCACCGATACTCTTCCCGACGAACTGGATGAATGCCACCTATCCCATGCCGCTCCAGAACGGGTCCGCATTGGCCTGCCCGAACAATTGTGGGATCACTCCGCCGCGCTGGAATACAGATGCGGCCGAGGGGACTGTTAACTACACTGAAGACGACGACGATTGAGCTGCGAAACGAAGCCGGACGTGAGGAGCAGAGGACGTCGGGCGAGCCCCCCGTCAGCTTCTCCGGCTTAGAATGACGTACGGGCAGCCCGTGGGAGCGGCCTTCTCTTTTTGCCGGACCTGTGTCGCTCGAGGATTCAGGGGACTGTCTCAGATTACCCCGGGGTATGGGAACTTGTAGTTTTCCAACGGAGAAACCGGAAATCCACGAACGACCATAGGTCACCGCTCCGGCTTCTAAATACGAGCAATGCTAATCGGCCCCATGCAGCCCCAGCGTGGACGGAGCGTGATGGCTCCGCTCATATTGGCGGCCGTGGTGGTTTTCGCTTGGGGGATGGCGGCGGCCGTGCTCCCGGCGGAATCCCACGCCGCCCCGACGGGACCGACAGGAGGATCTTCGAGAGCGCCATGGGCGGAACCGTCTACGCCTTCGCGGAGAAGTCGGGCTAGGCTGGCGAGGCACCGCCCTGCTCGAACGCGCCAGGGACCCGAGCTCCCTCGACTTTCTTGGCCACCGGGGGTTCCGGGGCACGACTCCACTTCAAGCCCGCGTGAGGGCCAGGTCCTCGGCTCAGCCGACCGAGCTGTGGGCCGGCCCGAGCGACCCGTCCTATCGTTCGAAGGTCACGTCCACCGCGATCGGCGCTCCCCATACGAGGAACGAACCGGTGGGCGTCGTCGAGAATCCGGGAACGGGGGAGATCACGTAGCCGTACGTGACGTTCACCAGCAGGAACGTGATCGTCGTCCCGGTGGACGACCGGCTGACCGCACCGGCCCCGCTGACGACGGTCACTTCCCAGCTTCTACCGTGCGGGAGACCGCTCTCGGCGAACGTCACGCTCCACAGCGTCGGGCTGAACGTGACGGCCTCCGATACGGAGGAGCCGGTCACCGTGAAGGATCCGGTGGCCGGTGTGGGGGAGTAGCCCGTGGAGGGCGTCCCGCCATAGTTCGGATAGGTCGAGGAACTGCTGGTCGAATAGGCGTAGACCCCGTCGGGGAGATGGAGGAGAATTGCACGAGTCGGGCTCGACACCGGGACCTGACCCGCGACGCTCACCGACCATTCGAACCCCTCCCCCAGTGGGAGACCCGACTCCGTGAACCTCACGGCGTGGGCCGGGCCGAAGGGAACGACGATGCTCGCGGGGGCGCCTCCCACCACCGTGAACGCTCCGGCGGCGGGGTCGGCTGAATACCCGCTGGAAGTGTTCACGGCGTAGGAGTAGCTGCCGTTGCCGAGGTGGAAGATGACCGTCGTCCCCGTCGACATATGGGTCCTATAGCCCACCATAACGGTCCAGGGGGTGCCGGCCGGGAGGCCGGTCTCGACAAACGCTACTGCGTACGTGACCCGCGTGAAGGTCACGCTGACGCCGACACCTTCTCCCTTCACAGCGAAGGACCCGCTGGCCGGACTGGGACGATAGCCGTCGGTGACTCGAATCGTGTAGTGGTACGATCCGTTGAGTAAGCCCACCCGAATGTCCGCCGAAGGACTCGCTCCGCTTCCCCGTGCGGACGGCTGGCCCGTAATGTTGACCCACCACGACGCGCCCACGGGAAGGCCCGTTTCCTTGAAGGTTACGAGATGCCCCCGAGCGTAGTTCAGAGAAACCGTAACCGCGACAGAGGAGAGCAGGATCGAGCCGGTCGGGTGGCTGGCCGCATACCAGCGGCCCCCGGCTTCCAGCGAGGGCGCAGCGTACGCGTAGGTCCCTCGCGGGAGGTAGAGGGTCAGCGTCGTCTCGTGGCTCGACGGGCTGAGGAGGCTATACCCGGACGAGTTCGTTACAGAAACGTTCCAGGAGGTCCCTGTCGGCAGTCCGAACTCCGTGAAACTCAGTCGGTCTCAGCCGGAAGAGGATGAGCGGAGCGTAGTCGCCGCGATCCCCGCTTCCGGTGCCGATGCCCCCGATCCGCGGCGTCCCGGGTACCGTCGGGCCTACGTTCTCGTACGGGATGTCGCCGTACAGGTTCGCATTGTTCCCATAATTGAGCCAGAAGTTCCCTCCCTGGTAGTTCGTGCCGAGGATGCTCCCGGAGAGCGTGTAGCCGTTGACGACCTGGGAATACGACAGCGGCTCGCAGGCCGCGCCCGACAGGAATTTCGCGGCGTCGAACCCGGGTACGCAGGTGACATTCCAGTAGTCGGTGTAGGTGTCTTTCGAAACGGCCGGGGAGTTCGTGTAGAACGCGTTGTTGTAGATGCGATCCCCGCTCTCGTCCACCGTCAGGGCGGTCAGCGGAGGGTACACCCCGTACGTGGCCGCGAGATCCGACGGAGTGAAGGTGTTCCCCCAGATGGTGTTGTTCCCGCCGTGTCCGATGAACTCGACCCCCAGGTTGGAGAAGTTGAAGTGATTGTCCGCGACTAGTACGTTGCGGACCCCCTTGGCAATGAGATTGTATCCGGTCGTCGCCGAGTAGGCGAACCAGCCGCCGACGTTGGGCGACCCATAGATCGTCAGGTTCTGGGTATGGTAGAGGAAGATCTGGAGCTGGTTGTTGAGGGGGAGTGGAGCCGAGTCGGGGGCGGTATACAGGAACTGCACCTCCCACCAGGGGTAGGTGATCGAGAGCGACGGGAGCGGGGCCCACTCCGCGTGGGCGGTCGTCGCGTTCACGTAGATGCCCTCCCAGACCTCGTAGGGCCATTGACTCAGGTCCCCGAAGAGCGGAGCGATCGAACCGTTCTGACTATCCCATAACTGGTACGGGTTCGCCGGGGTCCCGGTTCCCGACGTGGAGATCGCGGCCAGCTGCGCATTCGAGAAGGCGTAGAGCGGGGTGTACGTTCGGCTCGACGGGTCTCGGGTGAGGCTCACCGACAGACCGACGTTGCCGCGGGTGAGATCGACCGTCCGCGTAACGGTGTCGTATCCGCTCAACATCACCTCCACCGTATAGAGCCCCGGCTGAAGCCAGGTGTTCGGTCCGAGCTCGCCGCCCGACGTGGGCCGATTGAACCATCCGAACGTGGGGTCTACGCGGAAGATCATCTGATTCGTCACGTGGTGTCCGGGAGCGATGGCGACCCAGGCGTTCTGGGGTTCGACGTGCTGGTAATTGAGCGCATGCGCCCCGGCCGTGGACGATGCGTTCCAGAGCCCGGTGAGAATGGACGGGCCGGTGGTGAGATGCTCGATGGGGGCTCCGGTAGGGCCGACCGTCCAAGTTCCGTAGGATCCTTGTGTGGTCTCCCCGGTTTCGCTTCCGAAGTCATACGCGGAGGGGACCTCCTGATAGCTTCCCGTCGTAGAGTTCAGGGTGAGGAGCCCCAACGTCGCGTCGGCATACACGGTGTCCGCTATCGCGGCGTTGTAGTTCCCGATGCCGAAGTCGAACTCGATATCCAGGTTAGTGCCGTTGCCGTCGCTGGCGTAGTGGTGGCCGTTCGCCTGGATCTCGGCCGAGCCGGGATGTACGGGGGTCGTCGAATTGAAGTAGACATTATCGTACTCGCCGCACGGTTCGCCGCGCCACTCGGACGTTGGACAGATCTTCTGTCCCGCCGAGTTCCAGACCGAGTAGTTGACGTAGACCTCGTTCACCGGCGGGCCGCCCCCATAGGAGCCGACCGTCGTGTTGAGGTAGAGCTGGAGGGTGAACGGATAGGCCACGCTGAGGACCGGTCCCCCGCCGGAATCGTAGACTTGATCGCCGTAGTCCTGACCGTTTCCGTGAAGGATCGAGTTCGTCGGCAGCACCGAAAAGCCCGCCCATGGCAGGGTGCCTTGGTTGTTGTAGGAAAAGTTCCAGATTTCGAAATCGAAGGTGAGTTGCCCCTTCGACGCCTCGGGGTTGTAGCTGAGGGTGTTCTGCAGCCAGAACTCGTTCTCGTTACCCCGGAAGGAGGTCTGTCCGGCCAGAGTGGTGCCGACTTCGATGGCGTTCAGCTGAGCCCCGAAGGTCGTTTGCCCGTCGAGGTCGTACGACTGGACTTGGACGCCCGCGGGGTCGGCCGTCGAGAAGGACCCCTCGACGCTGGTGGTGTTCAGGACGTACGGCGTAATCTGGCCAGTCGTGTTGCGGAGCCCATAGGTCGCGACCCCCATCGGCGCCGGTGTCTCATCGTAAAGCGGAACAACGTGGCCCCCGGTCTCGCCGGAGGGCCGGACGGGCCGGTTCGATCGAGGGAGGCGAAAAATCCGACAGGTTCCCGCCAGCCGCCAGGAACGCGGTTCTCGCCGCAGCGATCCCGGCTGCCCGGTCCGCGGAGGTCGCCACGACTCCGTCATTCGGGGGGCTTCCGGCGGGGATTGTCGAGGCTCCCGTCAGAGACGAAAGCAGGGTGCCTCGCGGAGTCGATGCGGAATCGGTCGGATGGCTTAGGGGCGGTACCAAGAGGAACGTGGAGCAAACCATCACGACAATCGTGACGAGTGTGACGGCCACCGTGCATGGGGGTCTTTGCGCCACGGCAGGGGGCGAATGATTCGCGACCACATAAACCGACCCCGGGTGGGAGGGGTATCGGCACTTCCCTCCCGGTGCCATTGCCCAGGGTTCTCGAACGCAGGGATGTCCGCTCTCCGTTCCGGCGATTCCCCACGGTCGCTGCCTTCGACCGCCGGGCGCGGACGATCGACGATGGATATCTTCCCGTGTGACAAAGGCAAACTCGATTGGCGGACTCCGGCCTCCAGACCGCTCATGCCCCTCCATTCGCACGGGCGGACCGGGGCCAGGGGGGACTCGGGTCGGCGGCTCGGCCTGAGAAGCCGGTCCCTCCCATCCGCTGGGGGGGGGAATCAGGGCCCCCGGGGGACTTCGGACCGAGGAGTCCCGCGGTCGGGGCCCGATGAAGCAATCCGGCGGCAAAGCGAAGGTATTTGGAAGGAGAGCGCGTGCCCCGAAGGACCCATACTAAGGGGTTCTTGAAATGACGATGCGGTTCCTTCGGGTGAGCGCGAGTGTCGCTGTTCTCCTGGTCCTCGTTCTCCTCGCGAGCTCGACCGCCGCGAGTGCGCGTGCACCCGGATCTGGGGCTCATCTCGAGTCTGCTGTCCCCATGGTGGCCGTCACGACGAAGACGGTTACGGTCGGGACCAACCCTAACTTCGCACTGTACGACCCCGCGACGAAGGAGGTCTACGTCGCGAATGAGGGTTCAAAATCCGTCTCCGCGATCAGCAGCACCACCTACGCCGTGAAGACGATCACCGTGGGCACGGAACCCCTGCTCATCACCTATAACCCGACCACGAAAGCCCTCTACGTCGAGAATTTCGAAACGTCGATCTCGGTGATCAGCACGGCGAATACGGTGGTCAAGACGATCACGTTCCCCGCCGGAGTGTTCCCCATCAGTCAGGCGTACAGCCCTGCGAACGGCGATGTCTATGTGCTGTGCGACACCACCACCGGCTCGGAGCTCGTCCAGATCAACTCGGCGACCTATGCTCAGAAGGCCGTGGTGTTGCCCGGCGCGGCGCTCTTTGTCACCTACGACAACGCCAGTTCTAGCCTAGTGGTCTCCTCGCCTTCTGCCAACGAGGTGACCGCGGTCAGCTCGACCAACGTCGCCACCACCGTCACGCTCGCGAAGGGATTTTTCCCCACGTGGATGGTCTATAACCCGCACGACTCGGACCTCTACATTACGGACGCCGGCGAGACCGCGCACGGGGTTACCAAGACCGGAAACGTCTCCGTCCTCTCGTCCGCCAATACGATCATCGCGACCGTGAAGGTGGGCTCGTTCCCGACCCTCGGCTGGTACGACCCCGCCAACTTCGACATTTACGAGATGAACACCGGGAAGCCGAGCAAGCCCTTCCCGGTGAGCACCGTTTCCGTGATCGGCACGGGGAACACCGTGGTCAAGACCCTCACGGTCGGCAAGTACGCGGCGGTCGCCAGCTACGACCCGAAGAACAGCGAGATGTACATTGCCTGCCCCGGCTCCAACCTGACGTACGCAATCAGCAGCGGGAACGCCATCGTCGCGAAGGTCGTGACCAAACAGTACGCGACGGCGGCCGAGTATGACCCCAAGCTCGGGGAAATGCTCGCCGTCGGCTTTGCCACGTTCTTCGGCGCCCCGGTCGCGAATACCCTCGTCACCCTCATCCCGTCCTCCAATACGGGAACGTCCACCGTGACGTTGGGCACGGGCCCGGCGGCCGGGGGGACGTACGACCCGACGGACTCCGGCGTCTGGATCGTCAACGGCGGGACCACGACCGTGTCTGTCATCCTGTGAGGACGGTCGCCGGCAGACCGCCCAGCCACGGAGGCCGGGGCGACTCGTTCCGAGGAATACGGGTTGCTTAGCAAACCCCCCCGGGCCGACGGGGGGCCGCCCCCGGATTGGGGAGTATCATGGGTCCTGGCCTGTCTACGTTTCGTTGGGTCTACACCCAGACGACGGGAAGGGACGACACATTGGTGGCGTTCGCCAGATAACCCGACACCGGGAACCCGTCCTCTAGCGATCGGAACACGCTATAGGCATAGGTCTTGGCGGTGTAGTCTCCCGATTTGACTAGCGGGCTCACGATAGCGCACACCGTATGCCCACCCTGCCCGAATCCGTTCTTTTCGGCGACTCCTCCCATCCGCTGGTCTTCGTCATAAGTGATGATGATGACCCCGTTGTCACCGAAGGCCGGGGACGCCTGGATCAACGGGACCTCTCGGGCCAGAAAGTCGTCGAACTGGGTGTACCGGTCGTTCGTGGGCGCGCAGTTTCGCTCGCCGTCGTTGCAACCGTTGGGGATGATCATGTTGAAATCCGCGACGGTGCCGGCGGACAGGTTCGCGTTGAAATACCCCATTCCGGCCGTTGGGTTGCCGGCGGGCAGGTCGTTGCTCAGACATTCCTGTGACGGCGCGGTCGCGGACCAGACGCCGTTCGTTCCCTCGGTGTCATTGAACACGATCGGCGGGTTCCCGGTCGTGTAGAACCCCGTGAGCGGGCACGGCAGGTTGCTCGCGCAGGTCGACCCTCCTCCGTCACACCGACCGGGAGCCCCATCGAGCCACACGTTCCACGTTAATCCGACCCGGTCGAGTTGATGGAACAGATTGTCGACGTTCTGATGGCAGGCAATCCCCCCATCCCCCTGCTCACAGTCGGTGTACTGGCCCGAGACGAGGGCGACG
Source organism: uncultured Thermoplasmata archaeon (assembly GCA_963787975.1). GTDB lineage: Archaea > Thermoplasmatota > Thermoplasmata > Lutacidiplasmatales > UBA184 > JAKIWV01. Next base: position 13,101 of record CAWBEU010000011.1, read on the forward strand.
TAGTTCGCCTGCGACCAATGCGTCGCGGAATAGTAGTTTGAGAGCCACGCCGATTCAGGCTTGACGGTGCCCAGGAGGTACGGCGCGTTCGACACCTTGAGGTGAGAGTAGTCCGTATTTTCGCCGATGATCAGGAAGACGTGACCGAAGCTGGGTACACCGTCTCGGGGAGAGCCCGCCGCCGCGGGGAACGCTGGAACCGTAAGGAGCAGGCCTAGAAGGGCGGCGGTCACGACGACCCGAGACCCAAGACGCATCGGACCCCTTTCATGACCTACTGGGCCTTAGCCCTTTGTTCGAGGGATGGACTCCCTGGACCTGCCCTCTACGGGAGAATCGGTCCGTCTATCTTGCGAATGATCAAGTTCGGCACGGGTTCAAACATGACCGCCGGACCCGACCTCACGCTCCCGCGCACGGCCAGCCCAGGCGATCCGGAAGCCGTCCCTTGACAAAGCTGAAGACCCCGCTCCGAACGCCATCGGGATGCCCCGCGCACTTCTCTCGGCTGGTCATCGCCCGCGCGCGCCCTTCGTCGAGTTCAGGGAGGTCCCACAACGACCGCGCCGTCTTTTTCGCCCTTCGAACACCCAGGAGAGTCCTGGTTCGCAAACCTGATGAATCGGTCAGGCTCTTCGGAGTATGATGCCCGCCGAACTATCTTGTGCGTGCTGCTCCTGCTCGAGTTGCTGCGGATGTTGCGCCTGCTGCTCCGTTCAGCGTGCCTGCTGCTCTACCTGCCCCCCAAGCATTCGGGGCTGAACCCGTTAACCGCGTTCTGAGGGCCCGGGGCGCTCTTCGTGGGCGTGGTCCCGCCCGTTAGGCTAGAGCATGCCCCACGACGCGTTCACCCAGACCGGTATCATGCCGTATCCCGAGCCTGTGTAGCCAGCCCCGCACTGGTACGTCCCGCCCCAAGTCCAGAAGGAGTAGGAATCCGAGCCTTCCATCATCGAGTGGTCGAACATCATCCCGGAGGATCCCTGCATGCATCGCGATCCCGGACTCCCGGAGCACATCCAGTATTGCATTGCCATCCCGGACGGGTGGTCGAAGTGAACCGTCACCCAACCCGCTTCGGGGATCGACAGCGTAGCCGTTGCCGACGTTCCCGCTGAGACTTGGATCTCCTTGGACGTGGAATTGTACGGAACGAACACCATGGCGAGGAGCACCCCGGCGATAATCGCCACCGTGACGATTACCAGGATCGCTCGCCGACGTCTCTTCGAACCTGGCTTTGCGCCAGCCTCGGGGGGCTGCGACATGCAGTTATGAACCGTGAGATGCGATTAAACGGGCAGGTCAACGGAGCTTGACACAGGATGCCGGCCAGCAAATCTCCTCCCTGGAGGCTGTTCCTGACTCGCTCGGCGTGTCCCGCGATTGACTTGTCGGTGCGATTGAGGTTTTAAGAGGGCGTTCGGTCCGGCGCGAGGATGCCACAAAATCTCCCGCACCACTCCGGCGTTCGGGCCTTTCTCTGCGAAGAGGGGTGCGGTTGCCGGGTTTCCCCGAGTCGAGCGTTCGTCGCCGTGATCGACGGAGCAACGCACCGCTTCTGCTGCGTCGATTGCGCTGACTCCTACCAGAAGACCCTGGGTACGGAGACGGGGAAGATCCTCCGAGAGCACGTCGACCCGGGCATGCACGTGGCCGACATCGGCTGTGGCTCCGGGTTTTACACGGCCCTGCTCGCCGAACTGGTCGGGCCCAAGGGTCGTGTATACGCGGTCGATCCTGACCCCGCGAACGTCCGCCGAACGGAGGAGTATCTCGAGCGTCGTGGGCTCGGGGATGGCGTCACCATGGGGGTCGTTGCGGACGGTCGTCTCGTCCGGCTGCCGGACGGGGCTATCGACTTCCTCCTCAGCAACAACGTCCTCTGCTGCACCAACAATCGGGCCGGAGCTCGACGGGAAATCGTCCGCGTACTACGGTCGGGCGGGATGGCGTACGTGAGAGTATCGGACGCCTCACCGCGGGGCGTTCGACCTCTTTCCGAGGGCGAATGGGCCCGGTGGATCGGCCTGTTCCGCCGACTCGGCGGAGGGGCCGAGGCGGGATCGCGCTGGGCACTCCTCCTGAAGCCACCGCCGAACGGCCCGGGTCGAGAACCCCCGAGCTCGACGCCCATCCCCTGAACCGCTTTCGGTACCTGGCTCGCCGGATGGCCTGCGCGCGCCTCGCGGTGATGTCATCGACCGCGTGCGCCGTCCATCAACGGGCCTTTTTCGAGCCGTCGGGCGACGCCTACTGGCGGTCAGCTCGCAAACAATGCGAACCGCTTGCGCGCTTCGTTCGCGACGTGGAACCTTGCCCGTGCTGTCACGCGAGACCCATCGGCCATCCCAAGACTCCCCTCAAACGGAGCCCACTCGTTCCAGAGAACGTGGAGGTGGGGATTCCACCGCCCCCGATGACCAGAGTGATAAACATAGCTACCCCGGCTTCTGGAGGTCCCGAGTGTGTCGCCGCGTAGCACCTGGGCGGTGCGGTACTTCCGCTCCGCTTCCACCGTCTTCGGGTTGGTTCCTTCTGGGTATCTCCGCGGCGGTGGCCAAACGATGAACAGTTGGAACCGGTCTTCTCAGCCGACGCGCTTCTCGACTCATTCAGGAATCACCCCGGAGACCCGAACGCTGATGGACCAGCATAGAACTCCGACCGGAGCTTTATATGGTAAACTCCACGCTGACTCCTGAGGTGGCTCATGGGGGAGCTTGCTGACTGCAGCCAGAAAACGGCGGGTTTTACACCCGTCCCCCTCGCCAAGGCTGCTCTGACCTTTCCGTAACCGGGCCCTTCTGGAACAGGGGGCTTCGGTAAGGGCAGGTTACCGGTCAGTTCTCAATATGTGATTTCGTCGCGACAGTGAATCCGGTCGACCGACGAACGCCCGCGCAGGATTGACCTCGTGATCCAACGGTTCCAGCGGGCCCTATTTCGTCATTCCTGCACGGCCATCGCCGAAGCGCGCAGCGGTACCTGGGCGATGGGGATTCGACCTTCGGGCTTTCGACGGGTCGGGACACGGGCTTATGTGCCTCTCCGCGGCTCCGCCGAGCCGCAGCCCGATTATGGAAGATAGCCAGAGAAGGATGCGGACGGCTATCGCGATCTTGGCGGTGGTCGTGCTGTCCGTAACCGCCGTGCTCTACACAGCCACCCTGCCCTCGAGGGTCGCCCCGGCGTGGGGTCCCGCCGACGTCCCCATCGACCACGTCGTGATCCTCATGATGGAGAATCACGCCTTCGACAATTACTTCGGAACCTACTGCCCCGCGGTCGGCCCGTACTGCACCGCGGCGGTGAACGGAGAACCGCCCGGTCTCTGCGTGCCCGACGTCCCACAAGGCGGGGAACCTGGGCTGACCTCCCCGGTGATCGACGAAGCCGTTTCCGCCTCCGAGGAGTCGGATGTGTTCGAGAGCCACGAGGTCAGCTCGACGGCCGTGGTCAACGAGACCTTCCTTGGCCCGCGGGCGCTAACGGAAGCCGAGCCTACGAGCAACGCCACGGCCGTAACGGGCCCCACGTTTGCCATTTCTGAGAACATCACGGGAGCCGGGCTGAAAGATACGGACGTCGTGGACGTAACCGCGTTTCCGAAGGGGTCGATGTTTCTCCAATCAATAACCGTCAACTGGGGAGGGACCGTGGTGACGTACGACTACATCGGCCAGCAGGGTACAGGAGTGCTCACTGCGTACGTCACTCATACCTTCGCGGCTGGCGGCAATTACTCGATCAGCGCAACCGCCACCGCCATCGACGGCTCGACGCACTACTCTGCGAGCGTGCCGGCCCAAGAGACCCGGCTCGTCGGATCCGCCGTCGCCTGCACGCAGCCATACGAGCTCGGGGTCGACGAAATGTTCCACAATGACCTGCCCCACAACTATCCGAACACGGTCGGGTCGATCGACGGCGGAGCGATGGACGGGTTCTACCAGGACCAGTACGCGACGACGGGGCCGTTCGGATACTACAACTCGTCCACGATCCCGATCTACTGGGACCTCGCCGAGGAGTACTCCCTGGGCGACTACTTCTTTTCCTCGGCGCAGTCGTACTCGCTCCCGAACCACTGGTTCCTCGTGGCCGGGTCGGCGCCGCCCAACTCCATCGTTCAGAACGCTCCCGACCGCAACACGACGTCGTACAAGCACGCCTACCTCAACCAATCGAACGCCACGGAGACGGTGGAGGATCTCCTGAATGCCACGCCGTCGGTCTCCTGGAAATACTACGACTGGACGCTCCCGGCGTATCAAGCCGCGATCAGCGGGGGATGGGGAGTCGCTGCCGCGGATGCCTACAACTACTGGAACCCGCTAGCGGCGAAGGCTGAATCCTACACGGCGGCGTACGCGTCGCACTTCGTCGCCCGCGACGACATCTTCACGGATGCGGCTGCCGGAACGCTCCCTGAGATCTCCTACGTGATCCCCTACCCGACATTCTCGGACCATGCCGGGCAGTCGAACCTCTCCTCCGGGGAGGCGTTCATCGCCCAGGTCGTGGACTCCCTCGAGTCGGGGCCGGAGTGGCGCTCCACCGCCTTGTTCATTTCGTGGGACGATTACGGCGGATGGTACGATGGAGTGGCCCCGCCGTTGCCCGTGGGATCCCCGGGCGGCCCGATCAACGCCACGAACGTGAGCGCCGACCTGAGCATCCGGGTCCCGCTCATCGTGATCAGCCCGTATACCCCGGAAGGACTGGTCGTGAACCGCCTCGGCTACTTCGAATCGCTACTCCACTTTCTGGAGTGGCGGTTCAGTCTCCACACTGCAAGCGGAGCCGACTGCATCACGTCGCGCGACTGCAACGCACCGCTTCCGTTCGCGTACTTCGATTTCAACCAGACGCCCAGGGCGCCGATACTGTTCCCAACGAGCTGGACGAACGCGACCTATCCGATGCCACTCCAGGACGGATACGCAATGGCCTGCCCCAACAATTGTGCGATCACCCCGGGACAGTGGAATACCGACGCCCTGGAAAGAACGGCGAGCTACACGGAGGACGATGACGATTGACGCCCTCAACAGAGCCTGGTACAAAGAGAAGACCTGCATAGAATCGCTCTTCTCACCGCGGAAACTCCGCAGGAACACGCTGACCAGTCGGCGGCGTCCGAAACAGCTTCAGGAGTCTCTCACGAGCTTCAGATTCGGTGGTTGATTCGGAGCGACCGGGCCACGACGGTCCGTTTCCATGCCTCCCCCAAGAGCTCCCCTCCGACTCAGCACGTCCCTCCACCCCGGACACCTCCATATCCCGGGTTAACCGTTCTCTGCCACGCGACCCGTGACGCGCCTCCCCCTCGCCCCTTCCCGGGAGCGACAGTTTTCCGACTTTGAGGGCCCGGGTTTCGGAGGATGTATAACTCTGAACCGATTGCCCCTTTGGGGCGTTAGGCCCCGGAGGAAAGTGTGGAGGAAAAAGTGGGGGAGAGTTTGAAGGGGCTCGGGCAATCGAAGGCTTTGGTGCTCGCTGTGGCCGTCATGGGCATTTTGGGTTTTGGACTCGCCGGGGCCTTTGTCTTGGGGACAGCAGTGTCGGGTAAGGTCGGGTCATCGTTGGGATCGGAGAGGGGAGCTCACCTGGGCGCGGAGAAGATCTCGCCGCAGATGGCATCACTCTTGCATGGCTTCGTGACGCCGTCCGCCGGCCTGCACGCTCTCGTGGCGCCGAAGACCGGTGCGATCGCGACGACCAGTACCAACTGGGGCGGGTACGCAGACACTGCCACGCAGGGTACCATTTTGGAGGCGTATGCCGATTGGTTCGTCCCGGCAATCAGTTGCGCAACCCATACCCCTTCGCTTAGCGACCAGTGGGTCGGGATCGACGGCCTTGGCACAGGCACTGTCGAACAGGGGGGCACGTACTCCTACTGCGTCAGTCCCACTTCGGGGCCGTATTATTGGACCTGGTTCGAGTTCTACCCGTATGAGAGCATCCAATCCGTTGGTGTGATTTCTGCGGGTGACCTGATCCAAGCCTATGTGCTGTACCAACCGTACATCTCCGAGAACGGCAAGGCCGGAATCTATACGATCGTCGTCGAGGACATCGGCAACAACGCGTCGAGCTTTATGGTGCAGGGCAACCCCTCTCAGTGCAATTCGGCCGGGTGCCAGAGCGGACCAGACGGGTCGGCCGAGTGCATCTCCGAGTCCTTGGTGAGCGAGGGCCTATACCTTGCGGATTACCACACCGCGACCTTCCAGAGCTGCGACGTGGAGATTAACGGGTACTTCTCGGGGATCGGCGGACTGCCGGCGGCCGCCCACGCGACGGTCTACAAGATCACCACAAACGGCTACACGTCGGGGCTGAAGCAGCAGGTTCCGAGCGCTCTGAGCACCTACGACTACAAGCTGGACCACTTCACGCTCACCTGGAAGCGGTACGACTAAGCGTGGGTGTCGAACTCTTTCCCCGCATCGGGCCGGGTCGATGGCCCGGCCCGATGCTACCCTTTTTTCTACACGTGCTGCCGTCTCGAAGCGTAGCAGTCCTAGAAGTGTAGCCCCTCGCCCCCCCGCGGAGCGTTGAGGGCGACAACCCCGGCCGGAATCGGTCGTTCGGTCCTGACGATCCACGGGACGGGGCTCCCATACCGGCATGAGTTGGGAGCCGCCCGAAACGGATGCCGCCGCAGCTAGAAGTCACTAGCCCGAATATCAACTCGGGCCCCACCCCGAGGGGCCAGGGGGGCCGTACCCGCGAAGCCAGCCCCCCCGGGGCCTCCTCACCCCTTCCGGGGCTGGGGGGACGCAGGGGGGCGGGAACGGGTTTGGGTCGGGTGCGTCGCGGACTTTCGCCTGCAGATCTGGTGATCCTCCCTACAACGGCGGACGGCACGAGGAGGGAACTCCTATCGCGTGCAACGTCGCGCCGGCCGCGGTGATGTAGTTGGGGCTTCCACATACGGCCTGGGTCAGTACGGCGTGGTACAGGTCCGCCCCGTCGAAGTTGGTCTCTTGACTGGCAGAGGGGCCGAGCCCGGTCAGCGTCGACCCCATCAGGTCCGCGTCCTCCAAGCTGGCACCCGGCAGTTGGGCCCCTTCTAGGTCGGAACCCGCGAGGTCCGCAGACTGCAGGTTCGCACCCCGAAGGTTGGCCCCTTGGAGATCGGCGCCTTGTAGGTCCGCCCCTTGGAGGTCGACCCCTTGGAGGTCCGCTCCGAGGAGGTCGGCGCCCTGCAGGTCGTCCCCCTGGAGGTTGAGGCCTGAGAGATCCGCCCCCGGCAGGTGAGTTCCTTGGAGGTCGACGTCCGGCCCGAAGGCTCTCGGCTGGAACAGCGAGGTCAACACGGGGAACTCCGGGCTGCCAGAGTGTCCCGTGCTGGTCTGGGACAGGCCCAGGAGCCACTCCATCGTCGAGAGGAGGTCGTAGTGGGAGGCGTTGTAGGTCAGCGCTCCCATCCCTTGGGTGTAGGGGCTCACCGCCACCAGGTAGACCGGACCGCCATGGACGACCTTGTGGTCGTATCCCGTGTAGTTCTCGTTGCCGTTCGCCTTGTACGCCTCATCGTACACGATGAAGACCACCGTGCTCGAGAACCACGGCTCGGCGATGACCTTCGGCATGAACGTCGAGAGCCACCAATCCCCCGTGGCTGGCGAGGAAGAGTGGGCGTCGTTCAGCAGGTTCGGCGCAATGTAGGTGAAGGCCGGCGGGGTCTGCGAGAACGGGTAGTCGTTGGTGAGGTTGGCGATGGGCACCACGTGCGTCATGCAGGCCGAGCCCGGCGTGTCCCCCCCGAGGTCGCTGTAGTACGCGAACGGATTGTGCTTCACCGCATAGAGGCCGTTCGCACTGTTGTTTTGCTCACAAGGGTACGACGCGCTCTCCTCGTAGTCGATCCACGACTCGCTGGAGGTCTGCAACAGGTTCCCGAGGTTGTTCACCGAGTAGTTGGCGAAGGCATCGGACCCGCATTGCAGGGTCTTTCCCGACGTGAGGGCCAGGTAGTTCGGGGCGGAGGGATGGCAGATCGCATAGTAGCCGGTCTTGTCCGGGTTGTTGGCGTCGCCGCCCCACGCGTACGTGTTGGCCAGCCCTGTCTGGTAGGGCTGCTTACCGTAGATGATGTTGGTCTGCTCGTTCTCCATCATGATCAGAAAAACGTGCTTGATCGGGGTGGGAAGCTGGGGACTGGAACTGCCCGGGCTCGCCTCGGCAACCGGGACGGGCGTTTTCGCGTCGCCTAGACTCCCCGAGATCCCGCTCGATCCCGACAGCACGCTGGCTAGCGCTGCCATCAACAGCACTCCGACCGCCACTGTTCCCAGACTTATGGCCCACATCTTGCGCTTCTTTTCGTTCACTTTTGGGGTCACCCCCGAGGCACATAGTCTAATAGAAATATAAATTCTTAGACAATGTATATATATACTCTATATATCTATATTCTGGGGCCGGGGCAGGCTGAAACGCCGACGTTGAGTTAGCGTCGGGCGCTCCCCTGACCGCCCTCGAGCGGAGGGCTTCGGATTGCCGGGTGCGAGGGTTAGGCCAGCCGACTCTCGGTCGGCTACCACCGGGCTGCGACAGCGGTAGCCACGCCGTCTTCCGCGGCACTCGGGCGAGCCGTCGCGGGTTGGTCCGCCGCCGGGGCCGTCGGGAATTTGAAGAGACCCTTCATGGGAGGGAACGCGGTCCAGCTCGCGTAGTGGAGGGTCTGGGGCGTAATGCCGAGCAACCACTCCGACGTGGTGAGCAGGTTGTAGTCCGAGGTGTCGGGCGTATACTCCTTCGTGGGATAGGTGTCCACGTGCTTCGTGTAGGGGCTGACGGCGACGAGGTACGTATGACCGCCCCAGAGCGTCGTGCCTCCCGCGGTGTATCCCTGATCGTCGAGTCCCTCGTCGTAGGTGATGAAGAACACTGAGCTCTGAAAGAACGAGTCGTTGATCAATGGCGACAAGAACTTGTGCAGGAAGTTCGAGGCGTAGGCCGGAGTCGACGGGGTGTGGCCCTGATTCGTGAGGTTCGGTAGGACCACCGCGTAGTTCGGGAGGGTGCCGGCCGTGATGTCCGCATAGAAGTTCGTGAGCGGGAGGTCGTGGGTGTCACACCGGGTCGGATTGTTCACGATGTCTGAGTAGTAGACGAACGCGTTCGGCGCGTACGAGTAGGTCGCGTAGCCGTGCGTGTCACAGGGGTGGGGCATCGTCTGGTAGAAGCCATCCCAGCTGAGCCCGGCGTCCTGCACGAGGTCCGCGATGCTCGACGTGTCGTAGACGTGGTGCCTGTTGCTCCCGCACTGGAACGGCTCCCCCGCGGTCATCGCGAGGTAGTTCGGAGCGGAGGGATGGCAAGTGGCGTAGAAGTTCTCCGCGACCGAGTACGTGCGCGCAAGGTAGCCCATGAATGGCAACGTCAGCGCCTTGGAGAAGGCGACGTTCTCGAGAACGATGACGAACACATGCTTGATGGGATACGGGAGGGTCGACCCGGGGCTCGCCGAACCCGTGTCCCCTGGGCTCGGGCCGGACCGCGTCCCCGATATCGTCGGGGAAAGCACGAGAACGAGGATGACCACGACCGCGGCCGCGACGATGCTTGGCGAAGCTCGATAGGCGCGCCCGAACGGACGGCATTGATGCCCGGCATGCTCGTCAACTGTCCGGAGGGGTCGTTCCTCTGCCATGGATCCTAGGAAGGAGTGGAAGCAGGGCGGGCGGATGGGAGATTAGCGGGTATTCTGTCGCGCCGCTCCTACTTATGTGAATGTCTCGTACGGATTTGATCGGACTCGGGGCGAACATCGGGCCGGCGTTTCGAACGGAACAATCTACCGAGACGGTTGATCACCGGGTTGCGTCAAGCGCGCGTCGTGGGCCCAGCGACCATATGCGGGCATGGTCGAACCCGTGGGATGGTCTGAGAAGTCGCGGTAATGCGGATACCCCTGAGCGATGCCCGATTGGTGCACGGGCCCCGCGGACGAGTGGCCCCCCTCTAGTCACGCATGGACGGGGAGATTGGCGCTCCGCCGGTCGACGCTCGCATGGAGAGGTCAGAAATCGGGTGGCGCTCGCCCCGGTTGCCCCATGCAGTGAGCCTCGGAGAAAGCGCCGGTCGGAACGCGTGCGGAACGCCTGATATACGTCATCGGCATTCGTCCGACCCTGAGCGGATCCACTTCTACTGAGAGGTGGAAAACGCTCTCCCAATCTCGGACCGGCAAGAAATGCAGGGGTTGCTTGAACGAGGCGATACAGTCTCCCGAGGGGTAATCGTTCCTCCCGTTTCCGGACCGGGATACTTCCGGAGGGACATCGGCGGAAGGCGCAGGAACCGGAACCTACAGAGACTCGGCGGCCTAGTCGGGGCCGTTCTGCTCACGCTTGCGATCCTCTCTCCCGGATCCGCCGCGACGCCGGCAGGCATCCCATCCGCGAGCGTGAGCGCCGGGCTGGGTACCCTATCGGCCGATTTCTGGGGGATCAACTATGACGCCGCTATTGGCACGTACACCAACCGGACCGTGGCCGGGTACGTCAACGAAACCCCCTTCCACTTTTTCCGGCTTCCGATCCAAGGCTCGCTCTCATCGATCTATCCTTCGGCGTTCACCCTCTGCACGTGGGTTGACTGCGGGTCGGAGGTCACCGTGGGCGGTCCGGGCGTCCATCCCCTTCAAGCCGCCCAGGAGGTCCGGAATCTGATTGACAACGAAAGCGTGAAGGCCACCTGGTGGGCATTCGGGAACGAGCCTAATCTCTGGCATCCCAAGGTGACGGGATTGCAGTACGCCCAGGACCTCCACCAGTTCATCACCGACGTTCGCTCGTTCGACCCCCAGGCGCAGTTCGTGGGCATTGAGATGGCCGGTCAGCCGATCAAGCTCGACCCGTTCCTCTCCAATGTAACTAGGATCGACGGCCCGAACATCTCCATGATCGGCCTCCACAGCTACTCGCAGGAGGGGGGAACCTCGGGGAACCTGCTGGACGACTTTATGCGAGGCCTGTTTGGCGTCGCCTCGGTCGCCGAAGCCGCGGTGAACGCCCGCCAAGTCATCACAGCGGCCTGCGCCACCTGCCACATCCAGGTCGCCGTGACCGAGATCAACGACGGCGATGCCGGGATGACGGTCTACAATCCCTACCGTCAAGGCTACCCGGAAGAGGTGTTCATCGCGGGCGCCGCGGTGCAGGCGCTGACGTCCAACGTTAGCCCGTTCGCCCCCTGGACGCTCACCGCGCTGGCGGACCTCAAGTGTGACATCGGGATGATCGAGCTCAACGCTCGTTGCGACGGCATCACGAGGACGGTCAATCCCGCATTCTACTTCTTTTCCACGCTCGCACCCATGCTGCCGATCGGCGGCACGATCTACAAGGTCGTCGTTCCCCATCAGCTGTACACGTTCGCCGCGGAGGTGGCCAACGCGACCGTCTCTCGGCTCCTCGTGGTGAATGCGAATCCGTCGGAGAACGCCACCTTTTCCTTGGATCTCTCGCCGGCAAAGATTCGAGGGTCTCCGCCTACCTCCTCACCAACGCCTCGTGGGCCCAGCCCATTCAGACGTCGTTCCCTTCGGACGACGTCGTCCTGCCCCCTCTGAGCGTAGCGGTCCTAGACCTGTAGCACATCCCACTCCAGGGATTGTTGGCGCGACCGATGCACCAAGGCATCGGCGGGCCAGGCACGGCCCCCGCGAATAGCGCTCGCTGGAACGAGTCCTATCCCATCCCATGAAGCGGGCGAGTTTGCGCCAGGTCCGTCATACCAGGCAGCTTCGGGCCAGACTCCGACCCACCCGGTTTCGAGGGACTCGGATGAACGCTACAACTGGAGGGCTCGAAACGGGTCCCTCAGATAACCACGGGCGCCCGACTGCCTCTTCCGGACCCTAATCCAACACAGAATTCGGTAAGCGACCCCTCCCCTCACTTTCGGACAAGCGAGAGGGCGGCGCGGAACGTAGAGCCCGGACCCTATCTCGGATGACCCACGAACGAGTCAGCCAGCCCCCCGGCCGAATCGCCGAGCTGGTGCTGGAGAACGGGGCGAGGATGAGCCTGAACGAGATCCGCGACCTGCTCGAGGCGCTGGATGACCGGGCGTACGCGGAAGGCTTACAGGACGGAGTGACGAGCGGCGCGGACCGCAGGAACGAGGCCTATGCCCTCCAGGGAAGCAGAATACCTTTCTCGAAACGCGCCATCCCTCACAAACACTCGGAGTGGGCCCCCAACCGGGCCCCCGACCTTCCGTCGCCGAACAGCTAGCTAGAGACCGAGAAACCCGAGCTGAGGCCGAAGGAGGGGAGACCCGTTGGCGGAGACCAGGACGACCGGCTGCACGCGGCCGGTCCCCGGGAGGCGCTGTGCCCGCCCGGCCAACACCCAGGCAGCCCGCAACATCGGCGTGGATTGTAAACCGGCGGCCCACTTCCGAGGGACGGCCATTCGGACCCCGGCGAGTTGGAGCTGGATCCGGCCGCCCTGAATCCCCGGTCCCCATTGGGCCGGTCCTTCGGCCTCCATGACCTGACCAGCTTTGAGCGCTGAGGTGGCCCGCTTGCGGAGAGCGCGCGCCGTCCCTCCTGCCGCCACCGCGATGATCGCGAGAATCACCACTAGGGTCGGATAGATCACGGGATCGAACGAGAAGCCTAGGAACGCCTCGACACCGAGCATCGCCGAGCCGGCCCCGCAGAGGAGACCGACGAACCTTCCTACCTGGACGGCCGGGGAGGAGCCGTATCTCCGGAGCGCCTGCTGTTCCTCCGGGAACGGAGGCCGGGTCCAGGCGTCGACGCCCCCGGGCCCGATCGATTCGTTCGGCGGGGGAGGAGGAGGTACGGAGAAGGGAGACGGCGCGACCACGGCGACCGGGGCGGGCGAGGGCGGCGGGAGAAGGCTCTCGCTCCCCCGCGGTCGTCCGCAATGAGCGCAGAATGCCGCTCCACCGGAGTACGGCGTCTGGCAGAACGGGCAGGAATCCACGACCTTTCCCCTCTTTTTCGCCATCAGAACCTCGGCGTCTGCAGCTGGGGGTTTCCGTAGGATTGGCCCGGGCCGGGAAACGCCGTCCGAAGCGCGTTCGGGTTCGTGCTCGAGCAATTGGGGAGCGGGCAATACCAGCCGGCCACGGTGTAAATCAGTGGGGTTACGTGATCATGAGTACACACCCCCCCGTTCGGTGGGCGCGAAAGGTGGTGACCCGGCGGGTACTCGTCCTGGCGGATGGCCCCCTGGGGGATTTGGGTCAAGGAACCAAAGTGGTCGGAGAAGGAGACCCAAGGAAATCCGCTTGAAGGGGACACTGAGGGTAGCGCGGCGGCCGCGGAGGGCCCTCCCATCGGCGCGGCACTCGCCGCGACTGCTCCGATGGCGGCGACGCCGGCGAGGATCCCCACGCCGGCGATCGCGTCGGTAGCCACGGAGGCGGCCCCGCCGAAGAGGCCTACCGGGGCCAAGTCGCCCGAGCCCGTCATCGGCATGGTGTAGGTCGTGGTGCAGAACTGGACGCACGTTCCGCCGCCGCCGGAGGTCGCTTGCGTCGTGAACGAAAGCGTGAGGGCGCCGCCCGAGAACGGCCCGCTGATGTAGTCGCCGTAGCTGTCGGTGAGGTAGAGATCGCTGCCCGAGAGGTACCCGGTCACCGAATCGGAGATCGGACCCGTGGTGAAGTCGCCCGCGCACGCGGAACTCACCGACTCGAGATCAAGGGTGAGCGTGCCGGCCAGACTGGACGGGTCCCCCGACAACTCCAGGGAGGAGGTTCCCGAGCCAGTGCACGGTCCGTACGACGACGGGGTTGAAGTGAAGCTAATCGACCCCGACCCGCTCCACGTGCTTTGCGCCAACGCAGGGGCCGAGCACACGATGAGTCCCAGGAAGAGCCCGAAGGCGCCTACCAGGGCCAGACGAAGGAACGTGGCGGAAAGCCTTCCGGGCCGTGGGGGTGTCGGTCGGAACATTCACCCGACTTTGGTCGCACGAAGCAGAAAAAGGTTTCGTAGACAATACGTAGCTATACGTATTCGTATAACAACGGAGCTTTCGGGGCGGCATCGGCCCCCTTCCCGGGTTAGTGGACTTCGTTCCTGGTGAGGGTCGCTCCAGGGCTCGAGGCCCCTTGCGCGCAGCGTGTGCTACGTCCACGGCGCGCACGGTGCCATGGCTCGGATACTGGCGACACCCCTCGGGGGCGTCCGAAGGGCGTCGCCAATGGGGTTTGATGGTTCCGGAAGCCCTCTGTGCCCTTCCTAGGACTGCTTGAGCCCCGACCGGGTCTCGGTTCGCCGGATCCCGGGAACCTTTTGGATGTTCTGCAGGACCACTTCCTGTAGCTCGTTCGGGTTTCTCGCGGAAAGCCGTGCGATCAGGTTGTATTCGCCGGCGGTGCTGATCAGCCGGTTGACGGACGGGATCTTTTGGAGTTCCTTCATCGCGCGCTCGGGGTCCGTCGCGCGAATAAGGGTCCACCCGACGAACTCCTGTTCCGGTAACTTCCCCTCGCGGCTCCAGGTCGCGAACCCCGGATGCGCAGTGGAGCCCTCAAACGACTCGTTCTCGTCGATTTCGGTCTGGAACTTTCGGAGCTCTTCCGAGCTCTTGAAAGCTCCCGAGATCGCGAGGTCGTAGGTGCCCATGACCGGTTCGGCAATCCGGACCTTGGGGTTCCGCCTCAGCTCAGTCAGCGTTCGCTCGACTTGTCCCGGTTTCACTCGTGCAAAAATTACGCTCTCTTCTGATAGTTCGGTCATTCTCCATCTCCTTCCTGCTTCCTACAGTTTTCTCACTCTCCTCGCTCGCTCCCCATTACGAAAAGTGGGCCAGGCGTGCGACTGTATAGCACGGGGAGCTATGAAGCTCGCGTAAAACTCGTTTGACCCAAACCTCGCCTTGAGGGCGGCCCGGGACGGGGTGCACCGAACGGTCCAACCCTTCCTGCGGCACGAAAGCATGGCCACCACCATGCGGTATCTGGAGGCGGATCCCACCCGCCAGGCAGAGGCCATGCGAGTCTTCGCCGACGCGATGCCATGGATGGGCTCCCCGAACGTAACGCAACGCCGCGCCGCATCACCGGCTTCTGGGAGACGGCGGCCGGCGCACGGGTCCGTGTCCGGAGAAGGCCCACCCGTAACGGGTCCATGGAGACCCGGCGAGATTCAGGCGTCGCCGGAGGAACGCTGTCGGAACCGCCTACCTCAAGAATCCTCGCCGAAGGGCGCCTCGTGATGAAGGCGCTCCGGGGGGGGAGTCCTCGACGACGGAAGCGCTTTCAGGGACTTGAACGCACCACCGCTTCCCGTACGGCGTGCCCGCGCGCTCACGCGCGTGGGAACCCACCCATCGGAGGGGACGACCGCTTCAAGGAGCCCCCTTGGAATGAGGTGAGAAACCGTCATCGTTCAGTCACATTGAAAGACTTATACGCAGTGGTACTACTTGTACTACCGATAGTAGTATGGATGTAATGAGCATTCGAATCGAGGCCGAAACCAAGCGGAGGATGGCTAGCCTCCACGATGTCAACTGGGCCGAGGTTGTCCGGGAGACACTCAAGGAGCGGCTCGAAGCGGAAGAGAAACTGAGGCGGCCCATCGATCGTCGTCGGGCGCTCGGGGGAGCTCACGGAATCGATGCTATTCGAGAACGGATCCGCGCCACCCGATTTGACTCGACCCGGGAGGTTCGTAAATGGCGCGACTCCCGGAAGTAGTCGTCGATGCCTCCGCCGTGTGTAAGTGGTTCGTTCCGGAAGTCGACTCGGAGGCCGCACTCGGCCTGCGAGACGCCCACGCGGACGGCCGCATACGAATCATCGCCCCGGACCTGCTGAGCTACGAGGTCGCGAACGTCCTGCGTCACCATCCTGCGATGTCCGCCGACCGACTCCGTTCTGCAATGCGGCACTTCTTCGACTTGCAGGTCGCTCTCGTCCCGCCCTCGTCCGCCTTGTTAGGACTCGCTTCGGGGTACGCGCACCGCGAGAAGCTAACCATTTATGATGCGGTCTATGCGGTTCTGGCCGAGAGCCGCTCCTGCCGATTGGTGACGGCCGATTCTCGCTTGCTTGGCACGTCCAATCGGGCTGTCCCGATTTCGCAATGGACGCTCGGTCACTAGTGGAGCCCTCCTCACGGGTGCGATCTTACCTGCCACTTTGAATCCGCGGGAGGGCCCGGTCGATGCCGGTCTTCCACCCTGGACTCTCGGACCCCCAGATTCGGCTGCCGGTTGTCGTGCCCCGCCCGCCGATCGAGCAGGAGCGGACCCGCACCACCGGACGGAAATCGATAGCGTCGATCGACCTAGGCACAGCACTTTGCGTGATGAACGCGCTTCGGAGGGGGACGACGGGAGAGTCAGTCAGCCCAGGGGCCCGGGTGCGGCCCGGTGGGGGAACGGTTCGACCGCCCGTTACAAACCGGCGGTCCGGACCCCCTGGACGGAGCTCACGCCCGACCGAGGAGCGTATCGGCCGGTCGGCGAAGAGCGTCCGCGATCGAGAGCCCGTCGGCGCCTATCAACAATTTCCGCGACGCAGGGTACTCGCGGCCGAACGCTTCCAACCCCGGACGGGAGGTTCTTCTCTGCCCGCTCTTGACCTCGATTCCCATGGTCCGCCGAGAATCGGCGAGAACGAAATCCACCTCTTGATTTCGCTCGCGCCAGTAGGAAACTGTCGCCCCCGTTCCGAGGGAGGTGTTGACGAGGTGCGCCCCCACCGCCGTTTCGACCACCCGTCCCCAGAACCCTCGGTCCTCTCGGGCTTCTTCCAACCGAAGTCCGGAAGGAGCGGTCATGAGTGCCGTGTTCAGAACGAGCAATTTGGGAATCGATCCGCGGTGTCGCGTACGGGAGCCCGTGTACTTCTGTAGACCCGTCAGCATCCCGGCGCTTCCGAGGAGCTGAAGGTAATGTGCAAGGGTGGTCGTGTTCCCTGCGTCCTGAAGTTGGCCCAGCATCTTTTGGTACGAAAGAATCTGGCCCGAGTACTCGCAGCCCAACCGGAACAGTTGCCGGAGGAGTGCCGGCTTGTCGACCCGCGTGAGAAGGAGGACGTCCCGGGACAGAGTAGTTTCGACGAGGGATTCCAGGATGTACTGACGCCATCTCGACGGGTCCTTGATCAGGGGGGCGGCGCCCGGATACGCGCCGAAGAAGAGATATCGCCGAAGGTCCCAGTCGAACGCCTCCGCCATCTCGTCGAACGACCAATGGGGAACATGGACGGTTTCGAACCGACCGGCGAGACTCTCGTGGAGGCCGTGTTGCACGAGCAGCTGGGCCGAGCCTAGGACGAAGACATGGAGGTTCCGACCCGCCGCCGTGTCGGCGTCCCAGAGACCTTTCACCGACTCGGACCAGGAGGGAATCTTCTGAACCTCATCGAGCACCAGCAGAGCCCCCGCCCTCGTCCGGCTCTCCGCCAGCCTCCGGGCCCCTTCCCACTGCGCTTCGATCCAGGAGGAATCATGGAGGCCCGGCCCGTCCGCGCTCGCGTAATGGGCGACGGCGCCGGAATCCGCAATGGCCTGTCGCGCGAGGGTGGTCTTGCCCGCCTGTCGGGGTCCCGACAAGACCTGGATGAATCTTCGGGGTTCTCGGATGCGACAAACGAGCGTCCCCAGCATCGGCCGCCGATACGTCGGTAGGGCGCCTGCCTGCGACATTTTGCTCACCATATTGAGCAAAAATACTCACCTACTTGAGTGTTGTGCCCTTGGTCCGCCTGCTCGCTTGACGCGGTCGGCACCGGTCACCTCCGGAGCCCCTGCCAAGGGACGCTTTGCGATGAACGCGCTCCGGAGGGGGTCTCGACGACGGGAGCTTGTCCATGGCTGGCAACGTGAGCGCCTTCGAGAAGGCGACGTTCTCGAGAACGATGACGAACACATGCTTGATGGGATACGGGAGGGTCGACCCGGGGCTCGCCGAACCCGTGTCCCCTGGGCTCGGGCCGGACAGCGTCCCCGATATCGTCGGGGAGAGCAGGAGGACCACCACGACAGCGATCGCGGCGGCGACGATGCCTAGCGGGGTCCGATGGGCGTGCACAAAGGGTGGGCGGTCATGCCCGGCACGCTCGTCGGTTGACCTGAGGGGTCGCTCCTCTGCCATGGATGCTTCGAAAGAGTGGAGGCAGGGCGGGCAGATGGGGAATTGTCGGAGAACAGTGGCCGGCGGTATTGCTTATACGAGTCTTTCAACAGGTTTCGTTTTGGCCCGGAGCGTAGCCCGGGAGGGGCGTTCCGAATTGGGAACCCCCCTCGAGTCAGGAGCAGGATAGTCGAGGGTTCGATCGGGGCGATCTCTTGGGCAAAGCCGGCACGACCCGCGGTGTCGCACACCGGCACTGTTTCATTTCACGGGATTCGGCCCGGCTCCCCGAGAGCCGCATCCCCGCCGTCCCGCGAATCCGTAACAGGGCCAACGAGCCCGTAGCTATTTCACCCAAAAGCAGATTACGGGCTCCAGGGTGGGCATGCGATGCAGGGTGGGATGGCCCATGCCGGCCTCATGGCGCTGGTGGTCCTGCTGGTCGCTGCGCCCGCGATACCCGCGGCCGGTGCGTTGGGCGCGGCGCTGCCGGCGCCCGTCCGCGACGGCCGCGGCGCTCTCGACGGAGCCGTCGTCTCCAACCTTTCTGGGAAGTTCGCCTTTGTCTCCGACTTCGAGGACCACGGACTGGACGGGTGGACCGTCGCCCAAGGTGCGGCGTCGGTGGTCGCGTATCCGTCGTACGCCGGCGAGCCCGTGCTCAAGTCCCGGGCCGGTGCGGACCCGCCTCAGGTCGACCGTACCTCGGTAGGGTTCATTCGGAACGAGACGTGGCTCTCGTTCCAGGCCGACGTCCGCCCCGGGAACGACGGGCTCGGGTTCCTCGGGCTCGATAGCCCGTCGGGGCCTGTCGCCGTCGTCGGGGTCGGAGAGGGCCAGGTCTGGGCGGGGCCGAACCCTGCGCTGGCGGTCGCCATCGCCCCAGTCCCGACCGGTACTGCGCAGCCGGCGGGCTGGGTCTATCTCCTGGTCAACGTCTTCCAGAAGAGCTCGGGGGGCACGACCTACTGGACGATGTCGGTCTTCATCGACCAGACGGCGGCCGTAGCGCACCGGGGGATCCGGGTGCCTGATGCCGGCCAGTACGACGGGGCGGTTCTCGAGACCGAGCGCGGGACGGTCGACTACACGAACCTCATCTTCACGACGTACCAGATGGCGTTGATCGCCCCGTACACCGTCTACAACCCGATGGATGGCTACGGCCAGGGCATGGGACTCAACGTGCAGCTCCTGCCGGCGTACACCACGCTCTCCGCGGCGTTCACGCTTGAGAACTGGTCGGTGCCGGTCCACGGCATTCTGAGCTTCCAGATCAACGCCATGAATTACATCGGCACGGTCGGCAACCGGTGCCGCGGTTTCTTCCAGATCGGGATTGACCTGGACCCGGGCGGGAAGATCGCTCCCTGGTACGTCCCTAGCGGTTGCAACGCCGACTACTTCGGGCACACCGGGCCCCAGGGAGCCTGGACCGGCTTCCCGTCGCCGGCCGGCACGCGTCTCAGCCTGTCGATCCGGGACGACACCGCCAAACAGACGATCGACTTCCGGATCGTGGACCGGTCGGTGACGGGTCCGGATCGATACTGGAACGCGTCGATTCCGTACTCGGGCGGCCCGTTCTACAGCACCTTCACCCAGGTCGAGTGGCAGACGTACTCGGGGCACCCGATCGACGCGTACCACTTCAACGGTACGATGCACGCTCTCACCGTGAGCGGAGGGAACCTGTCGGCGCCGATGCCACTCTCGGCGGAGTACATGCTCCCGATCGTGCTCGACGCACCGCCCTCCTGGAACCTGTTCTATTACCACGACGTCAGCGCCGGGTATACCCAGGTGAGCTAGGGCCACCGGAGGCGGCGAGCCGTGCAGACGATACTGGCCCGGGCTCCTCGTCATCAGCCCATCTTGCCGGTCGGTGCCGGAACTCGACGCAATGGGATTTCCGCAAGCCGCCTTCGGCAGAGAGCCTGAAGGTCGATCTTGGCTGCCGCTGGACCATCCGCTCGGCGGTCACGCGGTCGCCGCGAGGTCGAGTTCATCCCTCTTCGAAACACCGAGGACCGCGGGACGGGCGAAATCTTCGTTGCCGACGAAGGCTCGAACCCCGTGAGTGTGATCTCTGACGGCACGAATTAGGTCAAGGCTATCGTAGATATGGCAACACAACCACAGCCTAAGGTAGGGGCTGCGACCCGGGATCGGTGGGAACCCCTGCGGCCCACGTGGGCCGGAAGTCCCGACCCTGGAGCAAGGTCCTGGCTCACGAAACGTTTCCAAACCTCTTTCGGTCTGGGCGGGGGGAAGAGGGGTCTGACCCGTCAGAAAGAGGCGCATCGACCCTCGTGCAGATCGCTCGCCGACGGCTCCGACCGTTGTCGAACCACGGGGTTCCCTACGGGGTGCCTTTTCGACACTCCCCGGGCATACCTCCGGGCGGCGCCGGGCGTAACCCCACGCGCCTACCGGTGATGACCGACGAACGAGTCCGTGGGCCCCGGGTTGTGCCTCCACGGTGAGGAAACTGTATTTGGCGGGCCCGTCCCATGGCCCGGGGGGGTACTTTGGCCGAAGTCGTTGTGACCGGGGCCGCCGGATTCCTCGGCTCCCATCTGGTGGACTCCCTGATCAGCGGCGGAGACCGGGTCCGGGGCATCGACAATCTCAGCACTGGGCGACGTGTCAACCTCGAGGCCGCCCGGACGAGCCCCAAGTTTCGGCTCCGCAGCGCTGATTTGACCCGGGTGGCCCGACTTCCACGGGCGGATCGCTACTACCATCTGGCTTCCCCGTCCTCTCCACCTGCCTACCAGCGTGATCCAATCGGGACCCTCGTTGTGAACTCGGCCGGTACGCTTCGGGTGTTAGAAGCGGCACGCCGTTCTGATGCTCGAGTATTGCTGGCATCAACCAGTGAGGTCTACGGGGACCCGGAGGTCAATCCGCAGACAGAGTCCTACTGGGGACGCGTCAACCCGGTCGGCCCGCGCAGTTGCTACGACGAGGGCAAGCGGTACGCCGAAGCCCTGTCGATGGCCTACCGGCGGGAGTACGGCTTGGACGTCCGAATCGCTCGGATATTCAACACGTATGGCCCCCGAATGGACCCTGCTGACGGACGGGTTGTCTCGAACTTCATCGTGCAGGGACTCCGGGGGCAACCTCTCACCATCTACGGCCGAGGAGAACAGACTCGTTCGTTCTGCTACGTGTCCGACATGGTCCGCGGTCTTCGGCTGCTGATGGAGGCCCCTCCCGGCGTACCGACCCCAATGAACCTGGGGGGTCCCCGCGAAATCACCGTCCGTAGGACTGCAGAGCTCGTAGCCCGCACGCTCGGGATTCCGTTGAGGATCAAGTTCTGTCCCTTCCCCGAGGACGACCCGAAGCAGCGATCTCCCAATATCCGACGAGCGCAGCGATACCTTCGGTGGTCTCCGCGCATCCCCCTTGAGGAGGGGTTGGTGAAGACCGTGGCATACTTTCGTTCGCTGGACCTCAGCCCGTCTCTGAGGCGCACGCTGTGAAGCGGGCGACCCCTCGAACGCCCGTGATTGGCATCTACGGCCTGGGGTACATGGGGCTCGCGACTGGGCTAGCCTTCGCGGCACGCGGCTTCTCCGTCGCGGGCTACGACATCAAGACCGAGGTCCGAGAGTCGGTGGTCAGAGGAGTGTCTCCCTATCATGAAGCGGGGCTGCCCGAGCTCTTGCGGAAGCAGGTGCGGTCGGGGCGATTTTCGGTGGCCGCCGGACCCGGTGATCTGGTGAGGTTCGCCCAGGGCATCTTCGTCTGCTTACCGACACCGAGTCTCTCCAGCGGGCGGATCGATCTCCGTCCGCTGAAGAAGGGAACGGCGGAGCTCGGAGACGCACTCCGCTCCGTGAAGGGCTATCGCCTCGTCATCGTCAAGAGTACCGTGGTGCCCGAGACGACGGAGACCGTCATCGAACCGATTCTGCGTCACCACTCGGGGAGGCCCCCTCGCGAGCTCGGTGTAGCTACCAACCCCGAGTTTCTCGCGGAGGGAACGATGGTCCGGGACGCCCGTCACCCGGACCGTATCGTGGTGGGCACGCGGGACCCGCATGCCCGAGCCTGGCTGCGGAGAGTATACGCACCCTTCCGCGCCCCAATTTACTTCCTCACTCCCTCCGGGGCAGAACTGGTAAAGTACTCTTCCAACGCGTTCCTGGCACTCAAGGTGTCGTTTGCCAACGAGGTATCCCGGATGGCCGAGAAACTCGGCCTTGACATCGATGGCGTGATGGAGGCCGTGGGCGCAGACCCCCGGATCGGGAGGCGCTTCCTGAAGGCGGGACCCGGATTCGGCGGCAGCTGCCTTGAGAAGGATCTCGAGGCATTGATAGCCCGGGCGCGCGAGCTGCGTGTCCGGTTCCGGAGTGGGGAGACGGCCCTTGCAATCAATCAGGACCAAGCGAAGCACGTCATGAGCCTCGTCCGATTGGCTGCCGGCCCCTTGAATAGAAAGACGGTTGCGGTGCTCGGAGTCGCATTCAAAGCAGGGACGGACGACGTACGGGAGTCGCGTGCCTTCCCTCTGGTCTCAGGATTGGTCCGGGCCGGGGCCCGGGTCCGGGTCCACGATCCATTCGCGTTAACCAACTTCCGGCGGGAGTGGGAGCGCCGCAAGGTCCCCGGCCCCGGATCGGTAGAATTCAGCAGGTCGGTGCTAAAATCACTCTCGGGGACCGACGTCGCCGTTCTCCAAGCGGACTGGCCAGTGTACCGCCATTGGCAGCCGGAGTGGACGCGACGAATGAAGGAGCCGGTACTGGTCGACCTCCGTCGTGCGGTAAGCGCTCGAACAGACGGTGTCGCCGGACTTCGGATACTCTCATTAGGCATGGGGCCGGCTCCCCACGGATCCTAGCCAATGTCATATGAGCACGGTACGGGCAAGGGAAGGAATCGCCGGTGAAAGTTGTCATTCCTTCAGCCGGCCTTGGCACCCGATTCCTGCCAGCGACAAAGAGCCAACCCAAGGAGATGTTGCCTGTAGTCGACCGGCCGATCATCCAGTATGTGGTGGAAGAGGCCGTCGCATCCGGCGCCGACGACATTCTGATCGTCACGGGCAGAGGCAAGCGGTCGCTCGAGGATCACTTCGATTACAACCCGGAATTCGACCGGGCTGACGACAATCCCGGCATGCGCGAACTCGAGGAACTCATGGGGAAGGCCCGGATTCATTTTGTTCGACAACGCGAACCAAAAGGGTTGGCCGACGCTATCGGCCTCGCGCGGCATCACACGGGTCGTGAGCCATTCGGTGTCCTGCTCGGGGACACGATCAACGTCTGTGAGCCTCCGCTCCTCCGCCAGCTGTGGGACCATTATGAACGGCTAAGAGCACCGGTGATCGCGGTCGAACCAGTCCCCGATCAGAAGGTTAGGGATTACGGCATTGTGGAAGGTGCGGAGATTCAGCCAGGACTCTATCGATGCCATCGTCTGATCGAGAAGCCCGAACCATCCGTAACTCCAAGCCGACTCGGCATCACGGGGGCCTACGTACTCACGCCTGAGATCTACTCGGCCATCGATGAGACCAAGCCGGGGTACCACGGGGAGACGCAGCTGACGGACTCCCTCCAGTTACTCTCCCTGAAGACGCCCGTGTTCGCCGCGACATTTCGGGGAACGCGATACGACATTGGAGATCGATTTCTTTGGCTCAAGGCCAACCTCGAGTTCGCCTATCGGGACGCTGAACTCCGGGGCCCGGTCGAGGCACTTATGCGTCAATTGATTCAAGAAGGTAGTGGACTCTAGTAAGCTCCCGGAGCGGGCAGGTTCTCCGAGGCGTGAGCAGCAGCTGGTGTTTAGCCAACCCTTGTAGGCGACCCCATTTGTTCCGGGCAATCTCGATGCCCTAGTCCGGATGCTTTGTGAGTCCCGTCATAAAGCTCGCTCGGGCGGATGCGAGCTAGCGCTTTCGGAACCGGGTCCGGCAGCCGACGACCTGCTTTCAAGCGCTTGGAACAGCACTAGTCAAGCTTGAGTTCGCGTCTCTCCTGTCGGTTGGGTCGGGGAAGCCGTTCAATCGAAGGATACCCCTTTAGCCTCCAATTCGTCCGGGCGGCATTGCGTCTCGTCAGCTGGTATGTAGGAGGTTTAGCTACCGCGACTGGTTCTGGGGCGTCAAGACGATATGCAGGATAGGTGACAAAGTCCCGAGCAGGGAGGCGACGAGAGCCTCCGTACCGGGAGGCTTGAGGGGAACTAGGGAACACCACCGGTTCGAGCGGAATAGGAATATGGGTAGTTGCAAGGCTCGCGACGCCTGTAGCTTGACCTATCCCATAGTCTTCAAGACAAAGTGAATTCAAGAAGAATGGTTGAGAAATTTTCAGAACGAAGAGCGCCGAGATCGGCTTCGGCTATTCCCCAAAAACACGATGGATTTAGAAGACGTTGGTACACGACGCTTAGCCCCGGCATCACCTCGGCTCGTGAGTGGACGACCTTAGCCGGGCTGACGGGCGCTAACCGACTTTGGCTGACCTTTCGCACGTTCGCAGACTCATCGATTTCGTGCTGGCGCAATTGCCGAAGGAGAATAGGATAGATGGAATCCCAATGATCGAATCGGAACTCCCTGAAGTAGCGCACTTGCGACCATCGAAATGGGACACGTTGCATCAATTCGTCGATGCTGTACCCATCCACATGAAAGTCAGAGCGGTACAGCTGCGGGCGATGGCGGGTGAGCAGACCATTAGGAGTAGAGATGAGGATGCGACCTCCACGAACGACTTGCTGACTGAGCTGATCGAGATAGCCACCTGGGTCCGCCACATGTTCGATGACTTCGAATGATATTGCTAAATCAAAAAGTGGCTGACCTTTTCCAACGGCTTGATCTAGGTCTGATATGAATTTGGTGTTTGCCAGTTGCGGAGCTATGTTTGATTGGGCCCAAGAAATCGCTTTTTCGTCAATATCTACTCCTACATACTCTCGGGCAGCAGGTGCTACGAGTATTGAGCCGATTCCGTGACCGCAGCCGGAGTCGAGAACCCTGGCCCCGGTCGAGCAGGACTTAGCGAATCTGTATCGAGCCCAGTGCTCTCCAAACGTATTCCGGTACGAGCGCAACGCAATGTCAAGGCTCCGGCTCACTGGAGAGAAGCTCCCGCCGGGCTTTGCTTCCTTAGTCCAATGAGTGCTCAAGAGACGTTCTCCGCTGGAGCAGAACCAGTCCGCCAGATGAAATTCTCCCAGCCCTTGGTTCCCACCTTGAAGTGGCGTGGCCGGGTCGCCCCGCGGACTCGGCTTGAAAGAATGGTTTCCTCAAGTTCGGTGAGGACTTCTCGGATCTCGAAATCTCTTTCTTCCAGGCGAATGTGGTTAATCTAGAGTATGCATGGCATGATACGGAAGTCGGCTGGGGACCTGCACGCGAGGATCTTCCAAGCCACGAAATCGGGAAAAGTCGCCGGCTAGCCGTGGGGCACGAGCATCGACCGACGCGATCGCGGTATCGCCCGAATGGCACCAGATCCTCAATTCTTGAACATCCTCCTCTTTTGGCAGATGGCTACAGGGGTCACTTCCGCCTATCCAACCCGATTGTCCTCGGACGGGCACGAGCGGGGCAGGTCGTGGGCCTTGGGTCGCGGTTCCCGGAGGGAAGCGGGTCACATCAGAGTTGGTCCCCATTGGTGGACAAGCGTCCGGAGAGACAATCCCGGGTCTTGACCTGCATGTTCAAGCGTTAGCATCATGGTCGACGGAACCGGGTAGGTACGCGACATGGAATCTTTCCTTACAGGAAGTTCAGGAGCCGATGACATTCCCCTCTCTAAGAGCCTGTTAATGGAGGCACGCCGATGGCGAGGCGTTATTGGTTGGTTGGCCGATAGATGCAACAAGGGATTCCGATACGCTACATCTAGGAAGGGTACGCGACTCATCCTTGCATCTGGGATTTTTATTGGCCTCGCATTCGCCTTCTACCTCCGGTATCTCTTAGTGTACACAGGATACCCAGGCTGGGGAAACTTCGTAACACCGCTGACGCCAAACGCACTGCTCTGGTCTCCAGTTTTCAATCCATTTCAATTCAACTCGATCCCAAGTTCTACTCCCCTGACCTTTTTCCTTGGGGATATTTTCCTTAACGTCCCGTTGTGGGTTCTCTCGCACTTCATGTCCATTTCCTCGGCGGAACGGCTCTATGTGCTGGGATCCGCCGCCCTCTTCATGCTCGCGGGGTACGCGGTGTCAGGTCAACTCACGCGCAAATTCCCACTTCGGGTGTTTGCAGTAGCATTTCTAGCTTTCAACCCGCTCATGATAATGATTCTCTCGGCTGGAGATAGCGAAATATTGGTAGCCCAGGCCTTTACATTCATCGCCCTTTATTTCATGCTCCTGGACTCCCAGAAGCCAGGGAGGTTCCCCGCACCGTATCTCGTGCTTTCGTGGGTCTTCTTGAGTTTCTCTCTGCTTTCGTATCAGGCGTTTTTCCTTGGCATCCTTCTCTACTGTACCGTCTTTGTTCTGTTTCGTTATCGCTCGGCTCCAAGTGGTGTTCCTTTCTGGTCATACACTGTCCGCGAAGCGGCTCGCGTAATCGGGTATGTATTGATTGGAGCCGGGGTCGTTATCATCCTGCTGTTGCCCGAAATCGTCCCACTCCTTCAAGGTGGAATCTCCGCGGGCGCCTACGTCGTGCTAGCCCAGGACTCGGATCGCTGATTGGAAACAGCGTCCCGCCACTCAACCTCCTTCTGCTGAAAGGGTACCCCCCCAACCTCGCGTGGGTCGCCCTCTCTTTCACGGGCTCTACATTTTCGACAGCTTGGTCGGCTGCCGAGGCATTGCTCGTGGGTCTTCTGCTCCTGTCTCCATTTCTGCTTCGAAAACTCCGTCAAGGTGTGATTTCCCTGGTCATCGTGGGTTCAGCACTCTTAGGGGCGGCCGCTGATTCTCCCCTGTACCCACTGGCCGCGTATCTGTACCTCCACGTGCCGGGCTACGGGTCGCTCAATGGGTCCTACTATTGGGACTGGTTCATTATCGTTCCCCTGTACTTTCTCCTGTTCACCTTGTTGTTGAAGGACATCGCCAGCCGGTTACCCATTCCAAATTCAACAAGAAGTCTGCAACCACGTAGTCCTAGTCTCCCTTCGGTGAACTGGCGCTTATGGCAGCGGAGGATTCCGAGAACTTGGGTCCTTCCATTATTCACTATCCTCGTCGTGACCGTCCTGGCGACTCCCGTCTTGTCGCAGGGATACTACAACAACCCCAATGGAATCAATGATGCGTGGGGAATCACGATGCCCCCCTCGTACGCTACGATTCAGCCCGAACTCGCAAGACTCATGGGATCCTCGACCGGAGGGGTGGCCTACTTCAATCCCGATAACAATCTGAACTTCAGCGGAAGCTCTAACTTCTTCGTGAATCCCCTCATTGGTTATCCCGAGCAGCGGACGGCTTCGCTAACGTACTACGCTGCCCCCGCAACTGCTTCCAACCGATTTTTCTATTGGGTCTATTCACTCTTTTACCAGAACGAGACTCGCTATCTGGGTCAGTTAATGTCTCTTGCCGGGATTGAATACTTCGTCGTTCTAAACGGAACCAACTCGTACTCTTACGAGGGAGGTCTGCTACCGTTCTCCGAAGGCAAAAACGCCTCTCAACTTATGGAATACCAATTTGACGTCCTCCGGGCGTACACCGGCCATGGATACGTGATCTACCACAACTTGGCATATGCTGGAACTGCCAACGTCATCTCCAACGTTACTCTTGTGGCCGGGGGTTTCAACGAGCTAAACGTTCTGCCGTACTTTGGTTTTAATCTATCAAGCCAGGTCCCTGTCCTTTCGGCAGACTTGAACCCGTCCCTGTACTCTGCCCTGATTCCACGAACCCGGTCTGTCGTGGTTCCGTCGTTCAACGCGCTCTATGGCATCGTGTTATCTTCCCTACAAAGCCCTGAGGCCTTAGCTAACTACGCGACTGCTTCCTCGCCTCAGGAAGGATGGACCTCGGCCTGGAACGTGCCCGAGTCGGACTTCTATCTCTACGATTCGGTTGACCCGGTAGCCATGGCCCAGGGAGCCCAGTCGATGACTGTTCCCCTGACCATCACAACGCCTGGAAACTATACGGTATGGATCGGGGTATACTATTCCGAGAACCCTGCCTGGAAGGGAGGATCCCTCAGAATCCAGGCCGGAAGTACTTCAGCCAGTTTCAATACTTCCGGTGCGTACCAGGGTTTCACCAACGCATTCACGTGGCAAAACATCCAAACCTACCTAACTCCCGGCGAAACTCTAACCATCCAATCGCTGAACGGATGGAACGCAGTAGATAGCCTGTTCGTGCTCCCTTCAGGCCGAGTGCCAGCGGCATTCCAGGCATTCAACGCGAGCGTTGCGCGGTATGGAATACAGGTGTATCAGTTGGCTGGAGGGGGTGACCTCGCGCCTGACGCGGCCAGCAGCGACGCGCCGTATCAAGTTTCTACCACGGAGTCCGGGAACACCCCGTTCGGCCAAGTAAGCTATCTGTCGGTCCAACAGCCGTACAGCAGTTCGATGACTCTTTCTGTTCCGGCGTATCAGAATGCGTCGCTTGTGATTCATGCAGTAGACACGGACGGTGGCCTGTTTGAAGTTGCGAACGGTAACTCCTCGGTAACTTTCGGATTCGGCTCCCAGAACTTTACCAACCCCGCCAATGCCACAGTATCCTCTCTCCTCGTCCCGTTCCGTGGCTTAACGTCAGGAACCCTCGCAATAAGATTGCTCTCCGGTTTCGTTTTCATAGCCGGTATCGCTCTCGTGCCAGGGATTACGACGCCATCCAAGCGCGCGTCTGTTCCCTCCGGGGTGGGAGTCTCGTATGTCTACGCTCCATCTGGTCAGGAGGTTTCGAATTTTTCATCTTCCCAGAAATCGAACGGGAGTACGCTTCTCGTTTCGACCTCGTTTGATTACAACGCCACTGCCCCAAATTACACCCCACTCGTCAGCATCGGGTTCAATCTTACCTTCCCCTACAACGAAACCATACGCGCATCCGCAGAGGTAGGCCCCGAAATCTATGTCGCGGTGAACTCGGTCCTGGTGGGCCCAACGCCGTCTTCAGGGTTCTACGTTAGCTCCGACCTATATGGGTCGATCGACTCCAGCAGTGTTCCCTACCTCTACATCGATGTTTACAGTCGCTCGCCCTCAGGAAGCGGTTCCACAGGAAACGTCACATTCGCCCTTGACCTTTCGTTCTACGATAACGCGTACGCCTACACGTATTCCGCGGCGAGCCAGCTGCAGGCCGAGAATCCGGTACTCTTCAATCCCTCGGGTTATTCGGTGCAAAATTGTCAGGAGTTAACCTGGGTGCGGTTGCCGTACTACAACCTCATGCAAGCCACTCCGTCAGTGGCCAGATTCTCGTTAGATTCCGCCCTAGGCCAATTGCTGGTCGTCTCCAGACCTGTAAACATCTCAATTGAAGTCTCTTATGTAGGGGAGGTTCTAACCCTCGGCTTCGTCGGGATAAGCACGATTTCGGCGCTCATCGTAGCCGGGATTATCTTTCGACGGCGTGGGAAAAAGAAGGGGATTCTAGGCCAGACTCATATGCCCAAAGCGCGTCGACATCAGGTGAAAGAGCCCACGCGCGGTGCGGGGAGAAACTCGGACGGCCAGATACGCGGGCAATAGATAGAATGGGTGTAAGGTTCGCCGCCTAATTCCACCGCCAATGAACCGAGCAACATCCGCTGGCTCGAGTCGCCACACGGTCCCCTCCTCGAACAGGGAGTAACGGATTCGCCAATAGATGACGTCGTAGCGCAACGCAGTTTCCATGGGGGTACCATCGGCGAGCTTCTGAAAGACTGTAAATGCGCGCAGAAATTTGTCCATATGCTCCTTCTCGCGGATGGCATTCACGTCACTTCCTCCTTCGAGGAAGTGCGTTGTGCTATCGTGATAGCGGTATACGGTCAATGCCTCTGGATCGATGGTGACACGGATTCCCTTGCTTAGGGCCGCAACGATGAAGAAACCGTCAGGAGAGGCCTCAATTTGTTCCAATAGAGGCAGCAGCTCTAGTACCCACTGCTTCCGGATGCTGACCGAACTCAGGTTAAATCCGAGCCATGGTGCACGGGGGGGCAAGCGACCTCCGGGGGAATGCACCGGGTCGAAGGTCATGCGCTGGGCGTGGCTCAGACGTCGGGTAGGACGATGGTCCTTCTGAGCTCCATACTCGACGACGAAAGAGTTGTGGAGGTACCCAAGCCCTGGATCGGTGGCAAACGCGGCTTTCACGTAGCTCAGCTTCTCTGCTTGAAATAAGTCGTCATCATCAAGAAAACACACGATATCTCCCCGAGCAAGTCGAATTCCCCTTGCGAGGGCCCGTCCCACCTTCATCTCATCGCGATAGACTCGGACTCCGTGTTCGCTAAGAAAAGAATCGAGAGCGTCTTCTTTGAAGTCTTTGAGTACTATCACTTTGTACTGGTGGCAATCTAATGTCTGACTTAGAACTGATTCGACGGCATCCCGGAGAAACTCACGCCGCGAGTATGCGGTAACTACTACGCTGATTACCGGGCTATCGGCCATGTATACCGCGTCTCCTCGGGGCACATCTGCTCCCTCGCGCCGCCCAAACCAACTGTGGGGTTCTGCAGGTCCGTCTCACGGGTGGATCAAGCTCCCCGTATGTCCGCTACCATGCGAGCTGTCGAGCGTTGCCCTGTCGGGAAAAATCGGCAAACGCGTCATTCCAATTTAAGCTGCCTGGCAGCGACCGCCCCTTCTGGACAGAGATGAAGCCAAGGAATAGGCCCGCACACATCAGAAGCAGGGGTTGTCCACCTCTTCATAGCTCCGCCCAATGTGACGCAGACTAATTTACACGAGCTGCTCCCTCACAAAGACTGGCAAGCACTAGGACGGGGGCACATGGAGAAAACACGCCCATCCCACGTTGGAATGGGATTTGTGATGTACACCCCCAACGGGAGGCTAGCTCGCTTTCACAACCGGTCCCCTTGGCTCATGCTCCCCCGGTCAGCTCACGAGCTCGGGTACGAGTCGACTCTGATTTGCGCTGAACTAGC
Organism: uncultured Thermoplasmata archaeon; assembly: GCA_963787975.1. GTDB lineage: Archaea > Thermoplasmatota > Thermoplasmata > Lutacidiplasmatales > UBA184 > JAKIWV01. Next base: position 44,292 of record CAWBEU010000011.1, read on the forward strand.
ATATGAACCCCCCAAAGGAGTTCAAATCGTTCAGACCGGCATGGTTGTGAAGGGTCCTCCCGGGACCGGATTCGGGAGGTCCATCTTCGAACCGCTACTCGCATTCCGCGAGATTGTGCGACGCGGCCGGACACAGTGGTCGTCGGCCCATTGCGATCTTCACTGGTTTCCATCCTGCCTCTTGTTTATGTCTATCGCAGAATCTTTCCGGGCTTCAGCCGTCGCCAGACCCGTTTCATATTGAAGACCGATTGGAGCCTCGACTATACAGGGCTAAGCCGAATCGTTTCTGTCCTTTCGAGTGCCCTGCTCGTTCTCTCCAGCCGCATGCTAGACCTCGTTTCAATCGAGACCTCCTGCGGCGTCGAGAGGGCACAAAGACTCCCGGGAATCCACGCATGGAAGGTCGTCCGGATTCCAATTGGATTCCCACAGGGACTCATTGACCCGCGGAGATACGGAGACTCAGTTCGGGAGCCCACAATCCTGTGCGTGGCCCGGATTGCTCGGATGAAGGGGCAAGATGTCTTGCTGAGGGCATTCGCACGGCTCGCTTCGGGGCATCCGAAATGGTCAGTACCGACTGGTCGGCCCCGTCGATGACCCAGTGTTTCATAGGGAACTCCTTGAGTTCCTGGTTCGAGAGTCGCTGCAGACCCGCGTTTCGTTCCTCGGGTTCGTCGAGGAGGCCGAACTGGACCGAGAGTACTATCGCGCATCAATATTCTGTTTACCTTCAGTCCATTCCGAAAACGCGGGTCAGGTAAAGTATGAGGCCACGGCCTGCGGAGTCCCTGTAGTGACTACCGATGTTCCGTGCGGGCGAGATGCTGCTGAAATGGGCTGGCTCGTGGCCCGGGCGGGTGACCCGATTGATCTCGCCTCGAGGCTGGACGAACTTATGAGGGATGAAGCAACCCGTACGCGCGTGTCGGAGTTGGCTCAAGCAAGGCAACAGTCGTACCTAGACGTGACCCGAAGCTACTTGCTGGCAGTGACTTAGCTCGGCACTGTCCCAACCCCCTTCCCTTGTAAGGCAGCCGCGCCTCGGTTGCGCCGGAAGCTCCCCGTTTCGCTTATACTACCCCGTCAATGAGTTTCGTCGGATGCTGTCCGATACGCTTTACATCGTGACCGACCAGGGGCCTGCCACGGGCATCGGCATCTATGCGGATGCGCTCGCCGATCTAGTGCGGGATGTCTTCTCGGATGTAAGGGTACTTTCTCTTTGCTACTTGCCTGTGGAACCACGGTCAGGCTGGACCCGCATCCCGGGCTCTATGGTCGCCAGATCGAGGTTTCAGGTCCCTGTCGCGATGAAACACAACTATGAACTGCTGAAAGAGAGCGTCTCGCCCGGTAGCTCAATCCACTTCTGCGGAACATCGTACCGGCTCGTGCCTCATTACCCGCGGTCTGTGGTGACAATCCATGACTTTTACCCTCGGTTCCCGGACACAGGGAATCTGTGGGACCCGACCATCCTCCTACGAGATGCTTCTGCGCTCTGGCAGTACATGACCCTTCCTCGGAGGGTGCATACCGCCTGCGAACGCATCGTTCCTACCAAATTTGTCCAGGGCTGTCTGACAAGGAGCAGTTCCCTATCGAGCACCGTCGTTCCCCACTGGATTGATCCCGTTAGATTTCGACGCCGGGACAAATGGAGCGCCCGCGAGGCAATCGGTCTGCCACCGGAAGAAGTGCTCGTGCTGAATGTGAGTGTCGGCGCCTCAAACAAGAACTATTCGACCCTCGCCGATGTCGCGGGCCATTTGAGGAAGGGATATCGTATTGTCAAGGTGGGTGGTAGACTGCCCAACCTGCCTGGAGTGATCCATCTGCCCCCGCTCCCTCATGACCTCTACCCGCTCCTGTTCAACGCGTGTGATGTCTATTTGCATACATCAACCCAGGAGGGATTCGGACGACCGCTGATCGAAGCCATGGCCTCCGAGCTACCTGTGGTTTCGCCTAGAACCGCTGTCTCGCTCGAAGTGCTGGGTGATGCAGGCTCATATGTCAGTCTGTCAGCTCCGATAGAGGAATGGGTTGCTGCTATTGAAAGTCTGAGCGTACCAATGAGGCGCGACGAGATTATGGAACACGAACGGCGTCAAGTCCTGCAATTCAATCCCACGATTGCGCGCGAGGGATACACGCAGATTTACCGGCGCGCATTTGGAACATAGAAATAGTTCCGGCTCATATTAGGAGGGTCGCGCGCACGAAACAACCGCCCATCATGGAGTAAGTAGCCCGAGTAGCCCAAACCGGCTAGCAGCTCGTCCACTTCATGGAAGCTGGAGCCATATCGTCGGGCCCACCGGTCATAAATTTCTATCAGGATTAAAGGACGAAAGTTCTGAATGGTCTCACGTGATCCTTCGATTGCATAACGCTCGTACCCCTCAACGTCTACCTTGATTAGATTCACCTGCTGGAAGCCTTCGCGGTGAACTATCTCGTCAATCGTCGTCAAACGGACCTGACCTCCTAGACCTGAGCCAGTCTGGACGTGGATGTAAGGATCGTTGACTTCGCCTCTTCTCGACATTGGGAGTTCTAGCGAAGTCCAGCCCGTGTCGGCCCCGACCGCCTCATTGAGGGTTATCACATTCGTGGCACGCATCCGTCGCACATTCTTCACGAGCCTCTCAAAGATTGGCGGGTACGGCTCCAACGCCAATACTCTCCCCGAGGGACCCACCAGTCGCGAGAGCCAACCGGTGTAAATTCCAACGTTCGCCCCGACATCGATTGCGATTTGTCCCGGACCGACCATCGTATGGAGGAAAAACATCTCCTCCTCCAACTTCAGGAACGGTACCCATCGCTGTGATCGAGCGTTCAGGACGCCGCTGTGGCAAAGTATCGCCATCAGGCTGCGTGCGTAGACCGTTGGAATGACCCTATCTCTCACGGCCAGGCCCGTCTCTCACTCGAAGGTTCTAGCCCGCCCATATGTATGAATTCTGATTCGTTGATTATCGAATGTGAATTTTGGAATCAAGCGGGGGCTGGCGCTCATATTAAGGCATCACTCCGCAGAGGTCGGTATGATCTGGTTGTTTCCCCCTCGACTCGCATATCGAAGCAAAGAGAGTCGAGCGAACCAACCGAACCCCGACCTTTCCCTATGCCCTTTCCAGTGGCTTGAACTGGGGGGGCTTGCGGGTTCCGGAAATTGGAATTGTCTCTACCCAGCTTGAGCGCTCCGCTGGCCTATGTCTGACATGGTTCTTTTGGGAGATCGAGGTTGATATGGGGTCGCCTATTAAGCGACGAGGCTTCCTGGATTTCCTAAAGTGACTCCTCGCATGAATCCCGGGGTCGACGACGGAGTCTCAGTTGGCTTCTTCGGGACGTTCTTTCCGGAAGGCGGGTACGTTGGAACCACGTCCACCGGGATCATCAGGGCCCTTGTCCTTGATAAGCGGGTCAAGTCCTTAGTCGTATTCTCTCAGGTCGGTTCGTACCTACCGAAGGCGCTAGAATCTCCAAAGGCTCAGCTCCTGCCTCGCTGGGTCCGCGACAGACCAATCTCTCTTCTCCTGACGCTTCGTTCCATGCTGAAACGGGCGCGCACCCTAGACGGGTTTCTATTCAACGTGTATCTCACGGCATTCGGACGTACCTCCCTTGCCAACGCTACCGGCCTGTTCGTGCCGTCGTTGCTTGCTCAGCTTACTCGCAAGCCTGTCATTGTGTACATGCACAATCTTCTAGAAACCCAAGATGTTGTGCAGCTCGGGTATCGCCCTTCGATCTTGCGGCGCGTAGGCGTGCGCTTCCTCGAAGGCCTGCTGCTGCGCTGCACGACGGTGGTCGTGCCTCTCAAGAGTCAACAGGAGAAGGTTGCCGAGGCCTTTCTGACGATTACTGAGAGAGTACCTCTCCCGTTTATCGAACCATTCGGATTGCTGGCAGCCTCCGGCAGGGTACCCAGGAACAATCCTTTCTCCCCGGACGAACCGACTCGGATATTGCTCTTAGGGAACTGGGGCCCTCAGAAGGACCTATCGGGCGTTCTACGCGCCCTTCGAGTTGCCCACGAGCGAGGCGGCCGGTTCCTGGTAAGCCTCACAGGGGCCATCAACGCCCAGTTTCCGGAGTATCAGAGAGAGGTTAGCATGGCAGTAGCGGCCATGGACCCGGGATGGTTCCACTTCCTCGGTTACGTTCCGGAAGTAGAACTTCTTGACGTGGTACTCAGCCATGACCTCTTGATATTACCGTACAACGCCGCCGGTGGCTACTCGAGCGCCATGAATGTAGCTTACTACTGTGGAATCGGAATCATTGCGTATGACCTCCCCGAGCTCCGGGAGAACGCGGGCGAGCTCGGAGCGCGCCCCTCATTTGTGATAAAGGGGGACGTCGACGCGATCGTGAACGAGATTCTCTCCTTCTGCACCAATGTTCGACATTTTCGAGAATCGCGCCTTCCGATCCCGCGACCGGAGTATGACACACGGGCTCGCGAGTCGGTGGAGAGACTGATTGAGATGATGGATCCTGGAAGTGAACCGTGACGAGTCGAGGTAGTGCAGAGTTTTCCCTAACCCTAGGTGGAACCATATCTCGAGGTGGTCCGACGCTCTGTCTGCCGATCTTTAGTGACCACCGGTTGTGTGGGGGTTTCAGTCCCTAAGCGAACCCGCGATTTTGGGTCCCGTTTTGTCTGCAATTTTAGAATACTTGTCCGGGTGGGCGACTCGCGACGCCAATGAGTGAACCAAGCATCCCGGACTGCGCCTGATCCCATGTTTCGGGTTTGGATACTCCACTCTACGCCTAGGAGATTCCCTCCAATCGACTTGTGGAAGCGAGGTTTCGGACCGGGAGTCCGACTAGTTGCGATCGCACCGCCAAATCGATTGGGCCAGCGAATGGGGCTAAGGAGATCCTACAACGGTAGCGAGAATCCGCGACTGATTGCCGAAGTCGGGCCAGAAGGAGTAGGGTGGAGGCGCAATCACCGGTCAGGGGTGCTACGGCGGCGCGGACTGCCCGACGCTCCTAGGCCGCGGCAAACTCGCGAGCGAACCGGTCGACCAAAGATTGAGGAACGTAGCTGGAGAGGGAGATGTTCATCAATCGAAGGCCCACCAACGAGAGGAACATCTTGGGTACTGCGGTGCTCATAACCAGGTGGCTCGCCTCGTCGTGGGACCACGTTACCGGATGCTCGTGGATGGACCGTCCGGCCTTCGCTAGATGATAGATCAGACTCGCATCGAACGCCCAGTTGGTGATGGCCACCTCCTTCAAGACCGGCTGGAGGGCGGATTTCCGAAAGAACTTCGCGCCGCACTGGGTATCGTGGACCGGAAGGAAGAGGACCGAGCGAACAAGACATCCCCAAACTCCTCCTAGGAAGCGTCGAAGTTCAGGTTCCGGATTTGTGATTCGGCTGCCCGGTATCTTCCGAGAAGCTACCATGCAGTCGAAACGCGTCAGCCCCTCGGCGAGGGCGAGCAGGTCCTCCGGAAGGATCGGCCCGTCTGCGTCTACGTACCCCACGCTCTCGTACCGGGAGGCCTCAATGCCTTCCAAGATCGCCCCTCCCTTCCCGAGTTGCGTTGAAAAGTGAAGGACGCGCACGTTGCGGTCGCCATACGACGCGGCGACCTCGCCCGTCCGGTCCTCCACTCCGTCCGCGACGACGATAACCTCGAACGGGCCGCCCCGAGCCTCCAGCGCCGGGAGGTACCGATCGAGCGTACGACCGAGGCGCTCCTCTTCGTTCCATGCCGGGATGACGATGCTCAGGCCGCTTCCCGTCACAGAATCCTACCGGGTCACTGTTTACACGCTTCGAACCTGTATATCCTCGTTTTGCTCCAAATGGGTGGACAACCGGTTGGGCCGTCACTCTCCGGTTGTCCGCGAAGCCTCTTGGGTTTCGGGCTAGGCCCGTCCCGACCTCGGCTCGCTCACATGGAGAAGAGCCTGCTCCCCCTCGGGAGCCGCTGCCGCAGGAGCGGTACGATTTTCAGCGATATCCACTTGCAGAGCATCGCCCCTCGTGGGGGAAATCGGTGGGATCCCTTGCGTGCTTCTCGGGAGGCGCTAGGGACTTGCCTCACCCCTGCAGCGCTCCGAGGCGCGCTCAGGGCCGTCGGCCCCATCCTTAGATACGACTTACACCCTACCAGTGGATAACCCGGCCGCCGGCCGGGTGGACGCCACAAGATGCCGAAGAAGGCCAAGAAGAAGTCGAAGAAGCGGTGACCTGAGTAAGGTCCCTGCCTCGGTGTGCGCCACCGGGGGGATTGCTTGCGTGGACCTCCCTCCCCGCTCCGACGAGCGGGGGGTGTTCACGGATCCCCCCACCCATTCGTTTCCAAAGCCTTATGGCGAAGGCTCCGCGCCTTCGCGGGCTCGAAATCCGGCGTCAGCTTTGCGGCTCTTCCTGGAGGATCCGGGCCGCCTTGTGGAGCTCGATCTGGGCGACCCCGTACCGTCCGAGGTGGAGCATGTCGACGGCGCGCTGGATGTGCTCCGTGCCGAGCTCCAGGCGGTCGCTCGACGGAGGAAGCTTCCGGAAGTCCGCCAGCAGTTCGTGGATCATCTCGCGGATCCGCCGCTCCACCACCGTGGCGGAGGGGAGGTCCCGGTCCGCGGCCTGTTCGGGGAGCTCGGTACCCCACGGGGCGTCGGCCAGGTCCGGCACGACGGGCGGGGGGATCGCCGGCAGCGGGAGCGCCGGGATCACCGGCAGTGGCGCCACGGTGGACGGGGGAGGCGGTGCTTCGGGCCGGGCCGCCATCACGGGCGCAACCGCCAGCGGGGCCGGCACCGGAATCGGGACCGGCGGGACGGGCGGGGCGTAGCCCCCGGACCGTGCCACCGGCAGGGGGGTCCCGTGGAAGTCGAACACGTAGTTCTGAGACCCGTCCGCGACGTAGAACAGTTGTCCCTCCGGCCCGCTCTCTCCGCCCTGGAGCCGCAGGATGGGCCGCCCGAGAAGCTCGGCGGCTCGAAGGAGGTCCTCCCAGCGGTTCAGGTCGATGCGATGGGGGCCCGTCGGGGGCGTCGGAGTGTCGACGATGGCGACCGTCCACGGGTGGATGACCGCGTCAATCGCCTCGCGGGCTCCGCTCTTCCGCTCCGGTGCGGCCACCATCCCGACGAGGGCCAACACGGATAGACGGGTACCCCGAAACATGGTCGTTCTTCGAGCGCGGGCTATCTACAGGTCTGACATGAGCCTTTGGATTCGCTTGGCGGCATCGCCGGGCGATGATCGAGTCGCGGGCATGAATCGGTGGAGGAGGAACGGTTACTTTCATCCCCAACGAGGTGTTACTCGCCGGCAACCCTCGCGTCACCTGCGGGGGTCCGGGAGGTCCAGGATCGCCGTGTCGCCGGGAGCGTTCGGCTTCGCCCGTCGCCTGGTCGCCGGCGCAGCGCTTCTGACCGGGGTCCTCGCTATCGTCGGGACACCCCGCCGACGGAAGGACGAGCCTCGCTCGGCCGTGGACGAGGTCATCGGTGCGCACACCGAGTCGGTCCTCCTGACCCGCACCGCGCCACCGGGCCCGCGTTGGATCGAGGTGAGCCAGTGGGATGACCTTGTCAAAGCCTCCCGCTTCATGGGACGACCGATCCTCCGTCTGGAGGATGGAACAAGGAGCCCCGACCAGCCGCTGTTCTATGTTCCCGACGGGCCCCAGAGCTACGTCTACGACTTCCAAGAGAAAGGTGTCAACGCTTCGAAATCGGGGGGGTACGTTCTCCCGACGGCACCGGAGGAACCGGTGACCGTGGAGTCCCTCACTCCGTTGAGCCCGGAACCTCCCGAAACGATCGAGCCGCCGCCGGCCGGCGAACGGCTTCTCCGGGAACCAGCCCGCCGGGCGGAAGCGACGACCGTTCCTGTTCCGGACGAGATGCCCATCCCGAACGACGACGTCGTGGAACAGTATCTGGGACCGAACGTCAGGGAACCTGAGGGGGCCGCCGAATCATTCGACGCGACCAAGGTCGAGGGGGAGATCCGGGAGATCGATCTACCACGTCGTCGCCGTCCTTCGGAACCTGCCCATTTCGAGCGACCGGATTGGACCCGGGACCCTTCACGTACAGCGCGCCGTCGAACTGCTACGGCGGGGTCGGTACGGCTCCGCGCAGATCGAGGTGAATCGGGCCGCGAGGCTTCTGGTAGAGGACCACCAGACCTAGCGGGACCCGGCCGCCTGGCCGGACCCCTCCGCCTGCAGTTCAGCGCCGACCACTGGCGACGCGGCCACGGACCGTGGCGCGGACTCTCGTTGCCCCAGCGAGCCAACAGATGGGGTCCCCCGAGAAGGAACGGCCCACCTACGCCTCCCGAGCGATCGCTGAGGGTCGATCGAACGAAGTTCCTCCGGCTCTTCTCTCCGGACGTGTCGGACGGTGGGTCCCTCTCGAAATCGATATCCCCCCGCCCGAGTCCCGCTCCGCCATGGCCGACTTCGATGTAGTGATCCTGGGCGCGGGACACAACGGACTCACCTGTGGCGCCTACCTGGCGAAGGCCGGACTGAAGGTCTGCCTTCTCGAACGGCGCTCGATTCCCGGTGGCGCCACGATCACAGAAGAGCTGTGGCCGGGGATCCGAATCTCCCGGGCCAGCTACGTCCCGGGGATGATGGATAAGATCGTTTCCGACCTCGATCTGCTCCATCACGGCCTCGAGCTCCACCCCGTCGACCCCCAGAACTTCGCCCCATTCCCGAGCGGACGTCATCTGTTCACGTACCTGGCCGACGAGCGTTGCCAGAAGGAATTGTCTCGGTTCTCTACCAAGGACGCCGCGGCGTTCCCGAAGTTCTCCCAGTTCCTGCGCCAATTCGTGGAAACCGTCGAGCCTCTTCTCCTCAGCCCCCCGCCCGAACTCAACGACCTCCTCAGCTTCTTCGACGGGACGCAGTTCGAGGAAGTGGCCCGCCAGATCCTCCTGACCAGCTGCGCCGACCTTCTGAGCGAGACGTTCGAGTCCGAGGAGGTGAGGGGCGCCTACGCGATGAACGGCGTTCTCAACACCAGCATGGGCCCCGATACCATCGGCACCTCGTACATTCTCGCCATGGCGCTCGGCAAACGGGGGTACAACTATGCCGTCGGGGGAACGGGAGCCGTTTCCCAGGCCCTGGTCCAGTCGTTCAGCAGCGCCGGAGGCACCCTCCGAACGAACGCGCTCGTTCGACGCATCCATGTATCGAAGGGGAGGGCGACCGGCGTCGAGCTGTCCGATGGGAAGCGGGTCACCGCACGGGTCGTTGTATCGAACGCGGACCCGAAGCGAACGTTCCTGGAACTGATCGAACCCGGGAAGCTCGACGAGGCGTTCACGCACCGGGTCTCGAAGCTACGGGCCTTCGGAACCTCGCTTAAGATCAACATCGCGATGAAGGGCCCCCTCGACTTCAAGGCCCTCCCGGGGAAGAAGATCGGCCCGCAGCACCAGGCGTTGACCGACGTAGGGCCCTCCCTCGCCTACATCCAAAAGGCCTACGACGCGGCGAAGTGGGGTCGGTTGCCCGAAGAACCGCCCCTCAGCATTTTCTGCCAGACCGCCTGGGACGGCACGATGGCGCCCAAGGGCATCCACACGCTCAGCCTCATCGCGAAGTACAATCCCTACGTCCTCGCGACCGGAAACTGGGACGACCTCAAGGAAAAGGCCGTGGAGAGCGCGCTCACCGTGCTGGAGATCTATGCGCCGGGCACCCGGGCCCGGATACTCCACCTAGAGGCGCTCACGCCCCTCGACCTCGAGAAACTCATCGGCTTCACCGAGGGAAACGTGACCCATCTGGACCAGACCCTCAACCAGATGCTCTCCTTCCGGCCACTGCTGGGGTGGGCGCACTACCGCACCCCTATCGAGGGGCTCTACCTCTGCGGGGCGGGGACCCATCCGGGCGGCGGTGTCAAAGGCGCTCCCGGCCACAATGCAGCCCACGTAATCCTGGAGGATTTGGGACACCCCGGCAACGGCCCGTAAGGATCCGGGAAACGAGCTTTTCGTTCACTTCTCGAGGGGCTACCTTCGGTAAGCAAGACCCGTCGATCATCTCCACGGGCTACCCACGGCGGCCGCTTCCGCGAAACCCCCCGCTCGTCGTCCCGCTATGGAGGTGTGGGACGCGTCAGGGTAGGAAGCGCCCAGGGAATCCGGGCGGCCGAGGCCCTCGATTACGTCGTCCCCCACTCGGTCACGGGCGTCGGGGGAGCAACGGGCCTCCGAAGGCCGGGACGCCTGCACGTGGGGAGGCGGTTGTTCCGGACGGAACCGGCGAGGCACCTGCGGAACCCGTGAACAGCGACTTCATCGGCGGCCAGGCCGCCCAGCTGTCGTGATGGCCGGTGCGTCCCAGCCCCAGGAGCCACTCGATCGTGGTCAGGAGGTTGTAGTGCGAGGCGTCGGTCGTGAGGGCGTAGCCCGCCTTCAGGTCGGGGCTGACCGCCGCGAAGTAGACCTTTCCGCCGGCGGTGCCGTTGTATCCCGAGCCGCTGTTTCCGGACTCGTCGTACGTGATGAAGAATACCGAGTTCGAGAAGATGGAGTCGTTCAGCAGCGGAGAGAGCCACCCCTTGAGCCACTTGTCGGCGAATGCGACGTTCGTGTTATGGCCATCGTCCAGCAGGTTCGGGGTGTAGAACGATAGGTTCGGGAGCGTGCCGTTGGCCGCGCTTTCGTTGAAGTACTTGCTGTTCACGTCGTGGGAGCGGCAGAACGCTGCGTTGCGCACCACGTCGGCGTAGAACAGGAACGGGTTGTGCCGGACCGCGTACAGCCCCGAGTTGCTCGTGTCGCACGGCTGGGGCATGCTTTCGTCATACGCCTTCCACGTGAGACCGGCCGCATCGACGAGGGTGCCCAGGTTGATCGTGGAATACACCTTGTACTCGTCCGACCCGCACTGCGACGGCTTCCCCGACGTGATCGAGAGATAGTTGGGCGCCGACGGATGGCAGATCGCGTAGTAGCTGCTCGCGGAGGCATACGTCTGAGCGAGATGCTTCTCGAACGGTCCCTGCCGAAGCACCGTCGCTTGATTCTCGTTCTCGAGGAGCACGATGATGACCTGGCGAATCGAAGTGGGGAACGCCGGTGCGGAAGTCACTCCGGGCGCCCCCGCATCTGGCCCTGCGCCCCGGGAGGCCGACCCAGAAGCCGTGACTCCCGGAAGACCACCCGAGAAGCTAGACAAGATCACGACGGCGAGCAGAGCCAACAGGAGGAGGTTCCGGGCCGTGCGCGGCGAGGTTCGATCGTTGAGTGTTGCCCGCTTACGAGCCCACCGGCGCTTCACGATCCGAGTACGCTCCCGTCGAGCCTCGCTCAATTGCCGGAGCGAGACCTGCACGCCTGGTGGGTGCAGAGAAGCTCTCTTGCCTTAACGCTTGGTGGAAACTAGTGGCGGGAGTACCAGAACCCGACGCAGAAGATGACAGTCGAGCCCACGGCCGCCTCGAGCACGATCTCCAGTTCGCCGAAGGTGGCGCCGAACCACTCCGCGAGACCGCCCGGGGGCGGAGGGTCGGGAGGGTCCCCCCCGAACGTCACGTTGATGACGAGTGGGGCGCCCGCGACGGTGAACGTGCCGGTCGCATTCGCGGTGGAGTTGGTGGGAACGTCGGCATCGTAGAGGTGCGTCCCATTCGAGAGATATGGACGAAGGATGCCGGCCCCGCTTAGCGCCCCGTAGCCGCTCACGTTCACCGTCCACACCGTTCCGTTCGGGATCCCTACTGGGACGAACTCGACCGAGTAATTGCTGGGACCCGTGGGAGGGGGTCCGACCGGCCCCGAGGCGGCGACCACGCTGACGCTCGCCTTCGCGGTGTAGCTGTCGCCCGTCGTCAGGACCACGGTGACGTGGATCGGGAAGAAGCCGGTCGTCGTCGGAATGCAGGAGATCTGCGCGGCGTCGACCGGAGGGCAGCCTGGCGGAAGGCCCTCGTACGCGTAGGAGGAGGCCTGGCCGCCTACCACGAGCGTGGAAACGTCGAGGGGTTGGCCGATCGTGACCGACTCCGGTTGGGCGGAAAGCGCGACCTGAGCCGGCGGGGCGAAACTCAGCACCATGATGCCCAGCGGCGACAGCGTGAAGGAGGGATCGGGGTCGGACTGGAGCGACACTTCCCGGATGAGGGGCGTCGCCACGTGATTCTCGTCCATCGCATAGGAGACGATCGTGCCGGAGACGGGGAAACCGGACCCGAGGGTGAAGTTGTCTGCGTTCACCGGGTCCGCGTTCACGACGAACACCGACGTGTTGGCGCCATCGGTCACCGCGACCGCGTAGACGTTGGCATCGCCGGCTTGGGAGACGTTCGTCAGCGTCCCGAACGGAAGTTGGTCGAGGAGGTTCGAGTAGAGGTAGTACGTCGGGTTGAACAGGCTCCCGTCGCAGGTGAGGGTGAGCTCGATGAGCCCCATGTCGCAGTTGCCCGGCGGCGAGACGTTCCCCGAGAAGGAGCCGGTCAGCGTCCACGGCGTGAACTGCTGCAGGCCGAGACGCAGGCCCTGGACCATGGAGGCGGCGAAGAACGTGGCGTCTGGCAGTGTCTCCCGGAACGGGATGTAGTTCGTGTTGTAGCCCGAGCCGCCCTGGAACTCGTTCAAGAAGATCGGGATGTGGCAGCTCGGGCAGGCCTGAGCGATCAGGCTCTCGGCGTTCGCCACGGCGGGGCCGACGCTCGTGCCGAGCGTCAGGCTCTTCATGAACTTCGCGACAGTGGTCCCGCCGAACTGCGGGTAGAGCTGGATGGCCAGCGCGCTGATGTTCGGACCGTCGACGGCGGCCACCTGGGAGATGAAGGCGTCTCCCACGCTCGGGCGCCCCGAGATCTCGATGCCAATGAACTTCGCGTCTGGGAAGGATGCCTGCGCGAGCGCGATCCACTGATGGACGACGAGGGCGTAAGCGGCAGGGGTCTCCATGGTCCCGCTGACGTTCCAGAGGTCGGGCTCGTTGCCGAACGCCCAGTACTCCGGATGGATACCGTAGCTCTCGGCCCGTTCCATGTCCTGGACCGCCTGCGCCGCCGTCGTACCGGGGCCACCGACGGTGGCGATCTCCTGGCAGTTCGTCCAGGCGCAGAACTGGGCCACCGCTTTCCACGGGGTGGGGTTGGTGTAGGAAGTGTCGAGGAGCGGGAGCCGGAGCCACGTGACGGGCGTCTCGTTGAGGTACTCCGCCACCGTACCGTTGGCGAAGCCTCCCGGGCCGGTCGCGAAGTTGTAGTTCGCTCCCCAGAAGGTCGCGGGAAGCGTGCCAAGAGCGCCCCCGAGGACCAGGGTGCCGACGTTGGTCGTATCGGTCACCGGCCCCCTTCCCTCGGAGCCTCCGACCAGCGGGGAATTCAGGGCGGGGGCAAGCCCGGCGACCCCCAGGAAGGCTGCGACCAGGGTCCCGATCACGATCGTCCGGAGAACCCGGGCGGACGGAGCGGATCGCGCGGCCTGGCCTCGCGTCCGATGGCGACTTTGGAAATCCCCCACTGAGACCCTCGCCTCCCTCCGCACGGGCCGATGTGCCGCGGAGTTGGAACTGGAGTTCGACGACCGCTTAATTCAACCAAAGGACGCGTATAAATACGCATCGAACGGCGCCTATTCCCACGCGTCCGGGGGAGGGATTCTGTGGAACCGGAGGGCCCGTCGAGGGCCCCTATGGGCCGCCCTCGAGTCGAGGCGATAAGCCCTTAATCCAAAAAAAGAAGACGTATAAATACGCATCGGAAGGCACCTTTTCCCCGGCTTCTGCAGCGCGGATTCTGGGTGGCCGGAGGGCCCGTCGAGGGTCCCTCTGGCCCGCCCTTACGTCGAGGATCCCGGTCCAGCCCGTACCGCCGGTGCGCTCCCCCGCGGCCGCTGCTGCGCCGCGGGCCCCGCTCTCCCTACGGACAGCTCGGAACCGGGCTCGGTACGACGGGTCCACGGAGACGCCCCGCGCCTCCTAACGGGCGTAAACGGACGAGTCGGGATCCCGCTACGTGAAGGTCCACGTTTCGTTGAGGTACCCGCCGAGCTCGGAGCGTTGGCCTCCGAAGACGACGAAGTCCTGGTCGACCGGGTCGTAGATACCCCGGGCGACGGCCCGGTGGGAGGGGCCCGGCCAGGCCCACAGAGAGACCCACGTCTTGCCCTCTAGGATCCACGTGTCCTGGAGATAGATCGCGTTGTTGTTGCCTCCAAAGATGAGCACTCCGCCGAGCGCGGCGTCGTAATCCACCGCCGCTCCCCCCGCCGGAGGCGGGCCCTTCTTGCTGAGCAAGTTCCACTCGTTATCGTTGAAGAGCCAGGTGTCCCCGTAGGTCGTCGAGTTGTTGTAACCGCCGAACATCACGACCTCGCCCAGCGACGGGTCGTAGACCATGTTCGCTTCGGCCCGGGGAGCGGGGCTGGCTCCGGTCTGGGTTGTCAGGACCCAGCCGCTGGAGAGGTCGGCCGGCATCACGTAGGTGGTGTTCACGAAGCCGTAGGTCTTCGGATCGAGGCCGACGCCGACGTGTCCCCCGAAGAGCACGAGCTGTCCGGTGGCCGCGTCGTACGCGAGGGACGAGGAGCGGAGGGCCGCCGGTGTGCCCACCAGCGTCGTGATGTTCGTCCAGACCCCGGCCTTGTATTCCCACGTGTCGGAGTGATACTTGGTGGTCGTGGAGCCTCCGAAGAGGATGGCGCACGCGCAGGAGGAATCGTACGTTATGGCTGCGCCTCGCCGGGCCGATGGGGAGCCGGTCGTCTTGATCTTCGTCCAGATCCCGTGCTGGTACGTCCACGTATCGCTGAACTGATTGAGGGAGTTATGCCCTCCGAAGAGGAGGACGTACCCGTCCGCCGCGTCGTAGGTTTCCGCGGCCTGGGCCCGCGGGGACGGAGCCGGACCGTTCCCGGTGACGTTGGTCCAGGTGTAGGCCGGCACGGGGTATTCCCGGGCCGCGGCGAAGTTGAACAAGCCCTTCATCGCGGGGAAGTAGGAGGTCCCGTCGTAGTTGCCGGTGCTCCCCAGGCCGAGGAGCCATTCTGTCGTCGAGAGCAGGCTGTACTGGGAGCTGTCGTTCGTGTAAGTCTTGTTCTCCGAGGTGTCGACGCCGCCGATCGAGTACGGGCTGATCACGAAGAGCGGCACCGCGCCGCCCTTCATCGTAACGCCATCGGTCGTGTATCCGCTGTTGAGCGTCCCCTCGTCGTAGACAATGAAGAGCACCGAGTCGGACATGAAGGCCTGGCTCAGGAACCAGGTGTAGACGAAGCTGGCGAGCCACGCGTCGGAGTAGTTGTGGTTCTCGTTGTGGCCATCGTCCAAGAGGTTCGGGACGAAGAAGGCGTAGTTCGGGATCGCGCTGGGGTCGGTACCGCTGGCATTGACGTCGGCGTACCAGTTGGTGAACGAGACATCATGCGCGTCGCACCGGGTCTTGTTGTTCCAGATGTCCTTGAAATCGAGGAACGGATTGGCGCCCGAGGCGTACACGCTGGTGTTGGTGGGGTCGCAGGGCTTGGGCATGCTCTCGATGAAGCTCATCCAGGTCTCCCCCGCCGCGTCGGCGAGGTCGCCGATGTTGACGGTGTTGTAGGCCCCGGCGTGGAGGGTGTCGCTCCCGCACTGGGTGAACACGTTGCCGGAGTTGATCGCGACATAGTTCGCCGCCGACGGGTGGCACAGGGCGTAGTAGTTCGAGGCGTAGGAAAAGTTCTGGGCGAGATAGCGCTCGAAGGCCAGGTAGCGGAGCGCGTACGTGTTCTCGACGTTCTCCATGATGATGACGAAGACGTGGCGGATCGGCGTCGGGTAATTCGGGGTCACGGTTAGGACCGCCGAGGAACCGGTGGGACGGTCGAGCCCCACCGCGCTCGCGAACCCGCCCCAGTTTCCGGCGAGCAGAAGGGTGACGACAGCGACCGCAATGGCGGCGCCAATCCATCGGTGGTGGCGGCGCCTCTGGGCGTCCCGTCCGCTTGATCTCTGGATGGAGATCCCGGTTGAATCCATCGGTCCAATGCTCCTCGGCTGAGACGCCGAGCGGCGGCGACGAGCGGGTGTCACTATTTATGGCTAGTCTCTTTCAGGGGGTTGTCTGATTCTGTTTCATGCCCTGAGACCAGCACCTTCCGGAACCTAGTCGACTGTCCTCATCCCTTCGGACCTCGACCCCCCGGCCGTGCGACGCGCCTCCTTCAGCCTCGCGGTCAGCGCCCGAAGCCGATACGAGGCCTCGCCGTACCGTCGCTGTTCGAGGAGCAGGCGCACGGCGATCGTCTCCCGCGCCGCCTTCTGAGCCAGGTCGCTGCCCGCGGGCAGTTCCCGCATGAGGGGTTCGAGTCCCTGGATGCTCGCCAGGAGAGTCGCCGGAACCGCCGCCGGGGGCTGTGACCGGATCTCCATCGCCGGAGGCTTCCGCGGGGGCCCCGCCCCGGGAGACCCCCTCGCGGGTGGAGGAAAGCCGGCGTAACCACTCGCACCAGGTGGGGGGCGCGAAGGAGGCCGGCGGCTGGCCCCCTTACGGCGACGGAATACTACAACCAGGGCGATCGCAACCGCGACGACCGCGCCGCCGATGAGAAGATCCTCGCCCAGCCGGCTCGAGGCTCTTCCAAATCCCGGACGTTGTCGCGAAGGCGATCGTATAGTTGTAGTTCTTGCCGGTCCCGTTCACAGTGACCGTGCCCGACCCGGGCGTAGCTCCAAAGGCACTACTCGCGGCGACCACAGAGTACCTGTACGTTCCATTCGGCACTTGGATCACAATCAGGTCAGAGACGCTAAAGAACGGCGCGCCCTCGAAGTCCACTTCCCACTCCGCGCCCGCCGGCAAACCATGTTCCGAGAACTCGACGGGGAAATCGGGGGGACTCCAAGAGATCTCCAGTTGGGCATCCATGCCCGCCACCACTATCCTTCCCGAGGCCGGATTCGCGACGAATCCGGGACCGGGATCACCGTGTAGTTCCATGTCCCGTTCGTCTCGGTGTACCCCAGCGCGTCGGTCGTGGTGCTGTGCTCGACCCCCGAGAGGTTCACCTCCCAGAACGTGTGGGACGGAAGTCCGGTCTCAACGAAGCTCACACGGTAGAGCCTCACCCAGACCGTGTTGACGACAACGGGCGAGGCGCTGACGGTAATCGTGCCCTTCGGCTGGTTCACAGTGTATCCGGGCACCGAGGGGATGTGATAGTCGTAGGTCCCATTCGCTTCAAGAAATGTCAGGGTCGTCGAGGTCGAGTTGAAGCTCTGACCGTCAGTGAGGTTTACCCACCATTCGGTGCCAACGGGTAGGCCAGACTCGGTGAAGGTCACGGTGTAGTTCGCCTTGGTGAACACCAGCGGGGGCTCGGAGGAGGGCTCGCCTAAGACGGTTATATTTCCCCTGTAGGGAAGCGTCTGTTGCTGCCAGCCCGCCACCGTGCCGATTGTGTAAGCGTGTGTTCCGTTCGGCTCCTGGAACGTAATTGTACTTGTGGTCGACGAATCAAGCGTCCCGCCCAGCGTGACCGACCAGCTCGTCCTCGGTGGGAGGCCCATCTCCGTGAAGGTGACCGAGTACTCGAAGAGAGCGAACGTCACCGACTCGGGGACCGACGTGCCCTTCACTATGAACCGACCACTTGCCGGCATAGGCGCGTACTCCTTGTACACCGTCGCCACCGTGTAATCGTACGTTCCGTTCGGCTCGGAAATGGACAAACTTGTGGTGGTCGAGGACGCGGAAAGTCCCCGCGTGACGTTCACATACCAGAGGGTTCCACTCGGTAGTCCAGCCTGGGTGAACACGACCGCGTAGGTCACGAGCTTGAAGGTTATGGCCGGCGGGAAAACGTCAGCGCCGTTGACGGTGAAGGAACCACCCCCCGGCGACGGTGCGTACGTCTTCTCCCCGGTCCTCACCGTGTAGGCGTACGTTCCGTTTGGTTCGGACAAGGACAGGCTCGGTGTGGTCGAGTTCGCCGGAGGGTTGCCGGTAACGTTGACCCACCACGGCACACTCGACGGTAGCCCGGACTCGGTAAATTTCACCGTGTATGTCTGCGGGCTGAAGACGACGGGCACTATCGACGGCGTCCCACCGGACTCTGTGAGCGGGGGAATTCCCGTCGCGGTGTAACTACGGTTGTTCGTGGTGACGGTATACGTATAGGTTCCGTTCACCAGATTGACCGAGATCGCCGAGCCTGCCGCGGCACTGCCCTCGGGCAGGCTAAACCCGCTCGGGCCCGACGTGAAGTTCGCGTACCAAGTCGCTCCGCCTGGGAGCCCGCTCTCCGTGAAGCTCACGCTATAATTCACTTGGATGAACTCCAGCGTGGGCTCAGCCACGGGCGTGCCCGATACGGACACCGTTCCCGTGTAGGGAAGCGTCGTTTGGTGCCAGCCTGGGACGTCGGTAATCGCGTAGAGATATGTCCCATCCGACTCTTCGAACCCGATCGAGTCGGAAGTGCTCGAGTTGACCGTACCGTTGAGGGTCACGGACCAGTCGGTCCCGGACGGGAGACCCGTCTCGTTGAACCAGACGGGATAGGAGACGGCTACCCAGGTGACGTTCACCGTCGTACCGTTGGCCACGAGCGTGAAGTCGCCCGTGGCGTTCACCACCGCGCGGTAGCCGGACACCTCCAGCATCGAGTAGTTGTACGTGCCGGCCGCCAGAAAGAAGCTGACGGTGGTGCCAGTCGAGCTCTGCGTCTCGTTCCCCTGGTCGGCTTCAGAGTTGACATAGACCGACCAGCTGGTTCCCGTCATCAGCCCGGTTTCGTTGAAGTCGACTGGAAGGGGACCGCCGATCTGGGCCGGGGACAGCGGGAGGGAGCCCGAGTCGTGGGCGGCGGATGCTTCGAGGCCGGCGAGGCCGCTCCCAAGCAAGAGCGCCACCACGAGTAGGCCGAGGAGAGCGCTAGGCGACCTCAGGACCCGGTTATAGAGGTTGCGTGCCACGCGAACCACCTCCCGCACTCGTCGCCGGCTGGCGGCCGCTTGGAACGTCTCCGAGAGTAGTTAAAGTCGCACCGGCACGCCGGCCCTGGGGCCTCCCCGGGGAGTCCCGGCACGGCATGGCGCGGCCGGTGTTCGACCCGCCCCGCGGAGCCGCCTCCGAGTCTCCGCGACGACATATCGGGCCGGGAAAGGCGTATCTCCGTGGGCTCCTGCGCTCCTCTGAGTGAGCGCCGAAGCCCGCCCCCCGGACGCGTTCTTCCATGCCTACGACATCCGGGGTCGATACCCCGAGGAGCTGTCCACGGCGGTCGGGCAGCGACTCGGCCGGGCGATCGCACACGTCCTTTCGGGCCCGTTCCTTCTGGCCCGGGACACGCGTACCGAGTCGGCCGGCTTCCAGCGGGCCCTCCGTTCGGGGTTGGAAGAGGCCGGGAGCGGGGTACGCCTTCTGGGCGTGCTGCCTACACCGGTCGTCGCCTTCGCCGCCGAATGGTACGGGCAGTACGCCCTGGCGGTTACTCCCTCCCACAACGCGCTGGGATACACCGGCCTCAAGGGATTCGACCCGCGGGGCCGGATCTTCACGCGGGAGTGGACGCAGATTCGCCGAGCGTATCGCGCCGACGTCGGCACCGGGTCCGGGTCGGGGCGCCCGACGCGACGAGAATGGGAGGGACGGACCCGGCTCGAGGCGGAGTACGTCCGCTGGGTGACCCGGGGACTCCGGGCGCCCATCCCGGTGGTCGTCGACCCCCGGGGTGGGGCCTCGGCCCGGCTGGCGCTCGCCACGTTCCGACGGCTGGGGGCGCGGGTCCATGCCGTGGACGCCCGCTTCTCCCCGCGCTTCTTCGGTCGCTCCCCCGAACCTACGGCGGCCGACCTGGTGGCGCTGGGCCGGAGGACCCGCGAGCTCCACGCCGCGCTCGGCGTGACCTTCGACGGGGACGGGGACCGGGTGCTCTTCGTCGACGGCGAGGGCCGTCCCGTCGAGCCCGAAGCGGTGGCGCTGCTGCTGCAGCGGGCGACGGATCGCCGAAGCCCGATCGTCGCCTCGGTGGACGTTTCGCGTCGGCTCGAGCACCTGGCGCCGGTCCGGCGGTGCCGGATCGGCACCCGGTACGTCCTCGAGGCGATGCGCCGGACGGGGGCGCGCATCGGCGTCGAGGCTTCGTGGCACATCTACTGGGCGGGGGGTCCGGAGAGCTCCGATGGGATCCGAGTCGCGGCGCGGCTCGCCGTCGCCATCGCGCGCCGGCCCGGTGCGCTCGCAGAACTCCGGAACGAGCTCGGCCCCCTCTTCCGCGAAGCCGGGACCTGGAAGTTCCCTACCTTTGAGGCCGCCGCCCGCGCGTATTCGGCGCTTCGAGCGTCGCGGGGTCGGCAGGCCCGGCGGGCGGCGGAGGGCTTCTACGTCCAGATGGACTCCGTCGGGTGCCTCGTGCGCTGCTCGAACACCCAGCCGGCGGTCCGATTCGCCCTCGAGGCCGGAAACGCCCCGGCACTCGCCCTCGGGATCCGGACCGTGCAGGGCTGGCTCCGGATGCGACAGGGGACCCGGGCGGTCCGGAACGTTCACGTGGGGCGGGGGACCTCTCCCGGTCGCGCGCCGCCCGTAGGGCCCCGCCGCTCCGGGTGCTTCCTGCTTGGGCCCAAGCGGTCATCCGCGCGTCGTGGAGAGGCTCATCGAACCGCGAACGTCGGTCCGAATCGTCCGGATCGCGCGGTCGTAGTAGTGGGTGATGTACATCCGGTACCACACCCCCGCTGTCTCGCGCACGATGTTGAGAATCGTCGGAACGTGGATCCGGCCGGTGCCCGGACGAGAGAAATCGAGCCGGATGGGCGCCTCGGCGAGCCGGTGCCCCATTCGGTGCTGGACGGCGAGCACCTCGACATCGAACGCGAAACGCTTCACCAGGAGCATGGGGACCGTGCCATGCACCGCCTGGCGTTGGAACAGTTTGAACCCGACCTGCGTGTCCGAGAGCGGGAGGCCGAACAGCAGGCGGAGGCCGAGGCCGTATCCCCGGCTCAGCCAGCGGCGCGCGACGGGGTAGCGGACCTCCGACTCGGGATGGCGTTTCGAGCCGACGACCACATGCGCCTGGGTCGCGCGCTGGACCTCGAAGAAGCGCGGGAGCATCTCGATCGGGAGCTCGAGGTCGGCGTCCAGGGCGACGATCCACTCGCCCGTGGCGCTTTCGATGCCCCGGCGGAGCGCCATTCCCTTGCCCTGATTCGGGGCGTACCGGATCGCCCTCACGCCCGGGACCGTCCGCTCGAGCTCGTCGAGCAGCTCGCCGCTCCCGTCCGAAGAGCCGTCGTCGACGGCGATGATCTCGTGGTCAGGATACTGCGCGTCCAGGTACTCGACGACGTGCGCGATCGACGCCCGCAGCCGGGGATTCTCGTTGTAGATCGGCAGCACGACGGTGAGCTCGGTCACGAGCGCGCTCTCCCCCGCGGGATCCTTCGCGGAGCCGGACTTTCGGCGCCGTCGGCGTCGTGTCTGTTCGGACTTGTCGGTACGGGCCGGTTCGCCGCGTCGAGGCGCTCGACCGTCCCGAGGTCGGACCACTCCTCGGCCAGGCAGACGCGTATCCGGCCGCCGTCGGCGACGTATTGAGTGAGGGCGTCGGTGAACTCGACCTCTCCTCGGATCGATACCGGTAGCCCCGCCAGCAGGACCCCGACGCTTTCGGGGAGCAGGTACGCACCTCCGTTGACGAGCCCGGGCGTCGGAGCCCCGTCCTTCTCGCGGAGGCGCACGAGCCAGAGCTCGTCCCCTTTCCGGACCGTCTCGACGCGGCCGAACGCGCCCGCGTCGGCCACGTGTCCCGCGGCGAGCTTCGGGGTCGAGTCGGCCAGGAGCTCGGTGTACATGGTCGACTCCAGGCCCCAGTACACGTCCGAGTACACGACGAGGAACGGATCCGACCGAACCGCAGGGAATGCGTTCAGCACAGCATCCCCCGTTCCGCGGGGCGGGCGTTGCTCGACGTACCGGACCCGGAGGCCGAACCGCTCCCCGGTGCCGACCCGGGCACGGACGAGGTCCCCACGGTACCCGACGACCAGCACGACGTCCCGGACACCGGCGGCGCGGAGAAGCCTCAGATGGTATTCGACCAGGGGTTCGCCGTGGACCGTGACGAGCGCCTTTGGAACCGCGTCGGTGAGGGGGCGCAGCCGCTCGCCCCGACCCGCGGCGAGCACCACGGCCGTAAGCCCGGCCGGATCGAATCGTGCCCCACTGCCTCGGCCGGGAAGCCGGCGGGCGGTCATGCGGCCGCTCCGGCGGGGTTCCGTGTCCGGCGATCGTCGTTGCCTCGTCGGGCAATCAAGACGCGCTCGTCCCCCCGGAACAGGTCGGGGATCGTCGCCACGACCTCGGCGCCCAGCGTACGACGGTAGAACTCTGCGGCGTTCTGCTGGGTCCCCGTCGTCACCTCGATCACCTTGAGCCGTGCGCCGCGGGCCTCGATCGCTCGCTCGAGCTCCTCGAGCGATTGGCGCACGAGCGCGGTCCCGACGCCGCGACCCTGGTACGTGCGCTCGACGGCGACCTGCTCAAGCTCGACGACGGCGCGGTCACGGAAGCCGCCCTTCTCGATCCACAGGATGTACCCGACGATCGCGCCGTCGTCTTCCGCGACCCAGTACGCCATACGGGGCGAGGCCCGGAAGGAGGCGCGGACCCACCGCTCGGCCCGTTCCAGGGGGCGCAGCCCGGAGAACGCATCGCTGCCAATCGCGGCGATCCACTCGAGGTCCGCTTCCTCCGCCCGGCGGACGCGACACGCGGTGAGTTCGACCGGAAGGGTTCGGCTCTTCACGGCCGATCGCCTACGGGACCGTGACGGCCTTTGCGAGGTTCCGAGGATGGTCAGGGTCCAGATGCTTCCGCCGCGCCAGCTCGTAGGCCAGCGTCTGCATCGGGAGGATCTGAGGGATCACCGTGGCGAGGCCGGTGTCCATCACCCGGATGTGATCGACGGAGTCCCGGAGCGGGCGGGGGCCGATGGTGTAGACTCGGGCGCCCCGCGCCGAGAGCTCCGACGCGGACGCCTCCGCTTGCAAAATCCCGGGTTCGTCGTAGAACGAGATCACCGGTGTTCCTTCCTCGATCAGGGCCAGCGGACCGTGCTTCATCTCCCCGCCGGGGAACGCCTCGGCCCGCATCGTCGCGACCTCCTTGAGCTTGAGGGCGGCCTCCAGCGCGGTGACGCGGTGGATGTCCCGTCCGACCAGGAAGACGCTCTTGGCGTTGACGAGGTCCTCGGCGGTGCGACGGGCGTGCTCGCGGGCCGCATCCGACGTGAGGTTGATGAGCGCGTCGCGGGCCTGCCAGAGCTCGGCCTCGCCCTCATCGCGCCGGTCGGCGAGCTTGAAGACCATCTGGTGGAGGAGCGCGAGCTGGGCCGTGTAGGATTTGGTAGCGGCGACGGCATGCTCCGTTCCCGAGTAGAGCGGAATGACGCGTCGGGCCTGCTCGCCGAGCGGCGAGAGCTCGGCGTTCGTGAGGGCGAGGATCGTAGCCCCCCGCTCCCGGGCCATCCGCACGGCCTCAATCGTGTCGTGCGTCTCGCCCGACTGGGAGAGCGCGAGTACCACGTCCGAGGAGTCGACCAGCGGCGCGACGGTCTCAAACTCGCTTGCGATGTACGCGCGGGCCATCCGGGTACTGACCCGTGCAAAGAGGTACTCGCCGTAGAGGCAGGCATGGTAGCTCGTCCCGGCGCCGACGAGAATGATGCGGCGGGCGTCCTGGAGCCATTGGACCGGCTCCGCGAGAAGCTGATCGGCGCGCCGGACGATCCGCTCAAGCGTCTGGGTCTGTTCCATGATCTCCTTGATCATGTAGAACTCGAAGCTCCCCTTCGAGGTGCTGCGGACGTCGAGGTTGACGATGCTGGGCGCGGGGGCCGGTCGGAACGTGATGGCGCCGTGCGGATCGCGCTCGAAGATCCGGACGCCCTCGCGGCGGATGTTGAGGCAGTCGTTCTCTCGCAGGTAGAGGACGCGGGTCGTCCGGGGCAGGAAGCTTGGGATGTCTGACGCGGGGATGTACTCGTGGTCCCCGACGCCGATGACGAGGGGGGAACCCCTCCGGGTGACGTATAACCCGTCGTTCCCCCGCTGGGCAACGATCATGGCGAACGTCCCATGGAGCTCCTTCGGCAGGTCGAGCATCGCCTCCTCGATGCTCTCGCCGTCCCGGAGCTTCTGCTCCAGGAGGTGCGGGATCACCTCGGAGTCCGTGTCAGAGGTGAAGCGATGCCCGCCCGCCGTGAGGCGGGTGCGAAGCTCGTCCGCGTTGTCGATGATGCCGTTGTGCGCGACCACCAGGTTCCCATCGCACGAGACGAGTGGGTGGGCGTTCCGGAGGTCCGCGCGTCCGTGGGTGGCCCACCGGGTGTGGGCCATGCCGAGGTACCCACCGGAAATCGAGGTCGGGAGTTGGGTACCGAGCTTCTCGATCCGTCCTTCAGCTCGTGCCCGGAAGAACTCCCCATCGTGCGCCACGGCGACCCCACAGGAATCGTAACCACGGTACTCGAGTCGCTTGAGGCACTCCATGAGCACGGGAAGTGCTTCCCCCGAACCCACGTATCCCGTAATTCCGCACACGGCTGGCCTGTCTGCCTTTTCCTTTCAGTGCGCTCTCGTAACGCACCGTCCCCGGCCCGCCCTCCACTCCTAGTAGCCTTAAAAAACCAACTAGATTCGCGAATTGACAAGTTATACGATACACTCCCGGGCGTCGCTTTTCGTCGCGCGACACGCTACACGCGACCCGGACCATACGAAATGCCCCCCCGGCCTGCGGCCCCGCCTAGCCGGTGATGGGGAGGTCCGGGGTGATGAATCGCTCGAGGAACCGGCGTAGCGCGGGGAGCGACCGGCCGATCATCCGTTCGGTGAACCCCAGCACCATGAGGTCGCCCCGGTTCAGGCTCCGGGTGGCGAGGGTGGCGGCGACGAATAACAGTAGCGCGACGAAGAAGAGCGGGAAGATCGTCCAGCCGTGAGGATGGAGGAGCGAGAGCCCGTAGAAGACGGGCCCCCCAATCGCGAGGGTCAGGAGCAGCGGCGCCATGAGCGTCCGACGGAAGGCGGTGATCTCGCCGGAGGCGAAGAGCGCGATCGCTCCCAGGCCGGGGTACGCCACCCGGGCGGCGCTCCAGGCGATCGCGGCGCCCAGAACCCCGAAGTGCGGGATCAGCCCGAAGCTCAGGCCGATGTTAATGCTCGCCGAGGCCAGCGACGTCAGGTTCAACGTGTACGTCTGACCGAGCCCCGCCATGCAGGCGTTCACCGGACCGAGGACGATCGAGACGAACGCGCCGAGCGCGAGGATCACGAGCGCGGTGTCGCCGGCCGTGTACCCGGCTCCGAAGATCTCCCCCAGGGACTCGTGGGGCAGGAAGACGAAGAGGAAGAACAGCGGGATCGTGATCGCGACGACCCAGCGAGTGGTGGTGACGTAGGTCCACTGGATCGTGTCCATCCGTTTCTCCCGGGCCAGCCGGGCCGTCACGGGGAGGAAGATGTACGTGAGCGCCATATTGCCGACGAGGAACAAGCGCGCGAACGTGGTCGCCGCGGAATAGATCCCGACCTGCGTCGCCGGCCAGAACGCCCCGAGGATGAGCGTGTCCACGAAGGTGGTCACGAAGGCGAGCGAGTTCACCCCCCAGAGCGAGACCGAGAGGCTCCAGAATTCCCGCGAGGCGCCGAAGCCGACGGGCGTCGGCGGTCCTTCGGCGAGCGGTAGCAGCCCCCAGATGTTCCGGAGCGTGTAGACCGCGAGCGCGGCGAAGGCGACGCCGCTCGCGAGGACGTACGCGAGCAGGACGCCGAAGAAGGCGAGATGGGCGTAGAAGAAAAGGCCCAGAAAGACGACGAACAGTCCGGGGTTCAGCATCTGGTTGAACCAGGCGTTCGGGCCCGCGCGCTCCACGCCCTGGAAGAGCGCGGCGAGGAACGTGGCCTCGAGCGTGAATCCGATTGTCACCGCGAACATGCGGAATACCAGGGTGAGCTGGCTGCCGTGGCCCGCGGCGAAGACCGCGGCGAGCTGGGCCGCGTAGACGTAGACGACCAGCGACACCGCCACGGCGTCGATCGTCGTCACCCAGAAGGCGGTACGCACGATCCGGCGGCGGACCATGGGGTCGGTTTCGTACGAGAGCGTCCGGGCCGTCGCCTGAGCCATCCCGAGCAGCGCCACGAGCGCGAGCAGGCTCGCGAGCGCTACGCCGAGGTTGAACACCCCCCAGGCGGCCACCGAGACCAAGTGGGCGACGGCCACCCGGCCTACGAAGTTGAAGAGAAGGAACACGGTGCTCGCGATCAGCATCACGAGGGTCCCGCGCCCGATCGAGGCGAGGGCCTCGAGATGACCCTTCTCGGAACTGTTCATGCGCTCGGGGCCCGCACGGCCCGTGGCCCGCGCGTTCCGATAAAACCTCGTCCCCCCACGTACGCCAGGGGCCCGGCGCCGTTGGGGAGCCGATCTGGCCGCGCGAAGGTCCGGTGTCGGACGTCTATCCGGCCGGCAGCGGAGACGCGTGGTCGGCGGCGGGTTCGGCGTGCTCGAGTCGGTCCCGGATCTCCTCGACCCAGGCCACCGCGTCGTCCCGGAGCTTCTCGGCCCGCTCGGAATTCCGGCTCTCCGCCAGGATTCGGATCAGCGGCTCCGTCCCCGACGGCCGGACGAGAACCCATCCGTCCGAATAGAACGCCCGGACGCCGTCGATCGTATCGATCCGGAGGGCACCGTCGAGGAGCCGGTCGTGGACTTCGTGGACGAGGGTCGGCTTCCACTGGGACGAGCACGGCACGCTCTGCTTCACGACCGTATAGCGCGGGAGCCGGGCCGTGAGCTCCGAGAGAGGGGCACCGGCCTGGGCGAGGAAACCGAGCATCATGACCGAACTCGCCGGGCCGTCCCGGGCGACCTGGTGGGCGGGCCAGTAGTACCCGCCGTTCTCCTCGCCGCCGAACACCGCCCCATGGTCGAGGATCGCCCGGGCCACCGAGAGCGACCCGGAACGGGTGACGACGAGTTCCCCACCCTGCTCGGCGACCACATCCGCGACCGAGCTCGTTGACATGACGCTCGTGACGACGACCCCGGGACCGGCCGAACGCAGCACCTCCCGCGCGAAGAGAGCCAGCGTGACCTCTCCGGGGAGATAGTGACCGAGCTCGTCCACGAACGCCACCCGGTCCGAGTCCCCATCGTGGGCGATGCCGAGATCGGCTCCGGCCGCCGGCACGGCGTGCATCAGCTGAGCGAGGTTCTCTTCCTTCGGTTCCGAGGGATGTCCCGGGAACGTTCCGTCCGGGTTCGCGTTCAGCGTGATGAGGTCGATGCCCAGGTTACGGAGCAACCGAGGACTCGTCACGGCACTTGTCCCGTTCCCGCAATCGAGCACGACGCGGAACCGATGGGCCCGGATGGCGGCGGTGGGTGCGACGCGGGCGATCGAGGCAAGGTACCGTTCGACGCCACCGGACTCGGCCCGCACGGTTCCGCCGGCGTTCGCTGGGGTCGCGGGGAACCGCTTGTAGTACACCGCGGCCTCGATCTGCTCCTCGATTTCCCGGGCCAACTCCAGGCCGTCCGGCCCGCACATCTTGATGCCGTTGAACGTCACCGGGTTGTGCGACGCCGTGACCATGAGCCCGAGGCGCGCCTCGAGCGCCCGGGCATTGAACTGAAGACACGGGGTCGGCATCGGCCCCATCTCTCGGACATCGAACCCATACATCTGCAGCGTTCCAGCGAGAATGCGGGCCAGGCCGGGGCTGGTCACCCGGAAATCGTGGGCCACGAGTGCGATCCCCGGGGGAGCGATCGTTTGGCCGATCGCGGCGGCCACCTCCGAGGCGAAGCTCGGTGTGATCAGCTCGCCCACTATCCCGCGGATGCCGTCGGTGCCAAAGAGGCGCGGGGGGACCCCGGTGTCTTTCCCCATGCTCGGAAGGATTTAGGCACAGGTTCCTGAGATAAAACAACGATGCTAAAGGCCGACACACCCCGACGACGACGTAGGTCGGCCCAACTTGGTGGGGACCGGAGGTTTCCGCTCTCCATCCCCCGGCCCTCGGTCTACCCTGCCCTTCGTCGACCGGCGGGCGAGGTCTTCCGTCCGATCCGCCCAGGATCCCCCCGGCCACCACCCGCAGGCCCCTGGGCCAGGGGTAGGGTCGGAGGTCCGGTCCCCGCCCCTCGTTCTACGTTTTCGGTGGCGAAGTGCCCGAAGGGGATGAGGCACCGGAAGTCGGCGTCATCACGACCGGCGGCCGGCGCCGGCGAACGTGCGTCGCGATAGCGACGATTACCGCGATGACGAGAACCACGACCGCCGCCAGCAGCCCGTACCCTTCGTCGGCAGGGAGCCCGAGGAACGTCGCGGGAGCGGTCGTGACGTGGAGGGTCACGGTTGCCGTCGCCGCCTTCCCGAGGGTATCCGTGGCGCTGGCGGTGACCACAAAGGTTCCGCTCGCCGTCGGAGAACAGGAAAGCGAGGGAGCGTTCGTGCTCGTGCAACCGGACGGAAGTCCCGTGTAGGCGTAGGATATCGCTCCGGTCCCGCCAGCGACGGTAACCGTGAACGAGACCGGATGGTCCACCGTCACGGACGTGGGGCTCACCACGAAGGTGCTGATCGCCGGAAGGGGGTTCACCTGTACCGTGAGGGTGGCATGCCCGGATCCATGGGCACTATCGTTTCCCCACACCATGACGGTAAACGTGCCCGCGGTGGCATAGGCGTGCGTCGTTGAAGCGGAGGTGCCGCTGGTCCCGTCCCCGAACTCCCACGCGAAGCTGTACGGCGCGACCCCGTCTGTCGCACTCGCGCCGAACGTGACCGCGACGCCGACGTCGGTGGCGGTTGACGTGGGACTCACTGTCACGACCGGCCCCTGGACGATCGTTACCGTCACCGTGGCGGAGGAGGAACCTCCTGCGGAGTCGTTCACCCAGAACGTCGCGGTGAAGGTGGCGGTCGTCGCATAGGCGTGGGTAACGTCCTGGCTGCCCGTACTGCCCGTCCCGTCGCCGAACTGCCACGCGTAGGTGAACGTCGCGGTCCCACCGGTGAACGTGCCGTTGAAATCGAAGATTTCTCCCGTTTCACCGGTGCTGGGATGGGCCGTCGCGGCGGACGCGAGCGCCGCATTGACGACGTACATCGCCGTGGTGTACGCACAGCCGCCGAGGGTGTCGTTGACCCAGAGCTGAAGCGTGTACGTACCGGCCGTCTGATAGACGTGGTGGAACACCATCGACGTGGAGCTGCTTGAGCCGGTGAGAACTGGCGTGCCGTCGCCGGTGAGTAGAGCGTACGAGTAGGGGGCGGTGCCGCCCTGGACGGTGGCCGTCAGTGCGTCGGAAATGCCCACGTCCGTCGCGGTCGGGCTAGCCGATAGCGAGGCGGCCGGTGCCCCGGCCACGTCGATGGTGAATGTCTCGGAGAGGCTCGCTCCTCCCGAGTCATTCACCCAGAACGTCGCAGAATAGGTACCGCCGCCCGCGTAGGGGTGGTCCACGGTGGCGTCGGGGCTCGTCGCTCCGTCGCCGAAGACCCAGGTAGTGTCGTAAGGCGCCGTGCCGCCGCTGTAGGTCCCGGCAAAGTCCACCGGCACCAGGGCGTCCGCCGGCACCGGGCCGCTCGAGTACCCGTCCACGGTCGCGCTGATCGATAGCATAGGGTTGACGACGAGCAGGATCGTTGCGCTGGAGGTGTTGTGCGCCGAGTCCGTGACGGTGACGGCGATGAGATAGGTTCCGACCGTCGTGGGCACGCATGGGATCGAGGCGGCGTCCGCCGGCGTGCAATCGAGAGGACCCGGAGGAGGCCGTCCACGTGTAGGTGTACGGCCGGACGCCGAGGAAGACCGTGGCGCTCAGCTCGTCCGAGATCGTGGCGTCTACGGGGTTGAAGTCCGGCACCAGGTGCACCAGGAAGATCAGCCAGAGCCAGGTGTCGTTGAGCGACTTGGCGGGCCCGGTGCCTCCGAACAGTACAAGGTCGTAGTCGGTGACATCGTAGACCATCGCCTCCCCCGACCGGTTGGACGGTAGCGGGCTGGGTGAAATCTGTTTCCACGTGCTGCTCGTGCCGTTGAACTCCCACATATCACCGAAGGTGGTCGAGCTGTTCGCGCCTCCGAACAGCATACCGTACTTCGCCACAACATCCCATGCCATCGTCGCGTTCGCGCGCGGGGAGGGAGAAGGAGACGAAGCGGGTGGGGTGACGTTCTCCCAATGCGGCGTCGAGGTATTTCCCCCAAACAATTCCCAGGTGTCGTTGAGGTAGCCGAGGGTCGAGTTGTACCCGCCGAAAATCAGCAGGCTGCCGGAGGTCGAATCGAACGTCGCGTTGGTGTCGAACGTCGAGGAGGCGAAGGCGCGGCCAGCGGGGAAGATACCGAGGGCGTGCCCGACGGCGCCGAAGCCTACCGGGGTGAGCGGGGTCCACGTGAGGGAGGTGAGGTTGAATGACCAGCTGTCGTTGAGCGTGCCACTGGGTCCCTGACCTCCGAAGAGGACGGTGATGTTG
Source organism: uncultured Thermoplasmata archaeon (assembly GCA_963787975.1). Lineage (GTDB taxonomy): Archaea > Thermoplasmatota > Thermoplasmata > Lutacidiplasmatales > UBA184 > JAKIWV01. The sequence goes on from CAWBEU010000011.1 coordinate 74,812, forward strand.
TGAACGCCGTTGAAAGCAGTCGCTGCGCCGTCCCGCGGGCTCGGCGCGACCCCGCCCGTCAGTGAGCCGGTGAGGTTCTCCCACGCTCCGTTAACGAACTCCCACGTGTCGTTGACGTATCCGAGCGTGCTGTAACCCCCGAGTAGGATGGTGGCCCCTCGGCCGGTGTTCTGATTGGTCACGTAGTACACCATCGCGGCGTTAGCGCGGGGCGACGGATGGATCGGGGTGGCCAGCTCGGACCAGCTGCCGTCGATGAACCGCCAGGTGTCGCCGAAATACTGCGCACCGTCGTGCCCACCAAACAGAATCGCCTCGTGGTCGAACTGGTCCCACACCAGGCTCGAGCCCTCCCGAACGCTGGGAACCGGTGTGCCGAGCGGTTCACCCGACACTTGGGTCCAGACCGGCGCCGCGGAAGGTCCGGTGAGCGTCCAGGTATCGTAGAGGTAGGTGTTGCCCGTGCCGAGGCCATTAGTCAGGAGCAGATAGCCGTCCGAAGGGGCGGCATCGAATGCGAAGAAGGCGGCGGATCGGGGCGAGGGGGCAGTAGCGGGCGTCTCTTGTGTCCACGCGCCGGAGGAGTACTCCCATGTGTCCGAGAGGGGTGTCCCATCCGTACCGCCGAACAGGACCACCGTGCTGAACGCGATGTCCCAGGCCATCGCGGGGGAGGCACGAGTGGATGGGGAGGGGCTAGGGGCCACTTCGGTCCAGGTTCCGGCGCGATACGTCCATGTGTCGCCCAGATAGGAGATCCCGTTGTACCCTCCGAACAGGAGCACGTAGTGGTCCGCCGAATCGTACACGATGCCAGCGTTGGCCCGGTCCGATGGCGCCCCGGTGGTGGAGATTTCGGTCCACACCCCCGCCGAGTAGGAATAGGTGCCTCCGAGATATCCCGACACACCCTGTCCACCGAACAGCAGCACGTAACCGTCCTTTGTGTCGTAGGTCATCGTCGCGTTGGCCCGGGCCGTCGGGGTCTCGGGCCCGGTGGTTGCCGTGACATTGGTCCAGAGCCCGTTCTGGAAGGTCCACGTGTCGTCATAGTACGTGCCACGGTTGCCCCCGCCGAAGAACAGTACGTATCCGTCGCCGAAATCGTAGGTCATGGAGAGTCCCGACCGTGCGGACGGGGTCGGGTTGGTGTAAGTCTCGCCCCAGCTCCCGTTCCGGTACTCCCACGTATCATTCAATGTCTGGGTCGCATTCTGGCCGCCAAACCGCACCGTTTTCCCGATCGCCGGATCGTACGCGATGCCCCCGCTGGCCCGACCCTGGGTAACCTCAGACCAGAGACCGTTACCAGGGCTCAGATGGCCCGGGTCGGGTCCGGCCGTGCCGGTCCCGCAGGTGGCCTGGGTACCGGAGCTGCTCGCGCAGCTCATCGCGGCGCCCCCGGCAGGTCCCTCGCCGCTCTCCAGGGATCGGATGGCGGAGGCCAGAGGAGACGAGCTGACCACCCCGGCCGCCGAGGAGGCGGATTCGGAAAGAGCGGCGGGGAGCCAGGCCGCTCCCGAAATAATGGTAAGAAGGATGATGGAGCCTACCAAGAATTGGCGACCGACAATTCCGGAATGTTGGCTGACTCCTAGGTGCATAGCCGGGCGCCACTAATGGACGCTTGATAACCCCTTCTAAGTATCACCCTCGTAGAGGAAATGGGACCGAGAGTCCGGAAACCGCCGTCGGTCCCTAGCCCAACGACTACGGCCGACGACGCGCCTTTGGGGGCGGTCCTGGGTCGTGACGCTTATGGCCGGACAATCCTGCGGGGACGCGGACCGGATTGGGGAGGGTAGCGAGCGCACACATGCCGGATCGGCCCAACGTGGTGGTCGTCGTTCTCGACTGCGGCCGACACTACGATTTTCCCGGCGGCCCGGAGCCGGTACGCATGCCGTTTGTCGAGTCCCTCCGCTCCGAGGTGGTGGAATTCCCACGCGCCGTGAGCCCGTCGCCGTGGACCGTTCCGGGCCACGCGAGCCTCTTCACCGGCCAGTATCCGTGGGAACATCGGGTTCACATGAAAGGCCAACTATTCCTCGATCCATCGACTCCAACGATCGCGAGCCGTCTACGCGACCTCGGCTACGCGTCGCTGGCGCTCACGGCGAACGGACTGGTGAGCCCCAGTTTCGGCCTGCTCAACGGTTTCGACGAGGCGGTCGTGGGCGAATGGTGGGAGAAATTCCTGCGCGTATCTCCGACCGGCTCCGTCCTGCCCGCGCCCCCGGGGGTGATGCCGGCGCGCCCCAGCTCCGGGTCGGGTCCCGAAGCGCGTGGTCGGTCCGGTCCTTCAGCGGTACCGTCCCGACTCGCGCACTCGCTCGTCGAGGGTCAGGATCCTGTCTGGATGGGATCGGCGGTGAACGTGCTGAACCTCGGGCTCCATCGCCTGCGCCAGAGCGGGCTCCCCTATCCGCTCCCCATCTCCCCTTGGATCGAGCCTACAATGGAGCAATGGGTTGCGGCGTTGTCACCGGAGCGGCCCATCTTCTGTTTCGTGAACTTCCTGGAGACTCACGAACCGTACATCGCTGACCCCGCCCGCCGGGGAGGAGCCCTTGGATGGGCACGCCACGCTCTCCTCCGGCAGGACAAGACCGGTTTTCTGGCCGGTCGATGGAACCCAAGTCCCTCGCAGTTTGGGCGTCTGCGGACTCTCTACCGGGACGCCCTCGGGGCCCTCGACCGGCGGATCGCGACGCTCGTCGACATCCTCCGCCGGGCGCAACGCTGGGAGAACACCCTCTTCGTGCTCACGGCAGACCACGGTCAGGCCTTCGGAGAGCACGGCTACCTGTTCCACGCCACACGGGTCTGGGAGCCGTTGCTCCGAGTGCCACTCTGGGTGCGCTGGCCGCTGGGCCGCGGAGGGGGACGGCAGGCCACCGGCTGGGCCAGTTTGATCGACGTGCTGCCGACGGTCCTAGAGGCCTGCGGAGCCTCGGAGGGCCTACGTGGTTCCGGACTTCCACTCACCCAGCTAGTCGGAGCCGCGCGTCCGGGGCCGGCTCTGGCGATGTCGGACGGTCTGCAGGGCAAGCAGAACCTCGCCCAACTGGCCCCCGACCGGGTGGCGTTGTGGGACACGCCGTGGATTGCAGGCTATGCCGACGACCGGAAGCTCCTCCTCGACCTCGAGCGCGATGAGCTCCAGGTCTACGAGGTGATGCGTGACCCGAAGGAACTTCGGGATCGATGGCCCGAGGAGAAGAACACGCTGAGCGACCTGGGGCAGCAGGTCCGCGACGCGGGCCACGCGCTCACCGGACGGGCCCCCGCTCCGGTCACCGCCGACATCGCTTCCCGGCTGAAGTCGTGGGGGTACGACTGAACGATCTACGGAGGCACTAACCGGGCGTAGAGCTCGTGGTGGCGACGAGCGATCACCGGCCAGTCGCGTTCGCGCGCTTCCGCCTCGCTAGCCTGGGCCAGCCGCTCGAGCGCGCCCGGATCATGGATGAAGCGCTCGATGGTCTCCGCCATCGCCACCGGTGCATCGACCGGGAAGAGCGCGTCCGGCTGCGACAGGATGTGCGTAAACGGCGGGATCGCCGGTGCGATCACCGGGACCCCGTAGCCCTGGGCGAGCGCCAGGATGCCACTGCTGGCGAGCGGCACGACGTGCGAACAGACGACGAGGTCGGCGGCGCCGAAGTAGTCCGCGACCTGGGGTTCCTCCACAAATCCCGTGAACCGAACCCGGGGGGCCAGCCCCGGCGCCACCCGCCCCTGCAGGCGCTGGACGTACTCCGCCCCGTTGGCGGAGTTCCGCGCGGGTGGCCCTCCGGCGATGACGAGTCGGAGATCCGGGTCGCGCGGACCGAGGAGGTTGAACGCGTCGATCAATCCCTCGAGTCCCTTGTAGGCCGCCAGGTAGCCCATCGATAGCACCATCGGTTCGGGGCCGAGGCCGAGATGGGTCCGGGCCTCCGCCTTGGGAACGCGCGGAAGACGCGCGTCCACCCCGTGCGGTATCACCACGATCTTGTCCGGGCGACCGCCATACTCGTTCACAAGGGCATCCCGGAAAAACGTGTCGTGCACGATGACGGCCGTCGAGAACCAGAGGATCAGACGCGTGACGGCGGAGACGGCGGCCCGAGCGACCCAGAGCGGTCCACCGACGGGAGCCCCCTCTCGCACACGCGCAAGTGCGTCCTTGGGGATCACCCCGTGGATCGTCGTGATGACCGGCGTGCCGCGCAGGCGGAGGAGCAGGAGCAGCAATGGGAACAGGAGGGCGGTCGCCGGCCCGCCGAACAGCCAGAACTCGTGCTGGACGTGTACGACGTCGTAGTCCGAGTCCCGCCGGACCGCCCGGAAGTTCTGGAACGGGTATCGCACGTCGTGCGTCCAGATCGGCTCCACGTAGCTGTGCTGCCCGAACTGGGTGAACGGCGCATCGCGTTCCGCCTGGATGCGGACCGAGTCGCCCCCAGCCCGCATAGGTTCGACCAGACGCCCCACATACGAAGTGATCCCACCACCTCGAATGGCCATCGTCGAGATCATCCGGACTTTCATCGCAACACCGGTCCGCGCTCCCGTCGGTCGCGTGAAGCCGCTGAGGGAAAGAACGCCGTCTTCGGTTGCCCCCTCTCCATCCTTCCCTTCCTGCAGCGGGGCACGACGGAGCCCTCCGCCGTGATAAAATCGCCGAGCGCAGTTCGCGCGCCACGACCGTCCCGAGCCGGCCGCAAGATTGCGACAGCCGCTCCTGGTGCGTCTCTTCTTGGCCTGAGACCCTCCGGGGAGCTAACGACTATCTACTCGCATCGCTGACCGCGGGTCGTGTCGCCTGGGGCGCCCCCGGGCTATCCCATGCCCCCGGAAGCCGGGACCTCCCCTCCGGAGACCCCCGGTGCAGGACCGACGGAGATAGCGCCGTTTACCCCCTGGACCCGCCGTGTGGCCGACGCGCTTCGACGGTACATCCGCGACCCCGCGCGGCGACGTCGCGTGCTCATTTCGGTTGGCGTTTCAATCCCGTTCGTCCTGCTTCTGCTTTACTACTCGGGCGGTGCGCTGCTCTACCGGATCGATTTTCCTGGGGTCTACTCGGTCGGGGGCTTCCTGCTGTTCCCGTCCGCGAACTATATCCTGCCGGCGATCAGCGCGGGCCTCTCCGGGGGCAACCCGTACGTCGGCCAGTACCTGCTCCTGTTCTTCGATGCGGCGTTCTGCACCTACGGTGCGCAGCTGCTGGTCCGGGAGCTTTTTCCCGCACCTTCACCGAACGCCAATTCATCGGCGTTCAGGTGCTCGTCTCGGTGCTCTACCTCGTGAATCCGTACAACGTCACTTGGGGCATCTACGCCCTCACGCTCGATCTTTTCCTCAACAACGCCGCCTTCTTCCTCGTGCTAACGATGGTCATTCGTCTGCTGCGGGGCTTGCTGACCGGCAGACCATTCCGTCGCGTCGACGCGGTGATGCTCGGAATCGGACTAGGTCTCGCCGCCCCGACGTCATTCCCCAACGTCGTCCGGACCCTAGTCCTCGAGGCGATCCTTCTCGGCGCCGTCGCGTGCGTCGCGCTCGTGATGGTCCTTTCGTCGCGCTCCGAGCGCCGCGTAGCGCTTGTCACGGCCCGAAGGTTCGGTGCCTTCTCAGTGCCTCCGGCGGCGGCTCTCCTGGCCTATCCGTTCTACCAGTTTCTCACCAACTGGTTCCTCCAACCCGCCGCGCTTGCCGAGGTAGCGGCGAGGGAGAGCGCGATCATCCGAGGCAATGCCTTCAACACGCTGGCCGAGGTGGTTCGGCTGCTCGGCCGAAGAAACTTCCAAGCGTACCCATACTACCCGCTCTACGTCCACAATCTCGCGGTCATCGCCGGAACCTGGTTCTGGCCCTTGCTGGCGTTCGCGATCCCGCTGCTTCTCTCTCTCTCGCCACGGTTCCGGGACAGGATATGGGTCTGGACGTCGGAGCTGATCCTGCTGCCGTGCATTATCTGGGGCACGGGCGCTCAGCCGCCGTTCGGACCGCTCAATACGTGGATCGCGGGCCAGCTGCCGTTCGGCCCCAACTTCATGCCCCCGTTCTTCCCGATCCAGCTCGTTGCGATCAAGCTCTACTGTGTGCTTATCGCGTTCTCGGTCGGAGCGATATACCTTCAGATCGCAAAAAGGTTCGAGAGGATCGCGGACGTCCCCCGCCCCGATGCCCGCCCGCGGGTCCGCGGTACGAGAGGGACGAGTCCAAGACGGCCGGTCCGGTCCCGCGGCACGACGCTCGGGACCGTGGTCGCCACCGGCACCTGCATCGTCGTCGTAGGCATGCTGATGGTCGCGAGCCTCCCGATTTTCGAAGGCACGATCTTCGAACTGAGGGGGGGCCAGCGCGGGGACTTCTTCATTCCCCCGGCTTACTTCGCGGCGCGCGGCATCCTGCACTCGCACGGGGACGCCGGTGCGATGCTCTTCCCCGCCGTAAGCGTTTACGTGGGCATGAATTGGAGTCACTCGGCCGCCAGCGGGAATTACTCGGGCGCCTCCGGGTGGTACAATGAATTCAACTATCCTTCCCCTATCGTGGACCCAGCGTACTACGGGCCCTATTCTTTCCTGCTTAACACGACGAGGCAGAAGTACCTCTTGGCGACGGAACCCATCGTCCCGGGAGCGAACGTGCACCCGTTCGGCAACGAGACCGTATCCGCATGGACGCCCGTAAGCAAGAACTCCGCCCTCGACCACTACCCCCTGAGTCAGCCACTCAACCTGACCCCGTACGAGTGGCTCAACGTCACGATCCCGACAACGAACCCGCTCCTCCTGGCCCAGTTGATGGCCGCCGGGGAGTTCTGGATCGGGCTCCATACGAACAGGACTTCTATCGGCTGGTACGTCTTCGGCCAACGAACACAAAGCCCCGTTTTGCCTGGCATCGATAGCGTGTCCGTCGGGCTCGTCGTAAACGGCTCGAGGGGGGACTACGACCACTCATACGTCAACGGCATCATTGCGAAGCCCTCGAGCCGCGCCTACTTTCCGCTGCTCGGCCTTGGTCCCCCGACGCTCGTTGGCGTCCGCGACTCGATGGTCCAGAAGAGCTGGCTCTCGCTGATGGACGTTGCCTACCACGTTCGCTACATTCTCGTCGATTTTTCCATCGCCCACGGCGCAACCCAACCGTTCGCATTCGTGAGACTCGTGCTCGAAACACTCGAAGCCCAGGGCCTGGCCGAGCCCGTGTTTCTCTCGGCAAAGATCAATCCACAGCTGAACCTTCCGCAGATAGAGCTGTGGGCACTGAATTAATGAACCCCCCCCGCGAATCGATTGGTGGAGGTTCCCTTACTATCCCGCGCGACACGGCGTCCTCCCGTCCACCCGATTTCCTGGTCGTCATCCTCGACAGCGCCCGGAGCGCCGATTTCCCCGGCGGAACGTCCCCGCTCACCCCGATGCCGTTCGCCGAGGGGCTCCTCCGGGAGAGCCTCTCCTTCCCTCGAGCCGTGGCCCCGGCCCCCTGGACGATCCCCTCGCACGCGAGCCTCTTCACCGGCCTATACCCCTGGGAGCACGGCACCCATCTCCGACGCAGCCTCCGACTCGATCCGTCGATCCCCACGCTCGCCCAACTCCTCGGGGAGCACGGCTACGCGACGTTCGCGGCCTCGTCGAACGGCTTCCTGAGTCCCGAGTTCGGCCTCCTCCATGGTTTCTCCGCCGCGGCCTGGGGGGAGTGGTGGGAGCGGTTCCTTCACCTTCCGGGCAGTCAGTTCCCACCGCGGGGATTCAACTGCGGCCCGACGATGAAGCTCCCCGAGAGCCGGTACTGGAAGATGCTCGAGACGCCGGGTCGGTACGCCAACCGCCGGCCCGCGATGCTCGACGTATTGAACCGGGTAGCGAGCGGGCTGCGCGATCCCGGCGCCGAGACCTATTCCCCATTCATCGCCTCGTGGATCGAGCCGGTGGTCGAGCGGTGGCTCAAGGCGCAGCCGGCCGAGCGCCCCGTCTTCTGCTTCGTGAATTACTACGAGGCGCACGAACCGTACATCATCTCCCCGTCGCAGGTCGAGGGCGGGATGACCTGGCGCGATCTCCTTCGGCTCCGGATGGACCGAACGAACATGCTCGCTGGCCGCTGGTCGCCCACGCCGCGCGAGTTCGCCGACCTCCGGCGGCTGTACCGGGCCGTGGTCCGGGCGCTCGACGCTCGCCTCGCACGCTTGGCCGACGTCTTCCGCGCCGCTGGGCGATGGGACAACACCGTGGTGGTCCTCTCGAGCGATCACGGCCAGGCGTTCGGCGAACACGGGTACCTCTTCCATGGGTCTCAGCTCTGGGAGCCGGTCGTCCGGGTCCCGCTCTGGCTCCGGCTCCCCGACGGTCGTCACCGCGGCGAGCAGGCGACCGGCTGGGCGAGCCTGATCGACGTGATGCCGACGATGCTCGACCTCGCCGGCGTGCCACGGCCGAGCCTCCCCTTCGCGAGTTCGCTGCTCGACCTCGTCGACCAGCCCCGGCTGGGCCCTCCCATGGCAATCGGGGACGGGACCCATACGAAGCGGACCCTCCAGAAGATCGCCTCGCCGGAGGTCGTTCGCCGGTGGGACGAGCCGCTCGTCGCTGCCTATTCCGACGAGTGGAAGATGATCCACGCCATCGACGAGGGCTGGACGCGGCTCTACAACCTCCAGCAAGATCCAACCGAGGACCATGACCTGGGCCCCGGGGTCCCCACCTCGCTCACGTCGGTGCTCCAGCTGGCCGTGGAGGCGGGGCGGGAGCTCGTGGGACGACCGGCCGAGGCGCGACCGCCGGAGCTGGACGAACGGCTGCAATCGTGGGGCTACGAGTAGCGACCCCAGACTCTCGCCCCGATCCCGGCCTTAGGCCTTGTCCACAGCGACCTACATGAACTCGACAGCCGTCTTCTGTGCCTCCGGTCGCGACGGACGCGGAGCGCGACCTGGATCTAGAACCGATGTGGCCACCTAGGGCGCCCGGCTACACCCGGCGGGGGGGAGTTATCCCTCCGGAATCGGTCACCCGCCCTGACGGTGCCCGCCGACGTCCGCGTCGGTCCGGCGAAGGGGGTAGAAGGCCGTTGCAACGGAGCCGTGCCCGCGGGCGACGAGTGACTCCGGCCGCGACCTTGCCCGTCGCAGTGTTCCTCCTCGTCGTCTTGTTGACCAATCCTTCGCCCCTGGCCGATCGCTGGACCGGAGGCGGCCGCGCTTCCGATACGACATTCGCACTCCCCACTGTCGCGGCCGCCGTCGGGACAAACAGCTCGGTGTTCCCGGGCTCGTCGCTCGCGGAGAACCTCACGCTCGGCGCCCCCCTCGGACCGCTGCCGAGCGCCTTCTGGGGAGTGAACTACAACTATGCGTACCCGGATTGGAACAACCGGACGATCGCCGGCTTCCTCAACGAGACGCCAATCACGTGGATCCGGCTTCCGCTCGGCAACACGGCCTACAACAACACGGAGACCTGGCGACAGCTGGCCACCTTCTGCGGCTGGGTCCACTGCCATTCGATCGCCACCGTCGGAGGGCCGAACACGACACCCCAGCAGGGGGTGGCGGACGTCGAACGCGCCGTAGCGCTCGGCATTCACCCCGACTACTGGGTGTTTGGGAACGAGCCCGACCTGTGGCCGATGTCCGGCCTGGCCTACGCTGAACTAGTCCAGCAGTGGATCGTCGGCGTACTCGCCGTGGCCCCCACGGCGAAGTTCCTCGGCGCCGAGGTTTCCGGCAACCCGAAGGTGGGGGACCCGTACATCTACAACGTCACGCTCCTCGACGGGCCGTACCTGTCGGGGATCGGGATCCAGCTCTACCCGCAGGACGGCGGCGACACCCCGGCCCAGTTCCTCAACTCGATCAACAGCAACACCAGCGTGGCCTCCGGAATCAAGAACGCGCAGGCGCTCATGTCGGAGGCCTGTCCTACGTGCACGATCCCGATCTTCCTCGGCGAGTTCAACGGTGGGAGCGGCCTCAACACGCGCTACATCCCGTTCCGCGAGAGCGAGCTCAATGCGGTCGTCTTCGCCGCGTCCATCGTCCAGGGCCTGCGCGTGGGTCTCCAGCAGTTCGCGCCCTGGACCCTGACCGCGCTCGCCGACGACAAGTGCGACCTGGGGCTGATCGAGCTGCAACCGAGCTGCGACGGGCGAACCCTCAACCCGGACTTCTACCTCTACTCGGGGCTGCTCGACCACCTCCCGATGGGCAACCTCACGAACGCCTCGGTCCCGGGACTCCCGTTCGTCTACGCCCTCGCGGACACGCTGGGGGCCCAGAACGCCCTCCTACTAGTGAACACGAACGTGACCGTGGACGCCGACATCCAATCCAATCTCTCCTCCGGCCGCTGCGTGACAACCTACCTCGAGGACCCCGCGCACCCGGGACCTGTGGAGACAGAGAAGTGGTTCGTTCCGAGCGCCAACGTCTCGGATCCTGAGCCGGCGGCGTTCGACCTCCCGGCCGAGGGGATTCTGGTCGCGGACTACGCCTCCGTTCCCGGACCGTGCCCGGTGGGCCCGACCGGCCCCTTCGGTCCCTATGCCGTGGCTGTGATCGTCGGCGTCGCGCTCGTGGTGGGCGTCGGAGCGGCCCTCACCGCATGGCTCGTTCCCGGGCGGCGCCGGGTTCACTGAGGCCCCGATCGAGGCCGTCGCCCTCCCGGTTCGACCGGGAATGAGCTCCGGCGCCGTGCCATGTTCCTTCCGAGGGCAGCGATCCCGTTCGCACCGAATCGGCACGATCCCAGGCGTCGGGCGGGCGCCACCCGTAGCTGCGGATCGAGGCCCGGCCGAGCGGCGAGACAACCGCTTCCTCCCAGACGGCTTCGAACCGGGCGCTCTGGGTCGAGATGAAATCCGGGCTTCGCGTCGTTAGTCCGACAGTCGGCGCACCGGGACGATGCGCCCATGCCCGGGAACCGGAACGCGATCTTCCCGTCCACGATCGCCAGGTTCGAGGGGAGCGGAGTGTACCGCCGGAGCTCGAGGAGAGCCCCACTCGGGCCGGATTCCCGGCGCAACTGTTCGACGAACCGGTTGTCGGAGGGATTGCAGTCAAGGACCAGCCGGACCCGGCATCCACGCCGAATCGCTCGGAGAAGTGCGGCGGCTACACCGCCGCGCGCCCGGGCCGGGATGGTCGCGGGACGAAGGAGGGCATCGATCCGGCGGGCGGCGCCGTGGAAGAGGCCCAACGGATGTCCGATCCCCCCGAGCAGCCAGGAGGCGAAGTTCCGACTCGGACGGGGACCGCTCACCGGCGAGCTCCGTGAGCCGTGGCCGGCGGGCCATTCCCCGCCGTGGGCCGAAAGCTCCGCGTTGGGGTGCATGCTGTCCAGCCACTTCCGCAACTCGATCTCGTCCGCGAAGAAGCCCTCCATCCGCTCATAGAGCGCGTGGGCGGGAAGGGGATGGAAACTTCGTGGCCAGCGGCCGTCGGTCCGGACCAGGCCTCGGCTGAGGAGGCTCCCCAGGAGACGGTAGGTCGTCGCTCGCTGCAGCCCGGAGAGCTCGATCGCCGTCCGTGCTGGGACCGGACCCGCGCGCAGGAGAACGAGGTACAGTCGCGCCTCGCGGGGCGTCAAACCGAATGCCTGAAGGCTGCGGGCAGAGAGCTCGCGGGCCTCGGCCAAACCCAGGGGAGGGTCGGTCGGCGCAAATCCCGACGCTCGCCCCATCGGCGACAGAAGGGCACGGGTCTCTCCTCCCCCCTCCGCCGCCTCACTTTCCGAGGAGGATTGATGCGGGGTTACCATGACGCCGGGCTCCCCTCGCGGCCCGTCGGCGCGATTGTCTCACCGTACGCCGGAATCCGAGCCACACGGATAATGCGCATTTACCCGTATAAATAACTCGTGCCGGTCCGAATTGACCCGGCAACCTCCCCGTGTCGGCCGTTCAGGAGCCGTTCGTGAGGAACGGGTCCATGACGCGTCCCTGCACCTTCGGAGGGATCTCCTCGCCCATAAGGTGAAGCAGCGTGGGCATCACATCGAGGATCTTCTGCGGCCCGATGTCCCGTCCCTCCGGTCGTCGCGGGTCATAGAGCAAGAAGACTCCATCGAAGCCGTGCACGGCGTCGTCCGGGCCGGTGTCGTTCTCCTTGAGGAACAGCGTGGGGTGTCCGAGCGTCCCCGCCGAGCGCCAGCGAAGCTCACCGAAGTAAAACATGAGGTCCGGCGGATCGCCGCGAACCTCGCGGTAGATTACCTTGGGGTCGAGCACGTCTACCCGAAGCGGCGTCCCATCGGGTCCGCGGAGGGCGGTGAGCTCGCGGACGAGCCGCTCCTGCAGCGCGGGCAGCTCCTCGACCGTGACGAGGCCCTGGGGCTCGCGTCCCTTCACGTTGAAGAACAACCGGGCGTAGTAGCCGCCCGCGCCCCACGCCTTGGTCCGGGCCCAGTCCACGTCGGCCTTCTCGAGCGGGGTTCCGGGGCGGCCGGCTGGCGGAGCACGAGGTACCCGTGCTCGACCAGCCACTGGTTGATGCAGAAGCATCCGCTCATCGCCATGCTGCCATGGTCCGATGCGATAAGGACGAGCGTGTCGTCGCCGGCGATGGCGAGCAGCCGGCCGATCAGCCGATCCACTTCGGCGTAGTACTCCGTGGCGACGTTCTCGAACCGGTTCCCGGGGACGAATTCCGGGTGGGTGCGGTCGAAGTACTTCCAGTAGGCGTGGTGCAGGCGGTCGGTCCCGATCTCGTGGATCGCGAAGACGTCCCACGGTTCCCGGCCGAGGAGCTGCTCCGCGATCGCGAACCGCTGGCGCGTCATCGCGAGAATGTCTTGGTAGAGCTGGACCCGTTCCTCCGCCCGGAAGACGACGTCGAAGCGGTAGGGGCCAAACCGCGACTCGATCTCGCCGCGAAGCGCCGGTGGGTACGTGTAGTCGGTTCGGCCGGCCGGGGTGAGAAAATCGGAGATGTAGAACCCGTTCACAGCGGGCGCCGGATAGCCCGGGGGCATCCCGATGACGGTCACCCGACGGCCGCGCTGCGAGAGCAGCTGCCAGAGGGTCGGCACCGGAAGGAGCGTGGACGACGGGACGTAGGTCTCCAGGTAGGACCGGTTCCGCCGATGCCGGAACCCGTAGAAACCGATCGAGCCCGGGTCGTAGCCGGTGAACATCACCGGCCAGGCCGGGACGGTGATCGGCGGGTCGGTGCTCCGGAGCGGCGCTCGCGCACCGTGCTCGTAGAGACGGCGGACGTTGGGCATGACCGGGAGCAGCCGGTCGAAGAGGAGCTCCGGCGGCACGGCGTCGAGGCCGAGCACCAGCAGCCGTCGTCGGCCGGCCGTCGTGTGTCCTCCCCCGCGACGGTCGATGCGAGTCGCTTCTTAACGTTCGCCCGCTTTCACCAGGGTCCGTTCCGGAAATCGAGATTGTCTCAGGTACTTTGCTCGGATGAGGCAAACGTCACGAGGTTAACCCTCGTCTGATGCGAGGCTAGCTCCCTCTGCTAGCTCAAGGCGGAAACGCTCACCCCGGAAGGAATCTCGAGGGTTCTCGGACGTCCGCGTCGACCGCGGACACCAAGCTCAGTCCTATCGGCTCTCGGACCGACTGATCGCCCCGTCGACGTGATTTATTTCCCCGCCGGAGGGGGGCCACCGATCTACTGGGTCCACGCAGAAACGAACTGCGCCGACCCGGATTGGTCGTGGAATCGCTCGGAGGCTCGGCGATAAAATTGTCGCATTGTTCACTGGGAGATTGGACAAAGGTTTATCTGCAGGTCGCAGGGCCTTCGACTCCGAGGTCATTCAATTGGACATCGTCCCGGAGCCCCTAGACGCACCCCCGTTCGGGGCTCCGACGTCCCCCTTCGGGGCTCCGACGTCCCCCTTCGCTCAAAGAGGCGGGAGATTCCGCCGTGCCATCCACCCTCGTTCGGTCGTGGGCCTGATCGGAATCGTCTCGGTTGCGGCGATCCTTCTCTTGACCGTTTTCCTTGTTCCGAGCCTCTCCCCAACACCCTCCGGGTCCAGCGTTTCCCCGTCGGCCGTCTCGGCAGGGGCCGGGACCACTTACTCTCTGATGCTTCCTCCGGCCAGTGATTCGGGAGCGCTCGCTGGGAGCGGCGCGGGGGCGCGCCTCGAAGTGTCCATATCGGCCAGCCCCGGCTATGCACTCGGTCCCCTGAAGACCACCTTTACCTCCACGGTCACGGGTGGGACTCGTCCCTACACATACGACTGGCAGTTCGGAGACAACACCGAGAGCAAGGTAGCGGACCCTGCCCACACCTACGCCGTCGGGGAAACCTACCTCGTAACGTTGAACGTTAGGGACTCGGCCGGCAAATCGGCGTCGGCCGAGGCGTTTGTCACCGCCGCGACGGCGGCGGACGGTACCCTCACGGTCCAGTCATCCCTCGGCGATCTGCCCTCCATGTTCTGGGGGTACAACTATGACTATCAATCGGGAGCCGGCGGATTCGCCAACCCCACCGTGGCCGGCTATCTCAACCAGACGCCGGTCGTGTGGCTCCGTCTCCCCATCACGGACGACAGTTACACGCACCCCGCCACCTGGGAAGCCCTAGCGAAGTTCTGCAAATGGACCGACTGCAAGATGATCGCGACCGTCGGGGGCCCGGGAGTGTCCCCCGCCGAGGCGGTGGCGGCCATGAAGCGGGCGGTCTCGTACGGCCTGGACCCCACGTACTGGGCCTTTGGCAACGAGCCCGACCTATGGTTCTCGGCCGGACACCCGACGTCGGGACTGCAGTACGCGGACCTCGTGAAGGCTTGGATCACCTTGGCCCAACCCGTGTTCCCCCATGCAAAGTTCATCGGAGCCGAGATCACCGGGCACGCAAAGTTCGGGGATGCGTACATCTACAACGTGACGAAGGTCGACGGCCACCTGATCTCGGCGATGGCCATCCAGCTCTACCCGCAGTTCGGATACGCGACCGTCTCCGGGTTCCTTCGGAGCCTCACGGTGGCCAACAGCGTGGGCGCAGGAATCCCCCGGGTGGCCGGAATCATGAAATCGGCCTGCCCCACCTGCTCGGTTCCGATCCTGCTCAACGAATTCCAGGGCGGCTCGGGATACAACGAGAAGTACGTTCCCATGCGGGAAGGCTTCCCCGACGCCACCCTATTCGCGGCCTCGATTGTCCAGGCTGTCAATGTGCACCTGATGCAATTCGCGCCGTGGACGGTGACGGGATCGCCGAGCGGCCAAATGTCCCACCCCGGAAACTGCGAGATGGGGCTGATCCAGTTGAACACACTATGCACCGGTTCGATCTTGGGCCCGGTTTACTACCTCTACTCGAACATCCTCAGCCGATTCCCATACGGTGCGCTGTCGAACGTCACGGTCAAGAGCTCCGGCGCGGTCTACGCGGTCCAAGTGGTCAACGGAACTCGCACTGTGGTCCTCGTGGTGAATGCGAACCCGGCGGCCATTACCGAGGACCTGACGCTCGGGGCGGGATTCCCGACCAAGGGCACCCTCACAACCTATCTCATGGACCTCCAGCACGTGGCGACTCCGCTGACGGCCACCATCAAACTCAGTGCTGGTACGAAGACCACGGTGGTGCTCCCACCCCTCGGCATCATGCTTCTCAGCTTCTCCGGTAGCGCCGGAGGGGGCACGCAGGCGAGCGCATCCGGCGCGACTCCGGGCGCGGGCGGGGCTTCGCCCACCGCTTCCGCGAGTGGGCTTACCGCGGTGGGGTCCCACTTGCTCGGACTGTTCTCCGGGGCCGGACTGTTGGGTATGATCGCCTCCGGGCAGATGGGCTGGGCCGCCCTCGCCCTCTCTGCCGGCGTGGTCGCCCTTGCCATCCAGGAGCGCCCCTCGAAGAGGGTCCTCCGCGACCAGATTCGACCGATCCCCCCGACGATTCTCGACCGGCGTGAGCAGACGGATCCCGTCTCGCTCCTCATCGGGTGAATTCTACATTCGGCATGCGTGCCGAAGGCGACGCCCCGGGTCCAACCTCTGCCGGTGGGTCCGCCGAGGGAAACCCCATGCTAGAGGCGTCAGCTTTCTGTGCAGCTCCTGGAGGGCCGGCGCGACCCTCCCGCTCCCGGCGGGGTTGAATCTTGAAATGAACGGAAAAAATGAGAGAACGATCGGTCTTTTCCCCTAGCTGAAAGTACTGCCCTTGCGTTCCTTCCGGGGGGAACCAACAATGCGGACGAGAATTGTAGCAGTAGTTTCGGCGATCGCGATGGTAGTGGCTGTGATCTCAATCGCCTCGATGGCCGCGGGCGCGGAGGTGCGGAGCCCGGGCTCGTTCTCGACCAGCGCGACCTCCGACCCGACGGTAGATTTCAAAACCGCCAGCTACAGCACCGCCACCTTCAACAGCGTCGACATCCCCGCGGGCGACGTCGTATCTGGTTTTCCGCCGTCATCCAACCGGCGGGGAAGCTGACCAGCAACTCGACGGTCCACTTCTTCGACCAAAAGCTCACCTTCCTGACTCCTCTGGGGAAGACCTGGAGCGTACCAATTCAACCGTCCGAAGTCGTGTTCCTCACGACGGCGACGACGGCCACCACGGTCTGGAACGGCGCGAAGGATCCTGTGGGTCACTACCGTTCCCACCAGCTGGGGTTACGAGGACATCTTCCTGTCCGGGTTCGCCTACCATGTCGGCGGGGCCGGGGTCCCCGGAGGAACGAAGGTCAACTGGTCGGGCGAGTTCGAGGTCGAGAAGAACTGCATCGACTTCAGCTGGAAGTGGGGCGCCGCGGTCTATACGACCTTCCCGCCCCAGCCCGTGAAGTCCACCAACGGGGAGATCGGCGTGCAGCCGGTCGGCGGCAACCAGTGGGGCTGGCACCAGAGCGGCAACCCCGCGGGAACCCCCCAGAACTACACGGCCTACTTGACGCCGGGCGGGACGGGAAACGGATGCTCGAACTACACGGGATGCTACAGCTGCCCCGTATGGACCTCATCGTGCCCCTGCGGTAACCACGGGCACTAGGCCGGTCCAGGAGATTCGGGACGACCGAGGCGAGGGGCGACCGCCGGGCCCCGGCTTCCGCGGTTGACGCCGGGCCTCTCCGAGTAGGCCGCTCCGCCCGCCGTTTCTCGCGTAACCAATTCTGCCCTCGGGTCGTAGGGACTCGGGGGTGCCGTCCTTTTCGTCGTTCCGGGGCGCGGCGCAACGGCGCTCGGACCGTGGAGGTGTGCGGACCCCTCCAAAAGTCTATCCGCCGGCGAGTGTGCGCCCGTGCGTTGGGTAGCCGAGCGCTCCGGGCACATTTCCTGGACTCCGCTGGGAGCGCTCTCGCGCCCGGGTGAGGTGGACCGTCGTCATGGAACCGAAACCCCACGGGGGACATCTGGTCGACCGGTGGATGCCGGAGACCGAACGGTCCCGGCGCGAGGCCGAAATGGCCGACCTCCCCCAGCTCGTTCCCTTCGTGGACCAGATCTACGACGTAGAGAAGATCGGCATCGGAGCCTACAGCCCGCTCGAGGGGTTCATGGACTCGGCCACCCTCCAGTCGGTGCTGAGCACTGGAAGACTTCCCAATGGCCTCCCGTGGACGATGCCGGTGCTCTTGCCGATCCCCCCGACACCGACGCGAAGACCGACGAGAGGCTACAGCCGGGAGAGGAGGTCGCGCTGCTCGATGCCCACCGTCGGATCCTCGGCCTGCTCCGAGTGAGTGAACGCTTCCGCTACGACAAGAACGCCCTCGCGCAATCCGTCTATGGGACGACCGATCCGGCCCACCCGAACGTACAAGACCTGCGGACGGCGGGGGAGGAGACGTTAGCGGGGACGATCGACCTGGTGAACCGGCTCACGTTGCCGACGGGGCGGACCGAGCTGACCCCTGTGGAGGCGAGAGCGCTCTTCGTCCAGAAGGGTTGGAAGAACGTCGCTGCGTATCAGTGCCGGAACCCCCCTCACACCGCCCACGAGTACATCCAACGCTTGACCCTCGAACGAGAGGATGTGGATGGGATCTTCATTCACCCGGTCGTGGGTCGGCTCAAGAAGGGAGACTACCGGCCGGAAGTGATTCTCCAGGCCTACGAGGCGCTCGTCGCGCATTACTATCCCACCGACCGAGTGGCCCTGAGCCCGCTGACGATTTCCATGCGGTACGCCGGGCCGAAGGCCGCGCTCTTCCTTGCCATCGTCCGGAAGAACTACGGCTGTGGACTCTACATCGTGGGGCGAGACCAAGCCGGCGTCGGCCGCTTCTACTCGCCGACGGCGGCCCACCGAATCTTCGACGAGTACGACATCGGTGTAACCCCTCTCCGGTATGATGAGTCGTTCTTCTGTCGAACCTGCGGTTGGATGGCCAGCGCGAAGACCTGCGCCCACCCGCCGTCGGACCGGATCGATACGAGCCAGACCCGGATCCGCAAGGCGCTGGCCGAAAGAGGCGAACTCCCGGTCGAGCTCCTCCGGCCGGAGGTCGCCGCCATCCTCCGACAACCCGACGTTCTCCTCAGTGAGTGAGCGCGCTCCCTCCGACGGCGCATGCCCCACGGAAGTCACGCCGAGACCCACGCCGCGGCGCAGGCCGTTGCTCCGAGGGAGCCGTACCCCGACGCGGCCGCGGGAGCCGGGGGCCGGTGGCGTACCGGCGAGGTCGTCGCAGGTCTCATCCGGAGATGAGACTCTCACGACGCGGTTGCCTCCCTCCCCGTTTGGCGAAACGGCCATAAACTCGGGTCGCTCCTCCGCGAGCCCCCGGTGGACGTCATGGAACAGCAGGTTCTCGGCTTCTGTATCTGGCTCACAGGACTCCCGAGCGCGGGAAAGACCACCATCGCCCGCGAACTCACCCCGACGCTCAGGGCCCGGGGTTGGTACGCCGAGCTGCTCGATGGGGACGAGATCCGAAAGGGGTTAAGCGCGGACCTCGGGTTCGACCGGGTGTCCCGGGAGACCCATGCCGGTCGGGTCGCGTTCGTGGCGAAGCTGCTCGCGCGAAACGGCGCGATACCGCTGGTCGCTCTCATCTCCCCGTACCGGTCCTCGCGGGCGAAGGCCCGGACCGAGATCGGCCGATTTGTCGAGGTGTACGTCAACACGCCTCTGGCCGTCTGCGAGCAACGCGATGTGAAGGGGCTCTACAAGCGGGCCCGGGCGGGCGAGATCAAGGACATGACGGGCGTCGACGACCCTTACGAGCCCCCCGAGACCGCGGACATCGTGGTCGACGCCGTGGGACTCTCCGCCCACGAGTCGGCGGAATTCATCATCCGTGAACTCGAGCGCCAAGGCTGGCTTCCCCCCGCTCCGTCGAAAGCCCTGGACGGGGGTGTTCCCAAATCTCCGACGGCTCGCGCCGGTGCCACGCCGTAAGTCGGACGGTCCGGTTGGGGTAGTGACCGCTGCGTCCCCGCGCGCCCGACTCCCGTCCGTGCCTGGGGTCAGCGAGGAATCTCCGCGGCGGATGTCGACCCTCCGAAATTCCCCCGGTACCGGACGCTCCGCGCACCCGGGAGACGGGGCTCGGCTCCAGGTATTGCTCGACTTCGATGGAACGCTGGTGGAGCCGAATGTCGCGATCGTTCTCGTGGAGCAGTTCTGCCCCGACGGGAAGCGAGTGGCCCGCGAGGTCGACGAGGAGCTGCACGCCGGCCGTATCACGCTACGCGAGGCCTGGGCACGTCAGGTCGCGCTACTGCCCCCGTCCCGTCTCGACGAAATGGTCGAGTTCGTGACCCGAGAGGTCCCCCTGCGACGCGGGGCCGACCGGTTGCTGGCGCTTCTCCGCAAGTTCGAAGTACCGACCGCGATCGTGTCCGGCGGGCTGGAGTTCTTCATCCGACCGGTGCTCGCCCGTGAAGGGATCGGGTACCCGGTGTTCGCCGACGGGCTGGACCAGGATTCTGGCACGTCGCTCCGGGTCGTTCACCCCCATGGCCATCCCACCTGCCGGTTGTGCGGCATCTGCAAGGCCAACGTGATCGTCGGCTTCACGACTCCCGGAGTCTCGACCGTGTTCATCGGAGACGGGAGCACCGACAAGTACGCGGCCGAGGCGGCCGAGATCGTGTTTGCCCGCCGCCGCCTGAAGGATTACTGCGCCGCGTCGGGCATCCCTTTCTTCCCCTTCGAAGACTTCGACCCTGTGACCGACCGGCTCCATGCCTGGCTCACCGGCATCGACCCTCTACCGGCCCCGCGCTCGCGGGGCCTTCGTTCGAGCGCCTGCCCGATCTCGAAGGAGTTGGCCCGCGCAGCAGAGAGTTAGCCGGTGCTCGTGGGGCAAGGAAACTTGTCCGGGGAGAAAGCGCGGGAGTGGGTTCCGCGCCTTCGTCCCGCGCGGGACGGAGCCGGAGAGGTGATACCCTATTGGGTGCTCTCACGGAGTTCCTGCGTGCGGAGGAATCCCCGGTGGCCCCCTTGTCCCTTTGCATCAACACCCAGACCCCGCTCATCCAGTTCCTCAACCCTCCCCAGGCGGGTCACCGCGAATCCTCGTACGGCGGTCATACGGGTCTCCAAGGACTCCTCGAAGGGATCGACTATCGCTTCTCTCCCGGAGGGGTTACCCGAATGGTCTACCCCTTGGTGCGACGCCTGCTCGAAAAGAAAGTCCTCAAAGAGGCCCACTGGGTGGCGTTCAACCCCCAGGGCCCGCGGACCGTCCGTATGGGCAAGCTGACCCTCCACAACGTATCGATCGAGACCGGACGGATGGGGGGCTACGGGATAGTCAAGGAGGCCATCTGGGGCCGGATTCACGAGATCGATGCCGCCGAGCCCCACAATGATTTGTTCTGGAGCGAGGCGTTCTCCGAGTATGCCTACTACAACCGGATCACGGCAGAGTTGATCCAGAAGTTGGACCACGAGCACGACTTCGACGTCTTCTACGTGCACGACTTTCAGCAACTGGCCGTTGGGCAGATGCTCGGTACCCTGAAACCGAAAATCTTCCGGTGGCACATCCCCTTCGACGCAGCGGTCATCCCGGAGCAGTGGCGGGCGCTGCTGACGACCTATCTGAACAGCTACGACGTGATCGTCGTGAGCGCGCGAAAGTACGCCGCCTCCCTCGCCGCGTTCGACCCGAAGGCGAAGATCCTGCTGCTGTACCCGTACGTCGACCCCGATGACTACTCCCGGCCGACTCGGGCCCAGGTGGCCGCGGTGTCCCACCGCTTCGGCATCGCACCACAGGACCAGGTCGCTCTCGTGGTAGGCCGCATGGACCCCATTAAGGGCCAAGACCGGGCGGTGGGGGCCTTCGCGTCCCTCGCAGGGGAGTTCCCGACCCTCAAGCTGGTCCTCGTCGGCAACGGAAGCTTCTCGGGGTCGAAGAGCGGCCTCGGGCTCTCGAAGTCCGCGGTCTGGCGAACCCACCTCGAGGAGCGGGTCAAGGCGGCGGGGCTCGAGAACCGCGTGGTCTTCACGGGTCATCTGCTCCAGGACGACCTCGATTGCCTGTACGAGCGGTGCCTTTTCACGATCCTTCCCTCGGTTCGAGAGGGGTTCGGGCTCGTCGCCGTGGAGAGCTGGCTGCACGGCAAACCCGCGATCGTCACCGAGCGCTCCGGGATTGCGGAGTTGATCCAGGACGGGATGAACGGCCTCTTGTTCGACCCGGACGCCCCGGGGGCCCTCGCGACGCAGATGAGGCTTTTGTTGAGCGCTCGCTCGGCCGAGCTCCGTGCTCAGATGGCCCGTAACGGACGCACGACGTCCAAGATGTGCTCCCTCGACGCCGCCGAAAAGGCGGAAGGGGAGTTGCTCGCCGAGGTCACGGAACCGTAGATGGCCGGCTTCGATACGGTATGGAACCTGTTCGCCCCCTACCTCCCGGCCCTTGTGATCGTCGTCTTCACGATCATCTTCGCCTGGCTCGTGAACCTGGTCATCGGTCGCCTTGTGCAGCAGAGTTCGACCCAGATGGCTGGCGCCGCCCGGCGACTGGGCGTGGTCGTCGTCGCGCTCATCGGCGGTACCCTTGCCCTCCAGGCACTGGGAGTGAGCCCGGGCATCCTGCTGCTGGTGATCGCGCTCCTCGGCGTCACGATCCTCGTGGCGCTGTGGGCCCCTCTCGGCAACTACGGGGCGAAGTACTTCTCCGACATCTACACCCCGTTCAAGGTCGGGGACACGATCAAGGTCCAAGGCTACTCCGGGAAGGTCATCGAGATCAACGCGATGACGACGATCCTACTCTCGGACGAAGAGCAGCTCATCTCGGTTCCCAACATGTCGTTGATCCGGGACGTGGTCGTCAACACCTCCCCGCAGGCATGGAAAGAGGTGGTCATCCCTATCTCGCTCAGTGGCAACGTTGACCTTCCCGCCTTCGAGAGCGAACTCCGCAAATCGCTCTCGAAGCTCCGGATGCGTCTCGACCGCCAGTTCCCTCCGGTGCTCACGACCAAGGCGCGGACGCCTCAATCGACGGACCTCGTCCTGATTGTGATGCTTCGACGGCCCGAGGACCGGGACACGGTCACCGTCGACGTGAACAAGCGAGTGGCCGAGGTCATCGAACAGGTGCGCGGAGCCAAGCGCTGAGCCCGGAGCCTCCGATTAGATGACCGGAGATGGGTCTGTTCCGTCCGTGGACACGGCGCGCACGCCAGCATCGCCGGGGTCCGTCGCGCCGGTCGATGCCTCCGAGCCCGGCGAACCCTGGCTGCCGCTGACCGACTATGGACTCATCGGCAACGAGAAGACGGGGGCGCTCGTCTCCCGGCACGGTTCGATCGATTGGGCCTGCCTGCCACGCTTCGATAGCCCCAGCGTGTTCGCCCGTCTTCTGGATCGCCGGGGGGGCGGGTCGCATCGGCTCGCGCCCACCGAGCGGTACATCTCACATCACCAGTACGTCACGGGGACGAACCTCCTCACGACCTTCTTCGAAATTCGAAGGGGTGTCGCCCTCACCGTGACCGATTTCATGCCGATGGGACCGCACGGCTCCGCCCTCGGAGGGGACCCACGGATCGTCCGTCGGTTGAGGGCGCGGGGGGCACCCATCCAGGTCTCCATTGTGGCGGACCCCCGATTCGAATACGGTCGCTGGGCCCCCACGTGGACGATTGGGAAGGAGCTCGCCGTGGCCCAGAGCGGCACGGCCCAGATGTCGTTCACGAGCCCCTGGCCCTGGCGGTCGGAAGCCTCGGGCGCGGTCTCCACCGGGATCGTCGAGCCCAATGCGCCGGTGTTCGCCCAGGCGTGGTGGGGAGAGCCCCCTCGTACTGAGCCGTCCCCGGCCACCTTGCTCGAGGTCACCGATGCCTATTGGCGCGGATGGGTCTCCCCTCCGGACGCGCCGCTGCGCCGGGTCGCCGCCCGATGGCAACCCTGGGTCGAACGCTCGGAACTCGTCCTCAAGCTACTCGCCTATACGGACCAGGGCGTGTTCGTCGCCGCTCCCACCACGTCCCTCCCCGAGTGGCCCGGAGGGTCCCGCAACTGGGACTATCGATACGTCTGGATCCGGGATGCGGCGTTCACCGCCCACGTCTTCTTCCTCCTCGGGCACGTCACCGAGGCGCGCGCCTACCTCGAATGGGCGTTCGACCGGGCGGGCCAGCTGGGACCCGAGGAGGAGCTCCGGCCGGTGTACACGGTCGACGGCGGAGTACCTCGGGCGGAGGTCGATCTGCGGCATCTCGAAGGATACCGGGGCTCTCGACCCGTGCGGATCGGCAACGACGCGCGCACCCAGCGACAGCTCGACATCTACGGGGAGATACTCGATTCCGCCCTGATTCTCGAGCGACTCGACCCGGCCTTCGTCCGCGACCGTTGGTCGACCATCGAACGACTCGCCCAGCGCGTCACCGCGCTGTGGGCCCTGCCGGACAATGGAATGTGGGAGGACCGGGCGGGTCTCGCCCATCATGTCCATTCGAAGCTGATGTGCTGGGTCGCGCTCGACCGCGCGATCCAGTTGGCGCGGAGGTTCGGCAAGCTCGAGCCGGTGGACCGATGGACCCGGGTGGCGGAAGAGATCCGAGCCGCGATCCTCTCCCGGGGGTACGACGACAAGCTCGGCTCCTTCATCCAGGCCTTCGACCGCCCCGTCCTGGACGCCAGCACCCTCCGCATCGGACTCTCCGGTTTCCTTCCCCCGACCGACCCCCGCGTCGTCGGCACGATCGCCGCGGTCGAGCGCACCCTCGGCCGGGGGGCCTTCCTTCAGAGATACGAGGGAAGCGATGGACTCGCCGACCCCGAAGGGGCGTTCCTGCTCTGCTCGTTCTGGCTCGTGGAATCGCTCGCGAAGAGCGGGCAGATGGACCGAGCGCTGGGCCACTGGCGTTCCCTCCTCGACATCGCGGGCCCCCTTCTGCTCTTCTCGGAGCAGTTCGACCCGGTCTCCAACCAACCGCTCGGAAACTATCCGCAGGCGTTCACTCACATCGGCGTCCTTCGCGCGGCCTTCGCGCTGGGCCTGCTGGCGCCCCACGGGTGACGCCCGTCCCACCCATCAGGAACGCGCGGTCGGCCGGGTGACTCCTGTCCGAAGGAGCGCCCGCGGGAGACCGCGCCATCGTCCAACCCCCGTTCTGGGGGGTTCCCGGGGGTGCCGGGCTACGTCCCCGCACGCGGGGCGGCTCCCGGGCAGAAAGAGAGCCGCCCCGACACCCCAAGTTGGCCCCGGGTACCGACTATTCTGGAGGAATCTCCTTGAACGCCAAGTCGAGCGGCCGGCCCTGGGCCCTCCGCCAGTACTCTGGCGATGAAGTAGATCGCCGCGAAGACGAGGATGAAGGCAATCACGGCCTCGACCGCGAGGGGCGTGTTCGCCGCATAGATCGAGTTGGTGAGCTCGAGGTAGATCACAAGCCCCGAAAACACGATCGTGCCGAGCCCGGTGAGGGAGATCACGGGGATCCCAAATATCCGGTAGTTGGCCGGACTCGCGTCGTGGATCTTCTTGAGCCGGTACGGGAAGATCACGGCGGCAATCCCGACGAGCATCAGCGGGGTGAGACAGGCGTACCACGTGAGCACGGTGGAGAACAGGTAGATCTTCGCCGCCGTGTACGGGATGTTCAGCAGGATCAGGGACACCTCGCTCAGCACGACCAGCACGATGATCGCATTGATCGGCGTGTGGAAGCGGGGGCTGACGTTGGAGAGCGACCGGGGCAGGATACCGTCGAAGCTCCACGCCAGCATGCTTCGAGCGCCCATGTAGTAGAATCCCGGGATGTAGATGCACATCTGGAGCACCCCCATCATCGCGACGAACCCGATGATGATCGAGTTGTTGGTCAGCATCAGGGAAAGGAAGTTGGCGTACGGCAGCACCGGGAAGGCGGTCAAGGGGATCTGGTTGTAGATCAGGAAGTCCGTGGCCGACACGAATGGCTCGCCCACCGTGCGGTACAGCGCGAAGAAGAATAGGGCCGTGAGACCCATGGCCGCGAACATGGCGCCGAACATGCCGTAGAGCGAGTTCCGGGCCGGCCGACGGATCTCGCCACCGAGATAGGTCGAGGCGATGAAGTTGAATCCATAGAGGGACAGAACGGGGAAGATCAGGAGGGTGTCCCGGCCCGACGACTGACTCGGGTTGACCCATCCCAGCCCTTGGGCGGTCGTGAAGACCTTCTGGTAGTAGTTCGCGCCGTAGCCCTGCGACTGTGAGAAGCTGTTGAAGTCGTTGACGAAGGTCGCGTGGCTGGCGGTGACCAGGAGCCCGATCATCGTCAGGACCGCGATGAAGACCAGGACGTAGACAACGTTCTGGATCCGGAAGTAGACCCGCTTCCCCAGCATCGTGGGGATCGCCAGCAGGACGATCTCGAGAGTGCCGAGGACGAGGGTTCCCGTGGTGGTGGAGACCTGAGAGGAGAGGGTGACGAGGCCGCTACTGTGTGTTAGCACCCCGATCAGGAGGAATCCAACCGACAGGCCGGTGGTCTGAATGGTGACGCCGGTGATGCCGTTGTAGATCAGGAGCGTCAGGATGTAGCTCGCGTTCCCGATGAAGCCCAGTGACGGGAGGAGACTCCGCGAGACGAACACGTAGTCGCCCCCGCTGCGGGGCATCGCCACGTGGAACGCGTAGTACGTGTAGAGCAGCAGACTCGACATGGCAGCGGTGAAAAGGAACGCGAGCCAGACGTTCCCCCCGACGAGAGGAACCAGCGAGACGACGAAGTAGAGCTCGAAAAGGAATCCCAGGATCGCGAAGTTGAACAGTGCGACGTCCCAGGTCGACAGTTCGCGGACGAGGCCGGTAGCCTCACGTTCGAACGCCCTGACAGGGGGACCCGCCGGGGGAGCGCCAGAATCGGCCGTCTATATCACCTAAGACGGGAGCGGTCCATGAGGTTCTGCAGTATAAACCTGTGCTAGTGTGTAGCAGTCCGTATTCGACAATTGTCGCGGAGACCTTTTGGCCCTATGGACGGCCTCCTTCTTGCCTTACCCCAGACCTCGATTGAAATCGGAGACCGCAGTCTAATACGGGTGGGGACCTTCCGCTCGACCCGATGGCCACGCGGTCAATCTTCTTCGTTGCCGACCTCCACGGATCCGAACCGGTCCTCAACAAGGTGATCAACTCCGCCAAGTTCTACGGCGTGGACACCATCGTCATCGGCGGCGACATCACCGGCAAGCTGCTGATCCCGATCGTCGACATCGGTGGGGGACGCTACTCCCTCGAGCTCTACGGCGTACCGAAGACGATCGAGGCGAAGGAGCTCGAGGAGACCCAGAAGAAGATCCGCGGAACGGGCTCGTACTGGACGTTGGTCAGTCGCTCGGAATACGACGCGATGGTCGCGAACCCTGCGGAGGTCAAGCGGCACTTCCTCGAGAAGATGCTCGAGCACCTCGAGTCGGTCTACAAGAAGGCCGAGGATCGGCTGAGGGCCAACGGCGTCAAGCTTTACATCATTCCGGGAAACGACGACTACGTCGAGGTCGCGGATTTCCTGAAATCTCGGTCGAGCGACGTGGTCATCAATTTCGAGGAACAGATCGTGGAACTGGGAGATGTACCAGCTGGTGGGCTACGGCAAGTCCAATCCGACCCCGTGGCACACCCCGCGCGAGACGGCGGACGCGATCGTCGGGCAGGAACTCCGACGGCTCACGGCGAAGGCCGACCCGGCCCGGACCCTCCTCATCGCCCACGCCCCGCCGGTCGACACGACCATCGACAAGGCGCCGAGGCTGACCGCCGACATGAAGCAGGTCTTGAGCGGGGGCCACATGGAGATGGTCTCGGTCGGGAGCGCCGAGGTTCGCAAGGTCATCGAGGAATTCGAACCGGTCGTGGCCTTCCACGGGCACATCCACGAGTCGCCGGGGGTGGACACTGTCATTGGCCAGCACGGAAAGAAAGTCCCGGTGATGAACCCGGGCAGCCTGTACAGCACGGGCGTGCTGCAGGGAATTATCGTTCAGCTCGCCAACGGCAAGGTCAAGGGGTACACTTCACGACGGGGTGACCCTCGGCCGGCGGCCGGGGCCGAGAGCCGGGCCGTGAGCTCTGGACTCGAAGTCGGCGGGGTACTGTTTCATCGACTTGGCCACCAGGTTGTTGATGATGTACCGCAGCGGGCCCTGTCCCTCGTAGCTCAGGTTGAGGCCCACCTCGGTGTGGGACGCATCCGTCGCGTGCAGTTGGAGAGTCCCTTCGATCCGGACCTCCTTGGCCACCGCCACGAAGGCCACCTTCTCTGGGGGCGTGGGGGTGTGGGTCACTTCGAAGGTCAACTCGCGGTGATCGTCCTTGCTTGACCTCTACCTTCCAGATCGACTGCGTCGGAGAGATAGTCTGCATCGAAATGACGCCGGGGATCGTCGCGGCGAGGAAGTCGGGGTCCGTCAGCACCTGGAACACCTGAGCGAGGCTCCCGGGTGCGTTCAGGGTCGCGGTCACGTTCGGCATGTTATTCTGAGCTCCCGAGGCCGCGGCCAGGTCTTCCCGCTTAATAACTCCGCCTGGGGCCGGTTGCCACGGATGCGGCGTCCCCGACTCCGAAGTCGATTTACCCTAGGGACTCCCGACGGTTTCGCAGAACCGATGACACCCAACCGCGCTCCGCGACGGGTTATCGACCACCCCTGCGTGAGCCAACGGGTACAGGGCTTCCCGGAATCCGTCATCCGCGAGATGACACGGATCGCGGCGCTCCATCCCGGGACGGTCAATCTGGCGAAGACCTGGGACTTCGATCCGCCGCCCGAGCTCATCGAAGCGGTGAAGCGGGCCGTGGAGAAGGGCGGAAACCAGGACCGATCACCTGGGGCGACCCGGGGCCGCGCCGCCATCTCGAAAGGCGAAGGAGTTCAACGTGATCGATCCCGACCCGGAGAAGAACCTGGTCGTGACCTGCGGGGCGACCGAGGCGATGATGGCGAGCATGCTCTCGCTCATCGACCCGGGGGACGAGGTCGTCCTCTTCGAGCCGTTCTATGAGAACTATGGTCCCGACCTTGCCAGCGGCGCTACGCCGCGTCACGTCCGGCTGCAATGGCCGGACTGGCGTTTCGACGAAGAGGCGCTCAAGGCCGCCTTCAATCCGAAGACCAAGGTCTTCGATTCTCAACACTCCGAACAACCCGACGGGAAGGTGTTCTCCCGGGGGAACTGAAGTACTGGCCGACCTCTGCACGGACCACGACGTTGCGGCTGTCACCGACTCGGTCACGAACACATGGTCTACGACTGGGGCCGCCACGTCTCGCTGGCGACCCTCGGCAGCATGGCCGAGTGAACGGTCACCATCAATGGCCTCTCCAAGACCTACTCTGCCACCGGTCGGCGCGGCCTGGTCGGCCATCGCGCCCCCGACCCTTGCGACGATCCGCAGGGCCCACGACTTCCTCACTGTCTGCGCGCCGCATGCCTTCCAACTTGCGGGAGTGGCCGCGCTCGCCCTCCCGCCGTCCTATTACGACTAGCTCCAGAGACGTACCAAGCGAAGCGAGACCGATTGGTCGGCGCCCTTCAGGGGGCGGGAATCGATTGCCGTCGCTGGCTGGGTGACCACGTAATGACCGATTTCTCCGAGTACCCGTTCACGGACGATTCGGCCTTCGCCATGCATCTCATCGAGACCTGCGGCATCGCCACGGTTCCGGGCAGCAGCTTCTACGCGAACCCCCGGTCGGGTCACACGCAGGTCCGGTTCGTGTTCTGTAAGAAGGAGAGCACCCTCGACGAAGCGGTGGCTCGGCTCGGGAAGCTCCCGCCCCCCGCGACCTGACCTCCCGCGGGCCGGTTTGGGCCCCCCTCGCTAAATATTAGGATATCCTAACATACGTTCGGAGAACCAGCCGTGAGACTCCACACCTCGCTCGAGGAAGTCCTTGCTACCCGGACGGGTCTCCGCGTCCTCCGGTAACTCATCGCGTCTCCGGACCGGAGCCTGGACCGGGACCGAAATGCTGACCCCGGCAGCCGCCTCCTCTCCCCGCAGGCCCTCGAGGCCCTCAAGGAGCTCGAGCGAATGGGGCTGTATGATGGACCACCGTGGGCGTAGGGCCCCACCTCTGGCGCTTGACGGCCGAGCATGTCTTCGTGAATCCCCTCCGATCGCTCTTTTCATTCCAGTCCGGCCTACCTGGCCTCTTCCTCGATGAGCTTCGGGCGGAACTGAAGTCCCTTCCCCTTCAGAGGGCCCTCCTCTTCGGTTCCGTCGCCCGGGAACCGAGACGAGCGATAGCGACGTGGACCTCTACCTCGAGCTCAGCGACTCCGCCTCGGAAGAGGCGGTGCAGGCGGCTCTGACTCCGATCGTGGTGAGGCTCATCCGCCGCTACGGGGTCGTCCTCGCTCCGATTCTCTACTCGAGACGCGTCGCCGCCAACCCTCCGAATCCGGTGCGATGAAAACGATCGAGCGAGAGGGCGTCCCCCTCCTGGAGGAGCCCGCGTGAGCCCCGAACGAGTCTCTCCCGTCCCGAAAGGTAAGGCGGCGATCTACCTCAGGAAGGCATCTGACTTCGCACGAAGCATGGAGGCCGCCGGGACGGATCGAAACTTCGATGCCGTGGGATTGAGCGGCATTCACGCCTGGCGATCTCCGCGTGCGATGCCCTGACCGTCTCCCGCCTCGGTTTA
>CAWBEU010000012.1:0-118799 GCA_963787975.1 uncultured Thermoplasmata archaeon
GACGGCTTCGTAGTAAACCGCGCCTCCGAGAGGGATTCTGCCGTTCCGAACGGCACCCGCCCATCTTACCGGGCCTCCTGGAAATAGGCGGCCATCTTGGCCAAGCCCTGGGCCATCCGCTGCTCCTCGACGCCGATGTACATCGCCGTCGTGGCCTCGCTGGCGTGCCCGTACACCGCCTGGATCTCGGCGGTTGGGGTTCCCGCGTCGTGCGAGATCCGCCCGAAACTCCGGCGAAGAGCGTGGGTCCCCACGGGCACGAACCCCGCTCGTCGCTGGGCCCGTCGCCAGTCCTTGTCGATCATTCCGAAGGGTCGGGGGTACACCGGGTCCTCGGGACGCTTTCCTCGGACGAACGCCTCGATCTCCCCATAGGCCATGGGATTGATCGGAACGGCTCGACGCTTCCCACCCCGGGCCCCCTTGCCCAGCACCCACATCATCGGCGGATGTTCGTCCATCTCCAGGTCGCGGACGCGGAGCCGGGAGAATCTCGCAGGACCTGAGTCCGTTGAAGAGCCCCAGGACGATGAGCAGCCGCTCCCGATCGTGCGCCACCTTCAGGATAGCCTTCGCCTTGGCGATGTCGAGATACGGTCGCTTCCGGGCGACAGGCTTCCCGAAGTGCCAAAGCTCGGGGTCGAGGGCCAGGGGATTCCCCTCTGCGGAGAGGAACGCTCTTAACCGGCTCGTCCAGTTCTGCCTCGTGCACTCCGTGAGCTTCGGGGTGTCCCTCAGCGACTCGACCATCGGTCGGGTGATCTGCCCCGCGTTCGACGGCTCGACGAACCCCAACTGGACGAACCAGCCCTCGGCCCGACGAACGCCATGGCCGTGCGGCAGGACCAGGTTTAGCAACGATTGTCGGGTTTGCCTTCTCCAATTTTCACTCACTCCATTCCGAGACGTGACGTAGTGCTCTACTCGTTCGGTCATCCACCGACGCCCTGTGGGCATCAGCGGTTCCTCCGAGCGGGCCAGAGGAGCGGTACTAATTGAATCTGGGCTCACCGACACAGCGGACGTGGGCGGTTCCCCCCCAAGGGGATCCGAACCGCGCAAGACAGTGCCGTCGTCGATAACCCGTCGAAAGCCATCCGGCTGAGGGTATTTGAAGCCTAGTTCGACGAGCCGGAGCTTCAGGCGTCCCTTGACGACGCGGAGCGGTCGATTGCCCGCGTCCCGCTAGCCACGAGCTGGGCTAGGGCGAAAACGGCCTGAACCCATGTCGTCCTTGAGCGCAAACGTCGTCGGATCCGTGGCTCAGTTTTCCCGAGTAGCAAGTCCGATACTCGGAGAAGTGTGGGGGGGCCATAGACAACCCCCTTCGTAGGAAAAGGTCGGCCCACCTTTCTTCGCCATCGGGCTCTCCTTGGGGTTTGAACGCTCCCGGTCTTATAGCCTGCCAGGCCTTCGCTCCCTCTCGTGGCGAGACGGAGACGGAAGAGCAAGTGGACACTCAGACACCTCAAGATCGAGGTGAATCTCCTCGTCGCCAAGGTCGGAATGCTGTTCTCGCGGGAGGTAACCCCCAAGCGCTCTCGTAAGGCCCGTGTCCGGCAGGGCCAACAAATCGTACAGGCGGAGTACCGGGTCATTCGGGCCGAGGCTCCGAGGGACATTCGACCGTACGTATCAAGGGCCACTCCGGTCAACCGGCTACCGCTGGCGCCATACTACTCGCCTTTTGGGGTTGACGCGAACGGCCTCCCGAAGAACATCTTTGGCGATACAGTCCTGGCGCTAGCCGGTGGGGTTCGAGTCAAGGCGGTTAGGACTGGCGACATCGCCACGGCCCTAGGTGCCGCAATCGTAGTGCAGGTTGTACTCGACAGCGCAAGGAAGTCGGGGGAGCGACCGGATAACGGCCCCTATTGGTAGGCGACCGGATAGTCCGGCTTACCTGCGAAGAAGTAAGGGCTTAATCTCCAAGAAAGCGCTCGCGGGACATGGACGTCGTAACGGCGGTCCTAATCGCTGGAATCCAAACGCAGCGAGTGAAGCTGCAAAAAGCCGCCAAGAAGTACGCCCGTATGTCGGTCAACGCGTTCAAGCGGCTCAACTTTGAGAAAGGGATAACTAACGGAGCCAAGGCACTGGCCGCTCAGCTAACTGACCAGTACCTCGCGGAGCAACAGGAATCTCTTCGACGGCGAAGTGTCTGACCCTGGATTCAGCCGGCTTGATTTACTGGCCTAAGGATTTCCGGCGACGGGCCGGTCGGGGCCTCGGTTCTCGGAGTATTCCGCTGGAAAGCTATCCTGCACCTCGCGACCCAATCCCAGGAGATTGTCTAGGGATGCGGATACGGTTCAGGAAGATATTGGGCCGGCTCCTTCAGGGGCTTGCGTAGCTCATCGGGCCAGCGAAACGACTTTGGAGACGCCTTCCCGTGATAGAATTCCCAAACCTGCAGTGTCCATGATTCGGGCTGCAGTTGGTTCGGAGCAAAGGGTGAAATGCGAACCTCGCGCCATACACGCGGTGGAATCTCAAGGTACAGCTTCCATGTCTCTCCTGTTGGCCAGATGGAGACGTGACTCGGCCGGTGGAACCCAAATCGCAAATCATCCGACCCGCAGGCCAGCATGAAGTAGGCCGTTTGCGACGATCTGTTGCGGAACCTGATCTTCAACACCGGGAGATTGGGGGTGATGGTGTCAGAGGTCGAACCGATAGGGTCAATTTCGAACGGCCACGGGTCCGTGGCGTCTAGCCGCTGTTGCCGCAGAACGGGCAGGAGGGTCAACAACCCGACGATCGTGCCTACAATGGCAACGACGAGCGCCACGATGCCGACGGACAGAGCCGCAATGGTCAGAGGATCGGACACGGACCCCTGACCATACCATCCGAATAAGAACGAAGCGCACGCCAACCGGCGCATCCGCCGAAATGATACACCCGTCGGAGGGGCGACCTGCTCGGATGAACATGCGAAAGAACCGCGCCGGACTAGGGCTCAAATAGTCTCAGCCGGGTGGGATTCCCGATGACCCGACTTCCAGGCGGGCAATGGCAGACCGGCGACGGCGGTGCTCCGAAAACCGGCTCCACACCGATTAACCGGACGGTTAACGATGCGGGGAAGTCCGGGTTCTTGAACGGGGGCGGTTAACTTGCCGCGGAAGATGGTGGGAACCCGGCTAACCGAGGAGGAATTCCCCCGGTTCGCAGCGCTCCTCAGCCAGGGACGGACGAAATCTCAAGCCCTACGGGAGACGTTCATCCGCGAAATCGTGAAGGAGAAAGTCGTGGAGGTCGCCGCTCCGGTCCCCCCACCGGTTGTCGAGCGGGTCGTCGAGACGGTCGAAAAGCGAGTGCACCTTGTCCAAATCCGCAGGGGGAAAACATACACGTTAACGGTTAACGGGCGGCGTCGCCGTGTCCGAGCGAAGAAGGACGGCTGGTTTCGGGTGTCGGGATTGCCATAGTAGCCCTCATCGAACAGCAGCCTGGATCCAGATTTGAGTCGGCGGCCCTCCTCAGGCTGAGTTGAATCAATCTCCTCGCGGGTGGCGCTGGACGCATGTCCATCTACGTGAAGTCAAACGATTGGAAAACGTTCAAACACATCCGCGAACACGAGGGAGGCTTCATGCCTCGAGGTACATCTCAACCCCGTGCCCATGCGTGCTCTCGCGGCATCTGCCGCAGAGACGAGCTCTTCGTACGCCGCATGAGTCAACTCCGAGGCCACGTTGTTCGCGCTGTTCGTAGGATCAGGAACATTGGCTGGCCACGAAAATGCCCCGCTGGAGAGCCAAGTGAAGATTTCGTGGAGCGCGACGTCTTTGCCCCGGGGCAGCCCTCCTCGAGCTGCGCGGGTAATGAGAAGCTCAACCATGTAGCTGCTGTACTTCGTCCGGCGTGAATTTTTCCAGGCCTTCACACACCGAACGATGTCGCGAAACCGCGGGTCCCTTTCCTGTGCGCGGTCAAAGAATTCTTTGTGCCCCCTGATGTTCGTCGTGGTCCATCGGTTGTTCTCGCGATCCCGAACTCGGTAGAAACCAGGCTGGCTGCTTACTGCAAACCCCGGGACGACATCGACTCTAATTTCATCACTGAAAAGTACTCCCACACTGTGAGATTGCAGTCGCACTCTTGAGTTAGGGAAGCTCGCACCCAAGTGCCAGTGGAGCCGGGTAATGATCCTGTCAATCTCAGCGTCATACGTTTGCGGATTGTATCCTACAAAGAGGTCGATATCGGTAAACGGGTGCAGGCTGGTCCCGCGGATGTAACTCCCGGTGTTGATGACCTCCTTGAACCCCGCCAACTCCGGTAGGCGACGAGTGACTTCGTCCCGGTGTGCGCGCGCTCGATCGAGCTCCGTCTGTGTGGGCGAAATCCGCCCCACGTATTCATCGAATAAGTCACTCAACAGTACCATGGTTCATCCCTGAATCTGCACCCGTACTACCGACAGGGTAGGCCTCTGCAGCCGAGGCGTCAAAGTCGTAAGCGAAGATGTTCGCTGTGGCAGACAAGTGCTGCCCGAGAAAGAATGCGAATGAAACTGGCGACGAAAGGAAGAGGTGGAGATCTCTCGCGCCAAAGAATCTGATTTTTGTCTTGAGATCGGCGGCGATTTCCTCCGCCAATTCGATTTCTCCCGCGAGTGACGGGAGCGACCGCTGGCCGATCCCAGTGGTCGGAGTGTACTCGATGATCGCCCTGACGACAGTGCCTTGTTGGGCTATCGTGGAGCGGGCGCTATGCGAAACATCCTGACTCATGCTGATACGCGCTTCGATTGACCGACCCTCTACCTGCCCTTCTTGGAGTTGGATTTTTGCATGAGGCGAGTCCGATCGATCTGGTCGATCTGGTGCATCCCTCGTCAGGGTTACCTTCACCGCCCCGGTCGATGAAAAAGCCAGTCCGAGGGCCAATGCGATGGGTAAGTGGACCTTCAATTCTAGTGTCGCGTTTTTCGCCCCTCTCTCTGCGAGCCAGTTGTGGACATCGACCCCGGCAGCCAATGCGTGCTGGAACGTGTCTTGCTTGATACGCGATGTTCCGCTCTCAAGGCACCCCGTTAGGTCCAAGCCGATGTCAGAGGGTGGACGATAGCGACTGGTCGCTTGAAGGGGGACGGGATCCGGGCAGTCTAGGAAAAAGCCGGTTGAAGGCGACTCGGGCGAGGGTTCGGAAGCTGTCCGTTTGATCGTCTGGATGGATCACGACGCCCGAGAACGCCGAAATAGGCACGTCGAGACAACCGCGAAACGCTTCCGAGGCCTCGTGCGGCGACAGGACGAATGCTGGCAGGAGAAAAAAACCTGGTTTCGTCTGCGCACACTGGGCAGCGATTGGCAACTCTTTATTCCTAATGGTGGGGGACGAAGCCGCGTCACTGGTGACAACGATGAGGAAGCCGTCCGAGGAACTGATGGCTTCCTCGAGGGTCTCAAGGGTGGGACCCGGGGGGCTGTCGTGAATATCTCTCCAGGTCCTGATTCCTCGTTCACGGAGTATCCGTTCGAGGGTCGTGACCAAGCTCCCGTCAGCTCGGGCATAGCTCAGAAAGGTGCGGGTGGAAGGCATCGGCAGATACGTCACAGGCAATCGGACGTATGTGGTTCGCGGTGGGGTAGGCAAGCCAAGTCTACTTTTTCTGGACGCTGTATTGGGGCACCTATGGCTCACCGACTGTAGGGACCTTCGAGGGTCATTTGCGAAATCAGTGAATTTGCACGTGCCAGTTGGTACGGGGATGTTGTCGAAGCTCACCCGCGAGGAGCGGCAACGGGGGGACTCGCAGACAAGCCGGCGTTCTTCCCGTAACACACTAGAATGGACGGGCGAACTGCGATCGAGCTCCGCTCAAGTTCCACCCCGAGAGTCTCTCGGAGTTAGCCTTCCGCCCCGCCCCGGCATAGAAGTCGAGGTAACGCTTAGGAGCTACCCCAACAAAGGGGACGAAGGGAATCTTGCCCTCCTGGTCGGGCCCCTGATCATCCACAGCAATCGAGTCCGGATACAACCCCCCGGCAATGCTCTTCGGGTATGGCTCAATGAATCGAACGGAAGCTAGTCCGGCTGCCACAATGTGTTTCGCGCAGTTGTGACAGGGGAAGGTTGTTGTGTAGAGGTCATACCCCTGCACCCGGGTCCCCCTCCTCGCCGCGGTGGTGATGGCGTCCATCTCGGCGTGGACGGGCCTCCCAACATCAATCACGTTGAACTTCGAGTGCCTGAAGGCTGGATCCTGCATCATCTTCTGGACTATCTCGGAGGCGGTCATCTCGCCCCGGCGGGCGCCAGCTCCATCATTCTTAGCTCGGAGGGCCATCGAAACCAACTCCTCGAGAATTTCTCGCTGCCGAGCATCTCGGGATCCGAGGCTCCCAACGGCGAAGTCCCTCCCATCGGGTTTGTCCCCCTCCCAGTAGAGTCCGCCATGTGCCTTCGGCACATCGTTCGTTCCCACGGCGACTATGCTCCCATCTTCCGCTGCGATGGCGCAGCCGACTTGTCGAGACGGGTCCGACGAACGGGCCTTGGCCGCATTCGCATGGTACATCGCGTATTCTCCCCGCGATGGCGTCAAGAAAGGATTCCCATAGAGCAGCTCAACGAACCGGTGGATCGCAGTTGAACAGCCTGGTCGATCGTCTGTGTCAACGAAAAAGTCTGCGAGGTGGAAGGTCTTTTCGAGGGATTGGCCCACGCCCTCATTTTCCGATTCTCTCAGGTCACGGTTAATCAGCTTTTCCGCCAGAACGCGGGGGTCCTGCTTGGGCGGGAATCCTGGACTGTGGCCTATCTCCATGTGTTTTCGGTTTAGCCAAACCATTCCTCTCGGAATCTCTCTCGGGTGATGTTCGGGTCCCGCGCTCGCACGTCCAGACGGCCGACAAGCTCGTCGATCGGGTCGGGAATGACCTTGCGTCGATGGAGTCGGTCGAGTAGGGGAGCGAGGAACTCTCGCGATTCGTCTCGAAACACGCGTGACCAGCGCAGCGGAGGATATCGGAACCTCTCCTCGGGAGGGACGTGCTCGAGCAACACGGTGTGGCCTCGTCGGCTCACCAGCAGGGCGATCCACGACGTCCAGATCAGCGACTCCGCGATGTATCGGTTCCCCGTTGCCACCCGGTCCAGGTGGAACGATCCCTTGGCCTCTTTGAATAGGAGTTCTACCGACCAGCGGACTCGGTAGAGTTCGGCGATGTCCTCCGCGCTCAGCACCTCGACCGGGATGTTGGTCACGTAGGCGTGGTACTCGCGATGCTCCTCGTCCCAGACCGCCACCAGTCGGGCGCGGAGGGTGTCACCGCGGTGCTTGCCTCGATAGGCCCGTCGCTGGAACGACAGCTCTACTTCCGCATCGAGGGCCTCGCGGTGGAGGCGGGGGGCGACCTCCGACCACCGCTTCCCTTCGAGGTCGATCGCTCGTCCTCGATGGACGAGGTGGGAACCGATCAACATCGGGTTGGCGTTGCCCTTGAGGCGGGAGAGGTAGAACCCGCCGTTCTCCTCGATGCGGGCGAACCCCTGGTGCTTGTAGAAGCCGAGATCGACGAGGAGGAGCGAATTCTTCACCCACGGTCCGACCTTCAGCGTATCGATCTCAGGGGTACTCTCCGGGACCAGTTCGAGGCGGGCGGGGCCATTGGCTCGCGCGCTGAACAGCGTGGCGACCTTGGCCCCGGCGGTTCGGTTCGACTTGGTGTTCTTCGCGAGCCGGGTCGGTGGGTAGAACTTGGCGAGAGCGGCGAAGAGTCGGATCACCGTGGAGTCTTGGATGAGGAGGTCGGTGAAGTGAGCGAGCTTGGGGGTGAGGCGATTCCCGGGGCGGGCCCGGAGCTGGGCGAGGCCATACGCCACGCACTGACGGAGGAACTCGACCAGCTCGGGGGTGAAGCGGCCGTGGAAGCCGCCGGCGCTGAGGATCGGGTCCGGGGTCCGCTTGTTGTAGGCGTCGCGGAGCGCCTCGACGGTACGCTGGAGTTGGGGACCGGTGTCGAAGGCAAGGGTGTAGAGGAAGGCGACGGGGTCGAGCTTACGGTGACGGCGGATGAAGCCACTCTCGCGAGCGATGCGCTGGATCACCCGGGGTGGGAAGAGGGTGAGGAACGCTTCGAGGTAGTCGTCGGCGGTGGCGCTTCCAATCGGCGATCGGCTTCGGCGTTTCGTTCGGGTCTTCCGCGACGGGTGAGACATCCCATCGAGGTGGACCTCCCTTCATGAGCCTGTGGGGTTCCAGCCGAAAGGCCCGTTAACCGAAAACGCATGGGCCTATCTCTAACGCGAGTCTTTCCGATCTGACGGCCCGGCTGGAGGTTGCTGAGAGCAGAAAGAACGAGTTTCCGAACTCGTCGCGCAGGAGGTCGACCTCCTCCTTGCGTTTGAGCGACTGAAGGACGAAGACCACGTCCTGTTTTGGCTCCGCTTCATACGCCCGCAGACGGGCCTGCTTGATGAACGTGAGTCCCAGCTGCGCCACAGCTGCAGGGCCGTTGAGATTCCGGTACATCGTGCCGAATTCCTGGAATGCGAACCCCTGACGGTACGTTCCCATGAGAGCCATTAACCGGCGCCCTTTCGACGTGGACTTTAGTAGGTCCCGAATCGTGAGTATGGGGGAATACCAGGAGACGCGACCGCCTGTCTCCTTGATCGATGAGACTAACGGTTCTCTAATCCGGCCGAAGTCCGTCCCGATTGGGTAGGCGAGGGCGATGACGAGCTCGCGAGGATCCGAGACGCCCCCTCCAGGCGACTTCCTGGCCGAACCACTTCTCGAGCCCGGTGGTTCAGCCGTTAATCCCTTGGATTGCGGGCCCGAGAAATGAGGGCGGCTTCCTCCCTGAATACGCGCCATTGGTGCCGGTAGTGATAGGCTTGGCGAACTTTAGAATGTTCTACGAAGGGGTCTGCCGGGCACGATAGTCCACGTTCCCTTCCCGTTCGTTTTTCGAATGCTCCTTCTCACGCTCGACCCGATTAACGGATGTCAGGTTCAAGTCCAGCCCGAACCAGCGCGCTCCGGCGCCAGGGGCGTGCCCCTCCTTCCGCTAATCGGGACGGGGTCTAGGTGGTTGTAATTACCATTCATGCGTTATCGGATAAGCCGGGTCGGCGGGAGCCCATCCTTTCCTCGGAACTGCTTGTACGCCTCGATCCACTGAAGGCCCTTGGGCCGTCTCGTGAGCTCGATGTCTTGGAGGCGCACTCGGTAATTGCGCCCTTTCCGCTGGCATAGCGCCATTACCTCGAGGCCGTGACTCTCCTCGACGCCGAGCACCGTCACCTCCTCTCCGATGACCTTCCCGGGGATCGGGAATAGAACGTGCTCTTGGATGGCGTAGCAGAGGCCCATCGCGACATCCTCCTCGGTGTCGCAGTCCTGCTCGGCGATAGAATCGATCAGCCGCTCGAGCTTGGGATCCTTCCGGGCCATGGGCGTCTTCGGGTAGAGGCCGCATGATTCATACCTCGTGCCATGAACTTCCCGGGTGCGCGCGACCCATCGAAGAGGCCCGAGCCCGCTTCCGCCGACGCTCCTGCAGGACACTCTCCTCGAGCTCTACCCTGCCGAGGTCCTCAGCCGCCTCGCCGAGCAGAGCGGCTTCATCCGCCGATATCGCAAGGTGGACCCGGTCGCCTTCTTCTGGGCCGTCACCCTCGAAGCCGGGGTCTACCTCCAGCGCTCCCTCGACCAGCTCCGTCACGTCTACAATGAGAGGGCCGCCAAGCCTCTCCACAGCTACGCCAGCTTCTACGATCGATTCACCCCGGAACTCGTTGAGTTCCTCCACCTCTGCGTGGCTCACGGCCTCTCCCAGTTGAAGGCGGCTCCTGGAAACCGCCTCAGCCCCAAGCTCGCTGCGTTCGAGGATGTGCTGATCCAGGACTCCACCATCGTGCGGCTCTCGGCCGCGCTCGCCGTCCACTACCCACCGGTGCGCCATGCCCATCCGACCGCCGGGGCCAAGATCGCCACTCTCCTCAGCGTGCGGGCGAATGGCCCCCAACGCCTCGAGCTCACCGCCGAGAGCACGAGCGAACGCGACACGCTCAAGCTCGGGCCGTGGGTCCACGGCTCGGTCCTGCTCCTCGACCTGGGCTTCTACAAGCATCAGGGGTTCGCCCGTATACAGGAGAATGGAGGGTTCTACCTCACTCGGCTCCGGGGCGGCGTCAACCCCACGCTCGTGCGCTCGCTCCGCGTCCACCGAGGAGCGGTCCTGGACCTCGAGGGCAAGCGGTGGAAGGAGGTCCATCCCCGCCTCAAGCGCGAGGTGCTCGACGCGGAGGTCGAGGTCGCCTTCGATCGAAGGAGATACGGCGGCCACCGGCGGGGCGACACCCTTACGGCCCGACTCGTGGCGGTGTGGAACGAGGAGAGTCGAAAGTACCATACCTATCTCACGAACCTCGACCCCGAGGTGCTGAGCGCCGAGGAGGTGGCCGAGCTCTACGGGTGTCGCTGGGAAGTCGAGCTGGTCTTCAAGGAACTGAAGAGCCAGTATGCGCTCGATCGGGTGAACACGACCAACCGCTCGGTGGCGGAGGCGCTCATCTGGGCCTCGTTGCTGACGCTGGTGGTCAGTCGGAGGTTGCACTCGGCGGTGCGGGAGCGGATCCCCCCGAAGCTGAGGGCGAGGTATCCCCCGATGCGATGGGGCATTGCATTCCGAGAACAGTCGGGGAGGATTCTCGAGACGTTGATGCAGAGACTGAAGCGGAAGAAAGTGGATCCCGAACCCCTGCTCGAGCTCGCCCGGACCCTGATGGCTCGGGCGTTAGACCCGAATGCCGGTCGAGAGAGATTCAGAGCCGATTGGTGGGGCTAAGCGATAACGCATGAATTACCATTGCACACAGCGCCGAGTCCTCGGAGCACTCAAGTTAGAAGGATTCGGAAGTGACAGGACATCTATCTGGGGGCCGGCGTCGAGTTGAAAGCCCGCGGGGTCTCCAAAGACGGCCTGCCCACCCGGACGCGCAATCCATTCCGTTTCCCCTCGTTTGGGATGTGGATCGCCTCGTATTGCTGACGCGTGACTGTTTCACGACCTTCGGGTCCTGGCTTTAACCCCCGTCGACTAGAAAGCTATCTGAGGTAATGGGCAATGCCAACTGGTCTCATGGACACTGGGCATCTCAACATCGTGGATAGGTACATACTAGCTCTCCTCAATGCGAACAGCCAGGCACCGTTGCCGGGACGGTTGTACCTCCAGAAGGAAATCTTCCTCCTTCAGAGGGCGTTCCCCGACCTACAGGCTGAACTGGATTTCGAGCCCTACTTCCTTGGACCACACAGCGCAATAGTCGAGGATGAAGCCGACCAGCTCGCGCGATCCGATCTGATTGAACAGACCGAAACAGGGCTCGCACTGACTCAGAGGGGTCGAGAAGCGGCCCGAATCGTTGCGGCAGGCACACCTCCGGACCGCTCCGAGAAGATTGAGGAGTTTAAAGCACTCTTGAATGACCTCACCCGCGACGAGTTGCTCGGCTTCGTCTATTTTGGATTCGCCGGGTCCGGTGTGGAACAGGAGTCCGCCGAATACAGGCGGCTCCTTCCGATTCGAGGGAAACTCGCTCGCACCTTATACTTCAAAGGGAGGGTCAGTGCGGAACGAGCCGCCGAGATTGCAGGAGAGTCACTCGAGAATTTCCTCGCTGACGTGAAAGTCGGCGACGTATGAAGATTTTTGACGCAACCTCGATTATCGCATTCTTATGGGAGCTTGATTTCCCCGCAGGACTAAGGCTAATCGCCGGAAGACACAAATTGGTGGTTCCCGCTGGAGTTGCGGCGGAAGTTACGAGAGAGAAATCGAGGAGAAATCTCGCCATTCTGGTGAGTGAGGGGTGTATTCAAGTTGAAGTTGCGCCTCAAGAGCGCGTACAGCAATTGAGGAACATCCACCCGCAGCTTGGACAAGGCGAGTGCGAGGTAATGGCGCTGGCCGAATTGGTCCGCGATCCCAAGCCTCTCTACTTGGTCTCGGACGACCACAAGGCGAGATCCATGTTCCCGAGCTTCAGATTCGTCTGGACGGAGGAGCTCATCGACTACTTGCGGTCGCGGGACTTAATAGGGGAAGCCCTGCATACCTCTCTTCTAGATCAGTTGGGAAGGTCTACCTTCTACTCCAGATCCCATCGACATGGCATCGAATCTCCACATCGAAAATCTCTCTGACGACAACGGCAAGTCGCTGTTTCGTGCCCAACGGATTAGACTGGGGGGCAAGCAAGCAGTAACCCCCTCACGCGCGCTTGAGCCAGCTCGATTGAACAACTCCGCTCCAATCGCATTGGATGGGTTCTCGTTCGCCGAGGTCTACCGAGAACTCGACCGTGCGCAGATTGAAGCCTGCCAAAGGGACTCGAGCGCGCTCGACGCCTTCAGCGCAAAGGTCCGCTCCGCTTTCGCACGCGCCCCATCGAGCGCCTTTCGGTTATGTCTCGCCAAGTATGTCCCGGACTCTCGAATGGCCTGGCCGGATCAGGCAGCCACGGACCTGCTCTGTGATGTCGTTCACACGTACTCCGACATAGTTCCGCTTCCGTCGATCGACCGGCGCCTCGAGCTCTCAGACTATGACAAGCTGGAGAATTTCGTCAGGTCCTGCTACCGCTCGATTGAACGACTGAATAACAAGCCCGTGATGGCTTACCTACCGACCCTGCCGAGGGAGGCTTACCCCAAGCTTCTCCGCTTCTACCTCCGAGAAGGAATTCGATCATTCTACTTCGATTTCGAAGGTCGCATGCCAGACCACCTGAAGCTCCGACCGGTTCTCACGGCGCTGTCGGAAGCCCGCCTCTTGGATGATTCCCTAATCTACGGGTTGAACGCCCGACCTGGCAGATTCCTTCGCAACGCGAATGTGATCCTTTCGAGGGATTTCATCGCGCACGGCTACGGGGTCGACGTCTTGGGCGGTCGTCATGTTCGACCGCCGTTCTTCCCTCCTCCCCCGGAACGAGGGAAGCAATCTCGGCTCGAGAGCGCCATAGAAGCAGGAGCTTCGAACAAGAGGCGCCTCTTCCTGAAGGCCGACTACGGTTATCATCGAATCACCTCGGAGCCCTCAGCTTCTCGCATTTACCCCAAAGACAGTCGAGTGCCATTCCAGTCCCTCTTTGGGAACGCCGCGTACGTCTACGAGAACATCTTCAACATGGAACAGCAGTCGATGGAGGCCCTCTCTCTCGGGCACCGACTCCAACATCTCGCCAGGGGGGAGTCTATCCTGACCTACCTGGAAACGAAGTCTCAGGTCGAACCCGAGCTTCCCAAGCTCCGAAGGTCGAGACAACGCAACCTGGCCGAGTTTGAACCCTGACGAACTAGAGTTCATCGGGGGGGAGGCGGCCTGCCAATCACTTGAAGGCGGGTAACTCAAACCGATGCGGATTCGCGAGGTTGCAATCCGCATCGCACCCACATTCCTCCCAGTTCTGAAGCGCTCGCCTGGGTCCCTCGGGGGTGGTGCGACGTGAGTTGCAACTTCATTGGGGGACACCCTCCCCATCGCACCTTTCGCGCAGCGAGCCGCTCTGGAAGCGTACCCACTGTTGCAGACTAGGAGCGCAGGGTCCGTGACTGGCCTGGGATACCAGTGACCGGATATGGTCAACAGCTCGTCGGGGTCGTGCCAAGGTTCTCGCCCACCGTGCCGTTCTCGGCATAAAGGGCGACCGCGAACTGCGTCCCGGTTCCGCCTGTAGAGTCCGGAGTACACGTAGTGTAGTCGATCGCCCAGTACGACCCGGCGAGAACGAGCTCTTCGGTTGCGCCCGGGTGTTCGGAGAGGAACGTCGATCCCCCGGCGGCGTCGGCGCTCTGAACCGCAGTCGAGGAATCGACGGCTGAGCTTAGGATGCCGCCGAACTCTGTAAACGTACTAGTGCAGCTTCCGGACAGAATGACGATGTCTGCGCCATGTATCGAGCCCCCGGTGTTCGTCACCAGCGTTAACAGGACGTCCCCCGCCGTGTCGCTCGACACCAAGACCCACCAAGAAACCTGGCCC
The DNA here is from genome assembly GCA_963787975.1 of uncultured Thermoplasmata archaeon. Lineage (GTDB taxonomy): Archaea > Thermoplasmatota > Thermoplasmata > Lutacidiplasmatales > UBA184 > JAKIWV01. The sequence continues at coordinate 14,013 of CAWBEU010000012.1, forward strand.
GGCGTAGCGTCGGTAGGTGTGGCCGGGGCAAGCAAGCTCTTGGAAGCACTCCAGACGCTTGAGCAGCCAAGGGCTCCTACCAACTGGGACGTCGTATTGCTCGTGGAATTCTCGCCCGTACCGAATCCCACGATCATTGTGGGGGTCCAGGGCCCGTCTTGCGCCGAGGTCTGGGCAGATTTACCCGGGCCAATGGCTTGACTGTAGAGAAAGGGAGGCCCAACCGTTGTTGAGGCTAGCGACGACGCGGGGTGAAGGGAAATCACTCCACTCACCAGGAGCAAGGCGACCACCACGAGCGCTACGACAACACAGGCAACAACCGCGTACCGAAGATTCCGCCTCGGTCTCGGAGGCGTTGACGCGCCATAGTACGCAGGGATGGCACCGGGGATTGCGTACGGGATACGTCGGTGGGACGTTTTCGCCCGCCGGAGACACCTCGTCGGCGGGGGCTGGGCTAGGCGACTGCCCAGACCTTTCAAGCGGGACGCCACACCTTGGGCAGAACGCGAACTGATCATCAGCGATCTCAGCACCGCAGCGCCCGCAAAGTTCCGGTCCCGGAGGAGGGAGGGCGGTGCCACACCGGTAACAGAACTTGTGCGCCGGCGGGTTCGACGTGTTACACTTTGGGCAGACGAGCAACCGTGTGGACATGCAAACGTGTATCACTCGCTCGGGCCGGTATAAAGAGGTGTGGAGGAGCACGCCCAACCTCGCAAAGAACGGGCGGTACGTGTAGGAATTTCCACGGTCCGAGGGCGATTACCCTTCTGGCCCAGGATGACTGATGTAGTCGCCCCACTCTACTAGCCGGGTTCTGCCCCATGCGATTTGTGAGACAATGCCTGAGTTGGCAATACGTTCTTATACGCATTCCAGGAAAGATGTATTAGGTCTGCGGCGTGGCGAGTCCGGGTAGGGGTCAAGATGATAGACGAGTACCCCCGATCGGCTACTCGTGGTCTTAGTTTCCTTGGCCCTGCTCGGTTTCGCGGCCAACGCCATTTTCCCTGCCTCGCTTGGGAATTCTCCCGTTCATACATCAAACGATGTTCGGCAAGATGTCAGCCCCGTCACTCCAACCTCCCACGGAAGGCCTGGCCAGTCGATTTCCACGTTCCCATCCTATGCCATGGGGGCGCATCCAGGGCGCCTAGACTCCGCCGCCGGCTGCGACGACTGCGTCTACTACATGCAAGAGGGGGCAACCATCGAGCAGGAGTGCTTCTCTGGGGTGACGGGGTCCTGCACCGCCTACGCCGGCTCCAGCTCGATCTACGAAGACGTGGTGGTCCAGGATTCGCCCTATTCCACCGGATATGAGCTGAACGGTTTGACGAACACGGGAGACTGGTATCAAGCCGTGATCCTGCTGAACTGGGGTGGAACGGGGCTCAATACCGCCGAAGAGGTTTGGAACAGCGCGGGTGAGTCGGTGTACGCCCCGGGCTTCGCCTACCCGGAAATCGCGATAGGAGACGACGTTGAGCTCGGACTCTTCATCTCGCAGTCAGGTCCGACGGTGGGCGACGGCTGCATGTCCGCCGCAGATCCTGACGCATCCTCAAGGGACCTTCACGAATTGTATCGCTCAGCCTGATCCTGGCTCGACCCCGTCATCGAATTACTTCCAATTCGGACAATCGGGCGGGTACTTCACCGGGCCGATGACCGAGATTTATGACGCGTCCACAACGAGTTGTCTCTCTTACCTTTCGATGCCTTCAGTCATGTACCACTTCACCGCGGGGGCGTACGTAATTCACTTTACGCCGTGGTCGGACGAGTGGTATCCGCCGACTGACAATATCTGCTACAGCACGGTCGCGACATCGCCTTGGACAATGAGTCCTGGCGATACCGGCATTCAGGTCGTAGACGCTTCGGCCGCCAGCGCTTATGGCCCCCATTGGGAAGCGGCTCGAAACACCAGCTCGCTCACTCCTTCGACTTGGTGGGCCTTCAGTACCGATTTCACGCTCCCGACTCCCGCTCCGACGCCCGCGTCGATAGACCTCGGCGATTCCTCCCCCGTCAGTTTCTCCGAGCCCATCGAGGTCGAACACATCGATACCAACCCAACGTACTCGGGTTGGTCGACCCCTACCTCTGTCCTCGGCGGCTGCTCAGTGAGTGGCTCAGGGCAGACCCTCACCTGTACGCCCACAGGAGTCGCGGGGTCCGTCGCGATCCAGTTCGACCTCGGCGAGTCTGGGGGCTACGAGCTGTTTAGCCCCACTCTGACCTTCTGGGTGTACCCCGACCCGACGATCGCCACCCTGACAGCCAGTCGGACAAGCGCGGACGTCGGACAGTCGATCACCTTCTCGGCGACAACGTCCGGAGGATCCGGCGGTTTCACGTACGCTTGGTCAGGCCTACCAGCCGGATGTAGCGGCACCACCGCCTCCGTTACCTGCTCAAGCTTGGCCGGCGCCGGTACCAGCACCGTATCGGTGATCGCGACAGACTCGAACGGGTACTCGGCGACGGGAGGAGGGCTTTCGTTCACGGTTTACGGCGATCCGACGATCACAACCCCCGTGGCGAGTCGAACTAGCGTGGACGTCGGGCAGTCTGTCAGCTTCTCGGCGACCGGGTCTGGTGGATCAGGCGGACTCGGGTATAGTTGGTCTAGTCTCCCAGCAGGTTGTAGCGGGACGACCACGTCAATTACGTGCAGCCCCACGGTCCCCGTGTCAGACGCCTCAATCGCGGTTACGGTAACGGATTCGAACGGGTACGGCGTTCAATCGGCAGCCTTGTCGATCACGGTCTATCCCCTGCCGTCGGTGGTCTTGACGGTCACACCTTCATCGTCGCTGGAGGGTGGATCTGTCAGCTTCACGGCGACCATAACGGGAGGCGCGGGCACCTCGACCTACGTCTGGAGCGACCTGCCCTCTGGATGCACAGCTCTGAACGGCCCTACAATCACCTGCTCGCCGTCGGTGGTAGGGACATTCCTAGTTACCGTCTCCGTGACCGACGCAAACGGTGAACTCGCCTCTGGCAGCGTATCCCTATCGGTCGCTCCGACGTTCCTTGGGCTGCCGGCCGTGGAAGGATATGCGGTCGTCGGTCTCCTCGCCGTCCTGATAGTGGGGGTGATCCTTGCGATCGCACTGTTGGCGCGGCGACGAAGGAAGGACCCGGATGAGAACGACCCATCCGTCGCGGAGCGGGTCCAGGGCTACTCAGGGAAAGCCCGACCGAGCCCGGTCGGCGACATCACGGTACCCGCTTCCGAGGTGTGGGGGAATCGCGCGTCCGCTTCTGGGGCGGCGGGAGCGACGGGCGGGGAAACAGCGGCGGGGGTCGATCAACCCTCGACCGGGCAACCCGGATACTGGGACAGTCCAATGCTGAGTCCGCCCGACTCCCACTGCTGGAGCTGCCAGTTCGAGAACCCACCCGCCAGCCGATACTGCGCTAAGTGCGGGTTACCCCTGGAACCCCCGCCTGAGAAGGGTTGGGACACCGCACGATAGGGCTCCGCCCCGACACTCTCCGACGGTAATTCGAACCCCCCGGGGAATTGACTGCCCCGTTCCCACCCTCTAAGGAGGGCAGGTGGGGGCAGTGCAATCTCCATTACAACCGAAAGCGCGCCGGACTTAAGCCGACCGACCGTCAGCGGGCTCGCCGTGATCAAATTCGTCTCCCCGGAGCCCATGAGGGGGATGGGCGCCTCCAACCGGTTGAGGGAGCCTCTCCGGGACCATAACTGGGATCGCACTTCCGGAGCTGTAAACCCCACCATCACCCGCTTATCCATGAATGCGTAATCGCTGGTCAGTGTCCGTCGAATCCTCAGTTACGCCGGCCTCCTCCAAAGAGCAGGCTCATTCGATGGTGGCGAGACTCGTCGAGAAATACCGGGCTGAGGAATCCCACGGAAAACTACCAGAGTACAACGAGGCAAACGTCCGACTGCGGTTCATCAACCCACTCTTGAGGGCCCTCGGATGGGATATCGAAGCCCCAGAAGAGGTGTCAGTCGAAGACCACCTCCTTTCGGGCTACTCCGACTACGCACTCAAACTACCGGGTGAACGGCGGCCAAGAATCTTCGTCGAGGCCAAGAAATTCGAGCTGGGCCCGCAAGGGCTTGACGGGCACACCGAGCGCGGAGGCCGAAAGGTGAGCTATCCACAACAAGCGGTCCAATACGCTTGGCAGACCCAGGCTGCGTGGTCAGTCTTAACGAACTTCAAAGAGACACGGCTCTATTCGTCCTACATCAACCCGAAGGACCCCGAATCGGGTCTGGTGTTCAAAATTCCTCTCAAAGATTATGAAGCGCGGTTCGACGAACTCTGGGCGATCAGCAAGGATTCGGTTGAGTCCGGGGCGCTTGACGAGGTCCCGCGGAAGAAGGAACGAGAGACCATTCAGGTTGAGGCACCAGCGGCTCTCTTTGATTGTCGAGGCGAACTCGCACAGGACATCCACTCACTCAATCCAGACGTCTCAATCGGTCAGGTGCAGGAGGCCGCACAGCGGATACTGGACCGACTCATCGTCATGCGAGCGGCCGAAGACCGACGCGTATTACCTAGCGAGTCGCTCTGGAAACTCTACTCCGCATGGAAGGAAACCCAGATCGACCCGTCGGCCCTCTTTGTGGCCAGCCTCCGTCACCAGTTCGGCCAATTCGACCGAATCTACGATAGCGAGATGTTTGCGCCCGGACACATTTGCGACCGGGTGTCCATCAGCAACGCGGTCGCGCAGTCGGTTCTGGAAATCCTTTACGAGTACAATTTCAATCTCATTGACGCCGACATCCTCGGAAGCATCTATGAGGGCTATCTGGGGTTCGTCCTCAAGGAAGAGCGCGGAGAACTGCACTTCCGGCGGGAAGATGAGGAGCGGAAGAGGCACGGCGTCTATTACACGCCTACATTCGTCGTTGAGTACATCGTCGACCGGACCCTGGGAAGGGCACTCGAAGTAGCGGACATCGATCGCGCGGCCTCGATGCGCGTGCTTGATCCTGCCTGTGGGAGTGGCTCATTTCTCATCAAAGCCTTCGACCGGTTCGCTGAGTTCTATACCCGACGTAACCTGGCCGCGCGGTTATCGGGTAAGGGCCGCCGAACCGTCGAGGAGCATGAAGGGAGACCAGAGGAGGTACACGACTACCGAGAGCGCATCCTCCGTGACAATCTGTTCGGAGTTGATCTGGATGGTCAGGCGGCTGAAATTGCATCAATCAACCTCATGCTCAAGGGTCTCCGGAAGGGTGAGAAACTTCCTCTGATTCTCCGCGAGAACATCAGGGTAGGAAATAGCCTCATTTCCGGTTCCGAGGGTGAGCTCAAACCCTACTTCGGCGATAACTGGGCTCAGAAGAATCCCTTCAGCTGGGCCGACCAGTTCCCATTTGTCAAGGACGGAGGTTTCGATGTGATCATCGGGAACCCCCCCTACGTCGATAGCAAGGCAATCGCGGAGCCTGAGCGGGAGTACTTTCACGATACCAAGAAGGGGAGGGAGCTTCCATTCCCTGCCGCATACAAGAAGACCGACCTGTATGTTCTTTTCATCGAGCTAGGTGTAGTGTGTCAGGACATGTGGCTGGTTAACTTGTCAGGAGATGTGACCGGCTTCTCGGCTTTGGGGAGCCCTTCCGGCTCATGAACCTGCGGTCGTTGTAGACCTCTGTCGGAGTCTTCCAGCCAATCCCTCCATGGATGCGGGCCCGGTTGTACTGCCGCCGCCAACGGTAGAGTTGCCGTCGGAAGTGACCGAGCGAGCGGAAGTGCATCCGACCCACGAGCTCCTGGGTCAAGGTCCCGTGGAACCTCTCGAGCTTCCCTCTTCCCCTCGGGTTGTACGGCCTTCCGTAGATTAGCTGGATCCTCCGCTCCTCGCAGAATCGGCGGAACTCCCTCGAAATGAAACAGCTCCCATTGTCGACGTAGAGGGCCTTGGGCTGCCTCCCGCTCTTGAACGCCCACCAGAGGTTGTTGACCGCTTCCCGTGTCCGCTCCCGCCGATAGGCGCGAGCCATCACGAGGAAGCGCGATCGGTCGTCGAGCACCGTGTGGACGTAGATCTTCCCCTTCACCCCGGCGATGCGGAACTCGTAGACGTCCGCCTGCCAGAGGGAGTCGACGTGGCGTCGCTGGAACCGTTTGAACGGCTTCGGCTTCCGGACGACCCGGACCATGAACCCATGCTTCCTCAGGAGACGGTGGACGGTGCTGGAGCTGACCCGGACACCTCTCCTCGTCAGAAGAGCGTGGATGCGAAGGGCGCCCCACGCCGGGTGACTCCGCCTCAACTGGAGGATCCGATTGGCGAGATTGCCGTGGATCCGGTTGGGGCTGTGGTGAGGACGCCGAGAGTCGTATCGGAGACCCTCCACCCCTTCCTCTCGGTAGTTTCGACACCAACGTCGGAGTGTGCTCTCGGAGATCCCGAAGACCTTGCAGACCTCCCAGGACCGGACTCCTTGCTCGACGTGTTGCTTGACGACTTGCAGACGGAGGCGGACATCTTCCCTGACCAAGCGGACCCCTTCCCAGGGCCGGTCATATGTCTTGACAATTCAGCCGGTCAGATGTCCTGCTACACCACAGCTAGGCCTCCGCTTGCTGAAGCCCGGCGGCAGGTTGTCATTCATCATTCCGGACCGTTTCCTTTATTCCCCTTACGGAACGAAGCTCAGAGAATTGATTCTGAATACCTGCGCCATTGAGGAGATTGTCGACCTCACGAATGTTCGGATATTCCCACACCAATCGGTTTGGAATGTCATCATGGTTCTTCGAAAAGAGGTTGATGCAGGAATTAGGGATTCGAACCAGGTTCGGGTTGGCGTCGTTCCCGAAGGCTACCCCATCGGGGATGGAATACCGGAACCGTCGTTGTCAATGGCTCAGTCAGAATTCAGGACGCTCCCGGAATTCCAATTTCGGTTGCAGCTCCGCGAAGCTCCAGTCCGGAACGTTGTGCGCAAGATCGAACGAGCAGGAACCAAACTTGGGGACATCTACTACATCAACTGGGGGCTCCGAACCGGGACGGATGAAAAGACGGCCCGTCTCATCACCTCGGACGGCCGCAGTCCGTTGGCTAAGCGGCTGATTCGCGGGGAGAACATCATCGATAGATATCTCCTCGAGTGGACAGGTCAGTATGTAACGTACGCGCCTCAGGAGCTCGTCAACCCGCTCTTTCGTGAGGTACTTGACTCTCCCAGAATCGTGATTCGAAAGATCTCTGGGTCGAAGGGGTTGTTCGCGTCGTAACGACGAAGAAGGCTTGTACCCCTTCTCAACAATTATCCTCGCGCTCCCATTCGCGACCCTCGAGGGCGTTGAGAGGGCCCGCATCCCTGAGGGTGCCGCGGAAAAGTCCAAACCATTCGACCCTCTTTTCGTCCTTGGCGTAATCAACTCCCGCGCGGCGAAATTCTATTTCGATGCGATGATCACAGACGGGCTCTCAGTTGCGCCAGACCAAGTCCGTCAAATTCCGATTCCTTACGCCTCTGAGGAAGCCCAGAAGGCAGTCGGACTCCACGTGACCAACCTGCTCCGGCTCCAGAAGGAGCTTCGGGAAGAGTTGCGGCTGGCAGAGTTCCGTCACGTAGTCTCGACGCGAGCGCGGACGGGCGAAGATGACCTTAGTCACTACATGAGCCGACTCGGTGAGTCTAGCCTCTCGATCGGGAACCGACTCGACGGGGTTAGCAAGGCACGTGAAGTTTCCGTGACGCCAGAGTTACGCGGCGACGACCTGGTGCTGCGCGTCAAGTTCGTCGAAGGACGCCCGCCGAAGGAACGGACGGGTGAGATAATCTGCCAATTCGAGCGATCCGTCAACCGCTTTATTGCCCTCGTCCTTGAAGATCGAGATGAATCCGGGGTCGGTTCTGGTCGGCTTCTGTCTAAGATTCGAGCGATAGCCATTCCTCGTTTCGATCCAGATTGGGAGGCCCACCTCAAGATAGTGCGAGAGGTTGTGGAGACCGTCGAGCAGCATGAGGCGCGGGCGTCGAAGTTGAAGATCGAGATCGCTGCTGAGGCACGCGGCATCGACTCCAAGGTGTTCTTGTTGTATCAACTCGACAAGTCGGATATCGCGACGATTGAGTCTTCAGAATCCGTCTCCCAAGGTCCAGATCCGAGCCCAGATGCGATTCAGAGCGACTCGGACCAAGACTCTACGGACTGAGGTTAGATTTGGCTGCAAGGGGTGTTTCCCGCACCCCTCGGGGTTGGGCCCGATATCGGATAGGATCAATCTCACCGGCTGACGATGGCCGGCCGCAAGTGATCTAAGCCACTTCGGATAAGGTGACTCGGGCGGCCGTTTGATGAGTTGGGTCGAGGAAATCCGTCAGAGGATTGCTTCGCGGTGGGCCCCTGGAGACACTTTCCAACTTTCTGGGGTATATGAATTCGAGCAGAGCTTGAGCCGAAACCACCCGAAGAATGATCACGTGCGCGCGAAGATTCGACAAGTTATGCAAGTACTTCGGGACGCGGGCGAGGTGCGGTTCATCGACAACAATGGCGCATATCGCAGAATCAAATGAGCGACACTAGCAGGACGGCCTACCAATGAACGACGACGAGTTCAGGGAAACCGTGGCCAATGAGATGGCGGAGATCCAAAAGACAAAAGGGATTCCCCAAGAGGGTGATCAGTTCGCTGTTTGGTTCGCGTCGCGGATACTTGGGGAGGATGAGGGCGACGCAGCCGAGGCATTTTGCATCGGAAGTGCCGGCGATGAAAAGATTGACATCGGAATTTGTGATGACGATCACGAGCTCAACGTCATCGGGCAGTGCAAGTATTCTCCGAAACCCCACACATATTCCAAGGATCTTGTTGACGAGGTGAGAAATGCGTTCCACCGGGCACAGACCAGCCCCTCCACCGGTAACCAGAAGCGTAGAGAATTTTGTGAGCGGCTGAACAAGTCAGAAAAGCCAATCCTACTCATCGCTGCCGGATTCGGGGATGTTGCACCCGAGACTCTTGGGTATGCCGTGGAGAACGATGTTGTTCTTTACGACTATCGACGGATCAAGGAAAGGTACGAGTTCCTCACCTTGCCGGGCGCATCGGTCGAGCCGGAGAAGATCACACTCAAATTGGTTGGGGACGGCACCGTAACGTTAGAGACAAACCCAGTTCCGGCGCTTTCGAAATCCGTCGCGCAACGCGATGGGGCGGGTCCGCGATCCAAGTCCTTCGGTCACTACACTCTCGCCGTATTCATGGCCAACATAGACGACCTCGCACGTGCCGTAAACATTCACAAGGATGCCCTATTCCAGTCCAACCTAAGATATCGGCTCGTCGCTCGGACAGAGGGCAAAATAGGCAAGGAAATCCAGGAGACGATTCTCAAGAGTGGGGAACTTCTTCCAGCCCTAAACAACGGCCTGACCATCGTATGTCAGGAGATCATTACGACAAAACCGAGGGAGGTCACCCTGATCCGGCCCCAAGTAGTGAATGGGGGCCAGACTGCTTGGGCTATACACGACGCCTGCGAGGATCTTCGAGAAATCAATCCCAAGTTTCTGGTCGAGAATCAAATCGCCATCTTGGTTCGCGCGATTCGCACATCGAATTCTGAGTTTGTGTAGAAGATTACCGAAGCTACTAACAACCAGAATCCTATCGACGCGAGAGACCTCTGTGCGGATCGCCCGGAGCAGATAGCAATCCAAGGTGCTTTCGATCGCTTCGCGAGCGGTGGAATTGACTTCCCCATCCTATATGAACACAAGCGTGGGCAATTCGAGGTTGTTGTCCGATCCAATAAACAGGGTCGCTACAGAATCCGGGGCAACCTGTACCGGAGACTCTCAAATTCTCTCTCGGGCCAGATGTACCTCGCACTGCTAGGGCTTCCACATTGGTCGAAGAACCAGAAAAGTGCGGTCTTCAGCGACGAGCACGTATATCGCACGATCTTTGGGATCGACGTACCCACGAAGGTCCGGTTCAAGAATGATGAGATGGGGCTGGACCCGCGAGCCGTCCCCCTCAGGAGCGGTTCCGCCGCCATTTTCGTTCAGGATTTGGTATTCGCCCACGCGATTAACGTAGTCTGCCGCGCCTACTCCGACGCATTCAATGAACGCGTGAAGAACTGGCCGATTGACGAGACAGATGCGAACGACTACCGGATCCTGCAGGCGCATCGATTCCTCAAACTTTGGAATTACTATGTCATTTGGGCGGTCAACTACATCGTCGAGCGATTGGCGAACGGCTCGGATAAGGATCGAGTAGCACTCCGAGAGAAGTTAGTTGGATCAGATTTCGACCGCTACTTCAACTCAGATCTTGGAGAACTGTTGACCGTCAAGACCGGGACAGGGTCCCATGTTGTCTTGGACGAGGATGAACCGTCCAAACAGGTACCACTCCTAACGTCGTGGTTAGTCTCCCTCACCTCAATCATGTACGATCTGGTGGAGCGGGAGCGCGGAAAGGCTGATTGGCGGAGCGAACGCCACTTTTTCGACCTGCGTTCCGAGACGGTACGCGACCTGTCAGTAAAACTGGATGAGATTCTTGGAAGTCCTCGCCAGAAGCGGGATCAGTGGTTTCCAATCACAATCAATCCAAAGTGACGGAAGCCACCGTAGTTCTGGCGCCCGAACTGTGGGGGTCTCTCGGTTACAACGGACCTAGGACGGTCGTGCCAAAACGAAGCTAAGCCACCTCGATTCGTCCATCTAGTACCCGCTTGTGGAAGGAACTCACGCGCGCGAGCTTTTCCACCACGCGGATGTGATGCATGATTGCCTCTGCCTCGACCGGATGCGTCTCGCCCCAATGACCCCGGAAGAAGTGATCCTCCGCCTCGAGGATTCTTTCTGCCAACGCTGCGGTTGTTTCTTCCCGAGTCATGTCACGCTTGATAGGGCCCGTGATGCTAGTCGTTCGCTGGAACGAACAGAGCCTGCACTCCATAACGAATCGGATTGACTCCACTGTACGCTGAGTTGGCGCATTCGGGGCTCGGAGCCAAGCTTGCCAAGTGGGGCTGTCATCCATGTAGTGTGTTAATCGGTCCATTTTTTAGCGTTTTTTGAACTCCCGGAGGGTTCAAATTCCGCCTACGCCGGTGCGTATTGGTTCACGCCGCCGGAATGGCGCGCCAGGGAACGACGGACCACTTGTTAGGCTCGGCTGCCAATCTGGTGCTCGGGACGGCCCTAGTGGCGTCGAGGCTTACCATCACGACCGGCCGCCTTTCGTTCCCACACTGTTCGAGTGAAAACGGAACCACCAGGTTGATCGAAAGAAAGGAGGACCCCCGGTTTCCCGGGGGCCGAAGTAGTTAGCAGCTCCCTAGCGGTGGAGGACCGAACGAGGGGAGCCCGTCGGCACGTCTCGCGGAGGGAGGCGAGGATCTCGGCTTCGGAATGGTCCGGCCGTAGGAGTGCCGTTCGGAACGGCATTTCTCTCGTCAGGCGGCGGCTTCGTAGTAGTACTCCCCCTTCGCGCGCTGCTCGCGGTCGAGCACCGAATCCTCCTGGTTGATCCGGGGTCGCAGCGTTTCCGGGTCTCGCCGGAAGGTGACCTCGACCTGCCGCAAGAGACGGTTCATCCCCTCGCGCATCGCGAACGGTCCGTCGCCTCGCCCGGCGCGTCCCTCGGTGCCCTCGGGCGCGAAGACCATGAGACCATCGCATGCAAGGTCGAGGAAATAGACGTCATGGTCGACGACGAGCGCGGTGGCGCTCTCGTGCTCGACTCGCCGCCGAATGAGTCGTGCCATGTTCATCCGTTCGTCCGAGTCGAGGTAGGCGGACGGTTCGTCGAGCAGGTAGAGGGTCGCTTGGCGGGCGAGCGAGAGCGCCACCGCCGCGCGCTGGAGCTCGCCTCCCGATAGGTCGGGAAGGGCGACGTCCATCACACTGTCCAGGCGCAGCGCCGGGATCAGTTCCTTCTCCAGAGCGCCGACATCGAATTGGGGATCGCTCGCGAGCGCCACGAGACGCTCGCGGAGGCTCGCGGCCTGCGTCGCCTTCAGGTACTGGGGCTTGTAACTCACGGTGACGCCCGAGGGCGGAGTTCCCGACGTGGGGGGCTCGACGCCGGCCAGCATCTTCACGAACGTCGTCTTTCCGGTGGCGTTCGGGCCCACGATCCCGATGGTCTCCCCTTTCGGCAGCGTCCCTCCGCCCACACGGAGGTGGAAGGCAGGATACTCCTTCTCCATCGGCCCGAACTGCACCTTCGCGGCCTGTCGGACCGCGGGTTTCGGGGGGTGGGCCGTGAACCGAACGGCCTCCGTCCGGAACCGAACGTTCTCGTCGCGCAGGTATCCGCCGAGGTAGGTGTTGATCGCCGTCCGCATCGGCAACGGATGGGAGATCACGCCGAACGCGGCCTCCTCGCCGTAGAGCAGGTGAGACTTGTCGGCCAGGTAGTCGAGCAGCGCCAAGTCGTGCTCGACCACGAGCACGCTCTTCTGCTGACCTAGCCGCCGCAGGACCCTCGCGATCTGGAGGCGGTGCACGATGTCCAGGTAGCTCGACGGTTCGTCGAAGAGGTAGAGGTCGGCATCGGTGGCCAGCGTGCGGGCGATCGCGGCGAGTTGCAGTTCGCCGCCAGAGAGTTCGGCGACCGGTCGCGACTCCTTCCCGGCCAGTCCGACCGATGTGAGGGCGGCGGAGGAGCCGCCGCCGGCGGCCCCGACGAACTCGGACACCGACTGCCCGGCCTCCGCCAGGCTGTCTACGTACTGTGGCTTGATCGCGGCGCGCAGCTCTCCGCGCGCGATCCGCTCGAAGTGACTGTGGAGCGAGGTGCCCCGGAAATGCTCGACAACGCTCTCCCAGGAGCCCGGCCGGTCGTAGTCGCCTAGATTCGGCACCTCTACACCGGCCAGGATCCGAAGGGCCGTGGACTTGCCGGTGCCGTTGGGACCGAGAAGTCCTACGATGCCCTGGGGCGCCGGTAGCGGGAGACGGTAGAGCCGGAAACCGTTGTACCCGTACCGGTGCACGATCTCGGATTCATCGGCTTCCGGCGTGTTGAGGATCTTGATCGCATCGAAGGGGCACTTGTGGACGCAGATGCCGCAACCGATGCACAACGTCTCGGAGATGATCGGCTTGCCCGTGGGCCCTTCGATGATGCACTCCTGCCCCATCCGGACCGGCGGGCAATAGGCCTGGCACTCCCACTGGCATTCCTTCGGGTGGCATCGGTCGTTGAGAAGAATCGCGATCCGCGCCATCGCGTTACCGCCCGGCCGAATCGGACACGATTCGTCCGTCGCTCATCGTGAGGTGTCGGTCCGCACGGGCGGCGACGGTCGGATTATGGGTCACGACCACGACGGCGGCGCCCGAGGTCCGGTGCGCCTCCTCCAGCAGGTCCAGGACCTGTTGGGCCCGCACGGAGTCGAGCTCCCCCGTCGGCTCGTCGGCGAGCAGCAACTGAGGGGAGTTGGCGAGGGCGCGCGCGATGGCGACGCGCTGCTCCTCTCCGCCGGACAGCTGATGGGGGAACGACCGCGCGCGGTCCGACAGGCCCACCTGCGCCAGCAGAGCCTCCGCGCGATGACGCCGTTCAGGACCGGGGGCTCCTCGGGCCTGGAGGGGAAGCTCGACGTTTTCGAGGGCGGTCAACGTGGGCAGAAGGTAGAACCGTTGAAAGATGAAACCGATGCCGGTGCGACGCAGGCGCGTCCGCTCCCGTTCGGGCAGCCCTTCGACCGGAGCCCCTTGCCAGAGCACGCGGCCTTCGGTCGGGACATCCAGGAGTCCGAGGAGGTTCAGCAGCGTGGTTTTCCCGGAGCCCGACGGCCCTTCGACCGACAAGTACTCGCCGGGCGCGATCGTCAGGTCCACCCCGTCCAGCGCCCGCACCTCGTCCGGCTCACCGGAATGATACAGTCGCCGGACCTCCTCCAACCGGATCGTCGCCGCGGCCGGAGCGCTCATCGCAGCACCTCAGGCAACGACAGTCTCAATGCCCGCCGCACCGGCAACGCGCTAGCGAGGAGCGCCAACGCCACGAGCGCCGCCGCAAGCAAGCCCAGTTCGATGGGATTGAAGACCGCGAGGCTCGCAATGTCCGAGACGGTCCCGGATCCGTATCGAGCGAACAACTCCACCGTGATCACTCCTCCGGCCACGCCCGCGAGAACCCCGGCGACGGTGAGACCTAGGGCCTCGGCGACGATCCCCCGGGCGACCATCCATCCGGGCACCCCGATGGCCCGGCGAATGCCGATGGACTGCCGCTCCTGCTCCACCCGTCTCAGGAGGATGATCACCAGGAACAGCAATCCCACGATGAGCCCGATGGAGGAGAGCCCGACGTAGAACCCCGTGATGACGGCCTGCGCGTTCTGAATCTCGGTCGTTTGCTGGGTGAGGGAGGTCACGGAGTAGTACGGCACGAGGGCCTGTATCGCCGTTGCGGCGCGCTGCACCGCCGCGGGGTCCGCGGCCAGCGCCGGCACCATGGCGACCTGGATGCTATCGGCCGAGTCGAGAAGGGCACCCGTGGGCGCGTGCGCGAGGCCCACGAGCGACTGCAGCTGCGAAAGTGGAAGAAGGGCCACGAACAACGGCGACGGCCCCAGGATACCCGGGGGCAGGCCGAACGAGCCTTCGATAGCGAACACGGCGCCCGCGCTTGCGTTCGACGACGGCGACAGACCCACCACGGCTCCGGTCGACACGTTCAGGGTCTGCAGCAGCGGCGTCGACAGAAGCAGCTGGGCGCTCGAGGTGCCTGCGTACGTTCCGTTGGCGTAGTGGACCGAATCGTCGGGATCACCGAGACTGATGGACGAAGGGAGCAGCGCCCGCTCCGCTGCACTTTGCGTCGCTGTGAACGCTGCGGGTATAACGCCCTCGGCCAGCACCGGCACTACATGTCCGCCCGGCGTGAACAGGTCGACCGGCACACTGAGTATCGGCGATGCGGCCGCGACCCCGCTGATCCGGTCGATCTGCGCCGAGAGGCCGTGGGCGTCCGAGACCCCGTGACTGGCGGCCGAATCGACGGAGATGGAGAAGCCGACCTCTTCGATCGAGGAAAGCTCGTGGCTGTAGACCCCGCCGCCGACCGAAAGCAGCACGACCGGGAGCGCCACCGCGGAGGCGATCGCTGCGATGGCGAGGATGGTTTGCGCCGTCCGGTGGCGGAGCGAGCGCCATCGAATGGACCACCGGAGTGCGTTCATGCGGCTCGGAGCTCCTCCGCCACCGGGATTCTAAGGGCTCGGGCCAACGGGATCAGCGAGGCGACCAGTCCGATCAGCAACACCTCGACCACCCCCTCGGCGAGAACAGAGGCGTTGAAGGTGACGAAACTGAAGCCGGTCGGGAGTCCGGACAGAAGCCGCTCGAGGAAGTCGTTCAGCAACGTGGCGCCCACGAATCCGAGCGGGAGGCCCACGACCAGGCCGAGGACCGCGAGGAGCAAGCCCTCCTCCACGACAAAGCCACCGACCTGAGCCCGGGAGTACCCGACCGCGCGCAGCAGGGCAAGTTCTCGACTTCGGTCCTCGACGCTCATTAGGAGAACCGTCGCCGTGAATAGGGTCGCCACCAGGATCCCGATCAACCCGACCATCGTACCGAAGGTCCGGTAGAGGTCAACCACGTGCTGGATCGCTCCAAGGACGTTTCCGAGAGTGAAGAACGTGATCGCCGGGAAAGCGGCGCCAAGCCGCGTCTGGTCTTGGCTCGCCTGAGTGGGGTCGACCAGGTGGATCAGCAGGAGCGAGGCGTAGTCGGTCGACGCGGTGTCGCCGCCGACCATCTGCTGGAGCTCAGAGAGATAGAACATCCCGAGTGCGGCGGACGGCAGGAACCAGAACGGCCCGCTCAATCCCACGACACGGAACGGCGTTGCCTCCGCAAACCAACCTGCGAGGGACGACGGGCCCGAGGGGGACTGTGGACTTGCCCATATCGTCGCATTCGAGCCGACGTGAAGTAGTTGCGCCAGCGCGGCGTTGAGAACGACGTCGTCGGTCCGAGGTCCGTTGTAAGTGCCGTTCGCGTAGTGGGGATCGCCGGCGACCGGAAGGTTGGAGCCCGCGACGATCGAAGGGACCTCGAGCCCCGTGTTGTCCCCTGGTATCCAGCCGATGGAGGTAGCGCTCGCGGGTTGCCATCCGGCAGGAACGGAGCTGCCGTTGCCAGAGAGGTTGCTGGCCGCAAAGAGGGAAGAATTGGCGAAAACCAGAGAGGAGACGAGCCATGGACTCGCGGTGGCCACGTTAGGGTCGGTCGCGGGGATCTGGCGAGCCAGCTGGTGCGCCCCCACGACCGGGGGGAAGCTGCTCGATGACAGCGACGTGTTCGTGCTGGTTCCCAGCAGGTCCACCCCACTCGACGTCGCCAGCCGGAACGCGCTGGCCTGGATCCCGGCGGAAACGGAGAGCAAGACGAGCACGAGCGCGGTCGCGAGCCCGATTCCGAGCGCCGTGAGTGCCGTGCGACCGGGGCGCCGGCGAAGTGCGTCGGCAGCGTAGCGCATGGTCAGGACTCCCGGGCCCGCCTACGCCGCCGACGTTTTCCGAAGCTCGCCGAGGAACGCCTGATGCGCCGCGACGACGTTGTACTTGTGGATCGACTCCTCACTCACCGTGCGCGCCCGGACGAAGGCAGTGTCCGGAACATCGGGAAACCCGGTGGCGACCCGCCGCAGAAGATCCCGCAGCACGTCCTCGACGAACTTGGGGTGACGATGCGCTCGGACCACCATCTGCGCCTCGTCGCCGCGCTTGAGAATCGCGTACGTAGGACTCGATTGGGAGGCTTCGATCGTGTCGATGAGGTCGTCGACCTCGATCTCCGCGTCGTGGGGAAGGTCGAGCATGAGCCGGGTTCGATTGCGTTGGTTGTGCGTGATCATCGGCATCGATTTCATCGACGGGTCTCGCAACAGTGGAAACTCCTCCGACAGCGCCTCCCGTGCGGTCTCCATCGCGCACGGACACGCCGTCATTCCGACGGCCTCCGCGCCGATCGACTTCGTTACCGTGACCGGCCCATCGGGCGGGGACCGCGTGCTCCGCGCAGCGGCAAGTAGGGTGTAATCCTCGAAGCTCGTGCGCTCTTCCACGATGCCTCGCCGCAAGAAGTACTCGGCGGACGCGTCGACCGTCGCCGTGCGGGCATACTTGTGCCGCTTGAGCAACTCACGCGCGATCGCGACGCACGCCGATTCTAAACTGGACGCCGGTCGAACCGCTGTCTCGTCGACGATCTCGGCGAGGAGGATGGCGTTCCGGGAGAGGTCAGAGCCCTTTCGCGTCGACGGAAGATCCACGCTCAGATCGAAGGTCGTCGTCAAGGTAACGACGCGGTCAGGCCTCCGAATGGTCAGGGGCTTCCGGATCCCGGACAGCCCAACCTGGTGGAGCTCAAACCGACCGGCGGTCGGTTCCATCGCGTGGATGTCTCTCAAGGGAAAGGCGGTACTCGGGGCGACTTAAAAGTGGTTCGAGGCACAAGAGCGATTCTGGCGCGGTGTGTCGCCGGTTAGAATGTCGTTAATATCCCGGGTGGACATCCCAGGTCGATGAGCGGAACGGCCCCTCCCTCAATTCCATCCACGGCCCCCGCCGGACCCGCCCCGCCGGCCGGCGCCTGGACCGGCGCCAAGATCGGTCCTCCCTCGGCATGGGACCCGGCGAACCCCAAGTCTGCCAATGAGCAGAAGATCTTGACCAACCTGAAGAAGATCTACGACCCCGAGATCCCGATGAACATCGTCGACCTCGGCTTGATCTACGCCTTCAAGTGGACGGGCGAGAACAGCGTCACCGTTACGATGACACTCACCGCCCCGGGCTGCCCGGTCGCCGGGATACTCGCGGACGAAGTGAAGTCAGCGGTGCAGGCGGCCGAGGGCGTCAAGGAAGCCGTCGTGGACATGATCTGGGAGCCGCCATGGACACCGGATCGGATGTCTGACCTGGCCAAACGCACCTTCGGGTACGTCTGAGCAGCCTGCCCCGGCCTCAATAATCGACCAGCCGACGCTGGGTCTTCCTCGAAGTCGTCGGCGACTCCACGGGCGGCTCCGCGACCGGTGGCGGAGTCGGCTCCGACCGCTTCAGGGGTGACGCCGGGGAGCGTTTCTCCGGCTGGTCTGTTGGGGAGGAATCCTCCCGAGCCCTGACCAATTCCTGAACGCGGTCGTCATCCGGTAGGCCTCCAGTCAGGTAGGCGACTTCCTCGGCGGTCAACCCGAGCGCGGTGGTGAGCCGACGCTCGAACTCTCGGTCCCGGTCGGCAGCACGGCGTCCGGCGGCCTCTCGAAAAGCGACCATCAGAAAGTCAAGGGCGAACTCTGCGGCCTTGCGGCGCGAGACATGGAGCACTCGGCCCGACTTGGAGAGGATCGAAGTTCGAACCGCGCGCACGGCACGGGAACGGCCCATCTCCCCCAGAAACTGGGGAAAGGCGATCCGGTCAGGGGCGTGGCCGCCCCCCTGGGCGAGGGCGAGGCTGACCCCGCCGGTCATCAGTTCCGAGGCGTAGCTCCATAGACCGTAGGTCCGGAACCGGCGGGCGCGCGACAACAGGAGGTCGGCCTCGGCCAGCTCCTCATAGGCGCTGAGGCGCGTTCCAGGATCCCGTGTGGCCCTCGGCAGGTTCTCTTCGATCCAGGGGAGGAGGTCGTCCGGCGTCGCGTCCAGCCGATTCCGAATCTCCACGGAGCGGTAGACGCGGGGCGAGTCCAGGATCTCCCGGGTCAGGTCGAAGAAATCGGACGTGACGTCCCGGGTTCCCAACAGGGCTTCCTGCTCCCGGCCCGGCGGAAGGGCGGACACCGCATCGAGGTCGTTCAGCGCCGCCCGGAGGTCTCCGTGGTTCCGGTGGACAATCGCGTCGGCGGCGGCCGATGAAATCTGGAGGTGCTCGGCGAGGGCGACGCGCCGGACAACGGACTTGAGGTCGTCGTCGCGCAGCGGCCAGAACGAGATCCGGGCGACCGCGGTCCGAAACACCGGCGAATAGCGATTCAGGGCCTTCGGGTCGTTGACGGTGAGCACGATTGGCTGTCGCGTT
The DNA here is from genome assembly GCA_963787975.1 of uncultured Thermoplasmata archaeon. Taxonomy (GTDB): domain Archaea; phylum Thermoplasmatota; class Thermoplasmata; order Lutacidiplasmatales; family UBA184; genus JAKIWV01. The sequence continues at coordinate 33,062 of CAWBEU010000012.1, forward strand.
TCCCGGACCAGCTTCGCGATCGCCCCCAGGCCCCCGCGGTCGGTTAGATCCGGCCGGGCTTTGGTCTCGGTCCAATCGCTCAGATCGCGTTGGGCGGCGGGTAGACGGAAGGCCTTGGATCGACCGCCAGAGGCGGGGATAGCGGACCACTCTGCGAACGCCGGCGGGGCGGGTCCGACTCCGAGACCCCACGCCTGGGCGAGCGCCTCGACGTTGCCGTATCGGTTGCGCAGAAATTCACGGAAGGATATCGGAGGTGACGCTTCGGCCGCGGTGCTCTCGGTGTCGCGTGAGAACAGACAATCCGCCTCGTCCAGCAGGATGAGGGTGTGCTGGCCGCGATGGGAACTCAGGAGCTCTCCGGTCAACGAGAAGGCGTCGGTGAGTGCGGCGCGGCCGGCCACCTGTTCGATGGCCAACCGGTTCCGCGCGTCGGAGGCGTTCATCTCGACGAGTCCCCAGCCGAGGTCATGGGCCAGGGCGAGCGCCGCGGTCGTCTTGCCAACCCCCGGCGGACCCGCCAGCAGTGCGGCACGCAACCGGGGAGGGCCGCGAGGCGACTGCCAGGCCTTGGCCCACCGTCGGAGTTCTTCGACCGCCTCGGGATTTCCGGCCATTTCGTCAAGGCTGCCCGGGCGGACCCGTTCCGTCAAGGGACGGCCGTCACGAGTGGCGGATCGGTCGGGCACGTGTCTCCAAGTCGCCACGAGTTTATGAGCCGCGCCCAAGCAACCGGCGGATTCCCCCCGGGGCGCCACGATGCCGCTCGGAGGTGGGAGGAATGGATTGGGCCGGAACGAGGGTCGCGAAAGGCAGACCCTCGTCCGGCCGGGCCGTCCTCACTCGGGGGCAGCTTCCAGCTCGGGGCTCTCCTCGAGAGGAACCGTCGTGGTCTGCACGGTGGTGCGGCGCCGGAACTGCAGCTCCGCGTCCGACCCGACGGGGAACTTCGAGAGCGCCTCGAGCAGGTCCCGCACCTTTCGAACCTCGAACGGCCCGAGTCGGGTGATCACGTCGCCCGCACGGATCCCGCCGCGGTGGGCCGGAGACTTGGGAACCGTTTCCGCGACGAGGAGTCCCGAGTAGGGCGCGAGGTCGTACTGTCGAGCCACCTCGGGTCGGAGCTCGGCGACGGACACGCCGATCCAGGGACGGATGATCCGTCCCTTTTGCCGGAGTTCCTCCACGATGCGGCGGACCGCGTGGATGGGGATCGCGAAGCCGACGCCCTGAGCAAACGGGACCATAGCGGTGTTGATTCCCACCACACTGCCGGAGAGGTCCGCCAGCGGACCTCCGCTGTTGCCGGGATTGATCGCCGCGTCGGTCTGAATCAGACCCTCGAAGATGAAATCCGAGCCGGGCAGCGGACGGCCGAGGGCGCTCACGACTCCCGTCGATACGGTGGGACCCCCGGGGAGGCCGAGCGCATTCCCGATAGCCAACACAATCTGTCCCACACGGAGTTCTTCGGAGGCGCCGAGCCTCGCAGCTACGAGCCCGTCGGCCTCGACCTTCACCAGCGCCACGTCAGTAACGGGGTCCCCGCCGATGATCTCGCCGGCCAGCTCACGGCCGTCGGCGAGGTGCACTCGGAGCTGGGCCGCTTGGTCGACGACGTGCTGGTTCGTGATGAGCAAGCCCTTTGGGTCGATCACGACGGCCGAGGCTTGAGAGGGCTGCATGAACGGTCCAAAACCGCGTCGACGGCCGACGCGGACGCTCTCGACGCTTGCGACGCCGGGAGCGATCGACTCAACCGCCGAGGTGATCCGGTTCTCGAATTCGGTGAGCGTCATGTGGGCTCACTCTCCCCGGAACGAGGTAATCGGTGTGGAAAGTTGGGGCCGGGGCGCGAAGCCGGGCCGGGTGGGCAATGGCTGGGGGCCAGAGGGAGGCGTCGGGAACGGCTGCACGGGGAGGGGGGATTCCATGCTCCTCACTCCGAGAGCAGCTGGTCGAGTTTGGCCAGCAGCTGCTTGTCTTCTTTGCCTTTCTTCCGTCCGCCTTCCCAGCGAGCGTTCACGATTTCGACCAGGACTTCGGACAGCTTGTCCATCCAGGGCCCTTCCTGGGCCTCGAACCGCTTCTTGATCTTCTCTCGAAGAAGCTCGTTGTAGGCTCGGTAGGCGGTCCAGACCCACGGACCGTAGTGCTCTCGGGGCGATTGCTCTCCGTCTTCGTTCTCATGCGTCATGTAGTTTCTCCTCGCTGTGTGGTCTCGTCGGCAGGCTCACCCGACCGAGGGGGATATTGAGCGGGTGAGGGGGAGACCAGTCACATGCCGCGAGCCGCGCACAGCCTGCGGAGGCCCGCCGAGCGGGGCCCCCCGGCGCTGGCGTGTTGGTTACCCGATGGCTAAATCCTCCGGGCCCAACGACGGGTGATGACCCGCGAGGCTCAGCCCGACCTCCTGCAAACGCAGGGATCCCTCGACGATCGGATTCTTTCCACGCTCCATGGCCTCCATGGCCGGATGGCTTTCAACGGCCTTCGCCGGAAACTGGGTGCCCACCCGGAATCTCTCGCCCGCGCCCTTCGTCGACTCGAACGGGAGGGTCTCGTCGAACGGGCCGATGGCGGATACCGTTCACTTTCGGACGGCACTCTCGATCAGTCCGACACCCACTACGACCTCCGCTCCATCGCTCGCATCGAGATTCCCCGAGACCTCGACGAGGCGACGATCTTCGGCCGACTTGCGGGACGATGGTTCGGGTCTCTCCGTTGGGTAGGGATCGTAGAACAGTCGGGTCGTCGCCTCCTCGCTTGGGCCCGACGCGATGGATATGGTCAGGTCTTCCTTGGAGTCCACCGGGGAGTCCTCCGCGTCTACGTCCCGGACTCCGTGGAGCCACAGGATGAGGCGGAGGCCGAGGCCTTGGCGTACGAACTCCTCGTGCAAGCGGTCAACGTGGTCCAGCCGGCCTCCAGCCCCGGCGGAACAGCGTACTTCGTGCTCGACCCCTCGGGCCGGCGCCCGGTGCGCCGGAACAACTGATGGATCGCGCGGCCCGGTGTCTATCGGGAGGTTTATAAGCCTCTCCCGGCGAATCATAGTAGAACTCCTCGGGCCGGGTTCCGGGTATGGCCGCGCGAGAATCGGTGTCAGGCAGCCGCCGCCCCTTCGTGGGCCGGGGCGAGGTCCGGACCGCCATCGGGGAGGCCCTCTCGAGCGCCCAGGCCGGCCGCGGATCTCTCCTTGTACTCGTGGGGGAGGAGGGAGTCGGGAAGAGCACGATCCTTTCCTACGCGTCGGAACAGGCCCAGGCGGAAGGGTTCCGCGTCGGAACCACGCGAGCGACGCCGACCGAGTTCCCGCGACCGTTCGCCGCGGTTCAGGAGATGCTTCACGGATTCGGGGATTCCTCCGGCGGATCGGATCGGACCTCCGAACCCGACGAGGTTTTCTCGCTCCTGCTCGCCCCTCTCGAACGCCGCGAGTCGGCGGGCGTTGTCAAGGCTCCGGGGCCGGACGCCACTGTCGCGAGTGGAGAGGAGACGCGTCGGTTGCTCTCGGCGTTGGCCGACCTTCCGCGACGGAACGACCAGAGCCGGTTCCTGCTCATCGACCGGCTGATCGAGGATTTGTCGACGTTGGCCGAACGACAGCCCCTCTTCCTGGGAATCGACGACTTCCCGTTCATCGACGATTCCTCCATGGAATTTGTCACGGAACTTCAGCGCCACATCGAGGAGCACCGGATCGTGCTCGCCCTTCTGGCCGGCCCACTCTCGACCGCCCGGCCCCGTCCGAAGCGGTTCCTCGAGTCCGTCCGCCACCTCCCGAGTACGCGCTGGGTCGAGGCGCGCCCCCTCACTCCCGCGGAGATGGGGGAGCTGCTGAACGTCTTCCGCGCCGGTGTCCCCACGGCCCCGGACGACGCGCTCCGTTGGCACCGACGGACCAAGGGCAACCCACTCGCTCTCGAGCAACTCCTCCGCGGGACGCCGCTAGCCGCCCTCGTCACGACCCCCCCCGAAGAGGGCGGCGGTTCCCTCGAAGTGGTGGACCGTGCCCGGGTCCAGACCCTCTCGGAGGAGGCGCAACGGACCCTCTGCTACGCAGCCGTGATAGGGAACGAGTTCTCCTTCGAGACCCTGACCCGTGCGCTCGGGCAGGAGCCCGACCGCATCTCCGCGGCCCTCGAACAAGTGGTCCACGACGGACTCATCCGGGAGGCTCGGCCCGGAGCGTTCGAGTTCATTCGCGAGTCATTCCGACAGGAGGCGTATGCGGGGCTCACCGAGAGCCGGCGTCGGATCCTGCACCGGAAGGTCGCCGAGGCCCTCGAAGAGACCTCGTCCGGTGACAGCCGAGAGGTCTTCGAGCTGGCCCGTCATTTCTATCTCGCCCGGGACTGGGCGAGGGCCCTCGAGTATTGTCGAAGGGCGGCCGATATCTCGGCCGCTGCGTATGCTTTCCCGGAGGCCAAGCTCCATCTCGAACGCGCCCTCGAGTGCGCCCGGAATTTGCCCTCGCTCGACCCGATCGTCGAGTTCCGCGTGGACACGGACCTGGGCCGGATCCTCGTGGAGATCGGAGAACTTCGCCCCGCCATCGAAGTGCTCACGGCGGCGGTGGCTCGGGCTCGCGACGATGCACGACTCGCGCCGGAGTTGCCGGTCGCCATGCTGTGGGCCGCCGCCGCACACGCCCAGCTGTGGGAACACGCGAAGGCCCGGGAGCTGGCGAGGGCCGCTCTCGAGCTCTTCGAGCGAGCATCGAATCTGACCGGAACGGCCATCGCCCACCGGGTGCTCGGACGCGCGGACTGGGACACGGGGGACTTCGACCGGGCCGAGTATCACCACCGAGAGGCGGCGCGCCTGGCCCAGGCCGCCGGAGATCCCCGCGTGGAAGCCCACGCCTACATCGACCTGGCCAACGTCCTCATCTATTCGGGACCGACCCGGGCCGAGGAGGGCCTCGAGTTGTATGACCGCGCCGCCGGTCTCTTCCAGTCCTCCTCCGACCATGCCTCGTTGGCCCGGGTCCGGATGAACCGCTCGATCCTGTTGCACAACATGGACCGCCGCGACGAGGCCCTACGGGAGATAGCCCAGGCGGAGGTCCATGCCGAAGCCTCGGGGTCCCTCCTGTGGCGAGTCTATACGTTGCTCAACGAAGCGGTCTTCCGGGCGGAAGCGGGTGAGACGACCCGCGTCCGGCTGCTCCTTGAGAAGGCTCGGGAGCTCAACCGGCGACTCCGCGACCGACTGTCCGACGAACAGATCACGATGATCGATGGGATGGTGCTCGAGAACGAGGATGACCTGGCGCGGGCCCGGGATCGATATCTCGAGTCGCTCCGGCTCGTGCAGGAGTTGGAGATGATCCCGGACGTGCTCGAAGTACGGTACCGGATCGCTCGACTCGCCGTGCGCACAGGCGACTGGGAGGAAGCCCGGCAGCAGATCCAGGCCGCCATGGACGGAAATATCGTGACGATCCGGGCGGACCTGTTCCCGAAGCTGGAAGCGCTCAAGAAACGCCTACCGGCGGCCAGTGGGAGCCGGCGTTCCCGGGAGCGCGTAAAGGAGGCTCCCCCGCCTACTGTGGGCGACCCTCCCGACCGGGGAACCCCCGCGTCCCGGTAACCCGGGCTCCCCGGCGGGGCTGGCCCTCGAACGGCTGCCCCCAGAACTTAAGGCTCGGGTCGATTCGCCGGCCCGATGGCGAAGGCTGCATCGGACCGCCAGTATCTGATGGAACTGGACGAGGAGCGCCGGCTCAAGGACCGGTTCATGACCGAGCACCCCGAGTCGCCTTTCGTCGACGCGCATGTACCGGGATTCACCGGGCTCCGTTATTTTCCGCCGGACCCCAAGTTCCGGCGTCGCGGCCGTATTGGAACGCATCGACCCACCCCAGTATGCGTATCTACGTACGAACCGCGACAATCAAGCGGAAATGCGCCTCGTCGGTCATCTCCGGTTCACGGTGGGGGGCCGGACGCTGAGCCTCGGGGTCTACCACGCGAGCGGCTCCGCCAGTACATCGGTCTTCGTGCCATTCCGCGACCGCACTTCCGGGGAAGAAACGTACGGACCCGGGCGATACCTGACCATCGACCTCAACGAGACCAACCGGTACGACCTCGACTTCAACCGCGCCTTCAACCCGTACTCGGCCTACACCGACGCCTTCGAGTGCAGCTTCCCGCCGGCGGAGAACGACCTGCCGATCCCGATCCGGGCCGGAGAGAAGGTGTGGGCGGTGGACCGGAACCCCTCCTCGCCGGAGGGCGCGGTGCGGGAAATGGTCGACAAGGCGCTGAAGCGCACCCCATCCAAGCCCGCTCGCCCTCGGAAACGCGCGAAATCCGGCTGAACGGCATCCTCTCGGGTCCGCCGAATAGAGCACTGGGCCGAAGCGCAGACGAAGTTTATACCTCATCGAGCGTTGGTCGCCAAGATTAGAATGAAGAGCAGCGCGGAAGCCGTCTGGGAACACGATCTGCTAAAGGGAAGCGGCCTCGTCCGGCTCAAGAGCGGCGCCGCGCCGGCCCTTCCGGTCAGCTGGGCTGCACGAACCGAAGCGTCGAACGGCAAGACGAGCCCCGAAGAGCTCCTGGCGGCCGCGCACGCTGCTTGCTATTCGATGGCTTTTTCCGCTGGCCTGGCCCGGAACGGCACGCCGCCCGATCGATTGACCGTGCAGGCCGTTGCGACGTTCGACAAGGTCGGCGAGGCCTGGCGCGTGACGACCATGGAGCTCTCGGTCATGGGTGAAGTGCCGAAGATCACGAAGGAAAAATTCGATGAGCTGGCGTGGGCGGCGAAGGAAGGCTGCCCGATCTCTAACGCGATCAAGGGGAACGTCGAGATCCGGCTTACCGCGCAGCTGGCGAGCGGTGCATCCTAGATTCGGTCGCTGCGCCTCGGGACCAAAGGTTCATCGCGGGCGACCGCTCCACCGTGCTGCGATAGGGATTTCCCATGACGTGCCGCAACGACTCGGGCGACCCCCGCAAGTGCGATCGATGCGGGGAATTCCTCTGGACCACTGAGAATGGTCGGTTCTGTGGGGAATGCGGCGTGACGATGCCCTGCACGATGCGGGTGCTACCGCCTCCTCCCCCTAGCGGTTCCGTCCCGCCTTCCGCAAGCTACATTGGAACGGGTCGGTACCCTGCCCTCGACGGATGGACGAGCCAAACTTCCGCCCCTCGAGATGTTCTGCTCGACGACCCGGTCGGTCTCGCCCGGCATTCTCAAGCTCCAGGAGCTCAATCGGCGAGCGCTCGCGGACCCGGAGGGCTTCTGGCGCCCGGTCGCCACGGAACTCTCCTGGTTCGACCGACAGGGTCCATTGTTCGAACCGACCGAGCAGCCCCCGTACGGCCGCTGGTTCCCGGGTTGGTCGACCAACCTGGCCTACAACTGTCTCGACCGGTGGATCGAGTCCCCTCGGAGACACAAGGTGGCGTTCTACTGGGAAGGGGAGCCCGGAGACCACCGGGCGTTGACGTACTATCAACTGTATCGAGAGGTGAACCGCCTCGCCTTCGCTCTCCAAAACGCCGGCGTCCACGAAGGCGACCGCATCACGCTCTACCTCCCCATGATCCCGGAACTGCCCATCGCGATGCTCGCGGCGGCCCGCCTCGGAGCGATCCACTCCGTTGTCTTCGCCGGGTTCGCCGCGCCCGCTCTGGCGGAACGTATCAACGACTCGGGTTCGAAACTGGTCATTACGGCGGACGGCGGCTGGCGCCGAGGTAAGCAGGTCGAGCTCAAGCCAATCGTCGACGCCGCCCTACACCAAACGCCCTCGGTGGAGAAGGTCCTCGTGGTCCGACGCACGGGCGCCGAGGTCAAGATGGACCCCGACCGCGATGAATGGTACCACGACGCCGTGGCAGGAACATCGGGGACGGTCGCGGCGGCCCCCGTGAGGGGACCCTCACCCGAGCTTCATTCTGTACACCTCGGGCACGACTGGCCGGCCGAAGGGCGCGGTCCATTCAACGGGGGGCTACATGCTCTGGTGCTACTACACGACACGCGTCGTGTTCGATCCGTCCGACCGCGACCTCTTCTGGTGCACGGCCGACATCGGCTGGGTCACCGGCCACAGCTACATCGTGTATGGCCCGCTGCTCGCGGGACTCTCGTCCGTGATCTACGAGGGCGCCCCCGACTTCCCGCAGCCGGATCGCTGGTGGAGTATCATCCAGAGGTATGGCGTCACCACGCTCTACACCTCTCCCACGGCGATTCGAGCGGCCATCAAGCACGGCGAGCGTTGGCCGCGCAAGCACGACCTCTCCTCCCTCCGCTTGCTCGGGACCGTCGGCGAGGCGATCAACCCGGAGGCGTGGCACTGGTACTACCGGGAGATCGGCGGGTCCCGATGCCCGATCGTCGACACGTGGTGGCAAACGGAGACGGGAGGGATCCTCATCTCCCCGCAACCCGGGACGGCGCACTTCCCCCTCAAACCCGGCTCAGCGACCTTGCCGATCCCCGGGGTCGATGCTCTGGTGGTCGACGAAGCCGGGACGCCCACGTCCCCGGGCCGGAAGGGCTACATCGTGATCCGAAAACCGTGGCCCGGTCAGTTCATCGGCCTGTGGAACGACGAGGCCCGATTCCGCTCGGTCTACTTCTCCCGATACCCGGGCTGGTACTATCCCGCCGACTATGCGATGGCGGACGCGGATGGCTATCTCTGGCTGCTCGGCCGGGCCGACGAGGTCCTGAAGGTCGCGGGGCATCGGATCGCCACCATCGAGCTCGAGAATATCCTGATCACGCACCCGGCGGTCGCGGAGTCGGCCGTCATCGGCCGCCACGATGAGGTGAAAGCCGAAACACCGGTGGCGTGCGTCGTACTCAAACCCGGGTTTGAGGGAACGCCTCGACTGCGCCAAGAATTGCTCGAACTCGTCCGCTCCTCGATGGGCGCCATCGCGGTACCCTCGGCGATCTACTTCGTGGAGAAGTTGCCCAAGACGCGCAGCGCCAAGATCATGCGCCGGCTGATCCGCGACGTGGTCGAGGAACGCCCCCTCGGTGATACGACGACGCTCGAGGACGAGACGAGCATCGAGGACGCCCGGCGAGCCTACCGGGAGTTCCAAGCCGAGCTCGCCCGGACCTCGCGTTGACGGCTCGGGCCCCCCCTCCGACTCGTCCGCGCGGCCCGGGGGGTGAGTGCAGGTTGATATTCTGGAGGAGGCCTGTATCATCGGGGGGGCTGGACCGTGATCCTAGTTCGGCTTCCGGAGACGATCCATCAGGCTCACGGTGAGATCCAAGACGGGACCTTCAGCGGCCGATGGCACTTCTCGTTCGACGATTACACGGACCCGAAGTTCGTCAAGTTTGGGCAGCTGAGGGTACTCAACGACGACACGCTGAGCCCGGGCGCCACCTGGCCTCTTCACCCCCATCGGCACAACGAGGTGGTCACCTACGTCGCGGGCGGGGAGTTCCGCCACGAGGATGAACGCGGCCTTGGCGGCGTTCTGAAGCAAGGCGGCGTTCAGCACACCACCGTGGGGCGCGGAATGTGGCACGCCGAGATCAACAACCGGCCTGACATCCCGATGCGATTCATTCAGCTGTGGTTCCTCCCCGAGCGCCTTGACCTCGACCCGTCAGTCGAGCAGAAGGCGGTGTCTCGGTCGGAACGCACCAATGGCTTCCTTCCGCTGGCGAGCTCGCGGCACGAAGGTGCGTTGCCGCTGCGGAGCGATGCGAGTGTTTTCTCCTCGTTCCTCGAAACCGGCCGGGCCATCTCTCATCTCTTGGAACGGGGCCGGGGAGCGTACCTCTACGTGCTCGAGGGCGGCCCGGTCTGGGCCAACGGCCAGCCGATGCCCTCGCTCGCCGCCGCCGAGTTCACCGACGAGGCCACCGTCCGGGTCGCGGCCGACCACGACGCCGAGCTGTTGCTGATCGACACCCGACTGTAGATTTCTTCCCCCCTAGAGGGAATGGATCCACCTCCTCCGGGTAGCCGCCGGCGACCGCGGGGCTCACAACTTAAGCGCCGGTTCTCCTCGCCCGCCCGGTCCGATGCCTGAAACAATCCCCGCCCCCGTTGGAACCCTCGTTCCCGCCATCGACTTCCCGGGGGAAACGCTTCGGCTGGTGGCCGAACAACGGGACTCGCTCCGATGGGAGGGCAATGCCTGGGCTGACTTCTACGCCGATCGTGGCCGCAAGAAGGTGGAGGACCACTCCTTCTTGGGCCTCCTCTGGTGGGGACCGGGCGACGAGGCCGTCGCGCTGGCGGGATGGGAGCTCGCCGGGGAGCTCGGCCGTCGCGGTTTCGTCTACCTGGCCGAGGGGTACCAACGTCGCGCGGTTCTCGGAGAGTTCCTCGGCCGCCTCGAATCCACCGTTCCTCCCGCGCTTCCCTTCATCAGTTGGGCCGACGAGGTGCCCGGGATCTCGGAGCCGGATCGGGCGGCGGTTTTTGCCGGCCGTGGATTCTCTCCGGTCGTCCGGGCCGACATGCGACTCCCCCGAGGCACCGACCCGCCACATCCTGCCCCGAAGCCGGGCTACGCCCCGAGGGCGCTCACGCTCGCGGACGAAGCGTTGATCGCGGACCTGATGTACCGCGCCTACTCCGACAGCCCGGAGCGTGCGATCTTCGCGACCACGCTGGACCAGCGAGAAGATGCGCGACGGGGAACGCGCGGTCTCCTCCACGGAGAAGTCGGGCGGTGGCTCCCCGACGCCTCGTTCGGGATCGAGGAAGGGGGCCGCCTGATTGCTCACACGCTCGCGAACGAGCTGGAGGGAGGGTTGATCAGCGAGGTGGGCGTCGATCCATCGTACCGGCGGCAAGGGCTTGCCCGCCGATTGTTGCCCCTCACGATCGGAGCGCTTCGTTCCGCCGGATTCGAAGTCCCGCGGTTGGTCGTCACGATGTGGAACGCGGGCGCCGTTCGACTCTACCAGAGTACCGGATTCGAATTCGTCCCCGCCGGCGCGGGTCGAGTCTGGCTGGACCTCCGGGCGCTCGGGGTCACACGGCCGCCTCCCGAGAGCGGGTGATCGGTGGTCAGAGTGTCTATATCACGGGAAGCGATGGGCCGTTTGGCCCGGTACCAGGAGGGGGCCGCTCCAACATGCAGAAACGAGCGAATATCGAGCGGGCTCCCCGAGTCGATGCCTGACTACTCTTCGCCTATCGGGGATACACGGGCTCGCCTATCGGCCCATGCGCACGCGTGCGCGTAGGATAGCAGCAACCTCCTGCGCTCCGTCAGTGTCTAACCCAAGGATATCTATCGTCTGGACCGTCTCGCCGTCGTAAGATGAACCCGACCAGCGCCCGAATTGAAAGGCCCCCGCTGCCACGGTCGTCTCTGGCCGCCTACCTGGCGTCCCGGGATGGCGATGGTAGCAGAGACATCTAATCGCGATTTCGTCCCCCACAGGTCGTTCTTCGGGACGGCCATCTCCTTCGAAAAGCAAGGCCGGCTTCGGCATTACGCGAAGGAGGCCGACACCCGATCGGCTGTGGGTGCGGAGCGAAATCTGAAGGTCGGCCACCGCACAAAGGCCCGGTCCGCCCCGTGCGCGACGGGAAGATGATCGTCGGGTGGATCGGGGCGGACGGCCGACCGATCGAACGCAACAGTAAATCTAACCCCCCGCGCCCGGACCGGGGGTCTGCTTCGGCGGGACCGTCTCTCGGTCCGAAAACGGGCGTTTAGTTGCGAGGATCCTCTGTCCCCCCAGCGGGAAACACCCTCAGGGCGAGGGGGTTTGTTTGGCGGTTCCAGCAACTACACGACGGCCGGCGGTCATGAGCCAAAGCGACGGGCGGGGCGCGGCGCGGTTCTCCGTGCATTTAGGGAACTCCGAGACATCGTTCCAACGCGGCGCCCTGACCCTTCTGGGCGCAGAGGACAGCCCCGTCGACTCGCTCCGCTCACAGCTTGATTCGATGGTCTAGACGAGCGCAAGCTTGACCGCCAACCGGCCGCCAGAACTGGGTCAGATCGAGATTGAACCGCTCACGCCGATGAAAGGTACTGTTCCGTTGACAGAAAGGGTGCCACCAGTGACGTTCCAAGAACTCGGGACGACTAACACCAAGCACTGGTTGCTGACCAGAGAAACGTCTGGGATCTCCCATTGAATGCCGCTCAGTGACGACGGGTAACTGTCAAGCCAGGCCCCGCTCGACGACAACAACACGGCATACCACCCCGAACCGTCGGCGTCGCAATAAGTGAGCGAAGGTACCCAGCTGGAGCATTTCGGAATCGCCGATGGCAACTGCTGTCCGACGGTGTTCGAAAAGTTCAGCGTCGTCATCCAAGTGACTAGGCCATTAATATCGGTGTCGAGGAAGGTCGACTTGTTACCGGTGGTGACTTGGAAGGACACGTTGACCGTGATCGTGCTTGCGCGTAAGGAGGGGGAGGGGGACGAGAACGCGATTCCGTAGGGGGCATAGACGGGGGGCGGGCCAAGTGAAATCACGTCACCGCATCCCTGAGTCCCGTAGAAGTAACTGATCAACTGACCGTCGCGGTTGATAGCCGCGAAGGCATCCGGCTCGAACGCCAGTGAAGCCTACCTCCCCGCAACGCGCAAGTTTCACTATCAATCCTCCGGGATTGGCCGAACCCCAGTAGCTCCATCCCAAGACATAGACTTCGTAGGCGGGCCGGTTCGTTGTCATCCAGCCCTCCCCGCCTGCGTTCCAGGCTGACAGAGCCATTGCCGGAGAGTTGGAGGGGAAGGGGGACAGTATGCGTGCCCAGACCCAGGGTCCGGCCGAAAGACTCGCCGACCGTGCGCAAGTACTCGACATTCCCATTGGAGGATAGACGTGTGCGACGCCGAGAACATTGGTAGCGATCAGGATGCTCTGGCTCGCATTGGAGAAGTAAGCGAACTGCCAGAACGGAGCGGTCCCAGAGTCGAAGCTTCCGTTGAATAACGGTATCGATCCGTTCCAGAGAGTAAGGCCGTTGAACTGAGCGCCGCATGAGTTCACGGTCCCGTTATTACTGGTGAACCACCCGAGAGCATTGGGGGCGAACGGAATTGGCGCCGCGATTCCCCACACCGCGTAGAGAGTCCAGGGCCCGCCAGCTTGATTGGCCACCGATCCGTTCACCGCGCCGATCGCTTGATAGAATGTGGGTCCGTCGGCTTTGGGAACAACCTTGGGGTGGAGCGTGCCGATATAGAACCAAACCCCAAGACCCCCTGCGAGTATCAGTGATAGCGTCACCGCCAATACGATGACCCTGCGTGACCGCTTCCCGCTAGCGGGGGACGCTCTACCAACGTTGAGATTCACGGACATTCATGGCAACGGGCAGGTATACTGTCCACCCGAGTACGTCGGGCTATAGGCCCACAACCCGATCATATCGGCAGTACCCGCGGAAGCAGAACCTCCAACACCGTATGCTACAAAGCAGATAGGCACAGCAGTGTTGACTGGCTGGACGACGTACCAGTCTAGTGTGTTCTGCCTGGTAGACGTACTAGTCTGAGTCGAGGATAGGTACAGCACTTGGATCCCGATACCGATTCCGTGGTAGCCAATGTCGAACGAGACGTCTACGGTCCACCCGGTCGTTGTGGAGTTAGTGGTCGTGTTCGGGTTCACCCATCCGGATTGAGGGGAGTGGTAGTACACGGGGACTCCCACCCCTTGTGTCCCCCACGTGGGCACGTAGTAGCCACCGTGCGTAGCGTACGTACTGGGGGTTAACCAATCTGTGACCGGCTGCTGGCCCGGAAACTGGGGACCTCCATAGGTGGCGTAGTGAGAGAAAATTGGTGCCCACCAGGTGCGATTCAGTCCATCGAACAGCACAGTACCGGTTGTCCAGTAGCGTTGAGATAGGAGGAAGTTCCCGTCAGTTTGGGTGTACCCGTGGCCGGTAGACACTACCGTCGAATTCGAATGACACCCTCCAAAAATCCCGAACAAGACAGTACAGTCTGTTTGAGTTGTCGTATATATCGTGCCCGTGGTATAGGTGATGTTCGAGGCGTTCGTTAACCCACTGGCCGCGTTCATGAAATCGGTTTCCTGAGGGATGTACGGGGAGATGCTGTTGTTCGACAACATGAAATCAATGACTCCGGGAATATCAGTCATGATCGTTTCGTTCCAGTGGCCAGTCCAGAGAGTTCCCCCAAGGGTCGGTAGCGGATTGCCGAGCTGGAGCGTGTAAGACTGAGAGCCGGAACACTGTTGAGGAAGTGGCAGGGTGTAGGCATTGTTGGCCTGTCCGGTGCCGCCCGTTGTAGTATCGCCGTACGAAATTCCGTTACAGTAGAGTTCTATCGCCATCCCGGCAGGGGAAGCGTTCCCGTTGCTGTCGTAGACCGTTCCTGTGAAGCTGGACGGCGCGGTCGAAGAGCTCTTCGTCGTGAACGAACCGGTCAGCGTCCCACTATTGTAGCACGAGTAGATCCAATTCCCGTTTTGGGCCACGATCTTGTAGTAGTAGGTTGTGCTCGGCTTCAACTCTTGGAGATAGACTCCGTGAGTTGCTGGAGTTGCTGGAGCGTAAGAGTACGTTGTGCTCAATCCCCAATAGAAGATGTCACCGGGGCCGGGGTTGGTGTACGACACGGCTGAATCTGTCCAACTCAACTGTGCTTCGCCAGCGGTAGTCGTAGAGGCACTTAGGGTGCTGGTCACGGTCCCTTCCGGGCAAGTCCCTCCCCCGGACGGGGAGGTCCAAATCTGTCCGTACGCCCAGGCGGTATAGTTGCACCAATTGGTGCCCTTGATCGTGTAGTTATAGACCTGAGGCGTGTTCAAGTTCGAAATAGTGACTTGGTGGTTCGACGGAGTCGCGGGCTTGTTGCCGCCCCCCCAGAGTTGGTACCAGAATGCATCCGTCATGTTTGAGGGGTTGTCGGTCCAAGTGATTGTCGCGGATTTTCCGTTGCTTGCGACCGCTACGGTCACCCCTGAAATGGAAGCGGTGCATGGCGGAGGCCTTGGGTGACAAGGCACGCCTGGCGGGCAGCCCACCTCGCCGGGTGGACACGGTTGGCACATACCGGGGTCCGCATCCGCCCCGAACTGCGGAACCCCGATGGCCGATGGAATTGATTCCGTGACGAGGCCCGCGACCCCGACGCCCGCCAGTGGAAGCAGAATAAGGACCGCGAGCGAGGCGAATCCGGCGGTTAGGCGGTACACGCGATGCGGCCGCGACATCCACGCCAACGCACGACACGCTCTTCTGCTGCGAGGCGCTTCGCCCATCGGGCTCGTGACCTTCTTAAGGTTGTAAGCAGCCCGATTATATGCAACCCAAGTCAACCCGAATCGACTTCCACTTCCTTCAACCGACGAACGTCGTCGGGCCAAAGTGGGATTGCATTAAATGCACATGCAATATTGTTGAGCGGGAACCACGAGCCGATACGAGCGAATCGAACCAGCTCCGCGTCTCCCCAACCCGTTCTTCCCTCCTTTATCGCTGGTCCGCGCGCCGGTCCATCGACCGAACCCTGATCCGCTCGTGCGTTGACGAGCGGCGGACTAGCCTGGCGTCGGTCCGTTCTCGGAATCGGCGAACACGGTCTGCGCGTCTACCACCGTCGCGACGGTCCGGATTCCGGCGAGTTTCTCTGCCGGCACCTCGAAGGAATCCGGAGAGACGACCACCAGGTCGGCGTACTTGCCGACCGTCAGCGATCCGCGGGTCGTTTCGCAATGGCTCGCGAACGCCGCGCCCTGCGTGTAGGCCCCGAGAGCCTCTCTTAGCGTGAGTCGCAGCGGCGAGAGGTCGCCCGAAGCGTCCGTCCGTCGGACCGCAGCGTGGATTCCCACCCACGGATTGAGGTCGGCAACGGGCCAGTCACTCGCGAAAGCGAGGCCGGCGCCGGATTGCAACAACGTCTTCCACGGGAAGGCCCGTCGGGTCCGCGCGGCCCCGACGGCCTCTCTCCAGCGCCGCGTGAGCTCCGGGGCGGAGTGTCGAGGCATCATGCAGGGAATCACACCCAGGCGGGCGAATCGGGGAATATCCTCGGCGGCGAGGTTCTCGCAATGTTCGATCCGATGCCGCCGTCCGACCATCCGGTTGGCCGCCGACGCCTTCTCGTAGGCGTCCAGGGCCAGGCGAACGCCTCGGTCACCGCAGGCGTGGGTGAGGACTTGGAAGCCCCTCCGGTCGAGGTCCGCGACAATCGCGTCGTACTCCCCGACCGGGTACACCGTCTTCCCTCGCGACGTGGGGTCGTTCGAATACGGCTCGAGGAGCGCCGCGGTTCCGGTCTCTTGGACGCCGTCGATGTAGAGCTTCACCGCCCCCACGCCGAACCAATCGTCGTGGGCCCGAGCCACCGCGTTCATGAATTCCGAGTACTGTCGTTTGGGGGTTCCCCGGGGATGATAGATGGCGGCCCGGATCCGCAGCGGCAGTGCGTTCCGGTTCCGGAGCTGTTCGTAGCCTTCCAGGGTCTCCAAAGGCACTTGGACGTCAAAGCCGGTGGTGATCCCGTACCCGCTCGCGGCGGTGAGGATCCGCTCGAGGCCCTCGATGGATTTCCGTCGGGCGAACTCGGGAAGCAGCGCCGCCACGTCGAAGGATTCGGTGAAGATGCCGGTCGGTTTCCGGGTCTTCGGATCCCGCTGCATGCCGCCCACATCTCGTTTGGCCCTGGCGAGCACGGCCTGCGCTCGCTCGACGAAGCGAGAGTTTCCCCAGCCCGTGTGTCCGTCCCAGGAGGTCAGAAAGACCGGTCGGTCGTACACGGTCGTGTCGAGGTCTTGCGAGGTCGGCAGGCCTTCCCCGCCGAGGGCGGCGTAATCGAACCCGTGTCCGATGATGATCTCCTCATCCGGGTGGGTGTGGGCGTACTCGCGCACGCGACGCTGCACCTCCAACATGGAAGGATGGTCCGAAAGGTCGATCCAGTGGCCGAGTTCGTACGCCCAGATCAGGTGCACATGCGCGTCGATGAGGCCGGGATAACACGGCGTCCCGCGGCGTCCAGAACCTCTGTCTTCGAATCGGCGGTTCGTTCGATCTCCCGGTGCGCGCCGACGGCAACGATGCGCCCGCCCCGGGCGGCAAGCGCCTCCGCCTCCGGGAGGGCGGGGTCTCCGGTCCAGATTCGCCCGTTGGTCAGGATGAACGTCGGCGCCGGCAGGGAGTTCCCTTCTCGGGCTCGGCGAAGTCGGCCAACTATTAGGACGCATCGCAACTCAATCCGGGTCTCGAGCGACCGCTCCCTGAGCCACCGCCGCCCGGACCGCTGCCGGACCTCGTGAGGCCACTAGGAGGCTCGCGACGACGCCTACCGCCGCCACGGCCGTCACGACGGGGAAGATGCTCCGTGGGCCGTACGCTGCCCAGGCCGCTCCGAAGAGGAGCGGACCGATCAGGAGCCCGCCGTCTTCCACGGCCCCAAACACTCCTATCGCGGTGCCCTGGTGGTCTCGCGGGACCGTGTTCAGCGCGAGAGGCAGCAAACTGGCCGAGAGCCAGCCGACCCCCGCCGAGAACACCACAGTAGCCACCACCATCTCGTCGTACCGATTGGGAGGCCCAAGTTGCCAGGCCGCCGACCAAGAGCAAGGCAAATCCGGCGGGAATGGAGCGGCTCGGTCCCCATCGGTCGACAACCGTACCCAGGACGAAGGCCGCCGCCAAGCTGACGAGACGTCCGGCTCCCAGAACGTATCCCGCCTCGGAGGGCGTGCCCCCGAACAGGACGATGGAGTAGTACCTGAAGGAAGTTCGACGTGAAGGTCATCGCGATGAACGCGATTAGAACTAGCGCGAGAGCGATGAGGAACGGACGCGTGGCGAGGACCCTCAGCACGAGCCTCCGGCCTCGGGTGATCGGCGGGAGGGAGGCTAGAGACCAGGGAAGCGCCGCCGCGGCCGCCACGGCGATTGCCAGAACACCGATCGATGACAGCGCCACATCACGGAAACCGAGCGTGACGAACTCCAGCGGCCCCGTCGTGACCCCGATGGCAATTCCGAGTCCGAATACGGAACTCCACCGGCCGGTTCCACTCCCCTCCGAGCCCGGGCCCCCGTAGCTGACGGCCAGCCATCGCAGGAGCGGGGCCAGGTACACGCCCAGCGCACCTATCATGACCATGGCCAGAAGGAAGACTGGAAAGGTTGAGGCAAAGCCGAGAAGGAGCGTCGCGCCCCCAACCACGGTCCCAATCGCGACGATTATCGTCGGTCGACCCAAACGGAACGCCCACGCTCCCCACACCGCTTCGGTCAGCAGCATCCCCGCCGCGTAGGCGCTCAATGTTAGCCCATACTCGAAAATCGGCAACCCGAGCTGCTGGAATCGGAACGGAAGGGTCGCGCTCAGCAGGCCGACGGAGATACCCCAGAAGGCGGTCGCCGTGTAGAGGTAGGTTTGCACCCCCCTTCGCTGAGACCCCGCGCCCGCCGGCAGGGCAGGCCCTGGACCCATACCTGTCGACACGAGTCCCTGCCGCCTGGGGTCCTAGGCCGGCCGGTCGCTGGGCAGTTCGCTCAACAGGTCCATCATCCCGTTACCCAGCCACTGACCTCCATCCACGGCGATCACCTGGCCGGTGATGTACGAAGCCCGGGGCCCGGCGAGGAAAGCCACGGCCTCGGCAATCTCGTCCGGCGTGCCGAACCGGCGCATCGGAATCTCTCGCTCGATCCGCCGGATAAGATCCTCGGATAGCCATAGCTGTCGATCTGTTCCTTCCGTGCGGACGGGACCCGGCGCCACCGCGTTGACCCGAATATGGTGCGGCGCCCACTCGACCGCCAGGGTCCGGGTCAGCGCCAGGACTCCCGCCTTCGCGGCGGCCGAGTGTGCCGTCCCCGGCCCCGCCATCCAGGCGTACGCGGCCACGATGTTTACGATGGCGGGCGCGGGAGCCTCCCGGAGGAGCGGAAATGCGGCCCGGGAGCAGTAGAACGTTCCGTCCAGAACGATCCCGACGACGGCGCGCCAGCCGTTCGGGGTGATCTGTTCGGACCGCGCGATGAAGTTGCCCGCGGCGTTGTTGACGAGGACGTCGAGACGGCCAAATTCGCGCCGGACCGTCGCGATCAGCGCCTCGACCTGGTCGTAGTTTCGAACATCGGTTGGCACCGTCACGACACGTGCCCCGGTCTCACGAAGCTTGGCCGCGCCGCTCGTCAGGTGTTCCTGTGACCGGCTGGCGATTACCAGGTCGTATCCCTCTCGACCGAGGTGCTCGCTGATCGCCCGGCCAAGCCCGGTGCCTCCCCCGGTAACCAGCCCGACCGGACGACCCGGTCTCGGCTCGGTGGGAGAGGGAGTGCCCTGCGTCGGTGTCGCCGTCATCGCTCCGCCCCGCCATGCGCTCAGCATCTTAAGGAAACGGCCCGCCGATACTCCGCACGACGCGTCGCGAGCGGAAGTCTCTTCAACCACGCAGTCTACGCGGGCCCCATGGCTCGCCGGCTCGCCCACGAAGCGTCTCGAGCTTCATCCGACCCCAAGGTCGAGGTACTGTTCGAGGGTACACCGCTCCCGGTGTCGCGGGAACGGTCGGTCTCGTGCGAGACGGCGCTCGGCGAATCATCATCGACCCGGGTATGGTGCCCCGCCGGTCCGCGATCCTGGGACCCTTGGCCCGGGCCGGAGTCACACCGGAACGGATCACCGACGTCGATCTTCTCCCACCATCACCCCGACCACACGCTCAACGCCGCCCTCTTCCCGCGAGCGCGCTTCCACGATTTCTGGGCCATCTATCGGAACGACACGTGGGAGAGTCGAGCCGCGGAAGGCTTCCACGTGTCTCCCCATGTGCACCTGCTCGAGACCCCCGGTCATACTCCGCAAGATATCACAACGATCGTAGAGACGCCCCAGGGGGCGTACGCGTTCACGCACCTCTGGTGGGATAGCAGTGGTCCAGCAGAGGACCCTCTCGCCGACAACGCGGAGCTTGTCCACAAGAATCGGGCCCGGGTGGTGCGGCTCGCGAAGTGGGTGGTGCCCGGCCACGGCGCCGCATTTCTTACAGGGCCTGCGACACCGCCCTAGGCGACGCCCGCGGCCCGTCGACCTGCAGCGAGGGACGGTCGGAGACTAGCCCGCCGAGGCGGGCGCAGATCCCCTGAACCATCCCCACGGCACGATGCGGCGGCGCGCAATCTCGTGCCGACGGCATTGTCGACACCAGAGCACGGGCCGGCCGACCCCTGAGGAAAGCTCGGGGGTGGCCATGTGGTCGGTCGGCGGATGCCGGCAGCTGCGGTTGCCACAGTGCTGGTTCCAGTTTCGGTCCATGGACAGGAAGGTAGCTCCCGAGGGAGCGCGAATAGACAATACGCATTTCTGCGTATTAAAACTACTGTTGGCTCCTTCCGCCGACCTCACAGAACCCGTCAGATCTTACCCCGGCTCCGGACGATCAGCGCCGACTCCGAGATTAGTTGCCAACACTATTTTCCTGAGGAGGCGATGCCCGGCCGTGGCGGTCCCGACTCCCACGGCTTCGGACGGCGGTTCGCCGGCCCCGCCGTCTCCCCCATCCCGTTCGCGTCACCGGGGGCGTGGTCGTCGAGTGGTGCTCTTCGTCGTGCCAGCGATCCTTGCTATCGTGCTCATCCTGCTCCTGCAAGGTACGCTCACGCTGCTCGACCCGCAGGCCGGGGTCTGGGCGAGCGCCCGGACCGCCGAGTGGGGCAATCACACGTTCACGATGCAGGGCCTCCAACAACCCGTCGTGGTGATCCGGGATGGGAACGGAACGACCCACATCTTCGCGCAGGACGATCCGGACCTCTTCTTCGCCCAAGGGTACACCCAGGCGTCCGACCGACTCTTCCAGATGGAGGCGGAGAGTCTCTCCGCGCAGGGGAACCTATCGTCGTGGCTCGGGAGCAGCGCGCTGGCCTCCGACGAAATGTACCGGTATCTCGGAGTTCCCCAGGCGGCGGCGGCGATGTCGGCCCAAGTCATGAACGTCAATCAGCAGGTGGGCTCGGACATGCGGGCCTACGTGGCGGGGGTCAACGCTTACATCTCCTGGGCGGAATCACACAATGCAGTCCCCTTCCAGTTCAAGGTCCTCGGCGTCTCTCCCTATCCTTGGAGCCTGTTCGCGTCGTTCTGTTTCGACCGGCTGATGGTCATCGGCCAGACTACAGGGTTCACCGAGCCCCTGTACGCCGCCATCGCCGCCGCCGCGACGGGGGATCCCGCGTTCGGCCAGGTGTTTCCGGTCTATCCACAGTACCTGGCAAAACTATACCGTTCTTCCCGGGAACGGTAGCGTCGGGAGCGCCTCGCTCGCGGCTCAGGGTATCTCGGCCAATTACGTGTTCTCGTTGGACTGGTTCGGGTCGTGGGCCACCGGGCTTTCGGGCAAGCAGAACGGGACGCTTGTCCCCCTCTATCAAAGGGCTCTTGCCAACCTTAGCGACCCGTTCATTCAGGACCTGAGCCCTTCGGCCGGCGTCGGGAGCAACAGCTGGGTCGTCGCCGCGAACCACAGTGACATTGGACCAGCCGATGCTCGCCAACGATCCCCACCTTCCGCTGATGCTGCCGTCCCTCTGGATCAGCACGCACCTGGTCAGCCCAGACTACGACGTCGAAGGCTGGTCGCTGGCCGGACTCTTGGCGATCCTGATCGGTCACGACAATCAGATGGCGTGGGCGCTCACGAACTCCGAAGGCGCCACGGCGCTCGACTACGTCGAAACGCTCCAGGGGAACTCGTACCTCGAGAATGGCACGTGGCATCCTCTGACGTGGACCAACCAGACGATCTCCGTCGCGGGTGGAAACGCGGTCCCATTCGACCTGGCGTGGACCAGCAACGGGCCGGTCGTAGCCCGGATAGGGACCCTTGGGCTCAGTGTTCGATGGGCCGGAACCGGCGCCACCTGGGAGGCCGCGGCCGAGCTCGAATTTGACAAGGCGCAAAGCATCCCGCAGTTCGAGTCCGCCCTCCAGGAGTACTGGACGGTCCCGAACCTCAACGCGCTCTTGATCGCCCGGAACGCCACGGACCCTACCGGGCACATCGGTTGGATCATCCCGGCCCGATACTCCCTCCTCGCGGAGACCTTGCCCAACGGCCAGCACGTGCAGGTCATCGGTTCCCGGGGCCCACTCAACGGCTCGGGCGGTTACGAGCCGGTGGGCACCGTTCCGTTTGACCAGCTGCCCCAGGTGGTGGACCCTTCCCAGGGATACCTGTTCGCGCCGAACCAGCCCACGGTCGGCATGGAGTATCCATACCCGATGATTGGGAGCTGGTGGGATTCCGGAGGCCGAGCCCACACCATCGGAAACTTCCTTGGGTCGCATCCGGTGATGAGCCCCGACCTGATGCAGTCGCTCCAATCTAACGTGACCGACTCGTGGGCGATCGCTCTGCGACCCTACCTGGTCCAGGCACTGACCACGGTCGCGACGACCCCATGCTTTGCTGGGGTTGGCGCAGCGCCCTGTGACCGCCCCATCGCGGAGACCGCTCTGCCGATCGTCGAGGCATGGAACGGGTCCTTTGAGGAGTCCAGCGACGCGGCCACCATCTACACCTACTGGTGGAATGAGCTCCAGCGGGCCACGTACGACCCTGTCCTGCTCGGGCCGGACTCGCCGCCGACGCCAACCCGGCATTTCCCAACGCTTACGAATGGATCGCAATCGAACGCCGCCAACAATTCCTCTTGGTTCTCGGGCGGATTTGATGATCAGTCGGCGCTCGCCGCCCAGGCGGCCCTAAGCTACCTCAACGAGGCCCTGGGCACCGGATTCGCAACCTCAGCGCGCCGCAGCTGATCCGACTGGACGTGGGGCCGGGTCCACACGTTCTTCTTGCCGTCTCTCACCGGCACGGCCGCGCTGGGCGAAGGCCCGTACCCCCAATGGGGCGACCCGTACACGCCGAGCATTGGGAGTGTTCCAGGACAACGTCACGGTTCCACTGGTCCAAGTGTCGATCGGTTCTTCCCTGCGGTTCATCTCGACCGCCGGGCCGTCGCCCGCGTGGGGCGTTCTGCCCGGCGGAGCCAGCGAGAATCCTGCGCTCTGCGTACTACGCGAACCTGCTTCCACTCTGGCTCAACCATGAATACATCGGCATGAACCTTGGAGCCGAACAGTCCACAAGCCGGGCCCAGGCGGTTTCCGTCTGGACCCTGGAGCCCTCATGACGCCCACGGGTCCGCGACCTTCCCGGCGCGAGTTCCTCTTCGCCCTGCTCGTGCTCGTCGTGCTGGCCACGATTCCTCTCTGGACCCTCGGCTGGTGGACGGCGCTGCCGTTCGCGGCGGCGGCCGGAGGTCTTGGCCGGTGGTCGCTGGCTCCGCTGGCTCTGGTCCTGGCCGCTGGGATTCGCGGCCGGCGCTCTCGCGTGGGGCCTCGAGCTCGCTCTCGCTCCCCAGCGACCCCCGATCCCGACTCGCCGACGTGCTCGGCGCCGCCCAGGGATTGCTCCACGACGGTTTTCCTCTTCCTCGGCCCGATCCTCTTCGGCCTCGTCGCGGCGGTGACGGCCGCTGCCCTCGCGGGGGGGCTGCGTTCGCGTGCGACCTGCGTCGGCCAGGTCCGGAGCCGGTCCCGGTTCCGCCCGGGGTCGTTGGCCGGGAGGGCCCTCGGTAGACCGCGTCGCCGTAGTTCGGTTTACTCGCGGACGATGAGGACCGGCAGCTTGGCGTGATGCACGACCGCGTCGGAGACGCTGCCGAGGAAGAAGCGCTGCCCTGCCGAGAGACCGCGGGCTCCCATGATGAGGAGGTCGAAGCGGTGCTCGTCGAGGAAGGCCAACAGCTCCTCGGCCACGAACCCATCGAGGAGCACGGTCGACACGGGGAGCCCCGCGAGCGCCACCTGATCGTGCAGGCGGGAGAGCAGGTCCGTGTGGACCTTGACCTCGGCGTCGTGGATGATGGGAACGGCGGTCGCGGTCCCGGCGGTTATCGCGTGCATCGGTGCGACGCTGACCAACGTCAGTGACGCGGACAGCGCCTTCCCGAGCTCGATCGCCATCGAAAGGGCCCTGTCCGACGATTTGGATCCGTCTACCGCCACGGCCAGGTTCTTCAGCACGGGTACCTCCGATGGTGAAAGCAGCGGCCGATTTAGCCTTCCCGGGCCCTGCCGCGCGAGCTTCGGGACAACGTTATGGCGGCGCCGAGGGCTGGCGCACCGGATGTCTCCCCCCCAACGCTGGGTCGTTGCGGTCAAGCACGGGATCGACGTGAACCTGACCCGCGCGGATCCGGCCACCGGTCGGATTGATCTTGCGCATGCCCCACGCAAGACGAGCGATTTCGACAAGAACGCGGTCGAGGAGGCCATCCGTCTCCGCGAAAAGCACGGAGGAACTGTGACGGCCGTCACCGTCGGACCCTCTGCCGCGCGCGAGGCCGTCCGCGACGCACTCTCCATGGGGGCGGACGACGGAGTCCTCCTAGCGACCCCGGAAGGCACCGTGGCAGATTCCAGCGCGGTAGCGACCACGCTTGCGGCGTACCTTCGGAGCCCCACCGGCACCTTCGACCTGGTCCTATTCGGCGAGGGAAGTACCGACCACTTCTCCGGAACCGTGGGCCCGCGAGTCGCGGCCGAACTGGGGCTCCCCTCGCTCTGCCACGTCCGCCAGGTCTTCGTCGACGGAGAACATCTCCGAGTACACCGCGACCTCGAGTCGGGCGTTGAGGAGTTGGAAACCTGTTTCCCGGCGGTGGTCACCGTCGGGCAGGAGATCAACACTCCGAGGTTGCCCACCTTTCTGAGCACGCTCAAGGCGTCCAAGAAGGAGATCCGAGAGATTCCCGTCTCCGCACTCGACCTGGCTCCCACGGCGTGGACTCATCCGGTAATCATCCAGGAGGCTTCCGTGCCCAGCATGCCGCGGAAGAGGGTCCGTGTAGCGGGCGGAGACGCGACCGCGAGTCTCCGAGGAGCTCGTCTCGCTTCTCCACCAGGAAGGGATCGATCGGGCGTGAGCGAGCGAGTCCTCTTGTCTCAGCGCGAGCGTCGGTGACAGCCCCGGATTGACGAGAGTGGCTCGGGCACTCGCCGGCCCGGGAGGAGCCATCGCTACGCTCGCAATGGCGTCCGGGAGCCCCGACTCCCTCCGCACCTGGGTCGACCGAGTTTACCAAGTGTCGGCCTCTGGATTTGACGCCGCTCGAGGTGATCACGTCGCAGCCGCCGTTGTCCTCGGCGCCCGCGCCTTCGAGGCGTCGGTCGTCCTCTCGGGCCCGACGAAGCTGGAGCGTGAGGCGCTCGCCCGGGCGGGGGCCTTGTTGGGCGCGCCGACGGTCACGGGAGGCCGCTCTCCGCGCCTCACGGCGGAGGGGCTCGAGGTGTCGCGAGACCTCCTTAGTGGGAACGCGACCTCGGTCGAACGCATCACGACTCGGCCGATACTCCTCTCGCTCTCGGTCGCGCCCGGCGACCTAGGGCCGGACCAGGGCTCCCACGGGTCCGCCGAGATTGTCCCGCTCCCTGTCGAGCTTCCCTCGTACCCCTTCCAACGGACCTCCCTGCAGCCCAAGCCGGCCGGCGGCGCGGACCTCGAAGCGGCGGACC
This sequence comes from uncultured Thermoplasmata archaeon, assembly GCA_963787975.1. Classification (GTDB taxonomy): domain Archaea; phylum Thermoplasmatota; class Thermoplasmata; order Lutacidiplasmatales; family UBA184; genus JAKIWV01. The sequence goes on from CAWBEU010000012.1 coordinate 58,577, forward strand.
GGATTGTGTCTGTCGGCCGAGGCCTCCAGAAAAAGGAGGACCTGGTCCTGATTGACGGGCTGGCTACCGTGCTGGGGGCCGCCGTCGGATGCACGCGCCCCATCGCCGCCGAATCGGGCTGGCTCAGCGACGATCATTGGGTGGGGCTCACGGGACACCGGGTGCGCCCGACGCTCTACATCGCGATCGGGATCTCGGGCGCCGCGCAACACCTCGTCGGTATGCGAGACTCCAGGATCGTGGTCGCAATCAACAAAGATGTGAGCGCGCCGATATTCCAGCAGGCGGACTTCCAGGTCGTCGGGGATCTCTACGCGATCGTCCCGGAGCTGACGCGCCGGCTGGCGGCCGCCGCTACAACGCCGAGCTGAACTTCAGCGCATCCCTCGCAAGTCGAAGGAGTGAAGCGCGACCGCGGTACGACTCGCTCAGCAGCTTCCTCAAATGGGGTCGGCCGGACCCGTCCGTGAAAAACGCGCGGTGCATGAGGCTCGTGACGATCTCGGGGTAGGCTCCGTACAGCCGGGGGTTGCGGAACACTCCTGGGTAGCCCCGGAAGGCGCGAAGTTCCTTCAGAACGAAGCTCTGCTCCAGCGTCGAACGGTACGACGCGAGCGAGGTCTGAGAAGGGTCCTTGGCACGGACCGCCCGGATCACCGCCTCGCCGGCGAGGCGTCCCGACTCCAGAGCAAAGTCCATTCCACGCAATGTGAACCCCGTGTTCAGGAAGAATCCGGCCGCCGAGCCCGCGACCAGGTATCCATCACCAAGAAGGGGAGGCAAGCGATCCCAGCCCCCCTCCTCGACGAAACAACCACTGTACTCGAGCAGCGTCCCGCCCTCGAGGAGACGGGAGATGAGCGGGTGCTGCTTGTACTCCTCGAGCACTTCGAACATCGATACCCCCTTGCGGACGAGAGACTCCATGCCGAGAATCAATCCGAGGGAGAGCGTCTCCCGATTCGTGTACAGGAAGCCTCCCCCCTCGATATCGGGCGGGAACCCCAGCGTCGTGTATTGGGTTCCCGAGATGCCCCGCAACTGGAAACGGCGCTCGACCTCTCCTGGCGGGAGGCCGATGACCTGCTTCACGCCGACGCCGACGACCTGAGGGTCGGGTTTCGGGCTCGGCGTACTCCCTCGTGCGAGGATCGCGTTCGAGCCCTCGGCGAGGATGACCACGTCGGCCCGGATCTCGTCGTCGCCGGCACGGATTCCGACCACCCGGCCGTTCTCCTTCACGAGGGCGTCGATCTTGATGCCGTAGACCGGCACGGCACCCGCGGCTTCGGCCTTACCGGCCAACCAGGGGTCGAGCCGGCTCCTCAGGACACTAAAAGCGTTGAAGGGCGGCTTGGAAAAATCCGCGTCGAAGTAGTCCAGCGAGACCGCTCGAGTGGGCGTGAGCAGGCTCACGATATTCCGGTCGATCGCCCGTTCCACCGGGCACGGGTCTTCTTCCCAGAACTTCGGGAACATCCGCCCGAGGGCGTGGGTGTACAGCAAGCCCCCCGAGACGGCCTTGGTGCCCGGTTGAGAACCCCGCTCGGCGAGGACGACCTGGAGCCCCTCCCGGGCGATCGTGTAGGCCGCGGCGCACCCTGCGAGGCCGGCCCCTACCACGACGACATCAAACCGCTCCATGCGTGGTTGCCCCTTCGCCGTAGCCGCGTAGGTCTTTGAAGCTTCGACCCCACGAGCGGCGGCCCGCCGGCCGCCTGTAGGAGGATAAAGAACAAGAACCTGGGGGGATGACTATCGTCTGATGGGGCACTTGGCGTTCGCGTGCCGCTCTACCGGTGGGTCCTGCGAGTGGGCCCTGGAGGCCGACTCACGGGAGGTCATCTTGCAACGGGTCGCGGAGCATCAGAAGTGTGCCCATCACGTCCCCGAACTCCCCGACGACCTGCGCCGTAAAGTTACGGCCGCGATCCGGACGGTCTGACGGAGGAGTTCGATGGCGGCCTCGTCTAAACTCACGGTAGCAGATCGCCTCGGCGCGGACGCGTTCGCGTCGGACAAGGAGAGCCACCTTCGGGTCGATGCGATGGACCTTTGCCGGACTTGTGTGCTGAAACCTTGCATCCAGGTTTGCCCGGCGGAGGTGTACGAGTGGGACCAGGATCGTCTGCGGATACGGTTCGAGAACTGCCTGGAGCTCGGTGCGTGCCGGGTGGCCTGTCAGACGATGGGTAACGGCGCCTTGGTCTGGGCGTTCCCTCGCGGAACGAAGGGCGTCCAGTATCGGTACGGCTGACGCCGGCCCGCTGACCATGCCGACCTTCGTTCTGGTGGACAAATGCAAGGGGTGCATGGAATGCGTCCGGATCTGCCCGAGCGACATCATGCACATCGACCCCAAGCTGGGGAAGGCGTGCAACATGGAGCCGTCCATGTGTTGGGAGTGCTACTGCTGCGTCAAGGGCTGCCCGGAAGCGGCCGTCGATGTACGCGGATACGCCGATTTCGCCCCCCTCGGTCACCGCGTCACCCAGCAGCGGACCGCGGACCACATTGAGTGGAGAATCGAGAGTCGGGGCGGGGCCGTGCGGCAATTCGCTTTCCCTATCCGGACAACCCCATGGGACTCGATTCCGTCGCCCGCGACAGCGCCCCCTCCGCCCCCGGGAGCGATCGAGAGTGAGCTGCTGTCCTTCGAGCCGGATTATCTTGCCGTCGACATCCTCCCGACGCTCTCGTCGACCCGGCCCGTCGTATCCAGCTAGCGCGGTGGGTCTTCGATGGAAGACGGACGGACGAGCGCACCGCGGTTCGTGGACGCCGACCTTCTGATCGTGGGAGGCGGCCTCGCGGGGTGCGGCGCCGCGTACGAGGCCCGCTATTGGGGCCGGGACCTGAGGATCGTTGTGGCCGAGAAAGCGGCTATCGAGCGTAGCGGCGCCGTCGCGCAGGGTCTGTCGGCGATCAACTGCTACATGGGCATGCGCTGGGGCGAGAACCAGCCCGAGGACTTCGTACGCTACGTCCGGAACGACGTCATGGGCCTCTCACGCGAGGACCTGGTGTATGACATCGCTCGCCACGTCGACTCCACCGTTCATTTGTTCGAGGAGTGGGGACTCCCGATCTTCAAGGACCCGAAGACCGGCCGGTACGTGCGCGAGGGCCGCTGGCAGGTCATGATCCACGGCGAGTCGTACAAGCCCATCGTCGCGGAGGCGGCTCGCAAGGCCGCGACCGAGATCGTCGAGCACGTCGTCGTGACCCACCTCCTGCCTGACGCGGGGGATTCTCGTCGGGTCGCCGGCGCGGTGGGCATCGACGTGCGGGACGGGAGCTACGTTGTCTTCCGAGCGAAGGCGGTCATCGTCTCCGCGGCCGGCGCCTCCCACATCTTCCGACCTCGATCCGCCGGCGAGGGATACGGCCGGACCTGGTACCCCCCGTGGGCCAGCGGCTCGGCCTACGGCCTCATGATTCCGTTTGGGGCGGAGATGATCCAGATGGAGAACCGCCTCGTGGTCACGCGGTTCAAAGATGGATACGGCCCGGTCGGCGCCTGGTTCCTGCTCCTCAAAGCGGTGGCGACCAACGCGCGCGGCGAGGAGTTCGAGAAGACCCGGCTCCCCGAGCTCCGTGAACGCGTCGGCCCGTACGCCGATGCGAAGCCGATGCCCACCTGCCTGCGCAACCACCTGATGTTGCAGGAGATCCGAGCCGGCAACGGACCAATCCTGCTCCACACGGAACGCGTGCTCGACACCCCCGAGAAAGAGGCGCTCGGGTGGGAGGATTTCCTGAACATGACCGTCGGGCAGGCCGTCACGTGGGCCGCCCAGGGGGTCGACCCTCGGACGACGCCTTCGGAGCTGATCCTCTCCGAGCCCTACGTGATGGGCTCCCACGCGGTGTGCGCCGGCGCCTGGGCCAGCGGCCCGGCCGACCTCGCACCCCCGGACTACCGCTGGGGGTACAACCGAATGACCACGGTCCAGGGACTCTTCGGCGCCGGCGATGCGATCGGCGGGTCGGCGCACAAGTTTTCGTCAGGCTCGTTCACCGAAGGGCGGTTGGCGGCCAAAGGGGCCGTGGCCTTCCTAAGGGACCACGCCGACCGGCCGGCGAAAGCGGACGAGGACCGGATCGCAGAACTCCAGCTCGAACTTTTCCGGCCGCTCGAGACCTTTCAGCGAGGGCAGTCCCGGATAACGGCCGGGTCGGTAAGCCCCGACTACCTTCAGCCGATGAGCGGGCTGCAACGGCTCGAGAAGACGATGGACGAGTACGCCGGCGGCGTCGGCACGGATTACATGACGAACGAGACGATGCTGAACCGGGCCCTCGAGAATGTGACCTTGCTCCGCGCCGACCTGGCCCACCTCGGCGCTGCCGACCTCCACGAGCTCCAACGTGCGTGGGAGCTCATCCATCGCGTATGGACCGCCGAGGCCGTGGTCCGCCACACCCTCTTCCGAAAGGAGACCCGATGGCCCGGCTACTACTATCGCGCCGATTACCCCAAGATCGACGACGAGCACTGGCGATGCTTCGTGAGCTCGGTGTACGACCGAACCACGAACGAATGGAAACTCTCCACGCGACCCTATCGCCCCATCCTGTAGCAGCCTGCGCCCGAGAAAGGCGCAGGGCGATCGTCTCCGGGCTCAGAGTTCGTCTGGCGGCTTCTGGAGCACGTGTCGCCGGATGAGCCGCTTCCGCTGGGACGAGAGCACGGTCCAGGGATGCTGGACCACCAGGCGGCTCCAGAGCTCGGGCGAGACTCGAAGAACGACCTTTTCCGGATTCAATCGCCGCCGTCGGTCGGGGTAGGTCACCAGGGCGAGGCCGCCGGGCCGCAAGATTCTCCAGGCCTCGTTCAACGCGCCGGCCTTGTCGACCATGCAGCAGAGCACGAGCGACAGCACGACCCGATCCACCGTGTGGTCCGCGATCGACGGAACGTTCGCGGCGGACGCGAGGATGATCCGGACCCGCCCGTCGGATCCCCAATGGCTTCGTGCGAGAGACAGATTCCTTGGATCCGGATCGACAAGGTCGACCGCCCCCGCCGGCCCGACACGTTCGAGGAGCGTGGGAGCAAGGTAGCCCACGCCCGCGCCGAGGTCCGCGACCCGCTGCCCCGCGCCGACCGACAGCAAGTCGACCTCGGCCGTCGCCGGAGCCCACCAGCGGCGGAGCCAGTTGTCGAGGGTCCAGCCGCGGCATCTGCGATCCCGGGAACCGATGACTGGCAGCGCCGCGGCCGAGATGTCTCCCATCGCTCGATCGACGTCTTGAGAGAATAAAGCGCGTCCCGGGATCCGCGCTGCGCTCGCCGTGAAGGGTGGCGCCACGCCCCCCGAGGGATCGGTTCACCCGGTGGCGGGGCCGGCTCTGGACGCCGTGCCACTGGCTGCCAGACGTTCCGCCTCGTCGAGATGGCGCTGCGCCTCTTCGACTCGGCCCGCATTCCTGTCGATCTCTGCCAGTCGACGGTGGCAGTCCGCCGCCTCGTCCGAGGCGCCGGCCTCGGTGGCGAGGGCGAGCGATCGTTCGTAGAGGGCGCGGGCCTTGTCCAGGCGCCCCTCCCGTTCTTGCAGCATCCCGGTAATGAACTCGATCTGTTGCTCGACCTCGCGTCGGGGCGACTCGCCGGCCAGCTGGCGCAGGCGTTCGAGGGTCTTCCGGGCCCGGCCAGTCCGGCCTTCCTCCACGAGGACCCGGGCCGTCCGCAACTCGACCCACGTTTCCAGCGCCTGGGACCCCGAGCGCGACGCTTGCTCGGCAGCGGCCGTGAGGTCGCTCAGGGCATCCGGCAGCCGGCCCAGGGTCCGGAGCACGGCCGACCGGTCAAGGTACGCTCGCGCGAGCCATTCGGCATCGCCGCTCGCGGTGAACCGCTCGATCGCGTCGGTCAAGAGTCGGCGAGACAGCGCCAGGCCGTTCGGGTCCAGCAGCCGCACCAGATGCGCCCGGTCGAGCAGCGACTGACCTTCGAGCTGCGCGTCGCCCGCCAACCGAGCGAGCTCAGCCGCCGCCTGGTGGTGTTCCTCCGCGGCGGCGGGATCGGCCAGGCTCCAGGCGGCGACGCCGAGCGCCCGGTGCGCGACGGCAAGCCACCGTAGCTCGCCCTTGGCCCGATAAGCGCGCAGCGACCGTTCGGCCGCCGTACGGGCACTCTGGGCGTGAGCCCAGAGGTCGGGTCGGACCTCCGGGACGAACAGTTGCTCGAGGGGAGAGGGAGCGCCCGGTCCGGTCTGGGCGGGATCGCGCAACGCCTCGAGCACCTGGATCGCCTCCCCGACTTTCCCGATCCGGCTCAGCACATGGCCCAGGGCGATCCGCACCACGCGCTCGGACTCGGGTCGCGACGACGGAAGCTGCCAAAGGCTGTCCAGGGCCCTCTCTAGGTACACCCGGGCCTCTTCGTAGGCATACTCCCGAGCCGCCACATCCGCCGCCCGGCGATTGTAATCGACCGACGGAACCGCCTCTCCGGCGAGGTGATAGTGGAAAGCGATCTCGAACAGCTCCGGGCCGGCGGGACGGGCCCCAATCTCGAGCGCCCGGGCAACGTTCCGATGCATCAGCTTCCGCCGGCCTTCGGGAAGCTTCGTGTAGAGGTCCTGGCGCACGGTGGGCGTCGCGAATTCGTACCGCTGTCGGCCCCGGCGGCGAAGCGTCCCGTTCTCTACGAGGGGAGCGAGCAGCGGCTCGAGAGTCTCTCCCGACCGACGGTGCAATGTCCGGGCCATGACCGCAAGGTCGAACTGCCGACCGATGACGGCCCCGTAGGTCAGGATGCGTTGGGTCTCTTCGGGGATGCTTCCCGGCCGAAAGGACAGTCCCGCCGCCCCTCCGCCCTCTTCCCCTGGTTTCTCGGCCGAGGGGACCGACTCCTTGTAGCGTCGCGTCAGCTGTTCGATCGCGGCCGGGACCCCTTTCGACCGCTGATGAACCGCCCGAACGTATTCCGGAGAAGGTCGCGGATCGGGACGTGTGTCTCGAATAGCCTCCGCGGTCTCGTCGAGCGACAATCCCGACAGCCCGACCATCTCGACATTGGGCCCCTTCGTGAGCGCCTCAATGACAGCCCCGCGTGCTCCAACCGGAGACATCTCCGTGTCGAGCGTGGCCACGAGAATCACACGGCGATCGCTGACGCCGCTGGCTACGCTTCGAAGGAACTCGAGCGAGTCACGGTCGGTGTGATGCAGGTCGTCCACGGCCAGCATCACGGGCCTGCCCTGCGATTCCCCCAACAGCACACGCTCCAGTTGGGCGTGGAGCAGACGCCGGCCGAGGTCGATCAGCGCGCGCTCCGCCTCGAACAGTTTGAGAATGCGCTTCTCGACCGGCGAGTCGTCTTCCGGGAGGACCGCTACCGTGGGGAAGCCAGAGACTACGCTGGCCTGGTCTCCTGCGACCAACCAAAGCGGGAGCCCCAACGCTCCCTTCGCCGGAGCCGGAACGTCCGCCTCTCCGGATTCCAACGGGAGAAGGTCACGAACGAGGTCGTACGGAACGGGCGTGTCGCGCGGAACGGCCCGCGCCTCCGCGATGCGGAAGCCTCGGCCCTTCGCCCGTAGGATCGCAGCGTCAAGGACCGCCGACTTACCCATTCCCGTGGGGCCAGAGATGAGGATGACTCGTCCCTCACCGCGTTCGACTGCGTCGAGCGCCGCGGCTATCAGGGCAAGGACTGACGACCTCCCATGGAGCGGGACCGTGCTCGCGTGGCTCCTATCTGCTTCCGCGACCACACCCGAAGGTCGCGCTCAGTCCCCGGGGGCCTAATAATTGCCGATGCCGGCGGAACAGGGTTTCGCAGACCGTGGAACCGCTCCGGCGGGCGTCGAGCCGGTCGGCCCGCGGACTGTCGCGGGTCCTTCCGGCGCGGAGACGAGCTCCGACGGACGTCCCACGGCCGAGTCCTCGCGGCGCCCTCCGGTCTCACGGCCCTCCGGCGCGGAGGGCCGGTACTACGCCCGTTCAATCCAGAACGGCGGTCGGGAACTCTCGGCGAGCGGGCGTCCCGACGGGTGCGACCGGCTCGTCCAGCACGATCGGGGCCCGGCGAGTCGTTTTCCGCACGCTCAGGAGTCCCTGGGCCCGGAGCGAGCGGGGATCCTCCCCGCGACTCTCGAGCTCAGCGTAGTCCCGGAAAGGCCGCAGGGACTTCGACCGCGGGCCGTACCGCTCGCTGAGCGTGGCCTTCGCGACAAGGTCGAAGATCATCTTCTCCTCCTGTGGCTTCTTCCATCACGGAACCAACCCTCGCAGGCAAACCGAAATATTTGAACCTGACGTTGCCCCGGAGCCCGTGCTACTATCGATAAACGGAGTTGTCCGCCATTCGTCTGACGACTTATATAGTGCTCCGGGAGGCCCGGCCCCGTTCGGAGGTCTCCGGAGTCCCCGTAGGGGGGACCGAGAGGGGTGAATTGGGCCCCCGGATGGGTAAGATTCGGAAGAATCCTCTCTTCTACCCGCCGTCGGCTTCATCTACGGGGAGCCGCAAATAATGCACCGACCCCGATGGCCGCCCCGCTCTCCTCCGTGCCGTCCCCACCTCCACCCCCGGACAGCGGCCCCGAGACCCCGGCCACCCCGCGCGAGGCCGGTCGGACCCCGCCCGCGTCGGCCTGGACGGCGGTTAAGCAGTTCCTGGGCCGGCACCCGGTCCTCTGCCTCGCCCTCCTGAGTCCTGGAATCCCCGAGTACCTGTCGTCCTCGAGTGCGCTCAGCACCATCGTTGTGAGTCCCCCATTCTTCGCGCTACAACTGGGGGCGAACCTCGGTCTGTACCTCCCCGGGGTTCTGTTGATCCGGGAGGCGATGGTCCGGTGGAAGAAGGGCTGGGGGTCCGTCCTCCTGCTCGGAGCTGCCTACGGTATCCTCGAGGAAGGAATTGCGCTCGAGACGATGTTCTATTCCCGCGCCGGGCCTGTCGGGGTGCTAGGGTTCTACGGCCACTGGCTCGGCGTCAACTGGGTGTGGACCCCCGGCGTCCTCCTCGTCCACATGATCTTCAGCATCTCCCTCCCCATTCTGCTGCTCGGGCTCGCGTTGCCGCAGACACGAGGAAAGAGCATCGTCGGTGAAACCGGTATCTTGCTGGCCTTCTTCGTCTGGGCAATCGACATCCCTCTCCTGATGGTCCTCGTTCACGCCATCTACCACTACTGGATGGGTTGGCCAATCTTCTTCGGGAGCTTCGCGGTCATCGGATTGCTGGTCCTCGCAGCCTACCGCGCTCCGGCCAATCTCCTCCTGACCAGGTCGGGGCTCCCTCGGGTCACGCCTTTCCGGGCTGCCCTCATGGGGGTCGCGATCTTCCCGGCGGTCTGGCTCTTGGACGGGTTGCTGGGATATTGGAAGGCCCCGCCCTGGCTGACGATCCTTTCGATCGTGCTCTACGAGACCGCTCTCGGGTACCTGATCGTCCGGACCATCGGGACCACCCACAACGAGCGGCAGCTGGTAGCGCTCGCCGCCGGCGCTATTCTCCCCATTGCCTTCGTCGGCTTCGTGGCGGAACTTCCGATCCCCGTCACGATAATCGCAGACCTCGCCGCCCTCTGGTTCTTCCGCCATCTGTGGAAGAAGTACATGCCCTCCGTTCTCGGTTCGCCGGTTACCGTCCCACCCGGGGTTGTCGCGTCGGGCTGAAAGCCCACGGGCTCGTCGTCCCTCTGAGACCCGGCGTCCGAGCCAGGCCCTGGGGCTCAGATGGTCACGACCGCCCGGGCCAGATACTTCGCGTCGGCCATCTCCTGGAGGATCGTCGACAGGTCAGCGAGCGTTCCTCGGCGCGCGACGTGGCCCTTGACCCGGCCCGTAGCGTAGAGTCGGAAGAGTTCGTCAAACTCGTGCGTGACCCCCACGTTCGCCGGTGACGATCCGGGTGCCGTGGCTGATGAGGGCCGACGGAGTGATCGGCAGCGGACCCTCCTTGGGGTCGGGAATCCCGACGGCCACCACCCCTCCGATGAGGCGGGTCAGTTTGAAGGCGAGTTCGTATCCCGCGAGTTTCGGAGTGAAGACGATCGACGCGTCGGCGCCTCCGAGTCCTCGAATCGTCTCCTTGGCCTCCGTGGCGTCCAAGGCCCACTCGGCGCCGAGTTCCCGGACGAACCGTACCCGGTTCTCCCCCACATCGATCCCGGCCACCCGGTAACCCAGCGCTTGGGCGATCTGGACCGCATAGTGACCCAATCCGCCGGCGGCTCCCACGACCGCGATGATCTTGCCCGGCGGGATCCGGAGCTCCGTCACGAGCCTCCGCACCGCGCCGTACGCCGTCACGCCGGCGCACATGAGTGGCGCCGCCTCGTCATCAGGGATCGTGGCGGGAACCGCGACAGCCGCGCGTTCGGAGACCGTGGCCAGCTCCGCAAAGGTCCCGTTGACAGTGACGGAGGTCGTCTGGGCCTTGGGGCACCACTGGGCGTAGCCGGTCAGGCATACTTCGCAGCCTCCGCACCAGGAGTTCATCCAAGGCACGCCGACCCGGTCGCCGGCCGAGAACCGGGTGACGCCCGGCCCGACCGACTCGACGGTGCCAACGCCCTCGTGTCCGAGGACGCGAATCCCCAGCGACTCCATCAGGGCCCGCTCTCCCGGCCAGTCCCCCTTCCATTGGTGGACGTCGCTGTGACACACTCCGGAGATGCGAATCCGTGCGAGCACTTCACCGGGTCCCGGTCGAGGCGCGTCGATCTCCTGGACGGCGAGCGGCGCACCCCACGCGGTGACCACCGCTGCACGCATGAGCAGCCCCAGTCGAAGTTCCCCATTAACTCCACCGTGACTTTCGACGCGCCGCCCACCTCTCAAGGCGGCCCGAAGGTCCCTTGCGTAGGGGTTATTCGGGATAGGGATTGGGCGGGCTGTGGCGGCCCGCCCGAGAACATCGGCAAAGGAGATCGCACGTCAGCTCGCCCAGTCCGATCCGGTGCTCGCCGGACTGATCCGCCGCGGGGGACCGACCGAGCTGCCCTCCCGCGGCGCGGGCTTTCCGACGCTCGCGCAGTCGATCTTGTTCCAGCAAATCTCCGGTGCGGCCGGTGCCGCGATCCTACGGCGCCTCCGGGCCGCACACGGCGGCCCTGGGTTCCCGCCGCCCGAGTGGTTTGCAACGGTTTCCACGGACGTGCTGCGCGCCGCGGGGGTCTCTCCCCAGAAAATGCGCTACCTCCGAGACCTCGGCGGGCACGTGGTCGAGGGGCGTCTGAATCTCCGCCGCCTCGCGGGCCGGCCGGATTCCGAGGTGATCGAAGAGCTGACCTCGGTCCGGGGAATTGGCGTCTGGACCGCCCAGATGTACTTGATCTTCTCCTTGCATCGCCCCGATGTCTTCCCCTCGGGAGACCTCGGGATCCGGAAAGCCGTGGGGAAGGCCTGGCGATATCGAGGTCTCCCGGCCGTACGCACCGTGGAGCGACACGCTCAATCGTGGTCGCCATTCCGGTCGCACGCTGCGTACTACTTGTGGCGAAGTCTCGATACCTTGACAACGTGAGGAGGGGATAGGGTACTTCCAGAGCCGCATAGAGGGCGGCTCGTGGACCGGCACGTTCCCGCCGGAGAACGAGAGTGCCGGGAGGCAGAGCTCCCCTCGCTGCCTAGGATCCACCCGTTCATCGACCAACTGTACGACCTCGAGAAAATCGCCATCGGTGCATACAGCCTGCTCGAGGGATTCATGGATTCCGCGGCGCTCTCCAGCGTCCTTGCCGGGGGTCGCTTGCCCAGCGGGCGCCCGTGGACCGTGTCGATCCTACTTCCGTCAGGTGCCCCCATCGACCGCGCAGCGGTGGCCGGCGCAGGACGGAGCGGCCCGTTCGCAGCGGCATTCTCATGTCAGCCTCGCCCGTTCTGAGCTCGGCACGATGTCCCAATAATATCCTATTGAATAACCTGCCGTTCAGCCCCAGTCTGAATCTCGTCGGAGGTGGCGGTCCAGATAAACGGTCCCGTGAACGATCCCCTCGCGCCGAGGTGTGCCTGGATCGACCGATGGAGGCGCGTCACGCTCGGAAGTGACCCGCTCCGGATGCGCTTTCTTGTGAATTCACCGAACCATCGGTCGATCGGGTTCGGCCGAGTCGCATTAACAGGGAGAAAATGGAGGTAGAATCTCGGGTGCCGGACTAGCCACCGCTGCACCTTCGGGGACGTCGGGGCGAGCAATCGGTCCAGCACCAGGTGGAGGTCGAGGCCCGGGGGGGTTTCCCGGTCCACGGCCTGCAGGAACGAGAGGAATTGCGCGCCCCGATCCGGCTCGCGGAGCGTGCGAATCGCGTCCCGCTCCCGCCGATCCAGAGCGGCGGCACGACCGGCCTCGTCGACGCAGAACGCCATAGCCCGTTCGGGGGGGTTGAGATACAACCCCACGAAATCCGTCACGCGGTCCACGAACTCGGAGCGTCGGGTGGGCGGGGCGCCCCCCGAGCCGCGGGGACGAATCCCACGAGCCTGCCACACGCGATGGACAGTGGTCTTGCTGACGCCCATCGCGCGCGCGAGACTCCGTGCCGTCCACGGCGCCCCGTCCGGCGCGCTCCGTTCCAGGGTCGCTCTGACGAGCGCTTGGATGGACGAGGCCGGAATGGCCGGGGGTCGGCCCGGACGGGGGGCGTCTCTTTCGAGGCCCGGTATCCGCTGGGTGAGGAATCGCTGCCGCCACATAGCGACGGTGCCGGGGTTCGTGCCCAACTCCTCTGCAATCTCCCGGTTCTGGGCTCCCTCGACCGCCCGGAGCACAATCCGTGACCGGAACGCCACTCTCGGAGGGGCCGTCCCCTCCCGCGCGAGCGCACTCAACCGTCGGCGCTCCTCCCGCGAGATCTGAATTTCAGCGGCTCTTCGCATGCGCCTACTGAGGCGGGCCGGTCGCTTAAAGTATTGGATTAATGGGACACCTCGGTTCCGCCCGAACGCTTATGAGCCTGCCATTCCAACCTCGTGCGATGGGCACCCCGCCAACGGTCCCCGTAGAATCGGTGGCCCGAGCACGCTTCGGTCCCGAGCGGTGATAGCCGTGATCCCTCTCAATGAAATTTGGCTCGGCCTCGTCGCCCTCGGGGCTGCGCTCGTCAACGGCGCGGTCGGCTACGGATTCTCGTCGATCGTCACGCCCATCGCCATCCTTTGGTACTCAAACAAGGTCCTGAACCCCGCCCTCGTCATCGTCGAGGTAGCGGTGAACCTCGCCCTCCTCACGCGGGAGCGGAAGTACGCGCGGCTTACGTGGCCGAGAGCCCGGCCCGTCGTCCTGACGCTCCTTCCGGGAATTATCCTCGGAACCGCCGGGCTGACCTACCTGGCGGTCAACGACGTCAAGGTCCTCGTCTACGTGGTCTTGTTCCCCCTGGTCATCCTTCAGCTGCTCGGCTTCAGCCGGCCGTTCCAGAATGAGCGGCGGGGCGGGGCGGCGATTGGATCGGGGATCGGGTTCCTCTACGCCCTCACGACCATTTCCGGTCCTCCGCTCGCGCTGTTCTTGAGAAACCAAGGCCTCTCCAAGAACGAGTTCCGGTGCACCATCGCCCAGATCCGGGTCGCGGAGTCGACCCTCACCCTCGGCACATACCTCGCGTTCGACCAGTTCCTGGGCGCGGGACTCGTTAAGCTTCCGTCGCTGGACCTTCTTCCGCTCCTGTTCGTGGCGGTCCTGGTCGGCGTCCCGCTCGGTACGCTGTTGCTCCGGTCTGTGTCCCCCGAGTTCTTCCGTCGGTTCGTGATGGGCGTCGACGGGCTCGTCATCTCTTACGGGCTGAGCCGGGTGCTCGTATCGCTGAAGTGGATCTCCAATGCGGCCGGCGAGTACCTGCTTGCCACCCTCTTCCTGCTGATCGGGGCGCTTGCTTGGTTCGCTCTTCGTCGGCTCCCGGTGCATGCGTCCGGGGAGCCACCGCCCCGCCCGCCGGGCCAGCCGCCCACGTCGGCACCCGGGGTGAGACCATCTCTCGGGGCAGGACCCCCGCCCGGCCCGCTCACTTGACGGGTCGGGGCTCCCTGGGCGCCTGAATCGGGGCTTTCTCACCGCTGACAGTACGGGGTCCGGGTCCAGGAGAGGACCAACGCGGGCTCATCCTCCTCAAGCGTTAAGCCCGGGGGCCCCTGCGTCGTCGGAGGAGAGCGTGCAAGCGATCGTCAAGAGCCGTCGGGCGCCCGGGGGCGACCTGCTGACCGTACCGGACCCCGCACCGGCCGACGATGAAGTCCTGGTGGCGGTCCGCGCGGCGTCGGTCTGCGGAACGGACGTGCACATCTGGGAGTGGAACGAGTGGGCGCAGAACCGCATCAAGCGGCTGCCGATGATCCTCGGCCACGAGCTGAGCGGAGAGGTGGTGAAGGTAGGGGCGCGGGTGAAGAGCCTGGCCGTCGGGGACCATGTCTCCGCGGAGACCCATATCGCCGATGGGACCTGCTACCAGTGTCGCACCGGCAAGATGCACATCTGCGAGAACGTTCAGGTCCTCGGCGTCGACCGCGACGGGGTGTTCGCCGAATACGCGGTGCTCCCCGAGATGAACGCCTGGCGGAATGACCCGAAGCTCGACCCGTCCCTGGCCTCAATCCAGGAGCCCCTCGGAAATGCCGTTCACTGTCTGCTGCCCGAGGAGAACATCGAGGACCTGGCCGGGAAGAATGTTCTCATCACGGGGTGCGGGCCCATCGGACTCCTCGCGATTGTCGTGGCGAAGACCTTCGGAGCGGCCAACGTCATCGCGACCGAGGTGAACCAAGTCCGGTTCGACCTCGCCCGCAAGATGGGAGCCGACCTCGTCCTCAACCCTCAAGTGGAGGGCGCCGGGCTGGTTCAACGCATCCGGGATGTGACCGAAGGACACGGCGTGGACGTGGCGACGGAGATGTCCGGCCACCCGAGCTCGCTCCCCCTCGTCTTCCAGGCACTGCGGCCGGGCGGCCGGGTCTCGCTCCTCGGCCTGTTCGACGGGCCCGTCTCGCTCGACTTCGACGACGCGATCATCCTCCGGGCGGCCCGGGTGCATGGGATCTTCGGCCGGCGGATGTTCGATACTTGGTATACGGTCAAGGGCCTGCTCACGCACGCCGGGTTCCGCGAAAAGATGGGACAGATCATCACCCATCGTGTCCCGATCTCCGAAGTGGGCCGGGCGATGGCATTGATCCAGTCGAGCGAGGCGGCGAAGGTATCGCTCATCGCGAAGTGGTAACGTTTCATGCGCGACCCGACCTCATTCCTCCGGACCGAGTACGACGAGCTCGTTCGCGCCGACCTGGATTGGAAGCTGCGGCTGCTCGCCGGCCCCAGTACTCCCTGGTCGATCGTCGACGGGAAGAAGGTCCTGATGTTCTGCTCGAACAATTACCTCGGACTCAGCAATCATCCGGCGCTCAAGGAGGCCGCACTGGAGGCGGTCCGCACGCACGGGGCCGGTTCCGGGTCGGTCCGACCCATCGCCGGCAACATGGACCTGCACGTCGAGCTCGAGCGCCGACTGGCCCTGTTCAAGCGAGCCGAGGCGTCGCTCGTGTACCAGACCGGTTTCGCCACCAACTCAGGCCTCATCCCTCAACTCGTGGGCGACGGGGACCTGGTGGTGAGCGACGAACTCAACCACGGCAGCATCATCGATGGCGTGCGCCTGTCGCGCGCCGAACGCGCCGTCTACAAGCACGCCGACCCTGGCGACCTGGAGCGAGTCCTCGTCGAAGCGGAACGTCATGCCCCGGCCTACCGCCGGATCCTCATCATCACCGACGGGGTGTTTTCGATGGACGGCGACATCGCCCCGCTCGACAAGATCGCCGCCCTCGGAGCGGCCCACAGAGCGATGGTCTACGTGGATGACGCCCACGGGGAGGGCGTGCTCGGCGAGGGGGGACGCGGCATCGTCTCCCACTTCCACTTATCGCGGGAACAGGTCCACGTGGAGATGGGCACGTTCTCGAAGGCGTTCGGCGTCGTCGGCGGCCATATCTCGGGGTCCCGCGACCTGGTGAACTTTGCCTACAACAAGTCCCGCACCTGGCTCCTCTCCGGGTCGCACCCGCCCGCCGTCGTGGCGGCTTGCCTCGCGGCGATCGACGTCCTGGAACGGGAGCCCGAACACGTCCGCCGGCTCTGGGAGCACACTCGTCGTTTCAAGAAGGCGATGTCCGACCTGGGGTTCGACATCGGCCACAGCGAGACCCCGATCACCCCGGTCATCGTCGGAGAGAGCAGCGTCGCCAAGCGGTTGAGCCAGAAACTGTTCGACCTGGGAGTCTTCGCGCTGCCGATCGTCTTCCCAATGGTGGCCAAGGACCGCGCCAGGATCCGGACCATCATGAATGCGGCCCTGACGGTCGAAGACGTTGACTTCGCGATCTCCGCCTTCGAGACGGCCGGAAAGGATCTGGCGATCCTCTAGACGGCATCCCTTCGGGGCTCGCGAACGATCTCCTGGCCCCTGCCGAGGCGGCTCCCGGAGGAGACCGAACTAGCCCGCGTCCGTCCACCCCCAGAGGGTCCGGTTCCGTGGTCCGAAACGCGTCGGCTCGGGCGCGATTTACCGATCGATACGAGCCGGTACCTGGCAACTGGCTCAAACGTTGAAAGTCGTCCTCGCTAAGCTCGATGTCGGCCGCGGCCAGATTCTGTTCCAGGTGAGCCGGCGACAACGTGCCGGGAATTGGCAGCACGACTGGGAATCGTTTGAGGAGCCAACGCAACGCCAGCTGGTGCGGGGTCACCCCGTGCCGGGCCGCCATCTCCGAGAGCGTCTTCGCTTGCGCGAGGTTCCCGCGGAGCAGGGGGGTCCACGGGATGAACACGATCGAGTGCGCGTCGCAGTACTCCAGCACTGGCTCCTGCTCCCGCTCGAGAATGTTGTACCGGTTCTGCACCGAGACAATGGTCGCCACTCGACGTGCCCTCTCGAGCTCTGCGACTGTTACGTTCGAAAGTCCGATTCGGCGGATCTGCCCCGCCTGCTGCATCTCCTTCAACGCTCCGACGCTCGTCTCGATGGGGACCTGCGGATCGACCCGGTGCAATTGGTAGAGCTCGATGCAATCGACCCCCAGTCGCTGGAGGCTGCCCTCGACCGCTTGCCGGAGGTACTCGGGATGCCCGTCTGCGCCCCGGCCGTCCGGAGTACGAACCATCCCGCCCTTAGTTGCCACCACTGCCCCGCGGGCATTATCACCCAAGGCCTTGCCAATCGTTATCTCGCTCGCATTCGACTGGTACACATCCGCCGTATCGATGAAATTCACGCCCAACTCCAGGGCCCGTCGAAGGAGTGCGCGCGCCGGCTCGGTGTCCGTCAGGCGATTGGTCCCAAGTCCCAACCGATAGACCGCCCGGTCGCCGAGCTGAACGGTTCCAGCACGGGCGGCTGAGACCTCGCCTGTCATCCCTGTCGCCTCCGCAAGCGACTATATTATCGTTCGGAAACTTGGGGCCGATCCACGGGCACCAAACACTCGAAAACGCTTCGCCGTTATTGTACGAAGCGACGGAAGAAGCTGTCGGGTTTCCACTCCGGGCGGTGGTCCGCGTCGGCGACTCGGAGTGTCAACTGTTCGAGGAGCGCATTGAATTGCGCCGCGGCGGCCAGGTCGACCGGTTGGTCCAGGTCATCCAAGGGAGCGTGGTAGCGCTCGGCCAGCCAGGCCTTGAAGACCTTTTCTTCCGGAGTGCCGGGGATGTAGCTGAACTTGAACGTGAGCGCCGGGACACCCTTCTTGATGAAGCTGTACTGGTCGCTGCGGATGAACAGATTGTGTTCCGGTTCCTGATCGGGTTGCACCTGCACGCCCGCTGGCTCGGCCACGGCGCGAATGTCGTCACCCAGGGTAGACTCGGCGAGACCCTGGACCTCGAGGTATCTCAGCGGGAACAGCGGGTTGTACATGTCCATGTTCAGGTCCGCGACGATGGGACCGGACACGGTGGGATGCGCCGCAAAATACTGCGAGCCCAGAAGGCCCTTCTCCTCGCCGGTGACCGAAAGGAACAGGACCGAGCGCTTGGGCTTCGCACTTGACTCGTTCATCGCGCGGGCGATTTCGATCAGCGACGCGTCGCCCGAGGCGTCGTCCATCGCTCCGCTGTAGATGCGGTCACCGTTGACGGGTTCGCCAATCCCGATATGGTCCAGGTGCGCGCTGACGATGACATATTCCTTCTTGAGGTCCGGATCGCTCCCGGGGAGCACGTCCCACGACGTTTTCCGACCTCACCTCCGAACGAGTCATCCCGACGCGCGCACGGAGGGCGACAGCGAGCGGAAAGTGCGGCAGCGGCGTATCCGCGTTGAGTGCCGCGAGGACTTCCTGAAATGTATGGCCGCTGCCCGCAAGGAGCATCTCGGCACGGTCGGTCTTGAACAGAATGGCCAACGGGAGCGGAGGGGGAACGTCGAACCCCGGATCGCGTAGCTCCATTCTCGGCTCGAAGCGCGACGCGGCGACCCGCGACCAGGGTCTCTCAATGCTCTTGGGATTCGGTATGGCAACCGTGCCGACGACCCCCGCTTTCCGAAGGGCCCTTCGGCGTTCTTCGAGCGATTGGTAGTGGGCCTTGATGGGACCGGACATGTCCGCGGGGCCACCGGTGACATAGACCACGATCTTTCCCTTCACGTCCTGGGCTGCCAAATCGTCGTAATTCAGCTCGGGGACGGTGAGCCCATAGCCGACAAAGACGGCCCCAGCTTCGAGAGTCTCTGCCGAGCGCGTGCTGACGCCGATCACGGCGTCGTCGCCCAGCTTGACCGGCTCTAGTTTCCCGTCTCGAAGCAGATCGAGAGAGCAGCGACTTTCGTCGATACGCACCACGTCGAAATCCATTGGCTGCCGGTAACCACCGGTGCCCGCGGGCTTCAAGCCTGCCGCGCGAAACTGGTCGGCCATGTAGTCGGCGGCTCTGTCGAAACCGTGGCTACCGGTGTCGCGGCCTTCGAGGCTGTCGTCCGCAAGAAACTTGACATGCGCCCACCAGCGTTGGCCCAGCGCGTCCCAATCAGGGCCCGGCGCGAAAACGGCGCTTCCGAGGACGACGGGTAGGAGGCGAGCAGGTGGCCAGTTCAGTGGTCTCACCTAGGAACGCCTCCGATTTCTGACTCGGGACAGGCGACAGAACCCGCGGAGGGCATAAACATCCTCTGGCCGGCGTCGAGTTTGTAGAGCCGCTGAAGGCGGTGAGCCTCACGTGACGGGGCTCTGCCCTGTCGTGATGGACTGGTCGGGATTTGAACCCGAGCCCTCCGGTTTGCAAAACCGGCGATCTTCCGAACTGATCTACCAGCCCGCAACGCGGCCGACCCTGCGCCTCCGACTTAGCGGTTTCCCTCGGACCGCCCGGCCGCCCACCCTTATGGCCCCCGACGATTGCCCGCCGCGTGCAGCTCAGCGCGTTCTCCGTCCTCGACGGATTCCCTCCCGAGGTCGACTTCGCCGGGCGGAACCGATACTCGGAAGTGCTCTCCCTCGCCGATGCGGCCGAGCGGTCCGGCCTGGCCTGCGTCTGGGTGGCAGAGCATCACTTCCTCCCCAGCGGGCTCTGTCCCGCTCCCCCGGTCCTTCTCGCCGCGATGGGGGCCCGGACGCGCCGGGTCCGGCTGGGGTCGCTCGTCAGCGTGCTCCCGTTCCACTCGCCCGTCGAGATCGCCGAGCAGTATGCGTTGCTCGATCAGCTCATCGGCGGCCGGCTTAACTTCGGCGTGGGCAGCGGCTACATCCCCGCCGAGTTCGAGGGCTTCGGGGTCGACCCCACCCAAAAGCGCGAACGATTCGACCGCGCGCTCGAGACCATCCTTGCGGCCTTCCGTGGCGAGGAGGTTGAGGTCGAAGCTCCCGCCGCCCACCCGGTCCGCCTCAACGTGTTGCCGCGGCAGCAACCGTCGCCGCCGATCTGGATCGCCGCCCAGCGCCGGGAGGCGCTCCCCTTCGTGGCGCGCAAGGGGTTCTCGCTAGCGCTCATTCCGTACGCCACGGTCCGCGACGTCTCGGAACTAGCGGCTGAGATACGGGAGTTCCGGGCCGCTCTCCCCGAGGGCTCAACCGCGACCGTTTCGGCCGCGGTCCACATCTACACCGGCGCCGCCCCCGACCGGGCTCGAACGGCATTCCAACGCTACCTGGACAGCCGGCTCGCGACGCAGAGCTCGTTCTATCAGCAAAAGGTCCGCTCGGACCCTCAGCACGCCTCCGCCGCGGCGATCGAGGAAAGTGGACTCGCTCTCATCGGAGGCTTGAACGATGTCGAGGATCGGGCAGAGGCTCTGGCCGAGGCGGGGGTCGACGAGCTGCTCGGGATCTTCGACTTCGGAGGCCTTTCCCTGTCGGACGCCATCGGGTCGGTCCGGCGGCTCTCCGTCCGAATCCATTGAGCGGGCATTCCGAGGACATCCCGTGATGGACCCCGCGTGTCGCCATTTCAAGGCGTAAGCGCGCCATTCGCCGGGCCCACGGGCGACGGGGGACGGCATTGCTCGGCGTCGGTCTAGGACGTTCGGACGACCCAAAATTCTCTGTTTCGTCTCGAGTGAAAAAGAGGGTCAGGAAAGGGTTCGGGCGTCCGGTCCCTTGTGGGGGAAGGAAGGGTCCTCCGCCTATTGGGAGCCGCTAGGCGGCGTAGCCGGGGTGTCGCTGCTCCCGCTGCTCGGCGGGCTGCCCGATGACTGCGGTTCCTTCCACTCCGGGGCCGGGGAGCCTCCGGAGGCAGGGCTCATGACCATCTGGGAGGGCTTGCCGCGCCGGCGCGTCGCCACGATGATCAGCGCCACGACGATGATCAGGATCAGCAGAATCAGCCAACCCACCGTCAAGCCGCTTCCGCCGACCAGCTCGTAGTTCAGGGCCGAGGGAGTCGAGTTCACGATGACGGTGAATATGCTCTCTCCCGAGCCGCTAGCGAAGCCGGCAAACAGCTCGAACGTCTGGGGTCCGTCGGGAGCGCTCGCGGGGATGGTGAACGGCACCGACCCGGAGGCCGCCGATTCGATCCAAGTCATGACCGCTGGCGTACCGGCGCCACAATCGACGCTGCACACCTCGATCTCGACGAGCGTCGGAAGCGTGCTCGTGCCGTAGGCCGTGATCTTGTAGCTCAGGTGGATCGTTTGGCCCGGCGTGAAGCTGCCATCCGAGTAGGCCGAGACCGTGGAGACACCCACCCAGAGCGAGTAGCCGTAGGCCTCTTCGACGTCCGTCGAATCGGACGCGATCGTTCCCGCCGTCGGTGTGGAAGCCCACACGGCGATGTCGTAGTACTCGGCGGGCGCGACCTTGGGGACGGTGAACTGGAACGAGGTACCCGTCACGGTCGAGTTGAAGAGCGTCTGTCCCGAGTTGCTGGCCTGGACGAACGCGGAAATCGTGGCGCCAGTCAGGGCGGGACCTTCGGGGGTGACGGCCACCGTGACCGTATCGCCGGGGTTGAAGTAGTGCTCGCTCGGGACAACGTACAGGATCGCCTCGCTCGCGTAGGCGTTGGCCGTCAGGTACCACAAGTCGCTCCCGTTATGCACATTCGCCTGGACCGTGAAGTCACCGGAGAACGTTGCCGGCAGGTTGAAGGTGAAGGATCCCGACGCCTGGGTCGAGTCGATCAGCCCGTTGGCGAAGATGTTGAACGGTACCTCGGAATACGCGAAGTAATTGGTGACGTTGAGCGTCCCGACGGTGGCGTTCGTTCCCGCCCACTGCCAGTTGGCGGTCACGGCTTCGCCGCTGTCGTACTCGTCTTGGTTCAACCAGAAGGCGAAATTGGTCGTGCCGACGGGGTTGTAAAGGTTGAAGGTCAGGTTGACGTCCATCATCAGGGAGGCGTTGACGGAGTCGGTGACCTCGATCTCGACATGGTCGGGGCCGGGCACGTTGAAGATGGTGCTGCTGGGGGTGAACGTGACCGCGGCATCGCCCTGGCCGTTCGTCTTGACGCTCGCCGGGACACCGGGGACGGTGACCGGGGAGCTGCCCGTGGAATAGAACAGGAACTTGACGGTCTCGTTCGACGCGGGGGAGAGATCCCCGAAGCCATCGCGCGCCTCGGCGTTCACCGAGACGGTCGCAGGGTTACCTGTCGTCAGGGTCCCGCAGGCGCCGACGAGATCACAGACACTCGAGCTGTAGATCTCGAGGCCGCCGATTTCAAGGTTCTCGGAGACGGATTGGTTCATGTGGAGCGAGGTGGAGTTCGCCCAGATGGTGAGGACAGGCGGGAAGGCATCATTGGCCGAGGCGTTGGCCGGAACCACGAAGTTCCAGGAGCCGATCGGAGCCGTCGAGACGTTGATCGGGGTGCCCGGGAGGGTCAGAAGCTTCGCGTCACCGGTATTGTAGTACGTGCCTAGGATGGTAATCGTCGAGAGGCCACCTTGCGGAGCCCCGTTGGTATCGTTCAGGACTTCGTAGATCAGGGTGTCGTGGTAGCCGGGCAGGACGGGCGCTGTAGCAAAGTCCCGCAGGATGTGGTAGGTTGGCGCGACGGCGGTCCGCAGGCCGGTCGACGCGGCAGCCGGGCCCGACAGTGTCCGGTCCTGGGCCGGGAGGACAAACAGGAACGCAGCGGTCAGCAAGACGATGGCTACGACAACGGCGGACAACATGGGTCGCATGCCCCCTTCCTCGCGGGTTCTACTATTTGAAGATTCCCGGTTATTCGTAGAGGGGGTGCGCCGGCATAGCTCGGCGGAGGGCCGGCGACACTTGCCCCAGAGGCCCGGATAGAAGCGTACCAGAAGCCGGAAGCCTATGCATTCGCCATGTCGGACCCGAGCCGGCCGGGCCCGAAGCCGAAGAGGCTCTACGTCCGGGCCGTACGGGTGGGCGACCTCGAGCGGTCAGAGTTGCCCGCCGCCGCCACGATCCGCCGCTTCGACGGCGAACTGGAGCGCGTGGGCCGGCTGGTAGCCCGTGGACCACTGACGAACCCCGCCGGCGACCTGTTGATATTCCGAGCGACCTCGCTTGACGAGGCCCAGCGCGTGCTGCGGTCCGACCCGTTTCGTGGATTGCCGGGCACCACGTACGAGGTCGTCGAATGGAACCCCCTGGCGCTCGGGAGCGGGGCCAACCTGGAGCCGGCCCCGGCCCGGGGGGCCGGACGCCTCACCGCGCTCCTGAGGGTCGGCGTCGTGGTGCGTGACCTCGTGAGCTCACTCCGCTGGTACCGGGAAGTACTTGGCTTTCCGATACGGGAGCAGGACGAAACGACGGGCTATGTCGAACTCTCCCTGGGTCGAGGAGCCTCCGGACTGTCCCTCGTGGCCCCTCGGCGAGAGTGGGGAGAGCCGCTCTACACAGAGACGGTCGCGCGGATCGGGATGAGCACGGGGATCGTGTTCCAGACCGACAGCGCGGCGGCTCTCGAACTTCGGCTCCAGTCGGCGGGCGCCCGCATCACCGAGCCGCCCCGGCGCCAACCGTGGGGAGGGGTGACCCTCCGATTCTTGGACCCGGACGGGAACGAGTTCCTGGCGTTCCAGACCGCGCCCGGAGCGGGCGAAGGGCGCGTACTGGCGCCGGCAGCAGCACCTCCCACGCGCACCCCCGGGCTAAAGCCGCGCCCCCGTCGGCAAGACTCTTAATCCGGCCGCCGCTCGCCCCCGGCGGTGTGGGCGTGACAGAGATACTTCCCGGAATTCACCAGGTCGACGGCGTAGACCCTTCCCCCGACTTCTTCACGCATGTCTATTTGGTCAAGGACAAGGGCGACAGCTGGACCCTGATCGACACGGGCCTCCCTGGCACGGCGCCGAAGATCGAGACCTACCTCAAGCAACACGGCCTCCCCCTGAGCGGGATTCGCTCGATCTTCTTGACCCATCTTCACCGGGACCACACGGGCAGCCTGAAGGAGATGATCTCCCGGACGCACGCGAAGACCTACTCCCACTGGATCGAGGCGGCCTACATCGCCAACGATCCACCGTATGATGGCCCCGGAACTCCCCCCGCGGAGGCCGTCAACGTGGACGAGAAGTTCAAGGACGGGGATCGGTTCGAGGCGGCGGGCGGGATGGTGGCCTACCACACCCCGGGCCACACTCCGGGGCACACGTCCTACTACCTACCGGACCGGAAGATCCTCTTCGCGGGGGACCTCTTCTTTCCCGGGGGTCCCAACATGATTTCCCTGACTCCCAAGGAGTACACCCAGCACACGCAAACCGCTCAAGTCTCGGCGCAGCGCATCGCGGGGCTGACGATCACGTCCCTCCTCCCATACCATTGCGGGCCGTATCTCACGGATGGGACGGCCAAAGTGAAGGCCCTGGTCAAGAAGCTCCACGCCTAGCGCACCTGGTGGGGAAGGGCTCGGTTCGATGGACCCGGACGAAGCCCGCCGGATCGTCCGGGAAACGAACTACGTCACGTGGCGCCGGCAGGGGGGGTGGGACCCGCTCCTAGTCACGCGCGCGGAGGGGTCTCGCTTCTGGGACAGTTCCGGAAAGGAGTACCTCGACCTGTCGTCGCAGCTGATGGCCACGAATCTTGGTCATGGGAACGAGCGGGTCATCGCCGCGATTGCGGACCAGGCGCGGCGCCTCGCGTACGCGGGCCCCGGATTCGCGACCGAGGCACGAGCCCAACTGAGCCAATCGTTAGGAGAGGTCTTGCCGGCCGGTCTCCGCCGGTACTTCTTCAGCACCTCGGGGACCGAAGCGAACGAGGCAGCCCTCAAGATCGCACGGGCGGCCACCGGCCGTCAGAAGGTGCTCGCCCGGTACCGATCCTACCACGGCGCGACGGCGGCGTCGATCTCCGTGACCGGTGACCCGCGTCGAAAGGCGATCGAGCCGCTCCAGAAGGTGCCCGGCACGGTGTTCGCCCCGGACTGCTACTGCTACCGGTGTCCTTTCGGACTGACCTATCCGGATTGCGAAGTCGCGTGCGCCGAGTACGTCGACTACCAGCTCGACCATGAAGGGGACGTCGCCGCGATGATCCTGGAGCCGGTCGTCGGCACCAACGGCGTACTGGTACCCGTTCCGGAGTACCTTCCGCGCATCCGCGAGATCACCCGGAAGCATGGGGTTCTGCTCATCGCCGACGAGGTGATGTCGGGCTGGGGCCGGGTCGGCGAATGGTTCGCGGTCGACCACTGGAAGGTCGTGCCCGACATTCTCACGACGGCCAAGGGCATCACGGGAGCCTACGTTCCCCTCGGGCTCACGGCGACGACCGCCGCCGTCCACGATGTATTCCAGGACCGCTACTTCCCCCATGGCCACACCTACGAGGCCCACCCGCTGACCTTGGGACCCGCCGTAGCGGCCATCGAGGAATATCGTCGTCTGGGACTCCTGGAGAAATCCCGCCACGACGGCCTGTACCTTCTGCAGCGGCTTCGCGAGATCCAGGAGCGACACCCATCGGTCGGCGAGGTCCGGGGCATGGGTCTGTTCGCGGCGGTGGAGCTCGTCCGGGACCGGAAGAATCGCACGCCCTTCAACACCGAGGAGGACAAGCTCGCCGGCAAGCCCCTTGTGGCGGACCAGGTCGCGGCGGCGATGCTCAAGGACGGCGTCTTCTGCGTGAGCTGGGTGTCGCATCTCATCGTTGCCCCTCCGCTGATCATCACGCGCGCAGAGCTCGACCACGGGCTCGACGTACTGGACCGAGCGCTCGCCGTGGCCGACGCGAAGGTCGGGGCCGCTGGCTAGAACCAGCGTGTGGTGACGACCTTCTTCCGGGTGTAGAACTCCACCGCATCGCGGCCTGCGGCGTGAAGGTCACCGAAGAACGAGCCTTTCCATCCGGCGAACGGGAAGTACGCGGCCGGGGCTGGGACCCCGATGTTCACTCCCAGCATTCCCGCCTCGATCCGATAGCGGAACTCGCGGGCGGCCTTCCCGTCCCGGGTGAAGATGGCCGCGGCGTTCCCGAAACGAGACCGGTTCGCCACCTCGATCGCTTCGGCGAGCGAGGCGGCTCGGATCACCGACAGGACCGGCCCGAAGATCTCCTCCTGAGCGATCGTCATCTCAGGTCGGACCTGGTCGAAGAGGACCGGGGGAACATAGTACCCATCGGCCCGGTCCGGAGCGGTGCCCTTGGCCGCTACCTTCGCTCCTTCCCGCTCGCCGGTGCGAATCCATTCCAGCACGCGTTCGCGGTGCTCCGACCGGATCACGGGCCCGATCGCCGTCTCGGGCGCCCATCCCGCTCCCACCTTGAGCTTCTTGACCTCGACCGCGAGCGCCGCGACCAGCGGATCTCCGACGGGTTCCACCGCCACGATGACGCTGCCGGCGAGGCACCGCTCGCCAGCTTGCCCGAACGCGCTCGAGATGATCGCCGGGACCGTCTTCGAGAGGTCCGCATCCGGCATCACGATTATGTGGTTCTTCGCGCCCGCCAGCGCCTGCACTCGCTTGCCGCTCGCCGCCGCGGTGGTGTAGATGTGCCGGGCCGTGGGCGCCGAGCCCACGAACGATATCGCCGAGATACCGGGGTGGACCAGCAACGCATCGACCGCCTCCCGTCCGCCATGAACGAGGTTGAACACGCCGGCCGGGATGCCGGCCTCGCCGATGAGGCGCGCCAGCCGCGCGGCTGAGAGCGGAACCCGCTCGGACGGCTTGAGGATGAACGAGTTCCCGCAGACCATCGCCAGCGGGGCCATCCAGAGCGGGATCATCACGGGGAAATTGAAGGGAGTAATCCCCGCCACGACGCCGACGGGTTGGCGCACAAGCTCCGTATCGATGCCCCGGGCGACATCCTCCAGAATGGACCCTTGCATGGTGGTAGGGGCGCTCGCGGCGAACTCCGTGGCCTCGATTCCCCGACGTACCGATCCCTGGGCTTCGTCCAGGGTCTTGCCGTTCTCCAGCACCACGGTGCGGGCCAGCTCGTCGAGGTTGTCCTCCAGAAGCGACCGGAGCTTCAGGATCCGGCGCGCTCGATCCGGCACCGGGGTCTCTCGCCAGGCCGGGAAGGCTTTCTGCGCCGCGCGCACCGCCGCGTCGACGTCCGCCGAGTTCGATAGCGGCACCCGCGCGAGAAGGCTCCCCGTGGAGGGGTCCGGAACGTCGAGCGCGTCCTTCGCGGAAGACCGCACCCAATCGCCGGCGACGAAGTTCTCGAGCGTACGCGCCTCGGCCATCCCGTCGCCTCGTTCGGGCCCAGCCGACCCGGAATATAGAACGTGGCGGGTGCGGGTGGGCCTCCGACCATCGAGCTAGTTGCCTGGCCTTTCGCCGGGTGGTCTATTTGTAACCCGCAGGGTTGGCTCGGAGTACCCGTCCGATGCTCCGGCACGGATTGGTTCAAAATCGACGGAGAAGGGAGAGGGTACTCTGAATCCCCGACTGAAGGAGGCGCTGGCCGAGTTCGAGCGCCGGACGCCCCGCTCGGGACAGATCTGGCAGCGAGCCAAGATCTGGACTCCCCTCGGCGTCCACAGCAACTACCGGTACCTAGAGCCCTACCCGTTCTTCGCGAGCCGGGCCCGAGGAGTGAACCTCTGGGACGCCGACGGAAACGAGTATCTCGATTTCAACATGGGATTCGGCGCACTCCAGAGCGGCCACGCGCACCCGAAGATCGTGGCGGCCCAGCGGGAGCAGCTCGAGCACGGGACCGTGTACGGCTACGAATGGGAGAAGGCGCCGGACGCCGCCGAAAAGATCTGTCGCCGCTACAACATGGCCCAGGTCCGGTTCAGCTCGACGGGCCTGGAGGCAACGCACCACGCTTCGCGCATCGCTCGCGCGGTCACCGGTCGGAAGTTCCTCCTCAAGTTCGAGGGGACGTACCATGGGTCACACGACACCCTGCTGGTCGGAGTGAAGCCCCGGATCGAGAACGCGGGACCGGCGAACGCCCCGAACTCGGTGCCCGCCTCCCTCGGGATCCTACCCGAGAGCTCGTCTCACACGCTCATCGCGCCTTTCAACAACCTCGAGGCGACCCGCGCCATTGCGAGGGCCCACGCGAAGGACCTCGCGGCGATCATCACCGAACCGATCCCGATGAACATGGGCTTCGTGATGCCCGAGCCCGGCTTTCTCCCGGGACTCCGGGAGCTCTGCGACGAGCTCGGAGCCCTCCTCATCTTCGACGAGATCAAGACCGGCACGAAGTACTACCGTGGCGCCACGGGCCGCTTCGGCGTTCGGCCGGATATGATGACCCTCGGGAAGTCGATCGCTTGCGGCGTACCAATCTCCGCCATCGCCACCGTTCCAGGAGTCATGGACAATGTGGGGCCCCGAAAGATCTCCCACGCCGGAACGTACAACTCGAACCCGCTGGCCATCGCGACGTGCCTCGCTACCTTCGAGCACATCCTGACCGAGGACGGCCTCGCCCGCTCGGCGCGCCTGTGCGAACGGCTCGCGAAGGGGTACACCGAGATCCTCCACGACAAGGGAGTGACCGGGTCCGTCAGCGCCGACGGCGTGTCGGGGTCGGTCTACTTCTCCGACCACCCGGTGCGGGACTGGAGGAGCTTCCTGACCGTCGACGGCGAGCGGTCGATGATCTACTTCTACTCCGCGCTCAACCGCGGCCTGATACCGGGCGGCACCGGGCCGGACGAGCAGTGGACGCTCTCCGTGGTGCACACCGAGGCCCACGTCGACAAGCACCTCGAGGTGTTGGCGAGCTTTCGCTGACCAGCTGAAGGGCGCCCCACAGGTCGGCGAGATGGACGAAGCGGTCTGAAGCGACCGCCCGGGCGAGAGCCGATGGGTCTGGCCAGATTTGAACTGGCGTCTCGGAGTCCCGAACCCCGAAGGATGGACCAAGCTACCCCACAGACCCGTGGCCCAACGCGGACGCACCACCCGACCCGCCTATTATTCTCTTTTGAGCCGAGACGGCGGAGCTGTGGCCCGGGGCCACAACCCGTCGCCCGCGACTGGATCGACGCCCAGGTCATCGTTCACGGCCTTCGGCGGGTTGATAATCCCCCTCTGGAGGTCGCCGAGCGTGCGCGGGAGAAACGTCACCCCGGTCCGGACCGTAGTCGTGCCGTACATACCTGGTGAACCCCTTCTCCGCGCCCTCCGCGATGTACGTTCCGGGGTGAATGAGCTCGTGCGTGATTGGCGTGCCCATCCCGAAGAAAGTCGCTTCGAGGCCACCCGTCGGTGCTATCGCGAGCTGCGACCCCGCTTTCGGCACTTGGCCTCGCAATGGTCCCTTGCGATCTGCAACGAAACGTCGGCGACCCTGCGCGCGTGGGACCGGACGCTCCGTCGAACCCGCCGCATCGATCCTGAGAAATTCGAGCGGATGCGGAGGATCTTACCTCACCGTCAGAGGCTCAAAACCAGCCTCCCTCGATTGCTCTACCGATTCTACGGCGCCACGCTGGACATCACCCTTCGTCCCGACCAGCATGTCCGGATCGACCTGTCCGGGACCCGTAACCCGCTCTTTTGGCGATACTGGAAGGAGAGTGCCGGGGAGTTCGGACTCGCGGTCACCGACCGGAAGCTGGTATTCAACTTCCGGATCGCGCATGATCAACCCGTCGTAGAGCACTCGGCCGGCATTGACGTCAACATGCCCACGGCCGACTTGGCGACCTCCGACGGACGAATCGATTCCGTCGACCTCACGGCGATTACCCGCATCCAGGGCGCGATGGCTCGAAAGCGGGAGAAAATCCAGAGGGCAATCCCGTCGGATCGGAAGGCGCAAGACCGTGTGATGCGTCGATATCGAGGCCGCGAACGGAATCGGGTGATGCCGCTCCTACATCGAGGGGCGAACGAACTCCTCGACAAGATCGGCGAGCGGAACGTCATCCTAGAGGACCTCTCGGCCACGACGGAAGAATGCGTGAAACGGACTGGAAGGAACGAGGACGAACGGCGACGAAGGCTTTCTGCGTGGACGCACGGGCAGCTCACGCGGATCGTATCGCTACAAGGCCCGGACCGCGGTCGTGCGAGTGGACCCGAGGGGGACGTCGTCGACCTGTCCCCAGTGCGGAGGTGCGTTGCACCACCCGTCGTGGCGACGTGGCGACTGCGGAACCTGCCAGGGCTCGTGGCATCGGGACAGGGCGGCGGCGATCGTCATCCTGGACCGAGGCCTCGACGTCCTACGGGGAGCGGCTCCTCCCCCGAGCGCGCGCAACGCGCTTCTGGAGGCTGCGTCGTGGCGTCCGGCGGTGGACGACGAGTCCACCCTGGGCCCTACGACTCGGCCGACGAAGGAAGACGACGCGAAGGACTTTGGGTCGATGCGAAAACATCAATTCAAAGAGGAGCAGAGACTGCGGCCGCTCTCGGTGGTCCCGGCGAGCGGAAACGAGCCCGGCTGGGCTGTTTCGCGACCTCTCGTGGGACTCTAAGTAGCTCCCACGGCGATGCCCCACCGTGTTGACCGTCACTCCAGCCCCCGCCCTACCCGGGGTCTCGCCACTCGAGGGTCTGACCTGGAGCATTCCCGGCCTCCGCGACGACCCCACGCTATGCCTCCGGTGTCGCGCGGCTCAGGGGTTGTGCGGTAAACCCGTCTGTCCGATTCTGATGAAGTACGATGCTTTCGCGCGGACCCTCCCCATGATCGGGGGCCGGGAACTCGATGGCTCCTGCCCGCCCGGGGTCTTCGTGGGACGGGTCGGTTATCCCCGCGTATCCATCGGTCCCTTGGTAAGCCCCCTGCATGGCGACACGCTCCTCTACGACACGCCCGAGCAGTGGGTCGGTCGTTCGGTCCAGGAAGTGGTCGGCTTCCGCACCGGCCTCGTCCGGGGGACGCACCCGGTCCGCGTCACGGATGCCGAGAAGCCGAACCGGATGGTCGAGGAGATCCAGCTGCTTTCCCGAGCGCGGGAGAGCGTCGAGGTGGATGTCGAGTTCTCTCGGCCCCCTCGAGGTCACCTCTCCCTCTCGGACTCTCTTCCGCCGTACGGTCCTTCGGCTCCGCTGCATCACGTAAACCTCGACATCCGTCGGGTCGACGAGAAGGTCGACCGGTTGGCGGGGGACACGGACGCGCTGGCTTCCGTGGCGGTCGAGGAGCTGTACACTCGACGGGTCCCGGTCGAGCCGGATCCAGCGGGCTTTCAGCGCAGGCACCCTGGGCCGCCGGGGGCAGCGCAAGTTCGTCCCGACCCGCTGGAGCATCACCGCCGTGGACGACCTCATCGGGAAACAGAACCTCGACCGGGTCCGCCTCCTCCCCGAGCTGTCCGAGATCCTCTTGTGGCGATTGACCGCGCTCGACAACCGGTGGTTCATCGCGTTCCTTCCGGGAACGTTCCGCTACGAGTCGATAGAGGCGTGGTACCCCAACACCCTCTGGAACCCGAGTCCGGACCGGCTCGTGATCATGGGGGACCACGAAGGTTTCCGGGGCCGGAAAACCTACGCGTCGATCGGCGGCTGCTACTACGCGGCGCGGCTGGCGGTTTCCGAAGCCCAACTGCGTCTGGGGCACCAGGGAGGGGCCGTCATCCTCCGCGAGGTCCATCCGGGCGAGGTGCTTCCATTGGGGGTCTGGAACGTCCGAGAACACGTCCGCGCCGCGTTGACATCGGCGCCGAGTCGGGTCGCGGATCTCACGGAACTGGACGCTCGCATCACCGAGACGTTCGCCATCCCGGTCGACCGGTGGCGCGCCTCGAGCGCGCTCCTACACGAGGCCAGGACCCAGCGGCGCCTCGAGCAGTTCGCGGAGAACTGAGCACCGAGGCATCGGCCTAGTTCTCGCGTCGCGCCACACTTGGCGCAGAACCGGTCGCCGGCCAGGAGAGGCGCCCCGCAATTGTTGCAGAGGGCCGGCGCGATCGGAGAGCCACAGCCGCGACAGAACTGATCGGTGGCCGCAGCGATCCGTCCACACTTGGGGCACTTCTGGCCGAACGTCGGCTCATCGAAAAGCGAGCCCGACGCCCTCGCCGCGGCGGCGGCGGCCGCCTCGGTGTCGCCGGGGCTCGGGGAGGAGGCCGGGACCGTGGATACCGGGAGCGCTTCGACCCGCATCCCGAGGGTACGCCGGCTCTTGAGGCCCAACCGGAGCGCCTCGGTGAAGTCCTGCTTGTCGTAGGCGGCCTGGCCCTCGTTCCGAAGCCTCTCCGCATCACGGAACCCCTTGGTCCGGGACTTGGTCGCACGCGCCTGGTCCAGTTCGTCCTGCACGACGGAGAGCTGGAAGTGCGCCTCCATCTTGTTCTTCGGGGGCCGGTTGGATACGGGCTCCGGAGCCGACCCGGGTTCGGGCATGCTGTCCGCATCCGCGGCGATGAAAGGAACGGTGGGTGGCGCGGTGTAGGCAGGGAAGGCTCCCGGACGCATCGCCGGTGCGGGGGAGGGCGACGAGGCGACACTTGCCGACGACGTGGGTCGGGCCGCGCCCGAGCCGAGCCCGGGATTTCCTCCGGCCCGCGCCGCCGCCAACGCGTCGGCGGCCTTCTTGGCAAGGTCGATGGACATGTCGTAGTTGCGCCCGACCCGGGCGGCCTCGGCCCGCCGGAGTAGCTCCTTGGCCGCGCTGACGTCAACGCCGGTCTGGGCCAAGCGATCCGCCGCCGCCTGGCCGATGCGGATCTGGTTGTAGGAGCGGTCGTCGAGAACGTTCCTCCCCTCCCGGGCGGCCAGCTCCGGACCACGACGCCTCAGGTACCGGTACAGGGCGTAGACGCCCACCAGCACAGCGAAGATACCGACGATGACGATGCCGATTTCGGTGTCCAGGGTCGCGGTGCTGACCATTCGTGACGCGTACCCCTTACCTCGCGCGACCGGCCGGCGAGGCTGGCGAAATCTAGCGATGGACGACTATTTAGAGCGTGTCGCCCGGCTTGGGAGGCTCCCCCGGCAGCGGGATGGGAGACGTTCTCCCGGTCCGGTCTAGAATACGTTCAGCTTGCCGGTGAGGAGCTTCTGGGGGATCGTATCGATATTCTCGAACCAGCGGTTTGCGATGGCCTCCGCGTTCTTCCGGACCGTCGCGAGCTTTACCCCGTCCGCCGGAAGGATCTGCAGGCTTGCCACCTGGGGCTGGTCGACCGGCTTTCCGATCTGCGAGAGGATCCGCACATGGATCTCCTTCACATTTCCGCCGGCCTCCTTGACCACGTCCTGGGCGATGAGGTTCGAGAGCAGGTTGTAGATCTTCCCCACGTGGTTGACCGGGTTCTTCCCCGCCGCCGCCTCGAGGCTCATCGGGCGGCACGGGGTGATCAGCCCGTTGACGCGGTTACCGCGTCCGACGGACCCGTCGTCGCCGGCTTCCATCGAGCAGCCCGTGACCGTCAGGTAGTACCGGCCGAGCTCGGGGTCGTCGGCGGTGTTGACATCGATGTCGACGCTCCGGGTAGTGAGCTTCGTCGCCAGGTCGGCCACCTGATCGCGAATGGTGTCGCAGACCACCTGATACTCGTCGCCGTCCGCGATCTCCGAGCCTACCAGGGCCGCCGCAATCGTGAGCCGAATGTCCTGCCCGTTCCGGCACGCCATCACCTTGACGTCCTCGCCGACGGCGGGGACCTTCTTCTTCAGCTTCGTGGTGATGAAGCGCTCGGTTTCGAGCACCAGGCGCTCCGTGTCCGACAGCGGAGCGAAACCCACACCGAACGACGTGTCGTTCGAGAGGACCGCTTCGTGTTCGAAGACGCCCCGCAGGTCGACCGACCCCGACCCGATCTTGCAATCGAACTCGATGTTCTTCACCGGGTCGACGTGCGCGCAGACCGACTTGATGTAGTTCCGGGCCGCGTCGATGGCGATCTGGCGAACCGGGAGCTTCTCTCCGTTCACCTCCGTCGTCGCGCGTCCGCAGAGCAGGATGTAGATCGGAGCGGTGATCTTTCCGCCGCCGAACTTAGGCTCCGAGGCCCCGCCGACAACCTGCGTCTCGTCCGTGTTGTGATGCAGGATCCGTCCGAACTCGTCGAGATACATCCGGGAAAGCGCCCGACTGACGCTCTCCGAGACACCGTCCGCAATTGAGTCGGGGTGGCCGATCCCCTTCCGCTCGACCAGCTCGATGGCCTGGTTCTCGATATGGACGGTCGGGAGCGGTTCGACTATGAGGTTTCGGGCCATCCGTTTCACTTGGGGTCGGCCGTACCCCTAGCACCCTTAACCCTTGCGACGGCCACAGGACCCGCTCAGCGAGCCGGGGACTCGCGCCGGGGTTGCACCTCACGAAACCAGACGTGCAGCCGACGCCGAGCCTCTTTCCTAAGGAACGGACGACGCGACATGGGCCTGCACTAGAGGCGACGCGAAAAATTCGTCGCCGCGGTGGGAAAGGTAGATATTCGTCAGGCACCTGCGCGCCGTACCCGAGGCCCGGGTAGAAGCGCACGGTGCAGCCTTCCACACACGGGCGAGACGTCGACGAGCCGGACCGCAGCCCTCCGCGCGTCGCAGGGAACCTTCCCGCGACCCGGGTGGCCGACCCCGGCCTCGTCGGCGGCTCTCCCCCCATGATTCCGACGATCTCGGGCGCGAGCCCGGCGCCGTCGCCGTCTACACCCGCGGGGATTTTCGATGCCGCCCTCTCGGCGCCCTCCGAGCTTTTCCGGGGCAGCCGAGAGATACTGCAGGACTCGTTCGTCCCCTCGCGTCTCCCCCATCGAGAACATCAGATCCGTCAGGTCGCGGAGGTGCTGGCCCCGTCGCTCCGCGGAGAGGTGCCCTCGAACCTGTTGATCTACGGAAAGATCGGGACCGGAAAGACCGCGGTCGTGAGCCAGGTGCGGTCCGAACTGCTCCGGCGCCCCGAAGCGCGCGGCCGGATCAATTTCATCACGTTCAACTGCGCCAACGTCGACACCCCGTACAGCCTGCTCCAGACCATTGGCAACCACTTCGCGGCGAAGGAATCCGACCGCATCCCGACCGGATGGTCCCTCGACCGGGTCCAGGCGTCCATGCGAGACCTGATTGACGCTCGGACCGGGACGCTGATCCTGGTGCTCGACGAGATCGACCGGCTCGTCAGGAAGAGCGGTGATGGCGTCCTGTACACCCTCAGCCAGATCAACTCGGAACTCGAAAAGGGCCGAGTGGTCCTGGTCGGCATCTCGAATGACCTCAAGTTCACCGAGGGGCTGGACGCCCGGGTCCGCAGCCGGCTCCACGAAGAGAAGATCCTGTTCCCCCCGTATGACGCCCCTCAGCTGCAGGACATCCTGCGGGACCGCGCGAAGGAGGTCTTCCGCGACGGGGTCGTCGAGCCGGGCGTCATCGAGCGCTGCGCCGCCTACGCCGCGCTCGAGAATGGGGATGCGCGTCGGGCGATCTCTCTTCTACGGCTCTCGGCGGAGATCGCCGAGCGAGAACGGGCGAAACGGATTACGCCCGATCACGTGGTGAAGGCCAAGAACCGGTACGACCTCGATGTCGTGGTCGAGTGCGTCCGCTCGCTGCCGCCGCACTGCAAGATTCTCCTCTACGCCATTCTTCAGGGGTACGAACGCCGCCGAGGCGGCGTCCTCACCGGAGAGGTCTACGAGGGGTACACGAAGCTCTCCCAGAAGCTCGCCCTGCCGCCGCTGCACCCTCGCAGCATCTCGAATTACGTGATCGAGCTGGAGAGCCTCGGACTCATCCAGGCCAACGTCGTCTCCCGGGGCCGAGGGGGACGCACGCGGGAGATCTTCGTCGAGGTTCCGGTGTCGGAAACGATGCGGGCCCTGGAGGACGACGAACTCCTCAAGGTGCTCGCCCGCCCCCGCCTCCTCTCGCAGACGCTCCTTACCAACTTTGATAACCCGAACCGGACCGGCCCCAACTACGGCTGACCCCGGTCCCGCGCCGGGCCATCGGGCGTTCCCGCCAGGGGAACCCCATGCCCGTTGACGCCGTGCTCTTCGACCTGGACGACACACTGTACGATCACCGCCATGCGCGTCTGGCAGGTATGCAGGCGATCCGTCGGGTCGAGCCGGCCTTGGGCCGGCTCCCCCTCAACCGGCTCGACCGGACGTTCGAGCGCTTGCTGAGCGACATCCACATCTCTCTCGTCCTCACCGGGAAGATCTCCCTGACGCAGAGTCGATGGCTGCGGATGACAAAATTCCTGGAGGAATACCAAATCGAGCTGTCCCGCCGGCGGGTCCAGGAGCTGATCGATATCCGGATTGAGACCTACGTGCGACACCGACGTGCCGTCCCGGGAGCACATGCCCTTCTCCGACACCTGCACGACTCGGGCACGACGGTGGGAGTGGTCACGAACAACCTCCGCTCCGAACAGGAGGAGAAGCTCCGCGTCACGGGCCTCGACGGGCTGGTCGACCACCTCGTATGCTCCGAACAGGTCGGGGTGACCAAACCGGACACCCGGATCTTCCGCGTCGCGCTACGCCGGGCCGGGGCGCCGCCCCAGAGGACCGTCATGGTAGGGGACAGTTGGGAGTACGATGTCGTGGGAGCGGCCCGAGCCGGGATCCGTGCCGTCTGGTTCCACCGCGATGCGCGGCCCCTACCGCCGACGCCCTCCGCCGACGAGCTCCGGAGCTTCCGGCCGCTCGCGCGCGCTATCGGCGTGATTCTCGGCCGCCCGCACCGTTCGCCCAGGAGCGCGGGACGGGGAATTAGGATTCGACAGGCTCGCGGACCGACTCCGAAATAGGAGCTTCTGAAGACGCCCGGCGCCGGGCCCGCTCCCGGCGCAGCTCCATGAGGTCTTTGTCGATGTCACGGAGTTCCCGCGCCACCCGCCGCACCCGGACCCGGGCGATGCCCTCCAGCGTTTCGATCTCCCGGTCGAGGCACTCGTCCGAGCCGCGGAAGGGAGTCATCGAACCCCCGCTACTCGGCGTCGTCGATCTGAGCTTTCTGGAGATGATTCGAGAAGTCGATGAAGACCGTCTTGATCTCGGTGAACTCCTCGATGGCCACGCTGCCGGCTTCGCGGCCACCGGTCCCGGTATGCTTGGTGCCCCCGAAAGGAAGCTGGACCTCGGCGCCAATCGTGGGGGCGTTGATGTAGGTGATTCCGCACTCGAGGTCGTCGATAGCCCGGAAGGCCCGATTGACATCCGTCGTGTAGATCGAGGACGAAAGCCCGTATTCGACGTCGTTCGCCACGCGGACGGCCTCCTCGTAGTTGGGGACCTTGATCACCGACAGCACCGGCCCGAAGATCTCCTCCTTGGAGATTCGAGTACCATGCGCCGTTTCAAAGACCGTGGGCGCAATGAAGAAGCCCTTGTCGAAGTTCCCGCCCGTCAGCTTGCTGCCCCCGGTGCGCAGCTTGGCCTCCTTGCGGCCGATGGCGATGTACTCGAGGATCTTTTTCTCTTGGTCGGCCGACGCCACGGGGCCCACATCGGTCGCCGGGTCGAGCGGGTCGCCGAGACGCAGACGTTGGACCCGCTGGTCGAGCATGCCGAGGAACTCGTCGTAGACCTTCTCGTGGAGGATCAGTCGGCTCGTCGCGGTGCACCGCTGGCCCGCGGTCCCGAAGGCGCCGAACAGCAACCCTTCGAGCGCGAGGGGAAGATTGGCGTCGTCCATCACGATCATCGGGTTCTTGCCCCCGAGCTCCAGATGGACGGCCTTGAGGCCCTGGGCCCCCCGGACATTGACGCTTCGGCCGGTTTCGACGCCGCCCGTGAAGGAAACGGCCCGAACCCGGGGGTCGTCGATGAGCGCGTTGCCGACGGTTCCGCCCGGACCGGTGATCAAGTTGAGAACGCCGGGTGGCACGCCCCCCGCCTCGTACGCCTTGACGACCTCAGTGGCACACATCGCCGTGTTCGAGGCGGGTTTGAAGACGACGGTGTTGCCGCAGATCAGGGCGGCCGCGATCTTCCAGTTCGGGATCGCCGTCGGGAAGTTCCACGGCGTGATGCAAGCCACCACGCCCTTGGGCTGACGAACGGTCAGGCAGAACTTGCTGCGGAGCTCGGAGGGTACGGTCTCGCCGAAGAGCCGGCGCCCCTCGCCGGCCATGTACTCGACGAAGTCGATCGCCTCCTGAACGTCGCCGCGACCTTCGGCGATGACCTTGCCCATCTCCTGGGTGACGATACGACCGATCTGCTCCTTGCGTTTCTTCAGGATCTGGGATACCCGTAGCAGGACCTCCCCTCGGGCGGGCGGCGGGGTTGCCTTCCACTTTGGAAAGGCTGCGTAGGCGGCCGTAACGGCCGCCTCGAC
Source organism: uncultured Thermoplasmata archaeon (assembly GCA_963787975.1). Classification (GTDB taxonomy): domain Archaea; phylum Thermoplasmatota; class Thermoplasmata; order Lutacidiplasmatales; family UBA184; genus JAKIWV01. Next base: position 96,613 of record CAWBEU010000012.1, read on the forward strand.
GTCTTGGGGCGTTCCGGAGACGAAGGAGCCCACCACCTCGCCGTTGGTCGGGTTGTGGGTTGTGAAGCGGGCGGCCCCCGGGGGTGACGACCACTTTCCGCCGATGAAGAGCCCAATCTCTGGGTACGATGACATGCCCGTGCCTCCGAACCGGCGCGAACAGTTTGGCCGGAGGTAAAAGGGTTGGCCCGCGGAGTGCTTTGGGATTTTATTCATCCCCCGCCCGGCTCACCGTTCACCTTCCATCGGTCGCGATAGCTCGTTCTCCCCACTCGACCTTCTCCCTCGGTGCTCGCGCGCCCGCGTCACGTCGTCCTACGCAGTCTCGTCGTGTCCCTGGCTTCACCCCTCCCTCCCGCCCTCCTCTCCCTCATGGCCGATTATCGACTCCTGACCAATGAGGTCCTCCGGGAAGCGCTCGCCTCCGGAAAGACCTCTCGCGGCGCCGTGTCTCGGTTCGCTCGCGACCGCGCCTTCGTTCACCAGCTCACCGGCCAACATGCCGTCGTCGCCGCGGATGTCGCCCTCGCGCTCGCCAAAGCCCACCGCCGCCGCCTGCGACAGGGAATCCCGTCGCACGTCCCCTACATCCGTCGGCTGTTTCTCCGAACGAATACCCTGACCTTCCACCTCGATCTCGACTCGGCCAAAGTTCGCGTGTCTCTCCGCAATGGAGAATGGTGCTCGTTCCTCCTGAATCTCTCCACGTACCACAAGAATCGACTCCTTGGCGAGGGTGTTCGGATCAAGCAACTCCAGGTCTCCCCAGACCGTGTCGTTCTCTTTCTGGAGCGGCCAGCCCCCGAGCCGTACCGACCGGCCTCCCTTGTCGCCCTCGACACCAACGAATCCTCTGTCGATGGGGTGACGGTGACCCCCGAGGGCAGCCAACTGGTCCAAGTCCCGTATCCGGAGATTCGGCGGGTTCAGGCCACCCACTTTGTCCGAAGACGAAAACTCAACCAGAAGAAAGCCCACGACCGGCGCATCGCGCGTCAGTTACTCCGGAAGGAAGGGGAGCGGGAGCGACACCGCGTCCGATCCCGACTCCACGTCCTAACGACCCGCCTTTTGGACATCCTGGCTCATCACGATGCCGCCCTCGCCCTTGAGGACCTCTCTCGGATCGCGCGACCTCGTCGACGAGGAAAGGGAAAGCTCGCCCGCCGCGTCAGTCCGAAGACCCGTCGTCGCTTGTCCAGTTGGCCCCGTCGCGAACTCCACCGTCAGCTCGAGTACAAGGCCTTCGACCGTGGAGTTCCCGTCTACTGGGTCAATCCCTATCGCACGTCAATTACTTGCCCGAAATGTGGGGATATCACACGACCCCGAAGCAGGGTGGGACCGACGTTCACGTGCGAACACTGTGGCTGGAGCATGGACCGGCAGCTGAATGCCGGTCTGAACGTCGGACGAACCGCTCTGCGAGAGATCGCGGAGCTCGGAGGTCTTCGACTTGACCTCGACGCCCTTTCCCATGATGTGATGAGGCCCCGCTACCCGTTTGAAGAGTCGGGCGGGCACGGGCGGAGCGGAGGGAAAGGGAGGGATGGACAGGGAGCCCCGCCGAAAGACGGGAAGCTCCAATAAAATCCCAAAGCCCCCGCGGAGGACTGAAGACCGGGGTGGGCGCTCCACGCTCGGTGGCGAAACGGCCTGCGCACCTCAGGTTTATTACGCGCTCACCGCGTCCGCTCCTCCGATGAGGGGGGAGCTGGAGGCCGAACTCGTTCTGAGCCAGCCGCTACCGGGCGGACGCGCCGCGCTCGAGGCCCTGCTCCCGGCTTTGGCGGAGGAGGCCCTGGCGCGGAGTCTCGGAAAAGGCGTCGGCGGCCGCATCGGCTCGTGGAACTTAGAAGGAGACCGCCTCACGCTTTCGCTCACGGCGGAGAACAGCCGGGCCCATCAGGCGTTGCTCGCTCTTACTCGCCGACTGAAGGAGGAACTGGGTCGCAAGGAGAAGATCGGAATTCGGAGCGTGCGCGCGACGCGGTACCGGCTGACTTTCGACGTTCCCGAAGCCCCCACCGCCCCCGTTACGCTCCCGATTCCCCACGAGCTCCGGTTCGACGGCAACGTGGCCACGCTCGAGCTGACGGCCCTCGACGAGGAGGCGCTCCGGGACAACTGGTCCGACCGGACCGTCACCCTCGTGGAAGAAAAGGTCCGACGCCAACACTACCAGGGGAAGGGGGAGTACTGGAAACTTCTGACTCAGAGCCCCACACGGGAGCTGACCTTCCATGAGGACCCGACCGAAGCGATGCTCCGCCGGAGCTGGCTGAAGAACGGCCCGACCAAGGGAAAGTGGTACCTCGGGCCGCTCCCCGCCCACTTGCTCCGGACGATGGAGCGGATCGCCGTCGAGGAGGTACTTCGGCCGCTCCAGTTCGAGGAGGTGATCCAGCCGCATCACGATTCCTTCGACATCCTGCTCAAGACCGGTCACATGGAAGGCCTGCCCGGCGAGTTCTACTACGTCACCGAGCCTAAGAGCCGGGATCCGGCCGACTGGGAGCGATTCACCGACCTGGTGAAGATCACCCGCAAGGTCCCCGAGAGCGAGCTGGCGAACCTCGTCACCGGCCCCGTGGCGGTGAGCTGCTACGCGCAGTGCCCGACCACCTACTGGTGGCTCTCCGGCCGCACGATCGCTCAGGAGATGCTCCCGGTCAAGGTCTTCGACCGCGCGGCCATCTCGAATCGTTACGAGAGCGGCGGGCGTCACGGCCTGGAGCGCGTCGACGAGTTCCATCGGATCGAGCCCGTGTACCTCGGGACTCCGGAGCAGCTGCTGGAGCTCCGGGAGCAACTGCTCGCCCGGTACGCGCACGTCTTCGACGATATCCTTGAGCTCGAGTGGAGGACCGCGTGGGTGACCCCGTTCTACATGCAACAGAGTGGAGAGCAGGGGGTCGAGGACGAGATCCAACGCATCAAGGGAACGGTCGATTTCGAGGCGTACCTACCGTATCGGGGACCCCGGGGCGGCTCCGAGTGGCTCGAGTTCCAGAATCTTTCGATTGTCGGTGAGAAGTACACCAAGGCCTTCAACATCAAGACGCAGAAAGGCGAGCTCTGGTCCGGGTGCACTGGGATCGGGCTCGAACGGTGGCTCACCGCGTTCCTGGCCCAGAGAGGTCTCGACCCCGAGGGCTGGCCGGCGGGATTCCGAAAGTACGCCGGGGAGCTGCCGCGGGAGATCCGCTTCCTGTGAGGGCCCGGCCCCGAACAACCAATTAGCGGCCGGCGGCGTGCGGAACTCGTGACCTCTCGGGCCGCCCGCCCCGGTTCCTCGCCCCCCTCCGCCGGGCGTCAGCGGCCGCTCGAGGACTTCGGTCTCGTGACCGAGGCCCCCCCACCGCCGACTCCTGAGGAGCGGCCGCCCGCTCTCCCGGGAATCTGGGAGGTCCGGGACGGAATGATCGATCCACCCGTACCTGAAGGAGGGCGAGATCCGGGCCCTCCCATTCCAACTGGAGCTCAGCCGCATCGCGCTCGACCACGACACCCTTATCGTGCTCCCCACCGGACTCGGCAAGACAGTGATCGCCGGCCTCGTGGCGGCGGAGGTACTACGCCGTGGACCCGGCAAGGTGCTCTTCCTAGCGCCGACCCGGCCCCTCGTCCAGCAGCACGCCGACACGTTCGGACGTTGGTTCAGCCGGTTAACGCGCGCCCGGTTCACCGGAACGGTGCACCACCCCGTACGCGAGGGGGCTTGGGACGCAGCCGAGGCCGTCTTCGCCACGCCGGAGATCGTCGTGAACGACCTCGCGGCCGGCCGATACGACCTGAAGTCTGTGCGTCTTCTCGTCTTCGACGAGGGCCACCGGGCGGTGGGGAAGTACGCCTACGTGGCGATCGCGGAAAGGTACTGGACGGAACGGCCCCGCGAGGGCCATGTCCTTGCCCTGACCGCCTCGCCGGGTGGGAAGGACGAGCGCGTAGAGGAGGTGGTCCGCCATCTGCGCATCGACCGCGTGGAGGCGCGGACTCGAGACGACCCGGGGGTCAAGGAGTACGTTCAGCCCATCGACATCTCATTCCGGTCCGTGCGCCTGCCGCGCCCGGTCCAGGCAATCCAGACCCTCCTGCTGCGCGCTGGGTGGGAAGAGGCCCGGAAGCTTCAGCGGATGGGATACCTCCGGAAGAAGCCTATCGGTTATCTCTCGGTCAAGGACCTGATTGCCCTCCGGGCAGAGATCTTCGCCCGGCCGGGTCCTATGACGCGGAAATTCGGCCCCCTTTACCACCAGCTCATCCTTCTCCACATTCACCACTCTCAGGACCGTCTCGAGACCCAAGGGGTCGAGCCGTTCCTGCAGTACCTCGACCGGGTGGCCGCCAAGCCGAAGGTCTCCCGCGGAGACACCGCCTTCCTGAAGCTCGAGCCCGTGGCGGCGGCCCGGGCGGCCGGTCGCAAGTTCCTCGACAAGACCCGAGAAGCGTCGCACCCGAAGCTGGACCTTCTGGCGACGATCGTGCGGGAGACCGTCGAGGGGGCGGGGGGCCGTCCGGTCCGGATACTGGTCTTTGCGCAGTACCGGGACACCGTCCAGGGAATCCACGACCGCCTCGAGCGAGAGGGGTGGACGGTAGGCCGGTTCGTCGGGCAGGCCACCCGCGATGCCGAGGACCTCGGGATGAATCAGAAGGAGCAGGCGCGCGTCCTGGAGGGTTTCAGGGCGGGGCTCTTCCCCGTGCTCGTCGCCACGAGCGTCGCTGAGGAGGGGCTGGATATCCCCGACGTGGACCTCGTGGTGTTCTTCGAGGCAATCCCCAGCGAGATTCGGACCATCCAGCGCCGGGGCCGGACCGGACGGAACGCCGTCGGTCGGGTCGTCGTCCTGCTGACCCAGGGGACTCGCGACGTTGGGTATCAGAAGGCGGAGGCCCGGCGGGAACGTGCAATGAAACAGATCGTCGGCCAGATGTCCCGACGGTCGCGCAACCGGACGAAGGCCGAAGCCGCTCCCTCCGACTGAGGTTCCGAAGCTCCTGCTCCGGGTGTAGCCGGGGCCGCTACCTGTCGGCGAGGGCGGAATCTGCCTCCTTGCAACGCCATCGCATGCGGGTTTCACCTCTAAATACTCCTGATTTCGGTCCGCTCCAGACCGTGGCGCTCCTGAATCTCGGCCCGCTTCTGAAGCTAGCCCCGCACCTGGGGCTGATCGTCTTCACGGCACTCACGGCCGCCATCGCGCTGTATCTGATCTACACGATGCTGCGGCCGGACGCGTTCTGAGTCGGAGGCACCGACGTGTCGTATTCGCTCGCCTTCCTTGGGTCCTACCTAGACGTTGCGATCGTCTTCGCCTTCGTCCTTGCGATCGCCCCCGGCATCGGGAACTTCATGGGCCGCGTGTTCATGAATCGCCCGACCTTCGGCGAAGGGGTCTTCGGCCCGGTCGAACGGGGGATCTACCGCCTCCTCGGCGTGAACCCCCGCCACTCGATGCGGGTCCGGGAGTACGTCATCGCCTTCCTGCTGTCGAACGCGGTTCTGATCGTCTGGATATTCTTGCTCCTGCAGTTCCAGAACAAATTCCCCTGGGGCACCACCCCCGGCATTCCGGGAATGAGCTGGGACCTGGCGGTCCATTCGGCGTCCAGTTTCTCCACCAACACCGACTTCGTGCATTTCGTAACGGAAAGTCAGGTCACCCTGGGCAGCCTCTTGCTCGGCCTCGAAGTGGCCATGTTCCTCTCGGCCGGCGCCGGCCTTGCCATTCTGGCCGCCTTCATCCGTGGATTCGTCCGGAAGGACGGCACGATCGGGAACTACTTCGTGGACATCACGCGCGTCGTTGTCCGCATTCTCGTGCCCTTGTCGGTGGCGGGGGCCTTGGTCCTTGTCCTCCTGGGTCTCCCCGAAACCTTCGCTACGAGCACCTCGGTTCACACGGTGCTGGGCGCCATCCAGCCGATTCCGCTCGGTCCGGTCGCCTCGTGGCAATCGATCATGCTGCTGGGCTCGAACGGAGGGGGCATTTTCGGGGCCAACTCCGCGCATCCGTTCGAGAACCCGAGCGCCCTCTCCAACTTGTTCGAGATCGGCCTCATGATGGTCATCCCCTTCTCGAGCCCGTTCGCCTTCGCGAGCGCGGTGCGTCGGAAGGGCGAGGCCTTCCCCTACCTCGGGACGATTCTGATCGTCTTCTTCGTCGCCGTGGCGCTCGTCATCATCGGCCAGATCGCGGTGAACCCGGCGCTGAGCCCGATCGCGGCCCTCTCGCAGAACTCGTTCTATTCGGTGGGCCAGGAGACTCGCTTCACGCTGCCGGAGGGGGCCCTGTTCCAGACGGTGAGCGTCTACGCGAACGTCGGGGCGAACAACATGGCGATCGGCGCGCTCTCCCCGATCGGACAGATGTCCATGCTCTTCGGAATGTTTACCCAGTCGACCCCCGGCGGCGTCGGAACCGGGATGGGTTACCTCCTGACCAACGCGCTGATCGCGATCTTCGTCGGCGGACTGATGGTCGGACGAACCCCCGAGTACCTCGGGAAAAAGATTGGCCGACAGCAGATTGGGTGGGCCGCGTCGCTGCTCCTCGTCCACCCGGTGCTGATCTTCGTGCCGCTCGTCGCGACCTTGATGGGGGGGTTCGCCACGCTGCCAACCACCGGGGTCGGTGCGAGCGCGCATACGTTCACGTCGATACTCTACGAGTTCACGAGCGAAGCGGCCAACAACGGCAGCGGGATGGGCTCCGTGTACGTCAACGATGCGACGCTCTGGTTCAACGTGGTCGGCTCCGCCGTGATGCTCATCGGCCGGTTCTTCCCGATGGTTGCCATGCTGATGATCTCGCATCACTTCTCGGTACAATCCCCGCTGCCTCCGGGTCCGGGCACGCTCAAGACCCAGAGTTTCACGTTCATGATCTACCTCACTCTGTTCCTCATCATCCTCACCGCGCTGCTCTTCCTTCCGGCGCTTGCACTCGGGCCGCTGACCCAGATCGGGGCGGGGGGCTAGCCCTTGTCCATTTCTAGGCCCGGTCCCAGCGCCGACGTCCGTGCCGAATCTCGGATCTCGGTGGGCTACGTGCTCGCCGAGTCGATGCGGGGCTTCGACCCGCGCCGGCAGGTCCGCCACCCGGTGATGTTCACCGTCTACGTGCTCTTCCTGTTCATCGTCGTGGTGATGATCGACCCCAAGATCTTCCCGGACCTTACCGTCGGCTACGACAAGATCTACTACCTGGGTACCGCCGTCCTGCTCTTCGCGACCCTATGGTTCGCGAATCTCAGCGAGGGGATTGCGGAAGCCCAGGGACGCGCCCAGGCGGAGTCCCTCCGCCAGATCCGAGGAGGGCTCTCGGCCCATCGCATCGATGCCGCCGGCCAGGAGACCACGGTTCCGGTCGAGACGGTGCGCATCGGCGACGTCTTCGTCGTCCGGCAAGGCGAGACGATCCCGACGGATGGAGACGTGGTCAAGGGCGCGGCGCAAATCGACGAATCGATGCTCACCGGCGAGTCCCAGACGGTGCTCCGGGAGAGCGGCGGGGACCGGACCAGCGTCCTGGGCGGGTCGAAGATTTCCGAGGGGGAGGTCCAGGTGCGGGTCTCCGCGGTCCAGGGTCAGTCGTTCCTTGACCGGCTCATCCGGCTGGTCGAGTCGACGACCCGAGAGAAGACCCCGAACGAGATCGCGCTCAACGTCCTCCTCTCCGCCCTCTCGCTCGCCCTGTTCATCGTGGTGCTAGGACTGATCTACTTGTGCCAAATCACCGGCTACGCCGCGATTGACGTGGCGACCGCGGCGTCCTTACTGGTCTCCTTGCTCCCCACCACGATCGGCGGCCTTCTCCCCGCAATCGGCATCTCAGGGATTAACCGGGTCGCCAACGCGAACGTCATCGCCAAATCCGGGAAGGCCGTAGAGGCGGCCGGTGACCTGGACGTCCTGATACTCGACAAGACCGGGACAATCACGGTGGGCAACCGGCTCGCGGTGCAACTGGTCCCCGCGCCGGACGTCGACATGGCGGACCTCCTCCGGGTTGCGATGATCGGGTCGAGCCTTGATGACACTCCCGAAGGCCGGTCAATCGTTCGGCTCGCGGCCCGGCGGGGCGCCCAGCCGGGTCGCCTCGAACCCGGCAGCTTTCGGATCCTTCCCTTCAGCGCCGAGCGCCGGACGAGCGGGATCGTGCTCGGGGATGGAACGGAGATCATGAAAGGGTCGGTGACCGCGATGCAGGATTACGCCGGGGAGATGCCGCCGAGTCTCGGGCTGACCGCTACCGAAGCGGCGCGCCAGGGCATGACGGTCCTGGCGATTGCCCGCAACAAGCAGACGATGGGGCTCGTCTTCCTCAAGGACGTCGTCAAGCCCGGTATCAAGGAGCGACTGGCCGAGCTTCGCCGGATGGGAATTCGCACCGTGATGTGCACCGGCGACAACCGGCTCACCGCGGCCTCGATCGCAAAGGAGGCGGGGGTCGACGATTTCATCGCCGAGGCGCGTCCCGAGGCCAAACTACTTTTGATCAACCGAGAGAAGGCGCAAGGTCGGCTGGTCGCGATGACCGGCGACGGCACGAACGACGCGCCGGCCTTGGCCCGCGCAGATGTCGGCCTCGCCATGAACAGCGGCACGAGCGCCGCGAAGGAGGCGGGGAACATGGTCGACCTCGACAGTGACCCCACCAAGCTGATCCAGGTCGTTTCAATCGGGAAGCAGCTCCTGATCACCCGCGGCGCGCTCACTACGTTCTCGATCACCAACGACGTCGCGAAGTACTTCGCCATCATCCCGGTCCTCTTCGCCGCCGCGGGCGCGGGGTTCGCGGGGGTCCGGGACCTCAACGTGCTCGGCCTCTCCAACCCCCACCTCGCGGTACTCTCCACCGTCCTGTTCAATGCGCTGATGATCCCGGCCCTGATCCCGCTGGCGCTGCGCGGAGTGCCGTTCCGCCCGCGAAGCGCCATTGATTTGCTGCGCCAGAATCTGCTCCTCTACGGTATCGGCGGACTCGTGAGCGCATTCGTCGGAATCAAGGCGGTCTACATTCTGCTGGGCTGGCTCGGAGGAATCCCCGGGTGGCAGTCGTTCCTCGCCGCGATCGCCCACCTCCTCCCGGGAGGCTTCTTGTGACGGCCCGTCCACCGCGCCCCGCCGGCCCGCTCGACACCATCCCGGATGAAACGGCCACGGAACGTCCCATGGTACCTCCGTCGCACCATCCGGTCCTGGGACACGTCCGGGCCTCCATCGTCCTGCTCGTCCTCACGATATTCCTGCTCGGCCTGGCGTACCCGGGCGTCATCACGGCCTTCGCGCAAGAAGTCGAGCCCTTCTCGGCCAACGGGAGTATTCTCCACGACAACGGCACCGCCGTCGGGTCGAGCCTGATCGCGCAGAACCTGTCGGCGCCGTGGCTGTTCTGGGAACGGCCGTCCCCGGAGGACTACAACTCGTTCATCGGCTCGCCGACGTTACTAGGATACTCCGATCCCGCGCTGGTCAACGAGACCAGGTCCTACATGGCACAGTATGGACCCTACGCCGTGAACGCGAGCGTCCCAGAGATTCTCGTCACGGTCTCCGGCTCCGGACTCGACCCGGACCTTACGCCGGAGGCCGTCCTCGTTCAGATCCCCCGCATCGCGGCGGCGACGAACCTGTCGATGGCGTTCCTGCAGGGGCTCGTGAACGCGCACATCACCCTGCCGCTCCTCAACTTCATCGGGCCGAAGTACGTCGATGTGCTCAAGCTCGATCTCGCGCTGCTCCCCTACGAGCACCGGAGTGTCTGAGAATGTACCACCGTCTCCTCATTCCGGTCAACCAAGCCGCCGAGGTCGAGCCCCTGATCCGCTTCGCGGCGCAGCTCCTCGACGCGGACGGCGAGATCCGGCTCCTCCACGTGATCCCCCACGTGAGCCTGCCGGAGATCACCAAGGCCTGGCGCGAGTCGGTCCACATCGTCGTACCGGCTCACGAGACGGCCGCGGCCCTCGACGTGCTCGTCGATCCCGAAGTCCGGGTGGCCCCCGACGTCGCCGGCGAGATCGTCGAGAGCGCCACCAGCCACGCGGTCGACGGGATCCTGATGACGCTCCGGGGTAGTCCTCGAAGCCCGAATCCGTTCGTCGGCCACACGGCGAGCACCATCCTGCAGCACGCAACCCCCGACGTCCTGCTCGTGAACCGCCTCGCGCTGGCCACCCAGTCGTTCACCCAGATCCTCGTGCCCTCGTTCATGGGGGGAGGCCCATCGCCGAAGGCCATGCAGCTCGCCGAGGCGCTCTCGCTCAAGCACGACAGCGTCCCGATCGTCTCGCTCACGATCTCGAGCGAACCGCTCACGCATGAGGAAACGCCTCAGACGAGCCGTACGCCCCGGGGGCTCGAGCTGCGGCACCGGCATACGCTCCTTCCGGAGTCGCTCCTGGGCCGGCGTCACCGGATCCCGGACCTGATCCTCTCCGCGGCGGCTCGGGAGCGGTACGGGTTTCTGATGGTCGTCGAGGACCGACAGAACGTCCGAGGTCCCCTCATCACCCGACGCTTCGTGGAAGACCTGTTCCGCAGTGCCCCCTGCCCCGTTATGGCGGTCCGCGGATAGGCCTCCCGCCGAGGGCGGGGGTCGCGGGACCATGGGGGAGCTCGCCTTCATCGGGCTGGGTCTCGGCGACGACCGCGATCTGTCGCCGCGGGCCCGCGAACGGCTCCGCCGTTGCGACGCAATCTTTTCCGAGACCTACACCTCGGTCCTGGCCTCGGGCAGCCTCGAGCGGCTGGCGCACGAGCTGGGCCGTCCGATCGTGACCCTTCCCCGGAACCAGGTCGAGGCGGAAGGCCCGGTGCTCGAGGCGCTCGAGCATCACGCTCACGTGGGCTTCCTCGTGGCGGGAGACCCGTTCGCCGCCACGACCCATGTGGCCTTACGGCTGGCCGCCGAGAAGGCCGGACATTCCTGGACTTACCTTCCGAACGCCAGCGTACTGACCGCCGCGCCGAGCTTCCTCGGCCTGCAGCACTACCGGTTCGGTCGGACCGTCTCCATCCCTTTCCCAGCGCCCGGCTTCGCTCCCCGTTCTCCCCTGGACGGGATAGCGCAGAATCGAGCGCAAGACCTCCACACCCTCGTTCTGCTCGACCTGCGGCCCGAGGAGGGCCGGTTCATGGCCGCGAACGAGGCGCTCCGGATCCTGGCGGAGCGTGACGCGGATTCGCCGGATCCTGTCTTCCCCCCTGAATTGATGATCGCGGTAGTGGCACGCGTCGGGAGCGACTCGGCACGCGGCTGGTATGGCCCCCGGAGCCACCTGGAGGGCGCCGACTTTGGCCCGCCCCTGCATGCTCTGGTCGTGCCAGCCCGCACGCTCCACTTCGAGGAACAGGCCGCGCTGGAGCGCGTCCGGCTCATTGGGCCGGGTGGCCCCCTCTAACTTGTACGGTGGGGCGCCTTGCCCTGAAGGGCCCCGAGGAAATCGGCCAGGCGGAACGGCCGGGTGACGGTCGCGTCCGGCCCATCCGCTCCCTTCGGCGTGCCGTCGCCGGGACGCACCGGCGTCGGCGTGACGAGAACGACCCGCATCTCCGGCCGGAGCAATCGGGCCTCCCGAATCAGCACCGGGAAGCTACCTTCTGCAAGGGCGGCGTCCACGACCATGACGCTGGGAGGATGGGTGCGCAGCAGTTCGGTTCCCTCCGTCGAGCCTTCCGCCTCGCCGATGACGCGATAGTGGTGGAGGCGCAACAGCCCGCGAAGAAGGACCCGCGTTTCCTCGTCCCCGGCGACGACGATGGCGGAGGCTCCCTCCGTCCGCGCCGGCATACTGGACGAGCTCATGGAGTAGGTTTCCGTGGTCATGGACCCGGAGGCCCTCGTTCCCCCTTTACGGGTTCTTCTAAATCCGTTTTTCCTACACTCCCGTCGACCTCGAAAAACGGAGGGACGGGGGGAGGCGATGTGTGAATTTTCATCTTCGACACTGCGCCAAGAAGTTCTCGAAGAGCTCCCGACCCCTCTCGGTGTGCTCGACCTCGGGGTGAAATTGGACGCCCCAGATCGGTCGGCTCGGATGCGCCATCGCCTCGACCTGGCAGGTAGGAGAGTGGCCCAGCTTCCGCCAGCCGGGCGGAGGACGGACGACCTCGTCGTTGTGGCTCTCCCAGACCTGCAGCGAGGTCGGGAATGCGCCCAGCAGCCGATCGCCCTCGGCCTCGAGCGTCACGGTGACCCGGCCGAATTCCGGCGTTTGGGCCAGGGAGACAACCCCCCCGAAATGTCGTGCCAAATACTGGTGGCCGACGCAGATCCCCAGCACGGGCACCTCGACGCGGTCGATCCACTCTCCGACCTTGCCCAGGGGCGCGTCGCTGCCTTCGAGACTGAGAGCCCCGCCCGACAGGACGACTCCGTCCGCGTTGAGTTCGGAGAACGGCGTCGTATTGGGAACGATCCGGGCGTCGGCGCCCAGGTCGCGCAGGACCCGGTACTCCCGGTGGGTCCATTGGCCGCCGTTGTCGATGACCGGGATGTTCATGGTCGGCGCTCCGGGGAATCCGGGTCGCTGGGTGGGGGGACCGGGGCGGTTCCCTTCGGGCCGCCCGGGCGCGCGAGGAGGTCCTGCATCTCGCGCTGGATATCCGTGACGTCGGCGCGCATCTTCAGCATCTCTTCCTCGAAAGGCGAAAATCCCCGGGGAGAGAGCAGACGTTGCGAGACGTAGATCCCGATGAAGATGGCCCCGACCAGGGCGACGATCGTCACGAAGATCAGGGCCAGGGCGAAGGTGACCGGGTCCGAGACCGCGGCGAGAAACGGGATGGTGAAGAGGCGGGTCAGCTCCGCGACCTCGACGAAGAGCAACGCCGCGATGACCACCGCCCAGAAGACGGGGAAGCGCGGGAACTTCATTGGGTCGGCCCCGAGGCCGTCTGGATCGCGAGCAACAGGAAGATCGGCAGGTCCGCGAGCGGCGTGGACGGGGGCGGCGCGCTGGCGCCGGGGAGGAGGTTCACGGACTGCAACCGGAGGGTCGTTTCATTGAGATCAAAACCGTACACCCCGACGTACTCCGTAGTGACCCCCGACGGGTTGGTGTACTTCACGGTGACGTTAAGGGCCACGGGATTCGTCGCGCTCGTCGCGATCAGCGCGAGGGTCTCGGTGGCGTTGGTCCATGCCCACCCGCGGAGCTCGCTCGAGGTGCCGGTGTACGGCCAGCCGGGCAAGGGCGCGAGCCCCACCGCGATCGACTGGTAGAGGGTCGACGTCCCGATGCTCTCCACGTAGAAGCTCGTGTTTCCGTCAGGCGCGGCCCTCTCTACGATGAGCTGGGCCCTGGTCTGGAGACCCGCGCTCCCCGAGGAGAAGAGGTTCGGGGTCAAGATGATCAGGAGCACGAGCAGCACGACCACGCCGATGAACGGCCATTGGAGCTGACGAGAGGAGGCCCCCCCCGCGTTCGGGCTTGAAGTGCCACCTAGACTCATGCTCCCTCTTCTCGCCACCCGCGATACAAGTGGTGGGGGATCCCAGGTGGTCCAGCGTCTTGCCGGCCAAGTAGTCGACCAGGTCCCCGACACCCTTCGGATGCAGGTAGTAGGGGGGCGAGGCCGGCAGGATCACCACGCCGAGCTCTGCGAGCCGGGTCATGTGCCCGAGCCCGATCGCACTGAGGGGCGTTTCCCGCGGCACGAGGACCAGCCGTCGATGCTCCTTGAGGTGCACGTGGGCCGCCCGCGTGATGAGGGTATCCGCCAGGCCGAGGGCGATCTTCGCGAGGGTGTTGGTGGAGCAGGGCACCACGGCCATGCCCCGCGTACGACGCGAGCCGCTCGCGATGGGAGCGCCCAGGTCGGTGTCCGCATAGACCGTGGGGGTGCCCTTCAGGAGCGCTTCCGGCTCCATTCCGAGCTCTTCGCGTATCACGGCCGCCGCGCCGGGCGACAGGATGACGATGTGCTCCACGTCCGACGTGCGGAGCGTCTGCAGCACCCGGGCCGCGATCGGCGCTCCGCTCGCGCCCGTGACGCCGATGACGTAGGGACCCTCCTCTGTCAGTTCCGATTCCCCCGGCTTTATAGCGCGCAAGAGTTCGCGTGATAAGAGGATTGGTTCACGACGCCCACGCAGGGTCGCGCCCCACGGGCCGCCATCGTGGGCGCCGGCCACACCCGCTTCGGAGCGCTCGCGGAGGGCCCGCGCCGGCTCGTCCGGGACGCCGTCGACAAAGCCGTCGCCAGCGTGGACCGGGGACTGGAGCGCGACGGCGATCGAGGAGCTCTATCTCTCGACGTTGGGTTTTCCGGCTGGCAGCTCGGGAACGCTTCCGCGGTCGCCGCCGAGGAGACGGGACGACCCGGTCTTCCCGCCGTTCGCGTGGAGAATGCCTGCGCCTCCGGCGGGTTCGCGCTCCGCCTGGCCGTCGATGCGGTCGCGTCGGGCCGGCGGGACCTCGTCCTGGTCGTCGGGCTCGAAAAGATGACTGACGTGACGAACGCTCGACGTCGGTACTGGCTGGGGGTTTCGGGAGACACCGAGTGGGAGCGTCTTGCCGGGCTCACCTTCGCGGGCGTCTACGGCCTTATGGCCTCTCGGTATGAGGCCGAGCACGGCCCGGTGCGAGACGCGCTATCGGCGGTGGCGGTCAAGAACCACGCCAACGGAGCGCTCAACCCGAACGCGCACTTTCAGAAACCGGTGACCCGGGAGCAGGCCAACAGCGCGCCGCCGGTCGCCGCGCCGTTACGCCTGTATGACTGCTGCCCTGTCTCCGACGGGGCGGCGGCGCTCCTGGTCGCCCGGCCCGAGGCGGCCCGCCGATTTACCGATACCCCGGTCTACGTGGTCGGCAGCGGAGCGGGATCCGACCATCTTGCCGTCCAGCAACGACGATTCATCACGCGACTCGAAGCGTCCCGGATCGCCGCCCAGGACGCGTTCCGGAAACGCTCCCGTGGACCGGAAGAGTCTCGACTTCCTCGAAGTGCACGACTGCTTCACGATCGCCGAGCTCCTCGCCCTGGAGGATCTGGGATTTGCTCCGCGGGGCGGCGCCGGGAAGATGACGCTCTCGGGTGCGATGCTGCCTCGGCGGCCGTCGGTCAATCCCGACGGGGGCCTCAAGGCGAAGGGACACCCGATCGGCGCGACGGGAGTCAGTCAGGCCTACGAGGTGTTCCTTCAACTGCGAGGGCAGGCCGGAGCCCGGCAGGTCGGAGGGGCGGAACGCGCGCTGACCCACAACGTCGGTGGCTCCGGCGCCACGGCGGCGGTGCACCTTTTCTCCATCGGGTGATCATGGCGCGTTCAATCCTTTCCGCGAGCCTGGTGCGCCCGGTGTGGCAACACGGGACTTTCCGGGTCGAGGGGCCCGACGAGGATGCCTTCACGCTCGGATTGATGGCACTTAGCCCGCTCGGCCGCCAGGTCCAGCCGGAGGGGTCCCGGGCGCTGCAGCGCCTTCATCTCGTCGGGTCTTTCTCTCCGGAAACCGACTGGGCCTTTGGAGAAGCCATCGGCGTTCCGAAACTCGAGGTTCGTCGTCATCTTCCGAACGCGCCAGGCCTTTGGGGCGCTCTGGCTGCGGCGGCCCACGAGGAGGGGCGACCGGCCGGGAAGTGGTCGTGGCCGCCGACCCTGCCTCGATTGGGCGCGATGCTACCGGCGGACTCGAACCTAGACACGGGGCGGGCGCGGCCGCCTTCCTGTTCGGAAAGGAACCGGGGCTGGCTGTGCTCCGTCACGGATTCCGCGGCCATGCCCCGGGGCGAGCGCCGTCCATGAAGGCGTCGGTCACGAGCTGGCTCGATGCCCTTGGCCATCTCCGGGCGGAGGACGGGCGAGGTGGTCCTCGCGGTGGAGGAGGAGTCGGCCAGATGGCAGGCGGCCTGGGAAGAGACGGCGCCCGGAATCACGGTCACCGTGGTCGAAGCATCCCCCGACCCGGTCGGGGCCGCTCCCACGCTGCGGCCGGCCATTCTGCTGTGGGAGCTCGGACGGCGGCTACGGACCGGGGACACGGGAATCGTCGGTGAATCGGTGCGCGGGAGGAGCGGGTTCGCCGGTTTCCGGCTTGATGGCCCGGTTCGCTGGCTCGGAAGTTGGGGGGCCGCGGAATCGGGCGTCGACCCTCCCAGCGAGAAATTCCTCGAACGGGAGGCCGAACTGAACGTCGTTTCACAAGGGGCGTACGTACCGCATCCACGCTACTTGGAGAACCTCGCCAGCCGCTGGAGACTCATGGGGGATCGGTGCCCTCACTGCGGGACCCTCACGTTTCCTGTCGCCGGACGATGCCGGTCGTGCAGCCGATCCGATGGGTTGCGGGCGGAGGCGCTCCCCCGCAACGGCCTCGAGGTGGAAGCCGTCACCACGACTCAGCCCGGGCGCCCAGCCGACCGAGTTCGACCCGGTCGTCGAGGCCGCGGGGGAATATGATGTGGCGGTCGTGGCCCTCGGCTCAGCCACTCGGGCAACGGTTCAGGTCACGGACACGCTGCCGGGTCGCCTTCACGTCGGCGATCGGGTGGCGCTGATGCTTCCGACGCCTGTACCCGATGGAGGGAGAATGGCGGGACCGGTCTTAAGGCGGTTCCCGAAGGGGCCGAGATCCGGGGCTCTGGCCCCACCGGGAAGCTCAGCCCGTCGGCGCCGCGCTCGGCCCGGAGGGTTTCTTCCGCGCCTCCCAGGGCACGCCGAGCCACCCTTCGTGCACGCGGCGGGCGAGCGGCGCCGCGTCCTCGACGGGGACGATAAGAAGCTTCTCGGGCGGCACCTTACCGGTCTCGACCGACACGCTGGTGAGGAATCCGCGGCGGAAGACCGTGACCTCTACGGAACACCGCCGGCGGGAACCGCTGGAGCGCCTTCGGCACGTCGGCGAACGCCACCCGCTGACCATCGAGAGCCACGACCTCGTCGTCCGGTGACAACCCGGCCCGTCGGCCCGGCCCATCGTCGAAGACCGAGGTGATCCGGGCCCGCCCCGCGTCGTCTTCAGCGTCACGCCGAGCCAACCTCGCAGGCTGTCCTCCTTGCCCGGTGGGGTGTTCCTGCGGCTCCAGCTTGAGTCCGGCACGACCGAGGAAGACGCCGAAGTCGTTCTCGAAGGTTCCTCCGATGTACCGCTGGAAGAAGTCGGAGAGGTCGAGCCGGTTGCTCGGTTTGCCACGGTCAGGATCTTGTTCCTCTTCGAGGCCCCGGTCCCGCTGGCCATACTCCTCCCATAGCGTCCGGAAGACGGTCTCCACGGAGGTCCGCCCCTCGGTGCGGTGCCGGACTGAGGTCGAGGCACATGGTGGCCAGGCCGCCTTTTAGGTAGGACGAGACCGACTGGTTCGGGGTCTCCTCGTGATGGTGTGCAGGTCGATCCAGGAGTTGAACGAAAGTTCCTCGAGGCTCGCCACTTTCCGGCCGGTGTGTCCACGCACTTTGGATCTTCTTGCCCTGCGCGTCGAGATACTGGGCGCCGGGCAAGCAAGCCGGTGCGCAGCAAGAGTAGGTCTTGGAAGTAGTCCGTCGAGCCTTCCATGGCCCACAGGAGGTGCGTGTAGTTCTCCTTCGTGTAGTCGAAGGGCCCCAGGACTCGGGGCCGGATCCGCTTCACGTTGTAGAGGTGGAGGTACCGTGGGTGATGTGCCTGAGGACACTGCGGTAGTCCTCCTCGGGCCGGAACGCCGTCCGCCCCAGCACGATCGAAGTCGAGTTCTTGTGCTCGAGGCCGCCCTGTACCGGCCACTGTCCGTCGGCGAGATGGTAGAAGAACGTGTAGTGCTGGAGCGGTGGACCCCTCCATCAGACGGATTGCTGCCTCGACGATCTTCGCCACGTCCGTCTCGACCTGATGGGCCTCGAGTTTCCCCCCGACCGCACAGCAGGATCCGGTGGCAATGCCGGGGGGGTGTCGGTGAGCTCGACGGGGGTCCCGCAGTCGATCGGCTCATCCACGAGCTCGTCTAGTCGCGTGCCCGGTAACCGGGCCGGGCTCCGTCGATTTCGGGAGCTCGGTGTAGACTCGCCACGCGGATGGGACGTGCACCGCGATCACGAGCGATTCGTGCTCTCGGCCGTCGATGTAGGGGAGGACCTTTCCGGGTGTTGAGTGAGAGGTGATCGGCCGTCACGTCGACTCCGTCATCGCGGAGGTCGTGGCCATAGACTTCTTACCGGACTTCTACGTGGGCGGCTCCCTCCGTAGTTACGCGCCACCGGGCCTTGTCCTGCCTGACGATGGGGAGTGATGCTCCTGTGTTGGCCTGACTTGCGCGGACGTCTCGGACGTTCCGTGCCGGTCGGATGATGTACGAGCCCGGTGCCCACGAGGGTAGCACGAGGTCGATGGTGTTACCGCTGACTTCGGGGATATCGACGACGACCTGGAGCCGATGGGACTTCGGGTCTTCTACGCTGACGTCGTACCGGACCGGATGGCTCTGCGCTGCCCCTAGGACGAGGTCTCGGCGCGAGGAGGTACGGGGCTTAACGTTTGGCGCGCCGGATCGGAGCGGACGCTCCGCTTGCCGCAGGGTCGCCGAGGCCGACGCGAAGCCCGGGATGTTAGAGCCCTTCGCCGGTTGCCTGACCAGTCGCCCTTCCGGGAACGGCTCGGCCGCGATTCCCAGATGCATGGCCAAGGAACGGAACGTCCTCACGAGCTCCTCGATGGCCTGCTTCATCTCTTGTTGCTCGGCCCGGGAAGTTCTGGTGAGGTGCTGGCAATCGACCAGCTCGAGTTCGACCGGGTCGGCCGGAGAATTTCCGGGCATGGTTTCGCCTTCCATGCGCCACCTCCCGGGCCCAGATATCGGATTCGGAAGAGGCGGAACGCCCCGGTGCGCTCCCCCGGAGGCCGGGGGGCGGGTGGGTTTAGCGGGTGCCGGTCGGACCGAACGGACTGTCGGCTCGGCCCCGGGCCCGGAACGGCATCCAGTCGTGCGCCGATGAGGAGAAGTCGATGTGGTCGGAGCTCGACTATGAAGGTCTTGAGCAGCTCTTCCGGGCCCGGTCTGGGACCCGGAAAGCGTAGACATAGATGCCGAAGCCCATGAAGTCGCAGACCCTGGCGCAGCACCTCGACCAGACTGTCCCGGGGGACCGTTACTTGGACTTGTGTTTGACCAAGAAGCTGCGCGAACTCGTCGAGATCGAAGGGTTTCTCCGCGGCCGACCAGGAGCTTCGGCGGGCCGACCGGGGCTCCCGCGGCGGAGGAGAGCGCGGCTGGCGTGGGCCCGGGGGCACTCGGGGGAGTCAGGGTCGGCAGGGCCGCGGAAGGAGCCGGCTTGGGGGAGGTGGCGGGGAAGGAAGCCACCACCTCACCGACCGCCGCGTCCATGGACTTAGGAGTGTATCTCTCGAGCACCGGGGAGCCTGCCCTGCCCACGAAATGTGGCGGTGAGGCTCGCTTAGGCGTCTTCTCGACCCGCGGGTGCGGGCCCGCGGAGGCTTCGACTTCTTGCCTGTCGTTTTCCCGAGGGCTTCTGCGGCGCCATATGCGCCCCCTCCAATCGGGGGGACGTTATTAGGGCACCCGCGGTGGCGTGTTGTCCACTGCCCGGAATGTAGCGATTCGGACCATGCGAGTCTCCGTCACGGCGGTGGAGAATTGTAGCGGGCTACACGACAGATTGATTATGTAGCCCGCGGGGGCTTGGCCGCTAAGCCAGGTGCCCAGCGGCGCCAGGCGAAGCAAGGGAATCCAATGCCAGCAAGAGTAATGCGTGAGTTCCAGGCACCCCGCGGACTGCCCCGAAAGACCGCGCTGCTTGCCGGAGCGGACCAGGCGATCCTGGCGCTGTTCGTGAGAAGGACAACCGTGTGATCATGGAGAAGACCTGCCGTACCCACGGGGTACTTCTGGGACATCATCTCCAACGACGTCGAATTCCACCTCCGGATGGAGGTCTACGCCCATGACGGAGTCGGCTACGAGAACCCGGACCACGACAAGTTCCGCGGCTGCCCGACCACCTGCGGGATGTGCAGCCACCACAAGTCCCACACGGGACTCGCCCTCATCGACTTGACCAACCGATGCAACCTGAAATGCCCCGTCTGTTTCGCGAACGCCAACGCCGCCGGCTACGTTTACGAGCCGACCCGCGAGCAGATCTACTTCATGCTGAAGACCCTGCGGGAGCAGAAGCCCGTTGGGACGGTCGCGGTCCAGTTCTCGGGCGGCGAACCCACACTCTCCCCGCTCTTCCTGGAAGCCTGCGGAATGGCCCGCGAACTGGGCTTCAAGCAGGTCCAGGTCGCCACCAACGGCATCCGGTTCGCCAACGAGGCCGGATTCGCCCAGCAGGCCCGGAACTGGGGCTACAACTGGACCTCCAGTTCGATGGACTGGACGATGAGATCTACCGGAAGGTGCGGGGCGTCCCGCTCCTGAAGGTCAAGGAGAAGGCCATCCAGGCGGCCCGGCGCATGATCTCTCCGCCGAGGAGCTCGCCGCCGGGAAGCCGGACAAGCCGCTCTCCGTGGTCCTCGTCCCGACCCTGGTCGGCGGATTCAACGAGAAGGGTACGCCGACGGTCAAGTTCGCGTACCGACAACATCGACGTCGTTCGTGGCGTCAACTTCCAGCCGGTCGCGCTCACGGCGCGGATTCCCGACAAGGACCGCTTCCAGACGCGGTTCACCCAGTCCGACCTGGTCCGCATCCTGTGCACCGAGGGACCGTTCGAGAAGTCGGACTTCTTCCCCGCGCCGTCCGTCGCCCCAATCCCCGGAGCTCGTCTCGATCATCCACGGTGAGGAGAAGATGACCCTGACCACGCATCCCGGTCCGCTGGCTGCGCCACCTTCGCCTTCGTCTCCAAGGACGGCCAGAAGCTCACCCCGCTGCCCCGGTTCATGGACGTCGACGGCTTCTTCGAGAACGTTGAGACGCTCATCGAGAAGTACCGTTGCAGGCCGAAGTTCGCCCGCGTTCGGCGCCTGGTGGCCGGGCGCGAAGCTGCTCCACGAGGTGTCGAGGTACTTCGACTTCTCGAAGGCCCCGGAAGGGCTGAGCGAGAAGAACTGCGTCCGCGTCATCGCGGCGATCTTCACCGAGGGCAACAAGGAAGCCCTGGCGAAGTTCACCTGGCGGACGTTGTACCTGGAAACATGCACTTCCAGGACGCGTACGACTACGATATCCAGCGCCTGATGCGTCGCCATATCCACTACGCGGTCCCGGATGGGCGCGTCATCCCGTTCTGCTAGTAAATCGGTCTGATCACCGTACGGAAGTCGAGAAGAAGTTCTCGATCCCGATTCCGGACTGGCAGAAGGCGAAGTCCTCGTCCGGGATGACCCTGAAGACCATCGAGACGATGGGCGTCAACGGCGAGGTCATCGTTGACCCCGAGGACGACAAAATCAAGGCCGGCCCCAAGGCCGCGCCCGGGATGTCGAGCTAAACCCCCGACCCGCCCGCCGGCTCGCACCCCAACCCTTTCCCCCCTCCCCCTTCTTGCGCCCCCCGACGCGGGGCCGCCCGCTTCTCGAACAGTACACGCCCCGGTGCGTAGGCGAATCGATTCCGGCGGTGAGCCGCTCCGGCTCCTTCCGGGCCGGTGTCTATCGCTCGCCACACGCTCGCGACCCCTTGCCGGGAAGCGGCCGGACGGGTGACGTCCGGATGGGACTCGAGCCACGCAGTCGCCGCTTCGACGTGCTTGCAGGTGCCGATTCCCTTACGGGAGAAGTCCACGCAGCTGCAGAATCGGGCCTCCCCCGACGGATATTCGGGCAGGAACACCTGGTAATGGGTGTGATGGACCGTATTGCGCACGGCGAGGACCCAGAACGGCTGGCCGGGGACCGGACGCACCCGGAGTCGCTCCGTGACGGCGCGGGCCATCCGTTGTATTGGAGCCACGGTAGGCGTTCCGGTGGCTTGCGGGTCGTAGACCGCCGTTTCTTGCCGGGTCCACGAGGAACGGATATATCCTCGGACCGAAGGCTCGAGGGCTTGTCAGCTCTGCGATGTGCCGTGGCCGAGCCGCGACCTATCGCGTCCTCTTGGGTTCCCGGGCGGTTGAGCGCTACGGCCCGGGTGTACGAGACGGCCCAGCTTGGGGGAGGATGCTTCCTCCAGGGTTCGGAGTTTCACGAGGCGCAGGTTCTTCCCGGTGCCCTTGAGAAAGGTGATCCGGTCCGGTATGGTGCTGCCGCGCCAGAACTGACGGTCACGTGCCGGAAAACGCTCCGACCAGGCAGACCAT